>NZ_AZER01000005.1 GCF_001436045.1 Limosilactobacillus frumenti DSM 13145
AACACGCCGAAAGTAGTTGGGGGATCGCTCCCTGCGAGGATAGGACGTTGCCACGCGTTATTCCGGCATAGCTCAGTTGGTAGAGCACCTGACTGTTAATCAGGTTGTCGTCAGTTCGAGTCTGACTGCCGGAGTTGGTATATAAGCTGTTAGATTATGTCTAGCAGCTTTTTTAATACCATGACTTAACTAAGTGCAATAAATAAAATTTAAAATAAGTGTTTTAACTATTGCATGATCATGATATAATCATTGTTGTTAGTTGTTCTTAAGTAACAATAATTTGCCAACTTAGCTCAGCTGGTAGAGCATCTCCCTCGTAAAGAGAAGGTCGGAGGTTCGACTCCTCTAGTTGGCATTAAGAAGTTTTATAAAATTTATTAATCCTTGATATATCAACGTTTTGCGAAGGTATATCAAGGATTATTTTTGTTTATTTAAGAATGTTATGCACACGGCTGTGCACACAGAAAAATCGTGTGCATGAGCTTACATCTGGAAAAGGCTGTATGCACTGATTTGATGGGCTTTGCGCCTATGACTATTGATACCGAATAGAATTGTAATGTAACTTAGAGTTGGAAGTGCATGATAACGGCATTTTGGTAGCCTTAAAACTCGACCAACTCACTTAAGACTACATGTTTGTTTGCCAAAATGTTTGCCATAAAAACGCAATAATTGAGTTTAATAGCCAGTTAGAACGACCCAAGTGCCGCTATAACTGGCTATTTTACGTTAAAAAAATTATCGACTTCTCGCCTTTTTCTCACGTGAACGCTTGTCGTGTTGTCTTGAACTGCGGTGAATTACTGTAACTCAATAGTATCAAGCGCTTTAGCAATGTTGGCGTGTGAAAAATGAGAAATAAGGGTAAACTTTAACAATTGAAGTCACAAAAGTTAGAACATATTATTCTTAATTATTGCCCCACTTATCTAAAATCAATTTGCCAATTTCTTGCCAATGTGATTCCAGGACAAAATGACCACCATCAAGGAGATGAACTTCTGCGTTTGGATCATCCCTCTTAAAAGCCTCAGCACCTGGATAAATAAAGCTAGGGTCATTTTTACCCCAAGCTGCAACCAGCTCTGGTTTATATTGACGCAAATATGCTTGATACTTTGGATAATTTGCAACATTGTTTTGATAATCAAAAATCAAGTCGGACTGATTTTCAGCATAATCAGGTTTGCCTGTGTAGTAGATGTCCAAAGTGTATCCATCTGGACCAATGGCACCTGGCTTTTCACCACCCAAATATTGACCTTTAATTGTTGCTGGCGCAAAAGCTGCCTTATACTTTTCACGTAATTCTTTGGTTGGATGGGCCCAATATTTTTTGCGTCCTGCCCACTTTTTACCTAAGCCTTCTTGATAAACATTACCGTTTTGACTAACGATGCCTAAGATTTGTTCGGGATGACGTACAGCAAGATTAAAGCCGATTGGTGCACCATAGTCAAAAACGTACATGAAAAACTTGTGAATATTTAATGCAGTCAAAAGATCATCAACATAATTAGTAAGATTCTCAAAGGTGTATTTGAAATCTACATGACTGGGAGAAGCTGATTGTCCAAAGCCAACATAATCTGGTGCGATGACGTGAAAGTCTTTCTCCAACAATGGTATCAGGTTTCGGAACAATGCACTGGACGTTGGGAAACCATGTAAGAGTAAGAATGTTGGCAAAGCTTTATTGCCACTTTCGCGATAAAATACCTTTAATCCATGAATGTTTATCGTATTAAACTTCATCATATGGCACCTTCCTTATATTTTAACTATATTTAAACATATTCGATAAAAACTTTGTAGTGGCTTTTACAAACAACTATATAAAATATGAACTTTGCATATTACCAAAAATAATGGTGGAAAAGTAATTTACCTATTTTAGGGCCTGATAACCATTCAAAGTAAATTTATTTAACAGCTGAACATCATGGTACCATTGGTCATTTTTCCTAAAGTGATTTGCACGGTTAACGGCAAAAGAACCGTGAAGCGTGTATAAGAATAGTGTTTCAGCATCCTCTTGTGATAGGCCCGTTTTTTTCTGAATTGCCGGAACTACTCGATCGCGCTCATGAACCATGATTCGTCCCACAATATATTCGGTTAAATCAGGGTCCAAAAGTAGTTTACGATACTTTGTGCCTGATCCTACTCTTTGGCAAGCTGGAATTAAAGATTCATTTTCCTTAAGGTAATCGACGCTAAAATTGTTAATTTTAAAGTAATCTGATGATGTAGTCATGATGGCATCGTCTAAAACAGCATTCAAAACATCATTCATTGAATCGAAGTGTAGGTAAAATGTTGAGCGGCTGATATCAGCGGTTTGACAAAGCTTTTTAATCGTTATCTTAGAATATGGGTTGTGCTGAATCAGTTCCAAAAAGCCATCCTTAATGACATTAATCGTGTATCTTGTGCGGCGGTCTTGCCGCTTCTGCTTATTTACCAAATATTTCGCTTTCCTTTCTACTAGAGCTCAACTGTTGTTTCTTCACATTTTCGTAAAAGTGTCGATAAATGGACATCTCTGAAAAAATGTTCTTCGTTTGAGCCGCGTTAATCATTATAATCAATAATATCATTTAACTACACTGTGTTCAAAAACAGACACACTATCTAGTAAGGAGGAACAAAATGAACGATCTGGAAACTGTAGTAACGCACATTAATGACGCTGATGCAATTATAATTGGGGCTGGCTCTGGGATGTCTAATGCTGCCGGAATGGATTTTTGGTATGAAGCTAGTCCACTATTCATGAAATACATGAGTGATTTTTATCAGAAGTATCACTTTGAAGGTATTTTTAAAGGATTTTATAACCGTTTTGAATCTCAAGAAGAGCGATGGGCTTATTTATTAAAAATGTTAAAAATGGTTTCAACCATTCCACCTCAAAATAGGGTATATGATTATCTAAAGACAATCATTGACAATAAGCCTTACCATATTATTACAACCAATCAAGATATGTTGTTTAAGAAGTTTTTCCCGAATGAGCATGTTAGTGAAATTCAAGGATCATGGGGTTACTTTCAAAGCAAAAATACGTCAACGGATAAGCATTTGTATCCTACCGCAAGCTTCTTAGATAATTTATTACCACAAATCGATAATAACCGGCTGCCTACTGAACTAATTCCCAAAAGCGAGGTTGACGGGACACCACTGATTCCTTGGGTCCGTGGTCCGGAATTTCTTGAAGATAAGAAATACTATGAAGAGTACGAAAAAGCAAATCAATTTCTAGGCAAGTACCGGTTAAAGAAGATACTTTTCATTGAGATTGGGGTTGGTCGGATGACACCGATGTTTATCCAGGAACCCTTCTGGGAAATGACCAACTACATGCCACAGTCATTCTATATTAATTTCAATCCTCGTGATGCCTTAACAAATCCAGCAATAAAAGATCGTTCACTGTTGATTAATAGTGATACGGCTAAGGCCTTACAAAATATTTCTGAATTAATCAAAGGAGGACAAAATGACTAACGCGATAAAAACAGCTCAACAATGGTTAAGTGATGCTGATGCCATTTTAGTAACTGCTAGTAATGGTTTTTCAATTTCAGAAGGACTAAATTTATTCGCCCATGACAGAAAATTATCAACGGTTTTGGGTGATTTAGTAGAGAAATATAATTTGCCTAATCTATTAGGAGCCCTCAACTACCATTACCCAGATGAGCTTGACAAGTGGCGTGTTTATGCTCGGATTGCGGAATACTACAACTACAATTATTATCCGGGTGAATTAATGGGTAAATTACGTCAAATCATTGGTGATAAGCCCTACTTTATTTGGACATCTAATGTTGATCATCATTTTGCACTAGCTGAATTTAGTAACCTCCTTGAAATTGAAGGAAATTGGCAAACAGGAATCTGTTCTAACCATCCTAAGGACCATTCGTTTGTTGATTTGAAGGAAACTCTTCATCAAATCTATGAAAAAGATCAGGCTGGGACTTTAACCGAGGAGGACTTGCCAACCTGCGCGGAATGTAAAGCACCTCTATCGCTAAATATCCCGGGTTCGGCATTTAATATAGATCAAAAACAGGTTAGTGGCTTTGAGAATTTTTTGACTACTTATCAAGATAGAAAGATTCTGGTCTTAGAGTTAGGAATTGGTCCGCAAAACCAAATGATTAAGGCCCCCAGTATGCAATTAATTGCTGGTAACGAACGTAGCCACTATATTACGATTAATAAGGGACAGTTAAATATTCCTAGTGTGATTGCTGATCGTTCTATTGGTTTCTCATCTACAATAGTTGATGCATTTGATGCTTTAATCACTGGCAAAGGTGAAGTTGAGACGCAGGGACCCGCTAAACCAGAACCACGGTTATCACCGGAGGAAAGCAAAAGGCAGGAGCAAATATTCAAAAATTTTTATCCCTCTTATACCGTCAACAAAGGTTATCGCCCGGGAGAACTAGTAATGTATACAACCATTGATCATGATCATCCATCACATTTACATATGGTGCAATACGGTAAAGCACTAATGTATTCATACGGTGATCCAGTTAATGTACATTGTTTTACCCAAGATGGTCGTTATCGACTAGTTAAATTAGGATTAAATAAGGCTAATGATGAGGTTCATGGCTTTTATGTCGAGCCAAACACCTTTATTGCGATGGAAAGTGTCAAAAGAGTAACCGGATTTTCTCAAGTCAGTGTTACGTTACCATCATCTTCTTCGAATGAGATTTTGATTCCAAAGAAGAAACAATTAAAAAAGATGTTTCCACAGCAACAAGCATTAATTGAACGCCTGTCGGCAGACAATTGATTTTATAAATTATAGCCCCCAGATAGTAAATTTTTGCTATCTGGGGGTTATCTTTTATTTGTAAAATAAAAGGGTAAAATGCCAAGAAAGTACGACATTTTACCTTAAATTAACTTACTTATTTTTGTAATTCTTTATGAAACGAGTAATGGTAATGATCTCGGCTATTACAGCAAATATCAATGCAAAAATGAAGGCGGTGTGTAAGCCAAACATAAATAATTGATTTTGCCCAACTGGGTATGTTGTAATGCTCTTACCCTTTCTCAAACTCATTGAACTATAAAGAATTATTGTAGATAAACTAACTCCTAATTCCATTCCAAAATTACGTGCCAATGAATTCACACTACCAGCAATTCCTAAAAATTTCTTGTCAACTGATGACATGATAACAGAATTATTTGGTGACTGGAAAAGTCCCATTCCGATACCGTAGAAGAAAGATGCAACGATAAATAGCCCTAGTGGTGAATGTAAATTAAAGTTTAGGATTAAAATCTGGGCAATTATCAAAGATGCCAGACCAATAATTGAAATCTTTTCACCGCCAAATTTATCAGCAAGTGTTCCACCGATTGGACCGAAGAAAGCGATTGTTAGTGGAATAATAGCTAATAATATACCGGCAAAGCTAGCATTATAGTTGCGGGCATTTACAAGGTAGTATGGGATTAAAATACTGAAGAAATAACCAACAATAAATGCTAGTAACGCCGAGACAACTCCCATGGTGAAATTAGCATTATTAAAAATCTTAAAATTAAGCATTGGTAACTTAACGTGACATTCGATAATAACAAAGGCTATTAACAGTGCAATTGCAATTACAAGGGTGGTTAGGATAATCGGATTAGCATAACCTTGTGTTTGTCCTTGCATTAAAGCATAGAAGAAAAAGGCAATGAATGCCGCAAAGATAGTTGTACCATACCAGTCAAGTTTTTCATTAGTGTTTTTAAGAGAATCCTTAGGTAGGGAAGTGTTGCCTACAAGAATTGCAACAATTCCAATTGGAACATTAATCCAGAAAATGTATGACCAGCTACCGGTAGTTAAAATTAAACCGCCCAAAGATGGTCCAGCAATTGAACCGAGGGCAAAGAAGGTAGCTAAAATTGCTAGAGCTCGACCTCTTTCTTTAAGAGGAAACATTTCAGTCGTTATACCAAAGTTATTGGACATTGTCATTGCAGCACCTAATGCTTGGATTGCCCTACCAAAAAGTAGAAAGCTAAAATTAATTTTGATCCCAGCAACTAGAGACCCAATTGTAAAAATCAAAGTCCCTATTTTAAAAATTTTTACTTTACCAACAATATCGCCTAACCGCCCAAAGAACATAATTAATGCTGAAATAATCATTAAGTAGATTGAAATGACCCATTCAATTGTACTAGAGGAGACATTCATTTCTCTTGCCATGATTGGCGTTGCAATATTTACAATTGAAGAATCAAGCGATGTCATAAAGGTAAATAGTGCAATTGTAAGTAGTGCAGTGATTCGTTTACTTTTCATTATTTCATTCCTTTCTTACTTTTTAAAAGCTCTTAATAAAGATAGTGCGTATGTTTACAATTGTCAACGGAATAAAAAGGACAAATTCTTAAATTTGTAGTCAATTTTAGAGCACATAATTTGAGAACACGCATAAAAAAGAATAACTTATATAAAGTAAGCGAAATATGAAAGGACATAAGATAATGAAAAAATATGACGTTATTATTATCGGCGGGGGCCCAGCAGCCATTAACTTCAGTAAAGCTGCACAACATAGTAATAAGAAAATTCTGGTTATTGAAGGGGATAAGTTTGGTGGAACGTGCCCTAATTATGGTTGCGAGCCAAAAATTTTCTTTGAAGGAGCAGTAAGAAATGTACTTGGTAGTCAGTTAATGGAATGCCGTGGTATTGAACAAGCCAGCAGAATAAATTGGGGCCAACTTATGAAGACCAAAAAGGCAATGTGGGAAAATGTGCCTGATAGCGAGGAAGAGAGTTTTGTAAAAGCTGGTGTTGATACATTGCAAGGTTATGCAAGCTTTGTTGACAACCACACTTTATTGGTTAATGAAAAAAAGTATTATGCTCCAGTCATTATTATTGCTACAGGTCAGAAACCACGTAAATTGAATTTTCCTGGAAGTGAATTTACTCATAACAGTAATGATGTTTTAGATCTTAATGAATTACCAAGCGAGGTTGCGTTTATTGGAGCAGGAATCGTTTCAATGGAACTAGCAACTATGCTTGCAGCTGCTGGTAGCCATGTAAGTATTATTGAAATTTTACCACGGCCAATGATGGCCTTTAGTGAAAAGCACGTTCAGAATACGGTTGATGATATGAGAGAACGTGGAATTAATTTCTACTTTGACCAAGGTGTAGAAAAGATCACGAAACTAGGTAATGATTACGAAATACTTACTTCGGATGGCAATGTAATTAAGAGTGATTATGTTGTTGATGCCAGTGGTCGAATTGCTAATGTTGATGAACTACATTTAGAAAATACTGATATTAAGTTATCCCCAAGGCATAGTATTATTGTAGATGATCACCTAGAAACAACAGCTAAGGGAGTATACGCTGCAGGAGATGTGATTGATAAAAAAGAACCTGCTTTAGTACCAACCGCTCATTTTGAAGCAATGTATTTAGCTGACCAAATTATGAATGAAAAGCGTAATCCAATTCGTTACCCGATTATTGGTTCTTCAGCTTTTACTTTTCCACAAATAGCTCAGGTTGGGGTAGATGTAGACAAGGCAAGAAAGGACAGCAAGTATCATGTAGTTGATATGGATCAACTATACAGCTCAGATATGGAATACGCTGGAAAAAACGATAAAAGTGCGAAGTTAAGTTTAGTATTTGATACTAATAATCAATTAGTTGGTGCTGCTGAAAGTAGTCAAAATGCTATTGATGATATTAATGGTTACATTCCACTTATTGGATTACACGTTACTCGCAAGCAACTTAATGATAATTATCAGTTAATCTTTCCAGCTGTTAACTTTAAGACTGAGATGTCAATTTAACAAGTTCACTACATATTTGGCTAAATGTGCTTAATTTTTCACTAGTCATTTGCTATTCTTAAAACTAGATATGAAAGGGCTTTCCTAGATTCTGTAAGGGGGATATGTACTATGGATAAATACAAAGTAACCGCGCGTAAGACCGCACTTCGTTTGCAAAGTGATGTTCATGCTAGAGGCTTACACACTATGATTGATGAACCGGTTAAGGCTGGGGGAAATAACACTGGAATGAATCCGATGGAACTTCTCCTTGCTACTTTAGGTGCTTCACTTCAAGAAACTGCGGCTAAATTGGCTCGTCAGCAAAATTTTACTTATGATCACTTAACGGTTAACGTTGAAGGTGATCTCGATAAACGTGGCTTTATGGGAGTGTCTGGTATACGTAGTGGCTTTCAAGAGATTAGAGTCAATTTCATAATCAATAGCAGTGAAGATGTAAAAACTTGTCAACACTTTATCAAGACAGTTGAGCAACAATCACCGATTTACGACACCCTAACAAAGGGAACCACCGTTATTCGTGATCAGGTTGTTAAGGATTAGGAGGTTGTCTAATATGTCACTAACAACATTTTCAGTTACTGTCAATAGTACAGAACAACAGCATCGTTATCAGGCTACGTCGGGTAGTAAATTCTCCATTACATTTGATGCTCCTCGTGCCCATGGTGGGACCAATACTGGCGTTACACCGATTGAAGGGTTATTAGAGGCATTAGGGGCCTGCGAATCAGTGGTAGCCGGTACTTTTCACCGTGCGCACCACTTCGACTTTAGTTCCCTCTATCTTGTCATTACAGGAACCCATAGTGATAACCGACCAGGGATTGATGAGATCCATTTCACCACGCATTTTCGTTCCCCAAGTACTAAAAGTGAAATTACTAAATTCGCTGACTTTATGGATAAGACATGTCCGGTTCATGATAATCTCACTAATGCTGTACCTATTAAAACTGTTGGGATTAAAGTCATCAAATAATATGGCGGCCAAAGCCAAAAGTATCGAATACTTATGGAAAGTTAGTTTTGATAATTGATTTGTTCTTTACAAAAAGTTAGTGAAGATTTATACTTTAAGAAAATCAAATAGGATTTCTTCGGGGCAGGGTGAAATTCCCAACCGACGGTAACAAGGAGTAACTTGGAGTCCGTGACCCGTTGATGTTGTAATCAACGGCTGAACCAGTGTAAGTCTGGATGGGAGAAGAAATAATGAATAGTATCAGTATCATACTATGATTGAGTAGATTTAAAATAGAAGCCCCGGATAGTAAGTAAGCTATCCGGGTTTAGTTTTAAAAACTATTTTACCCTAACTTGAAATGATTTCGTTGAATAGACAAGTATAAGAAATAAAAGAATGACCTGTTATAACGTCATTTTGCAGTCGTTATAGCAGGTCGTTCTTTTATACTTAAATTTCATATGAATTAATTGTCAAGCTGTTGCGTAGTCCGGTACAGCGTCGACTTTGATGAATTGGCAAAATTAGTACAGCAATAGTACGGTGAGCTTTAGATTACTACAAGCTCATTGGTGCGTATCGTGTTCTAATCTAACTATTGATGAACCGCTTGCGTCCATAAAGCTAATTAACTATTAAGGGTACAACGACTAGTTTTTGACATTGCTTGTCATTGTGCTTTTTTGTTGATTATGGTTATTCATATTATAATTATCAATGTTAACAACATTCAAAGAGAGATGGAATCTTAATGACTGATGACCTGCGGGTAATGAGAACAAAAAGAGCAATTGAAATCGCCTTTGCTAGTCTGGTAAACGAAAAGGGATTTGCCAACGTCACTGTTAAGGAGATTGCTGAAAAAGCGATTATTAATCGTCAAACCTTCTATAACTATTACCAGGATAAATATGACCTGACCGAACAATTAAACGATAATTACCTCAGTTTATTTAATAAAATTATCGCTATCCGAACTAAAAATTTAAACGAGGATCAATCACTCCCTTTGTTGAGTGATTTGTATAAGAGAAAAGAGTTTAGTGTATTATGGGAATCTCGCGATACCATTACTGCGCTATTATCAATTCAATATGACCAAAACAGTTTTACCGTCCGTCTTCAAAAATCCTTCGTTGCTCAAATTCAGAAACATTTAACGATTAAATTTACTAACCTTGATACTTCCGTTATTGGTAGCTTTTACATTGACATGATCCGTTTTATTGCCAAAAATAATACGAAACCAACTGACCAGGATTTATCAAAACTACGTCAACTACTGGCTGTTTTCGTTAAGTAATTGAAAATTAGACACTTTATTTGGTTATGTCGAATACATCGACTATTTTACTTAATGTGTATAATAAACGACATTTATTAGATTATTAACGATTGTTTCCCCATCAAGCAATCTAATATAGATGGTGTAGAGAGGTTAGTGGAAGTAGTTATGTTAGTGGAAGTAGTTATTATGTTTCCTGTTACCGTTTTCTATCTCCTCTACAGATTGAATGAAGGAGGGACTACTATGTTTCAAACTTTCTTTTGGATATTAGCCATTTGGTTCATTATTAACGTGATCTGGATGTGGTTCCAGCTTAATAATCAATCGCTGCAAAAGACGTTTGCTTGGGTAAATGTTGTTGCCGTAGTTATTGGTTTTTGGGTCTACTATGGTGTTACCCATGATGCGGGTGGAATTGCCCCATGGTTCTTAACAATGAACTGGGTTAACGTTGTTATTGCTATTATTCAGTTTTACTTTGGTTACCGAAAAAGTAACTCTTTATAATTTTCTACACTTTTTTGGTATCTTCCAACGGATATTGATGAATGTCAACACTCCTCACGTAAATGTGGGAGGTGTTTTTTACGTAAACAAACAATTAATACTTAAAAAGAAGAATTCTTGATTGGGAAACCCATAACAAGAACGCTTTAAAACTTTGATTTTTCGATTAATCCCTTCAAGGGGACCGTTGTAAAAGTTAACTTTATTAATTACCGCTTTGAGATCGTTATTTGCGTAGCGATGGTTATGTCATCTTGGTTTTAGTGGCTTGGTAATTACAAATCATTGACCTCAATCGTTGGCAGTCGCGCTTCATAATTGCCAGTGTAATATCTTGATAAGTTTGATGTACAGATTGCAATGCTGACTTTGGTTAGCGCCTTTTTTCGTTTAAATTATTTTTTTGTGTAGTCATTAATTACTCTCCGATCGTGGGTCCAATCTTGGTACCATAAAGTAAATCTTGAAAAGGGAGTAGATGGTAATGACTACTAAGAATGAAAAGAAGGAATTAGTTGTCGTTCAGCATATTTTTGATCTGGACAACCAGTATGAAACATTGTTTCATGCATCCAAGGATGTCGTTAATCGGTGGTTCGATTCTCGCACAGATATATCGGTTGCCAACTGAGTCAATGAAGCTATTTGATAATATTATATTTGGTGTGGCACACATCTTACTGAATGATAATGGTGGTTGTCAACCACAAATAGAGTTCAACAAGGAGTACAGAACAAGGTGGAAGAAGTTGCACCAACAATCACCTTTATGGGAAACGTTGGCATTGATAAGTTATATATATTAATCTTTGATATATCAACAATTTTACGAAGATATATCGAGGATTCTTTTTTTATTAAGGAATATGATACACAGAAAAAGTGGGCATGAGTTTGCCTCAATAAGAGGTTGTATACGTTCATTACTGCTTAATTTAGCCTAAAAGAACCATTGCTAAAAAGTGCTAAACAGGTTTTCTATTAACCATAAGGAACATGATAATGGCGGTGTAAATTTATGATAATTAGTTACTAGTGAAGAAATTAAAGTTAAACATTTTTAATTTTAGTCTTGCCATTTTCTAATTATCCTGTTATTATAATTCCAACAATTAAATCAGTTAACAAACGCAAGCATCAATGGAGTAAAGTTTTAGCCTTACCACAGAAAGTGTCAGATAATGAGATGGCATTAAGACTAAAACGAGAAAGATTTTTGCTGAAGAAGACGCTTTTCGAGGCGTCATGGTAGCACCCATTATCATGTGCGGCGTATCGTTCTTTGAACTGTACGTAATAAGGAGTCAATTGTGAAATTGGCTTAAATTAAGGTGGTACCACGTTAAACGTCCTTTGCTCGGTCACGAGCAGGGACGTTTTTTTTGTTAGCTAAAAAGGAGAGTGAAGGTTATGAAGTATGGAATGATTGGTGCAGGTGCGATGGGTTATCGGTATGGAGTAATGCTTCAGGAAAACGCAGGTGTACAGGTGGACTTTATTGATACCTGGAAACCTAACGTTGAAAAGGTTCGTGAACAGGGCGGCGTTTCGGTAGCACGTGACCATCATGATCGTCATATTGTGCCTATTAATATTTTCTATCCAGAGGAATATCATGGTCATCCAGATGTGTGGATCATTTTTAAAAAGCAAATGCAACTTGAAGAAGAGTTGAAACGTGATAGTGAAGCCGGACTCTTTCACGATGACCAATACGTCTTTTCTGCAATGAATGGGATGGGGCATTTTGAAAAAATCAATCAGTACTTTGCTAAAGATAAGATTATTTGTGGGACGGCAATGATAGCGACTCGTCTTGACGCACCAGCCAATGTGGACTTTATGGGTCCCGTTAATTCAGAAGTAATGCATATGGCGCGATATAATAACCAGGAGCCAGACGAAGTTACGCAAGGCATTTTCGATGATTTTAAAAAGGCTAAGCTGGGTCCAGTGTTTACTACTAACTGGCAAGGAATGTGTATGTCCAAGGTCGTCTTCAATGCAGTTTGTAATACCTTGTGTACGATGTTTGAAATGCAGATGGGACAATTTATTGAATATCCGGGTGTTCCAGAGATGGCCCGGCAACTTTTTAATGAAGCATTTGATGCGTGTGAACGAGCAGGAATTTATCTAATTGAAACTCGGGAGGAAGAAGTTGCTTCAGTTACCACAATTAGTAAGGCTTATAAGTACCATTATCCATCAATGTATCAAGACTTTTCGAAGGGACGGCCAACGGAAGTTGATTACATAAACGGTTATATTGCCAAAATCGGGCGTGAACATGATTATATTTGTCGTACTCATGAGTTTTTGGTACACGAAGTTCATATGGCAGAGCTAATGCGTAAATACCATAATTAAGTTAATAAATTGTATTAAATTAGGATATTATTTTATCGACATTCTATATTTACAAGCTGGTCATTTAGATGTTAAATTTGGTAAAACTATTATAACGATGTGCTGGATGAACAAAAAAGCTACTCACTTTCGTTGTGAGTAGCTTTTTGACCGTTTAGTTAAAATTTAATGATGAAACCCAATCTTTTAACGCTGATTGAGAGTTAAGAACATTTCCTTGTTTAAGATCAACGTCGTAATGATTTTCTTTGATAGTCCGCGCAATGTTAGATTGAGCGCGATCATATCCGGTACTGCTTGAAGTACCAAATGTTGCCAGGTGTTTGCCATTTAGATTAAGCTTGTCAATCGTATCAGCAATCAAACGTGGTGGAATTCCCCACCAGATTGGGTGGCCGATAACAACATTGTCATATCCACTAATATCTGGTAAATCGTTTTGCACAGGAACTCGCCCATCGTGTTCTTGCTTTTGTTCCACCGTTGCCCGTGTTGATTCGTCATGCCAGTTCAAGTCTTCACTGGTGTATGGTTTAACCGGGTGAATTTCAGCTATATCAGCATTGAGTAACCGTGCTACTTGTTGAGCTGCTCGCTTTGTCGTACCAGTTGCGGAAAAGTAGAGGACGATTGTCTTTGCCATATTACGAAGCCTCCTCATTAACTTACTTTCAATTAGTATTATAGTTGAAAGTTGTTACTTTAGTAAGTAATACTACCTAATGATTGAATGAGAATCGTCCAAATAAATATTGGCAACAGTAATTAGTCATGATATAATTAATTTCGTTGATAATTATTCCGGCATAGCTCAGTTGGTAGAGCACCTGACTGTTAATCAGGTTGTCGTCAGTTCGAGTCTGACTGCCGGAGTTGTTGCTACAAGTCAGCCGTTATGGCTGGCTTTTTTGTTGTGATAGAATACATAAAAATGAAAGAAAATTAATCAATTATTGCCAGATCATTTAATAAATAAAGTCTGACGCCAGGACAAAGCAGCTATAATGGTCCACTGATTTAAAAATAAATTGACGAAGTCCTTTTTCACGCCTATAATGAGGGTATTCTGAAATTTTTATGTGAGATTTACTTATTTCAAAAGCCAATCGTTCATAATAATCTTATTAAGCGGGGGAATAATACCTAATGGATAAAGAAAAGAAATTAGATACAGCCTTCTTCGGACAACCGCGGGGCTTATCGACGCTGTTCTTCACTGAAATGTGGGAACGGTTTAGTTACTACGGGATGCGTGCCATCCTTCTGTTCTACATGTACTATGCGGTAACTAAGGGTGGATTAGGAATGAACCAATCCACGGCCGCTTCAATCATGGCCATTTATGGTTCATTAGTTTACTTGGCAACTGTTGTTGGTGGGTGGCTTTCTGACCGTGTTTGGGGTTCACGGAAGACAGTGTTTATTGGTGGTGTCTTGATTATGTTCGGACACATTGCCTTGTCACTGCCATTCGGTGTGAGTGCCTTATATGTATCGATTGCCTTAATTGTTTGTGGTACCGGTATGTTAAAGCCGAACGTATCAGAAATGGTTGGTGGCCTGTACAGTGAAGAAGATAAGCGACGGGACTCTGGTTTCAGTATGTTTGTCTTCGGTATTAACTTAGGGGCTGCCGTTGCACCATGGGCAGTACCATGGGCTGCCAATGGATTTGGCTTCCACTTGTTTGGAAGTGGGATGAACTTCCACGCCGGGTTCTCACTAGCTGCTATTGGAATGTTCTTCGGATTACTCCAGTACTCGTTAGATGGACGCAAGTACTTATCTAAAGATAGCCTTTATCCTAATGACCCGATTGATAAAGAATCATTACGTCCCGTTATCATTTGGACGATTGTTGGGTTAGCGGTCTTAGTTGTTGTTCTTGGTTTATTAGCAGCAATGGGCCAATTAAACATTACCAACATCATCAACATCATTACTGTAATTGCAATTGCATTGCCAATCTACTACTTCATTATGATGTTGAACTCCAAGAAAGTTACTAAGATTGAAAAGTCACGTGTACTGGCTTACATTCCATTATTCATTGCCGCAGCTATTTTCTGGGCAATTGAAGAATCCGGTTCAGTTGTGCTGGCTTTGTTCGCTGAACAACGGACTGTTTTGCATATTGGTGGTTGGCACTTTGCCGCAGCTAACTTCCAGACCTTGAACCCATTGTTCATCATGATTTTGACACCAGTGTTTGTCGCCCTTTGGGATCACTGGAAGGGTCAGCCAAGTGCACCTGGTAAATTCTCAGCCGGTTTAGTATTTGCTGGTTTATCATATATTTTAATGGCATTGCCAGGTATGTTCTATGGAACTGCTGGTCGTGTTAGTCCATTCTGGCTAGTTGGTTCTTGGTTCATTGTGGAAATCGGTGAAATGCTTGTTTCCCCAATTGGCTTGTCTGTCACTACTAAGTTGGCACCAAAAGCCTTTAAGTCCCAGATGATGAGTATGTGGTTCTTAGCTGACTCCGCTGGTCAAGCGGTCAATGCTCAAATTGTTAAGTACTACTCAACTGCTAATGAAGTACCATACTTCTTGGCTGTTGGTCTGGTAAGTATCGTCTTCGGTGTCATCCTGGTCTTCTTTGTTAAGAAGATCCATGGATTGATGGATGGCGTTGATTAATATCAATCAAAGAGGTTGGAAAAAATTCCAGCCTCTTTTTCATTTAGTGAAAATGAAATCCAAATAATAATTAGGAATAATGAAAAATAATTTTGAGATCAAAATTTTTGCAAATTAATTTAAAAAAGGACTTGCATTTTATTATGAGATTCGATATTATAATAAACGTTGATTGTTAAGAGACATCAACCTTGATGGAGGAGTAGCGAAGTCTGGCTAAACGCGATGGACCGTAAATCCATTCCTTCGGGTTCGGTGGTTCGAATCCACTCTCCTCCACTTTTTATTATTGGGCTATAGCCAAGCGGTAAGGCAACGGTTTTTGGTACCGTCATGCGCTGGTTCGAATCCAGCTAGCCCAACTGTGAAACCGTCAACTGTTGGTTGGCGGTTTTTTGTTACCAAAAATTAGGGGAGCGAACGGTATGCCAAAGCAAGGACACTTTGCCAAATCAACACGATTAAAGCAGTTAAAACAATTTAAGGTAAAAAGACATGTGGTAGGGGAGAATATTAACGATGAACAATTCATCGACTATGTTCTGGTTCGCTTTGCTTTGACGAGCAAACGACAACTCTCTGAGTTAGCAGGAGAAACATTCCAACGGTTTATTATGGAAATATGTGCCGAACTTAACCCGGGAAATAATGATCTTAGTAAAATTGTCTCTGAAAAATTAGCTGACCTGCAAAGCCGTGTCCCGTGGCAGTTTTATCAGCAAGTCTTGGCAGATTGGGAAAAGGTCCAACGTTTTCTTCAGCGTGAGGTACCTGCTGTTCCGTTAAAGGAACGGGTACTGTTAAGTAATCCAATTAGTGAACACACACTGGAGAAGTTGGTTGCTGAATTGCTTGCCCGTCAAACTACGACGGCGATGTTTCTCAATCAAGCAGTTAATGAGCAAATCAAAAAGCAGACAGAGAAACGATTATTAAAAGTGATTATTAACCAAGGACGGGTTGATTGGACAAAAATTGCTGCACTATGGGCACCCTTCAATTTTGAACCGGCAGATAATCTGGATGCTGGAACTAAAAAGTGGCTCCATCAATTAGCAACATTAAACTGAACTTGCAATAATCAACATTGGTTCGAGCTGTGGCAAAGTGAATTGTCAGGGCTCTTTTGCATTTTAAGAAGGTTATCTGACGTGACTAACACGGGAGAAAAGAAAGCAAATATCTATGATGCGATTGTGGCTTTAGCATTATTGACGTTTATTGGTATTATGAACGAAACAGCAATGAACGTTACTTATCCAGAGTTAGCACAAACGTTTCACATTACACTGGATACTACCCAGTGGATTACTAGTGGATACTTATTGATGGTGACAATTGTAATGGGGACCACTGCTTACTTGTTACGTCAGTTTCCTGCTCGGCGATTACATCTAGTGGCAGTGATGATGTTCATTGTAGGAAGCGTGATTTGCGCCACTGCCGTCAACTTTCCAATTCTTTTGACGGGCCGCCTTATTCAGGCCATTGCGACCGGCTTCTCCACCCCAATCCTATTTCACTTAATTTTCACTCAGATTCCCACTAATGAAAAAGGGATGATGACTGGCGTTGCTGGAATGATTATCTCCTTTGCACCAGCGTTAGGACCTACTTATGGTGGCGTAGTTGTGGAGAAGCTATCATGGCGGATGATCTTTTGGATTCTGCTGCCATTTGTATTTGTCAGTCTCTACCTAGGGCAAAAATATATCCATAATCGTCCTTTTGGAAATGATAAGCCATTTTCCTATAGTGCTTTGGCTTGTTTAGCAGCGGCCTTTATCTTGATTATCGGTGGAATTAGCACGATCGGGCGTAGCAGCAACTTCCTAGGTTGCATTTTAGCAGTTATCTTGGCAGTAATTTTTTTTGCAGCATTCTTGTACCTCAACAACCATGGGAAATCACAATTGTTGGATCTTTCGATTTTTCGTCAGGTGCCAATTCGTTTATCGAACTTAACTTACTTTAACCTGCAGTTTATCAATATTGGAATCTCACTAGTAATCCCCGTTTATGCCCAATATGCATTGGGGTGCGGTTCAATGACTGCTGGCTTGATTTTACTCCCCGGATCATTTATTGGGGCTTTTATTGCTCCACTAGGGGGCCGCTGGGCCGACCAACGACGCTTTGCCGAACCAGTAGTTACGGGAGCAAGCATGGTTGCTGTGGCATCGTTATTTTTTATTATCATCCAACGTAACCTAACACCTATACTGATGACACTGTTATTTATTGTGTTGCGCGTTGGCTTTAATTTAGCTTTTTCAACGACAATTTCCAACGCCTCACTAATTGTTTCTTCGCATAATTCTTCAGATGTTAATTCTGTCTTTAATATGGTGCAACAATTTGCCGGATCTGTTGGTACCGGTTTGCTGACGGCAATTATTGCGTTGTACCAAAATCGCGGGAGCGCGTTGGTTAAGCAAACCATTATTGGTGGTCAGATTGATTATTATTTGATCCTGTTTTTAGCTATCATTACTCTAATGGCCGTTATAATTAACTTTCACTGGCAGGCTCACCATAAAAGTGCATAAAAGCGCGGAGATTGATGGTTATTATGGAGCGAGAATGATAAAATTGACCCAGTATTATTAAGGAGTGAATAATAGTGGACAAGCAAAAATTTGTTCCCTTAATTCTTGGTAGTGATTTTAATGCATACGGGATGGCTCGTTCGATGTACGAAAAATACGGGATTAAGTCCCACCTCTACGCTCGCCAACCGTTAGCACCAACCTGCTTTTCTAAGATTGTCGACCTACATTTCTTACCTAATCTGCAGGACGAAGCGGTATTTGCTAAAACGTTAATTACCGCAGCTCAAGAATTTAAGAAAGCTGGTAAAGAGGTTGTTTTGATCTCATGTGGGGATGACTATACTGAGTTAGTCTCGAAGCACCGTAAAGAATTATCTAAATATATGGACTGCCCATATGCAGATTATGATGAGGTTGCTAAATTAACCAACAAGGAACAGTTTTACCAAGTTTGCGAACAATATGGTTTGCCATACCCGAAGACTGATATTTTAAAGCCAGATACTGACTACAAGAATTATCAATCACCATTTGGCTTCCCAATCGCCTTGAAAGCAGCTGATGCAGTGCAGTGGCATAAAGGTAATTTTGCTGGCTATGAGAAAGCTTATATCATTAATGATCAGCAGCGGTTGACGGAAGTCCTGACCACTATTTATGAACATAGTCCATACAAGGGCGACCTGGTCCTTCAAGAGTTTATTCCTGGTGACGATAGTAATATGCGGACAATTAACTGCTATGTAGATCGTAACCATCAAGTTAAAATGATGTGTCTTGGTCACCCATTACTGGAAGACTGCAACCCAGCTAACGTTGGTAATTATGTTGCAATTATGCCAGCATATGATCAACAAATTTATGACAACATTAAGCGTTTCTTGGAAAGCGTTAAATTCACTGGATTTGTTAACTTCGATCTCAAATATGATCGGCGTGATAAACAGTTTAAGGTTTTTGATTTGAATCCTCGCCAGGGAAGGAGTAGCTTCTTTGTTTCGCTGAATGGTTACCAGTTGTCGTCATATCCCGTTGAGGACTATGTCTTTGACACCTTAAAGGATCAACCAACTGTTTATGCTAATAAGGATAAGAGTAAATACCAGTTGTGGCTGGGAGTTTCTCAAAAGACATTCTTGCAGTATGCCAAGGATAATGAAATTAAGCATGAAGCTGAACAGTTGATTGCGCAAAAACGGTTTGGAACAACATTCCACTATGATCGGGATATGAACCTGATGCGGTGGTTACTTGAAAAACGCATCAATAGCAATTACCAAAAGAACTTTGAAAAATACTTTGTGATGAAGAAATAACCAATTAACGGTTGGTAGGGAAGGCCTCTACCAACCGTTTTGTAATGTTTATTGAATTTCTATTCTATCAATGTAATAATGTGGCTTGATTAACTAGTTATTATTAAGAAAGAGATAATTTATGATTCATTCAATTGTTCATTTTATGGTGCATAATCAGGTGTTTACCCTGTTTATTTGCATGGCGATTGGTTTTGCCATCGGTGAATATAAAATTGCTGGTCGATTCAAAATTGGGGCTACCGTGGCAACCTTGGTCGTTACCTTAATTGTTGGTCAAATTGGGTCGTTTCCACGTGATGAAATGTTAGGTACGATCTTTTTTGCAGCCTTCATGTTCTCAATTGGTTACCAAATAGGACCGCAATTGATGGTCTCCCTGAAGCTGTTTGGCTCGCGAATTATCATTGCAGGATTATTTTGGCTCTTATCTGCACTGTTAGTTTCCTGGGCCTTATTTGCAGCATTTCACATTGGCCCTGGAATTGCCACGGGGATTATTGCGGGGTCCCTTACCCAGTCTTCAACGGTTGCTTCTTCTTTAAGTACTATCAATTCTTTGCCGGTTAGTTCAGCCGTTAAGGCTACCTATGAAGCACAATTACCAGTTGCCTATGCTTTGACTTATGTATTTGGAACACTGGGGGTTCTGATTTTCCTTCGTGATATTGCACCGAAAATTCTTGGAATTAATATTCCTAAGCGTGGTCCTCAGATGGCCCGCAAGTACCACTTCCATGCGAAGAATCCTAACCCAACTTGGCGACGAACTTATCGTCTTTTACCTGGATCGCCGTTGGTTGGTAAAACGTTGGGTGGCTTTAATAAATGGTCAGATTACCGTTTAATTGCCTTAGCCGCTTTTCATGACCGTGATATGACCGACCACCTTGAATATCAATTGCAACCAGGAGACTTACTGGTCGTAATTGGTTATGCTGTTCACTTTGATCAGATGCATGCGATTAAAGGCACTAAAGAAGTATTAACGCCAACTAACGCTCCTGCCGAGCGCAAGTTTGTTTTGGGGAAGAATTTCAAGTTTACCCAATTAGCAATTCTTCGGCAGCATGGGGTCTTTATCAATATCCAAGATCCAGATACGGGGAATGAACAGTTATTTAACCAACTGCGTCCTGGTAGTGTCATTTCATTGACTGGTAACACATCACGAACCGCGGCAATTTTAAAGAAGATGGGGCGCTGGCATACTAGCGACTTAGCGATCAACTTTTCACTTTTCTCCTTGGGAATTGCTGGTGCTTCCCTTTTAGGTGTTTTAGGAATAAAATTAAACGGTATTCCTTTGCAATTAGGTAATGGTGTCGCCGCATTGATCATGGGATTGCTATTGAGTACCTGGATTGCTCGTCACCGTGATCATGATTCAATTCCGACCTCGGTTTCGGCTTTCTTCCAGAATGTTGGGCTAACCCTGTTTGTAGGAACAGTTGGTTTGCAATCTGCCCAAGCCTTTACTGGAGCAGTTAAATCTTTGGGGATTGGTGTCCTGATCATTGGGGTGGTAGTCGCTATTGCACCGCACTTGTTAACTCTGCTTTTTGGTCGCTACGTTTTGCACATTGAGCCATTGGCATTGATTGGGGCGCTGACTGGCTCAGGGACTGTAGCAGCTGCGCTAACCGAGATTACCGCTCAGACTGGTTCTGAAGGTGGCGCCTACTTTGCTGCGGCATTGACCCCTGCTTACATTATGGGGAACATTGGCATTACCTTACTAGGGCCAATCTTCGTGGCCTTACTAACATGATTAGAAATAAAACTGAGAGGAAATTATCATGCAACAATTTTTTACAATCCTTGGTGGAATGGGAACTTTAGCAACTGAGTCATATGTCCGTTTGCTTGATCAACGAACTCCAACCCACTCTGATCAGGATTACTTAAATTACGTGGTGGTTAACCATGCTACCATTCCTGATCGCACTAGTTGGATTCTTGACCACAGCAAACCTAATCCGACAATTCCATTGATTGAAGATATCAAACAACAGAGTCAGTTAAATCCAGCATTCTTTGTTTTAATTTGCAATACTGCTCACTATTCATACAATCAACTGCAAGCAGCAACTGACATTCCAATTTTGAATATGTTGCAATCTACGGTGGATGAAATTAAGAAAATTAACCCGACTGCTAAGCGGGTCGGCCTTTTGGCGACTGACGGAACGATTACATCTGGTTTATATGATGCTTATATTACGAAAGCTGGATATGAAGAGGTTAAACCGACGCCCGAGATTCAAGCGATGACAGAAGATCTTATTTACAATGATATTAAGAAGGCCGGTCATTCAGATGGTGCTAAGTATCATGAATTAGTCCGCAAGATGATTGAAGAACAACATTGTGATATTGTCATTTTAGGTTGTACTGAACTTTCATACGCGGAAGAAATGGATCCAGAAACGAAGTATCCAGTGGCCGATTCGCAATCAATTATCGTGGATCGTTCCATTGAGCGGGCATTGCAACTTCGTCAAAAAAAGTAGTGATAAATAATATGGGGGACTAGGGAGATCTTAGGCCCCTTTTTATATTGTGAAAAATTGGTATAGGTGACCCTAAGCATGGTAAAATAATACTCGAATCACTTTTTAGATATTAGTGGTGTAAGGAGGAAGAGATATGAGCTCACCAGTATATATCCAGATCCATAATCAACTTCGTGAGAATATTGAAGATGGTAAATGGAAGGTTGGTGAAAAGATTCCGGCTGAACGAGAGTTGGCTGCCCATTTTGACGTTAGTCGAATGACTCTCCGTCAAGCAATTCAGGCACTGGTTGATGAAGGAATTCTTGAACGGCGTGTCGGTTCAGGTACATTTGTCGCTAATCGTAAAGTTCAAGAGAAAATGTCCGGCGTGACGAGTTTTACAGACTTGATGCGTTCCTTAGGAAAAACACCGTCGAGTAAAACAATTTCTTATCACTTGACGATTCCGTCTCAAACTGAAATTGAAAAATTGAAATTAAGCCATGACGAACAGGTTGTCCGGATGGAACGGGTCCGGTTAGCTAATGATGTTCCAATTTGTTTTGAAATTGCGACTGTCCCCGCTCGGCTAATTGAGAATTTCAGTAAGGAGGAAGTCACTAATTCTTTCTGGCAGACGCTAGAAAAGAAGGCTCACCTGTTTCCAGGTCATGCTGTCCAACATATTTCAGCCACTAATGCAACTGAAAGAATCGCGACTTACCTTAACGTTAAGCGGGGGGATGCACTGCTAAGAATGACGCAGCTTTCCTACTTACAAGATGGTACACCGTTTGAGTATGTTCACACCCAGTATGCTGGCTCACGATTTGAATTTGTATTAGAAAAATAGAGGTATTAAATAATGAAATATAAGTATCCAGACGACAGTTTAGCTCTGCACACCGATGCGTATGAATTGAGCATGATGCAAACGTACTGGAAACAAGGAATTGGTAATCGCCGGGCTGTTTTTGAAGCTTTCTTCCGCAAGATGCCTTTCCAAAATGGCTATGCTGTGTTTGCTGGATTAGACCATATTATCGAATATGTCAAAAACTTGCATTTTACTGATAGTGACATTGAGTACTTAAAGAGTACAAATCAGTTTGATGATGACTTTATTGAATATCTTCGCCAATTTAAATTTTCTGGTTCCATTCGTAGTTTCCAGGAAGGAGACCTCGTCTTCAACCATGAGCCAATCTTCCAAGTTGAAGCACCGATGATGGAAGCGCAACTGATTGAAACGGCGATTTTAAATATTCTTAACTTCCAAATCATGATTGCCACTAAAGCTTCCCGGATTAAATCCATTGTTGGTCAGCAACCGGTAATGGAATTTGGTAGTCGTCGGGCGCAAGAACTGGATGCTGCAATCTGGGGAACTCGGGCAGCATATATCGGCGGATTCGACGCTACTAGTAATGTTCGTGCGGGTAAGTTATTTGGAATTCCAATTTCTGGGACACATGCTCACGCGCTAGTTCAAGCTTATCGCAATGACTATGATGCCTTTAAAGCATATGCGGAAACACACCGCGACTGTGTTTTCCTCGTTGATACCTTTGATACTCTTAAAAGTGGGGTACCGAATGCTATTAAGGTGGCAAAAGAATTTGGCAATAAGATTAATTTCCAGGGAGTCCGGATCGACTCTGGCGATATGGCGTACTTATCAAAAAAAGTTCGTCAAATGTTGGATGATGCTGGATTCAAGGATGCCAAGATTTATGCTTCCAATGGCTTAGATGAAAAGACTATTCAGAACTTGCAGATGCAAGGCGCTAAAATTGATGTATGGGGGATTGGAACTAAGTTGATTACTGCTTATGACCAACCAACATTAGGCGCTGTTTATAAGCTGGTGGCTTTTGAAGATAAGAACGGCAAGATGGTTGATACAATTAAGCTGTCTAATAACGTTGCGAAGATGTCGACCCCCGGTAAAAAGCAGGTTTGGCGGATCAACGATCGTAAAGATGGCAAGAGTGAAGGTGACTATATCACCTTGGATGATGAAAATCCATGCGAAGAATCATCACTCAATATGTTCAATCCCAATTTCCCGCTCCAGCAAAAAGATGTTGATGACTTTAATGCTCGACCAATGTTGAAGGATATTTGGAAAGATGGTCAGTTCGTTTATGATGAACCAACATTAGATGAGAGTCGGCAACGGCGAGCTCGTCATTTAGATTCTTTGTGGGATGAGTATAAGCGTGATCTTAACCCTGAAGTTTATCCGGTTGATTTGTCACAAAAGTGCTATGACAACAAGTTGAATATGATTCATCGGATTCATGAATATGTAAAGACGCTTGATAATTAGGAGGCATTTTATAATGCGTAATCAACAGGCAATTATTATTAACGATCTGCGGGTAAAGCCTTTGATTGATCCTGCTACAGAAGTGCAAGAACGGGTTGATTTCATTAAAGACTTTTTGAAGTCGACCGGGATGCACACCTTAGTTTTAGGTATTTCCGGTGGACAGGATTCTAGCCTTGCTGGTCGTTTAGCGCAATTAGCGGTAGAAGCATTACGAAAGGATACCCACGATGACCACTATCAGTTTATTGCTGTTCGCTTGCCTTACGGTGAACAGGCTGATGAATCTGATGCTATGATGGCTATTAACGATTTTATCCATCCCGACAAGACTGTCCGGGTAAATATCAAGGACGCGACTGATGCGATGGTGCAAGCATTAACTGCTGCTGGGACGGAAATCAGTGATTTTAATAAGGGAAATATTAAAGCACGGCAACGAATGATTGTACAATACGCTATTGCTGGCCAATATGGCGGTGCTGTTGTTGGAACCGACCATGCGGCAGAAGCGGTTACTGGCTTTTACACTAAGTTTGGAGATGGCGGTGCTGATTTAACACCGTTATCAGGGTTGGATAAACGTCAGGGCAAGGCCTTGCTCAAATACTTATCAGCGCCTGCTCACTTGTATGAGAAGGTACCAACAGCCGACTTGGAAGATGACCGACCAATGCAGCCAGATGAAAAGGCGTTGGGAGTTTCCTACCCAGAAATTGATGATTATCTGGAAGGTAAAGAGGTCAGCCGTTCAGCAGCTGAGACGATTGAAAACTGGTATAAACGGACGCAGCATAAACGTCATCAACCGATTAGTCCACGTGACAATTGGTGGCGTTTAACAATCACGGAGGATTAGATGGATCAAAAAGCAATTGAATTAGTTAGTCAGCAAATTCCTGATTTACGACAATCGCAGGTTAAAGCAGCATTGAAGTTAATGGATGAAGGAGACACAATTCCTTTCATTGCCCGATACCGGAAAGAAGCGACCGGGACTCTGGATGAAGTTCAACTTCAGAATATTCATGATCAATACCGGCATGCAACAACCTTGCTGGATCGCCAACAAACGGTTATTAATAAAATTAAAGAAGAGGGCAAGTTAACCGCCACCCTGGAAAAAAAGATCTTAGCTGCTACTGAGTTGCAAGAAGTTGAAGACCTGTATTTGCCATATAAGCAAAAGCGGCAGACTAAGGCCCAAGTTGCGCGTCAGCATGGGTTAGCGCCGTTCGCAAATTGGTTATTATCTTATCCCGATGATGATCCTCAAAAAGCGGCACAGAAATACGTTAACGATGATGTTCCAACAGTTGAAGATGTCCTGAGTGGTGCTCATGAAATTTTGGCTGAAGCCATTAGTGAAATGTCCACTGTGCGGGGTTGGTTACGGAATTATACACGGGATCACGGGCAATTAACTACCACAGTTAAACGTAATGGTGAAGAGAAGGATGAATTGAAGACATATGAGCAGTATTATGACTTTACTAGTCCTGTCAATGAATTAAGTTCATACCAAATTCTGGCAATTAATCGGGGTGAAAAGGAAGGCGTTCTGAACGTTAAAATCACTGCTGATGAATCGACCGTTCTTAATTATTTGCGTTTTCGATTAGTACGTACAAGTAAACAAAATGCTGCTGTTAAGTTGATTGAAGATGCATATACCGATGCTTACAAACGTTTCTTAGGTCCCGCCATTGAACGGGAATTACGACGATCATTAACCGAATCAGCTGACCAGCAAGCAATTAAGGTCTTTGGTGAGAACCTTTATCATTTGTTGATGCAGGCACCAATTAAGGGGAAGGTTGTTTTAGGATTTGATCCTGCTTACCGGACCGGGTGTAAATTAGCAGTGCTTGATGAAAATGGTAAGTTCTTAACGAAGGCAGTTATTTATCCGCATAAGCCCGCGCCCGAAAAGCAACGTGTCGCTGCGGAAGGTCAATTAATTGATCTGATTGAAAAGTATCATGTTGAAATGATCGCTATTGGTAATGGAACGGCCAGCCGAGAGTCAGAACAGTTTGTGGTCAATGCTTTGAAGAAGATTAAGCGGCCCGTATATTATGTCATCGTCAATGAAGCCGGGGCCTCAGTTTATTCTGCGAGCCAGGAAGCACGTGATGAATTTCCAGACTTACACGTTGAACAACGGAGCGCAATTAGCATTGGCCGTCGTTTGCAAGATCCGTTGGCTGAATTGGTCAAAATTGACCCGCAATCAATTGGAGTCGGGCAATACCAACATGACTTGCCAAAGCAGGAACTGGCGGGTGAATTAGATGCTGTTGTTGAGCGTGCCGTCAACCGCGTTGGTGTGAACCTTAACACTGCTAGTTACCAACTATTGACACAAATCTCAGGCCTTAATAAGACCACGGCGAAAAATATTGTTAAATATCGTGATGAGCATGGTAAATATACTAATCGCCAGCAATTAAAGGCGGTACCTCGTCTAGGGCCAAAGGCGTTCCAACAATCTGTTGGTTTCTTGCGGATTGTTAACGGCGATAATCCATTGGATAACACCGATGTGCACCCAGAAAGTTACCCAATTGCCAAGAAAATCATGGACTCAGCACAAATTAGTGTGGATAATCTCGGGTCTGCTGCAGCAGAAAAGCAACTAAAGCAGTTAGATGTTAATGACTTTACAACGGCTAAGGCTGGTGTGGAAACTGTCAAGGACATTGTTGCTTCCTTGCAGAAACCAGGTCGAGATCTGCGTGACTCTATGCCCGCGCCACTGCTGCGTAAGGATGTCATGACTATTGATGACTTGAAGCCGGGGATGAAACTCCAAGGGACGGTGCGGAATGTTGTTGATTTTGGTGCCTTTGTCGATATTGGTGTTAAGCATGATGGCTTAGTGCACGTCTCCAAGATGAGTAAAGAATTCATTAAAGATCCGCGGGCAGCAGTATCTGTCGGCGATATTGTTGATGTATGGATTGAATCTGTTGATATGAAACGTCAACGGATTCAACTAACGATGATTGCACCGCAAGATGAAGCTAATGACTAACAGTGAGCTCCAAAAATTAACTGAGGAGTGATCGCTACGGTACTTTAATCGTCCATTTCAACACCAGATTTTCTTTAATTCGCGGTTACGGACAACTGGCGGTCGGTACCATTTAAACGACCACCATATTGATATCAATCCACTAATGTTAACCGAGTTTGATCAGGATAATTTGCGGCGAGTGGTTCTCCATGAATTATGCCATTATCATTTGCATCTCAGTGGGGCGGATTATCGACACTGTAGTCCAGCATTTCGTAATTTACTTGCCCAAGTTGGTGGATCGCGATACGCGCCACCGACGAGTAAGGCTCGTTGTCGCCAAACGACACTGTGGTTGTATCAATGTACCGGCTGTAAAGTTACTATTTATCGACGTCGTCGCTTTAACGTTAAGCGGTACGTTTGCCGGCAATGTGGACAACATTTCAAATTAATTAAAAAAGTACTTGTCAACGGATAATAGAGTTGCTATACTATTATTTGTTGATGCGGCTGTGGCGGAACTGGCAGACGCGTAAGATTAAGGATCTTATGGTCGATTTATGACCGTGGAGGTTCAAGTCCTCTCAGCCGCACTACTAAAAATACCCAACTGATTTAATCGGTTGGGTATTTTTTTAGATTTAAAATGATCAGAATTTATTAAGTTGAATGATAAATCCCCTTTTATGGTCATGAAAGCGCTATACTAGAATAGTACGTTGACCTAAGGAGGTTTTATTTAATGGAAGCAGATATTAAATGGCTTGATGATCCCGAAACTTTTCGGGTAAATCAATTACCGGCCCACAGTGATCACCATTATTATGGCAATTATCGTGAGTGGCAGACACACGCCAGTCGCTTTGTCCAAAGTCTGAATGGTCAATGGCAATTTAAATTTTCAGCCAATCCTCAAGAACGGCCAGTTGATTTTTATGCTGTTGATTATGATACGAGCGCGTTTGACCGCATTAAAGTACCAAGTGAGATTGAATTAAGTGATTATGCACAAAATAACTACATTAACACATTGATGCCGTGGGAAGGAAAGATTTACCGGCGTCCCGCCTATGCGCTTAGTGCGGATGATGCACAAGAAGGCTCATTTAGTGAGGGCAAGGATAATACGGTTGGTTCGTATGTTCGGCATTTTGACCTTGATCCCGCACTCCGGGGGAAGGATATTCGAATCTGCTTTGAAGGGGTCGAACGGTCCATGTACTTATGGTTGAATGGTCATTTTATTGGATATGCCGAAGATAGCTTTACACCATCTGAATTCGACCTGACTCCTTATATTCAAGATGAGGATAACGTGATTGCCGTCCGGGTATATAAGCATAGTACTGCTTCCTGGATTGAGGACCAAGACATGTTCCGTTTCTCTGGTATTTTCCGGAATGTGGAACTAAAGGCGGCTCCAGTCACTCATATTGAAGACTTAACGATCATGCCGCACGTCAATGATGACTTTCAAACGGGGACCTTTAACTTTGCAGCCCGTTTGAGTGGAGCAGCCGCTGGTTCCGTTCGTATTTTAGTCCATGACGCTGATGGTAACGTAGTGGTAGATGAAACGTTGCCAACAGATGAACACATCGAACTCAATGAAATTGCGGTCGAAAATCTACATCTATGGGATAATCACCACCCATACTTATACCAGCTACTTGTTGAGGTCCGTGATGCTGACGGGCGATTAGTTGAACTAGTACCATATCAATTTGGCTTCCGACGGATCGAGATCAGTGCTAACCACGTTGTATTGCTGAATGGACACCGCTTAATAATCAATGGTGTTAACCGTCACGAATGGGATGCCCGCGGAGGACGGTCCATTACGCTGACAGATATGGAAGATGATATTAAGACCTTCAAGGAAAACAATATTAATGCTGTCCGGACGTGCCACTATCCGGATCAGATTCCGTGGTACTACTTGTGTGACCGCAACGGGATTTACATGATGGCTGAAAATAATCTTGAATCACATGCCACCTGGCAAAAGATGGGCGCCATCGAACCGTCTTATAATGTTCCTGGTTCAGTTCCACAATGGAAGGAAGTCGTTGTTGACCGTGCGCGGACAAACTACGAAACTTTTAAGAACCATCCAGCTATTCTTTTCTGGTCGTTAGGGAATGAATCATTTGCCGGCGATAACCTGGTGGCAATGCAGCAATTTTATAAACAACATGACGCAACACGGTTAGTTCACTACGAAGGTGTTTGTCATACGCATAATTATCAAAAGCAAATTCCGAGTCTTGACCCCGAACAATATTTGTCAAAGGAAGGTTGCAAAGATTACCGTCCAGAGTTGTCAGATGTTGAATCCTGGATGTACTTACCGCCACATCAAGTGGAAGAATACCTGCAGAATAACCCTGACAAGCCATTTATGGAATGTGAATATATGCATGACATGGGTAACTCTGATGGGGGAATGGGTTCATACATCAAATTACTAGATAAGTACCCACAATATTTTGGGGGATTCATTTGGGACTTCATCGACCAAGCCTTGATTGTTCATGATCAAATTTCTGGTCAAGATGTCATGCGCTACGGTGGCGATTTTGATGATCGTCATTCTGACTATGAATTTTCCGGTGATGGACTAATGTTTGCAGATCGGACGCCAAAACCAGCAATGCAGGAGGTTAAGTACTACTATGGCTTACACAAATAAATTAAAAGTGATTTATGGGGATGGTACCCTTGGCCTTGATGGAGATGGCTTTGACTACATCTTTAGCTATGAAAAGGGCGGACTAGAATCCCTTAAGATTGATAATAAAGAGTGGCTGTATCGAGTACCAACACCAACCTTCTGGCGGGCAACTACTGATAATGATCGCGGTAGTGGTTTTAACTTGAAAGCGGCTCAATGGCTCGGGGCAGATCAGTTTGCTAAGTGTGTAGGTATTCAACTGACTGTTGACCAACACCACTTTGCTGAACTTCCCGTGGCACCAATAACTAATCAATTTGATGACCAGCAGACAGCCAGCCAAGTTGAAATTACTTATACCTTTGCAATCTTGACAGTGCCATCGACGAAGGTAACGGTAACGTATTTGATTGATGATCAGGGCCAAATCAAGGTGACCGGTCATTATTATGGTCATTCAGACTTACCAGAATTACCGGTATTCGGTATTCGAATGATTATGCCAACGAAGGCGACGGGCTTTGATTACCAGGGACTTTCAGGTGAAACTTACCCCGATCGAATGGCGGGTGGTAAGCCAGGTCAATACCATGTGGATGGCTTGCCAGTGACTAAGTATCTTGTTCCTCAGGAAATGGGAATGCATATGCGCAACCAATACTTGGTCATCCACCGTAACAGTACGCAAAACAATGCTGATCAGGTAAATACAAACTTTGACTTGCGGATTGCTGCTGATCAACAACCATTTAATTTTAGTTGTTTGCCATATACTGCAGAAGAACTTGAGAATGCAACTCATATTGAAGAACTGCCATTAGCACGACGAACGGTCTTAGTAGTTGCCGGGGCTGTCCGTGGTGTTGGGGGGATTGATAGTTGGGGCAGTGATGTTGAACCTGCTTACCACATTGATTCAGCCCAAGATATTGAATTCTCCTTTATCTTGAATGCTCATAAATAAGTAATTGGCCCTTAGCACAACTGAATGCTAAGGGCCTTTTTATGCGTAATTGTCAGCTTGGTAAAATCAGAGTAGGATAGTCTTTAGCAAAGAGAGAAGAGAAAGAAGATGGGTTTGTGCTTACGGTATTCATTTCGGCCGTTTCTGGAGTATCCATTATTTTAATAATGGTGTTAATCGGCTTTATTTTGAACGAGCGCGGTTGGTTTAACCCACAATCGCCAAGGGTTATCTCCCGCATTGTTACTGAGATTGCCCTGCCATGTTATATGGTAACGACAATTATGAAGGACTTCACGGCTGGTGAATTGAAAACACTATTACCAGATTTGCGTTATCCCGTGCTGTCAATGGTGATTTTGTTTGTCTTATCGTTTGTGGTGGCGCGGCTTATTGGAATTAAGAAGGAACACATTGGCCTCTTCTCATCGATGTTTTTCAATTCCAACACTGTCTTTATTGGTTTACCAATTAACCTGGCACTATTTGGTTCGCCGTCAATTCCATATGTACTGGTTTACTATATGGCAAATACCACATTTTTCTGGACATTAGGCGTTTGGTTGATTCAAAAAGATGGTCGTCATGAAGCCAAGATCAACATTAAACAGGCCCTTCAGAAGATCTTTTCCCCGCCACTGTTGGGATTCATCGTGGGGGTTATTCTGGTGATCCTCCACTGGCATTTACCTCAGTTCTTGATGTCCACATTGTCTTATGTTGGCGGATTAACTATTCCGCTCTCGATGATTTTTATCGGCATTGCCATTTCAAATGCAGGATTAAGTCGCGTGCGGATTAATCGAGATGCTCTTGGTATCTTGCTCGGCCGTTTCCTATTCGCTCCTTTTTTGATGACACTACTAGTATTACCTAGTCATACGATGTCACCATTAATGAAGCAGGTATTTATTCTCCAGGCAGCGATGCCAGTAATGACCAATGCTCCGGTTGTTTCCAAACTGTATTCTGCTGACGCTAATTATGCCGCCATTATGGTAACAGAAACGACTGTTTTGTCGGTAATCGTTATTCCAATATTAATGGTCATTGTGAAGACGTTTGTGCAGTAGACAATCATGGTGAAAGGTTGTTAAATTGTACACAAGTGTGTATCATTGAGACTGTTAAAGGAGTGGCTAAATATGGTGAAGTTAGTAATTGTAAGGCATGGTCAAAGCCAAGCCAATCGTGATAATATTTTTACAGGCTGGACAGACGTGCCCTTAACTGATCAAGGAGTTGAACAGGCCAAGGCGGTTGGTCATGAGCTGGCTAACTTGGGACTGCAGTTTGCTGACGCACATACTTCATACATGTCACGGGCCATTTGCACCCTGAATATTGTCTTGGATGAGACGGACCAGTTATATATTCCGGTTCACAAGACCTGGCGATTGAATGAGCGGCATTATGGGGCACTAAGCGGCCTTAATAAAGCCAAGGTTAAGGAAGAGGTCGGCGCTAAGCAATTACATGAATGGCGACGCGGTTATTCTGCATTGCCACCACAATTAAAGCAACGCCAGCATGAACGTCGCTATGATCGGCTAGGAGTTAAAATGCCGTTAAGTGAAAGTTTGGCAATGACACAGAAGCGGTTATTACCATATTGGCAAGATCAAATTGCCCCTCGCTTATTGGACGGTAAAAATCAATTGATTGTTGCTCATGGTAGTTCGTTACGGGCGTTAATTAAATACTTGGACCAAATCCCTGATGATCAGATTGACAAGGTGGAAGTACCAAATGGGAAGCCAATCTTGTATGAATTTGATGAACATTTGAATATTGTTAAAAAGACGTTTATAACAATGGATGGTGAAAAAGATGGCAATTCATGAATTAACCAATAATCCCAACCTGAGTGGTCAGGTGCGGCTGATTGATAACATTACCTATGCGGCAGTTGATGGTGAACCCATTAAAATGACAATTCTTGCCCCATGGACCCAACGCTTTCCGCAAAAATATACGACAACGCCACGACCACTGATCGTTTTTGTTCAGGGGAGTTCCTGGCGGTTGCCCCACTTGGGGGAAGAGATCCCGCAACTCGTGCAATTTGTAAAAAAAGGTTATGTTGTGGCGACTGTACAGCACCGTAACTCACTTGATGGGCACCCATTTCCAGCTTTCCTGCAGGATGTGAAGACCGCGATTCGGTTCTTACGAGCTCATGCTCAAAAGTATGCCATTGATCCTGACCGAGTAGCTTTATGGGGCACTTCATCAGGGGCGAATGCGGCAATGTTGGCCGGCCTGACTGGAGACGACCCCGCATACGAAACGGCTGATTATGCTGATCAGTCTGACCGGGTCAACGCTGTTATTTCTTGTTTTGCGCCAATGGATGTTGAGGATACTTTTGCTCAATCCCAAAACGTCCCGGGAAGTGATTTGTTACAATTTTGTCTATTTGGCTCAGACACTAGTAAATGGAATCAGGTCAAGGCGGAAATGAGTCCGTTAAAACATGTCCAGTCAGGTAAGCAGTACCCGGCCTTCCTATTATTCCATGGTGATGCGGATCAAATTGTTCCATACCATCAAATGGAAGAAATGTATAATGCTTTGACCAAAGTTGGTGCAAAGGTTGAAGCCTACCGTGTGAAGGGAGCCAACCATGAGCGCGACTTTTGGAGCCAAGCAATTTATGATACTGTTGCTGAATTTTTGGCACCAATTGAACATCCGACGGTTAAAGATAACTAAATTTAAAACACAAACAGACAACCACCACAGCGATGGTTGTCTGTTTTAATTTCTTAGTAGTTAAGCCAACGTGCCCATTGGATCCCATGGCTTCAAAACAGCGGGTGCTTCAGCTTGTGCATGGGCCTGCTTATCATTGAGGTACTTTTTATTAACCACAATTTGGTAAACGTATTGGTCCATCCATTCGTCACTCATAACAAAGTAACCCTTAGTACCAACTTTAGACCCCCAGGAGTTTTCAACTTTCCATTTGGTTGGTTTGCCGTCAACCAAGTCAACTCCGGTGATGACCATTGCATGATCCATCATACTTTGCTTGTAATCTAGCATATCAGCCTTGGACATATTGAGATCTACATTAAACAGTTGGTCAAAATCAAATGTATTGAGGGCCATAATACCGAGTTTAGTTTCGGAATATTTAATGACATCAGAACCAAACCAGACACTTTCACCAGCTTGTAATTGTTTAATGGCGAGGTCCTTCAAGTCTTGCATTGGCAGGTTGAGGTGCTTAATTTGGCGGCCGCCAACAACGTTACCCAACATATCAATGGTATAAGTTTTATAGTATTCCTTATCTGCTGTTGGGGCTTGGATGATTGAAATGTAGTCATCCAAATTCCAACCGATATACTTCTGGAAGAATTCTTGAGGAGTTAGGTTAGCTTCACGGTGGAATTTGTGATCTTTCTTTGTTCGGTATTCAAAATCAAAATGGGTAGCTGGCTCGCCAAAGGCATAAGACAGCATCCGATAAACTTCTCCCAACATAACCTTACGTTTGGCATTTAATTGATCTTCACTGGCATGCTCTTCATTAACCATTTGCCGTAAAATTACTGCATCATGACGCAACTTCGTGTTGAGCAGGTCGTTAATCCCATTGGACCGGTTAGAGTTGAATGATTCCGGCATTGCTGATTTTGGCATTACCCCGTACTTTTCGATGAGTGCACATAACATGTCCCATTGACCACCATCGGATTGGGGAGCATCCATTAACCAGGCGACTTTACGATCATCAGTTGGCAAGTTGGCGGTCTTCAGAACGTTTTCGTAGAAGTAGTTAGCTTTTTCAAATTTATCCCAGAAGAATTGATATGATTGTGATAATTCGAAGTCGTCAGGCAGGTTAAACTTTTGCTGCATCTCATGACGCATCGTGTTTAATGCAGCAAACATCCAGCACCGCCCAGACTGCTTTTGGTCGGCAACGTCCCCCGTCTTTAAATCAATTGAAAAGTGAGGATCATTGTCAGTAATGGAGTGCCAATTAAAACTAGCATTGCGGACACCATTTTTAGTGACACTATTTTCTAAGACGGCGTTTGTTTGATTATCATCATAATCATGACGGAACTTTACTAAGTCGTCAGAACTAATTTGATATGACATATGATTAGTCACGCTCCTTAACGTTATTAACTAATATTATAGTGATTACACAAAAGAAAAGCGAGACTGAGCAACTTGTTCAGCCTCGTCATTATTAATATTGTGCTTCCCACTTGGTATCAGCAACCGCCTTTTCAGCGTTATCGACACTAGCTAAGCCTTGGTCAATGGCTGATTGAGCGACAGCAACGGCGACCCGTTCCGAAAACTGAGTGATATTTTTAACGGGTGGGAGAACAGCAGCGCCGGGTTGATCGGGGTCAACTAAGCCGACCAGGGCATGAGCAGCTGCAACTAACATTTGATTATTGATCACTTTAGCTCCCGCAGCGATTGCACCGAGACCAACACCTGGATAGATTAAGGCATTATTAGCCTGCCCAATATGGAAAGTCGTTTGATCAAGTTGAATGTCAGCAACCGGAATTCCAGTCGCAATTAACGCTTTCCCGTTTGTCCATTTAAGGAGGTCACTGGCCTTCGCTTCAGCTAGTTCTGTCGGATTAGATAATGGGAAGATAATTGGTCGTGTCGTATTGGCTGTCATTTCACGGACAATTGGTTCAGTGAAGGCCCCTGGTTGGGTTGAGGTCCCAATCATTACGGTTGGCTGAACAGCATGAACGACTGCGCCTAAATTAGTTAGTCGGTCAGAATTAGGAAACTCGTCTCGTTGACGCGTAAATGGCTTTTGTTTGGCTGTTAAAGAAGGGGTATCGTCAAACAAAAGCCCCTGTTTATCAACGAGGTAGAAGTGTTGCTTAGCTTCTTCTGGCGTTAATCCTTCTCGAACCAGTTCTTCAAATAGTATCCGGACAATCCCCATCCCCGCAGTACCAGCGCCAAAGGTGAGGAATGTTTGGTCGCGTAACTTTTCCCGGGAAATATTAAGTGCGCCTAATACTCCCGCAAGGGCAATGATCCCGGTTCCTTGGATATCATCGTTGAAGGTTAAAAGACGGTTTTGGTACTTATCGAGGATTTGGGCAGCGGTGCCTCGACCAAAGTCTTCAAAGTGGAGCAGAGCCTTAGGATATACTTTCTCTACCGTGATAATAAAGTGATCGATGAAGTCAAAATACGGTTGTCCGCTGATTCGGGGATGCTGCTCACCGAGGTAGTTAGGATCTTCTAGCAAGTGGTGGTTATTAGTACCAGCATCAATCACGACTGGGAGTACTTGTTCAGGGTTAATACCCGCGGCAGCGGTATAAACCATGAGCTTACCAACGGCAATGTCAACGCCATCGACACCCCAGTCACCAATACCAAGGATTCCTTGAGAATCAGTCACAACGATCAGGCGAATGTCACGGTCGCCGCTTACGTTCAGCAAGCTCTCTTGGATGTTTTCGGGATGCTGGACAGACAGGTAAGCAGCATTCTGCGGGCGTAGGTAACGTTCGTTGTACTTTTCAATTGATTCCGCAATCACGGGATCATACACAATTGGCATCATTTCAGTAATGTGGTGCTGCATGATATAGAAGAATAAGGTCCGGTTAGTGTTGAAAATTTCCATTAAGAAATGGCGCTTTTCAATCCGACTCATCTTGCTTTGGTATAACTTGTACATGTCGTTTGCTTGTTGATCAATTGTTTTCACACGTGATGGCAAGGCGCCAATTAGCCCATAACGTCGTCTTTCTTCCATGGTGAATGCAGTCCCCTTATTTTTGAATGGGTTATTTAAGATGTTCATTGCATCAGTCATTTTACTATCTCCTTTGCTTGTTGATACCCTGAGTCTAATTGGTCTCCTAAACGATAGTCAAATATGTGGTATATTATAAATATAATTTATATATACAATGTAAGACCTATCGAACAAGCAAATTATGAAAATTAAAGAATTAGAATATTTTATGTCCCTAATAAAAAATAAGAATTTTTCTGCAACTGCTGATGAATTTCATGTCAGTCAACCGACCGTGACGATGGCAATTCAACGGTTAGAAGCCAAGTACGGGGTAAAGTTCTTCATTCGTGACCATGTTCACCGCCGTATCAAGGTGACCAAGACTGGCCAACAGTTTGCTCGCCACGTGCAAACAATTTTAAACGAGCTAGTTATTGCCCAACGAGAAATTGACAATGCCAAGCAGCAGAAAATCCATTTTGGGTTACCCGCAATTATTGGCAATTATTATTTTGCTGCACTGGCCCCTAAGTTGCTGCGGGCACATTTGTTAGAATTATTGGACGTCACTGAAGAAGGTTCTGAACACTTGCTTCAGATGGTACTGGATGGTGATCTTGATATGGCTTTTCTAGGATCGGATCATACTCCCCACAATGACCAGCTAACAATTCATGAGTTCACCAAGTTTCCATTTAAACTAATTGTGGGGAACACTAATCCGTTAGCACAACGCCACCAGATTGCTTTTAGTGACCTGCGGGGTCAAAGCTTCATTATGCCCGATACTGATTTTATTCATGTTGCTGCATTTCACCAGATGTCGCGGGCTGCCCATATTCGACCTAAAGTCATTTATCGGACCAATGATATTCACATTATTAAGCAACTAGTAGCGGAAAATGTTGGGGTCTCGTTTTTAACATCATTAGCTCTGACCCCTGATGACCACCTCACATCCTTAAAGTTCACAGACCATCAGCAGCCTTATTTCCACCTGTCCTTGGTAAAACGGCGCAATGAGCTTTTGACACCATCACAACAGCAGTTATGGGATTTATTAACGAATAAAAAAAGCAGTCATTAGCGATTTGCTAATAACTGCTGCACAAATATTAATAATTAAGGACGAGCATGTAGTAACTTTGGACCATCTTGAGTACCAACTAACACATCGTTAACTTGGTCGAGGAATAAGCCATCTTCAATCAAACCAGCCAGGTCGATCAATTCTTTATGAAGCTTGAATGGGTCAATGATTTGCTCAAGGTGCAGGTCGATGATGAAGTTTCGTTGGTGAGTGCGGAACAAGTCGGAATTATCGGCATTCATTCGCCAGGTTGGCCGGTAACCCTTCCGTGCTAGCCGTCTGAAGAGGTGATGACTACCATAAGGGGTAACTTCCACGGGCAGAGGGAACTTTCCTAAGTTATCCACCATTTTGGATTCATCAACGATCCACATTACACGGTTAGATGCGTAAGAGACAATCTTTTCCCATAGTAATGCGCCACCGCCGCCTTTAATACCTTGGAAATCAGCACTGACTTCATCGGCACCATCGATTGTGAGATCAATATGGTCAACATCATCAATTGCTTTAACGGGGATACCTAGAGATTCAGCCTGGCGGGTAGTGCGGTTAGAAGTAGTAACACATGTAATGTCAGTGATTTCTCCTGCTTGCATTTTCTTGCCGAGGGCGTCGACTAAGCAATGGACAGTCGTTCCTGTTCCTAAACCAACGATCATGTCGTCATGAATGTAGTTGACCGCTTCTTGACCGACTTGTTGCTTGAGCTCATCTTGATTCATGATGTTCCTCCTTAAAATTAAAACCGATCTTCCGGTAACAGCACGTGCTGATATTCGGGGTGGATCTTAAATTGCTGTTTGGCAAATGGACACATTAGTTTAACAGTTAACCCTTGTTGTTCAGCTAGTTGAACAAAGCGCTTGACTAACTCGGCGGCAATTCCTTGTCCCCGATAATCTGGGTGGACGAAGACCCGTTCAAGAACTACGCGCTTGGCGACACCAGTTATTTTGGGAAAAGACAGTTCGCCGACAAAGGGATTGTCATTAGTTGAAGCAACGATTCGTTGATTTTGGACTTGATATTTAATCATTGTTGCCACCCCTCTTTCAAGTAAAGAAATACCATTAATGCTGTTTCTATCATATAATAAAATGACGAACTTAAAAAGAAATGGGTGATTAACGATGAAACGTGGCTTTCAAGTCGTTTCAACGAAAGAAAATCAAGGACTGCATTTACCTCAGCGACAAACATCGCAAGCTGCCGGCTATGATTTTGAGGCCTCAGAAGATTTTGTCTTGCCTTCAATTTGGAAAGGTAATTTTCTGAAAGCATTGTGGCATCTTCATCAGGCACAGACCCTTTCTGCGGATGAATTAGCAGCTGCGGATAAGTGCTTGAAACCATACCTAGTGCCGACTGGCATTAAGGCTTACATGCAGCCAGGTGAATACCTATTATTAGCTAACCGGTCAAGTGGCCCCCTAAAGCGCCGCTTGATTTTGCCTAACGGTGTTGGTATTGTCGACGCAGATTACTACAATAACGATGCTAACGAAGGGGAAATCTTCTTCCAACTGGTTAACTATGGGTTAACTGATTACCATATTAAAAAAGGTGAGCGGATTGGCCAGGGCATTTTCATGTCCTACCTCACTGCTGATGATGAGCAAGCACCGACCGCTCAAAGGACCGGTGGGTTTGGCTCAACCAAAAAATAATATAGCAAATTCATTTTGAAAGCGAAATAACTCTATTAAATTAACTGCCAAATTGGCGATTTTTTTGCCAGTGGAACGGTCCAAAGATTGATAATTTTATAATTGGTAGGGATCACTTATTTATCAGGGTTGCATGCGCCACCACTAAAAAGCGCATCAATCAGATGAAAGGAAGGCTGAAATGGCCAGAGTAAAGACACAGTATATTTGTCAAAATTGCGGGTACAATTCACCACGATATTTAGGACGCTGCCCAAACTGTGGTGAGTGGAATACCTTTGTTGAAGAACAAGTTGAAACTGGTGCTAAGGCAACGAAACAAGCGACAACGACCTTGACTGGTTTAGTTGCTAAGCCGCAAAAAATTAGTGACATTAATAGTCATGAAATGCCTAGAGTCAAGACTAAATTAAACGAATTAAACCGAGTCCTAGGGGGCGGAATTGTTCCAGGGTCTTTGATTTTAATCGGTGGTGATCCGGGAATTGGGAAATCGACCCTATTGCTTCAAGTATCCGGACAATTAAGTGATGAACATCACCGGGTCTTGTATGTTTCTGGGGAAGAAAGTGCCACTCAAATTAAGATGCGGGCGGAACGGCTGAATGTGGCCGCAGATGACTTTTATATTTATCCTGAAACAAATATGGATAGCATTCGAAACACCATTCGGGAGTTAAAGCCTGAATACGTCGTGATTGACTCTGTACAAACAATGCAAGCCACGGATGTTTCATCGGCGATTGGCTCTGTTTCCCAGATCCGGGAAGTGACTGCCCAGTTAATGCAGATTGCCAAGAGCAACAACATCACTATCTTTGTGGTCGGGCACGTAACAAAAGGTGGTGCCCTAGCAGGGCCAAAGATTTTGGAGCACATGGTAGATACCGTGCTGTACTTTGAAGGTGACCTTCACCATACTTATCGGATTCTACGATCAGTCAAAAACCGGTTTGGGTCCACTAATGAACTGGGTATTTTTGAAATGCATACTAATGGGTTGACCGAAGTTAAAAACCCATCCGAAATCTTTTTGGAAGAACGACTCAAGGATGCTACCGGTTCAGCAGTGGTAGTATCGCTCGAAGGAACCCGGCCAATCCTCGTTGAAATTCAGGCCCTGGTTACGCCAACTGTTTACGGTAATGCCCAGCGAACTGCTACCGGTTTAAGCCGAAACCGTGTATCATTAATAATGGCCGTTTTGGAGAAACGTGCTAACTTAATGCTGCAAAACCAAGATGCTTATTTAAAGGCGGCTGGTGGTGTTAAACTGGACGAACCTGCCATTGATTTAGCAATTGCTGTCAGCATCGCTTCTAGTTATCGTGACAAAGGGACCCGTCCATCGGATGCTTTTGTTGGCGAAGTTGGTTTAACAGGAGAAATCCGCCGAGTGAACCGCATCGAACAGCGGGTCGCCGAAGCACAGAAACTCGGTTTTGAGCGGATCTTTGTTCCCAAAAATAACTTAAAGGGATGGCAAGCACCATCCGGGATTGAAGTAATTGGGGTGGCAACGTTACGTCAAGCATTGCGGTTGGCATTAGGATAAAAATTTAATGAAAGGAGGAACCAATGTGGATTTACGAAAACGAATTGTACGCTTGATTTATGTAATTGTTGGTGCGGCAATCGGTTTTTATTACTTACCCCTGGTTTGGGACATCATGGGGTGGCATTTAAATAATGCTCTCCTTGTCTTTATTGACCTTTTTATTGGTGCAATTATTTTTTGGTTACTTTCATTATTATTGGCCGGGCCAACAATTCAACTAATTACCCGCATTGAAAAAGAACTGACCAAGCAAGGGCCGGTATACTTGTTTTTTGGGACTTTATTAACGGCCATCGGTCTGGCATTAGCGATCCTGGTTTCGATTCCCTTATGGCGGACATCGATTCCGGTAATTAACAATATTTTGCCAATTTTACTGATGGTAGTGTTCTCGTACTTTGGATACCGGATCGGGACGACGCGGTTAGATGAATGGAAGAACCTGCTTGCTAGTCGCCGTGGCCGCCGAAATGATGATAATGAAGTCATTACTGAACAGGATGCCAATTACCACCATTACAAAATTTTGGATACTAATATCCTGATAGACGGGCGAATTTATGATTTAGTCAAAACTGGCTTCTTGGAAGGAACGTTGCTGGTACCTAACTTTGTTTTATATGAACTGCAGTACATTGCTGATTCTGGTGAAAGTATTAAACGGGTCCGCGGACGTCGCGGATTGGATATTTTGAACAAACTGCGGGAAGAAAAAATTGTCCCAATCGAAATGTACGATGGTGACTTTGAAGATATCCCGGAAGTGGACTCAAAGTTAATTGCGTTAGCTAAGAAGGTTCACGGCGTAATCGTGACGAATGATTATAATCTTAATAAAGTCATCCAGTTCCAAAATGTCCAGGTCCTCAACATTAATAACCTGGCCAAGTCGCTGCGACCGCGTGTTATCCCTGGGGAAAAGCTGTCAGTCATCGTTGTTAAAAATGGTACTGAGCGGCAACAGGGGGTAGCTTATCTTGATGATGGTACAATGGTTGTTGTCGAAGATGGTCGTTTCTTTATGAACAAACGAATTGAAGTGGAAGTTACTAGTGCTTTGCAAACCGATGCTGGGCGCATGATCTTTGCACGTCCATTACATTCACAAAAAGGCATTGATGGACATTCAGATGATAGTCAATCGACAAAGAAAAAATGATTTTAAGCGGAGCATCTTTACTTTTGCTTAATAATTCGTTATGCTAGATATCGATGGTAATTCTTAACATTATCGATATCTTTTTTTATTTCGTTCGTGTTTAGAAAGGGGCGGTTATTGATGACCGATATTGAAATTGCTGATCAAGCGACAATGAAACCCATTCAAGAGATTGCAAAATCTATTGGCCTGAGTGACAATCAGATTGAACAATATGGTAAGTACAAGGCAAAGATTAGTTTGCCGGTTAACGAACAGGCAGATAAGAAGCATAAGTTAATCTTAGTAACTTCCATTAACCCAACTCCAGCTGGTGAAGGTAAGTCCACAGTCTTGGTTGGATTAGGGGATGCGTTAAATCAACTACACCACCAAACGATTATTGCCATGCGGGAACCTTCCATGGGTCCGGTATTTGGTATTAAGGGTGGAGCAACTGGTGGTGGCTATAGTCAGGTCATCCCCATGGAAGACATTAACCTCCACTTTACTGGTGACCTCCATGCTCTCACTAGTGCCAACAATACTTTAGCTGCTTTAATTGATAACTATGTGATGAGGGATAACGCTTTAAATCTCGATCCCCGGCGAATCATTTGGAAGCGGGTCGAAGATGTCAATGATCGCGCATTACGGAATGTAATCACTGGCCTTGGTGGAGTCATGCAGGGTGTTCCTCGTCAAACTGGTTTTGACATTACCGCTGCTTCCGAATTGATGGCGATCTTATGTTTGTCCGCCGACTTAATGGACCTTAAAAAACGGATTGGCCAAATTGTCGTCGGCTACACGTATGATCGGCAGCCCGTAACTGTTCATCAGTTAGGCTTTGAAGATGCAATTACTATTCTTCTTAAAGATGCTATTAAGCCAAACCTCGTTCAAACACTGGACCATACTCCTGCTATCATTCATGGTGGTCCATTTGCCAATATTGCGCATGGATGCAACAGTGTTTTAGCTACCCAAACCGCAATGAAGCTGGCAGATTATACCGTTACCGAAGCTGGTTTTGGTGCCGATCTGGGTGCAGAAAAGTTCTTAGATATCAAGCGACCAGTTCTCGGTAAGACACCTGATGCCATTGTAATTGTTGCTACTGTGCGGGCACTGGAATACAATGGTGGCGCGGCTTTAGCTGACTTGAAAAATGAACAATTACCCGCATTAAAGAAGGGGCTAGCCAACCTAAACCGCCACATTCACAACATGCAAAACTACGGTTTACCAGTGGTAGTTGCAATTAACCATTTTGTTAACGATACGGCAGCTGAAGTACAAACAATTGAAAATAATTGTAAGTCTCTTGGCGTGAACGTTGTTGTTGCAGATAGCTGGGCAAAGGGTGGTCAAGGTACTCAAGACCTCGCTAAGGAAGTTGTCCGGTTGGCAGATCAATCAAGTACCTTCCAGCCTTTGTATTCGGCTGACGATTCGATTGAAGACAAGGTTAATAAGATTGCTAAGCACATTTATGGTGCGGGAGAGGTTGCTTTTAGCAAGAAAGCACGTAAGCAACTGAAGCAATTCGCTGAATTTGGTTGGGATAAATTGCCCGTTTGTGTCGCTAAAACTCAGTATTCATTTACTGACGACCAAACGCAATTAGGCGCCCCTGAAGGATTCACCTTCCACATTCGGGAGTTTGTTCCTAAGTTGGGAGCGGGCTTTATCGTCGCCTTATCTGGTAATATGATGACGATGCCTGGGTTATCAAAACATCCGGCAGCAGCGAAGATGACGATTGACAAAGATGGTAAGATTACTGGATTATTTTAAAATTAAGAACGGTCTGGTTCGCGTTAATAGCGAGAACCAGACCGTTTGCCTTATTTCGAATAATTTTGAGTATCTTGCAAGTAGTGGTGGGCGTGATTAATCTTTGCTATTCAGTATTTGTGCTGTAGTATTTTTAAAAAGTAAACGGACGTATTGATAGCGCCATCAACGGCTAAATCAACACGCCCGTTTTAATTATTTAGATTTCTACTGTTACTAATACAGGATCTTTCTGACCACTTAACAGCGATGGATCATCTTGAAATTCAGACCGCACATTGATGATCTTGCCAGCAAATGGGGAGTTGAAAGTTTCAACGGCTTTTCCACCTTCGATATCAATAATCTGGTCATCCTTTTGGACTTGATCGTCAACTTGGGGAGTATCTAAGAAAGTGATATCACCCAACTCGTCAATGATCTTGGAGTCTAAACCAATCTTGACAGTGTCATGATCTTTTTGCCACCACAGGCCGTTTTCCTCATGATGGATTTGAGGCTTAATTCCGAAAAGGTTTTTGAACCAGTTAACAAAACTTTGCCACATAGTAATTCCTCCTTTAATCAGCGGAAAGGATTAATTGTGCTAATTGACTTGGATCAGCATGACCAAGGTTGGCATCCAAATCCGCTTTAGTTAATGCTTCTTCAATACTTGTTGCATCCATTTTAACACCAACCAGGGCTTGTTCGACCTTGTGCGGATCGCCAGCAGTGAAGAAATCACCATAGATCTTGTCTTCAGTGATTTGATTGTCCTTGACATTAAAGTTAAAGGCAATTGTCCCCACTGGGTAGTGTTTAGAAACGTAGTGCTTATAACCAGGGTTCTTACCATAATTCCATTCGTCAGTCCGGTATTTGGAGTCTAACCGTTGATCAATAATTGACCAGTCGTGATCAGTTAAGTGGTATGTTTCAACATCATCCATGGAGTCGACACCAAACATATGGCAAAGCAGGTAATTCTTGAAGTCCTCAGTGGTCCAATCTTGGTACTTTTCTGGGAGGTAAGGTTTGATGTTGGTTACCCGCGCATCAACTGACTTGACTCCCTTTGAAGCAAGCTTATCTTTTTCAGGGGTCAGCACTTCATTGGCTGCTTCCATGTTCAGGTCAAACATGATCGTCCCTCCAGCAGCGTAGGCATCATTAGCCTTGACAATGGCCATTCCAGAGAACTTCTTCCCATCAATTGCCATATCGTTTCGACCACGGACTTCTGCGGACTTAATACCTAAGTCATGCAGGGCATCAACAATTGGATCACCAATACGGTGGAAGTCGCCGAAGTGACCATCATCACCAATAATAATATTTTCAAAGACCAGGTTACCGTAATCGTGGTAAACAGCACCACCACCACTAGAACGACGAACCAACTCAATATTGTGTTTCTTCAAATATGGCAGGTCAATTTCAGCATAAGCGTTTTGGTTAACCCCGATGATAACGGCTGGTTGGTTGATATAACAAATGAGACCATGACCCTTTAGTCGTAAGTCGTTAATCAGGTAATTATCTAAAGATTGGTTAACAATTGCATCGTAGACTGGTTTGCCATTACGACTTGTATCAATAAAAAACATAAATACCACTCCTTGATCATTAAAACGGAATACGCTTACATTTTACCCCTAAATTGTGAACTAAGGTAGTAATCAGCCCTGAAAAAAGACAAAAGAAAAACAGCTATTACTTGAGGACGTAATAGCTGCTGAAATATGAAGATATTGGGGAGAATCTTCAAAATATTATTTTTGGTTACTATTGGGAGGAGTAATTGAAAAATAATAGGTTTCATTCTGTAGCAAGCTTCCTTGCTACAATTTATATACTAACAGGAGAATGTGAAGAAAGTGTGACCATCCTATTAAAAATGTTTTCTGTCCGTCAACCAAATTGCGGCTGCCTTAGTGCTTAGATATGGTAGTATATTACTTGAATATAAAGATGAAAGGAAGCAGACAACATGCTAACGATCTACAATACATTGACTCGCAAGCAAGAAGAATTTAAACCATTACATCCAGGGGTAGTTAACATGTATGTCTGTGGACCGACTGTCTACAACTATATCCACATCGGTAATGCCCGCAGCGCAATCGCTTTTGATACTGTGCGCCGGTACCTGGAGTTTAAGGGGTACAAGGTTAATTATGTTTCTAACTTTACTGATGTTGATGACAAAATGATAAAGGCTGCCCATGAACAAGGAATCACGGTTCCGCAACTGGCTGATAAATATATCAAGGCTTTTATGGAAGATACTAAGGCAATTAATATCGAACCAGCAACTCTCCATCCCCGTGCTACCGAAAACATTCCTGATATTATTAAATTTATTCAGGGACTGGTTGATAAGGGATATGCTTACGCTAAAGATGGGGATGTTTATTATCGTGCCCGTAAGTTCAAACACTACGGCCAGTTGTCCGGCCAATCTATTGACGACCTAGAAGTTGGTGCTAGTCAACACGTGAGCGCTGACGAGGTTGATAAGAAGGAAGATCCAATGGATTTTGCCCTCTGGAAGGCGGCTAAACCTGGTGAGATTAACTGGGATTCACCATGGGGAAAAGGTCGCCCTGGTTGGCATATTGAGTGCTCGGTCATGTCAACTAAATACCTGGCAAAGACCATCGATATTCATGCTGGTGGTCAAGACCTAGAGTTCCCACACCATGAAAACGAAATTGCCCAGAGTGAAGCGGAGACCGGTCAAAAGTTTGTCCGTTATTGGATGCACAATGGCTTTGTAACGATTGGTAAGGATAACGAGAAGATGAGTAAGTCTCTTCACAATTTCATTACCGTCCATGACATTATTAAAAAGGTTGATCCACAAGTGCTGCGGTTCTTTATGGCAACTACCCAGTACCGGCGGCCAATTCAATATAGCCAGGATAACCTCGTTGATGCGCAGAATAATTTGGAACATATTCAAACGGCTTTCGATAATTTGGAATACCGGCGGCAAGATGCCGTAGCAGGTAATGATCAAACCGTTGAAGATCATCTCGATGACTTTAAGCAGCAGTTTATTAAAGCGATGGATGATGATATTAACGTTCAGAACGGTATCACCGTTGTTTACGAACTCGTCAAGTATGCGAACGTTTATGCACAGTCATCTAAGGTCCACGAAGGTGCAATCGTGGCAATTCAAAAAGAATTACAAACCCTTCTCAGTATTTTTGGCATTGATTTAAAGGCGAGCGGGTCTCAAAAATTGGATGATCAACGTGTCCAAGCATTGATCGATGAACGGAATCAAGCACGGCAAGATAAGAACTTTGCTCGAGCAGACGAAATTCGTGACCAGCTTAAGACAGAGGGAATCATCTTAGAAGACACGCCACAAGGAACGCGTTTCAAGCGAACTAAGTAAATGGAAGGAATAGAATGGAAAAAGTAGATTATCAGCAAGTAAATGGTATTGCCCTCGCTTACCTGGGGGATGCAGTATACGAAGTCTTCATTCGGCAACACTTATTAAGTCGTGGCCTGACCAAGCCTACCAAGCTACAACGATTAGCAACCCATTATGTTTCGGCAAAGGCCCAAGCGGCCCTTATTGATTTAATGAAGCAGGACGAATTGTTAACCGATAAGGAATGGCAATACTTTAAGCGCGGGCGGAATGCTAATAGTCATACCCATGCTAAGCATACTTCAGTTTTGACTTACCGCATTTCAACGGGCTTTGAAGCGATGATGGGATACCTGCAATTGTCAGGACAACAAGACCGTTTGGCAGAATTAGCTGAGTGGTGTATTCAACAAGTGGAAGCGGGGCGGACAAAGCATGAACAATGAACATAGTGATTTTATCATTGGTCGTCATCCAGCAGTGATGGCACTGAAGTCAGACCAAGAAATTAATAAAGTTTTCATTCAAGCTGGTCTAAAATCGGATGCCATTGCGGAAATTATAAAATTGGCAAAGGAAAAACGTCTAGTGATTTCCAACGTGCCAAAGACTAAGCTAGATCAAATGACTGACCACCAAAACCACCAGGGGGTTGCTTTGGCAGTGGCGGCATATCAATATGCGACCATTGATGACCTTTTTGCCAATGCTGAACGTCAAGGGGAAGATCCGTTTTTCCTCATTTTGGATGAACTAGAAGATCCCCATAATCTCGGCTCAATTATTCGGACAGCCGATGCTGCTGGTGTTCACGGAATTATTATTCCACGACGGCGGGCGGTTGGACTAACCTCAGTAGTGGCTAAGACATCAACGGGGGCTCTCGAACATGTCCCCGTGGCCCGGGTAACCAACCTGGTGCAAACCGCTAAGGAACTTCAAGATCGTGGCGTTTGGCTGTTTGGTACTGATATGAAAGGCAAGGACTACCGGCAATGGGACGCTCACGGAGCAGTGGCCCTAGTGATTGGTAATGAGGGAAAGGGAATTTCATCCTTATTAAAGAAAACATGTGATGAAATGCTGACGATCCCAATGATTGGCCACGTTCAAAGTTTGAACGCCAGTGTTGCAGCGGGATTGTTAATCTACCAAGGCTTTAATTCTCGTCACCCATTAACCGATTAGTTGTTAAGAAAATTCATCAACAACGTGATACTTTTAACAAAGGGACCACTCTTTTTTTGGAGTGGTCTCTTTCTTTAAAACCTTGTATTACCAACACTTTACTATGCTTAGTGTTCTTAGAAGGTCGATAATGTTCGATTATAACGTTCGATCTGAAGTTCACTAGATCACAAAAATATGATCTTGGAAAGCCAGTAATTTGCTAAAGTACTATATGGCGACAGTCACCAAAATTTGTCTCATCATTTTGATTGGGCCCAGGATGCGACAAATTTTCCTGACGGTGAGAAAGGAGAGCTCACCGTACGGGCAATCACCTGCTATTGAAAATGTGTCGGTAGCTGTGCGATTGCGATAACTGCAATCAGAGGGGTGTGTCGGAGCCAAATCTAAGGAGAAAGGTGGTTTAGCGATGAAATTCGTTGAACCAAAAACACCAACGGATCACCAAGATCTGTTGATCGTCCAAAGATTGTTGCTTCAAGCACAATTGGGAGATGAAGAGAGCTTTACTAAGTTGTTTGTCAGATATGAACCATTAATTAGAAAGGTCTGGCGTCAACATTATGGAGCAGAGATTGAATATGCGGATTGGAAGCAAGAAGCGTTTATTATTCTATTTAGGGTCTTGGAGATGTATCCACAATTAGACTGCCATCAGTTTGGGAGCTATTATAAACGCAGCTTGATCCACCGGCATTTAGACCTATGCCGGAATCGTCAAGCCAATAAGCGTATTCCGCAGAATTCATTGTTTGACTTAAGCGATTATTTAGAAGAGCTAGCAATTCATACCGCAAATGATACAGTCGAAGAGATTAGCTATTGCCATTTTTGTTTGCAAGAATTGATTCGGGCTAGTTCATCATTTGAACGTGAAGTATTGATGTTACTGAATAGTGGCCAGACTACGGATCAAGTTAGCACACAATTAAACTGTAGCCGTCGCAAGGTGGAGTCAGCAGTCAATCGTTTGCGTCTTAAAACACTTCAAATCATGGATTAAAATAGTTTCAAGGCAAAAATAGTCAAGCGACCGTTTTTGCTTTTTTTGTGCGTTCATGCTAATCTATCATGTGTGTGGAGGTGATTGTATGTCCCAAAAGAAAGTTGCATTGGAATGTACGAAGTGCGGTGCGCATAATTACACGATTACCGCTAATCCTCAACGTCAAGAACGATTAGAAATTAAAAAGTTTTGTAAACACTGTGGCGGGTACACTCTTCACCGAGAAACCCGTTAGGCTTGGAGGAAATTATGCATCTGTTCCGTTTTATTAAAAGCGTTAATCATGAAATGCATTTAGTAGTATGGCCAACTGCCCGCGAAAATAGACGGGATACTACGATTGTTATTTCACTGACGATCTTCTTCGTCTTATTCTTTGCATTATTTGACTGGATTATTCAAATGCTAATGAAGTTGTTTGTCTAACTAGTAGTCAAATAGAAAACGATTTGTTATACTATCACTGATGAGCTTCGTGGATTACGCGAGCTTTTTTATTTTGGCAAAATTTTGATCGATTTGAATTAAGGAGGATTCATCGTGGAATCAAATGAAAAGCGCTGGTATGTGCTGCACACATATTCTGGCTATGAAAACCGGGTTAAGAGTAACTTGGAATCACGAGCACAGTCAATGGGAATGCAAGACTACATCTTCCAAGTAGTTGTTCCCGAAGAAGAAGTTCGCCAGGTTAAGGATGGTCAAGCAAAGGACATCGTTGAAAAGACTTTCCCTGGTTATGTGCTGGTTCAAATGGTAATGACCGACCAATCCTGGTACATTGCCCGGAACACCCCCGGCGTTACTGGTTTCTTAGGTTCCCACGGTGGTGGTTCTAAGCCAACACCACTTCTTCCTGAGGAAGTAGATCGGATCATGAAGCGGATGGGAGTTAAGACCGTTCAACATGATATCAACGTTAATGTTGGAGACAGTGTTAAGGTTATTGCTGGACCATTCGCTAACTTAACTGGTAAAGTGACCGAAGTTGACCACGAAAAGATGAAACTGAAGGTCAATGTTGAAATGTTTGGTCGGGAGACATCGGCTGAACTCGGCTTCGATCAAATTGACACGGTTGAATAAGCCGCTTCATCAACTTCACCCTTGAAAATCAGGGAAGAGTATGGTATTTTATTTGGGTATGCTATTCACATACTGTGGGAGAGGTAAATTTACTGCCTCATCATGACCACAACACGGACTAAGGAGGTTTTGTCTCGTGGCAAAGAAAGTAGCTAACGTTGTCAAGTTGCAAATTCCTGCGGGTGCTGCTACACCAGCTCCACCAGTAGGTCCTGCACTTGGTCAAGCAGGTATTAACATTATGGGCTTCACTAAGGAATTTAACGCTCGGACTGCAGACCAAAAGGGTATGTTGATTCCAGTTGTTATTACCGTTTATGAAGACCGTTCATTCGACTTCATTACTAAGACGCCGCCTGCTGCTGTCTTACTGAAGAAGGCCGCTGGTGTTGAACATGGTTCCGGTGAACCTAACACTAACAAGGTTGCTTCTGTAACCAAGGCACAAGTTAAGGAAATCGCCGAAACTAAGATGCAAGATCTAAACGCTGCTGATGTTGAAGCAGCAATGCGCATGATCGAAGGTACTGCACGGAGCATGGGCTTCACTGTTGAAGACTAATTGCTAACTGGCAGACCGGATATACTATCAAAGTAGTATGTCCCCGTGGGAGGTATTAACTCCGTTAGACCACATTTGCAAGGAGGAAAACACAAGATGGCTAAAAATCGTGGTAAGAAATACCAAGATGCGCTTAAAAAGGTTGACAGCAAGAAGCAATATGCTGTGAACGACGCAGTTCAATTAGTAAAAGATATTGATTTCGCTAACTTTGACTCAACTGTTGAAGTTGCATTTAAGTTAAACGTTGACACCAAGCAAGCTGATCAACAATTACGTGGTGCTGTAGTTCTGCCAAACGGAACTGGTAAGAAGCAAACTGTTATTGTTTTTGCTAAGGGTGAAAACGCAAAGGCTGCTCAAGAAGCAGGTGCCGACTTTGTTGGTGACACTGACTTGGCAGAAAAGATTCAAGATGGCTGGTTAGACTTTGATGTTGCCATTGCCACTCCTGACATGATGCCAGTTGTTGGTCGTTTGGGTCGTATTCTTGGACCTAAGGGCTTAATGCCAAACCCTAAGACTGGTACTGTTACGATGGACGTTGCAAAGGCTGTTTCCGATGCTAAGTCTGGTCAAGTAACTTACCGGACTGACCGGGATGGTAACGTTGCCGTGCCATTTGGTAAGGTATCATTCGACACTGATAAGTTAGTTGAAAACTTGAAGACTATTGAAGATATCGTTGTTAAGTCCCGTCCAGCTTCTGTTCGTGGTACTTACGTTCAACATGCTTCAATTGCTTCTACTTTCGGACCAAGTGTTACTCTTGATTTGGAAAGCTTCTAAGCAACTAAATCTTAATTATAAAAATCCAGGATCTTTTGATAAGGTCCTGGATTTTTTGGTTTAAAAATAAAGAGACCCTCATGTTTCCTGAAGGAATTACGAGGATCTCAGTATTAATTACTTTATTTTAATTTCATTTCCGTAAGTGGAACCAGGTGTGAATGACAAATCCATTTGTATCCCAGATATACGATGATAAAGAGGGGGACACTCATGTAAGTGATGAGAATGTTCGACCAATCAAGCTTAATAAAAGCATCAATATTTTGACCAGCAATAACAAGGACACAGAGAATGAATGCAAAAATTGGGCCAAACGGGAATAATCCAGCGTGGTAATTGAGTTCATCCAGTATGTGACCTTGTTTAATAAATCCGCGTCGGAAGCGGTAGTGGGCAATGGCAATGCCGAGCCATTCCATAAACCCTCCTAAACTGGATGCGGAAATAAGATAGTTATAAACATTTGGACCAATAAACTGGAGTGCCCAGAGAGCCAAGCTTAGAAATGACATGGCTAAGAAACTAATAATTGGGACACCACGATGGTTGATTCGGCGGAGCCGTTTCCATAGGAAGCCATCCATCGATTGTGAGTAGGTAATTCTGGTAATGGCGTACAGCCATGAGTTGGCAGATGAGAGTACCGCAATTAAGATAACAAAATTCATGATACCGGCGGCATATCGCAAGCCGGCATACTGAAAAATGAGGGTAAACGGACTCTTGATGATATCGGTAACATCTGAACTCAGCAGGTTCTTATTAGTATAAGGAAGAATACATGCAATTACGAAAATTGTACAGATATAAAATAGCAGAATGCGCCAAAAGGTCGCATGAATTGCCGTGGGGACACTATGTTTTGGATCAGCTGATTCACCCGCAGCAATGCCGACCATTTCGGTGCCCTGGAATGAGAACCCAGAAACAACGAATGCTGAGATGATACCTGGGACTCCATGGACAAACGGTGCCTGTTTGTAGGTGAAGTTCTTAAGGCCAATCGCTGAATGCCCACCAAGCCAGCCTAAGATGACGGCAATGCCGACGATAACAAAAATAATGACAGCAGCAACTTTTAAGAGTGCTAACCAAAATTCCGTTTCACCATATGTCCGGACTGAAAAATAGTTGATGGTAAAAATAATGATAAATGCTACAATACTAAAAATCCACGACGGAACGTGTGGAAACCAAAAGTTCATCACGATTCCAACTGTTGATAATTCGAGGGCCACCGTAATTGCGCCACAGAACCAATAATTCCAACCCATCGCAAAGCCAAGGGCCGGGTCGACATAGCGGGTAGCATATTCGGTAAACGAACCGCTCCGGGGATTATAGGTAGCCATTTCAGCAAGACTAGTCATGAGAAAGTACACCATAATTCCCATAATAAAGTAAGCAATTAAACTACCACCAGGTCCAGCGGTAGTAATAGCGGAACCGGATGCAATGAAAAGCCCGGTTCCAATTGTGCCACCTAACGCAATCATTGATAGGTGACGGGTTTGTAAAGTGTGGTGAATATGACCATTTGATTGATCAGTGTTCATTTCAACCCTTCCTTCCATTGACAATGCTTACTATTTTATAGTATTTTGCTGGCTAAGTTAAATAAAATGAATATTTGATTCACAATCGAATGGTCATTATTTTGAGTATCCTTAACTTAATGTAATTAGGAATAATAATGATGATAGGCCTTTACAAGAATGGATGGCTTATGGTAAACTATCAAAGTTGATTAAATATGACTCTGCCTAAGACTCAGGTGGCGAAAGCCTTAATCCAATGCCTGCCGAGGAAGAAATGAAAGTTCCTTCTCTATGTCTGCGGTCATAGGGATTTTTTTATAAATCCAATCAAACAACATTGCAGGAGGTGAAAATTCATGAGTGAAGCAGCTATTGCTAAGAAGGCAGAAATCGTTAAGCAAACTGTTGATTTGATTAACGCTGCTGAATCAGCTATTGTTGTTGATTATCGTGGCTTAACTGTTGCCGAAGTAACTGACTTACGTAAGCAACTCCGTGATGCCGGTGTTCAAATGTCCGTTATCAAGAACAAGATTCTTGACCGGGCCGTTGAAGGTACTGACTACGAAGACTTGAAGAGCACTTTTGTTGGCCCAACCGCTGTTGCCTTCTCAAACGAAGACCCAATTGCTCCAGCAAAGATCTTGAAGAAGTTCGCTGATGACCACGACGCTCTTGAAATCAAGGGTGGCTTCATCGAAAAGGAAATCAAGTCTCTCGATGAAATCAACGTATACGCTACTATGCCAAGTCGCGAAGATCTGTTGTCAATGCTTGCATCTGCACTGCAAGATCCAATGCGGAAGATTGCACGTGCTGTCAAGGCAGTTGCCGACAAGGGCGAAGACGAAGCCGCATAATAGTAGTATTACCATTTACTATCAATACAAAATTAATTACCTAAATATTGGAGGAAATAAACATGGCTTTTGATAAGGACGCTATCATTGCTTCATTAAAGGAAGCATCAATCTCTGACCTTAACGACTTGGTTAAGGCTATTGAAGACGAATTTGACGTTTCTGCTGCTGCTCCAGTTGCAGCTGCAGGTGCTGCTGGTGGCGACGCTGCTGCTAAGGACAGCTTCACTGTTGAATTAACTGAAGCTGGTTCTGCTAAGGTTAAGGTTATCAAGGCTGTTAAGGACATCACTGGTGTTGGCCTTAAGGATGCTAAGGACCTTGTTGACGGTGCTCCTTCCACTATCAAGGAAGACGTTAAGGAAGACGAAGCTAACGACATCAAGGAAAAGCTTGAAGCCGCTGGTGCTACTGTTACCCTTAAGTAGTCATAAATTATACCCAAATGGTTACCTTTTGAGGTGGCCATTTTTTATTTTTAAAAATAAGTTATTTGGTGATTTTATTGAAAACGTCTACAATAAAAATAGACACATTTTTACTAAGTGCTTAAAAAGGAGATAATTTGAATGGCTTGTACAACAATCTTGGTTGGTAAAAAGGCAACTGCCGATGGTTCAACAATTGTCGCTCGGAATGAAGATTTCGGTCACGCCTTCAATCCGAAGCGATTTATTGTGGTGACTCCTGATAAACAACCACGTCATTACCAATCAGTAACGTCTAAAATCAAAATTGATTTGCCAGATGATCCACTCCGTTATACTGCGGTTCCAGAAACGGCTCCTATGCAGAAGAAGATGGGAATTTGGGGCGAAGCAGGTATTAACGCTGCTAATATAACTATGTCTGCCACGGAAACGAGTACTACAAATTCACGTATTTTAGGAATTGACCCCCTCGTTAAAAAGGGAATCGGTGAAGAAGATCTTGTTACGATCGTTTTGCCATATATTCATTCCGCTCGAGAAGGAGTTCAACTGTTGGGTTCCTATCTCGAGAAATATGGGACTTATGAATCTAACGGCGTGGCTTTCTCTGATAAGGATGAAGTTTGGTACATGGAGACAATTGGTGGTCATCATTGGGCTGCTAAGCGTGTTCCTGACGATTGTTACGTTGCGGCACCAAACTGGTTCAGTATTACCGATTTTGAATTCCAGTCCGATGACACCATGGCGTCGACTGATTTGGAAGACATGATTAAGCAACATAACTTGAACATTGATCATAGTCAGCACTACAATTTCCGACATATTTTTGGTAGTCACCAGGATTCTGACTATCGTTATAATGTGCCACGGGAATGGTACATTCAAAAACTGTTTAATCCAAGTGATGTTGAAGCGCCGGATAATCCAAACTTACCATTTGCGCGGCAACCGGAACAACAATTAACGATTGAAGATATTAAGTATGCACTGAGCTCACGGTATCAACGGACACCATACGATCCGTACGATAAGCGGGGAAGTGAAGCAGATCGGCACGCCTTTCGGCCAATTGGGCTCCAACGGAATTCTGAAGTTCACCTTCTCCAAATACGGAATAATGTCCCTGAATCAGTGGCCGGGATCTGCTGGTTAGCATTTGGGCCGAACGCCTTTAATGCGATTGTTCCATTCTACACGAATGTTGAGGACACCCCAGCACTGTATCGGGATACGAAGGAGCACTTCAATATTAATAATATGTACTGGGTCACCCACTTGTTAGCAACGATCATTGATGATCATCCAAATCGCTACCAGGCAAGTCTGGAAGATATGAAACAAAAGACGGTAGCCGCTGGTCGCCATGTTTTACTGATGACCGATCCTGCAGCGGATCAACTGAAAGGGGATCAACTTCATCAGAAATTACAAGAAGCCAACGAGACTACTGCTCAGCAGGCATACAAGTTAGCGATGAAGTGCCTAGGTGAACTGGTTGAAACTGGTTCTCTGCAAATTCGGCTCAACTTCTAATAATATAATGATGGACTTTCTAGAAGCTATTCTGGTAAGCCCATTACTGGGTTTAAAGGAGGCATTGCAATGGTAATGGTCAAAGAAGGATATTTGCCGTTTGGTAAGTGGCGGACCTATTATCGGATCGTGGGTCAACCAAGCGACGCTGTACCGCTCGTGTTACTACATGGTGGTCCGGGATCGAGTCACAACTACTTTGAAGTACTTGATGAACTAGCACTGAAAAGTCATCGTCAACTTATTATGTATGATCAGTTAGGCTGTGGAAACTCATCAATCCCTGACCAGCATCCAGAACTTTATAATGCCCAGACATGGGTGCATGAATTGGTCAATTTACGTGAACAGCTCCATTTAGATAAGATGCACTTACTAGGTCAATCTTGGGGTGGAATGTTAGCGATCATTTACTTGTGTGATTATCATCCTACAGGGATTCAGTCAGTAATCTTATCTAGCACGCTTTCTTCAGCCAGTCTGTGGTCTAGTGAACTACATCGCTTAATTAAATTTCTGCCCCAGGGAGAACAGAAAGCCATTAACGATGCGGAAGCAAACGATGATTTTAGTAGCCCCACTTACCAAGCAGCCAATCACCACTTTATGGAATTACACGCCGCTAAAGTAAATGCCAATTCGCCAGAGCCACTAAGACGGCCAGTACATGGTGGCGATAAAGCCTACTTAACTGCATGGGGACCAAACGAATATTGTCCTAATGGTAACTTGCATGACTATGAATATACTGACCAGCTAGTTCACTTAACGACGCCGGCTCTGATCATTGATGGTACTAATGACCTATGTACGCCCTTAGTTGCCAAAACGATGGCTGACCGCCTCACAAATGCGGAATGGCATCTTTTCCAAGGGGCCCGGCACATGGTATTTGCAGAACAAACGGCGAAGTATGAGCAATTGGTAACGAATTGGTTAAATCGGCACGATGATTGAAAAGGTTTGTTGAAGGTCATTTCACATAGCGTTAAACTTAATAAGCGTAAGACATATGAACTATTTTTGGGAGGATAATTATGAAGCTTAACAATAAGAAGCGGTTAATGGCAGTGATGATGACTGCTGTACTGGCGAGCCCAGTTGTCGCAAGTTCTTTTGCCTTAGCCGATAATGCTACCGGTTCCCCTGAAGAACAGGCAGATATTACTAACTGGATTGCTAATACCCCACAGCAAATTTCAAACAACATGGCAATGCAGCATATTGACACTAATAACCTGAACGGGACCCGTTATGTCATCCAGTGGGGAGATACTTTATCAGGAATTTCTGCTGCTACTGGTATTTCCGTGGCCAAATTATGTTATGACAATAACATTCAAAATGCTAACCTGATTTACGCTGGCGACGTATTAATCCTGAACCGAAATGGATCAGTTCCGGCAGGGTATGATCCTAATGTCAACCCCAATGTTGTTGCCCAGACTAAGGTCACCATTAATAACGGACCAACTAACGTGAATATTGTTGTTAAACCCCAGACAGTTACAAAGAATGTGGACCACTCGACTAACGTCTACTCAGCTAATAATAACAATAATAATTCAACTAATGGTTCTAGTGAATCTTCCTCTAGCGCTGCAACTAACGATAGTTCAACTAAGACTACTAAGAGTCATAAGCACCATAAGCTTTCGGCAGGACAAATTGTTGATGAGCTTTCGGATGCTGCTGGCGATAATTCTAAGTTGTCATTTGAAAAGTACGATGCGGATGACAATAGTGATGCCAAGGAAATTGACAATGATGCTGAAGCAACGATCACTAAGGATATTAAGAATAAGGACTATGATCAGGCCGTTAAGGAAATTCAAGATCAATTAGATGACGACGATAAGAACGCAACTGTGTACGTAGAATACTCAGATGGCGAAGTTCACATCTATATTGAACATAGTGATGACGACAGCAGTGACAGTAGTAGCTCGTCGCAGAACAGTGACAGCAGCAGTCAATCCACTGATTCAAATAACGACGAAGATACCAATACTAGTGACGATGATGATTAATGAGGTGGTATTGACTTATGCAAAAGAAAACACGGACAATCATTAGCATTATTGTGGCTGTTATAATTATTCTTGGTGGTTGGTATTTATATGCTAGTCATTCAGTTGCCTCTCATGTTCCTGGTCACGTTTATCAGTATTCAGGCGTATCTGACAATCAAAATGCCTACATGACCTTTTCTAAAGATAGTGACGAGGCGGTAGTTACTCCTGACAAGAGTACTGCTATGAAGGCTAACAATAACTCCAGCGACTTTGATAATGTTTATCGTTCTCAAGCAGATCAAGGGAAGTGGAACTACAAAGCCCAAGGAAGCAAACTGACCCTCTCTAAGAACCAGGATGGCAAAGTTTCAATGTGGCAATACAACAATGTTTTAGTCTTTGGTAAAAAGATGCATTCAAGTAGCTTTACTTATCAAATTGCTAATGCTGGGCAGGGGGTTGATCACAAGTCAACTAACTTTACCCGGGTTAAATAAAAGGCTTAAGTAATGCGAGACGCTTACTTAGCGATATGCAGATAAAAAGGGAGTGAGACAGAACTAGCTTGCTAGTTTGTTTTCGAACCCCGCAAGTACAAAGAGGACTCTAGTGTTCTGAAGTGAACCCCCATAGTTGGACAAATACATCCAACTATGGGGGTTTAGTATGG
>NZ_AZER01000006.1 GCF_001436045.1 Limosilactobacillus frumenti DSM 13145
ATCAAGGTCCTTCTTTCTAATGGATTGTGTGGTAACACCATTAAAGACCTTGATGGGTTTTTCTGTCCACTTAAATGTTCAACTTAAATTTTACAATCTGCCTTAAAATAATATTATTTTATGCTGTGTTATCCGCAATTCTAAATCTGGATCATAGTGATATTTGATAGCTTTGTAGCAGTATGTAAATAAAATTATTATTCTGATAAAAGCAAGCAACGATTGTCTCGATTAATGGTAATCCAGCTAGCGTAGTTAATACTTGGTCACAATATATTAACGTGGTTTCTGATGATATAATTTTGATTCCAGCTGCGGGGATGCACTCGATTGAACAAGATTTTGAAAAAGATCCAAAACATGAACTGATCATTACGATTGGTTCTTACAATTATTCAGGAACCGCTGGAATGGGTCGCGGTTATCATATTCATGGCAGTGGTCAATTCATTAATGAAGGCGCATATTTTGACCAAATGAAAGCCCAATTTGATTGGATTCGCACTGTACTAGTTGTGAAGATTCATGATGTTGAGCAGAAGATAATCGAGTAGGAGATAATTGATTAGTTCAATTATCGACCTCTCAAACCACCGTACGTACGGTTCCGTATACGGCGGTTCGACAACTTAATCACATTGAATTGACTGGAGCGTCTTGGACATATTCATAAGTCCGAGTTGTTCCAGTTTTCTATTAGTTATAGAATAGCTCAAGGCCTTACTATGTGCAGTTCGCCAGTAGCCCTTTCGGGTACTAGCGAAGACATATGCATCACGCTGGGACAGCCCCAACTTCTGTAAGTTAGTTACCTTAGTTTTAAACTTTTTCCATTGCTTCCAAATATACTGCCTTATTCGGACCCTCAACCACTTGTCAAGGCGTTGAATAAAGTTAGTTAGTTTCCCAATTGAGTAGTACTGAAGCCACCCACGCATTTTTCGATGAATTTCTTCAAACATTCTTGTCAGAGATATTCCACGATTACGTTTAGTTAATAACTTCAGTGCTTTCTTTACTCGTTGTTGCGATTGTTTAGCTGGACGGACGTAGGCCCCATTGTGGTCTACACCCAACGAAAAGCCAAGAAACTTCAACCGTAGCGGGCTACCGACTTTGGTTTTATCTGGGTTCACTTTAACTTTCAAGCGCTTTTCTAGAAACTGGGTAATGCTTCGCATTACTCGTTCTCCGGCTCGTTGACTTTTAACATAGATGTTACAATCATCCGCATAGCGCACAAAGTGGTGACCACGTCTAGTCAACTCTTCGTCCAACTCATTTAGATAGATGTTCGCCAGTAGTGGTGACAATGGCCCTCCTTGTGGGGTTCCTTTTTCACTCTTAGCGAAAAGCCCATGGTCTAAGACTCCGCTAGTTAGAAACTTACGAATGAGTCTTAGTGTCCATGGGTCATCAATATATTGTTGGAGATACTTAATCATCAAGTCATGATTAACGTTATCAAAATAGGCTTTTAGGTCTAAGTCGACAACTCTTCGATAACCTTGATTATAAAGATCTACTACTTTTGAAATAGCGTCATGGGCCCCACGGTGGGGACGGAAGCCAAAGCTATTATCAGAGAAAATACGCTCAAAGATAGGCGTAAGAATTTGGGCTACAGCTTGTTGAACCATTCGGTCCACCACTGTTGGTATTCCAAGTCTTCTTACTCCACCATTAGGCTTCGGAATTTCTACCCGTTTGACTGGAGCTGGTTTATACTTGCCCTCACGCAAACTAGCGATCAGTTCCGTCTTATTTTCTCTGAGATATGGCAGAAGGTCATTGACTGTCATATCGTCAACGCCTGCTGCTCCTTTATTTCTCTTAACTCGCAAATAAGCCTGATTAAGGTTATTGCGATCCAAGACCAGGTCTTGGATAGTGACACTCATACCTTTACCTTCACCATAACCGGTACTACGCGCCCTTGTGTACTTTCGGTTTTCCAAACCTATCCTCGACAAGCGGTCAGCTTGTTGTTCTGTTTTCTGCGATTGTCGCACCTGATTACACCTCCGATATAAGTTACAAGTTATTGTCGTTCAGTCCTTCATCTGATTATTCAAACTACTATGACCTCGGCTGACTTCTGGCTTACTCAACACTGCATCACTGCACCGCTTGTTTCTGTGGAAATTAAACTTATTCCTCTTGTCGGAAACGTGTAGGCCAGATCTCCCCGGGTAAGAATATTAGCTTTCGTACCATGTCATCGTTAGCTTTACTGAGACCAACTTCGAGTAGTATTGGACTTCAACTTGTCTAGCAGCCTTATCCAGTTAATTCCAGCCTTATAGCTACTTCTTGTTCATCGATGCAGTACTTTGCCTTAGACTTCCTTCAGATTCCACCTCACGGTGGACACCCTTGTCCTCAGCTCATGGTTCCGACTACTACGGCCCATAGCGGACTTTCACCACCTAGCTAATACCCATGCCGGGCGCACTAGCAAAAAAGTTTGGAGCGTCAACTCCAAACTTTTATTTTTAATCAATTTATTGAGCAAAATATGATAGACATTAAGTAATAAGTGTTACCCTTGAAAATGTAATGAAGAAACTATTGTGTTAGGAGGATTTTATGGATAAACGTAAAATTGTAATTGTTGGTGCTTCACATGGTGGTCATGAATCAGCAATTGAGCTGTTGGATAAATATAATGATGTAGATGTAACTGTTTATGAAGCTGGCGACTTTATTTCATTTATGTCCTGTGGTATGCAATTATACTTAGAAAATAAAGTTACGGCTGAAGATGACGTCAGAAACTTTGCTCCTGAAGATGTTGAAAAGAAGGGCGGTCATGTTTATGCCAACCATGAAGTAACCGCGATTCATCCTGAACATAAGACAGTAACAGTTAAGGATTTAACCAATAATTCTGAAGAAGAAGTTCAATATGATAAGTTAATTCTTTCATCAGGTGTAACGCCAAAGTTTTTACCAGTACCTGGCAATGATCTTAAGAATATCTATTTAATGCGTGGACGTGATTGGGCTTCTAAGTTAATGAGTGCTGTTAACAATCCAGCAATTAAGAATGTTGCTATTGTTGGTGCTGGTTATATTGGTACTGAAGCTAGTGAAGTATTTGCTAAAGCTGGCAAGCATGTAACTTTAATGGACATGATTGATCGTCCATTAGGAACTTACTTGAACCCTGAATTGCTTGATGTTTTGGAACCTACCTTTAAGAAGAATATGGACTTGAAGATGGGCGTTAAAATTGAAGGCTTCAACGGTAATGAAAAAGTTGAAAGCGTCAAGACCGATCAAGGCGATATACCAGCTGACTTGGTTATTGTTTCAGCAGGGGTAACTCCTAATACTGATTGGCTAAAGGACACAGTTGATTTAGATCAAAGAGGCTGGATTAAGACTGATCCATACTTGAGAACGAATGTTAAAGACGTTTACGCTATTGGAGATGCAATTTTGCCACTTTCTATTCCAGCAGGTAAGCCAATGCCAATTGCTTTAGCTACTACTGCTAGAAGAGAAGCACAATATGTGGTTGATCATATCTTTGAAGATAAGCCAGATCGCGCTTTCAAGGGTGTTATCGGTGCTTCAGCTCTTAGCGTCTTTGACTATCACTTCGCTACTGCGGGATTAAATAAGTTTTCAGCTGCTAAGAATAAGCTTGATTGTCAAACTAGCTTCTATGAAGATCATATGCGTCCAGCTTATGTCCCAGAAGCAGATAATCCTAAGGTATATGTCAGCTTAACCTTTAATCCATATACTCACCAAATCTTAGGCGGTGCTGTCCTTTCTAAGTATGATATTACTGCTCAAGGCAATGTTTTAGCTTTGGCAATTAGTCATAAGATGCGCTTGGAAGACTTGGCTGAACAAGACTTCTTCTTCCAACCAGGATTTGACCGTCAATGGAGTTTGCTTAACCTAGCTGCTCAACATGCATTAGGTATGGCAAGATTCTAAGGCGAATTGTCAAACTAAGTGCAACGGTTTGTCAAAAAATACTTCATATGGGGTTTCATAGTTTAACACTTTGCGAGGACGTTGATTTAACTGCTTTTGGCAGTGTTCAACGTCCTGTTCTGTATAATTATCAATATCTGTTCGCTTGGGAAAATATTCTCGGATTAATCCATTTGTATTCTCATTTGTTCCACGCTGTTCAGGCGAATATGGATCGGACCAATAGACAGTAACACCTAACCTTTCGCTGATTTCATCAAGATGAAGAAATTCGGTCCCATGATCTGGTGTAATAGAATGAACAAATTCTTTAGGAATGGCCCCTAACAGTTCAACTAAGCCTTTATTTATCTCCTGCGAGTCCTTTTGCACAACCTTTTTGATAAGCGTAAGCCGACTAAGCCGATCGACAACCGTTAAAAGGATGGAGTGACCCGTTCGACCAATCACAGTATCAATTTCCCAGTCACCTATACGTTAACGCTGGTTGATAAAACCAGGGCGCTCATGGATCGAGATATAGTCGGTCTGTACTTCTCGATGTCGTCTAGTATTCTTTGAATGCCGGGTCCGATGTTTATGTCTGAGATGGCGCTGAATACCGGTATCACCACGTGAGGAGTACTTTTCACCTAAATTGTGTTGATAGATATGACGGTAAATTGTGTTGTAGCTAACACACCATTGATGTTCCTTATTAAAGCGAGCGGTAATCTGCTCTGGTGACCAGTGCAGATCTAAGATGTAATGAACAATTTGACGGCGTAATTGTGGATGGCTGTCTAATAGCCGCTTCTTGTGACAATTCTGCCGCTTTTGATGATAGTCATTATCTGCTTTGCTTGGGGAATAATTACCTGCACAACGTTTTAACTCCCGTGAAATAGTGCTTGGATTTCGCCCCAACCATAACGCGACAGCCCGGATAGATAACCCCTTAGCTCGTAAAAACATAAATATTTCACGTTCTTTTATAGTAAGATGTTTATAGCTCATACCGGATACCTCGAATTGTTTGATTTGGTCGTTAAACATATTCTACCCGGTATGGGTTTATTTTTTTACTTTGTGTTGCATTTCAATTGTAAATTCGCCCCCGTTTAAGAAGCGTCTCGTAGAAGCATGAAAGAGCTAGTAATTGTTCATCCATCGCTCGTTTGCGATACTCGGAAACAAAAGCGACCAATAACGCCGTTTGTCTTTTGACGGACATCCGTTTAATCAGACTGGCCTTGGCTTTAAAAGCATAGTTGGCCAGATTCTTTAACTTTCCTGCTGGAATTGCGCCTAATTGCCAATCCTCAGTTTTAAATTGTTGAAACTGTTTTAATCGAGTAAAGCCACGGTTAATTTCTTTGCGGCTTTCATCCATCAAAGGATTTCTTAAGAGATCCATTTTAATGGTGGCCCCATAGATGGGTTCCCCAACGGCAGTTAACAGATTTAAAAGTCGGTCCGTTTCTTCCGCTGAAGGGACGGCCACTAATTGACTATCCAAAAGGTCGGCGGCAACCTCCGTGACCCCATTAACAAAGCGTTCAAAGGTGGTCACCCCTGGTAAGAGAATTTTTTCATCCAAACATTTTTTTAGCAGCATATCAAAAAGTAGTTTTTCGGTTTCGTTTGTAAAACGCGCTCGCTCAAGCAGCCAGTCGTTCAGGCTCGCTTTGACCGCGGGATCAGTAAAGGCTTGATAATGATATTTTCGCTTAATCAGCGCCATATGTTGGCTAATGGTCATTTTTCGCGTGTAGCCTGCTAATGCCCGACCATCAATAGTTAACTGTTTAGCTAAATAATCAATTACCTCAGCTGGGACTTGTTGTAGATTAGTTGGAAAAGTTCCTAAAAACCTAACTGAGCTCAATTGAACGGCAAAGCCTAATTTAGTCGTTGCGGAACGCATTTTATCAATTAACGCGCGATCAAAATCAGTTAATTGAAAATACAGCCGCAGTTGATCGGCAGAAGAGATGCCCTCAAAAGTTCCGAAGCTTTGTTGGTGATGCGGGTTAGTCGGCATATTATTCTCCAATGTTTTTAGAAAACTATAGTTTTTGGAAAGGTTTCGCTATACTTTGATTAGGTTGATTTAACCGGTTTTTGAGTTTTCAAAAACTCATTATCAAAAAGTTTATAATAAACCATTGCCAAAAGATAGCTAATTTTCCCTTGGCTATCAAAAAACTAAGGAGTCACTCATGATTATTGGATATGCCCGCGTTTCAAAAGACGATCAGAACCTTAATCGCCAAATCGATCAATTAACGGCCTATGGTGCCGAAAAAATCATTCAAGAAAAGTTTACTGGAACCCGACAAAAAAGACCCGGAATTACCCAGCTTTTCCAGACCATTCGGGCTCACGATGTTGTGGTCGTTGAAAGCATTTCCCGGTTGGGCCGCAATACGTTGGATATTTTAAATTTGATTCAATTACTGCACCAAAAACAAATTAAGTTTGTTTCTTTAAAGGAGCAGATGGACACCGAAACACCTACCGGTCGGGCCATGCTGCAAATGATGAGTGTGATTGCAGAACTGGAGCGGAATCTACTGGCTGATCGAGTAAAGGAGGGGATTGCGGCTAGTCGCAAACGTGGCGTAACAGTTGGCCGTCCACGAATCGCCCAAGAAAAGTTGGATATTGCCATTCGGATGTATCAAAGTGGTGACTATTCAGTTAAAGAAATTTTAGCCACTAACCAAATTTCCTCAGGAACTTTTTACCGCGAAGTGAATCGGTTGAAACTAAAAAAGCTCAAACGAAAAAACGAACAACCTCACTAATTTAAGTCCTGGTTATTCGCCTTTCTACCGCTACTTTTCGTTTGGATGTTCTATTGCCCCCGGAGTGGGGAATGATCTTCTCGACAGACCGTATGACTAAGCTAGGGGGAAGGTTGGTGCCTTGGCACCGTTTTTCGCCCGTACTTAGGCACTAGGTCTGTGGTCATTTTCCACGTTATCGGAAGTGCGATCCAGCCATAGGGCAGGCCGTGGGCTAAGGATAGAAACTAAAATGAGACAATCGTTTTTACAGCTCAGATAACACAAAAACCGGCTAATTCGCAAAGAAACGCGGATTAGCCGGTTTTACTTATTGAGAGGGTGGTTGGTCACCACTTGCTGCTAGTACCCGTACAGCTTGTCGACTTCAACGAGGTCTTCATCGACCCCAGCGTTAACGAGGAGGTCATGGTTAGATTCGACGATCGCTGGTGAACCGGACAGGTAGTAACGAACCTCGTTATCCTTTTGTTCTGCCAGTTCCGTCAGGTGGGCAACGGCGTCCTTACCGTGGTCTAAGAGGGTCAGGGTCAGATTTGGCATGTCGGCGGCCCACTTTTCAAAGTCCTCTTGGTAGAGGTGAAAGCCATCCGCGACGTAGACCACTTCTACCGGGCGGTCTGACTTAGTGTCGTGGAGTTCCTTGACCAGGGCGCGGATAGGGGTGATCCCCACCCCGCTGGCAAAGAGGACGAGGGGCTTGTCTTCGTCCTTTAAGGTAAACTTGCCCAGTGGGCCGAGGATTTGGATTTCTTCGCCCGGCACCAGGGTTTGCACGTTGGCCTTAAACGAAGAAGGTTCGCCGTGCTGGCGGGTCCGGGTACCTAAGAGGATGTGACCGTCCGCCGGTAGGCTCGCAAAGGACAGGGCGCGGACCTTCTTTTGGTCGGTCACTTCCTTGGTGGGTAGGCCTAAGCGCATGTACTGGCCGGCCTCCCAGGTGAAACCAGCCGGGATTTCGAGTAGGATTTCGAGGTAGTCGTCCGTCAGGGGACGCACGCTGATCAATTTGCTTGCGTAACTAGGTAATTCTTTTGCCATGATAATTCCTCCTATTTAGAATTTACACCAATTATACGGACATAACCTTACCTTGTAAAGCTTGGGCTCTGCGAGGCTATTTTTGCCGTTGGCAAAAAAATAATCAAAGGTTGCTTTAGCTCCCAATGATTATCAAAAGACAGTTAATCACTACTTACTTTCTAGTTTTCGTATCAAATATTTCTTTCCTAAAGATGTAATGATGTAAGGGGAATATTGGTGGTCTACTTCATCAAAACCAGAATGAAATTGCAAAGGTATTTCTCTGACCTTATGAATCAAGCCAGCATTTAACAAAGAAATGACTTTACCATTCAAATTGTCCAAATCCAAAGCATTACCATTATTTTTATAAAGGTCATATAACACTTTTAAGCAATAAGAATCATTAACTAAATTCTCAACACTTCTATGCTTTAAAATGATATTTACCGTCCAATAAAAAACACTAATAACTATCTGAACAAAAAACAAAAGATAAAATGCCACAGAACAAGCAACAAGATAACGATTATATTGAGGTACAAGCCCAAAATAATAAATAATAAACGAGCTTAGTGCGACAGCAAAAGTAAAAAATAGATGCTTTCCATCAGTCAAAATGTCCAGAAGTTTACCCCAAAAAGAATTATTCACAACAAAAACACATCACTTTCAAAAATATTTATGAGCGTATAATTTCCCCATCAATCTTAATATAGACAATCCACCAAGTTCTGCTCAAATAAAATAATTCTTACGTTGATAATCCCACTTAGCAACAATTTCACGCACTACTTGATCAGTTTCTTGATCGTCACTATCCGTATTAATCAAATCGCCATTTTCAACATCTTCTAATTGCAACTGCTTGCGAATTTCTTTCAGCAAACCGCCATAGCTAAGTTGGCGGGAACCAGCCAAAGCTTGTTTCAAATCATCAATCACTTGTAGATCTTGTTCTTGATTATTAGTGGCAGATTGCAAGAAATAACTTGAACGAATTTAGTGACGTAGATTAAGCAGGAAGATCTCGATTGGTGTGTGCCAGTTAAGACATTTAAGTGGTCGGGAATTCAAATACCAATTAATTTGAATCAGCTTGTGATCGCTTAACTCTTCAATGGCTTGTCCCTTGGGAATAAACCGTCGCAAAACTCGATTACGGTTCTCATTACTACCGCGTTCGTGCGGTGAATAGGCATGGGCAAAGTAAACCTGAGTACCCGTTAGCTGTTCAATTGCCTGATAGTTAGCGAACTCTTTCCCATGATCCACAGTAAGCGTCTTGAGCTTGTCTTGAAGTTGACTAGCTAGTTCAAGTACGGCTTGAGTCATGGACTGACTGTCGCGGCCATGGAGCCGTTTAACAATTGTCAGGCGACTCTTACGCTCCACAAAAGTAGCCACAGCTTGGCCTTTACGTTTGCCAGAAAGTACGGTATCAGCTTCAAAGTGGCCAAATTCCTGGCGAGTTTCGACTTTATGAGGACGCTTCTCAATTGAGCGGCCGTGACTGAACGTACCACGCTTTTCTTTAGCACGATGACGACGAATTCCATGATCAGGCAAATTGGGTAGCTGTACATCAAGCCATCCTTGATCAATCCAGTTATAGACCGTCTTGTAGGCAATCCCCACCACATGGGCAACTTGTTCAGGGGACCACTTCTGGACTTGAATCTTTTTCTCAACCAAGTGTTTAAGGTTTTTAGTGAGCGAAGACTTCCGCCCCCGTTGACTAACCTTGCGTTCAAAGTCAGTTTGTGCTAGCTCAGCCTGGTACTCACTATTTAGCCGGTGAAGTTCGTTAAAGATGGTGGTCTTACTAAAGCCTAAGTAGTTAGCGATGTATTGCAAGGAACGTCCTTCATTATGAAGCGTTTCAATGACAACACGGTTCTGGAATGATAAAATAGTGGTGCTCATCAAGGTCCTTCTTTCTAATGGATTGTGTGGTAACACCATTAAAGACCTTGATGG
>NZ_AZER01000007.1 GCF_001436045.1 Limosilactobacillus frumenti DSM 13145
GCGTGGCAACGTCCTATCCTCGCAGGGAGCGATCCCCCAACTACTTTCGGCGTGTTGAAGCTTAACTTCTGTGTTCGGCATGGGAACAGGTGTATCCTTCAAGCCATCATCACCACACTATGTTAGTCCCTTCGGACTGAGAGCTTGTGCTCTCAAAACTAAATAATATCTTTTCCCCAAAACATTCCTCAACCGCTTTGCCTTGGTTAAGTCCTCGACCGATTAGTAATGGTCCGCTCCACACCTCACGGTGCTTCCACTTCCATCCTATCTACCTCATCATCTCTGAGGGGTCTTACTTCCCCGAAGGGAATGGGAAATCTCATCTCGAGGCGAGTTTCACGCTTAGATGCTTTCAGCGTTTATCTCATCCATACATAGCTACCCAGCGGTGCTCCTGGCGGAACAACTGGTACACCAGCGGTATGTCCATCCCGGTCCTCTCGTACTAAGGACAGGTCCTCTCAAATTTCCTACGCCCGCGACGGATAGGGACCGAACTGTCTCACGACGTTCTGAACCCAGCTCGCGTACCGCTTTAATGGGCGAACAGCCCAACCCTTGGGACCGACTACAGCCCCAGGATGCGATGAGCCGACATCGAGGTGCCAAACCTCCCCGTCGATGTGGACTCTTGGGGGAGATAAGCCTGTTATCCCCAGGGTAGCTTTTATCCGTTGAGCGATGGCCCTTCCATACGGAACCACCGGATCACTAAGCCCGACTTTCGTCCCTGCTCGACCTGTCTGTCTCGCAGTCAAGCTCGCTTGTGCCTTTACACTCTGCGAATGATTTCCAACCATTCTGAGCGAACCTTTGGGCGCCTCCGTTACCTTTTGGGAGGCGACCGCCCCAGTCAAACTGCCCACCTGACACTGTCTCCCAGCACGTTCAGTGCTGCGGGTTAGAGTGGTCATAATGCAAGGGTAGTATCCCACCAACGCCTCCGTCGAAACTAGCGTTCCGACTTCTACGGCTCCTACCTATCCTGTACAAGCAGTACAAACACTCAATATCAAGCTACAGTAAAGCTCCATGGGGTCTTTCCGTCCTGTCGCGGGTACCCTGCATCTTCACAGGGATTTCAATTTCACCGAGTCTCTCGTTGAGACAGCGCCCAGATCGTTACGCCTTTCGTGCGGGTCGGAACTTACCCGACAAGGAATTTCGCTACCTTAGGACCGTTATAGTTACGGCCGCCGTTTACTGGGGCTTCAATTCAGAGCTTCGCCGAAGCTAACCCTTCCTTTTAACCTTCCAGCACCGGGCAGGCGTCAGCCCCTATACTTCATCTTACGATTTTGCAGAAACCTGTGTTTTTGATAAACAGTCGCCTGGGCCTATTCACTGCGGCTGGCCTTGCGACCAGCACCCCTTCTCCCGAAGTTACGGGGTCATTTTGCCGAGTTCCTTAACGAGAGTTCTCTCGCTCACCTTAGGATTCTCTCCTCGACTACCTGTGTCGGTTTGCGGTACGGGCAGTTAACGTGCTCCTTAGAAGCTTTTCTCGGCAGTGTGACATCAGCGACTTCGCTACTATAAATTTCGCTCCCCATCACAACTTGTCAACCCGAATGTAAGCATTTGACTCACATCCTGACTCGTTGCTTGGCCGTACTCTTCCAATCGTACGGTTCGCTTAGCCTCCTGCGTCCCTCCATCGTCAAACGCAGTTAACTGGTACAGGAATCTCAACCTGTTATCCATCGCCTACGCCTCTCGGCCTCGGCTTAGGTCCCGACTTACCCTGGGTGGACGAGCCTTCCCCAGGAAACCTTAGTCATTCGGTGGACAGGATTCTCACCTGTCTTTCGCTACTCATACCGGCATTCTCACTTCTAAGCGCTCCACCAGTCCTCACGGTCTAGCTTCACCGCCCTTAGAACGCTCTCCTATCACGTGCACGTAGTGCACATCCACAGTTTCGGTAATATGCTTAGCCCCGGTACATTTTCGGCGCAGGATCACTCGACTAGTGAGCTATTACGCACTCTTTAAATGGTGGCTGCTTCTGAGCCAACATCCTAGTTGTCTATGCAACTCCACATCCTTTTCCACTTAGCATATATTTAGGGACCTTAACTGGTGATCTGGGCTGTTCCCCTTTACACGGTGGATCTTATCACTCATCGTGTGACTCCTGAGTATAAATCAATGGCATTCGGAGTTTATCTGAAGTTGGTAACCCATGACGGGCCCCGTATCCAAACAGTAGCTCTACCTCCACGATTCTATTCCTCAAGGCTCCCCCTAAAGAGATTTCGGAGAGAACCAGCTATCTCCAAGTTCGTTTGGAATTTCACCGCTACCCACACCTCATCCCAGCCATTTTCAACTGACACGGGTTCGGTCCTCCAGTGCGCTTTACCGCACCTTCAACCTGGACATGGGTAGGTCACCTGGTTTCGGGTCTACAACTACATACTTCATACGCCCATTTCAGACTCGCTTTCGCTACGGCTCCGGTTTTTCCACCTTAACCTTGCATGCAATCGTAACTCGCCGGTTCATTCTGCAAGAGGCACGCCGTCACCCATTAATGGGCTCCGACAGCTTGTAGGCACATGGTTTCAGGAACTATTTCACTCCCCTTCCGGGGTGCTTTTCACCTTTCCCTCACGGTACTGGTTCACTATCGGTCACTAGGGAGTATTTAGCCTTGCGAGATGGTCCTCGCAGCTTCCGACGGGGTTTCACGTGTCCCGCCGTACTCAGGATCCTGAACTGAGAGTGTGACGTTTCGTCTACGGGGCTTTCACCCTCTTTGGCACAGCTTCCCAACTGTTGCGACTACGTCGCACTTTGGTAACTCAAATGTTCAGTCCTACAACCCCAACGAGCAAGCTCGTTGGTTTGGGCTCTTCCCCTTTCGCTCGCCGCTACTCAGGGAATCGAATTTTCTTTCTCTTCCTGCAGCTACTGAGATGTTTCAGTTCACTGCGTCTACCGCTTGCTAGCTATAGATTCACTAGTCAAGCAACCAACGACTAAGTTGGTTGGGTTTCCCCATTCGGAAATCTCCGGATCAAAGCGTACTTACCGCTCCCCGAAGCATATCGGTGTTAGTCCCGTCCTTCATCGGCTCCTAGTACCAAGGCATTCACCATGCGCCCTTCATAACTTAACCTTGATGATCACTAAGTGATCATCGGATTAATTGAGTTAGCGATTATTTTCATTAAACAACTCAAAATAACGCGGTGTTCTCGGTTTGTTTTGTTAAATAAAGAAAAATGATATTATTTAGTTTTCAAAGTACAAGCTCTG
>NZ_AZER01000008.1 GCF_001436045.1 Limosilactobacillus frumenti DSM 13145
CTTGCCTTAGCAAAAGTGGCGTAAATGAAAGTGTCCAACTTACAGGGTTCACTTCATTCTGATTTTCCGAACGCTAGAGTCCTCTTTGTGTACTGCGCTGTAGTATTAACTATATAGGAGACTTATGTCACAATCCTCTTTATTTATTATCAATAGATTATGGCTAAGGATACAAAATAACCAAATACTTCGTGGACTTAACTCACCAGCTAACGGTTATTTCCCAGCTTTTTATGGACCATGCGAGATTTGAACTCGCGACCTCCTGCATGCGAAGCAGACATTCTCCCAACTGAACTAATGGCCCAGACGGCTTTATTGTAGTCTGACAAATGAGTTGATGCAACTGAACTGGCATAATATCTCAACAATACTAATCATTATGAGCATAAGTGTCCGCTTCCGGTATCACGAACTGTCTTGCTAAGCGACAAATGTCTAAAAATGAGTCTCGTATTCCTATTGCTAAATTGCTAAACTGAAGGTGGAAGCTGAAAGCGCTTCCTAAAACCATTAAGGAGGGGTTCACAATGTTATTTCAAGTATATTGAAGCCAGTCTGGCTGGCAATTTTTCGGTTGGATATTAGTTTTTGCTAGCTTGATTATTGCCAACGAAATTGCCCGGCGTTCACGAGCTGGTGGCTTGTTCTTCTTTGTTATTTTGCCGGTGGCTTTAACAATTTACTTTGCTATTATTTATATTTGTGCTGGTCAAGGACAAGCATGGGCTTTACACAACCAGACCTACGTTCACATGAATAGTTGGTTCCACTATGCCAAACTGTATGCGGCCATTTTTGGCTGTATTGGTTTTATGATCCTGAAATATCATTGGGGAAAGTTAGGAAAAGCGTACTGGTTTAAATGTTTTCCGTTTGTAATCGTCGCCATCAATATCTTTATCGCCGTGGGGAGCGATTTTGAGTCCGCTATTCGGGGAATGAATGCCTTAGCTACTACTGGTAGTCAATGGTGGTTATCTTCTGAAGGTGTCTGGCTCTATGGTGGCTGGTGGAATGTCCTGAATGGGATTGCCGGTATTATCAATGTATTCTGCATGACTGGTTGGTGGGGTATTTACTCCTCTAAGAATGAGGATGATATGCTTTGGCCAGATATGATTTGGTTATTCATCCTTGCTTATGATGTTTGGAACTTTGAATATACCTACAATAACCTACCAACTCATGCTTGGTATTGTGGATTAGCCCTATTGCTGGCACCAACATTTGCTGCTGCATTCTGGAACAAAGGTGGTTGGATTCAAAACCGGGCGAATACATTAGCAATTTGGTGTATGTTTGCCCAGGTATTCCCACTATTCCAAGACCACAGTCAATTTTCAGTATTACCTGTACTGTATAAGAGTGGGGTTATGAACCCTGCTGTTCACCCAGGAGCTGCCAATCCAACGATGATGGGTGTTATTGCGGTCCTTTCGTTAGTAATCAATGTCATTGTCTTTGCCATCATTTGGAAGCGGGCCAAGAAGCTTGGTATTAATCCATACAAGCATGAAGTCTTCGTTGGCACTAAGGATTACGAAGAAGCAATGGCTCGTCGTTAATTTATGTATTACAAAAATAGCGAGTCGTAAATAATTACGATTCGCTATTTTGATTAATCTATTAAATTAATCTTCGACGCCAGTACCTTCGTAGCAACGTTCAAGTAATTCTTTCAGTTGACTTACAAGTGGTTCAACTGGGTTGGTAGTTGTACATTGATCTTCATAAGCCAATACAGCCAATTTATCGACAACCTTATCGAAGTCTTCACGGCTCACGCCATTAGCTTTCAAGCTGAGAGTAACACCACACTGGTGAGCAAGATCAATTACCTTTTCAGCATAAGCTTCCGCTAATTCTTTATCAGAGTTACCCTGGAGACCAATGAAACGAGCAATATCAGCATAGTCCTTCGTTGCATGGAACGTTTCGTAGTGTGGCCATAGGGCTAACTTTTGAGGACGCTTAGAGTTGAAACGAATGACTTGTGGTAAAGCGATGGCAATCAGTAAACCGTGAGGAAGACCGAAGGCACCACCCATCTTGTGGGCGAGGGAGTGGTTGATTCCTAAGAAGGCTTGACCAAATGCCATTCCGGCCATTGTTGAGAAGTCGTGCATCTTACGACGAGCCAACTTATTACCCTTAACAGAGGCAGGCAAGTATTCCATGACCCCTTTAATGGTTTGAAGTGACCAACCACGAGTGTAATCAGTTGCCATTACTGAAACATATGATTCAGTCGCGTGACAAAGGACGTCCAAACCCGTGTAAGCAGTGGTTTTGGGAGGCACAGTTTCAACAAATTGAGAATCCACGATCGCAATGTTTGGTGTTAATGCGTAGTCAGCTAATGGGTACTTAACATGGGTCTTGGAATCAGTGATAACGGCAAATGGAGTTACTTCTGATCCCGTTCCAGAAGTGGTTGGAATACCGATTAATTGTGACTTGGATGGCTTCTTGATTTGGTAAGCACGCTTTCGGATATCAAGGTACTTTTGCATTACCCCGTACCAGGAAGTTTCTGGGTGTTCATAGAACATCCACATTGCCTTAGCCGCATCCATTGGTGAACCACCACCAAGGGCGATGATTGTGTCCGGCTTGAAGTCATTCATCATTGCAACACCCTTTTCAACGGTGTTAGTCGATGGATCTTCTTCAACATCATCAAAGACAAGAAATGGTGTTTCATTTTGACGAAGACGAAGTTCATCAATTACTCGTTGAACGTATCCCCGTTTACTCATCCCAGGACCAGTAACGATGAATGCCCGGTTAATGTTTGGAATATCGCGTAATTCTTTTAATGAATTCCGTTGGAAGTAAACTTTTGGGGGAATCTTAACCCATTGACGGTTTTCACGACGCTTAGCGATCACTTTAATGTTTAAGAGATCCCAGTCAGTAACGTTATGTGATACTGAGTTGCCACCGTACGAACCAGTCCCTAGAGTTAGAGAAGGGGTCATGTTGTTGTAGATGTTACCGATTCCACCAATACCAGATGGAGAGTTTACGATAATTCGTGAAGCACGCATTTCCAGACCATATTTAGTGGCTAAATCGTCGTCTAAAGTGTGAATGGCAGCAGTATGGCCTTCACCACCGTAGTGAAGTAATTGACGACAGATATCAAAGGCATTCTCGTGAGAACTTGCCCGGTACATTGTCAGAACTGGTGACAGTTTTTCAGCTGAAAGTGGGTAATCATCACCGATTCCTTCATATTCAGCAATCAAAATCTTGGTGTGTTCTGGAACATTCTTCAAACCACACATGTCAGCAATGGCGTTTGCTGAGCGACCAGCGATTGGTCCACGAACTTGGTGACGTTTCGTGTCAATAAAGCCTTCAGTGAAAGTGTCCATTTCATCTGGTTTAATGAAGTAGCAGTTCCACTTAGCAAATTCTTCCTTAACTTGGTCGTAAATTTCGTCATCAACAACGACTGAGTTTTCACTAGCACAAATCATTCCGTTATCAAATGTCTTAGAAAGAACAATGTCGTAAACAGAACGAGCAATGTTAGCAGTCTTTTCAATGTAAGCAGGACCGTTACCAGGGCCGACACCTAATGCTGGGTTACCAGAACTGTAAGCAGCCTTAACCATGGCGGGACCACCAGTTGCTAAAATCGTGGCAGTATCAGGGTGCTTTAGTAATGCATTAGTAGCTTCCAGACTACATTCAGGGATCCATTGAATCATATTCTTAGGAGCCCCTGCTTTTTCAGCAGCTTCTTGTAAGATCTTGGCGGTCTTGATAGAAGACTTCAGAGCTTGTGGGTGGAATGAGAAGATGATTGTGTTACGCGTCTTAGCAGAAATAATGGATTTGAAGATTGTAGTAGAAGTTGGGTTGGTAACTGGAACGACACCAGCGATGACACCCAGTGGGTCAGCAATTGTAATGGTTTGATCTTCATCATTGTCTTCAATGATGCCGACAGTCTTGTCGTGACGGATATTATTCCAAATGTATTCACTGGCATATATGTTTTTAATGGCCTTATCTTCGGCAACACCACGGCCAGTTTCATTAGCAGCGTCAACTGCCAGGTCCATGTGGTGTTCTTCAGCAGCTAATGCCATTGCCTGACAAATGTTATCAACTTGTTCTTGTGAATAGTTTCTTAATTCATGGAATGCAGCTAAGCTTCGGTCCATTAAGCCCTGAATCATTTCTTGTGCGGCTTGTTCTTTGGATTTAGTAGTTGAAGTTTCTACATGTTTTTTATCTTTGGACATAATAGTAAGCTCCTTCACATTTACTTTGTTATTGTTTGAACATGATTTACTATACTACATAATTTTCATTTGTAAATAGTTATGTGATTGACTGAGCAATGGTTTATTACCTGGTACCGTTTACATTGCTGTGGTTGACAAGTAGACATTCCTTTAAAAAATATTGGTATTATTTTTATAGAAAGGTAAAGAGAAAAATTAGACATTGATACATGGTTCACAATAATACAAAAAGGTCCAGAACGACTTTAATATCGTTCTGGACCCTTTTATTATGGTCAAAAGTTAATTAGTCTTTGGAATTTTTATCCTTACCAGCATTTGGATCAGCGACGTTGTAGTCACTGTCATTCATTGCTTCAACAGCCCCTAAACGGTAACCATTACCAACTTGGCTAAAGAAGTCATGGTTAGCTGTCGAAGTGGAAATCCCGTTCATGACAACTGGGTTAACGTCAGAAGCAGTATCGGGGAATAACGGATCTTGACCGAGGTTCATTAAGGCCTTATTGGCGTTATAGCGAATAAATGTTAAAACATCATCGGTCCAGCCAATCTGGTCATATAGCAGGTGAGTGTACTTTTCTTCGTTGTCATACAGTTCATATAAGAAGTCGTACATCCAATCCTTCATATCTTGTTGTTGCTTTTCAGTCCGGTCATGCATCCCCACTTGGAACTTATAACCAATGTAAGTACCATGGACAGATTCATCCCGGAGAATCAATTTAATGATTTCAGCAACGTTATTCAACTTATTGTGACCAAGGTAGTACAGCGGAGTGTAGAAACCAGAGTAGAACAGGAAAGTTTCCAAAAAGACGTTGGCAACTTTTTTCTTCAGTGGATCAACGCTTGGATCTAAGTACATGTTGGCAATTTTGACGGCCTTATTTTGCAAGTATTCTTCACTATCCGACCAGTCAAAGATTTCTTTGATTTCTTCTGGAGTGTTAAGGGTGGAGAAGATGGTTGAATAACTCTTAGCGTGGACAGATTCCATGAATTGAATGTTGTTCAGAACAGCAGTTTCGTGCTGTGTCTTGACGTCTTCTTTCAAGGAGGTTAAACCAGCTTCAGACTGAACAGTGTCTAGTAGGGTTAAGCCACCAAAAACGTGGCCAACTGTCCATTGGTGGTCAGTATCTAGTTCACGCCAGTCATCCAAGTCATTTGAAACTGGAATCCGTGTATCTAACCAGAATTGTTCAGTTAATTTTTCCCAAGTGGCCTTATCGATCATATCGGAAACTTCATTCCAATTAATGGCCTTATATTTTTTTAACGGGGTAAAATCTTCAAGCTTCATTTAATTATTCTCCTCCATGCAGTAGACTATCAATTCATTTATCAAGTGCAAAATAATACAGCTACCAGTTTAGCAAGCTATTACTAGAAAAGCAAATTAAAAATTGGTGATAAAGCCTTAAATTACACAGCTTTCACATTGGTTGGCACCAATTTCGTCATTATCATCGGTAAATGTCCGAATATAGTAGATTGACTTAATGCCTTTCTTATAAGCATAGTGTCGTAAAATATTGAGATCCCGTGTAGTCATCTTATTAGTCCGCCCATTTTTCCACTCATATAATCCGTCTGGAATAGTGGAACGCATAAAGAGAGTCAGTGACATCGACTGATCAACATGCTTTTGTGCCGCAGCATAAGTATCAATGACTTTACGCATATCCATATCATAAGCGGAAATGTAGTATGGCATTGTATCGTTGGATAAGAATGGTGCTGGATAATAAATCTTACCAATCATCTTTTCTTGCCGCTCTTCAATCCGGTTAATGATTGGCGTTAGGCTAGCAGTGGAATCGTTGATATAAGAAGTCGAACCATTTGGTGCAACAGCTAAGCGGTATTCATTGTATAGGCCATCCTTCATGACTGCTGCTTTCAGCTTTTTCCAATCTGCAATTCCAGGAATAAAGATGTTTTGGAATAGTTTCTTGACGGTTGCAGATTGTGGCCCCCAGTCCTTTTCTACATATTGATCAAAGTAAGAGCCATTGGCATAAGTACTCTTATCAAAATTATGGAAAGTTTCGTGCCGTTCCTTAGCAATCTCATTGGAAGCAACTAATGACCAGTAATTCAACAGCATAAAGTAAACGCCAGTAAATTCAATTGCCACCGGACTGCCATATTGAATATGGTGCTTGGCTAAGAAACTATGTAAGCCCATCGCACCTAAACCAATTGAGTGACTCAGTTGATTTCCCCGCTTGATGGATGGAACAACATCCAAGCTTTCCACATCACTGATTCGTGTCAGTCCGCGCACAATTGCCCGAATAGACCGGCCAAAGTCGGGTGACTTCATCATGTTCAGAATATTAGTTGATCCTAAGTTACATGAAATGTCTGTTCCAAGGGTCTTGTAAGTCTGATCATCGTTTAATGTGGATGGTGTTTGGACTTGGGCAATTTCGGAACAGAGGTTACTCATGACAACCTTGCCGTCGATTGGGTTGGCACGGTTTACGGTGTCGATGTTAATAATGTATGGATAACCAGATTCCTGTTGCAGCTTACTAATTTCATCTTCGAGGTCACGGGCATTAACTTTCTTCTTGTGGATCTTATTATTGGCAACCATGTTATCGTATTCCTTAGTAATATCAACATATGAGAATGGCTTGCCGTAAACTCGTTCAACATCATATGGACTGAATAGGTACATGTCTTCGTCTTTTTCGACTAATTCATAAAACTTGTCGGGAACGGTGATCCCCAGTGAGAGGGTCTTTAACCGAATCTTTTCATCGGCATTTTCCTTTTTAGCACCTAAAAAACCGATAATGTCGGGATGGAAAACACTGAGGTAAACGACGCCGGCTCCTTGACGTTGGCCCAATTGGTTGGAGTAGGAGAAGCTATCTTCCAATAACTTCATCACGGGGACAACACCACTGGCAGCATGCTCAATCTTCTTAATTGGTGCACCAGCTTCCCGCAAATTGCTAAGATTAATACCAACCCCACCACCGATCTTAGAAAGCTGCAGAGCGGAGTTGATGGTCCGACCAATGGTGTTCATATCATCGGTTGTTTGAATTGCAAAGCAGGAAACAAATTCTCCCCGTCGTTTCCGACCAACGTTTAAGAAAGTTGGGGTTGCTGGTTGGTAACGTTGGTGAATAATTTCATCAGCAAGATCCATTGCTAAATCTTCATCCCCATTGGCGAGATAAAGAGCATTCATTGCTACCCGGTCGATATAGTTTTCCAAGTAGTATTCCTTGTCATTTGTCCGCAAGGCATACTGGGCGTAAAATTTGTAAGCTGCCATAAATGAGTGGAAGTGGAAGTCTTGCTTCTTTAAGTAGTCATATAACTTTTCAATAAAGTCGAGACTGTACTTGTCCATGAAGCCTTCTTCAATGTAGTCATTGTCTTCTAACCATTGATAACGTTCCTTGATTGAAGAAAAATGCTTGGTATTGGGCTTTACATTTTCCTTAATAAAGTCCGCCAATGCTTCCTTATCCTTTTCCAGCTGAATTTGGCCGTTTTTAGGAATGTTAACTTCATTGTTGAGGTCGTAATATTTCACCTTAGTAAGATCAATATCAGATAATGCCATGATGTAACTCACTTTCTATTTAGATTGTTAGCAGACAGAAAAAGCGGGAGGTTACGGAAGTTACTCCTAACTTCGCCTAACTTCCCGCTATTAAATCATTCATCCAACCGCTTTAGGCCAGTTTACTTAATTGATCGGGACGGAAACCAGAAAAAGCATCGCCATTAGGGAGCTTAACAACTGGTGTAGCCATAAAGCCTTCTGCTTTTAATCGCTGGATAAATTCAGGTTGTTCGTCGATGTTGTGTTCAACAAAGTTGATTTTATGTTGTTCCAAGAATTTCTTGGTCATCTTGCATTGAATGCAATTATTTTTAGAAAAGACAGTAACCATATCAATTCCCCCTACGCTTTTGTTGATGGTTACTAGTATAGCGATATTTACGAGAAAATCAATGTAAAAATGCCATATATTGTGACACTTAAAATGGTGAAACACAATATATGGCATTGCTGTGGGCAAATGAACGGTGTGAAACATTTTTAACACGAAATGTGGATAATCACTAGATAAATATTTTAACTTCAAACGAGATTATTATACACTGATCTTAGTAAAAAAACACAGATTGAGGTTTAAAATGGCAAATTTAAGTTCGACAGCTGAAACTCCGCAACAGATCAAATTTATGGAAGTAGCAATTAACGAAGCGGAGCAAGCAGCCATTTTAGGTGAAGTTCCGATTGGGGCTGTGGTTGTGAAGGATGGTCAAATCATTGGTCGCGGTCATAATATGCGTGAGAAATTTCAAGACGCAACATACCACGCAGAGGTACTTGCAATTATGGAAGCTTGCCAAAATCTTCATTCATGGCGTTTAGAAGATTGCGATCTCTACGTTACATTGGAGCCATGTATTATGTGTAGTGGCGCGATCATTAATTCGCGTATTCGAACGGTTTACTACGGCGCAGCAGACCCTAAAGCTGGGGCGGTTGACAGTCTTTACCATTTATTAAATGATCAACGTTTAAATCACCAAGTTAACGTCATGTCTGGTGTTTTAGGTAAACAGTGCAGTCAAATGCTTAAGGAATTCTTTCGCGCCATTCGAAAGAAGCGCAAGTTAGCCCGCAAGAAAAAAGCTGGCAATTAATGTTAAATTGTTGTATCATACTATTTGCCGCAAGGCCTTAGGGCAAGGGTGTGCTTACGAACCGTGTCAGGTCCGGAAGGAAGCAGCACTAAGTTTGACGTGCCTTGTGTCCTAAGTTTTATTGATAATTAAGTGGAGACTGGCTTGTGTCAGTCTCTTTTTTTGTTGAGCAGGCCTCTTCTTTGCGGCCCAAAAAGCTAGTATAATGTTGAGTAATGATTTGTACAGAAAGGAAGCTAAATGATGAGCTATCAGGCTTTATATCGTGTGTGGCGACCACAACGGTTTGACGACATGGTTGGTCAGCAAGTGATCACTCGCACTCTCAAAAATGCCATTATTACTCACCAGATTAGTCATGCGTATCTTTTTGCCGGCCCCCGGGGAACTGGGAAAACTTCCGCTGCAAAGATCTTTGCTAAGGCAGTCAATTGTCACCACTCTAAAGATGGCGAACCTTGTAATGAATGTGAAACCTGCAAAGCAATTACGAATGGGCAATTAAACGATGTTATCGAAATCGATGCGGCATCTAACAATGGGGTTGAAGAAATTCGTGACATTCGGGATAAAGTTAAGTACGCCCCAACCCAGGCGGACTATAAGGTCTACATCATTGATGAAGTGCATATGCTATCGACGGGAGCTTTCAACGCCCTATTAAAGACACTTGAAGAACCACCTGCAAATGTGATCTTCATTTTGGCCACTACCGAACCACATAAGATTCCATTGACCATTATTTCCCGGGTCCAACGGTTTGACTTTCGGCGAATCTCTGCCAAGGATTCGTTTGAACGGATGAAGTATATTTTGGACCAGAAGAAGGTTCAGTATGATGAAAAGGCCTTGTGGGTAATTGCCAATGCTGCTGAAGGGGGAATGCGTGATGCATTAAGTATCCTGGACCAAGTTCTTTCCTTTAGTGACAATCAGGTTAAACTTGATGATGCCCTCTTGGTTACCGGTAGTGTAACGAAGCAGTTATTAAAGAAGTACTTCCTGCAGGTTACTAGTAATCAGGCAGCACCGGCATTGGATACCATGAAGCAAATTCTCGGCGAAGGAAAAGATGGTCAGCGCTTTATCGAAGACTTAATTTCTTTTATTCGGGACGTCTTGCTCTATCAGGAATCACCGGATCTCATTCAAATCGCTAGTACCGGACTAAAGGAAAGTGAATTTACTGAGTTAGCCCAAGCGGCTGATAGTTCTGTCCTTTACGACATGATTGATGAATTAAATGCGGTCCAGGAGGAAATGCGGTTTACTACCCATCCTGATGTTTACCTAGAAGTCTTAACGGTTAAGCTGGCCCAACCACACCAGCACATAAATGAACAAACTAGCCCAACCAGTACAGATAGTCATGCTATTAAAGAACTAGAAAAACAAGTTCGTGAACTTCAGCAACAAGTGAAGAAGTTAAGTCAACGGCCAGTTGTTGCGCCTACAAACACTTCCCAAGCCAAGCATCCTGCTAATGCTGAGCAAGCCAACACGCCACGAGTTCATCAACGGAATGTTCGGGTTAACCTGAATCGGGTTTATCCAGTTTTGGAAACGGCAACTAAAAAGGACCTGGTTAATATTCGGGACCTATGGGGCGATATGCTGAATATGCTGAGTGTGCCTCAACGGTCGCTACTACATGTTTCACAACCGGTAGCAGCAAGTCCAGATGGTGTAATTGTAGCTTTTGACTATGCTTTCCTGTTTCAACAGGCGACTGATGATAGTACACTGATAAAAGCAATGGAGGATGGCCTCCAAAAGTTATCTGGGGATGAACGACGGGTCGTGTTCGTGCCAAAAGATCGTTGGCCACAGATCCGTCATGACTTTATTCAGGACCATGGTTTTGGCAACTCAGCACCAGCTGCTGCTCATTCGGCTGCCAGTCCTGATGCTTCACAAGCTGCCGAAGATTCAAGCGCTGATGCTGAACAATCGGCCGCTAGTGCTGAAGAAGCCACTAAGGATCCTAATGACCCAGTAGCAAAAGCCCATCAATTGTTTGGCGAGGATATTGTCAAAGTAGAAGATAATTAAAATTAAGGAATGGTGATTAAAATGATGCGTGGGATGAACATGCAACAAATGATGAAGCAAGCTAAGCAAATGCAAAAAAAGATGATGGAAGAACACGAAGAACTTGCTAAGCAAGAGTTCGTCGGCAAGGCTCCTGATGATATGGTAACGGCAACCTTCACTGGTGATAATAAGCTGGTTGAACTGCAGATCAAGCCAGAAGCTGTGGACCCTGACGATGTTGATATGCTATCTGATTTAGTGGTGGCTGCCATTAACGATGGTATGAAGAAGGTCAACGATGCCACCCAAAGTAAATTGGGTAAGTACACACGTGGCTTGGGGATGTAAGAGTGCAGTATCCAGAACCACTAGCAAAGCTAATTGAAAGTTACACCAAGTTGCCTGGAATCGGTCAAAAGACAGCGACCCGGTTAGCCTTTTATACTTTAACGATGCACAATGATGATGTAACGAATTTTGCTAAATCATTATTGTCCGCTAAACGTGACCTGCACGAATGTAGTATTTGTGGCAATATTACGGAGGATGACCCGTGTCCGATTTGTCGTGACAAGACCCGTGATCGTTCTAAGATTTTAGTTGTTGAACAGTCGCAAGATATCATGGCCATGGAACGGATGCATGAATATCATGGCCTTTACCATGTCCTGAATGGGGTAATTTCACCGGTTGCCGGTACGGGCCCAGAAGATATTAATATTACCAGTTTGCTAGATCGTTTGAAGAAGGACGAGGAAACAAAGGAAGTTATCATTGCTACTAATGCTTCATCGGATGGTGAATTGACGGCTTCTTATCTGGCTAAACTAATTAAACCCGCTGGTATTAAGGTCACACGATTGGCCCATGGACTATCGGTTGGCGCTGATATTGACTACGCAGATGAGATGACCTTATTTAAGGCTGTCCAAGGACGAACGGAGATGTAACCATGCTTTTTCATCGTTCAAAGAAACAACACCAAGTAGAAAATGAACGTAATCAACGGCTATTAGACTTAATTTATGATACGAAGGCTAGCTGGGATCATGCTAAAGAAACGGAACGGGCGGTATATGAGGCAAACGTCAGTACTGAATTACGTGATCGGGCGCACCTTCAAGAACAAAAGTACCTATACCTGTATAAGCTAGCACGTCAATTCAAGGTACATGGGCGGCTCAACAAGGGTGTAATTGATCGTTAATAAAGGAATGAGAATCGGTAATGAAGGGAAAGTTTATTTCGTTTGAGGGTCCAGATGGCGCTGGTAAAACGAGTGTGATTAGCCAAGTTCAGCGTGATCTAGAAAAACAACTTGGAGAGGATCGGGTGATGTACACCCGTGAACCTGGCGGCGACCATATATCAGAACAGATTCGCCAGGTCTTATTTGATGACCACAATGGCGACATGGACGGCCGGACAGAAGCCTTGTTATTTGCTGCGGCACGTCGGCAGCATTTAATATCCACCATTCTTCCTGCTTTGGAAGCGGGAAAGGTGATCTTGTGTGATCGATATATTGACAGTTCCATTGCCTATCAGGGAGCTGGACGACACCTCGGTGAAGATGAGGTGATGCAGATTAACCAGTTTGCCATTGATGGACATTTCCCAGACCTCACTATTTATCTGGACGTGGATTCTGAAATTGGCTTGCGGCGAATCGCTGAGCACCGGTCTAACCAGGTAAATCGCTTGGATCGTGAACAATTAAGTTTTCATCAAACGGTGCGACAGGCTTACTTACGTCTGTTAGCGCAAGATCCAGAACGAATTAAAGAAATCAATGCTAACCAGCCCCTTAATCAAGTGATTATGGATGTCGAAGCGACAATTCATGACCGCTTTGCAGATTTGTTGGGATAAAGATAAGGAGGAAAATAACCATGAAAATGATTATTGCCATCATTCAGTCTAAAGATAGCAACCGTCTCAGAAGGGCATTCAATGATGCTAATATCCAGATGACTCAACTGTCAACGACTGGTGGGTTCTTGCGAGAAGGAAACGCCACGTTCTTGATTGGTGTTAAGGATGATCGTGTTCAAGATGTCCTTGAGATCATTAAGAAAAATGCTAAGGCCCGTGAACAATATGTTACTTCTCAAATGCACATGGATGTTGAAGGGGGATCGGCTTTCCCAGTCAATGTTCAGATTGGTGGTGCCACGGTCTTTATCCTGCCGGTTGATCAGTTTCTCAAATTCTAAGTAGGTGCACGACGTGGAAGCAGCGGGAAGAGCACAAAAGTTACAACCAGCAATTGTGGACCGCTTTCGGTTAGTGATGGCTAATCATGAATTAGCACATGCTTACCTGTTTGTTGGGCCCGCTGGATCTGGGAAGACGGCAATTGCCCGGTGGTTGGCATTGCGTTTGTTTTGCTTGCACCCGGATCAAAATGGCGAGCCAGATTATACGTGTCCCGAGTGCCAACGAATCATTAGTGGCAACCACCCTGACGTGGTGATTGCGCAACCGGAAGGCCGGCAGATCAAGGTAGACGAAGTGCGACGATTAAAGGCCGAATTTACTAAGAGTGCAATGGAAGGTAACCAGAAGCTTTTTGTTATCCATGATGCTGAAAAAATGACGACTAGTGCGGCCAATAGTTTGTTAAAGTTTATTGAAGAACCGGGTCCGGGAATCTATATTTTAATGCTAACGACCAATCAAGGAGCGGTGTTGCCGACAATTAGGTCCCGAACACAAGTGGTGGAATTGCAGCCACTGTCCAGGACCGCATTGGCAGACACATTAGCTGAGCTTGAAATTCCGGCTGTGGAACGGGCAGTTGGAATGGGGCTGACCGACTCCATTTTGGACATTCAGCAGTGGCAAGAAAATGACTGGTTAAAACAGGCAATTGAAGCTGTATCACTCTGGTATCGCCACGCTAGTCAGGGGAATATGCTGGCATTCGTTGATGTGGCAACCGAGTTAATGAAGTTGGCAAAGGATCGGGGTCAACAACAGCGACTATTAGACATGCTGGCTCTTATTTGGCGTGATACCTTGCTAATGGCTAATGGCGTTGCTGATGAGCGTGACCAGCATTTTATCAATGTGCAAGATCAATTACAGAAGGTTAGTGACCAGTACCCAGTGGCAACATTGTTGCGGGTTTCTGAATTAACTCTCGAAAGTCGCCGCCTATTTGATCAAAACATTGCTTTTCAAAATATTGCTGAACAATTAACAATTCGCATTTGTCAAGCCTTAACGAGATAGGGAGGCGAGTAAAGTGAATGGACATCACGATTCAAATAATATTTATGACCGCTTTGCTCAAGTAACGAAGCAAACGCGAGAACTGGTTGCTAGCATGGAGCAGCTGCAGGCCCAAGTAACGCAGATAATGGAAAAGAATGCCGAACTGTCAATCGAAAATGATCATTTGCGGACTCTCCTCAAAAAACAGCACCAGCCTCAAAATCCAGATCATTTGTCGGGATCCCGCGAAAACTTAAAACGGCTTTACCAACAAGGGTTCCACGTTTGTTCTGAATATTTTGGCAAGCGCTTGGATCCCCACGAATCATGTACGTTTTGTATTGACGCTATTTTTGGCCATGAGGAAGGAAAGTAAGAATGCAACAAGTAAGTTCTTTTCGTAATGCAGATGAAGGGCGGCTTTACCTCGTTCCAACACCAATTGGCAACTTAGACGATATGACTTTTCGTGCCGTGAAGACGCTTAGAGACGTAGATTTGATTGCGGCTGAAGATACTCGGCATACCCAGCAGCTACTCAATCATTTTGATATCCATACTCCGCAAATTTCCTTTCATGAACATAATACAGAGTCGCGGATTCCAGAGTTGATGGCCAAGTTGCGGGATGGTATGCAGATTGCACAATGTAGTGATGCGGGGATGCCATCAATTTCTGATCCCGGAAAGGAATTGGTGGCTGCTGCCACAGCAGCTAGTATTCCGGTAGTGCCTTTACCCGGACCAAATGCCGGTCTTACAGCGCTGATTGCTTCGGGATTAGTTCCTCAGCCGTTTTACTTCTTTGGCTTTTTGGAGCGTAAGCATCAGCAACAGGCAGCCACGCTAACCACTTTAAAGAATCGTCCGGAAACGATGATCTTCTACGAAGCGCCCCATCGGTTGGTAAAAACGCTGGCAGTAATGACCGAAGTGCTTGGTGGCGAGCGGCCCGTTGTCATTGCCCGGGAACTAACTAAGCGTTACGAAGAATTTACCCGCGGTACCCTTGCAGAAGTTCACGAATACTTTAAGAATCACCAGATTAAAGGTGAATTTGTCATCATTGTTCAGGGAAATGAGCACCCTGAAGAGGATAATGACAATCAGCAAGGAACACCAATGGAACAAATTGATCGGGCAATTGCTGATGGCTTGACGACGAATGCTGCCATCAAACTGGTTGCTAAGCAAAACGGGCTCAATCGGCAAAAATTATATAAGCAGTATCACCACATTTAAGGATGGATTATTTTGAAACTTACACAAAGCGCAGATACATATGAGATGGATCACTTACTAACATATTATGAGTGTGATGAGACAGGTCACCCAACGATGAGTATGTTATTGAGCATGTTTAGTACGGTGTCCAATGCGCATGAAACCTTTTTGGGAATAGATAAACAAACCGTTTTATCAACTGGCGGGGCCTGGGTAATTACTGGGTATGCTGGCAGTTTAGAGAAAGAACTACCGCATTTTGGTGAACACGTAGTTTTAGGAACACGAGCGGTTGCTTATAACCGTTTTTTTGCTTTGCGTGAATTTTGGTTGCGATCTGTAGACGGCAAAATATTGGCAAAAGCTCAATGTCAGTTTGTGTTCATGGATTTGACGGCCCGTAAACTGGAATCTATTCCACCGCAATTAATTAAGCCGTTTCATTCCCCAGAAATGAAGCGATTACCACGTATTCGGCGCCCTCATGATCTTACTGAAAATGAGCCCACGCACCACGTCAATTACCGAGTGCGATTTTTTGACATTGACGCTAACCACCATGTTAATAACGCTCGTTACTTTGATTGGTTATTAGCACCACTCGGTGATGACTTTTTAAGACAACACCGTGTAAAATCTTTTGCTATTCAATACAATCATGAGGTTCGTCCACAGCAAGTTGTGACTAGTGTGTTTACTAAACAAGAAAATGATGGTCACCTGACAAGTCAACATCAAATAACGATTGACTATAAAGAGTGTACTAAGGCGGATTTCGAATGGTATTAAATCCAATAAAATAGGGACTGGAAACACAATTCCAGTCCCTGTTTTAGTTTTAAATGGTAGACTTAATTTGAGAGTATTATGAGGAGTGATCAAGATGAAGAACGACATGATAGCGGTCATCTATCTGCAACCAGATCAAGTTCGTATGCGAATTGTTGAGCGTCCTGATTTCAAGATCATTAACAACGTTCAGTCCGGCTCTTTCCAGATTGATACGAATGGTCCGACAGCCAACTATATGGCAAACATGGAAGCAATTGTTGATAACATCGAAGGATTTAAAGAGTTAGCGCGTGATTATCAAGTTAAGAACATCCTCTTTTATGGTGCCCGTGAAGACTTAGATGAGGTCACCGCATCCTATGTTCGTGACCAGCTGGAAGTACGGACAGGACTGACAATTGAGTGGTTGAATAATAACCAATTAATGGCAGAATTAATGAGCCATATTATGACAACGTTGCCAGATTTTAAAAAGATGAGTAAGCACTGCCTGTACCTGTTAAGCATTGGTTTGGACAGCACAACGCTGGCCTTTTTCCACCACGATCAATTTGAAGCTTCTTGGGAGATTGACTTAGGTGGTGCCCATATTCATCAGTTAGTGGAACGGCTTAATCAAACCACGACGAACCCTAATGAAATTATCCAAGACTACATTAACAGTAAGCTTGAGTACCTAGAACCAGAGCTGAAGCGGCATAAAAAGACGGTTTTGCTGATTCAAAATTCTGCAACGTTAAATGCCCGCTATATTCCAAAGCACGAACACCTGGCTAAATTGCCACGTGACCAGTTCCAAGATACCCTAAAGCATATGCTCCTGACATCGGATAATTACTTGCAACGATACCTCGGTGTTAATCAGCAATTCCCGTACGCTTTGCCAAATTATCTGGTTATTGCTCGGATGGCGCGGATTATTGCTCCGCAAAGTATCTATGTCACGGACCTTTCAACGATGGGTGGTTTGTCAACAGGGATTGCCGTTGACAACACCGATGATCAACAGAAGCGGGATAACATGATTCGGACATCAGCAGATAATATGGCCCGGCGTTATGGTGTCGATCCTTCCCACTCCGATTTTGTAACGCGGTTTGCCCTCCAATTGTTTGACCAGTTAAAGCCAATTCACCGGTTGAATAATCACTACCGGTTATTACTAGAAATTGCGGCCAAGATCGATGATATTGGTAATTTTATCAATCAAGAAGGCCACTACCGTCATTCAGCTTATATTCTAGAAGCAAATCCGCTAATTGGTTTGTCTGACCAGGATAACCGGATTATTGCTGAAGTGGCTCGTTATCATAGTGCTGAAGTACCAACGGTCAGTCAATCTCATTATCGTCATCTTGATGATGACTTGCAGCTACCGGTTGCTAAATTAGCTGCCATTCTGCGGTTAGTTGATGCATTAGATGATTCGCGACAACAAAAAATTAGTCAATTGCGTCTGAAGTTGAAGGGTCAGCGTTTGGTGATCAAGGCCACGGCAAATGATGATCTGGTATTGGAGAAGTGGTCATTTAGTAAGAAATCACAATTGTTTACGGATGTTTTTGGCATTACGCCAGTACTGAAGGAAAAGGAAGGTCGGTAAAATGTATAAAGACTTTTACAAACCACAGAATTATGTTAACCGGGAATTGAGTTGGATTGACTTCAATGGCCGAGTCCTCGAAGAAGCTACCGATATGAGTAACCCCTTGTTGGAACGGGCGAACTTCCTTGGTATTACCCAAAGTAACGTTGATGAATTCTTTATGGTCCGGGTTGCTTCACTGCATAAGCTGGCAGCTGCCAATGTGACGACGACTGATGCTTCGGGTTTAACCCCACAAGAACAACTGGATGCCGTTAACGCTAAAGAGCACCGGATGGTTAAACAACGGTATGAAGTATATAACCAACAAATCATCCCTGACCTGGCTAAGAAGGAGATTAACATTCTTCATATTGCCGATCTGAATGAAAAGCAACGTGAATTTATCCGGCGGTACTTCAGTGATGAACTCATGCCCGTTTTGACGCCGATGGCTGATGACACGTCACGGCCATTCCCATTCATTGCTAACAACTCTTTGAACATTGCTGTTCAGTTGCAACGTGATCCAAGCCAAAAGGAAGAAGATCACCAACATAAGGAGATCCTGGAAGGTGACCAGGAAGTTGACACTCGTGAAATGGAACCGCATGATGACCGGAAAGAAAGCGATATTAAGTTTGCAACGGTCCGGGTACCATCAATTTATAAGCGGTTAGTTCGTCTGCCCGGTGACAACAACTTCATGCTGATTGATGAGTTAATCAAACAGTTCCTTGGTCAATTGTTCCCTGGATACCAAATTTTGGCGACCGCCACTTACCGGGTAATGCGTGATATGGACCTGGATGTCGCTGAAGAAGATACTTCTGATTTGCTACGGGCCGTTAAACACCAACTCCGCGAACGGGAACACGGTCAAGTAATGCGGCTAGAAGTTGAAAACACCATTGACCAGTGGTTAGAAGATCAGCTAGTTGATAATCTCCATGTCGGTGAACGTTCCATTTATGAAGTTGATGGTCCTGTCGATCTAACATTCCTGAAGAAATTGCCTGGCATGGTTGATGGTCATGATGACTTGAGATTTCCAAAGTTTACTCCATACCTGAATCCAGAATTGGATATGGATCACAATATATTTGCGGCAATTCGCCAACACGACTACCTCATGCAGCATCCGTACGAGAGCTTCCAAGCGGTTGTTAACTTTATTCACCAAGCAGCGATTGATCCGCAAGTACTGGCAATTAAGATGACCCTTTACCGGGTATCTGGAAACTCGCCAATTATTAAGTACTTAGGGATGGCAGCCCAACAAGGCAAACAGGTTACTGTTCTGGTGGAAGTTAAGGCCCGGTTTGATGAACAGAATAATGTGCGGTGGGCCCAACGTTTGGAACGGATGGGATGCCACGTTATCTATGGATTAGTTGGCTTGAAGACTCACTGTAAGATTTCGCTAGTTATTCGGCGTGACGAAGATGGCCTGCGACGTTACATGCACCTAGGAACTGGTAACTATAACGATGTTACAGCTAACTTCTATACCGACATGGGGATGTTAACTTGTGATCAGGAAATTGGCATCGATATGACCAACCTCTTCAACATGCTATCCGGATTTGCCCGTCCACCATACTTTAACAAGCTCCGGGTCTCCCCAGATGGCATTCGGGAATTTATCGATGAGAAGATTGACCAGCAAATTCAAATTGCAGAAAATGGTAACCCGGCATTCATCCGGATGAAGATGAATTCACTGTCGGATAAGCAGATTATTGCCCGCTTGTATGAAGCGGCTTCGAAGGGTGTTAAGATTCAATTACTTGTTCGGGGGATTACTTGTCTGCGAAATGATTTACCAGAACTGCATGGCAATATTGAAGTGCACTCCATTGTCGGGCGGTTCTTGGAACACTCGCGAATTTACTACTTCAAGGGTAACGGTAACGAAGAAATTTACCTGGCCAGTGCGGACATGATGACGCGGAATTTGAACCGGCGGGTGGAAGAACTCTTCCCAGTTGAACAACCAGCTGTTAAGCAAAAAGCTATTCGGATTTTTGATGATATGTGGCGTGACAATGTTAAGGCTCGTGAATTAGTGGGTGACCACTATGAGCGGATTGACCGTCATGGTGCAGAGCCATTTAATGCCCAAGAATACTTTGCAGAAACGGCCACTAAGGAACGTCACGCTGAGCAGCGTGAAATCAAGGCTAAGCGTCACTTTTCCGGTGTCTTTCAAAAGCTGAGTAAGCACGTATCTAACCTGCACCTCGATAACGGAAAGGATGACCGCGATGAGTAAAGCACCGGCCTACTTAGCAATTATTGACTTAGGCTCAAATTCGGTTCGTCTAAAAATTAGTCAAATTGCTGATAATGGTACTTACAAAACGGAAACTTACGAAAAACAGTATGTTCGCTTATCATCCCAGATGGGTCCAGAGAAGACTTTAAAGGAAGCGCCAGTGAAACGAACGTTAACAGCGTTGGCCCATTTCCGGGATGTAATTGATCAATATTCTAACATCACGACATTGGCGGTAGCGACTGCTGCTGTGCGGCAAGCTAATAACCAAAAGTGGTTTTTAAAACAGGTCAAGGCAGAGACAGGTTTCAACATTCATGTGATTTCCGGAGAACGGGAAGCCTACCTTGATTATGTCGGTGTGAACCGGACCCTAGACATTAAACGCGGCCTGATCCTTGATACTGGGGGTGCCAGTATGGAACTGATTTTGGTTGATAATGGAGCGGCAGAAGAAACCATTAGTTTACCAATTGGTTCAGTCTTAATCTCGCAACACTACCATTTAACTGATCAGATTGACCCAGCCAACCTTTTTGACGCGGTAACGCGGGTTGACCAAGTTTTGGCAAAACACCAGTGGTTAAATCGTATTCGCCATGGCGAAGTTATTGCTTTAGGTGGTAGTAATCGAGCGTTAGCGAAGGTTTACCGTTGGCAACGGGCTCAAACACCTGACCAGGTTCTACCTGTCCATGGATTACGGATGCAGTCAGGAGAAGCTTTGGACATTATGCACCAGCTTCTGGAAAGTACGCGTGAAGAACGGGCTCAAATGCGGGGAATTACAAAGGATCGGGCTGACGTTATTGTTGGCGGGCTCCTCCCCCTAATGGCAATTATTCGCCAACAAGACATTCAACGGATTCGCTTTTCTAATAGTGGCTTACGTGAGGGATTGTTGATGAAGTACTTAGATCATCAATTAAACCTAGCTCATCTGCGAGCACTATAGAATTGTAATCGCTTTACTAAAACTTTACTAAATTTTACTAAACGATCCTTAATTTGTGTGCTACAATTCATGATGAAAAGAAATTACAGTGTTTATTTGGCAACACTAGTATGTAGAGGAGGAAACTAACATGGCAATTTTAGTTGCTGGTGGTGCTGGTTATATCGGCTCCCATATGGTAAAGGACTTAGTAGAACATGGTCAGGACGTTGTTGTCGCTGATAACTTATCTACTGGTCACCGGGCCGCAATTAACCCTAAAGCAAAGTTTTATGAAGGTGACATTCGCGATCGGAAGTTCTTGGACAAGATCTTTGATAATGAAGATATTGAAGCTGTTGTTCACTTTGCAGCCTTCTCAATTGTTCCTGAATCAATGAGCAAGCCGCTGAAGTACTTTGACAATAACACTGGTGGAATGATTACCTTACTAGAAGCAATGCGTGACCACCACATTAAGTACATTGTCTTCAGTTCAACAGCTGCTACTTATGGTGTTCCTGAACACATGCCAATTAAGGAAACTGACCCTCAGAACCCAATTAACCCATACGGGTTGAGTAAGTTAATGATGGAAAAGATGATGCACTGGGCTGACAAGGCATACGGCATTAAGTTCGTAGCTCTTCGTTACTTCAACGTAGCCGGTGCTGCCCCAGATGGCACCATTGGTGAAGACCACGGTCCAGAAACTCACTTAGTTCCAATCATCTTGCAAGTTGCCCAAGGCAAGCGTGATGAATTAAGCATCTTTGGTGATGACTACAACACGCCAGATGGTACTAACGTTCGTGACTACGTTCATGTTATGGATTTAGCTGATGCTCACATCTTGGCAATCAAGTACCTGGAAGCTGGCAATGATAGTAATGCCTTCAACCTTGGTTCATCAACCGGGTTCTCCAATAAGCAAATGCTTGAAGCTGCTCGGGAAGTTACTGGTAAGCCAATTCCGGCCAAGATTGCTCCTCGTCGTCCTGGCGACCCTGATTCACTAGTTGCTGCTAGTGACAAGGCCCGGAATGTCCTAGGTTGGGATCCCAAGTACGATGATGTTCATGATATTATTGCAACCGCCTGGAAGTGGCACTCCACTCATCCAAAGGGTTACGACGATCGTGACTAGTAAATAAATATCATAAGGGAGGAAGATGATCCGTAGTGGATTTTCTTCCTCCCTTTTTTGTGGCCTTGATAGATAAGGGTAGGTGCAACTTGATTGGTGTGATAAGATATTAGTGTTATTGAAAGGATGAGACAAAAATGAAAGTCTTGGCAATTGATACTTCAAACCAACCAATGAGTGTGGCTCTTGTTGAAGATGAGCAGCTAATGGCAACAACTACTCTCAACATGGTGCGTAACCATAGTATTTTCTTGATGCCAACGATTGATAAATTATTTCAGTTAGTACAATGGCAGGCGGCTGATATTGACCGGGTAGTCGTTGCTCAAGGCCCCGGTTCATACACCGGAGTGCGAATCGCTGTAACGACCGCTAAGGTGCTAGCCGATACCGAAAACCTGCCACTAGTAGGCATTTCCAGTTTAGCTGTGCTTGCTCGGAATGTGGTTCCTACTAGTGATGACCTCATTGTGCCGTTCTTTGATGCGCGGCGGGGCAATGTTTTTGCCGGTGCTTACCAATGGGACCAGGGACAGTTAGTAAATAAAATTGCTGACCAACATGTGGCCATGAACGACCTGTTAGGCCAACTCGCTAATGTGGACCATCAGGTATTGTTAGTGGGTCATTTAACGGACCGGATCAAGAAGAAAATGACAGGGAATTTACCGAACAATGTGCACCTGATGCCACGGCCATTTGGTATTCCATCAACTTATCAACTGGCATTAGCTGGTGAGTATGCGGAACCTACCAATGATATTGATGATTTTGTGCCGCACTATCTACGAATTACTGAAGCCGAAGCCAACTGGCAGAAGTTGCATCCTGGTGAAACGAAGGGTAGTTATGTTCGGGAAGTTTAAGCATTGGTTCAACGGTAAAACGAACCACCAGCTTAAAATTAATCCCCAACTAATAAATATCCATGGTCATCAGTACCTGTTGCGATGCGCGACTAACCAGGATGTGTCATCAATGGTGGAAATTGAACGGCAAAACTTTGGCACCCCACCGTGGAGCGCGAACGCATTTGAGCTCGAATTGAGCCGGTTCCGTGATCGTTTATATTTGGTAATAACGTATGATTCACAAGTGGTCGGTTATATTGGTGCTTCATTTAACTGGTACCATCGCGAAAGCCACATTACAAATATTGCTGTCTTACCGGCATATCACAGTCAAGGTGTCGGTGAACATCTGATTAGAGCGTTATTTCAGGCTAGTACGCGGGTCGGAATGACGACGATGAGCTTAGAGGTCCGAGTTTCTAATACTCGTGCACAGCAATTGTATCAGCGGTTGGGCTTTCATCAATCTAAATTAAAGCGGCGGTACTACATTGATGATCATGAAGATGCGTGGGAAATGAAAGTTAATTTAAGAAGTGAGGAAGAAGATAACTAACTATGTCAGCAAGAACCTTAATTTTGGCATTTGAAACTAGTTGTGATGAAACCAGTGTTGCGGTGGTGGAGAACGGCACGAAGATTTTGTCAAATATTGTGGCAACGCAAATTGAAAGTCACCAACGTTTTGGCGGGGTTGTGCCTGAAGTTGCTAGTCGTCATCATATTGAATGGATTACGCGATGCACCGACCAAGCATTGACGGAAGCTAAAGTAACATATCATGATATCGCTGCTGTTGCTGTTACGTACGGCCCTGGGTTGGTTGGCTCACTATTAATTGGGGTCACTGCCGCTAAGACGATTGCCTGGGCGCATCATTTACCACTGGTGCCGGTCAACCACATGACAGGGCATTTATATGCAGCACGGTATGTGGGTGAATTCATGTATCCTCAAATGGCTTTGCTTGTTTCTGGCGGTCATACGGAATTAGTTTATATGCCCCAAGAACATCAATTTGAAATTATTGGTGAAACTCGCGATGATGCTGCTGGTGAAGCCTACGATAAAATTGGTCGGGTGCTGGGAGTTAATTATCCGGCTGGGAAAACGATTGATGAATGGGCCGCTCAGGGACATGATACTTTTAAGTTCCCCCGCGCAATGGAAAAGGAAGCTAACTATGACTTTAGTTTTAGTGGCCTGAAGAGTGCCTTCATTAACACTGTTCACAATGCGGACCAGCGTGGTGAAAAACTCAATAAGTATGACTTGGCAGCAAGCTTCCAACAGAGTGTTGTTGATGTGCTTGCCGAAAAGACAATGCGGGCATTGGATCGCTACCCAGTTAAGCAGCTTATTTTAGCAGGTGGGGTTGCAGCTAATCATGGCCTCCGGAGTCGGTTAGATCATGACATGCACAAGTACCATCCAGATGTTAATATGCTTCAAGCACCACTGAAATTATGCGGTGATAATGCCGCAATGATTGGCGCAGCGGGATACATGTGCTATCAACAAGGTGACCGTGCAGGGATGGACCTGAACGCGGAACCAGGATTGATGTATGACAGAATGCAAAATTAATAATGACTACAAAAATGGCCTCGAGAATTAGAACTCGAGGCCATTTAGACTTATTATTTCCGAACTTGCCCATTACCGGTAATTTCATATTTAATGGTTGTTAATTGTGCTAACCCCATTGGACCACGCGCATGTAGCTTTTGGGTACTGATCCCAATTTCAGCACCAAAGCCAAACATGCCTCCATCGGTAAACCGCGTTGAGGCGTTGACATAGACACATGCTGAATCAATCCGTTGCTGGAACTCATGACCGCGAGCAATATCATTAGTAATAATCGCTTCGGAATGTTGTGTACTATGTTCATTAATATGATTAATGGCATCATCCAGGCTATCAACGACTTTCACGGCCATGATCAAATCATTATATTCTGTATCCCAATCTTCATCCGTGGCGGGAATCATCCCCGGAACGAGGGCACAAGCATCCTGATCACCACGTAGTTGGACACCATGATCTTGTAATGCTTTGGCAATAATCGGTAAGTATTTGGCAGCCACATTGCGATGGATGAGGAGTTTTTCAGCAGCGTTGCAAACTGACGGGCGCTGGACTTTAGCGTTGACCACAATATCGGTGGCCATTTGCAAGTCAGCATCGCGGTCAACGTAAACGTGGCAGTTGCCAGCCCCAGTTTCAATAACTGGTACAGAAGCCGTTTGAACCACCCGTTGAATAAGGCCACGACCACCACGCGGAATTAAGACATCAATATATTGAGAAAGTTTCATCATTTCTTGGGCAACTTCATGACTAGTATCTTCCACTAGTTGGACCGCATCTTGTGGTAATCCGGCCCTTTGTAAAGCTGATCACATCACCTGGGCGAGGGCGGTATTAGTACGAATGGCCTCTTTACCACCGCGCAAAATGACTGCATTGCCACTCTTGAAGGTTAATCCAGTAGCATCGACTGTCACGTTTGGCCGGGCTTCGAAAATAATTCCAATCACGCCTAGTGGCACCCGCTTTTGGAGAATCTGAAGACCATCTTTACTAATCCATCCGCGGTCGATTTGGGCTGTTGGATCAGCTAATTTGGCAATGGCGCGTAACCCATTTGCCATATCAGTTACCCGTTGTTCGTTAATCATTAGGCGATCAGTGAATTTTGCTGGCATGTTAGATGCATTTGCCAGGTCATCATGATTAGCATGAATGATTTCGTCTTGGTGCTCTGTCAAGGCATTGGCCATTATTAACAGGCCCTTATTTTTGGTAGCAGTATCAAGAATCGCCAGTTGTTGGGCAGCTGCTTTAGCTTGTTTACCAATTTGTTCTAACGTTGAATTCATAATAAAACCTCCTTATTCACCGAATATTGTTCCCACTTGCTGACCTTCCAAGATCTGAAAGATAATTTTCGGATCGCGACCATTACAAAGGACCATCCGCTGGTGAGCATTGATGATCGTAGCTGCGGCGCGTAATTTCGTCACCATTCCGCCCGTCCCAAATTGGGTACTGGACCCACTGGCCGCTTGGGTCAATTCAGGAGTCATATGGGTAACGTGGCGAATTGCTTTGGCATCAGGGTACTTGTGGGGGTCCTTATCATAAAAGGCGTCAATGTCAGATAAGACGATCAACAGGTCAGCATTAATTTTGGTTGCGACCTGGGCAGAAAGTTCATCATTGTCACTAAAAGTGGTGTGATGATCCAATTCATCAACGGAAACGGGGTCGTTTTCATTGATGATCGGGATGATTGAGTCATTCAGCAAGGTAGTAATGGTATTCAAAATGTGTTGCTGGCTAACGGGGTATTCAAGGACATCCCGCGTTAACAAGAGCTGAGCTACCTTGCTTTGATAATCTAAGAAACGCTGGGAATAAATACGCATTAGTTCGGTTTGACCAATTGATGCCAGAGCTTGCTGCCGGGCAATTTCTTGTGGTCTTTTGCTTAGCCCTAAACTGGCAAGTCCAACACCAATAGCACCAGATGAAACGAGCAGCATTTCATATCCCTGGTGACTAAGGGTTGCTAACGTGAATGCTAAGCGGTCAATGGTTCGTAAATTTACCTGGCCATTGGGGTAAATTAAACTACTAGTTCCAACTTTGACAACAATTCGTTTATTCTTTTTACCCATGGCGGTCATCCTTTCTAAAACAAAAGCATGTCCTGATCAAGGCACCAGTCACGGCGTTACCATCCTTGTTCAAAGACATGCTTTACACTTTTACATTTAATTATTAAATTGATGTGATTAACAATGATTAGGATTCGGATCTTTGCCAGTAGCTTTCAGCCAACGACTGCTGGTCTCTATACTGTCCTACTTGAATCATTTGCTTGCAGTTTACACTGCTTATTAATAAAATGTCAACTATTTTCTTGGTCAAACTTCTCTAATTTCTCAGCAGCACTTGTCCATTCGAGTTCGACCTCTTCGGATTGAGCATTTAACTGGTCAAGTTGTTTTTGCAAGTCAGATAGCTTTCCAATGTCAGTAGCAATTTCTGGCTTACTCATTTGTTCCTGGATTTCCTGTTGTTGGTTTTCCAAGTCGGTCATTTGTTTTTCCAACTGATCAACTTGTCGTTGGATTTTTCGACGTGCTCGTTGGGTTTCTTTACTTTGCTTGTATGATTGCTGAGCGCTAGAAGGAACGGATTTGGCTTTTGTGGTTGGCTCACTGCTAGTTGGGACCTTTGCCTGAGCTTGCAGGTAGTCATCATAGTTACCTTCGTAGTGGATAATTCCATCGGCGTGCATATCTAAAACATCAGTTGCAACCTGGTTGATGAAATACCGGTCGTGAGAAATAAAGAGGACCGTGCCAGTAAACTCGTTGATGGCATTTTCAAGGACTTCACGACTATCGATATCGAGGTGGTTAGTCGGTTCATCAAGAATAAGAAAATTAATCGGCTTGAAGGACAACTTTGTTAATTCCAAGCGGGCCTTTTCACCACCAGAAAGGTCACTAACCTTCTTATAAACATCATCACCAACGAACAGAAAGCTGCCTAGTAATGATCGAATATCCTTTTCAGGAACGTTGGGGTGGTCATCCCAGACTTCATTCAGCACAGACTTCTCCGGGTGCAATTGTTGCTGTTCCTGGTCGTAGTAACCAATCTCTAAGTTAGCACCGAGTTTAATTGTTCCACTAATTAACGGTATTCGTCCCAAAATTGACTTCAAGAGGGTTGATTTACCAATCCCATTTGATCCAAAAATACCGACACGTTGTGACTTACGGACGTTGAAGGAGAGGGGACCAGCCAATTTTTGCTGCTGATAACCAATTGTGACGTGGTCAACATCTAATACTTCATTACCACTATCTTTGTCGCTGTGAAACTGGAAGTGGATGGAGCGATCGTCAATTTCTGGCCGTTCCATTTTATCCATCTTTTCTAATTGCTTACGCCGGGCCTGCGCACGCTTAGTAGTAGAAGCCCTGACGATGTTACGGTTAACAAAGTCTTCCAGCTTAGCAATTTTCTTTTGTTGTTGGTCATAGTGCTTCCATTCGGCCTTTAACCATTCCCGCTTATGGTGCATGAACTGGGTATAGTTGCCACTGTAATGCCGGAGGGTATGGTTATCCAAGTCGTAGATGTCAGATACCACCCGGTCAAGGAAGTACCGGTCGTGGGAAACAACCAAGAGGGCACCATCATAACTTTTCAGGTAATCTTCTAACCAGGCCAGAACGTTCATATCAAGGTGGTTAGTCGGTTCATCAAGAATTAATAAACCAGGTTCTTGCAACAGAATTTTTGCTAATGCCAGTTTAGTCTTTTGACCACCAGATAATGAGTTGATTGAGGTCTGGTAATCGGCTTCTTCAAAGCCAAAGCCCTTTAAGATGCCGCGCATCCGGGACTGGTATTCGTAGCCTCCCCGTTTCTTGAATGCTGCTTGAACTCGTGAATAAGTTTCAGTAGTAATTTGGAATTCTTGGCTATTTGGATCGAGCTTAGCGAGCTGGTCCTCCAGTTGGTGAATTTCTTTTTCCATTTTGTGGAGAGGAGCAAAGACTAAGTCTAGTTCTGCCCAAATGCTATTTTGACTATCTAACCCTTGATCCTGGGCCAGGTAGCCAATTGTTAAATCTTTCGTTTTGGAAATTGTGCCTTCATCAGGAGTAGTGATCCCTGCAATCATTTTAAGCAGGGTGGTTTTGCCAGCACCATTACGACCGACTAAAGCGGTGCGGCCGTGTTCCTGAATTTGGAGACTAACGTCATGAAATAGGACATCAGCACCAAAGCGCCGCATTACATTGTTGGCTTGCAAAAGAATCATTTTGTTAACCTCGTTCTTCAAATTTGAGTACTTATCTATTATACGCTGTCAAAGATGAATTTCACAAAGCATGTGGGATAGTTTGTCGCTCATCACCGGGCAAATCATAAATATTTGTGAATAGTTTTTGTTTGTGTGTTCACAAACGCACGGTTTATTGCTAGAATAGATAGAGAATTGGATTTCACAAACTTGATTGATTTGACAACTTTTTAAGTTCATTAATGTTAAAAACAATTTAGATTAAGAAAATGAGGGGTAACTAATATGCCAACGAAGAAGATACCAAAGGCAACTGCCAAGCGTCTGCCAATTTATTATCGATACTTAAGCGTGCTGCTTTCTGCCAACAAGCATCGTGTTTCATCAACGGAATTGTCAGAAGCAGTGCAAGTGGATTCTGCGACAATCCGTCGTGACTTTTCCTATTTTGGGGAACTAGGAAAACGTGGTTATGGTTATGACGTCGAGAGCCTTTTGAAGTTCTTCAAGGGGATTCTAAATCAGGATACACTGACGAGTGTAGCGTTGGTCGGCGTTGGTGCTTTAGGTAGTGCCTTGCTAAACTACAATTTCCATCAGGATACCAATCTGCGAATCAGTGCAGCCTTTGATACTAAACCAGAATTAGCAAATACTGTTAAGAGTGGGATTCCCATTTATCCTGCTAGTGAAATGCAGAAGCAAATCAAGGAGCAACAGATTGACGCCGTTATTTTGACGGTGCCAAGTTCAACCTCACAGAAGGTGGCTGACCAACTGGTTGCGGTAGGGGTCAAAGGAATCCTAAACTTTACGCCAGTACGCCTGTCAGTTCCAAAGAATGTTCAAGTGCAGAATATTGATTTAACCAATGAACTGCAAACTTTGATCTACTTCATCAAAAATTATGCAGAAAATGAAGACAAATAATATTGATCGGTCATGGATCCTGATAGAGGTCCATGGCCTTTTTTTGATTGCCGAAACCGGTGAACTAACAGCTCTCACAAAATAAAAGTCAAAATTAGTCAAACTTTATTATTGCAATCTGCAAATGAAATGTTATAGTAGAACATGTAATTAGCACTTGGAACATGAGAGTGCTAAACGAAAATAAAAATTATCAAGATGGAGGGATTAACGTGTTAAAACCATTAGGAGATCGCGTTGTTCTTAAGGCTGAAACAGAAGAAGAAAAGACGGTTGGTGGAATTGTTCTTGCTTCCAATGTCAAGGAAAAGCCAACAACTGGAAAAGTAATTGCTGTCGGTGCCGGCCGGACTTTAGATAACGGCGAAAAGGTTGCCCCTGCTGTTAAGGAAGGCGACCGTGTCCTCTTTGATAAGTATGCTGGAAATGAAGTTGAATACCAAGGCGAAAAGTACTTGGTTGTTCATGAAAAGGACCTTGTTGCTGTTATTGACTAATAGCACATTGGTTATAAATAAGTAGACTGATACATAATTTGAGGTGAATAATTAATGGCTAAAGAAATTAAGTTTTCTGAAGATGCACGGAACGAAATGCTTCACGGTGTTGACAAGTTAGCCGACACTGTTAAGACTACAATGGGTCCAAAGGGCCGGAATGTTGTTCTTGAACAAAGTTATGGTAACCCAACCATCACAAACGATGGTGTTACGATTGCCAAGAGCATTGAACTGGAAAACCACTTTGAAAACATGGGTGCTAAGTTAGTATCTGAAGTTGCTTCAAAGACTAATGACATTGCCGGTGACGGTACTACTACTGCTACTGTTTTAACACAAGCAATTGTTAATGCCGGAATGAAGAACGTTACTGCTGGTGCTAACCCAGTTGGTATTCGTCGGGGGATTGACAAGGCCACACGTGCTGCCGTTGAAGCTTTGAAGAAGATGTCACACGACGTTAAGACTAAGGATGACATTGCCCAAATTGCTTCCATTTCTGCTGATAACAAGGAAGTTGGTAAGCTGATCGCTGACGCTATGGAAAAGGTTGGTAACGATGGTGTTATTACCCTTGAAGATTCTCGTGGTGTTGACACCAGCGTCGACGTTGTTGAAGGGATGAGCTTTGATCGTGGTTACATGTCACAATACATGGTTACTGACAACGACAAGATGGAAGCCGACCTTGACAACCCTTATGTTTTGATTACTGATAAGAAGATCAGCAATATTCAAGACATTTTGCCACTTCTTCAATCCGTTGTTCAAGAAGGCCGGGCATTGTTAATCATTGCCGATGACATTACTGGTGAAGCTCTGCCAACCCTTGTATTGAACAAGATCCGTGGTACCTTCAACGTTGTTGCTGTTAAGGCTCCTGGCTTTGGTGACCGTCGTAAGGCTCAATTACAAGATATCGCTGTATTGACTGGCGGTACTGTTATTTCTGATGATTTAGGTATGAACCTGAAGGATGCTACGATTGACCAATTAGGTCAAGCTAACAAGGTCACTGTTACTAAGGATGCTACGACGATTGTTGACGGTGCCGGTGCTAAGGAAGCTATCGCTGAACGGGTTGACCAAATTAAGCAAGCTATCTCCAAGGCAAGCTCTGACTTTGATAAGGAGAAGTTACAAGAACGTTTGGCAAAGCTTTCTGGCGGTGTTGCCGTTGTTCGTGTCGGTGCTGCTACTGAAACTGAAATGAAGGAAAAGAAGTACCGTATCGAAGATGCCTTGAACGCTACCCGTGCTGCCGTTCAAGAAGGATTTGTTCCTGGTGGTGGAACAGCCTTAGTAAACGTTCTGCCAGCCTTAGATAAGGTTGAAGCTAGTGGTGACGAAGCTACCGGTGTTCAGATCGTCAAGGCTGCTTTGGAAGCACCAGTTCGTCAAATTGCTGAAAATGCCGGTGTTGAAGGCTCTGTTATTGTTAACCAATTGAAGAGTGAAAAGCCAGGGATCGGTTACAACGCTGCCGATGGCAAGTTCGAAGACATGGTTGAAGCCGGTATTGTTGACCCAACTAAGGTTACTCGTTCTGCCCTTCAAAATGCTGCCTCAGTTTCTGCATTGCTGTTGACTACTGAAGCTGTTGTGGCTGACAAGCCAGAACCAAAGGATAACCAAACTCCTGCTGCACCACAAGGCGGTGCCGGCATGGGCGGAATGATGTAATCCTTTCCCCACAAAATTAATAACTAACCAGAGGCTGAGAGTTAATCCAGCCTCTTTAGTGTTTTAAATATCAATAATCCAGCAAGATTTGTAAAAAGGGATCATATCACAACACTATTTTTAGCAGATTTTGATGAGGGAATTGTCGATTCTTGTCAACAAGTGCTAAAGTAAATGTTATGATTAATTTTCTATTTCGTAAGATGTGAGGGAGAAAGTAATGGATAAACTAAAGCAACATAAGATCACCCTGTTTTCAGGGATTATGCTCGCCCTAAATTCACTGATTGGCTCAGGTTGGTTGTTCGGTGCTGGGACAGCAGCCAAAGTTGCGGGTCCGGCAGCAATTATTTCCTGGGTAATAGGGGCAGTAATTATCATTGTAATTGCCTTAACATATGTTGAATTAGGGGCAATGTTCCCTCAAAGTGGTGGGATGAGTCGTTATGCTCAATACAGTCATGGCCCCTTTTTAGGATTCATTGCTGCCTGGGCTAATTGGGTTTCCTTGATCACACTAGTCCCAATGGAAGCGGTGGCGTCAGTTCAATACATGAGTTCATGGCCATGGTCATGGGCAAATTGGACGCATCAATTTATGAAGAATGGCAACGTTACTACGGCGGGGCTGTGGGTTGTCTTCTTATTCATGTTGATCTTTACCTTGATTAATTTCTGGTCGGTTAAACTGATGACCCGCTTTACGAACCTGATTTCGATTTTCAAAGTAGTTCTTCCTTCATTGACTATTTTGATGCTCTTGATCTCCGGCTTTCATCCGGCTAATTTTGGGCATAGTATGAATACTTTCATGCCATATGGATCACGTTCTATTTTCGAAGCTGCTGCCGTTTCAGGGATCATTATGTCTTATGATGCCTTTCAAACAATCATTAATATGGGTGGTGAGATGGTGAACCCCAAGAAAAATATTCCCCGGGGTGTGATCATCTCTATGCTGATCACGGCAGCTATCTACATCATGCTTCAAATAGCATTTATTGGTGCTGTGTCACCATCATTGTTAGCTGTACATGGCTGGCATGGGATTAACTTTACGTCACCTTTTGCTGATATTGCGATGCTCTTGAGCCTGAACTGGTTAGCAATTCTCCTGTACATGGATGCCTTCGTTTCGCCATTTGGAACGGGGGTCGCCTTCGTTGCTACTGCGTCACGGGCGTTAGCCGCAATGACCCATACCGGACATTTGCCGCAGTGGCTAGGACGCCTGCAACGCCGCTATATGATTCCCCGGTTTGCCATGATTGCGGACCTTGCCTTTGCAACACTGATTTTAAATACTTTCCGGAATTGGAGTCTGCTGGCGACGGTTATCACGGGAGCAACTTTAATTGCTTATCTGACTGGTCCAGTAACAGTTATGTCATTACGGACGATGGCGCCAGACCTCGAACGACCATTCCAACCTAATTACATGAAGTGGTTGGCACCGGTTGCTTTTGTCCTAACTGGTCTGGCGATCTATTGGACAATGTGGCCAACGACAATTCAGGTGATCTTAGTTATTTTAATCGGCCTACCGGTGTACTTATATTATGAAATGCGTTACCATCATAGCGATTGGAAGAAACAGTTCCGGTCGGCAAGCTGGTTAATTGCTTATATGATTTTTATGGCTGCCATTTCGTATATTGGTAGTGAAGGCTTTGGTGGCCGTAATTGGTTGCCATATCCATGGGATTTTGTCGTTATTGTGATCGTCTCGCTGCTTTTTTATGTTTGGGCACTGCACTCACATACGGCGAAGGTCGACCCTGATGCTTATAAGATTAATCATCGCGTTCAACGGGACGCTGAGCAATTTGATCATGAACATCATCCCGGTGCATGAGCGTTGAAAAGCATTGTGATTAATTGTATGATGAACCAGTTAAATTAATAAAAGATTCCTATTATGTAGGAGGATAGTATGTGGCGTTATATTAAACGGGTGTTAATTGGGAAGCCTCTCAAGACCTTAGATGAAGGTCAAACACACTTAACTAAATTTAAGGCACTTGCCATGTTGTCGTCAGACGCGATTTCGTCTGTTGCCTATGGTCCAGAACAGATTACTACTGTCTTGGTGACCCTTTCAGCAATGGCGATGTGGTACTCGATTCCAATTGCGGCCATTGTGTTAGTCCTGTTGCTGGCAATTACGTTGTCATACCAACAAATTATTCATGCCTACCCAAGCGGTGGTGGCGCCTATGTTGTTGCTACCCGTAATTGGGGAAGCAACGGTGGCTTGATTGCCGGGGGATCGCTGTTAGTTGATTACATGTTGACTGTTGCCGTTTCCACAACTTCTGGAACAGAAGCGATTACATCAGCTATTCCAGTGCTTTATCCTTATTCCGTACCGATTGCCGTTATTATTGTTCTGTTGATTATGATTATGAACTTACGGGGAATGAGCGAAAGTGCAAACTTCCTGACGATTCCAGTTTACTTTTTCGTTGTCATGATCTTTGTTATGATTGCTTGGGGAGCCTATGACATTATGTCTGGGCACGTTCATTACCAGGCACCAGCAGATTACGGTAGTCCAGTTGCTGGGATGACCTTTGTCCTATTTATTCGGGCCTTCTCAGCTGGTTCTTCTTCCCTAACTGGGGTTGAAGCGGTGTCTAATGCGGTGCCAAACTTTAATAAACCGAAAGCAAAAAATGCCGCAACGACGTTAGCAATCATGAGTGGAATCTTGGCGTTCTTCTTCATTGCTATTATCTTCTTTGGCTTTTATTTGGGAATTGTGCCGAATAGTAAGACCACAGTTCTGTCTCAAATTGGTGCTGCTATTTTTGGTGGTCACGGTATTGGCTTCTATCTCTTACAGCTGTCAACGGCGATGATTTTGACTGTTGCCGCTAACACTGGTTTTTCCGCATTCCCAATTTTGTCCTTTAACATGGCTAAGGATAAGTACATGCCACATGCTTTCATGGATCGTGGGGACCGCCTCGGATATTCTAATGGGATCATTTCATTAGCGATCGGGGCTATTATCCTCATATTAATCTTCCATGGTAAAACTAACATGCTGATTCCACTGTATGCTGTCGGTGTGTTTGTGCCATTTACGTTGTCACAGTCGGGAATGATCATTCACTGGTTCCGTGAACGTGATGGTTGGTGGATTGGTAAAGCAATTATTAACCTTGTGGGGGCTGTAATTTCCCTCTGCTTAGTTTTGGCATTGTTCTGGCAGCATTTTGGCAATGTTTGGCCTTACTTGATCATCATGCCCGCATTAATGCTGATGTTCCATGCAATCCACCGGCACTATATCAAGGTTGCTAAACAATTACGGGTTGCTGAAAAAACTAAGGTTCAACTTCACGATTATGATGGGGCCACAGTGATCGTGCTGGTCGGTAACGTTACTCGGGTAACGCGGGGAGCAATTAACTACGCCCGTTCAGTTGGCGATTACGTTATCGCAATGCACGTGTCATTTGATGAGAACCCTGGTAAGGAACACAAAACGGCCAATGAATTTAAGGCTGAATTCCCGGATGTTCGGTTTGTGGACATTCACTCGTCTTACCGGTCGATTGCCAAACCAACGTTGCGGTTTGTTGATGTTATTGCTAAACGGGCGGCTGCCCGGAACTATTCGACGACGGTCCTAGTTCCGCAATTTATTCCAAAACATCCATGGCAGTTGGCTCTGCATAACCAGACCAGTGTTCGCTTGCGGACAGTTCTTAATTCACGGCAAAATATTGTTGTTGCTTCTTATAACTACCACTTACATGAATAAATACGAAAAGGTTCCACCAATTTTGATGGAACCTTTTTCGAAAGGAATTACTTATGAATTTTAAGAAACTTACCAGTCCATTACTGCTTGTCGTTGGTCTCTTTTTAGTTGCCAGCTTTTCCATTGAACACGCTAGCTTCCACTCTGGAATAATGGGAGTAATTGGTTGCGCGTGCTTATTGGCTGCCTTGATAATTAGTCAATGGTCCGCGCTCCAGGCAGGTAATCGCCGGACCAAACGAGTAGTAGTCTTTGTAGCGGTCTTACTTGGCCTGATTGTAATATTAAACATTGTTGAAGTAGTCCTTTAATAAAATGACTCAAAGTTCCATATTGGAACCCTGAGTCATTTTTGTTTATAAGGAACTTCGTTATAGCGTTCAGCACCTCTAGTCATTGTTAGCTGATCGTTGAACTGATTAGTTAAGTCGTTGATCAACAATTCCAACCGATCCTGATCAACGTAGACACTGGTAGTGACATTGACTGCATATTGTTCATCGGCCACTTGAACATTGTGTTCCTTTAGGTAGTAGGTTAGTTGGTTATGTTGAGCGTATGATGAAGTAATGGTCAGAGTAGTTTGCTTCACGCGCTGCACTAAGCCAGCTTGCTGAATTGTGTTTGTAGTAACGTTGCTGTATGCCCGAATCAAACCGCCAGCGCCGAGCTTAATGCCGCCAAAATAACGCGTTACGATTGCGATAACGTTATGAATCTTAGCTAACTGGAGTGCTTCCAGGATTGGCACCCCTGCTGTACCACTTGGTTCGCCATTATCACTTTCTCGTTGGACCTGGTCACGATCTCCTAACATGTAAGCGAAACAATTATGATTGGCTTTCCGGTTGTCTGCACTGACCTGAGCAATCATTTTTTGCGCTTCATCTTCATTTTGGATGCGGGCGAGGGTACAGATAAAGCGTGACTTTTTGATGGTCATTTCAAAGCTGGTATTTTGACTAATGGTGAGAAATGGTTCTGACATTTTTAACTTCCTTACGTGCAAAAAGTAATTTTTTTCGTTTATAGATAGAGAGGGGGTTGAGTTATGCAGAAAACGGATTTTTATGGACGACGGGTACTATTGAATGCTGAAGAAGCCCAGCAAATTCGGATCCCCAATTTGGAGATTATGCCGGCCGTTAAGAAAAACGGTGACCGCATTTATTGTTACCGTTGTGGACAAACCAGTAGTTGTGACACTAGCCATTTGCCAAATAATCAATACTATTGTCCGGTTTGCTTTAATTTGGGGCGGTCGTCGTCGCTAGCATGTTATGGTCATCTGGCTGAACCCAACCATTTTACTCTCCCAACGTCGATTTTAACATGGTCTGGGCAACTGTCACCACTACAGAAACGTGTGTCCCAAGCAATTGACCAAGGAATGACGAACCATCAACGTCAACTTTTATGGGCCGTCACTGGTGCCGGGAAAACTGAAATGATCTTTGCTGGCATTGCCCATGCGCTGGCGCGTCGTGAACGAATTGCAATTGCTTCACCGCGGGTGGATGTATGCCTAGAGCTATTTCCCCGCTTGCAAGCAGCGTTTGCTAATACTCCTATTGCACTGCTTCATGGGCGTACCCCTGAACCTTACCAATATCGTCAATTAACGATATGTACCACTCACCAATTACTGCGTTTTTACCACGCTTTTGATAACTTGATTGTCGACGAGGTTGATTCATTTCCGTACGCTGCTAACCAGGCCCTGTTATTTGCCACTAATAATGCGGTTAAAAAAACTGGCGGAATTTTATTTATGACTGCTACGCCTGGGAGAACGCTTGAACAACAAATTCACCGGCACCAACTTCATGTTCATTATTTACCATTACGTTACCATGGTCACTTATTACCACAGATTAAAATAAATCTCGCCCCACGATGGCGAAAAAACATGGAACGTGGATTGTTACCATTAACACTTATTCGTTCAATTAAAGCCACTTTATCCGCTCAACATCAATGCCTTTTGTTTATTCCCCATATCGATGATCTGCCATTAGTTGAACAAGTCCTTTACCGGCAACTAACGAACAGCAGATTTACGACTGTTTATGCTGCTGATCCGCAACGAATTGAAAAGGTTCAAGCCATGCGGGATGGTGATTATGATTTTTTGATTACCACTTCTATCTTGGAACGGGGAGTTACTTTCCCTGAAATCGATGTCTATGTATTAGGGGCTGACGATAGTGTGTTTTCATCTTCAGCGTTGGTCCAAATTGCGGGACGAGCAGGGCGAGCTGTTACCCGCCCGACCGGGAGAGTGATCTTTTGGGTAAGCGCGTTATCCCGCTCTGTTAATGATGCTCGTCGTCAAATCAGTTTGATGAATCGTAAGGGCAGGTGCTTGCAACGTGAATTGTCTTCTTTGTAACTGTCAATTAAGTATGCGACTTTGTATAACTGAATTATTCTTGCCAATTGATCATCAGCGGGAAACAGTATGTGATGCCTGTCGAGCACGTTTTAGTGCTTATCATTTAAGTAAGCAGTGCTGCCCAGGTTGCGGGCATCCGTTGAATGGTGAATTACTTTGCAGTGAATGCCAAGCATGGAAGAATAACTATGGACAATTTTTGCATCACCGACCTCTTTTTCACTACAATGAAGCAATGGCAGAATACATGAGTCTCTATAAATTCCAAGGATTATATCAACTGCGAATGGTGTTTCAACATGTGGTACAAATGGCAATTAAACAAGAGGAATATGACCTTTTAGTACCCATTCCCGTATCCCCAACCACTTTGCGGACCCGCGGCTTTAATCAAGTTGAAGGCTTTTTAGAAGGGATGCAGTTTCACCAGCTTCTTACCACCATTGATGATCATAAGGCTCGTCAATCAGCACGAACTCGACAAGAACGACTGGTTAGCCAGCAGCCATTTCAATTAAATAATAATGTCCGTGTTACTGGTCAACACATCCTGTTGGTAGATGATGTTTATACTACAGGTCGAACCTTATACCATGCAGCAGACCTCTTGTGGCAAGCAGGATGCCAACGTGTGAAGACTTTATCATTAGCACGTTAAGAATCATTAAATGATCACTATAAGGATTTGTGTCTGACACTGAACTAATCTATAATAGAAATAGGATATGAGAAGAGTGGTCCTTCTGATATCAGATCAAGCCATTAGCTTGACTGAAAGGAGAGAAGTACAATGTTAAAGTTCAATATTCGTGGCGAAAACATCGAAGTTACTGATTCAATCCGGGACTATGTGGTAAAGCGGATTAGTAAACTGCAAAAGTTCTTTGAGGATAGTGTTGAAGCTACTGCACATGTGAACTTAAAGGTATATCCAAGCCGTACTTATAAAGTAGAAGTGACTATCCCATTACCATACTTAACTCTACGTGCTGAAGAAACTTCCAACGATATGTACGGAAGTGTCGACTTAGTAACGGATAAGTTGGAACGGCAAATCCGGAAGTACAAGACTAAGGTTAACCGTAAGTCCCGTGAAAAAGGCCTGAAGAACATTGAATTTGTACCTTCAGATGATGATGAAACTAGTGATGACGATTTGAAGATCGTTCGGACTAAGCAAATTTCATTGAAGCCAATGGACCCAGAAGAAGCGGTTCTCCAAATGGACATGCTTGGTCATGACTTCTTTGTATTCCAAGATGCTGGTACTAATGGTACAAGTATTGTTTACCGTCGTAAGGACGGTCGGTATGGCCTGATTGAAGCCGAATAAAGCTTAATAAATTAATAACTACTGGACTGTGGAATTGATCCGCAGTCTTTTTATTTTAAATGGTGAGCGTTTCATTTTCATTCCACCTTAAGCGTGTTAAAATATTAAGGTTAGAATATAAATCATAATTGGCTTGAGTAGCGCAAAAAACTAGTCAAGCAATCAAATTTAGGAAGGACGCTTTTATGGCCAATATTCTTAAAAAGTGGATTGAAAGCGATCGCCGTGAGCTACGGCGGATTAATAAGATCGCGAATAAAGTTGAAAAATACGCCAAACCGATGGCGGCTTTAAGTGATGATCAATTAAAGGCAAAGACAGATGAATTTCGCGAGCGGTACAAAAAAGGTGAAACGCTGGATCATATGCTTCCAGAGGCCTTTGCGGTTGCCCGTGAAGCAGCTAAACGGGTCCTGGGCCTGTACCCGTTCCATGTTCAGATCATGGGTGGTATTGTGCTGCACGAAGGTAACATTGCTGAAATGAAAACCGGTGAAGGTAAGACGCTGACGGCGACGATGCCTGTTTACCTGAATGCTATTTCCGGGAAGGGTGTTCATGTTATTACGGTTAACGAATACCTGTCCAAACGTGATGCCACTGAAATGGGTCAGCTGTATAACTGGTTAGGTTGCAGTGTCGGTGTTAACAACTCTGAAATGAGCCCGGAGCAAAAGCGCGAGGCTTATAAGGCTGACATTATGTACTCTACCAACAGTGAAATTGGGTTTGATTACTTGCGTGACAATATGGCCGTTTACAAAGAAGACCAAGTTCAGCGCGGATTAAACTATGCTTTGGTTGACGAAGTGGATTCGATTTTAATTGATGAAGCGCGGACCCCATTGATTATTTCTGGTCCGGGGACAGGAACTTCTAAGTTATACAAGCAAGCAGATCGCTTTGTGAAGACTTTAAAGAATGAAGTCGACTACAAGATTGACTTGGAATCCAAGACTGTTTCCTTGACTGATGCGGGAATTCAAAAGGCTGAAAAGTACTTTAACTTAAAGAATCTTTATGATCCTGAAAACACGGCTTTGACCCACCACTTGGATCAGGCATTGCGGGCCAATTACATCATGTTGAAGGATAAGGATTACGTTGTTACTGACGGTGAAGTCTTAATCGTTGACTCATTTACTGGACGTGTTATGCAGGGACGGCGTTTCTCTGATGGTTTGCACCAGGCGATCGAAGCCAAGGAAGGTGTCCAAATCCAAGAAGAAAACAAGACCATGGCCAACATCACTTACCAGAACCTATTCCGAATGTACAGTAAGTTAGCCGGAATGACGGGAACTGCTAAGACTGAACAAGAAGAGTTCCGGGAAATCTACAACATGGAAACCATTACCATTCCAACTAACAAACCAGTTATTCGGAAGGATGAACCCGACTTGCTGTACCCGACGCTGAAGAGTAAGTTCCATGCAGTTGTTGAACGGATTAAGAAGTTGCATGCAAAGGGTCAGCCAATTCTGGTCGGGACTGTTGCGGTTGAAACTTCTGAATACTTATCCCACCTTCTCGATAAAGAACACATCCCTCACGTTGTTTTGAACGCCAAGAATCACGCTAAGGAAGCCGATATTATCAAGAATGCCGGTCAAAAAGGTGCGGTTACGATCGCGACTAACATGGCCGGACGGGGGACCGATATTAAGCTTGGCCCCGGTGTTCGTGAACTAGGCGGTTTGGCTGTTATTGGGACTGAACGGCATGAATCGCGGCGGATTGATAATCAGTTGCGGGGCCGATCAGGTCGTCAGGGAGATCCAGGCTTATCACAATTCTACCTGTCACTTGAAGATGACTTAATGAAGCGGTTCGGTGGTGATCGGATCAAGGCTTTCCTGGAACGGATGAAGGTTGAAGATGATGATGCTGTTATTAAGAGTCGGTTCTTAACACACCAAGTTGAATCTGCACAAAAGCGGGTTGAAGGTAACAACTATGACTCACGAAAGAACGTTTTGCAGTACGATGATGTTATGCGTGAACAACGTGAAATCATCTATAAGGAACGTCAAGAAGTAATTACCGAAAAGAAATCTCTGAAGTGGGTTCTGATGCCAATCTTTAAGCGGACGATCCAACGTGAAGTAGAACAACACACGCTTGGTGACAAGAAGGATTGGGATCTGAAGGGAATTGTGGACTTTGCAGAAGAAGTGCTTGTTAACCCTGGAACCATTTCTGTTTCTGACTTGATGAATAAGACCCCCGACCAAATGGTTGACTTCTTGATGGGCTTTGCTAAGCAAGTCTATAAGGACAAACAAAAGCAATTGTATGACCCAGCTCAAATGTTGGAATTTGAAAAAGTGGTCTTACTACGGGTGGTTGACTCTCACTGGACTGATCATATTGATGTCATGGATCAATTCCGTCAATCGGTTGGTCTTCGTGGCTATGGTCAATTGAACCCATTAGTTGAATACCAAACTGCTGGATATCATATGTTTGAACAAATGATTGCTGATATCGAATATGAAACGACGCGGCTTTTCATGAAGTCACAAATTCGGCAAAATGTTACTCGTTAATGGGTAAGCTTATAAATACAATGATCGGCAGCAGGTAACGGTAACGCTACTGGCTGCCTTTGTTTTAGGAGGAATATTCGTGGAACTGAGTGAAGCAAAAAAACAAGTAGAAGCAATGCAACAAGAAGTTGCCCGCTTCGGGAGGTCTCTTTGACCTGGATGCATTAGACGAAAGTATTGCGGAAAACGAACAAAAAATGGCGGAACCAGGATTTTGGGATGATAATGTAGCTGCCCAAAAAGTAATTTCCGCCAACAATGATTTAAAGGATAAACGCGATACCTTTGTTCACCTGCGTGATAGTATTGATAATTTACAAACTTCCGTGGAATTGTTAGCCATGGGACCGGATGCGGATTTGCAAGCAGAGTTTGAAAGCTCATTAAAGAAAACAACTGATGAATTACGTCAGTACCGGTTGAATCAACTCCTGGACGGTGAATACGATTCTAAGAACGCAATCTTAGAAATTCATCCCGGTGCGGGTGGCACAGAAGCTCAAGATTGGGGCTCCATGTTGCTGCGGATGTATGTTCGATGGGGTGAACAACACGGATTTAATGTGGAAACGGCAAGCTACGAAGCTGGTGACGAAGCAGGTATTAAAAGCGTTACTTTGTTAATTAAGGGGCACAATGCCTTTGGCTACCTCCGGAGTGAAAAGGGTGTTCACCGGTTAGTTCGGATTTCTCCGTTTGATGCCGCGGGTCGTCGCCACACTTCTTTTGCTTCCGTTGATGTAATGCCAGAACTAGACGAAAGTGTCCACATTGATATTGATCCATCTGACCTTCGTGTTGATACTTTCCGTTCCAGCGGTGCCGGTGGTCAGCATATTAACAAAACCGAATCGGCAGTCCGAATTACACACTTGCCAACTGGTATTGTGACTTCCTCACAAGCGGAACGTTCACAATTGCAAAACCGGGTAACCGCAATGAACATGCTGAAATCTAAGCTGTACGAATTAGAGGAAGAAAAGAAAGCTAAAAAGCGGGCTGAAATTGAAGGCGAGCAGCTGGATATTGGTTGGGGCTCACAAATCCGCTCATATGTTTTCCATCCATATACCCTCGTGAAGGATAATCGGAGCAACTATGAAACACATAACGGGCAGGCGGTTATGGATGGTGATCTTGACCCGTTCATCAATGCCTACTTACAGTGGAAATTAAGCCAAAAGAATCCACAGTAAATCTAATTGCAGTTCTTTCATAAACACAGTAAGATTAAGCTATTAGGAGGGATGAGTAATGAATGCACATCCACGTAAACTAACCAGATCTTATGATGACCGCCTCCTAGCGGGCGTTTTGAGCGGTCTGGCCCGCTACTTTAATTGGAACATTACCTTAGTGCGGGTCCTCTTCGTTGTCCTGATGATTGCGACTGGGATCTTTCCGGCGGTGGTCTTATACCTAGTATTGTTTGCAATTATGCCATCCGATCCTGCCCACCCAGGAGTCTTAGATTTCTTTAAGTCCCTTGGCGATTTAGGTAATGCTATTGAGCGTGGACCGGAACATAAGCAAAGTCGGCGTAATCTGACCGATGTTGAAGAACATGATGTAAAAAAGAACGGGAGAGATGAATGAACTTTTTCACCAGAATCCTGATTGATACGATTTTATTTATTGCTTTAGCAGGCCTTTTTGCCCAAACGGGGATGTTTTACGTTTCCAGTATTTGGGTGGCACTATTAGCTAGTTTTATTCTGGCCTGCTTAAATGTCCTGGTAAAACCGATTCTTTGGGTTTTATCGCTACCAATTAACATTATGACGTTGGGGTTGTTCTCAATTGTCATTAACGGGGTAATGTTGCAGTTGACTTCATATTTTGTGGGATCGATGTATTTTCACTTTTCCTCGTTTGGCGCAGCCATGTTGATTGCGATTATTATGTCCGTTTGTAACGCCATTTTGGCGGATCACACTAATGATTAAAAGGAGTGAAATAGGTTGACTCACAATGTCAATGTCCAGGAGCTAGTGGACAAGGTGCGGTTAAAGGTCCTGCAAGGAGAAGAGTATCTAGATCGGCCGATTACCACTAGTGATATTTCGCGACCAGCTTTGGAATTTGCTGGCTACTTCAAGCATTATCCGGCGATGCGAATTCAATTATTGGGAATTACCGAAACGTCCTTTGCTAAGGACTTGACTCACGAGAAGCGGAAAAAGTACCTTACTAAAATGTGCGCCCCCCAAACGCCATGCTTTGTGATCTCGACGAATTTACCAATTCCTGAAGAACTTGCAGAGGCGGCGAAGAATACACATATTCCAATTCTAGGAACCCACCTAACCTCTTCGCAGATTTTATCTAATATGACTTCCTACCTATTAGGAAGGTTGGCGCCACGTCAATCACTCCATGGAGTACTCGTGGATATTAACGGGGTTGGTGTATTAATTACTGGTGACTCTGGTGTCGGTAAAAGTGAAACTGCCCTGGAGCTTGTTCGGCGTGGCCACCGGCTGGTTGCGGATGACCGGGTTGAAGTTTATGCCCGTGACGAGCAGACCTTAGTGGGGACTGCTCCGGCAATCTTGAAACATCTCATGGAGATTCGGGGAATTGGTATTATTGATGTTTCGACCCTCTATGGGACGGGAGCCATCATGCCGAGTGACAATATTAACCTAATTGTTCATCTGGAAACATGGACACCAGATGTCCAGTTTGACCGGCTTGGTGATCGTGGCGACACCCAGACTATCCAAGGAGTAATCATCCCTAAGGTTTCCGTACCAGTTAAAACCGGTCGTAACCTAGCAATTATTATTGAATCAGCCGCAATGAATTACCGGGCTGAGACGATGGGCTATGATGCTACTAAGACCTTCGATGAGAATTTGAACCGCTTAATTAAGTCGAATTCGGCACGTGACACGAAGGAAAAGGAGCAGCATGAACACTAATTTTCTAGTTCTGGAGGCCCTTAACCCGATCGCATTGAAGCTAGGCCCTATTAGTATTCACTGGTACGGTGTAATTATTGCTACCGGCGTGGTTCTCGCTCTGTGGTTATCCATTCGCGAAGGGCAGCGCCAGGGGATCGCAGAAGATGATTTTTATGACTACCTTTTGTGGGCTTTACCGGTGGCCATTATCTGTGCGCGAACTTATTATGTGGTCTTTCAATGGCCTTACTATTCCATGCATCCAGGTGAAATTATTGCTATTTGGGATGGCGGGATTGCTATTTATGGGGCGATTATTGGTGGCTTTATCACCTTGCTTTGTTTTTGTCATTACCACCATTTATCAGCATGGTTAATGATGGATATTATTGCTCCCGCTTTAATCTTGGCCCAAGGAATTGGTCGGTGGGGCAATTTTATGAACCAAGAGGCGTTTGGTCGCATTACCAGCAAGGCGGCACTAATGGCGCAGGGAATCCCTGATTGGGTTATCCAGCAAATGTTAATTGGTGGCCAATATCGCGTTCCCACCTTCTTATACGAGTCTGGATGGGACGTGCTGGGCTTTTTTGTATTAATATTGCTGCGGCACCGCCACCATTTGTTTAAGGAGGGCGAAGTGTTCCTGAGTTACCTTATGTGGTACGGCTGTGGACGGTTCTTTATTGAGGGAATGCGGACGGACAGTTTAATGCTTGGCCCTATTCGTATTTCACAACTTTTGTCACTAGTTTTTGTATGTGGAGCGCTGATCCTATTTATTTATCGTCGGCGGCATCTTCATTTACCTTGGTATTTTCAAGTTAACACTAAAGGAGAATAATTATGGCTGAACAAATTGCAGTATTAGGAGCAGGTTCTTGGGGGAGCGTGCTCGCCAACATGTTAGTAGAAAATGGTCACCAGGTTAAATTATGGTCACGAAACAAAGAACAAGTTGACCAGTTGAACAATGACCATGTCAATCCACGCTACATGCATGATTTTACGTACTCAACAAATTTAGTAGCGACAAATGATATGACTGCTGCGGTTAAGGGAGCCACAGTTGTCTTGATTGTCATCCCGACGAAGGGAATTCGTCAGGTTGCTCGCAAGCTAGACAAAGTGTTGGGTGAGTTAGACCAACGTCCTCTAATTGTTCATGCCACAAAAGGGTTGGAACAAAATACATATAAGCGGCCATCAGAAATGATTGCAGAAGAAATTGACCCAATGCACCGGCAAGGGATCGTCGTTCTTTCTGGTCCAAGTCATGCTGAAGACGTAGCAATCAAGGATATGACTGCGGTGACTGCTGCTTGCATTAGTTTGAACAGCGCTACGCGAATTCAGAAGTTGTTTTCTAATAACTACTTCCGGGTCTACACTAACGACGACGTCATTGGTGCTGAATTTGGTGCTGCCTTAAAGAATATCATTGCGATTGGTGCTGGTGCCTTACAAGGATTGGGCTACCATGACAATGCCCGGGCGGCACTGATTACTCGGGGATTGGCAGAAATTCGGCGGCTCGGAGTGGCCTTTGGAGCTAATCCAATGACCTTTATTGGATTGTCAGGGGTCGGCGATCTGGTTGTTACTGCCACTAGTAAAAATTCTCGTAATTGGCGTGCTGGCTATCAACTTGGTCAGGGTCGGCAATTAGACGATGTGATTGAACACATGGGAATGGTCATTGAAGGGGTATATACAACCAAGGCCGCCCATGAGTTAAGCTTGAAGCGGCAAGTTAAAATGCCGATTACTGATGCCCTTTACCGGGTTCTATATGAAGGTGAAGACATCAAGAACGCGATTTCACAATTGATGAATCGGGATCTTACTTCAGAAATTGAATAAGTATGGTAAAATGCTAACAGATGGAGATTAAGAGAATTTAGTACATCTCTATAGGAAAGGGTTTATTTGTTATGAAACGTGTACGTAAAGCTATTATTCCGGCAGCGGGATTGGGAACCCGTTTTCTGCCAGCAACTAAGGCATTAGCAAAGGAAATGCTGCCAATCGTTGATAAGCCAACGATTCAATTTATCGTCGAAGAAGCACGGAAGTCTGGAATCGAAGACATTGTGGTTGTCGATGGTAAGAATAAGCGTTCAATTGAAGACCACTTCGATTCTAATCCAGAATTGGAAGACAACTTACGCGCTAAGCACAAGGATGAAATGTTGAAGTTAGTTGAAGAAACTACCGATATCAACATTTACTTCATTCGTCAATCCCACCCACGCGGCTTAGGGGATGCTGTTTTGACTGCTCGGGACTTCATTGGTGATGAACCATTTGTTGTTATGCTTGGTGATGATTTGAACAACATCAACAACAACGGTCAAAACTTAACGAAACAATTAATTGACAGTTACGAACAAACTGGTGCTTCAACCTTAGCCGTTATGCGTGTGCCACACGAAGATACTGCTAAGTACGGGGTTATCAACCCAAGTAAGGAAGTCACTCCTGGCCTGTACAACGTTACTAGTTTTGTTGAAAAGCCAGAACCAAAGAAGGCACCAAGTGACCTTGCCATTATTGGTCGGTACGTCTTCACACCAGAAATTTTTGATGTGTTAGCGAAGACGAAGCCAGGCAAGGGTGGCGAAATTCAATTAACTGATGCTATTGATACCCTGAACCAAACACAACGGGTATTTGCACGTGAATACACTGGTGACCGTTACGATGTTGGTAACAAGTTTGGCTGGATTCAAACCAACATTGAATATGGTTTAAACCACCCACAAACGAAGGATGAATTACGTGAATACATCAAACAACTTGGTGCTAAACTAACTGCTGAAGATAAGAAGAGCAGTAAAAAGTAATCTTAATCAATCAAGAGGAAGCTAATAAGCCCAGTGGATATTAGCTTCCTCTTATTATTAGTAAGTTAAAATGATAGACAAATAGGCAAAAAATCAGTATCATATTGAATAATTGATTTACTGATGAAGGAGGAACAATCGAATGGCAGAGCAACAACAATATGATGTCGTCGTAATTGGTGCTGGTCCTGGTGGTATGACTGCTGCAATGTATGCCTCCCGTGCCAACTTATCTGTCTTGATGTTAGATCGGGGAATTTACGGTGGTAATTTAAACAACACCGATACGATTGAAAATTATACTGGGTTTAAGTCCGTCAAGGGTGCTGATTTGGCTCAACAGATGTATGACGGCGCGACTCAATTTGGTGCTAAATATGCCTATGGAACGGTTAAACAGATTAAGGTTAATGATCAGGGTTTAAAGGAAGTAACAACTGACATGGATGAAACTTTCTTAGCCAAGGCCGTGGTGATTGCTACTGGTTCGACCCAGCGCCACCTCAATGTTCCCGGTGAAGAGAAATTTAGCGGCCGGGGAGTTTCATACTGTGCCGTTTGTGATGGAGCATTCTTCAAAGACCGTGACTTAATCGTTGTTGGTGGTGGAGACTCCGCTGTAGAAGAGGGAATGTATCTAACTAATTTGGCCCACTCAGTAACGGTTCTTGTTCGTGGTGATAAGCTAAAGGCGCAGCCATTAATGCAAGAACAGGCTCGTCAAAATGACAAAATGAAATTCATCTTCAATACAAGTGTGACGGCCATTGAAGGTGATGATAATAAGGTCACTGCTGTCAGGACTCATCAAAATGAGACCGGTGAAGATAGCCAGTTAGCTGCTGATGGGGTATTCATTTATGTTGGCAACGTTCCAATGACGTCACCGTTCGCTGATCTCGGCATTCTTGATAAAGCTGGCTGGGTCAAAACTGATGACCGCATGCATACCAGGTTGCCTGGTGTGTTTGCAATTGGTGATGTTCGTGAGACACCATTGCGACAGATTGCAACAGCAGTTGGCGACGGTGCCATTGCTGGTCAAGAAGTTTATCAGTATGTGCAAGGTTTGTAGTAGTCTTGGACATGATATTGTTTCATTTTACAAATCCACTATTGCCGAGGAAGCTAGCACTTCACTAGTCTTCTCGGCTTTTAATTTTTCCTAGTAAAACTTTAGTAAAACAATCAGGTAAAGGCGCACAATAGATTCAGAATGCGGTATACTGATACCAGATTAAATTAGAGGGGAGCACTAAGATGAGCTGGAAAGATACTTACCAAGTTTGGAAGAATCGTACAGACTTAGAGCAAGACTTAAAAGATGAATTAGATGCAATGACTGACGATAAGGAAATTGAGGATGCCTTTTATGCCCCAATGTCTTTTGGTACAGCCGGAATGCGGGGCTTAATGGGTCCTGGAATTAATCGGATGAATGTTTACACCGTTCGTCAAGCCACTGAAGGATTGGCTACTTTAATGGAGTCCTTAGGGGATGAAGTTAAGCAACGCGGTGTCGCTATTGGTTATGATTCTCGTCACCATTCCCGTCAATTTGCTCATGATTCTGCCCGTGTATTAGGTGCTCATGGTATTAAGACCTACATTTACGATAATTTACGCCCAACACCTGAACTGTCATTTGCTGTTCGTCATTTGCATACCTATGCTGGTATTATGATCACCGCTAGTCATAATCCAAAGGAATACAATGGTTACAAGATTTACGGTGAAGATGGTGGCCAGATGCCACCTAAGGAATCAGACCAAATGACTTCTTACATTCGGAAGATTTCTGACATTTTTGATATTAAGTTAGCTGACGAACAAGAATTGCTTGATAACGGTACTGAAACCATTATTGGTGAAGATGTTGACGCAGCTTACCTAGCTAATGCTAAACAAGTTACCATTAACCATGAATTAGCCCAGAAGTATGGTAAGGACATGAAGTTTGTCTTTACTCCATTATGCGGTACTGGTCGGATGCTTGGTGAACGGGCACTTCGTCAAGCTGGTTTTACAAACTTCACCATCGAACCAACCGAAGCCCAACCAAATGGTGACTTCCCAGGCTTGAAGCATCCAAATCCCGAATTCCCTGAAGCATTTGTTCGTTCCATCAAGTTAGGCAAGCAGGTTGACGCAGATGTCTTGATTGCTACTGACCCAGATGCTGATCGGCTTGGTTGTGCTGTTCGTCAGCCTAATGGCGAATACCAATTATTGACAGGGAACCAAATTGCATCAGTAATGCTGCACTACATTTTGGAAGCTCATAAGCAAGCTGGCACATTGCCGAAGAATGCTGCAGCAGTTAAGTCCATTGTTTCAACTAATTTTGCTGCTAAGATTGCAGCTGACTATGGCGTGAAGATGATTAATGTTTTGACTGGTTTCAAGTGGATTGCTGACCAAATTCACCAATACGAAACTGGAAAAGCCGATCACACCTTCATGTTTGGTTTCGAAGAAAGTTATGGTTACTTGATTAAGCCATTTGTTCGTGATAAGGATGCTATCCAATCACTGACCCTTTTGGCTGAAGTAGCTGCTTACTACCGGAGCCGCAACATGACCTTGTATGATGGTGTTCAAGAACTCTTTAAGAAGTATGGTTACTTCCGTGAACGGACCGTGGCCAACATGTACCCAGGCGTTGATGGCCCCGCTAAGATGGCTGCTCTGATGAAGAAGTTCCGTGAAGAAGCACCAACTGAATTTGCGGGTCACAAGGTTGTACTAACTGAAGACTTCTCCAACAATACTAAGACCGCTGCTGATGGCACGGTTTCTGAATTGGGTATTCCTGAGTCAAACGTTTTGCGGTATGTCTTAGATGATGAAACCTGGATTGCTATCCGGCCATCTGGAACGGAACCAAAGCTTAAGTTCTACATTGGTACGAGTGCTGATGATCCAGAAAAGGCTAACGACAAGTTAAATCAATTTGCTAAGGCCCTGGCCGATTTTGCTGAAGATTAATAGTTGGAATAATTCTGAAATACAAACAAGAGCCCTGAAGGTTCGGTTATAACCAAACCTTCAGGGCTCTTTTGTCATATCTCGATTCTTATTAAATTACTTTGCGACTTCTTTCAGAAATGAGTTATGCAATAAGTAGTGGTGGCCAGCAGTTAAATCATACTGGACAAGCTGATAATCGTGGAAGAGTTGTCGTTGCCGTTTGTTTAGATGAACATGTTTGCCTTGACCATTAATAAAGTCGCGGCCACTCTGATGAGCTGCATTGTTCTTGGATGTACCATTTGTTGGCAATGACGTGGCCGGAATATCATGAGCGATCTTTGTCAACAATGCAAAGTATGGTGAAACCTTAACGTTCATTTGCTCCAGAGCAAGTGCACCGAAGTTATTTGGTGAAACGAGCTTATAACGATGGGTAAATTTCGTCCGATTCAACTTTTGGGCAGCAGGATTACTGTAAATAAAGTAATCCGTTTCATGCAGTGGTACACCATACTTTCCCATCGGTAAGCCGTGATAAATTCCTGGTAGGTGGTCGCCGTACCAAACCACGGTTACTGGCTGCTTCATTTCATCCAGCTGCTTAACCCAGGCACGTAAAGCTGCATCAGTATAGTGGATTCCTTGAATGTAAGTTTCAATTTGCGCCTGCTGGTCAGGGGTATTGAAGCCTTTTCCGCTGACCTTGAATTGGCGTTCATGATAGTAGCTTGGATTATAGGGCATATGATTCTGCATCGTCGCCATTTGGACGAACTTCCCGTGAGGTTGACGCAATAAGTTTAATGATATTTCCTTATATGCCGAGTCGTCACTAACCCGTGGACTATTCTGAATTTTTTTAGTGTAAGTAATCTTTGCACCGCCATCAAAGTGGTAGAACTTATTAAAACCAAACTTTCGGTAGACGGTCTTGCGACTGTATAAGTTGGCTGTGAACGGGTGGATCCCAATACTATATGGGAATAGTTGGTTGATCGTAAATGCACGTTTTTGATATGGCACTAATTGAGAATAGGGGGTCGGCATTGTTGGTGAGAAGTTGGCAATTGAAAGTCCAGTTAATGCCTGGTACTCCATATTGGCCGTTCCTCCACCATATCCAGAACTTAGCATTAGACCACTGGTAGAATGCTTTTTTAGCTCATGCAGGTATGGGATGGGATCACCACCGTGAACTTTAAGACCAGGAACACGGGCAGGATCAGAGTAGCTTTCGCTTAAAACAAAGACCAGGTTTTGGTGACCAACGGAATTATGGAGGCGTTGGTGGTTCATGATGGCACCTTCTCGTTGGTACTTCTTAGCAATATGCATCATTGTGGTTCGTGAGTATCCATGGGGCTTACTCATCGTATGAACATCAATATTATTGGCAAATTGAAGAAGGGTTCCGTTTAACTTAGCACCGCGCAGCTGAGAGTAGAAGTAAGGAATATCATCCATGTTTTGTAGCTGCTTATAAATGATGGAACTGCTATGGTTGGCAAGTGTAAAGCTGGCCAGATACAGGACAGCTAGTACAGCCGTGATAATTCGACCACTAATTGAAAAGCGGGAGCCTGCACCTATCTGGTGCTCTAACCAAATTGTCAGGGCCATTACGACGATTATTGCTAGGATAATGATGACAATAATGCGTTTATTTACCATCCCCAGCATTGCACCTGGTGCAGCTAATGTGGACAAGTCCGTTGGAATGATTGGTTCATTTCGGGCGGTAATCTTGAGCATTGAGGCCACGATCCATCCACCATATAAGATGACACTAATTCCAGTTGTAAGCCACCAACGATTGGTGATGGCCATAATAATAATTGCGACGGCAAAGGCAATCGCCACGTTGACGAGGACGATCTTGATGCGTTCAGTCATCACCCATTGCACCATTGTCCAATTACCGTTCCACAGGAGTGCAAAGGCAATTAGTGTCATCAGCCAAAGGAGTACAAAGGTCAGCATTAAGGGCCAGTAACGTCGCCAGGTCTTAAATAGATAATGATTAACTTGACTGATGCTTAGTGACAACTGCCAATGAGGACAAAAGCGGACAATAGCAATGGTCAGGCCTTGCAAAATGACCCATAATACAATGGCAAGCAGAAATCCACTTGTCCATGAAAAATTATTCATCAAAAAAGGAGTAAAAGCCATTGGTAAACCGAGCAGATTAAGGGTTAAGATCCCCTGATAAGTGTCACTTGTTCGCCAAGCAGCTTGTGCTTTTGGATGACTAATACTGACTCCAGCTACCAGCAGCATACAGGTAATTAGCATGAAGGGCTGGTATGGATTAATTGCTAACAAGTAGTGGTTGTTAGGTGTAAGTCCATTGTGCGGACTGTAAACAACATTGTTCATATTAAGCCAAGTAACCACCGTGCTAAATAAGAATAAGACCATCGTTAGACAACCATATTTGAGAGGTGACCATTGTCTTAACCATTGCTGATCATTAGCAAGCCAATCGCCGATAGCAAATAGATAGCCAAACCAAATTAAACTATTTCCCCGGTGGAAGCCAAAGGCATCATAGCCATTGATAAAGTTTAAAATGAGGAACGCACCAGTAATGATCAATAGCCACCGTCGTCGTTGACTAATTGACCAGCGGTGGAACAGTTGGTGGAGATAGGGTGATGCCCAAACGAGAGCCGTTGATAACAGCCAGGTAATGAACACTTGCTGAACCACGTATAGCTCAGGTGATCGCTGACTGGCATTAACCACTGGCTGGGTTGTGTAGTGGGCCCAAGTAAACGTGATTAATCCAATAAGCCACGTTAGCATTAGAATTCCTTGTCGTTGGGGATGGTGATGCTGTTGATAACCAATCATGATGGGAATAAGAATAACGCTGCCCGCGACAAATGTTTTTAGCATCCACCAGCCCACAAATCTCCAGCCTGTTTGCGTGCTAGTAAGGGTTTGGCCAACTGTCCCGACAAAGCAAATTGTTGCCATGAGGCTAGCAAGTGCTGTGTACCAATGTACTTTGTAGTGAGCTAAACGGTGAAACATAGAATCCTACTTTCTTTCTAAAATCTGCATACCTGTCTATTATATCGAATCACCGGGGGCTAGCAATAAAGTTTCTGGTCCAAAGAAGGCGATTAGTCGATTGGTTAGACAAATCAAACAAGTTGATGGACCAATTTGTTTCAATAGACGAATGCATGTTCTGATGATAAAATAAATGAAGCAAATATCGGGGCTGGGAACATCCAGCCTTTTCTTTATGTTAGGGGGATTAATAGTGATTTATCGTCAACCACACAAGCCGTTTGAACTGGTATCTGATTACAAACCGACTGGCGACCAGCCGGAAGCAATCAAAGAGCTTACGAACGGTATTGAAAAAGGCGAAAAGGCACAGATCCTATTGGGAGCCACTGGTACTGGTAAGACATTTACAATTTCCAATGTCATTGCCAATGTTAATAAGCCAACGCTAATTCTCTCCCATAATAAGACTTTAGCAGGCCAGCTTTATGGCGAAATGAAGAAATTCTTTCCACATAACGCGGTTGAATATTTTGTTTCCTATTATGATTACTACCAACCAGAAGCATATGTTCCTTCAAGTGATACCTACATTGAAAAGGATGCTTCCATTAATGATGAAATCGATGAGTTACGACACTCAGCGACCTCTTCACTAATGGAGCGTGACGACGTAATTGTTGTGGCATCTGTTTCTTCTATTTTTGGATTAGGGGACCCGAGTGAATACCATAATCATGTTGTTTCCTTACGAGTTGGTCAGCAGGTAGACCGCGATCAATTTCTTCGCCAACTGGTGAATATTCAGTTTGAGAGAAATGATATCGACTTTCAGCGGGGTCGGTTCCGGGTTCACGGTGACGTTGTGGAGGTATTTCCAGCCTCACGGGACGATAAGGCATTGCGGATCGAATTCTTTGGTGATGAAATTGACCGGATTCGGGTCGTTGACGCTTTAACCGGTGAAGTCTTGGGTGATCGGGAACATGTATCAATCTTCCCAGCAACCCACTTTTTGACCAGTGATGAAATTATGGACCGGGCCTTGCCGCAAATTGAAGCTGATATGAAAACCCAAGTCCATAAGTTCACTAAAGAAGGGAAACTGTTGGAGGCGGAAAGACTTCAACAGCGGACTACTTATGATATCGAGATGCTCCGGGAAATGGGCTACTGTAATGGGATCGAAAACTATTCTCGGTATATGGATGGTCGAAAGCCAGGTGAGCCACCGTACACTTTGTTAGACTTCTTCCCTAAGGACTTCTTGCTAGTGGTAGATGAATCCCACCAAACGATGCCGCAGGTGCGGGGAATGTACAATGGTGACCATGCCCGCAAGAAGATGCTGGTGGATTATGGGTTCCGTTTGCCAAGTGCCTACGACAACCGGCCTCTCAAATTGGATGAATTCGAGAAGCATATTAACCAAGTAGTCTACATGTCAGCAACACCGGGACCGTACGAAGAAGCTCAAACGGATCACGTTGTTCAACAGATTATTCGGCCAACGGGGTTATTAGATCCCACAATTGAGGTGCGGCCAGTGATGGGACAAATTGATGACTTGGTTGCTGAAATTAATAAACGGGTTGAGAAACATGAGCGGGTCTTTGTGACAACTTTAACCAAAAAGATGTCAGAGGACCTAACTGATTACCTGAAAGACCTGGGGTTGAAGGTGAAGTACCTGCACTCAGATATTAAAACTTTGGAACGGACGCAAATTATTCGTGACTTGCGGTTAGGGAAGTTTGATGTTCTTGTCGGCATTAACTTATTGCGGGAAGGATTGGATGTTCCCGAAGTATCATTGGTCGCAATTTTAGATGCTGATAAGGAAGGCTTCTTGCGGAATGAACGGTCATTGATTCAAACAATTGGTCGGGCAGCGCGGAATGCTCATGGGGCAGTTATTATGTATGCTGATACGATCACTGACTCAATGCAAAAGGCGATTGATGAAACCGCACGGCGGCGGAAAATTCAGCAAGCATACAACAAGAAACACGGTATTACACCAAAGACGATTATCAAGCCAATCCAGGAGGCAATTTCTGCAACAAAGAAGAGTGCCGATAGCGGTGAAAAAGAAACTGATACTGAATTTACCACTAAGGACTTTGCTAAATTGAGTCATACTGCTCAGGAGAACATGGTTGAAGAACTGACTGAACAGATGCGGGCGGCGGCTAAACGGCTAGACTTTGAGCAGGCGGCTACGTTGCGTGATACAGTGATGGAATTACAAAGCCAGATGAGTGGCAAAAAAGTAAAGCACGGTAAGTAAGGAGGAATGAACGTGGCCAATAATAAAATCATTATTCGTGGTGCCCGTGCCCATAATCTCAAGAATATTAATGTGACGATTCCTAAAAACAAATTGGTCGTCATCACTGGTTTATCTGGGTCCGGGAAGAGTTCGTTAGCCTTCGATACCCTGTATGCTGAAGGTCAGCGACGCTACGTTGAAAGTCTGTCAGCATATGCCCGGCAATTTTTGGGTCAGATGGATAAGCCTGATGTTGATTCAATTGAAGGACTATCACCGGCAATTTCCATTGATCAGAAAACAACTTCACACAACCCGCGATCAACTGTTGGGACGGTAACCGAAATTAACGACTTCCTGCGCCTCCTTTGGGCACGGGTTGGGACCCCCATTTGTCCCAATGACCATATTCCAATTAGTAGTCAAACGCCGGATCAAATGGTGGATCGCGTTTTGCAGCTCCCCGAACGGACTAAGTTACAAATACTGTCACCAATTGTCCGTGATAAGAAGGGAACACAAAAGAAAGTCTTTGAAAAGATTAAACGAGAGGGCTTTGTCCGGGTCCAAGTCGATGGTGAAACTTATGATCTGGATGAGGTTCCAGAATTAGATAAGAACAAGAAGCACCGTGTCAATGTGGTGGTTGACCGGATCATTGTCAAGGACGGAATTCGCTCGCGTCTTTTTGATTCCTTTGAAGCTGCCTTGCGCTTGAGTGATGGTTACGCAATTGCTGATGTGATTGGCGGCAAGCCGATTCCGTTTTCTGAACAATATGCTTGTCCAATTTGTGGGTTTACGGTCGGTGAATTAGAACCACGGTTATTCTCGTTCAACGCGCCAAATGGGGCCTGCCCCGAATGTGAGGGGCTTGGTTCTAAGCTGGAGGTCGATATTGACCTGGTTGTTCCGGATCGGAAGAAGACTTTGCGTGAAGGCGCGCTCGTCCCATGGAACCCAATTTCGTCACAATATTATCCTAAGATGCTTGAACAATTCTGTGAGTCAGCAGATATTAACATGGATACCCCATTTAATAAGTTATCGCGGAAGCAACAGAAGGTTATTCTTTATGGAAATGGCGACAAGCTGTTCCACTTTCACTATGAAAATGACTTTGGTGGTGTGCGGGATGTTGATGTGCCGTTTGAAGGGGTTATTAATAACGTTAAACGGCGTTATAAAGAAACTAACTCTGACTTTACCAGGGAACAAATGCGTAAGTACATGACTGAATTACCTTGTCCGGTTTGTCATGGCTACCGGCTTAACCAACGCGCACTGGCAGTCAAAGTTGGCGACCGTAACATTGGTGAAGTATCCGACTTACCAATCAGCAAGGCGATTCCATTTTTCCAGTCTTTACAATTGTCAGATCAGAAAGAGAAAATTGCGCGGCCAATTCTAAAGGAAATCTTAGATCGCTTGACTTTTATGAAGAATGTCGGGGTGGAATATCTGACATTGAGTCGGTCTGCGCGCACGCTTTCTGGTGGTGAAGCACAGCGGATTCGGTTAGCTACCCAGATTGGTTCAAACTTAAGTGGTGTGATGTATGTCTTAGATGAACCATCAATTGGACTTCATCAGCGGGATAATGACCGTCTTATTTCTTCATTGAAAGCGATGCGGGACCTGGGCAATACGTTAATTGTGGTTGAGCATGACGAGGACACAATGCGTGCTGCGGATTACATTGTCGATATTGGTCCGGGTGCCGGTGAAAACGGTGGTCAGGTAATGGCCGCTGGAACGCCAAAGCAAATTATGCGGTCGCGGAAGTCGCTGACTGGTCAGTATCTTTCAGGCAAGAAAATGATTGAAGTGCCCGCCACCCGTCGTAAAGGAAATGGTAAGCACATTATCCTGAAGGGGGCTGCGGCAAATAATCTTAAGGACATTACCGTTGATTTTCCGTTAGGCAAGTTCATTTGTGTCACTGGTGTTTCGGGATCAGGTAAATCAACCCTGGTTAATCTGATTTTGAAACGCATTTTGGCGCAAAAGCTGAATCATAATTCAGCTAAACCAGGTAAGTATAAGTCGATTAGCGGGGTTCAAAATATCGAAAAGATCATTAATATTGATCAGTCGCCGATTGGCCGTACACCGCGGAGTAACCCCGCCACGTATACTGGCGTCTTTGATGACATTCGTGAGCTTTTTGCAAAGACCAATCAAGCTAAAATGCGTGGTTATAGTAAGGGCCGCTTTAGTTTCAATGTTAAGGGCGGTCGCTGTGAAGCTTGTCATGGTGACGGTATTATTAAAATTGAAATGAACTTTCTGCCAGATGTCTATGTTCCCTGTGAGGTTTGCCATGGTGCACGGTATAATTCGGAAACTTTGGAAGTTGAATATAAGGGCAAGAACATTGCGCAGGTACTTAATATGACCGTATCCGAGGCATTGAATTTCTTTTCCGCTATTCCAAAGATTCGTCGGAAGTTACAAACCATTGAAGATGTCGGCTTAGGCTATGTTCATCTCGGACAGCCGGCGACGACTTTATCTGGTGGTGAAGCACAACGGATGAAACTGGCTGCAGAATTGCACCGTCAGTCGCATGGGAAGAGCTTCTATATTCTTGATGAGCCGACGACAGGATTGCATATGGATGATATTAAACGCCTGTTAGCGGTACTTCAACGGTTAGTTGATGCCGGCAACACGGTGCTTGTCATTGAACATGACCTTGATGTTGTCAAATCAGCAGATTGGTTAATTGACCTTGGCCCTGAAGGGGGCGAAGCTGGTGGTTATGTTGTTGCAACCGGGACACCAGAAGAAGTAGCTCAAGTTAAGGAAAGTTACACTGGTCAATACCTGAAGAAAATGTTGGCTCGTGACCGGGAGTTACAACAAAAACATCAAAAGAAATGAGCAGAAAACCGGAGTGATGGTTTTTTCAAATATGGCCAGCTCCGGTTTTGTTTCATATCAAAAGACACACCCGGCATGATGTGCTACAATGGACAAGTATTTAAAAATGAAGAGGGGAAAAGAATGGCCCAAAAAATGGAAGTTGTAATCATTACGGGGATGAGCGGTGCCGGAAAAACAGTTGCTGTTCATAGCTTCGAAGATCTTGGTTACTTTGTGTTTGATAATATGTTGCCGAATCTTGCAGAACGGTTTGTGGATGTTATGTTGGACTCCGCTGAATTCGATAAAATTGCAATGGTAATGGATTCACGAGCACGAAGTTTCTATGATGAAGTGCTGCCTACCATTGATAAACTGCAGTCCCGCGACGATATTACCGTTCGTGTCTTATTCTTAGATGCAAGTGATGAAAAATTAATTTCACGGTATAAGGAAACACGGCGGTCGCACCCATTAGCGCCACATGGCCGATTACTGGATGGGGTCACGCTTGAACGGAAACTGCTTAGTAATCTGAAGAGCGAGGCCGATGTTAATATCGATACAACGACATTAACCCCCCGCAACTTAAAACTGCGGATTAATAAAATATTTGGTCACGGTGAAGGTAGTAACTTCTACGTCGAAGTAATGTCATTTGGCTTTAAATATGGTTTGCCATTGGATGCGGATATCGTGATGGATGTGCGTTTTTTGCCTAATCCATTCTATGTGCCGGAACTCAAGCATCAGACTGGTAATGACCAAGCAGTGCAAGACTATGTTATGAACAGCCCGTTGGCTCAGAAATTCTACAGCCATTTTAAGTCGCTCTTGGAAACCTCTTTACCTGGTTACATTAAAGAGGGTAAAAGCAGCTTAACGATTGCTGTCGGTTGTACCGGTGGTCAGCATCGTTCTGTCACGATTGCTAATAAGGTTGCTCAAGATTTAAAGATGGATGGTTATACGGTTAATGTTCATCATCGTGATGTTGAAAAAGCACAATAAATAAGGAGGAATAAGATGTTTCGAAAGCCAAAGATAGTCGTCATTGGTGGCGGAACTGGTCTTCCTGTCATTTTGCGCGGCTTACGAGACCAAAATGCAGACGTTACGGCAGTAGTTACTGTCGCTGATGATGGTGGTTCGTCAGGAATTTTGCGGAATTATATTAACGTAGTTCCTCCTGGTGATATCCGCAATGTCCTGGTTGCATTGTCTGAATTGCCAGACCTTTACCTGGATATTTTTCAGTATCGTTTCAAGACTAGTGATCAGTTCTTGGCCGGCCACGCCATTGGTAACCTTATCATCTCAGCCTTGTCTGAAATGAAGGGTGGAATTTTCGATGCCGTTCAAGAATTGGCAGAAATGATGCAAATTCGCGGCCATGTTTTCCCAGTTGCTAATGAACCATTAACACTTAATGCTGAGTTTATGGACGGCAGCCGGTTGAGTGGTGAATCAGAGATCACCAAGGCTCACAAGCAAATTAAGCGCGTGTGGGTTACCCCATCGAATGACGAAGATGGCCACGAAGCTAAACCAGTACCAGAAGTATTGGAAGCAATCAAGAATGCTGACCAGATTGTATTAGGTCCTGGTAGCTTGTTTACTAGTATTTTGCCTAACCTAATGATTCATGATGTTGCAAAGGCGGTTTGTGAAAGCAAGGCCGAAGTCATTTATATTTGTAACATTATGACGCAGAAGGGTGAAACTGATAATTTTACTGATGCGGACCATGTGCGGGTGTTAAATCAACACATTGGCCACCATTTCATCGATACCGTTCTGGTCAATATTCAACCGGTACCGGATAACTACATTGATTTTCAGGAATGGAATGAAATTTCCCAACCGGTCGGTCACGATTTTCAAGGGCTTCGTGCTCAGGGGTGTCGTGTTATTTCATCTAATTTCTTGCGTTTACGAGATAATGGTGCTTTTCACGATCGCGAGTTGGTTGTGTCGGAGTTAATGAACCGTTTGCACCAAGTTCACGACTAAGGAGGTCTTCCCATGTCATACGCCAGTGAAGTTAAAAAAGAATTGACGGGAATTAAAGTTCACCGTGATAATGCGAAAGCAGAGTTAATGGCACTGATTCGCATGAATGGGAGCCTCGGTTTAGCAAACCATTCTCTGCTACTAAATATTCAGACAGAAAATCCGGCGATTGCGCGGCGAATTTATTCGCTGCTCAAGGAGTTTTACCACGTTGAGAGTGAAATCGTCGTTCGTCGGAAAATGAAGCTTAAAAAGAATAATCAATATATTGTTCGTTTACGATACTCGGCACAACGAGTACTGGATGATTTAGGTATTCTTCAAGGCTTACAGATTAAGGAACGGGTTCCAATGACCCTGCTGAAGAATGAATGGATGGTCCGTTCTTATTTGCGGGGCGCATTCTTAGCTGGGGGGTCCGTTAATAACCCGGAGACGTCGCGTTATCATCTCGAAATATATTCTTTATATGAAGAGCATAATGAAATGATTGCACAGATGATGAACAAGTTTGGTCTTAATGCTCAAACGACGTCCCGGCGTAGTGGTTACATTGTGTACTTAAAAGAGGCAGAGAAGATTGCTAACTTTATGTCACTCATTGGTGCAACCAATTCCATGCTCCAGTTTGAGAATATCCGGATTGTGCGAGACATGCGTAATTCCGTCAATCGCCTGGTGAATTGTGAAAATGCCAATATGAATAAGATTGCCTCAGCATCGACTCGTCAAATTGAAAACATTAAATTAATTGAAGACCGGGTTGGCTTAGCCAGCTTGCCGAATAAATTGCGAGAAATCGCTGAAACGCGTTTAGCCCATCAAGAGGTGAGCTTAAAGGAGTTAGGTACATTGGTACCAGGTGGCCCGATTTCCAAGTCTGGCGTTAACCATCGTCTGCGTAAGTTAAATGCTTATGCTGATGAGCTTCGATCAAAGATGACAGAATAAAAAAGATCCCCATGCATTCATAATTGAATACATGGGGATTTAATTTAATCTTGGTTATTTAAGCTTGGAATTATTTTCCATCACACCGTCGAGCAGACCATAATCAACCGCTTCTTGAGCAGTGAAGTAGTGGTCACGTTCGGTGTCCGCTTGAATCTTCTCAATCGGTTGTCCTGAGTTCTTAGCAAGAATACCGTTTAGCATCTTCCGTGTCTTCAGGATTTCGGTAGCGGCAATTTCAATTTCTGTTTGTTGACCTTGAGCGCCACCAGATGGTTGGTGAATTAACACTTGTGAGTGTGGTAATCCAAACCGTTTGCCCTTAGTACCAGATGATACCAAGACACTCGCCATGGATGCAGCCATCCCGATAACGATGGTTTGAACATCAGACTTAATAAAGTTCATGGTGTCATAGATTGCCATCCCAGAGGTAACAACACCACCAGGTGAATTAATGTATAAGTAAATGTCTTTAGTTGAATCTTGTGCATCTAAGAATAATAGTTGCGCAACGATTGAGTTTGCCATATCGTCTTCGATTGGACCGGATAACATAATGATACGATCCTTCAGAAGCCGTGAGTAAATGTCATAAGCACGCTCACCACGTGATGACTGCTCAATGACAGTCGGAACTAAATTCATAGTTTTTAGCCTCCTTGTTATTAGCACTTGTTAACATTGATTGCTAACGTATGTGAATACTATACTCGATTGGTCAAAAAAGGTCAAATATTTTGTATAGAGAAATTAAAAGCCCAGCATGGTTTCAATAGTAGTAACCATGCTGGACATTACGCAGAACGATTTAGTTGTTTAATCCTTGACTGATTAAAGCTAATTCAGTTGCAGCGCTCTCCTTATCTAACTCATTCCAGTTAGTAGCGTAAATCTTAGCAAATGCATCTTTAATTGACATAGTAAAAACCTCTTATTTCTAAGTTGTTAGTAAAAAAACAACTAATTTATTTGTTGATTTAAGTTAACGGTTATATAGTAACTCCCATTGGTATGATTTTCAATGCTTTTTACTACGGCATTTTTATAAGAAACATTTAAATTGGTCTAGTTCAAACTTAAGGATGTAAAATGAGTAAACTAGTAAATTTTTAGTAAAAAATAAAGTCTCAGTTAGAGGGTACTTGCTTTTTAAACCTGTGACCGGTATAATTGGACCGTTAATGAATTTACGTTAAATATTAAGGAGGCATGTACCAATGCGTAAAGCACACCCATACGGCGTTCAAGGTCGTCGTCCAGTCGCTCCTAAGTACAAGCGGGCACTTAAAGAAAAGAAGATTGAAGCTATTCGTAAGTGGGCTAAGGAAAAGCCAGCTGATGAAAAGTAAATTGAAAAGGAACCATGCGTTTGCGCATGGTTCCTTTTTTAGTAGTTTACAAATGATTTAAAAAAGAAAGAGCCATCGTATGAAACGACGGCAATAAAAAATGCGCCCCCCGGGAGTCGAACCCGGATCTCGAGAACCGGAATCTCACGTGCGATCCATTACACTAAGGGCGCATCAACAATTATTATAATATCGTATGTCCCTTCAGAATGCAAGAGGCTAAAGTTAATTAATCACAATGATAACGTTTTCACAAGAAAATATGATTTTTTTAAGGCGATTGAATAGACAATTTGCGGAAAGATGAGTATGATAAAGAGCGTAAGGTTTGTATTTGATTACTAGGTCACATTATTTAACAACTTATAGTTCACTAAGTAAATGTGATTAAGTAAGCAAGTACGCTAATTATGTTTTTCCTAAAGGAGGAAATTGCAGTATGACTGTAAAGATTGGTATTAATGGTTTCGGCCGTATTGGTCGTTTAGCATTCCGTCGTATTCACGAACTCAACACTGATGACATCGAAGTTGTTGCTATCAACGACTTGACTTCACCAGAAATGTTGGCTTACTTACTGAAGTACGATTCTACTCAAGGTCGTTTTAACGGTGAAGTTTCCGCAACCGACAATGGTATCGTAGTTGATGGTAAGGAATACCCTGTATACGCAGAACGTGACGCTCGTAACATTCCTTGGGTAAAGAACGACGGTGTTGACTTTGTCCTTGAATGTACTGGTTTCTACACTTCTGCAGAAAAGTCACAAGCTCACTTGGACGCTGGTGCAAAGCGTGTCCTTGTTTCTGCACCTGCTGGTAACGTTCCTACTGTTGTTCCTGGTGTTAACCTTGACACTTTGAAGGCTGACGACAAGATTGTTTCCGCTGGTTCATGCACTACTAGTTGCCTTGCCCCAATGGCATACTGGTTAAACAAGAACTTCGGCATCAAGGTTGGTACTATGACTACTGTTCACGCTTACACTGGTAGTCAAGCTGTTCTTGACCAACCTCGTGGTAAGAAGTTCCGTAACAACCGTGCTGCAGCTGTTAACACTATTCCTCACTCAAGTGGTGCTGCTAAGGCTATCGGTCTTGTTATTCCAGAACTGAACGGTAAGCTTTCTGGTCACGCACAACGTGTTGCTGTTCCTACTGGCTCATTAACTGAACTTGTTACTATCTTGAACAAGAAGGTTTCAGTTGACGAAGTTAACGAAGCTATGAAGAAGGCTGCTCAAAACAACCCAGCTTACGGTTACACTGAAGACCCAATCGTTTCTAGTGATATTATCGGTTCTACTTTTGGTTCAGTATTTGACCCATCTCAAACCGAAATCATGGAAGGTGCAGATGGTACTCAATTAGTTAAGACTGTTGCTTGGTACGACAACGAAAACGGCTTCACTTGCAACATGATTCGGACTCTGCTTCACTTTGCAGAACTTTAATCTGAGTGTAAATAAGCTAAATGAAAGGTGGGAGGAGGAGACTCCGACCACCTTTTTCTTAACGAGAAGGAGGAAACATAATTCATGGCTAAATTAACTGTTGAAGATTTACCTCTTGAAGGTAAAAAGGTATTAATGCGGGTTGACTTTAATGTGCCAATCACTGACGATGGTAAGGTTGGCGATGACAACCGGATCGTTGCCGCATTACCAACTATTAAGTACGTAATTGAACACAATGGTAAGGCAATCTTATTCTCCCACTTGGGCCGGATTAAGAAGGAAGAAGACAAGCCAAGTAAGTCCCTCAAGCCAGTTGCTGAACGACTTTCTAACTTGTTAAACAAGCCGGTTATCTTTGTTCCAGTTACTGAAGGTAAGCAATTGGAAGATGCCATCAACAACATGAAGGATGGCGAAGTATTGCTGGTTCAAAACACTCGTTACGAAGATGTTAAGAATGGCGAATACGTCAAGCGTGAATCAGGTAATGATCCTGAATTAGGTAAGTACTGGGCTTCACTTGGTGATGTTTACGTTAATGATGCCTTCGGTACCGCTCACCGTAAGCATGCTTCTAACGTTGGTATTGCTACCAACATGCCTGGCAAGGCTGCTGCTGGTTTCTTAATGGAAAAGGAAATCAAGTTCTTGGGTGACGCTGTTGATAATCCACAACGTCCATTTGTGGCTATCCTTGGTGGTGCTAAGGTTTCTGACAAGATCGGTGTTATTGATCACCTCTTGGACAAGGCTGATAAAATCATCATCGGTGGTGGAATGGCTTATACATTCTACGCTGCTAAGGGCATCAAGACTGGTGACTCCCTTGTTGAAAAGGACAAGATTGATGTTGCTAAGCAAATCTTAGACAAGGCTGGCGACAAATTGGTATTGCCAATTGACAACGTGGTTGCTGACAAGTTTGATAACGATGCAAACACTAAGGTTGTCGAAGGCGATATTGATGATGGCTGGATGGCTCTTGACATTGGTCCAAAGACCATTGCTGAATTTGAAGACGTTTTGAAGGATGCTAAGACGGTTGTTTGGAATGGACCAATGGGTGTCTTTGAAAAGCCAAACTTTGCCAAGGGAACTCTTGCTATTGGTAAGTTCTTGGGTACTTTGGATAACGCAACCACGATCGTTGGTGGTGGTGACTCAACTGCTGCTGTTAAGCAATTAGGAGTTGCTGATCAACTGACCCACATTTCAACTGGTGGTGGTGCTTCACTGACCTACCTCGAAGGTAAGGTATTACCAGGAATTGCCGCTATTTCTGAAAAGTAATTTCAATTAAGATATAATGAAAGGGACTAGGAGCGTCATCTTAGGCCCTTTTGTTGTTTTTAAATATTAAGAGTGAAATGCTCATAGGAGGGATTACAGTGCGAGTACCAATCATCGCTGGTAATTGGAAAATGCATAAGACGGTGGCAGAATCTGTTGATTTTGTGAATCAAGTTAAAGACCAGCTTCCTCCGGCTAATGAATTAGAGACTGCACTAGCGGGACCAACATTGTCGTTAGTATCAATGCATAATGCAGCGATCGGCTCACCATTAAAGATTGCCGCAGAAAACTGCTATTATCAAAATGAGGGTGCATATACTGGGGAGACAAGCCCGTTAGCCTTGTATCAGGCAGGAATTCATCATGTCATCTTAGGCCATTCTGAACGACGTCGTTACTTTCATGAAACGGACGAAATCATTAATAAAAAGATTAAAGCTGCACTAGCTGCTGGATTATGTCCAATAGTATGTTGTGATGATACAATGGGGCGTCGTGTTGCCGGTAGTCAAGTGCACTGGGTTGTTAACCGCATTTTGCTTGATGCTCAGGGACTTTCAGCGGATGATATTTGCCGGGTGACCTTTGCTTATGAACCTAATTGGGCAATTGGAACTGGTCAGAGTGCCGACCCTTCGCAAGCGGCAGAAGGCTGTTACTTGATTCGACAAACGATTAGTTATATGTACAATCGTGATGTTGCGGACAATGTTCGGATACTATATGGTGGTAGTGTTACCACCGATAATATTCATCAGTTAATGAATAATCGTGATATCGATGGGGTTCTCGTTGGTGGGGCCAGTTTGGACCCGCAAACATTTTTACAATTAGTTAACCACTAAATGCTTGTTTTTAGTTGCACATAATAATACAATTAACAGTGGAATTTGCCTTCCAAATATATGACAGAGGAGAGATTCATCAAATGTCACTTATTACAGATATTTATGCACGCGAAGTTCTTGATTCACGTGGTAATCCTACAGTTGAAGCTGAAGTTTACACTGAAGCTGGTGGTTTTGGCCGCGGTATCGTTCCTTCAGGTGCTTCTACTGGTGAACACGAAGCCGTTGAATTACGTGACGGAGACAAGAACCGTTTTGGCGGTAAGGGAGTTTTAAAGGCTGTTTCTAATGTTAACAACATCATTGCTAAGGAAATCGTTGGTATGGAAGTTACCGACCAAATTGCAATTGACAAGGCAATGATCAAGTTAGACGGTACGCCAAACAAGGGTAAGTTAGGTGCTAACGCTATTTTGTCAGTTTCCTTAGCTGCTGCTCGTGCTGCTGCTGACGAATTACAAGTACCTCTTTACAACTACCTTGGTGGATTCAACGCTCACGTATTGCCAACACCAATGATGAACGTTATTAATGGTGGTGCTCACTCCGACAACAAGGTTGACTTCCAAGAATTCATGATTATGCCAGTTGGTGCACCAACTGTTCGTGAAGCTATTCGTTGGGGTTCAGAAACTTTCCACGCATTGAAGAAGGAATTGGAAGATGCTGGTAAGGTAACTTCTGTTGGTGACGAAGGTGGATTTGCTCCAGACTTTGCTAACAACGAAGAACCATTCGAATACTTGATTAAGGCTATCAAGGATGCTGGTTACAAGCCAGGTAAGGACATTGCTATTGCCTTTGACGTAGCTGCTTCTGAACTTTGGAACGACGAAGACAAGAAGTACAAGCTTCGTTGGTCAACTGGTGAAGAATTCACTACTGATGAATTCATCGACTACCTGTCAGGCATCATTGAAAAGTACCCAGTAGTATCTGTGGAAGACCCAATTGATGAAAATAACTGGGATGACTGGGTAACCATTACCAAGAAGCTTGGTAAGAAGGTTCAATTAGTTGGTGACGACTTCTTCGTAACTAACACTGATTACCTGAAGAAGGGTATCAAGATGGGTGCTGCCAACTCAATCTTGATCAAGCTTAACCAAATTGGTACTTTAACTGAAACTGTTGAAGCTATTGAAATGGCTAAGGAAGCTGGCTACACTGCCATCGTTTCACACCGTTCTGGTGAAACTGAAGACACAACCATCGCTGACTTAGTTGTTGCTACTAACGCTGGACAAATCAAGACTGGTTCTATGAGCCGGACTGATCGTCTTGCTAAGTACAACCAATTAATGCGGATTGAAGATCAACTTGGTGACGTTGCTCAATACAAGGGTATCCACTCCTTCTACAACTTGAGTGAACAAGCTCGTCAAGACATCGAAAATCGTTAATCTGGTTGATTAACTAATAAATAAAGGCTAGGAGTTATTCCTAGCCTTTTTTGTATAAGTAAAAGGGCTACTTTGGTTAAAATAATAAAGTTTTGGCTAATCAAACAAACGAAAATTAAGCAGATCCATTAAAAACTAATGAGAATCGTCTTTATTTTTAATATATTTTATAATATAATGCCTTTCAGAAATTGAATTGGAAGGGAATTGAACAACGTGAAGAATTCAGCACCAAAACTTAGACGTTCAATGACAGCCGGTCAAATGGAAATGATTTCCCTTGGCGGTGCCATTGGGGTTGGTTTATTCATGGGGTCAACTTCCACTATTAAGTGGACTGGACCTTCTGTACTGCTGGCCTATGCTTTTGTTGGTTTGATTTTATATATTGTCATGCGTGCGCTGGGGGAGATGATTTATGTTAACCCTGGGACTGGTTCATTTGCTGACTATGCGACTGAATACGTTCACCCGTTAGCGGGATACCTGGCAAAGTGGGCCAACGTGTTTGAATATATTGTTGTTGGGATGTCTGAAGTGGTTGCGGCAACCGAATATCTAAAATTTTGGTGGCCCCATATGCATACCTGGATTGCAGGAGTTGTGATCATCGTTTTCCTGGTTCTTGCTAACCTTGCTAGTGCCAAGGCCTATGGGTCATTGGAATTCTGGTTTGCGATGATTAAGGTAGTGACCATTATCTTCATGATCTTCCTAGGCTTTATGGTAATCTTGTTTGGATTCGGTAACGGTGGGCACCCGACTGGCTTTAGTAACCTGTGGGCTCATGGTGGTTTCTTTACTGGTGGTGTTTCTGGTTTCTTCTTCTCAATGTCGATTATTGTTGGTTCTTATGAAGGAATTGAACTTCTGGGAATCTCAGCAGGGGAAGTTGCTAACCCGCAAGAAGCCATCATTAAGTCTGTTAAATCAGTCTTGTTCCGGATCTTAATCTTTTACGTTGGGGCGATTTTTGTTATTGTGACGATCTACCCTTGGGACAAGCTAAGTTCGGTTGGTTCACCATTTGTTTCAACCTTTGCTAAGGTTGGGATTACGGCTGCAGCATCAATTATTAACTTTGTTGTTTTGACGGCGGCATTATCCGGTGCTAACTCCGGAATTTACAGTTCCAGTCGGATGCTTTTCAAATTATCACACGAAGGTGATGCCCCCAAGATTTTTGGTCGTCTGTCTAAACGGATTGTTCCTGATGCAGCAATCTTAGGTATTTCTGGTGGGATCATGATTGGGTTCATTATTGATATGATTTCCTCTGTATACAGTCATTCTACTTCTGACATGTTTGTGGTTGTTTTCTCATCCTCCGTTTTGCCAGGGATGATTCCATGGTTTGTTATTCTTCTAGCGGAATTGCGTTTCAGAAAGAATAACCCAGATTTGATGGCCAACCACCCATTTAAGTTGCCTCTTTACCCATTCTCTAATTACTTTGCCTTCGTTATGTTAATCGTGATTGTTATCTTTATGTTTATCAATCCTGATACCCGGGTATCAGTAATTGTTGGGGCAGCGGTTCTAATCATTGCCACAATTGTGTACATGGTTCGTTACCGTCATGACTTAAAAAAAGAATATAATTAATCATGATTTTGCGTGCTTGAAACCTGCTTTGGTCTCTGGCACGCTTTTCGTTTGTGGTACAATAAGCTGTACTTGTTTGTAAAGAGAGGAGTTATCACAATTAAAATGGGAAAAGATGTCCTTGTTAAACGAAATCGCCGTAGTACAGAATTATTTCGCGCCATTTTAATTGGGCTATCAACTGGATTGGTTGTTTCAACTTTCCGTTTGATTATTCAGCATCTATTACAGGTGGTAACGTTCTCTTTTCATTACTTTCATTCACATCCCCTGGGCCTCATTTGGTGGGTGCTAGGGACCATTGTTATTGCACTATTGTTAGGGATCCTAGCGCAACGTTACCCCAACATAAAGGGGTCAGGAATCCCCCAAGTTGAAGGACAACTAAAGTCAGAATTTGAAGAAGAGTGGTGGCCTGTCTTGTGGCGGAAATACCTGGGCGGGGTTATTGCCATCGGTTCAGGCCTTTTTCTTGGTCGTGAGGGCCCATCCATTCAGTTAGGTGCGACTGTCGGCCAGGGGATTAGTGAAGCAACAAAAGCGGATGCCTTAAATCGGCGGATTGGGATTGCTTCCGGAGCGGCCGCAGGGTTAGCAGCTGCTTTTAACGCCCCCATTGCTAGTACGATTTTTATTTTGGAAGAGGTTTACCATAATTTCTCTCCATTGATTTGGTTAGCCACTTTTATTAGTTCCCTTTGTTCGAATTTAGTATCGATGGAGTTCTTTGGCTTACGACCAGTTCTCTATGTTCCTTATTCTCATGATTTGCCAACAAGTTTGTACTGGCACTTAATCGTGATGGGGTTGATGCTTGGCTTGTTGGGGCGGCTTTACCAGATTGTAATTTTGCGCTTGGACCAGTGGACGGGGAAACTGAAGTGGCTCAATCCTGTTGGTTATCCAGTGATTCCAATGTTGCTGGTGATGCCCATTGCCTGGTATTTTCCCATTACCTTAGGTGGGGGAAATGGTTTAATTACTAAGCTGCAGTTTTTGCCGTTCTCGCTAAGCTTGTTTGTTCTGCTATTTGTGCTACGATTCGTGTTCTCGATGATGTCCTATGGGACGCAATTGCCTGGGGGTATCTTTTTGCCAATCCTGACGCTGGGGGCTGTCTTGGGAGCTGTCTATTGTGCCGCTATGGTTCGGCTTGGTATTCTCCCGGCACGTTACCTTCCGAACTTTATCATTTATGCGATGGCAGGCTACTTTGCATGTATTAGCAAGGCCCCGTTTACAGCTATTTTATTAATTACTGAAATGGTGGGTTCACTTGATCACTTAATGCCATTAGCACTAGTTGCAACTACTGCATACCTAGTTGTTGATGCTTTGCATGGTCAGCCAGTTTACAGTGCGATGTTTGATAATTTTATTGGCAAGAAACATCAGCAATCAGGACACCAAGACACGCTGACCGTTACTATTTATGCTGGTTCAACTTTAGATGGAATCAAAGTAGCAGACTTTAAATGGCCAGCTAATAGTATTGTGACGCTCGTTTACCGTGGTGAACAACAGATTGTGCCAAACGGCCGAACACTTTTACAAGCTGGGGATACACTAGTGATTTCTGCCCATTGTGATGCCCAGCGGAAGTTACAACAGTACCTTACCCGGGCTGCCCACGACGGGAAAGCCTAGCATTATCACTGATCTTATGTTATCCTAGTTAAGATATAGTGGGCAATTAGTAGGAGGATAAGTCCTTGTATAATACATTAATGACTTTGTTTTTAATTGATTGCGTGGTTTTAATTGCATGTGTAATGATGCAACCCGCTAAAAATGATAATGATGCAATGTCCGCCTTAACTGGTGGGGCCGGCGATCTCTTTTCCCGGCGGAAAGCCCGTGGATTTGAAGCCGTAATGCAAGTTGTTACGACGATTTGTGGTGTGATTTTCTTCGGCTTGGCATTAGCATTAGTTTACGTTTCATCACATTAGCTAAATTTGCCTCCTGTAGCACAATTACTCAGGGGGCCTTTTTATATTATCTGAGGAGGAACACGGATGGAAGTTGTTTCAGGTCAACCATTTATCTTTAACGGTGGTCCCCAAGCGGTCATCCTTCTTCATTCATATACGAGTTCCAGTGCGGACGTCCGCTTGCTGGGTCGAGATCTTCAACGAGCCGGTTATACGGTTTATGCGCCAGTGTTTGCTGGTCATGGCAAGGATCCGCTAACGGTTTTGCAAGATGGTAATCCAGATAAATGGTGGGCTGATACCCAGGCGGCAATTCAACGAATGCGGGACCAAGGAATGACACAGATTGCTATTTTTGGACTTTCACTAGGTGGCTTGCTGGCAACCAAAGCATTGGAAAATACCCATTCGTTATCTGGCGGTGGTGTCTTTGCATCGCCAGTGACCACATGGGGACAGTCGAATGTGCCCCAGTTTTTCCCTCAATTAGCAGCGGATTATTATCGACGAGCCGGATTACCCGCTGACGAGATTCAAGCTAAATTATCAGTAATTAAAGCGCAACTACCTATTCAGTTAGGTGCTATTCAAGCGATGACTAAAGAGATTGATCAGCATTTAGACGCTATTCGTGGATCATTCTTTATTGCCCAGGGTGGCCGTGATCAGATGATCGATCCTCATTCAGGAGCACAGCTACAAGAACGCTTGACGGCTAATGGTGTTCATGTTGACTACCATTTTTACCCAGAAGCTGATCATGTCCTGACGGTTAATAATGCTCGTCGCCAACTGAGCACAGACGTTTTACAATATTTAAAGCAAGTTTTGAGGTAAGAAATGATATCAAATAACAAGTTAAAAGAGAAAATTAATTCCTATTTGACAGAAAATGCTGGAGTTAGCTTTTCGGCGGAGAAGGTAGCCCGAATACTGGGGATGGATTCAGCTGACCAATTTACGCCGATCGTTCAGACCCTAGCAGAATTAGAACGAGAGAAAAAAGTTCAAGTAAACGAACGCGGTGAATTCGAAGCAGTGATAAAGCCAACTGAGATTATCGGAACTTTTCACGGTAACGATAAGGGCTTTGGCTTTGTTGACTATGATCCTGATCTGCCAGACATTTACATTAATCCAGATCATACGAAGCATGCCCTTAACGGGGATCAAGTTGCTGTTAAAATTTTGCGGGCTGCCAAGCCTGGCAGTGACCAGGGACCAGAAGGCCAAGTGACCCGAATTGCTGAACACAATTATGACAAGATCGTTGGTGAATTTAAACAAGAGACTGTCGGCGATTACATTGGAGAGATTTTATTAAAGGATAAGAAGCTTTCTAACTACCGGTTCTTTGTTAATAATTTGGGATTGAAACCAATGGATGGTCAAGTGGTTACAGCTACGGTAGCAACGTACCCAGATGATGAATCGCCGCAGGTACTGACTGGCGCAGTTAATGAGGTCATTGGTAACCGCGATGAACCTGGTATCGACATTCTATCGGTAATTTACGCGCATGATGTGCCGCACCAATTTCCTAAAGAAGTTATGGATGAGGCTAACAAGATTCCTTTGCATGTTTTGCCTGAGGAACGCAAAGGACGAAAAGATATTACTGATCAACCATTGGTAACGATTGATGCGATCGAATCCAAAGATTTGGACGATGCTGTCGTCGCGTGGAAGATGGATAATGGCCATTATCATTTAGGGGTGCATATCGCTGACGTCAGTCATTACGTTAAGCCCGGGAGTGCGCTGGATGAGGAAGCATTCAAACGCGGTACATCTGTTTACCTGACGGATCGTGTTGTTCCAATGCTGCCTAAACGGTTGTCGAACGGCATTTGTTCGTTAAATCCAGGTGAAGACCGTCTATCAATGAGCTGTGAAATGGAAATTGATGAACAGGGACGGGTCGTCAAGCACGCTATCTTCCCAAGTGTAATGCGTTCGCACGCACGGATGACTTACAAAGCTGTCAACGCAATTTTGGAAGCTCATGATCAGAAAACTATTGATCGCTACCATGATTTGGTCCCAATGTTTGAGACAATGAAAGAAATTCATAAGATTCTGCTTAAGAAGCGGAAGCGTCGCGGTGCCATTGATTTTGAAGCTCCTGAAGCAAAGATTATTGTGGATGAAAAAGGGCACCCAACTGATATTCAATTGCGGGAGCGGGGATTATCAGAGCGGATGATTGAATCCTTCATGTTAGCGGCCAACGAAACGGTTGCTGAACATTATTATAAGGAACACGTCCCATTCTTGTACCGGATCCATGAACAGCCGGATAATGAAAAGATCAAGTCCTTTTTTGAGTTCTTATCTGTTTTTGGCATTAATGCTCATGGTGATATTAACAATGTTAAGCCGAAAATGCTGCAAAATGTTTTGAAGGATGTAGCAGGTAAGCCGGAAGAACAAATGGTTCAGGTTATGATGCTGCGCAGTATGCAGCAAGCCAAGTACTCTGATGAAGAACTTGGTCACTTTGGCTTAGGAGCCGACTACTATACGCACTTCACGTCACCAATTCGGCGTTATCCGGATGATACTGTTCACCGCCTTATTAAGTGGTACAGCAAGCACGGTAAAGGTGAAGATGCCAAGGCGGCCTGGCGAGACCGGCTACCTGAGATTGCCGAGCATACCTCATTCACTGAACGCCGGGGAATTGATACAGAACGTGATGTTGACAGCATGAAAAAGGCTGAATACATGGAGGACCATGTGGGCGAAACTTTCGAAGCGGTGGTCTCTTCTGTTATGAAGTTCGGTCTATTTGTAGAGTTGCCAAATACGGTAGAAGGATTAATTCATATTAGTGTGATGAATGATGACTACTATGAGTATTCTGAAAAGCACCTGGCTTTGATTGGTCGTACACATCACCGAATCTTCCAAATCGGCCAACCCATTCATGTTAAATTGTTGCGGGTTGATAAGGACTTGCGGGAAATTGACTTTGAATTGGTTCACCCAGAGGAAGCCCCAACAACAAAGATTAGGGTCCCTCACAATGATCGTCGTGGTGGTCGTCAACGCGGGCGAAACAACCGTAATGGTCATCGTCGTCATAACCAGCAACGTGATCATGAAAACGGCTCGCGGAATAATCGTCAAATCAATCGCGGCCAAACACGTCATCACAATAACTCTAAGGACCATCAACCACGTCGTCGTCGCCATTAATGGAGGTGTGAATCATGGCTAAAAAGGGTCGCCAACAAAAGAATGACAATTTAATTGCCCAAAACAAAAAAGCCCGCCATGATTACTTTGTTACCGACACTTATGAGGCAGGAATTGTTCTAACGGGAACGGAAATTAAGTCAGTTCGTGCCCACCGCGTCAGCTTAAAAGATGGCTTTGCTCAAATTCGTAACGGTGAGGCATGGTTGATGAACGTTCATATCAGTGAATATGATAATGGGACCTACTTTAACCAAGATCCCTTGCGCAACCGAAAATTATTGCTTCATAAAAAAGAAATTCATAAACTTACTGGTGCCTTACAAGATAAGGGAGTTACCTTAGTACCACTTAAAATGTACATTAAACACGGGTATGCAAAGGTCCTCTTAGGACTTGCCAAGGGGAAGCATGAGTACGATAAACGTGAATCGATTAAGCGTCGGGAAACTAATCGTGAAATTGCGCGGGTTATGAAACACTATTAAAAAAGAAGCCCGTCAGGTTGACAATTAAATGCCAACTTGACGGGCTTTAAAGAATTTAAACGCTAGTTGTGATTGCGAAAGCTCATACTAAATCCATCATCAATATCAGCGCGACGGCCCCAGCGAACCTTCAGGGGACTTCCTTGTTTCCGCCGGGCCCAATGTTGTAAAACAGAGGCTACTAGTATTGCCAGGGGTTCGTCGGCTTCTTGGTTTACTTTCAGCTCATGGTAGTAGTCACCGGTGAATGCAACCGGTCGAATGGAAAAGACCTTTCGTTGCGCTTGAAAGACCCGGTATTTATCAGAAAATGGTGAACCCACCACGACCCAGTTCAAGCCACGAATGTAAATGACTTCGCGAAGAAAACCAAGCGATTTACTGACGGTACCAACTTGATGTCGATTCAGGTAAAGGGCAAAACGAGGTAGGATACCGAAGCTTTGCTGTTTGACTTCCGCTAAGAGTTCGCCAGAAATCGAGTATAGCGAGAGAACATCATGCAGCATTCCCCATTTTCCCACTAGTAAGTAGCAGGACCGCCCTTGATAATCACGAATCACTGTAGTGCCGTGTAAGTCTGTGTCGTGGTCACGTAGGTATAGTAAACGCATGGGTTCACCTCCTTAGGAGTTATTGCCTTAATTGTACCAGTTTAATTCCTAAAATCCTAATCGAAGGCAGTAAAATAAAACCGCTTTCATTTTCTATGTTGTTAGTGTTAACTTATGCTAAAATAATAGACGAGGTGCTAAGAATCGTGAAACAACTTATTCATAATGATTGGTGGCCAATTCTCCAACCCCAATTTGAAAGTACATATTATGCACAACTGCATGATTTCCTAAAGGAAGAATATAGTCACCGGACAATTTATCCGGAAATGCATCATATTTTCCAAGCGTTTGAATGGACGCCATTTAGTAAGGTCAAGGTCGTTATTCTGGGCCAGGACCCTTACCATGGCCCTCACCAAGCGCATGGATGCAGCTTTTCAGTTTTGCCAGGGGTTCCAGTTCCACCATCGCTCCAAAATATTTACAAGGAGTTACAGCGTGATGTTGGTTGTCATCCGGTTCAGCATGGTTACTTAAAAAAGTGGGCTGATCAGGGTGTATTGCTATTGAACTCAGTTTTAACCGTTCGGGCTGGTCAAGCTTTCTCGCATAAGGGACATGGCTGGGAACGATTGACTGACGCAGCAATTCATGCTTTATCAGAGCGCCCACAACCTGTTGTCTTCATTTTGTGGGGTCGTGCTGCGCGGGACAAGAAGAAGCTGATTAACCTCAAGACAAATATTGTCTTAGAATCAGCTCATCCTAGTCCTTTGTCAGCTAATCGTGGTTTCTTTGGCTCAAAGCCATTTTCTAAAACGAACGAAGCACTTCGGGCGATGGGTGAAAAGCCGATCGATTGGCAATTGCCTGATCAGCCAACCGCTGAGTAATTGTTTAGAACTATCGAAGGAGGTTCTTATTGATGAGTTTATTTAATGAGATTGCTGCTAAGGTAAAGGGAACTGATAAGACAATTGTGTTCCCAGAAGGGGCGGATAAGCGTGTCCTGGGCGCTGCTGTTCGTCTGAAGAAGGACGACATTGTGGAACCAATCCTGTTAGGAAAGCAGGCAGACATTGATAAGACTGCTGCTGATAATAACTTTGATTTAACTGGATTACAAATTATCGATCCTGAAAACTACCCAGCAGAAGATAAGAAGGCAATGTTTGACGCATTGTTGGAGCGTCGGAAGGGTAAGAATACTCCTGAACAAGTAACCGAGATGCTGAAGGATGTTTCCTACTTCGGTACCATGTTGGTTTACATGGGTAAGGCTGATGGAATGGTTTCTGGTGCCGTTCACTCCACTGGTTCTACTGTTCGTCCAGCATTACAAATCGTTAAGACTAAGCCAGGTGTTCACCGGATTAGCGGGGCCTTCTTAATGCAGAAGGGTGACCAACGGTACATTTTTGCTGATTGTGCTATCAATATTGAACTTGACGCCCCAACGATGGCTGAAGTGGCTGTTCAAAGTGCTGCTACTGCCAAGCTATTTGGAATTGATCCAAAGGTTGCCTTGTTAAGCTTCTCTACTAAGGGCTCTGCTAAGGGTGATATGGTTACGAAGGTTGCCGATGCGACCGCCAAGGTTCATGAAATGGAACCAGATTTGCCAGCAGATGGTGAATTACAATTCGATGCGGCCTTTGTTCCTGAAGTTGGTGCTTTAAAGGCACCTGGTTCCAAGGTTGCAGGTCACGCTAATGTCTTCATCTTCCCTAGCTTGGAAGCCGGTAACATTGGTTACAAGATTGCCCAACGGTTTGGTGGATTTACCGCTGTTGGTCCAATCCTTCAAGGATTGAATGCCCCAATTGCCGACTTGTCACGGGGATGCAATGAGGATGATGTTTACAAGGTTGCCATGATTACTGCTGCGCAAGCACTATAGGTCAACTAATAATTTAAATATAATAAGAGTCTCTCTGAATGGAGAGGCTCTTTTAATATTATTGTGTAAAATTAGGGTATGCTATCATTAATAATAAACAGAAGTCACCAAGGAGGGAGAATGGTGAAAAAAGTATTGATGAATAGCCGTGAGGAAACAATTAATCTCGGTACTAAAATCGGTCGTAAGTTGCAGGCTGGCGATGTGCTGGTCTTGGATGGTGATTTGGGAGCCGGGAAGACGACTTTTACTAAAGGCTTAGCACTAGGACTCAAAATACCGGACTTAATTAAGAGCCCTACCTTCACGATTATTCGAGAGTATCATGACGGACGGTTGCCACTGTACCACATGGACGCTTATCGTCTTGAAAATGGTGGTGCTGAAGATTTAGGACTGGAAGAATATTTTGATAGTGATGGAGTTAGTGTTGTTGAATGGGCGCAGTTTGTCGAAGATGAATTGCCAGCTGAGTTTTTGGCTATTCATTTCCGCCGTACGGATGATGAAAATAAACGGGTATTAATTTTTGAACCTCATGGCCATCACTTTGAACAATTGGTAAAGGAACAGGTGAACTAAGTGTCATCAACGGTTGAACTAAAATTAGCAGAGCACGAGGATGCTGCTAACATCCTTGCCTTTCTTCAGCAGGCAAAGACGGAGACGGACGCTATTACTATCCCCCACCTTGAGCGGGTTACTGCTCAAGAAGAATCACGGAACATCGATGAAATTAATCAATCCGATGACTGTGTCATTATGCTTGCAATGTTAGATGATCACCTCGTTGGTATGGTGACAGTGATGAAGACTAGTGCTAAAACTAAAACCGGGGAGCTGGGGGTTGTTGTAGCTAAAAAATATTGGCATAACGGAATTGGTCAAATGTTGGTCGATGAAGCTGAGTACTGGTTTACGCATTACAGTAGTTTGCAGCATATGAACCTAACTGTTTATGAAGATAATGTGCCAGCAATTAATTTGTACCGGAAGATGAATTTTGTTGTCACGAAGCATGTACACATTAATGGACAGGCGTCATTGCAAATGGATTATCAACCTAGTTAAAAATGAAGCCAGAAAATAACCTGCTGTTAATTGAGAATCTGTAAAAAATTAGAGGCTGGGAAGCGACTAAAGTAGCTCCTCAACCTCTTTTTCTTAATGCTTAAAGATTTGTTTGACGTTCCGCCAGAATGCACCACGTTCTTGATGTCCACTAACATCTTGTGTCACTTCGACACATCCAATGTATTTGCCATCGTCATTATGAAGGGCGTAGAAGGCAATATTAACAGGCCGATCATGATAATGAATCATGATACTAATTTGACCACGTTTACCGTCGTGCATTTCCTTCAATACTTGCTTGACTCGTCCTTGACTATGGCCCGGATGAACTTCCAGAACATGTTTGCCTAAGTCATCGTCAGTTCGGGCGAACAGACGATGACGATTGGCGGATGACCACCGGACAATATCGTTTTCATCAATGAGGTCAAACTCTTCAGGGATCGTTTTGAAAATGGCATTCAATTGATCCAGCGACATGCTTCCACCTTGCAAAGTGATTTTATCCATTCTTTATCCTCCTTTTAATTAACCGAACATTTTGATGAAAGGCTTGATTTGCTGACTACCAAATTGGGTGTCTTGGTAGATCAGAATATTTGCACATGCCTGAGCGTCATCAAGGGCGTTGTGATGGTGGTGCAGGTCGATTTGCAAGGCATCACATACCGTATTCAGCTTATAATTACTTAATCCTGGAATAAGCTTGCGAGAAGTTTTCACCGTATCTAATGTTTGGTAAACCGGTGGTTCAATCTCATAATGCTCAAGGGTCCGTTTAAGCACGCTATTATCAAAGCTATTATTATGAGCGATTACCAACTGGTCGGGTGTATAAAATGATTTGATATGCTGCCAAACTTTCGGGAAAGTTGGTGCATCTGCAACGTCCTCTTCGTGAATACCGTGGATTTGAATATTGCGCCAATTAAAATCAGTCTGCGGATTAATTAAAGAGTAAAATTCGTCCACAATCTTACTATTGCGGACAATTGTTAGGGCTAATGAACAAGCACTAAACCGTTTTCCGTTTGCGGTTTCGAAATCCATTGCAATAAAATTCACCGCGGTCAGCCTCCCATAAAATAATTGTAACTACCTTATTTTACCGGGAAAGAAGCATTAGTGCAATTTTCGTGATTGCGTGAAGCAAGCTAATATCAGGTAAAAATGATACAATATGAACAGCTTAAATAATAAAGGACGATAAGTAATGATCAATTTAACTGATAAATTTCCAGATATTAAAATCTTGCAGGATGAACCACTGTCGAAATATACGTTTACCCATACTGGCGGCAACGCTGACTGGTTGGCGTTCCCAACAGAAGTAAACCAAGTGAAACGACTGGTTGAATTTGCAAACAAAAATTCATTAGCGGTAACTGTATTGGGCAATGCTAGTAATCTAATTGTTAAGGATGGTGGGATTGCCGACCTGACCATCATTTTGACGGGGATGAATAAAATTACCGTTAACGGCAATGATGTTACGGCACAAGCTGGTGCAGCGTACATTGAGACTACGAAGGTTGCCCGGGATCATAGCCTGACGGGGATTGAATTTGCCGCTGGTATCCCAGGCAGCATTGGTGGAGCGATCTTTATGAACGCTGGTGCCTATGGTGGTGAAACGGAAAACGTGGTGTCCAAGGCGACAATCATGTTGCCTGATGGCACGATTACGAGTTTAAATCACGATCGGTTAGACTTCGGTTACCGTCACTGCAGCGTGCAAGATAACCATGGGATCGTACTGGATGCCACTTTTGCCCTTAAGCCGGGTGATAAAGAGGCCATTACTGCTCAAATGGATGATCTTAATGCACGCCGGGCGGCTAAGCAACCACTGGACTTGCCATCCTGTGGTAGTGTTTTCAAGCGACCAAAGGGTTACTTTGCCGGTAAGCTGATTCATGATGCCGGTTTGCAAGGCTACACATCTGGTGGTGCTCAAGTTTCTACAAAGCATGCAGGATTCATTGTTAATATCAATAATGGGACCGCAACGGATTATTTGAATGTTATTCATCACGTGCAAAAGACCGTCAAAGACAAGTTTGGCGTTAGTTTAGAAACGGAAGTCCGTATCATCGGGCGGGACTAGCGAAGATCGGTTCTACTATCATGGCGATAGTAGAACCATTTTGTTTTAAATCATCATGGTTGGGGATGGTCGTTCTGGTATAAAATGATATAATGTTATCGTGATTTAGAGGATGGTGAAAAATATGTCAGCTATTGCGGCGCTGTTTACGTGGCAAAATTTCATTCACTTAATTGATATCCTCGTAATTTGGTTCTTAATTTACGAACTACTGTTGCTGATTCGGGGGACACGAGCTGTTCAGTTATTCCGGGGAATTATTATCATCATTTTGGTAAAAGTTGTTTCCTGGTATATTGGCTTGAGCACCGTCTCCTGGATAATGGATCAGATTATTAACTGGGGTGTCATTGCAATCGTGGTGATTTTTCAGCCAGAAATTCGGCGGGGCCTTGAGCATTTAGGCCGGGGATCACTCTTTGCACGTAATCAAACTGCTAATGAGACTGAAGAGGAAACGATTAAGCAACTCGATCAGGCTATTCAATACATGTCAAAACGACGGATTGGTGCCCTGATTAGTATTGAAATGAAGACTGGACTGGAGGAGTATATTGAAACTGGGATTCCGTTAGATGCGGATATTTCGGGAGCACTACTCATCAATACTTTTATTCCGAATACGCCACTTCATGATGGCGCGGTCATTATTAAAAATAATCGAATTGCCGTTGCTGCTGCTTATTTGCCATTGTCTGACAGTAAGCTAATTCCAAAAGAGTTAGGGACCCGGCACCGGGCCGCTGTCGGCATTAGTGAAGTAACTGATGCTTTGACGATTGTTATTTCAGAAGAAACTGGCGAGGTTTCTATTACAAAAGATAATGAATTGATCCGTAACATGTCGCAAAATGATTATCTGAAGTTCTTACGTGCTCAGTTATATAACCATGATGCTGACAGTAACAACAGCGTTCTAACACATCTGGTGTCATTCTTTAGTCGTGGAGGAGGTGGCCGTCATGGGCAAAAATAGTGGTGGCTTCTTCAATAATAAGTGGTTTCTGCGTCTAACGTCATTAGCACTCGCTTTGTTCCTATTTTTCTACGTTAATAATAGTGGTAATGGTTTTTTACGTCAGAATACCAGGAACCATGACCAAAGTAGTGCATTGATGTCTGATAAGACTGCAACAATCAAAATGCCTTTAGACATTACTAGTAATGATAATTATGTAGTGACTGGCTATCCTAAGACGGTTAAGGTTAAAGTTACTGGGCCGTCAGCATTGGTAACAACGACAGTTAATACCCAGAATTTCAAAGCTTACATTGATCTAAGTAAGGTTAGCGTCGGTAAGCACCGGGTGCCAGTAAAAACAGCGGGACTGAATTCGGAACTAAATGCTGAAGTTAGTCCCAAATACGTGACCGTAAATGTTCAGCCAAGACGGACGATTACAATGAAAGTTAGTGTTCGGTTAAGTAGCCACGACTTAAAGAATGGGTACACAGTGGGTGATCCACGAACAGACATTGGCACCGTTCAGATTACCGGTTCACGTAGTCAAGTTGATCGGGTGGCCCGCGTGGTTGCATTCGTTGCTATGCCAGATAAAGCAACCAGTGATATTCACCGTCAAGTTACCCTTCAAGCATTGGATAAAAATGGTCAAACTTTAAATGTGGTCATTGAACCGGCAACCACGAATGTCACTATTCCAATTAATGGAAGTGCTGATAACAATAATTCTTCCATTTCATCATCAAGCAGTAAACACGCAAGTAGTGATGAATCGGTTGCCACAATGAGTTCAAGCAGTGCGAGTTCAAGCACTGATAATCAATAGTAAAGTGATTAAAGGAGTTTAAAATAACATGAAATTAAAATATTTTGGTACAGATGGAGTACGGGGAGTTGCAAATGAGGATCTCAGTCCGGAACTGGCTTTTCGCGTTGGTCGTGCTGGTGGCTACGTTTTAACTCGGCATTCTGAAAGGAAGCAGCCACAGGTGTTGGTTTCGCGTGATACCCGTATTTCCGGACAAATGCTAGAGAATGCATTAGTTGCTGGTTTGTTATCCGTTGGTATTGAGGTTTTACGCTTAGGTGTCGTTACTACGCCTGGTGTTGCTTACTTGGTACGAGCTCAAGAAGCAGATGCTGGGGTAATGATCACGGCGTCTCATAATCCAATTAAGTATAACGGTATCAAATATTTTGGTGGTGATGGTTTTAAACTATCTGACGACCTAGAATATGAGATTGAACAATTGCTAGATGCTGACGAGGATAAGTTGCCACGTCCTTCGGATAAGGGATTAGGGACGGTTGCTGACTACCACGAAGGGGCATTGAAGTACACTTCGTTCTTGGAACAGACCGTTGCTAGTGACTTATCTGGATTAAAAGTGGTTGTCGATGCTGCTAATGGTGCCACGAGTGGGTTTGTCTCCAATCTTTTTGCTGATATGAATGTTGATTTTGTACCAATTCATGCTCAGCCAAATGGCCTTAACACTAACTTGCACTGTGGGTCAACTCATCCAGAAAGCTTACAAAAAGCAGTTGTTGATAATCAAGCCGACCTTGGTTTGGCGTTTGACGGTGATGGTGACCGGTGTATTGCTGTTGATAATGAAGGTCACTTAGTCGATGGTGATAAAATTATGTACATTTGTGGTCATCACATGGATGAGCAGGGACTCCTTAAAAAGGATACGGTTGTGACAACCGTAATGAGTAACCTGGGAATGTACAAAGCTTTGGAAGCACACGGGATGAAGAGTGTAAAGACCAAAGTTGGTGATCGGTATGTTGTTGAAGAAATGCTTAAGAATGGTTATAACCTTGGTGGCGAGCAATCAGGGCATATCATTTTCCTTGACTACAACACTACCGGTGATGGAATGTTGACTGCTTTACAATTACTGTCAGTGATCAAAGAAACTGGCAAGTCTTTAAAGGAATTGGCTGCTGATGTAACGACCTACCCACAGGAACTGGTTAATATTAAGGTTGCTGACAAGGAAGCTGCCATGGCTAACCAAGATCTGCAGCAAGTGATTGCCAAAGTTGAGGGTAAGATGAATGGTGATGGTCGTGTGTTAGTTCGACCAAGTGGAACAGAACCGCTGCTACGGATTATGGCAGAAGCGGCTACTCCTGAGTTAGTACATCAGTATGTTGAAGAAATTGCTGATGTTGCTCGGCGTGAATTAGAAGTGAAATAATCAAAATTCGCGATGAGATAGAATGAGATTATTAGTTTAAAACTCTCGTAAGTGTAAATAGGTCTCTAGCATTCGACGATGTGTCGAGCGCTGGGGACCTATTTTAGTACTGCGGTATTTTTTATAAAAAAGAGGCCCAGTAATTTCCAGTCCGTTGGGCCACTATTAATACCTAGACCAATTGAGTGAAGATCATTGACATCCAATTTAAAGAACGGTACTATACTTTATAGTCGCAAAGAATTGGAATGAAATTAAGTTATCTATACCAATTTTTAATATTAATGAATAAGGGATGAATAATATGTGTGGAATTGTTGGTGTGACTGGGACTAAAAATAGTCTGTCAATCTTAATCAATGGATTAAAACGACTGGAATATCGTGGGTATGATTCAGCTGGGGTTTATGTGAATGATAATAATGGACATGATTATTTGGTCAAGCGTCCGGGACGGATTAGTAACCTTGAAGCAGCATTGACTGATGATGTTCATGGAGTGTCTGGAATCGGCCATACCCGTTGGGCAACTCATGGTGAACCAAGTGAAGCTAATGCTCATCCTCAATATTCATCAGACAAGCGCTTCTATCTTGTTCACAATGGTGTGATTGAAAACTATGCACAGTTAAAAACCAATTACCTTTCAGGTGTTCACTTTGCTAGTCAAACGGATACGGAAGTAATTGTCCAATTAGTAGATAAATTTGTGGTTGATGGCCACTTGACTACTAAGGAAGCCTTATTAAAGGTTCTCAAGTTGATCAGCCCTGATTCTTCATACGCCTTTGTTTTAATGGATAAGGAACAACCTGATACTTTGTTTGTTGCCAAAAACAAGAGTCCATTATTGGTTGGTGTTGCTGACGGGTATAACATGGTTGGTTCAGATGCCACTTCTATGCTGAAACAAACGAACGAATTCTTGGAATTGGATGACCATGAATTAGTCATTGTTAAGCCTGACTCAATTGAGATTGAAGACTTTGATGGTAACCAAAAGCACCGGGATACCTTCACCGTTGATATGGATCCCAATGCTGCCGATAAGGGTGCATATCCATACTACATGTTGAAAGAAATCGATGAACAACCAGCTGTTATGCGGAAGATTGTTCAAAAATACTTTGATGAAAACGGTCAGCCAAAGATCGATGAAGACCTGTTGAAGTCAATGGCCGCTGCTGATCACCTGTACATTGTCGGTGCCGGAACTAGTTACCATGCTGGTTTAATTGGTGCACGAATTTTTGAAAAGTTAGTCGGTGTACCAACTTCTGTTCATATTTCATCAGAATTTGCTTACGAACAACCATTACTATCCAAAAAGCCATTCTTTATCTTCTTGAGTCAGAGTGGTGAAACGGCCGATAGTCGTGAAGTATTGGTTCACGTAAATGAAAACAAGTGGCCAAGTTTGACCATTACTAATGTTGACAAGTCGACGCTATCTCGTGAAGCGACATTTACTGAATTACTTTATGCGGGTCCTGAAATTGCGGTAGCCTCAACCAAGGCTTACACTGCTCAAATTGCGGTCGAAGCTGTTTTAGCTAAAGCCCTTGGGGAATACATGGACAAACCGGCTGCTCGTGAATTTGATGTTAAGCACCAATTAGGTTTGGTCGCTAATGGTATGCAGTCATTAACTGACAGCAAAGGGATCATGAAAGACTTGTCTGATAAGTACCTTTCTAAGACACGGAATGCCTTTTACATTGGTCGGGGAATTGACTGGTCCGTTTCACTAGAGGCAGCACTAAAGCTGAAGGAAATCTCGTATGTCCAAGCTGAAGGATTTGCTTCTGGGGAATTGAAACACGGTACGATTGCCTTAATTGAAAAGGGTACTCCAGTGATCGGCATTATCACGCAAGATCGGACTGCTGGATTAACACGGAGTAACTTGGAAGAAACTCAAGCTCGTGGATCCAACGCCCTGACGATTGTTTCACGGCATTTGGCTCAAGATGGTGATAACATCCTGTTACCAGATGTTGATGAACTGTTAACCCCATTGCTGAGTGTTGTACCAGCTCAATTATTGGCTTACTACACTAGTTTAGGGAAGGGACTGGATGTTGATAAACCACGGAACTTGGCTAAGTCAGTTACAGTTCAATAATCAGATTAGAGAAGTGCTGATAGACACTTCTCTTTTTTTAGTAATTTTTGTGAGCAAAAACTTGCAATATTAATGAAATTGATTGGTAAATTATCGTAAAAACTCTTGACACCGGTATATGAAACCGCTATCATAATGTTTGTAAGGTATTTAAGTATTTACCTTCTAATCAATTCTCTTTCTCTCTTATGCCAATCATCGCCAACCTGGCGGTGATTTTTTTGTTAAAATATATAACGGAAAGGGAGCGGATAGATTGGAAGAACAACACGAAGTTTTAACATTAATTGAGGAAATTACTCGTAATGATGGTAGTAAATATTACGAAATTGGTAATATGGTTCAAAATGGGCGAGCAGAACTAGCTGCTGAACGAGGTTATATTAAGGAAGTTCGTATTCTCCAACTTAATATTCCGCATTCACGAAATGTTATTAAATATGAGCATTTTATCAACACTCATTATAAGATGCAGGATGAATCAATGGACCACTGGGAAGAATGGAAGCGAACCCCTGAAGCTGATGCCGTTGTCAAAGAAATTTTAAAAGAAAATCATATTGGATAATCAACCAAAACAGGAATGAGGAAGTGGTCATTAATCCTCATTCCTGTTATTTGTTTAAAAAATAGAATTAACCTAGACACTAAGCGTTTAAGTACCTAAAATAGGATGAGTAAACTTACTATTGGGGGATGCCGGGATGAAAAATGAAATTGACTTCAGCACACATCACCGAACAAAACACGTGACGGGGATTGACGGCCTACGAACAATTGCTGTAATTGCCGTAATTATTTACCACCTAGTTCCAAATCAGCTCGCAGGTGGTTATTTAGGTGTTCCCTTATTTCTGTTAATTTCTGGTTATTTTATTAGTTATCAGTTTAGTCGGCGGTTAAAATATCGACTACCAGTTCATTTAATGGCTTTTTATCAGCGTCGTTTTAAACGCCTTTATCCAGTCCTTATTGCGATGTTGTTAATGACGACCGCATATATGACTCTTTTTGCTAGGGAACTTTTGCATCAGATTCGCGTAATTGTGGTGACCAACCTTCTCTGGGTTTATAACTGGTGGGAAATCGGTCATGGTCAATCGTACTTTGATCAATTTGGTGGTCAGTCACCGTTTACCCATTTATGGACGTTGGGTGTAGAAGCTCAATTTTATTTGATTTTCCCATTGTTATTAATTGCCTTGTTTAAAGTCTTTAAACGTCAGGTAATCGTACGGCGGATCATTATGGGGTTGGCAATTTTGTCAGCAGTTGAGATGGCATTGTTGTACCAGCCTGATAATATCAACCGGATTTATTACGGAACTGATACCCGAGCCTTTTCTTTGTTACTAGGAGCTTGGTTAGGGTTGGCCTGGCCGTTAGATAACCTGAATGCGCATGCTCCACGACAAACTCAACAATTACTTGATGGGGTAGGCATTGTCGCCTTAATAGTAACGATCATTAGCTTCTTTGTTGCTAATGGTCAAGCTAGTTCGACTTATCATGGTGCAATGTTTGCCTATAGTTTTGTGGGGATGATTTGGTTAGCGACGATCCTTCATCCGGCTGGGCATATGAACCAGTGGTTGACTAATCCAGTTTTCACTTGGTTTGGTCAACGCTCATATGGCATTTATGTTTATCAGCTGCCCGTAATGATTTTTTACGAACGTGCAATCAAGGTCGGCTACCATCCTGTTATCTCGGCAATTGAAGAAGTAGCGCTGATTTTAATAATTTCCGAGTTATCATACCAGTTGATTGAGCGGCCAATTGCCCGTATCCACTGGAATGATTGGTTAGTAGTTGTCAAGAATCGGCTGAGGGTTCCACCTTTCCATTGGTTGGCATGGCTAACGACTGTCCTGACGATTGCGGTTACTGCTACAGCAATCACTGGCTTGTGTTTGCCTGATCGGGCACCGAAGCCTACGGCCGTCCAAAAGAAGATTGAACATAATGCGGATAAAACGAAGGACCACAATCAACAGCTTGCTAAGGGGAAAGACGTCAAAACAGCAGATGTCAGCACTATTCAAAAGCAGTTTACCTTGACCAAACGTGAAGCTCGCCAAGCGCGTACGTTAGAAGTGACAGCGGTTGGTGATTCGGTGATGGAAGATGCTGCTGATAGTATTTAAAAGATCATTCCGCATGCATATGTGGACGCACAAGTTGGTCGACAAGGGAGTGCTACTCCGGCGGTTTTAAAGAAATTAAAGAGTAGTGGTAACCTTCATAAAATTGTCATATTAAACCTGGGTAATAATGGGCCCATGACTAAGCAGACTAGCGATCAGATTCTTGATGCTATTGGGAGCGGCCATCAGATTTATTGGGTAACGGCTCACGTCCCAACTAAGACCTGGCAACAGCAAGTCAATCGCCAAATAAGGGACTTAGCTAAACACCACACGAACGTTCATGTTGTTGACTGGTATACTGCTAGCCAAGGACACGATGATTGGTTTGCTAAAGATCATGTTCATATGGATCAAGAGGGAAATGTTCACTATGCTCGACTGATTGTCAAAACTATTTTGAAAGATCAGCATTAGGGGGGCACAGTTGTGATGAAAACTGATGAAGAACTTCTGGATCAAGCAATCGACCTTTACCTGTCAGCACTGAAGGGATTAGGAAGTTTTGTGTCGCAGCCTTCTGCTGAGTATCATTTGTCATTTGAACAGTATTTAATCCTGCGAACTATTGTTAATCATCCAAAAGTGAAATTGATGGATATTGCCCACGAGCGACATGTAACCAGGAGTGCGGTGTCGCGCCAACTCAAAATTCTCTTAAAGAATGGTTATGTAAAGCAAACTGCTGATCCAGCAGACCACCGGAAAATGTTTTTAACGAGTACGGAAAAGGGAACCACCGTTGAAAAGAAGGTTCGTCGATTGGTGGTGCGGCGCTTTTCATCATGGCTAAATACCTTTGGTCAAGAGCGGGGAGCACAATTATTAGCCTTGCTAGCCGATTTTGATCAACAGATTGTTCAAGCCAACAATAATGACTGAAGGGAGTTATTAGAATAATGATTAAGATGATCGCTTTAGATTTAGACAATACCTTATTGAACAGCAACAAAGAGATCAGCTCACGTAATGAACAAGTTCTTAAAAAATTACATTCCCAGGGGATTCATGTGGTGTTATGTACTGGCCGACCAATTAATGCGATCTGGCCATTAATTGAACAACTTGGACTGACCCAGCCGAATGACTATACGATTACCTTTAATGGGGGTCTGGTAATTAATAATGTAACGAAGGAACACCTATTTGAACTAGGAATGAGTCGCCAGGATCTTCAGCCATTATTTGATTATGTCCATCGTCACCAGATCCCATTAGACGCATTGGACTTTGAACGGGTATATGAATTGACTGATCAGCCGCGGTCCATTTATAAGACAGTTTTGAAAAATATTGAATTTACGGACTCGACCACTGCTGACTTACCAAACCATACTTTCAGTAAAGCGGTAATGGCTATTCCAGCTGACCAGCTTAGTACCATTATTAAGCACCTACCAGAAAAACTATTGCGTCATTACCATGCGGTGCAATCACAGCCAATGATTATGGAATTTCTTCCAAAAAAGGTGAATAAAGCAGTTGGGCTAAAGGCCCTCCTGAATCACTTTAACCTGACCTTTGATAACTTGATGACCTTTGGGGATGCCGACAATGATCTTGAAATGATTGAGGCTGCCGCCCAGGGAATTGTGATGGCGAATGGGTTGCCGGAAGTCAAAAAAGCAGCCACAGCGATTACCGATTCCAATGATCAGGATGGAGTAGCCACGTATTGTGAGCATTTCTTTGCAACATTATTGTAATAAAAGTACGGTTTAAGTATTAAAAAAGCACTAAATTAAGGTGGATAACAACTTAATTTAGTGCTTTTTGACGTTCATTAACCGGCTAAAAGATTGTTTTTAGGCTTTGTTAAAATCGATTCAATGTTGATAGAACGGGGAATCATTATTGATTGTTCAGCTAAGCACAAAACATGTTTCGACAAATTTACAATCATTTACCAATTTGCCCAGAATCGCAAGGTTGTTGTCATCTGCTTGTAATATGGACCGTGTACTATAAGCACTGTTGAATATGAAGAACGAAACAAAGGATGGTTTATATTTATGATTTCTAAGAAGAACTTTGCTAAAGTGTCAGCCGCTGTGCTTGGTGCTGTTGCATTGGGAACAGCTGCCAATGTTGTTTCTGCTAATGCGGACACTGTCTACACGGTTAAGAGTGGCGACACACTTTCAAGTATTTCTTTCAAGTTTAATAAAGATAACAGCCTCGTAAATAAGATCGCTCAAAAGAATAACATTAGCGACATCAACAAAATTTATGTTGGAGAAAAATTGCTAATTAAGAGTGATGGTGAGATCCAACCGGTTTCAGACCAAAATAGTAATAATGGTAGCAAAACCAATAGTAACAATAATAGTCAAGCGGCAAGTACTAATTTGAGCAGTCAAGAACAAGCTGCAAAGGATTGGATTGCTTACCATGAATCTCGTGGCCAATACAATGTTACCAATGGTCAATACATTGGGAAGTATCAACTCTCTGCTTCTTACTTAAATGGTGATTACTCCCCTGCTAACCAAGAACGGGTAGCAGATCAATACGTTGCTAGTCGTTACGGTTCTTGGGTAAATGCCCAACAACACTGGATGGCTAACGGTTGGTACTAGGATTAATATGATCAGAAGATAGAAAATGCAATAAGGGATCGTTAGTGTCCACGAATAGTACACTAGCGGTCTTTTTTGTATTTACTGCTTAGGGAAATTATCATCATTGATGCGTTTTAGTGGTAACTAGGAGCTAGTATGATACAATAATACTGTTCCGTTTTGGGGATGTTTTTTGGATTCGACAGGTATAGGTCGAGTTTCAATTGCGTTTCGAAGGTTGCGACTTCGTAAAAACGCTCAGTTTTAAATTATAACTGCAAACAATAATTCAAACGCTTACGCATACGCTGCCTAACAAGTAGCGCGCGTAGATCCAAGTCGGGTTCGTCCATGATGCGACTTTGGGTTTCATATTTAGTGGACTACGCTTCTTGTTCCCGTTTGAAATAGGAAGAAGAGATTCATCAAGCTAGCTAATCATGGTTGCCTTGCTCAACGGCGTTTTGGTTAGTGAACTTCAAATAGCTGAGCTACGAACGTAGAGATTGAAATGGCGATATGCTTGGACACGGGTTCGACTCCCGTCATCTCCATATTGTTTAAGTTGTCTTTATACCTTAATGTATTGGTATAAAGACAACTTTTTTATTACGATAAATTAAATCGTATTATATAACGGTAAAGAAAAGCAACTCGTGAATTTTATAATATAGATAATGTGAATAGCATCAATTATTGTTAGTAGTGCTATAATGCAGCTGTATGGCTATAAGTTAATTTTAACTAGTCTGGGAAATCAAGGGAGGATTTATTAATGAAAGAACATAAGAAGCTTTATAAAGCTGGTAAGAAATGGTTAGTAGCAACTATTGCTGTGACATCATTTGGTATTGTTGCTGCGCAAGGAAATGTGCATGCAGCTACAGGAAATCAAACTTCTTTAACTGCTATCGCAAATAATGGTGACCTTCAGGCTGCACAGCAAGCGGTTAAAACGCAAGAGAATAACGTTAATAATGCACAAAATAATGTTGATCATGCTCAAAAGGCAGTACTTCAGGCGCAGAATGCTAATAGCGAGGCACAGGTTGCCGTAAAAACTGCTCAAAATAAGTTAAATGTTGCTACGCAAGCGCAGAAGGCAGGACACACGCAAGCTGATATTGATCAGTTAAAGCAAACAGTTCAAAGCAATCAACATAAGCAACAAGTTGCTCAACAAAATCTTGATTCAGCAAATGCTGATGTTAAGGCAAAGGTTAGTGCACAAAGTACAGCTCAGCAATCTGTTAATGCCCTTCAAAAACAGGTTGATCAGTCTGGCGAAACACTACCAGAGTTTAACTTCACTGAGGATCAAAAGAGTACAACTCAAGCATTTGTGAAAGCAGTGAACCGTATTTTAGCAACTGGCTCCTGGAGGTCTTCAGAATTTCAAAATCTTTCAGAATTTCAAAACTGGGAGAATGCCATGTCAACACAACAAAAGGTCAATTGGCAAGATTCATCAGCAACTGATCAGAATGCAAAAGTAGACTTACGTGCAATGACAACTGCGCAAGTTAAAGAATTATCGCAATTTGCTGCAGCAGTGATGAATAATTTACGGAATGAATTAGGAATCAGTAATCTCACTGGAAAAGCTGTTGTAACTGAAGGATTAATTGGCGAAGCTAAAGAAGTTAGTGACATTTATAATAAAGATCAGCCTAATAGAATTGGTCACTATATTTATGCCTTGAAGAAAGCAGCATTTGATTATGGTTTGACTGCTAATGATGCAACTAACGCTGACAAGTATTCTGCACCTGTCAACGAATATGGGGAAAGCCTGAATGAAGGTTGGGACTCAAATTATACTAATATTGTGTCCATGGCAGATGCTAAAAAGATGGTGGTTGATGCAATTGCCGGGATGCTATTTAACGATAGCAATAGTCAAATGGGACATGCTGAAGCGATGATTGGCCTATATAATAACGGTGGAAACGATTATGTAGGGACTAGCCTGTCTTTTGATAATACTCGCGGTATTCCTGGTCATGTTACTCATTTTATGCAGTTCTCCTCTGCAGATTTTGCTAACGCTCACTCGTCTGCTGAAAAAGCAAAGCAAGCAGCAAAAGGGATTAAAACTGTAATTGATAACCCATATGAAAGCTCGGCACAAGATGCTAAAAAAGCAGAAGAGGCAAGAAACAAATTATCTGTAGCTAAAAAACAGTTAGCTAAAATTACAGATGAATTAACTCAAAGTCGGAATAAAGTTCAGACCGCTCAGCAGAATTTGCTGACTGCTAAGCAGCAATTAAATAAAGATCAGACAAAGTTACAAAAGATGCAGGATGAAAAAACGCCGGATCAATTACAAAAGGATGTTGACGTTGCTAAGGCAAATCTTAATAGCGCCAATAATAAAGCTGCAGAAGCAGCAGTTGCTTTGAAAAAGGCGCAAAATAAGCTTAATGCCGAGCAAGCAAAGCTTGTTACAGCTAAGCAGCACTTAAAAGCAGCCCAAGACCAACTAGCCAAAGTTGAGGCTGCTCATCAGCCGTCATCCAGTGCGGCGTCAACCGCAACGAAGCCAAGTTCTAGTGCGGCAACCAGTGCGGCGTCAACCGCAACGAAGCCAAGTTCCAGTGCAGCTACGAGTGCGACATCATCTGCAACGAAGCCAAGTTCCAGTGCAGCTACAAGTGCGGCATCATCCGCAACGAAGCCAAGTTCCAGTGCAGCTACGAGTGCAGCATCATCCGCAACAGAGCCAAGTTCCAGTGCAGCTACAAGTGCGGCATCATCCGCAACGAAGCCAAGTTCCAGTGCAGCTACGAGTGCAGCATCATCCGCAACGAAGCCAAGTTCCAGTGCAGCTACAAGTGCGGCATCATCCGCAACGAAGCCAAGTTCTAGTGCGGCAACCAGTGCGGCGTCATCCGCAACGAAGCCAAGTTCCAGTGCAGCTACGAGTGCAGCATCATCCGCAATAAAGCTAAGCTCCTGTGCAGCCACTAGTGCCACTGATAGTTCAGTTTTGGACAGTGTAAAGAATGCTAACCAAACAGTGCTAGCTACAATAACTAAAGTGGATAAGAATGACAATAATATTCAATTACCACAGACTGGTGATCAATATGCAGTTGGTGCTATTATATTTGGTGCCATGATGGCAATGTTTGGTTTAACTGTTGCTGGTATGAAGCGCAAGGATTAATCACGTAATACCTCATTAAGGGTGGCCGGGAAATTTCTCGGCCATTTTTTATGCGCTGCATTAGTTGGCTTTGTATTATTAAATTTTGAAACACACTTTGTTTCATTAAATTGCAGACTCTTATGGTAGTGATTTTATTAGGAAGATTAAAAGAGCAATTAATTAATTCGATACTAGACTGCTTTTACTAACTTTATATAACATTTTGAAAAAGTGTAATTTAGTAAAATGATATGATTACTTCTTACAACAATTATGGGTGTTAGACAGAGATGAATGTTACACTAAGGGAAAATAACTGAGAAATAAAATAAAGGAAGTATGTTTATGAACATTCTAATGGTTGAAGATAACCATTCCGTTTGTGAAATGATGGAAATGTTTTTTAAAAAAGAACAGTGGCAGGTTACCTTCGCATATGATGGACTACAAGCGGAAGACAAGTTTAAAAATGACTCCCAAAAATGGGATATCATTTTGCTTGACCTAAACTTACCTAAGAAGGACGGAATGCAAGTTGCTGCCGATATCCGTCGAATTTCACCAACTGTGCCATTGATCATGTTGACGGCACGGGATACGGAAAGTGATCAGGTACTCGGCCTAGAGATTGGGGCAGACGACTACGTCACTAAACCATTTAGCCCAATTACCTTAATTGCCCGAATTAAGGCCCTTTATCGACGGAGTGCTTTAAGCGCCCATGATGATGTAAACAAGCAATCATCATCTTTCGATGTGGAAACAAAGCATTTTAAAATGAATACAAAGACTCGTGAAGTATATTTATATGACCAGCCAATTACTGACTTAACACCCAAGGAGTTTGACTTATTAAAGACTCTTGCCTCTAAGCCTCGACAGGTATTTACCCGATCTCAGCTTCTTCAATTAGTATGGGATTATGAATACTATGGTGATGAGCGGACAGTTGATGCACATATCAAAAAGCTTCGTCAAAAATTAGAGAAAGTGGGCCCACAAGTTATTCAAACGGTTTGGGGTGTTGGCTATAAGTTTGATGATGAAGGACAAGCACAATGAAACTAATTTATCGACTAATGTTATCCTTCACGATCGCCATAACTGCTTTAATGATCGTATTGGCATCAGCCTTTATTCATGCCACCAACCGAACACTCTATCAAAACACCTGGCAACAATTGCAAAATTATTCAGATAGTTTGGTGGAAGATGCAATTCGCTATGATGTGAATGACCATTCGTTTGAAGGATTCGCTAATGAATCGCTTGCTGCTAACGCGGCACTCCTTTCCGATCAAAAGATCCATTTTGCGATCTTTGATATGTCGAAGAAACAAATCTTTATTAATAGCGGTTATACGCCTTCTATATCAAAAGGTGAATGGCAGCGTCTGAAAAAGGGTAAAACAATTTACCTGAAGACGGCTAATCCACGTATTAAGGCGAATTCCAAGAATGGGACAGGAATGACTGAGGTGCTGCGTCCGTATTTCTACCACCACAAGCTGATTGCTGTTGTGTCGATTGGAACCTTTTTGTCAGTTATTCAGGAGAACCTGCATCAGACGAAAATTAACCTATTGCTTTCACTAATAATTGGATGTGTTGTTACCATTATCCTTTCGTATTTCTTGGCTCATGCGATTACTAGTCGAATTGAACGTTTACGGAAAGCTACCAAACAAGTTACCAAGGGAAATTACGATGTTCATGTTCCTGTTCGCAGTAACGATGAAATCGATGATCTTTCACGGAGCTTCAATCAGATGACGGTTTCGCTCCGAGAATCAGAAAAAGAAATTCGCCGGCAGGAGGAACGACGACGTCAATTTATGGCAGATGCTGCCCATGAAATGCGAACACCATTAACGACAATTAATGGGATCCTGGAAGGGTTGCAGTATGATGCTATTCCAGAAGAAGATAAGCAACACAGTATTGAATTAATGCGCAATGATACACAACGGCTTATCCGGTTAGTCAACGATAATCTTGACTATGAAAAAATTCGCACTAACCAGATCTCAATGGAACGAAAGGTCTTTGACGCCTCTGCGGCCCTGCATAATCTCATTGATCAACTACAGAAGAAGGCCCATGAACAGAATGACCAATTAAAACTAACCGTTCCTCAAGCATTACGTGTTTATGCAGACTATGATCGTTTCGTACAAATTATGTTTAATTTAATTCAGAATGCCATTCAGTTTACAAGCCACGGCACTATTCACATTAGTGGCCGCCACCTGGAGAAGGGGAGTCAGTTTGTCGTTACTGATGATGGCCTGGGGATGACTAAAGACCAAGTGGCTAATATTTGGGACCGCTTTTATAAGGCGGACCCATCTCGATCGACAACCAAAGGTGAATCTGGTTTAGGGTTAGCAATTGTGCATCAGCTTGTTCAATTACATGGTGGATCAATTAAGGTAAAATCCACCTTACATGAAGGAACGACTTTTACTGTTTACTTTCCTGATCGTGAGTATGCCCCTCATTTAAAAGCGCAAAATAAGTGATTTCACAACTATACCAATATTTTATATAGCGCTTTCTGTTCTTGAATATTAGTAAAAACAGCTATTTTACCAGTAAAAAAATTAGTGAAAAGTCTTGTGTAAACGTTTGCAATCCCCTATAATATTCATTCGTAATCTGAATTGATATTCGATTGGAGAGAAATTATTATGGTTTATTTACTTGCTTTAATTCCAGCATTAGGTTGGGGGCTGATGCCACTGATTACCGGTAAAGTTGGTGGCTCCGCTGTTAACCAAATGTTTGGAATTGGTGCTGGGGCAACTATTATTGGTTTAATTGCCTACATTGTTACCCAGCCAAGTGTTTCAACAACTGCATTCTGGTTCTCAGTATTATGTGGTGCGTTATGGACGATTGGTCAGATTGGTCAATTCGTTTCCTTTAAGCGGATGGGTGTTTCAAATACCATGCCTCTTTCAACTGTGTTGCAGTTGGTTGGTAACTCGTTAATTGGGGTAATTATTTTTGGTGAATGGCACAGTGCCCGCGCTTTGACGATTGGGTTTATTGCATTGGCAATCGTTGTGATCGGGGCATTGATGACTTCAGTTTCTGATGGAACTTCTGATAAGAAGGTTACGACGAGTAACTTTATCTTCCTATTGGTAACGACGATTGGTTACTGGGTCTACTCTGCATTCCCCAAGATCCCTGTAGTTGCTAACGAAAGTGCTCAAGGAATTTTTCTGCCAGAAATGTTAGGAATCCTGTTAGGCTCTGTTCTGTATGCTGTGTTCTCCGGCAATGCTGGTTCATTTAAGCAAAAAGAACAATACCTGAATATCCTTGGGGGCTTATCATGGGGAATTGCGGCATTTGCCTACATCTTTTCAGCTAAAGCCTTGGGAGTTACTCAAGCATTTATCTTTACCCAGTTAAACGTGATTATCGCTACATTCGGCGGTGTTTGGGTACTACATGAGCAAAAGAGTCACCGTGAAATGACCTACACTGTTTGGGGCATTGTCTTGATTGTTATTGGTAGTATTGCTACTACCTTTGCTTAAAAAGTTCGCACTAGACACAAATTGTATCTAGTGCGTTTTTTTATTCATTATTTGGGCAAATTATCGGTAAGTGTTGAATTTTAATTGAAAACGGATTCATATTAGGATATGATCAAAATGTATCATTTATTAAAGAAAGAAGCTGTTAATAGTGAATCACATTAGTTTTGATAAAACCGGCTTAAAGAAATTTGTTAATAAAAATGAATTAGGCGAAATGCAGGTCATGGTTACTGCAGCAGATGATGAATTACGTAACGGGACTGGTGCTGGCGCTGACTTCCGTGACTGGCTCCACTTGCCATCTGATTATGATAAGGAAGAATTTGC
>NZ_AZER01000009.1 GCF_001436045.1 Limosilactobacillus frumenti DSM 13145
ACATGCCACGAGCTGTTGTGGCTAATTACACATTCTGAATTAACCGCTATGCTAACCCATTACCTTTGCTTAGCCCAAAACATTGCATTTGTTAACTCGCTTGCATAATGCTAAATATTGCCTTGATTTTAAGATGAACAGTAAGTTCCAAATTATTACCGGTTTGCGGGAACACATATATTCCAAACAAATAGATAACGTGTTTGTAGAAAAATATGAAATCAGAAAATTATTCACTTGGGATTACGCTAAGACGATTTTCCAGATTTAATTTATTTACAATATTAAAACCATGTATTTCGCTCAATGAATCACCATAATCTGTAAGTAAGTTATACAGACGAGTTATGGCTTGCTGCCGCGTAATTAATTTTTCCTGATCATTTTTACCAGGATAATAATAGTATTCTATCTTACAATTGGAATAATAAAGATCATTCTCGTCAAAAATGGCTTCAAAATATGAATAATCTGCTGTTCCTAATGAGTGGCCATAAATTGTAATCAAGTCTTTTCCGGTATACCCTGATGAACTCCTCATCTCATTTATCTCATTCTCAATAACTCTATAAGCTTTAGTAAAAGAAATTCTAAAGTCGGATTGACCATTTTGTGAAAGAATATCATGACTATCAATGCCAAAAATAGGAGCCGGGTAATACGGTGTTTCTTCATGATGAGCAATTCCATGAATATTAGACCAAGTATTTAACCTATTATCATCTATTTCTTTATCCAAGATGTCCTTAAACCTGTCATCCAACGAATAATTAAAACTCAGGACATCAATTCCACTACTTGTGGAGTTCCCATAAGATGGATTGTATTTAGAAATACGTTGGTATAACTTGATTGCATTATCAACATACCCATCTTTGGTCTGATTCAGATCGATTTGATTTGCAATATATACAGCAAAGCTATGTTCAAACTTTTTTAATTCTTTTAAAAGTTCGACTGCAATTTCTTCAGGCTCATTGTGTCCGGTATAAGATAAATAATAAACAATTTTTGAAAAGAACTTAATACCCTCATCTTCACGCAAACCTATTTGAACATTTTCCCCATAGTTCATCTTGTAAGCACTATTTGCATTTAATGCAATAGAAATAACATCAAAGATTAGAGATTCAACATTTTGCCATTCATATTTGTTTATGCTCCTGTCCACACAAGCATCTGCAAAAAGGAAGAATAAATCCCATCGAGTAATATCGTTTCCCGCCGAGAAAAACTTTTCTTTGTAATGTTCAAAGTAGTCGCAGTCATTATTATCATTTGGAGAGAAATTAAGCTGACTTCTTACATCCGAAATAAATGATAAAATTTTACATCTTTCTTGAGCTAAACTGTCTTCCAACTCTTCAATTTGCTTTACATTATCCTTATCTTTACAAAACAATGTATTAAATTTATCTAAGAAAAAATCTGAATATCTGCTTCTTAAACCACAGTGAATATCAAAGCCATTACCAAGAACAATTAATTGATTCAATAATTTATACCTCGTATTCTTTTAGTTACTTTATGACCAGTCGAGCGGCCTAGTCGAAAACAATAACTGGTCCTATAGATTAGATCACTGATTCATTCGAAGTTTAGACACTATTTCATTCACCACATCATCAATAGTGTCCAAATCTGTTACAAACCATTCCCTTGGGTGAATCATTCGCCCATTTGGTGCTTTAATATCCACATCGAGTCAATAGTTTGCTAGGGCGTGATGAATTGCTGTCTCCAATGCTTCCGAATTTAGGCTTGCCACTTGAATTTCTTTACATACTTTTACTGGTCCATACAAGTATGTCGATTCATTTTCTGCATTGGCAATTCGCTTTTCAACAGAACCACTAGTATAACCAACCTTATATAACGAATGATTTTCCTATACCTTTCGAATTTCTGGACTGTCACTTTCAGACTTTAAAACGTAAATATATCCAGTAACCTGGTCATCAATCGGTTCAGTAATGATTTCCCCATTACGTCCAATATATAGAATTTGTTATGCTGTGCTATAAAGGTGTATTTTAGATTTCATTCCCTTGAATGCGAATTTACTTTACGTTGCCTCTTATTATTGGTTAATTTTCGATAACCAACTGTCTAGATCTAAAGTAATCGACCTTTTAACATATAGAAATGGAGCAGTGAAATTTTACGTTTCTTTTTTTACCTTATTTCTCTAGCAAAAATTATTACTTTCATTAATGATAATCGTGCTATCCAGTATAATTAGCTTTAACTACACTATAAATCATTTGAGCATTCGGCAATATTTAACAGCTACTACTGGACATCCTTTAAAATAAGTTCTTTTATATACTTTTGGGGCGATAAGCCCGCTTCTTGTGCCTTCTTTTTCATTTTATCAAAATTATCTACATCATCTTTATCTAGCCAAGTCATATTTAATCTGCGAATAGGTTTCATACAAATATGAGTATAATCTTCCGGTGAAGCCCAATAGCAAGATCTAATAATATCTATGTTGTGTGTTTTGAAACACGTTTTTGCACAGCCAATTTCCGTAGCACGATCTTTAATACGGTTACATTCAGCACATAATAGCATATAGTCTTTCGTATCTAATGTTTTTGAATCACCATTGTATTCATAAGGAACACGATGATCAATTTGTAAATACTCAGGAGCAAATTTTTGATTACAAATAGCACATCTATTACCTTGAATTTTTAGCAATTTTTGCTTAAATGATTTAGGAAAAGTCACCCTACCTTGTAACATATTTTCCTTAATATCAGATGCATTACCAAATGTGTAGACGGCATATTTTCGTCCATCTTTTGAAACCATTTTAGTAACAAGTGGAACTCCTGCTTCTCTAACATCTCTTATAGCACGAGGAGCGTGTTCATAACCCATTTTTTCAATATCAGGCGTACTAATAGCTTTATTTTGCAACATAAAATGTAGAACTTTTTCTCCTCTTCGACTTATGTGACCACTTTTTAAAATTTTATTTACATAATCTATTACGCTATCCATTAAAATCCCCCGCAATAACAAGATAAAAGCCATAGAAATAATCTACGGCTAATATCAGATTAATAGTATTCTTCTATTTTGTAAATCTACGCTATTATATTTTCAACTATACTTCGGCTTAATTAATTGCTCTAATATTAAATAATGATTCATCCTCTTTATATATCTGTAATCCCGAAGAAATATAAAGCGATTCTGTAGTATAAACATGTTTCCCGTTTAATGTACCTTGGGCTGAAATTCCTCCATTTACATTAATTTTTTTCAAGCCTAATGATTCAGGTAACCCATTACCATATGCTTTATCACCTGTTTTGCCATCAAAACTTACCATATAATTAATTTGACGCTCATTTAAAAACTCTAAATTTTGAATAAAGCGTTCAAGATTCAAGTTCTGATGATATCTATGATCTTTTCCACTACTTGTCCCTAGATAAGGGGGATCCATATATACTAAATCTCCCTTTTTCAAATTTTTAAGTACACAAGAATAATCTGCACATGAGATTATAGCTTTATTTTTCAATAAAAGACTAATTGTATTTATATCCTTCATTAAACGCCCAGGTTTTTTCCCCAATCTACGATTATCTGCGGATTGATTAAATTCACCATGTGAATTGAACCTGATAGCTCCCTTCACAGCTCTATTCATCAAATAAATTAATTTTATCGGGTCGTTGTCTTTATTAAATTGTTTTCTAATCTCTAAATAAAATGCTTTTGGATCTTTTATTTGAGCATTCCATAATTCTGTATACCCATTTATAACAACTGAAGGTTTATTTACTATAAGCGTCCAAAGCTTCATCAATGGTTCATAAGAATCATTAATGAGAAAATTACCACATAATTGCTTAGATGCTGCCGCAATTGTTAAGGCAGCCGAACCAGCAAATGGTTCGATAATTCTTTTAGGTTTTACCGAAATCTTTTCCAATATTTGATCAGCTGTTTTTCTCTTACTTCCCTGATATGGGAATGGCTGAATATTTAATGTCACTTACATCACTTCCTTTTCTCAATTACTATATTGTCTACTATTAGCATAAAATCAACTAAAAATTCGTTAAATTATTCATAATTCAATAATAGTTCAACAGCTTAAGCATGATCTCCACCAAATTTTAGACAACAGTTAAAATGCCGCTAATAAATAGTACTTATATTTTAAGTGCTATTTTTTAATATGGCAGCGTACTTTTCTTTACATCAGCACATGATCTATGTTTCTTAATAATTGTCCTAACCTCTTCCTCACTCTTATTGCATATTGGTGATAGGATAACCGATTGTACATATTCAGGAACAAATTTACAATTGATATAGGGAACACCATTTACTCTCAATTCGGGAGAAATAGTACCATCATTTCTTCGCAATGAAATAAATCTAAATTCCTCTTCATGACATAGTTTGGGATTTTTAAAAGCCATATTAAATAGCGCAATATTCTTTGAGCAAAGAGTAAGAATTTCCTTCATATCATCAGGATCTTTTTTTAATCCTCTACATGCATCTAACCATTCTTGAACTAATGGTTTTATATAATTTTTTTGCTTTTGTTCATCATACAATACATTTAACGGAAATGTGTAAGCATCACCTAAGCCAAATTGGTCTAAACTTTTTTTGCCGTGAGAGTTATGTGATACCAACATATTCATTACATCTTTTTCGCCGAATTTGAGAGCTACTCCTTCATTTCCACCATACACATGAAATAGTGTTTCGGAATCATTGTTCTTTGAAAATGACCAGATATAGGCGTCATGGAAAGGCTGATTCTTGATCATTAGTTTAAAATTTCCTAATTCTTCACTAGTGGCACCATAATTTTTCAAATATGTAATGGCCAGTTTACTTGCCCATTGGAATTCATCAGGATCATTCATAAAATTAGCTTGTTTTATTCTAAAATAGCCCGACTCCAAAATGCTTTTCAAGGAACTCACAGTTGTGTAGTGAAATAGTGGCGTGTTTTCTTCCGCATTTTCTCCAAGCATACGCACATTTATTACTATATCCGCATACTTATGAAAATTTGAATGTGGGTCATGATAATTAACAATAGCTCGTTTACCATAATCGTTCAAATTAGCTATCATTAATCTAGTATTCTTTGGGACTTCGTCAGTTAATAGGCCATTCAAATAGGAATCTATATAATCTTCATCACACATGTAACATCACCTAATCCCTTACTATTTCCATAATGTCATTGATATCACAGTTTAAAGCTATGCATATTTTCAACAATACCTCAGTTGTCACATTACCATTTCTACCCAGCTTAGCAATTGATGCGCCACTAACGCCACTCAACTCACTAAGTTCTTTCTTTTTCATATCCCTATCAATTAGCAATTTCCATAATTTTTTGTAACTGAATTCTGCCCTTTTCATTAGTCTGCCTCACTTATAAACAAATCAGGATAATTCTTTATTATGCGCTCTGTTTCATCGATTATTTCGGGTCTTTTTAATTCTTCAATCCTATTTCTTAGCAGAACTTTATTACCCAATTCATCTGTCAATATAATATTTAATTCACTATTCGCTATTGCAAAGGCACTGTTTCGAGCATATCCAAGTTGTTCTAGCCAAATCACATTTTTATCAGTAGCACCATACTCCACATATTGATACCAGTCATTTTCTAGCTTATCAATTTGTCGTTCTTTCATTAATGCATGACTAAATTTTAAAAAATAATTACCGAATTTAAATTGAATAGTATCAAGTGCTTTCAGTAAAACATAGATAGATAAGTTAGATTCATCTAAACTATTGTTACGCCTACCACACCAGTTGATCTTTCCATAATTATCTCTTATTTTTTGAGAGCGATCTAGAAAGTTTAGTTCTTTTTTTCGGTATTGAATCATGAAATCACATAATTGATGCAAAGAATCACCATTCATCCATCTGAGAAGTAACTCTGCATAATCCTGTAAAATAATGTTATTTTCTTCAGAGATTGCTAATTCAGGCTCATACTTTGACCAATTATAAATATCACCTAATTGCTTCAGGAATTCATAAGTACTATTAGTATTTAAGTCACCGTTTTCGTCAAGAATATGTGGATAAATAATATCCGATTTTTTTACGTACTTTTCTAATTTCATGGACTGATCAATAGAAAAATTAACATCGACTTCAGTGTGATCTTCATATTTTTCTTTAAACGTTTTTCTAATCGCTTCACGATCTTCGCTACTAATCACATTACTAAAATGTCGTGTCACGACACCTTCTCTACTATTCTGTAGATTATTTAAATAAATAAGCGAAAATTTTCTAACAGTATCAAACTTATGCTGATTCTTAATCTTTTCTCTAACATTTTGTAGAGTTAAATCTCCTGCTTTAAGATCAACGTCTACTGCTTTTAAAATGTCTGTATCCATTAAATCAGTAATAGACAGAACAGCAGTCATATCTTTTGATCTAATAAGCTCTTTAAATTTCTTGTAGTCCATATCCGACGTGGCAGTTATGAAAATATTACCTAGCATAGAACTACTAAGTCTGCCAACTCTTCCGGTTAAATTCTTAAACTGGAATGGCCTCATAACCCTGTTACCAATTCTTCTATTATCAATAATCATATTGTCAGCTGGAAGATTAACACCTTCCATTAAAGTAGATGTACAAAAAAGTGTATTAATTTTGCCATCATTAAATGCCATTTCTATCTTATTACGAACCTCATCAGGAACCTTACCAAAATGATAAGCAATTCCCTTCTTGACTATAGTACTAAGACAATAATCGGGATGAACTTGTTTTGAGATGTAATCACTTAATTTTAAAAGCTTTTTGTCAATTGGATCATCACATTCTTGATACCAGTAATTAGCGCCATTTACTGCATTATTTACGCTATTTCTATAAATAAGTTTCTGACCGGGTAAAGTGTAGAGTAAATTTTTTAAATAATAAACGTTCGAATAGGAGCTCAAATCATTTATTCTTAAAAATTCAGACGTCATTGAATCATACACTTCAAACGTCCCTTTTTCATTTAACAAAAAATATATCTGACAAACTGGTGACAGATTAGCCTTTAAGACATTCCCCTTTTCTAAAGATGCCAATGTCTCAAAGATTTCTGGATTTTCAATCAATGGTGACGCAAAGGTAATCTTCGGTGCATATTCTTGCTGCCTTAATAGATCAAAAATCCGATAATAAACTGTACTGCGACTATCGTCTTTGGATATATTCTGTGCCTCATCAATAAACAGATAATCAATAGCCCCAGAAAAATTATTTAATAGCAAGTTAACAAATCTTTCAGGGGTCAGTACATAAATAAAATTAGTTAATGAACTCCCTGTCCCAATAGAATCAAAATGGTTGACAATCCGATAGTGGTTGTCCTTAAGGTTATCACCTAATTTATTACATAAGTCGTTGGTAACTTCGGTGATAAGTGCTTTTGTAGGAACTAAATAAACAAAATTAAGCTGTTCTCCAGAACTTACTTTTTCTTCAATAAACATTTTCATTAAAAATGATTTACCCATCGAAGTTGGGGCAGAGAAACTATTTAGCTGCTTTGAAATAGAATTATATAGTCCTTTCTGATCTCCAATGAAATAACCCTTACCTGTAGGAAAATGTCGCAAAGACATTTCATTTACTCGCTGAACACTATCAATTATTGAATCGACAGATTTACCTGGCTTATATTCATTATCCAATTCTGGCCGCGAATAATTACCCAATTCTTCGAAAATTTGATTCTTATAGAATTTGATTGAGTGGCTCTGTGGGTACATCTTATTAAGGCAGATCACTATTTCTAAAGATAATTGCTCTAATTTGACATCTTCAGTTTTCGACATAATATCAGCAAATACCAACAAATCTTGTATTGACTTATTCTTAAACTGGAATTCTTTACCAAAGAGCTGTAATCCATAGGCTCTTAATAGCTCCTGATGCAATTGTTTTAAGTACTGATTTTTCTTTAAATCACTTGCAATTGCATCCCTTAATTTTATTTTTTTGGTCATCTACATCAACACCCCACTAACTTATCAATAATCCGACTACTTTCGTATTTTGGATTCTTAAAGGGTAATAAGTACACATAAATAGAGTGTCTTTGCATATCATGATTAGTGACAAAATTATTGATCATTTTTACTGCTCTATCAGCATCTTGGATTAATAGTTGTTTTACTCTTTCCTCATCATTTCCAAAGTCATCAACTTGATAACCTAAAAAAATACCATATGAATCTACCTGTACCCCTAAGCTTTTTCGCCTTAACGACGGAAACATTATTGACTCAATTTTCTTAATCTGTTCTGGATAATAGCTATCCTCTAGGAAACTAGACTGCAATTTTTCAGCCACATACGGCCCATCGCCAAATTCATTTTGATTTTTTAGCTTTTCGCATTCTTCTAGAGTGGCCAAAATTGTTTGATCTAATGTTGTACTCAAATTGGGTGTCCCAACTATCAGTTGCCAACCTTCATCATTTTCCCTGAGAAATACACTTTTTTTATCAATAGCCCCATATTTATGGAAGAATTCAGCCCTTGTAAAGATCTTAGGCGCCTTTTCACAGTGCTCTAAAAAAATATAGACTAACAGTTCTCCCAATAATATCTGTGGATTACATTTCCTAACAAACTCTCGCAGCTCTGTTGTTGCCTCAGCAGTTAGTTCCTCCAAGTCATCACATTCATTTCTATTCTTTCTAGAAAATACATATCTTGCTAAATTTTTACGTAGAAGGCTAATTAAGTTTTTATGAGAGTAAATACCTTTAACTGGTAATAAAGCAAAGGCACGCATTCTACTGTTTTGTAGAGGAAGCTTAATTTCTTTTATAGAATTAAATGTTTTTTCAAAAATACGTCCTTCTTCTCTGATAGTTAAACTAATATCATTTTTTTCATTATACCCACTAGAAATAGTGGGCTTTTTTTGTTGCCCATTTATTGCTTCTTCAACAAGCCTACTTAGCCAATTAACGCAATAATAGGAAATTTGGTCAATTTTCATTAATGGATCGTTATCATTAGTAGCCTGTATTTTTTTTGCGATGATTTCCTTATCTTCATCAGAAAAATCATCGATATATTTTTTTAGCGAGTCCTCATCTATACCCGCATCTTTAATTTTTTTGGCCGCATTCTTATTAAGCCCGTGGTAATAAAGCCGTTTCAAATTCTGAGTCGAGTACGGTTTTTCCCATTTTCCAGTGTATTTATCTAGCACAACCCTCACAGAAGCTTCAATAGAACTACTGTCTTCCCCACTCATAGCTATTCTTAATGAATCAATTAGGGTTCTAAATTCGTTATTTACCAATTTTAACTCCTCCTAATAATAACTATGAGTAACTTTGAATAGCTAGAATAGCTGAGATATCTAACTGCCCCTGATAATCTTTAGACATCAGCTAAAGGAAATTCAATCCAACAAAATAATTATACCAAAAAGAACGCACATTTTTTTAGCTGAACAGCATGTGTTGCTCGATCAACAACTTTTACTAGCATGCACCTAACTGAATAACATTCTGTAACAAGCCACTAGTAAGGCAAGTTACAGTACCCAAGCGATTCTATCGTTTAGGTCTGTTTCTTATTGCCTTATTAGTGGCTTTTAGTATGCCTTCGATTCCTTCGCTTGGGAGATCCAAGAGGAGGAATTTTTTATGAAGAAATACTACGACGACCGTCACCAGCTCAACATGGAGATCTCAGATGCTGAAGATGGCAGTATGCACATTAAATTGCATCAGCCAACTGGCATCAAGGAAATCACCGTCACGGAAGCTACTGGTAAAGAAATTATCGAAATCAATCGTATTGAATACAACGATAACCACCGTGAAACTCGGCGCCATGTTTCACTCGAAGCCTATGACCCATATGGCGCCCTAGTAAAAGATAATGCTGATCCGTTGCAAGAGGTAATTAATAAGGAAGAAATGGATCAACTCCACCAAAGTATCAGCCAACTTACACCAGCACAGCAAAAGTTACTCATGAATAAGTTCTGGGATGGCATGAAACAGATCGACATTGCCAAAGACGAAGGTGTCAGCAAAATGGCAATTACTAAGCGTTTGCAAACCATCAAGCGACGCCTCAAAAAAATTCTTCAAAAATAATCGTTTACTTTTTCGTTTCGCATGGCCTGTAAGTGTAAGGCAAATATTCCTTACTAAGTCTAATAAGAAAGGACAACCAATATGGCTAATAAGATTTCAATTTCAGTAGCCAAGCATCCCCGCCAAGATGGTGTTATCAATATGCGACAAATCACGATCCGTGAACGACTGCTGCGTTTGCTGCTTGGTAAACCACATCACTTGATGGTGATCGCACCTGGCAAAGATGTTCAACAGCTACAGATTAACGAAGTAAAGGAGGATTCCTATGAGCGCAATGAATGATCTCGATTTAAAACTCAAAGAAGCTGAGAACCTGATCGATCAAACCAAAGAAGCTATTCTGTCCCTTCATGAATTGCTATCAAGCAATCAAGATGGAGAGCAACGTAACGATGAGCAGCCAAAGCGCGATCCAGTTGAAGATAAAGTCACGGTCCGTAAGATGCTAGCCAAGAAGAGTGCCGAAGGTTATACCGACCAAGTGAAAGCATTGCTCCATAAGTTTGGTGCCGAGAAGCTATCCGATGTAGACCCTAAGGATTACGAGGACCTCTACTACAGTGCGGAGGGATTAGGACAATGAGTTCACCAACCCACCACGCATTATTATCAGCTTCCAGTGCTAATCGTTGGCTAAGTGCTCCACCACTCCCACGACTAGAGCAATACTTCCCCCACACTACTTCTAATGTAGCTGCTGAAGGAACAGCTGCCCACGCACTGGGAGAATATAAGATCCATCGATTACTCGGTGATGAGTTTAAACGCCCTACTTCTGATTACCAATCAGATGAGATGGAAGACCTAACCGATGATTACGCTAGCTATGTTCTGGAACAATATCACAAAGCTAAAGAATACGCACCCGACGCCACCATCCGTGTGGAACAGAAACTGGACTTTTCTAAATATGTGCCTGAAGGTTTTGGTACTGGCGACTGCGTAATTGTTTCTGATCACCTACTCCATATTATCGACTTTAAGTATGGCAAGGGTGTCCGGGTAGAAGCGCAGAACAATCCCCAGATGAAACTCTATGCCGTCGGTGCACTAGAAATGTTCGGCAGTCTGTACAACGTTGATGAAGTTGAAACGACAATCTTTCAACCTCGGATGGCCAATATTAGTACCTGGACCATTAATGCTAAAGAACTAATGCACTGGGCCAATTCCGAATTAAAAGAGAAAGCCGAACTCGCATTTGCTGGCAAAGGTACCGTCCATTATGGTCCTTGGTGCCAATTCTCCGCTTGTAATGCTGTACTGCGAGCTCGTTTTGACTATCATCACAAGCTCACCCGCTTTCAACTACGGTCACCGAACTTGCTAACAGATAGTGAGGTAACCGAGGTTCTCGAGCACATCGATGATTTGAATCGTTGGGCTCACGAAATTAAAGACTATGCCGCTGACCTAGCCATTAACCATGGTAAGCAGTGGCCTGGTTACAAAATAGTCGAAGGTAGGTCTGTCCGCCATTACAAGGATGAAGCTGCCGTAGCAAAAATTGCTGAAGCTAATGGCTATCACAACATTTATCAAAAGAAGTTACTACCAATTACAAAATTAGAAAAGCAGCTCGGCAAGAAGAAATTCACCGAGCTGTTCAGTCAAGAAATTGTTAAACCCGCGGGCAAGCCAACCCTAGTACCAAACTCTGATCGGCGACAGGGTATTGGTAAATCAAACCCAAAGGATGAATTTAAGGAGGAAAACTAATATGTCACAACAAACAAAGGTCGTTACTGGTATCAACACTCGTCTCTCTTACGCCAACGTATGGGAACCAAAGTCCATTAATGGCGGCAAAGAAAAGTACTCTGTCAGTCTGATTATCCCCAAGTCAGATCAGAAGACGGTCGCCGCAATTGAGAAAGCTATCGATACCGCCATCCAAGAAGGCATTGGAAAGTTTGGCGGCAAGAAGCCTAACAAGGCTAATCTGAAGCTTCCACTTCGTGATGGTGATGTTGAACGTGATGATGCTGCCTACCAAGATAGCTACTTTATCAACGCTAATTCAATTACGGCTCCCCAGATTGTGGACAAGCATGTCCAGCCCATTCTTGATCGCAACGAAGTTTACAGTGGCTGCTACGCCCGGGTTTCCATTAATTTCTATGCTTTTAACACCAATGGTAACCGTGGAATTGCCTGCGGACTTGGCAACATTCAGAAAATTCGCGATGGTGAACCATTAGGTGGTCATGCTAGTGCCAGCGATGATTTCACAGCCATTGATGACAATAACGATGATGATTTCTTAGCTTAAAACAAATGATGGGTAGCCAACAATGACTGCCCATTTTTTGTAGAAAGGATTTCTAATGAAGCAAATCTCGATTGATATCGAAACTTATTCCAGCACCAATCTGAATCAGACTGGGGTTTATCGTTATGCAAACAGTCAGGATTTCGAACTCTTGCTCTTTGGATATGCTACTGACTTTGGCCCGGTCAAAGTGGTGGACTTAACTCAAGGTGAAAAAATTCCAACAGAGATTATTAAAGCCTTAGATGATCCTACCATTATTAAGAGTGCCTTTAATGCTCAATTTGAACGAGTTTGCCTGTCACGCTTTGTGGGGCATCGCCTAAAGCCGGTCGGTTGGCACTGCTCACGAGTCTGGTCCGCTACCCTTGGTCTACCCTTATCGTTACGCGACGTAGGTACTGTTTTAGGGCTCCCTCGTCAGAAAATTACGGCTGGCAAAGAACTCGTACGCTACTTCTGTACTCCCTGCAAACCAACCAAATCTAATCAAAATCGCACCCGCAACTTTCCTTATCATGCGCCTGACAAATGGCAGCAATTTAAGCAGTACAATCAACGTGACGTTGAAGTTGAAATGGAAATTACCCAGAAACTAGAACACTTTCCAGTTCCCCAAAATGAATGGGAAAACTACTGGATGGATCAGGATATTAACGATCGCGGTATTCAGATTGATCAACAACTGGTTAACAACGCCATCAAATGTCAGAAAAATTTCCACGATCAATACTTGCAAGTTTCGCAGAAACTAACTGGCCTGGCCAATCCCAACTCACCACTGCAGTTAAAAGATTGGCTCAACCAGCGGGGAGTGAATGCCGACTCTCTATCCAAAGCCACAGTAGCTCAGCTTTTACAAACTACCACTGGCACGGTTCATCAAGTATTAGAACTACGCCAACTATTATCAAAATCTAGCGTAAAGAAGTATCAGGCAATGCAAAAAGCGATGTGCCAAGATGGCCGTGTTCATGGGCTCCTACAATTTTATGGTGCCAATCGGACTGGCCGGTGGGCTGGGCGCTTAGTACAAGTACAAAACCTGCCCCGTAATTCAATGCCAGACCTCGAAGAAGCTCGCGAATTAGTTAAGCAAGGCAACGTACCAGCACTTGCAATGCTTTATGATTCAGTGCCAGACGTCTTATCACAATTGATTCGCACTGCTTTTATCCCTAGCAAAAATCATCATTTCTACGTGGCTGACTTCTCAGCGGTTGAAGCACGGGTGATTGCTTGGCTATCTAATGAAAAATGGCGACAAGAATCCTTTGCCAAGAATGAAGATATCTATTGTGCATCCGCGAGTCAGATGTTTGGTGTCCCGGTCGTCAAACATGGCATCAATGGTGAACTCCGTCAAAAGGGTAAAATTGCCGAACTCGCCCTGGGCTATGGCGGTTCCATTGGTGCCCTCAAAGCCATGGGTGCCACTAAGCTTGGCTTAACTGATGATGAATTACCGCCACTGGTTCAAATGTGGCGTAATGCTAGTCCTCACATTGTGCAGTTTTGGTGGGACGTTGATAAAGCAGCTAAAGAATGCATTAAAACGCACCTCCCGCAAACTACCCACGGAATGAAATTTATTTATCGCAGTGGTTGCATGTTTCTTCGTTTACGATCGGGACGTTATCTTTGCTACCCCAAACCAAAGATCGGCACCAATCGCTTTGGTTCTGAATCGATTACCTTCATGGGAATCAACACCGTGAAAAAATGGGATCGAATTGAAACCTATGGGGCCAAGCTGGTAGAAAACATTGTCCAAGCAACTAGTCGTGACCTGCTAGCTGAAGCAATGCGGCGGTTAGAAGCTACTGAGAATACGGTGGTAATGCATATTCACGATGAAGCCGTAATTGACGCCCCTTCCAATCGGTCACTTGACACCATGGTTCAGCTCATGACCGAAGTTCCAGACTGGGCCAATGGCTTAATCCTCAACGCTGCTGGTTTTGTTAGCGACTTTTACAAAAAAGATTAATTTTAATGGTTTACTTTCTGCCCTCATCTGGCTTATTGGTGAGGGCTTTTTTAGTTCTCTAATTTAATGAAAGGATCTGAATCTATGTCAGAAGCAACCATAGCAATTACCAAGCTGCGCCAAGATAAACTGAATCCACACTACCGACCAATGATCTTTGTCATTGCGCCGTTTACAGAAGTAGTAAAGAGCGATGCTAAAAGCACCATGACAGTGCGCTCTTACTGCCGTTTTATCTATCAACATGGTGGCATCCCCGTTTGTCCACAGCTTTACCTACCTCAATTTATTAACATGCACCATTCACGCGAATTTCAAGTAGCCGCCTTTATTAACATTGTGCTACTAACTAAATGCGCCGAAGCCTGGTCATTTGGTAAGCCAACACATGATATGCGCTACTTCATCCGCTTAGCCAAACGTAAAAATAAAAATATCCGCTACTTTAATAACGAAATGGAGGCTAACTAAAGATGCATTTTACTTTATCGACGGCAGCTAATTCCGGTCAGGCTAGCAATACGATCTATCCTCATCAACAAGCTATCACTAATGCACAGGAATTAGAACAGGCTGTCCACTATGACCATGTCTGTGGTCAATTTAAAAATAACCAACGCACCATTGCCAACTTCATCAAAGCTGACTGCCTAATCATGGACTGCGATAATGATCATTCTGACGATCCGACTACTTGGATCAAACCCGCAAACATTGCTAACTATTTCGATGATGTTTCCTACGCCATTACCTTGTCACGCAACAACATGAAAGCCAAGCACCATAAAGCACCCCGACCTAAGTTTCATGTCTACTTTCCGATTACTGAGATTACGGATGCTAAAACCTATACTGAACTAAAGCACGAAATTCAAGAATACTTTCCCTACTTTGATGACAATGCGCTTGATGCGGCCCGTTTTGTCTTTGGTGTGCCTAGTACTAAAGCCATCTGGCATGAAGGATCACAAACCGTAGACAAATTTACGATGGTTCAACGTTACTTTGCTCAGCAAAACATCGGATCAATCCATGAAGGCAAACGTAATGCTACCCTTTCGCATTTTGCCGGTCGCATCATTATGCGTCTTGGCAATACTGCTGAAGCTCGTCAGGCATTTCAGGAAGAAGCTGCTAAATGTGATCCACCACTAAGCAAGCAGGAATTAAAAAACATCTGGCATAGTGCCACCAAATTTGGTCAACGCATGGCTAATCAAAAAGATTATATTCCGCCCGAAAAATACAATCAGCCCAATGATGACTTACAGCCAGCTGACTACTCGGACACTGGGGAATCTTATGTCTTTGTAAACAACTGTAAAGAGCGGGTCTGCTACACCAATCAATCAGGTTTTATGTGGTTCGACGGTAAGGTCTGGCAAGAATCGGAACCCTTAGCTCTCGGCGAAGTCCAACGTTTTACCGATAAACAATTAGCCGATGCCCAACTTCGAGTCACTCAAAGTTACCAAGCAATTCAGAACAATGGGGTCGCCAAGGCGCTTCAAACTATGGGTAAAACTAAAGCTAGTCGGACTTTTAACGATGAACAACAGGCAGCGTTCAAGAATTACGAAAATGCTAAAGCTTACGAAGCATTCATTCTCAAAGAGCGCAGCACCCGAGGTATTAGCGGAATCTTAACTAACTCCCGACCAAAGCTCGTCAAAGAAATTAATGAGTTTGATGCTGATCCGTTTCTCCTCAATACCCCGTCTGGTCCTTTCAATTTAAGGAAAGGGATGCACGGTCAGCAGGACATTCAGGCTGATGAATTAATCACCAAATCCACATCCTGTGTTCCTGGTAATCAAGGAGCTTCACTCTGGCAAGAAGCACTCACTACTTTCTTCTGTGGTGACCAAGCGTTGATTAATTACGTCCAAGAAATTGTGGGACTGGTGGCGATCGGTCAGGTGTACCTGGAAGCTCTGATTATTGCTTACGGCAGCGGGAGGAATGGTAAGTCAACCTTCTGGAACACCATCGCTAATGTACTCGGCACTTATACCGGTCACCTCTCAGCTGATGCCTTGACCACTGGTGTCCGGCGAAACGTCAAACCAGAGATGGCCGAAGTCAAAGGCAAGCGGCTAATCATCTCCGCTGAACTAGAAGAAGGTAAGCGACTGAACACTTCCATCGTCAAGCAACTCTGTTCAACTGATGAAATCTATGCCGAAAAGAAATACATGAAACCTTTCTCTTTTACGCCCAGCCACACCATCGTGTTATACACCAATTACCTGCCCCACGTAGGTGGTAATGATGAAGGAATCTGGCGACGGTTAATTGTGATCCCCTTTAAAGCTACGATCGCTAAACGCAATGATATTAAGAATTACGCCCAGTACCTAACCGAAAAAGCTGGGCCGGCAGTCTTGCAGTGGATCATTGAAGGCGCACAGCGAACCATTCAGCAAAATTACCAATTAACCACCCCCGTTGCCGTAACCAAAGCGGTACGAGCCTACCACGCTGATAACGATTGGCTAGGACATTTTCTTAATGAGAATTGTGAACTTAACCCCAGTTATGAACAAAAGTCAGGCGATCTTTATCAAAAGTATCGCGAATATTGCCAAGGCATCGGTGAATATATCCGCAGCACAACTGACTTTTACACGGCCCTCAAAAATGCTGGCTTTCAACATCAACACAAACAAAACGGTCGTTTCATCAAGGGACTGCGATTAAAAGTTGAGGCTGATGAATTCCTCAGTTGACTGTCATCGACTGTCACACTTTAAAACTCTAAAAGCTTGATACATCAGTGTTTACCAACCCTAATGACAGTCGTGACACTCTTTTACATTACTTGTATATAGGAATAAAAATAGAAAAAAAGAGTATAGAGAAGAGTAGTAAAACAACTGTCACGACCGTCATTAACCCTGACGAATCACCTATATATCAACGTTTAGGAAGGATTTTACAAATGTTAGAAAAACAAATCGAAACTGCTTTTGTCAAAGCTACTCACCAACGCGGAGGTCTTTGCCCAAAGTTCATCTCGCCATCTATGGCCGGAGTACCTGATCGATTGGTCCTCCTGCCTGATGGTCACATGGGCTTTGTGGAGATGAAGGCTCCTGGTAAACATCCCCGCCCGTTACAAGTGCAAAGACTCAACCAGTTAAAACAACTTGGTTTCCAAGTCTTTGTTTGCGATCAGCTTGATCAGATTGGAGGAATGCTTGATGCAATACAAACCGCATGAATATCAACAATATGCAACTCGGTTTATTTTGGACCATCCCGTAGCAGCCATCTTGCTTGATATGGGACTTGGCAAGAGTGTCATTACCCTAACTGCTATTAAGCAGCTTATTCAGCAAGGTAAAGTTCAACGAGTATTAGTTGTCGCACCACTGCGCGTGGCAAAACAAACTTGGCCAGAAGAAATTAAAAAATGGGACCACTTAAAAGGCCTCACCTACTCGGTCGTCACTGGTTCTAGGCTACAACGCATTAAAGCATTACAACAAGATGTCGACATTTATATCATCAATCGGGAAAACTTGAAATGGCTAATTGAATCCTCTGGTAATTCCTTTGACTACGACATGTTGGTGATCGATGAACTCTCTAGTTTTAAGTCTTACCGCTCACAACGCTTCAAAGCCCTCAAACGAGTACGACCTCTGATTAAACGCGTGGTTGGCTTAACAGGTACACCGTCGTCTAATGGCTTGATGGATCTGTGGGCGGAATTCCGCGTGCTGGACATGGGCCAACGACTTGGCCGCTTTATCTCATCTTACCGGATGAACTACTTTGACCCCGACAAGCGAAACATGTATCAAGTGTTTACCTACAAACCCAAGCCTGGCGCTGAGCAAAGTATCTACCGTGCCATTGATGACATCACCATTTCTATGAAGTCTAAGGACTACTTGAATCTGCCACCATTAACTATGAACACCGTTCCGGTAAAAATGAGTAATAGTGAGCAGGCAATCTATGATGAGCTTAATGCCCAGCTAGTAGTTTCAACCCAGGGTAAACAAATCGATGCCCTCAACGCAGCCAGTCTATCGAATAAACTTTGCCAGATGGCAAATGGTTGTGTCTACGACGACCAGCAGCAGATTGTTCAAATTCACCAGCGAAAACTTGATGCCCTTGAAGATTTGGTTGAAGCTGCTAATGGTAAACCTGTCTTGGTAGCTTACTGGTTCAAACATGATCTAATCCAGATTAAAAGTCGTTTCAAGGTTCGTGAGATCAAAACCCCCCGTGACATTCAGGACTGGAATGCCGGTAAGATTCCTTTAGCTTTGATCCACCCCGCTTCTGCTGGTCATGGTCTTAACCTGCAGGCTGGTGGTGCTACCTTAATCTGGTATGGATTAACTTGGAGTCTGGAACTCTACCAGCAAACTAACGCTCGGCTCTGGCGGCAAGGGCAACGTCAACCAGTAGTTATCCACCACATCATCACTGAAGGCACCATTGACGAAAACATTCTGGTGGCCCTGAAACGCAAAGACAAAACCCAGTTAGCTTTGATTAACGCAGTGAAAGCCAACCTGAAAGGAAGTGTTATGGCATGAGTATCATGTGGAACTACTTAGACAAACGGCGAGCAACCGTTGCAGCCTTGAAAGATTACGATAGCATGAAGTTTATCATTGATTCTTACCACGACGACCTAAAGTTAGCCAAGCAACAAATGATTGGTGTTAACTCTCCCCGTTACAATTTTGCACCTGGTGCCACAGGTAAGGATAATCCAACTGAACACCGTTTGATTCATGGCATCGATCAAACTACTAAGTTGAACGAGCGATACCAGCAAGCCCAGCTTTACTTCAAATGGTTTGAACCAGCCTGGCAAGAACTATCTGACGACGAGCGGTTTGTTTTAGACGTTTGCTACCGCACTCCAAATCAATCAATGAACGAAGGACTGACCTTGTTGATGGACAAATACTTCATTGCTAAGACCACTGCCTACAATAGAAAGAACAAGGCACTCGACCACCTCACTCTCCTCCTCTACGGAGCACATCACTAGAAAGGTAAAACGAAGAACAAATAAGATACTTATCTATGTTACTATGATAGTGTAGAAAATTGGGATAAGGCATTTACTTTATACCATTGTAGCCTGGCGGGTTATCCTGCTGGGCTTTTCTTATGCCGTCAGGAAGGAGGAATCCCATGCCTTACTCACCCAAGAAGCCTTGCCGTTATCCTGGCTGCTCACGACTAACCCACAACACCTATTGTGACGTCCATACCAAGCAAGTTAGTTCTCATTACAATCGTTACCAACGCCCAAAGAACAGTCGGCCACGTTATCATCGTGGTTGGCCGAAGATCAGGCAGTGCTACCTGCTTCACCATCCCTTCTGTGAGATGTGCCTAAGCCAAGGAAGGTACACTCAGGCAACCGAGGTCCACCACGTCTTGCCACTAGAACACGGCGGCACTAATGAATTCAAGAATCTTATGGCGCTTTGCAAACCATGTCACTCCAGAATCACTGCCCAGATGGACGACCGCTGGCATAAAAAGCCACGCCAATACCATTACTAAACCACGGAGGGGGCCATCGAATCCTTTAAAAATTTTCGTGCGGGAGCGGGCCTGGGCCTTCGTGTGCAAAAAATCGAAATCAAACAGGGTATTAACCCCTGCCGGAAGGAGGGAGAGATTTGGCTAAAGATGGTACGAATCGTGGTGGATCCCGAATCGGTGCTGGACGTAAACCTAAATCACTTCACGACAAAATTCAAGCCGGTCAAGATGCTCAGGTGATTGACCTACCAACACCAACCAATTTGGAAGGCCATGTGATGCCGCCAATCAAGAAGTACCTCAAGGCCAAACAGAAGAATGGTTTAGAATTCGACGCCGCTGATATTTTCAAAGAAACCTGGGAATGGCTGGTCGAGCGTGGTTGTGAAAAGCTAGTTAATACTCAGCTGATTGAACAATATGCGGTAAGTGTAAGCCGTTGGATTCAGTGTGAAGAATGTATCTCAAAATTTGGTTTTCTTGCCCGCCACCCAACAACTGGGAACGCAATTGCTTCCCCTTACGTATCAATGAGCCGCGACTACATGAAACAATCCAGCCAATTATGGTTTCAAATTTTTCAGGTTGTTAAAGAAAACAACGCTACAACTTACCAAGGATCTACACCACAGGACGATGTGATGGAACGCTTGCTCCGTTCACGGAAAGGAATGAACTAATGAAATTTGTTAAGAAGCAAATAACGGACCTCATCCCCGCGGATTACAATCCACGAAAAGACTTAAAGCCAGGTGATCCTGACTACGAAAAGCTAAAACACTCAATGAAAGAATTCGGCTACGTTGATCCAATCATCTGGAACCAACAAACTGGTCGCGTAGTCGGCGGACACCAGCGGTTAAAGATTCTCCAGAATGAAGGGATCAAAGAAGCCGAGTGTGTAGTTGTCAACTTAGACGAAGAAAAAGAAAAAGCGCTGAACATTGCTCTCAACAAGATCAGCGGTGATTGGGATAAGGACAAGTTAGCTTTGTTGATGACTGACTTACAAGCCAGTGACCTGGATATTTCATTAACTGGTTTTGATGAGGATGAAATATCTGACTTGCTTGCTACCGAAGGTGATACTCATGACGATAATTTCGATGTAGATAGCGAGTTGAATAAACCGACTTTTTCTAAAGCTGGCGACCTCTGGCATTTAGGACGGCACACCCTATTTTGTGGTGATGCTACAAAAGGTGAAGGTTACCAAAAGTTACTTGGTGATCATAAAGTTAACCTTGTTCTTACCGATCCACCATACAATGTCGATTACCAAAGCAAAGCCGGCAAGATTAAGAACGACCATCAGGATGATGATAAGTTCTATCAATTTTTACTAGCCGCTTTCCAAAACATGAATAAGGTAATGGCCAATGATGCCAGTATCTATGTTTTCCATGCTGATACTGAAGGGTTAAACTTTCGGCGAGCATTTCGAGATGCTGATTTCTATTTATCCGGTTGCTGTATCTGGAAAAAACAATCCCTTGTCTTAGGACGTTCACCCTATCAATGGCAACACGAACCAGTTCTTTATGGTTGGAAACAAGATGGTAAGCACGAGTGGTATACCGGGCGCAAAGAATCAACCATCTGGGAATTTGACCGTCCGAAGCAAAGTAAGGAACACCCAACAATGAAGCCTGTTCCATTGCTTGCCTATCCAATCATGAATTCGACAATGTCTAACTGTACGGTTCTGGATCCCTTTGGTGGTTCTGGATCTACCCTCATTGCCTGTGAACAGACTAACCGAATTTGTTACATGATGGAACTCGATCCTAAGTACTGCGATGTCATCGTTAATCGCTATATCGAACAAGTGGGTTCAGATCAAGAAGTCAGTGTGGAAAGAGATGGTCACATAATTCCGTACAATAAGCTAAAAAAACCGGCCTAATTCCTCGAAAGTCCTTGCTATCTGTATCTTCTAGAGTGATGTATACAGTAATCAAACAAGGAGGTACAGAAGATGGAAATTAATTTTAATGTTCATGGTAAACAGCGCAAAAAGCTAGTCGAACAGATTGCTGAATACACTCAGCAAAGGGCAGAGTATCAGTACACACCAACTTATGCATACCAGATTGGTAAATACACCGTCAGCAAGGATGGCAATCTTTTATCCCCAGATGAGATTCCTGCTGAATTAGTAACATATCTTAAGCAACAGGGATTCACATCCAGCGAGACGGTCAAGTTGAACATAACATATCGCCGCAATGAGCTTACTGACCAAGATCTAGATAACCTACGCCATTTAATCTGGGCAAAAGGACAATTAATCAAAGACGCTTGCCAACTGAATTCCTTGTCTCTCACAATTGATGACCAACGTGTATCCTTCGATTGGTTCACCGAAGTTAACACTGATGACGCTCCAGCTTATCAACAATTGATCGATAAATTAGTGCAATACGCAAAGAGTCACCAGCGAATTATGTCAACGCCACGTGATGAGAGTAATGAAAAATATGCTTTCCGCTGCTTTTTACTGCGTTTGGGTTTTATTGGTCCCCAATACAAGACCCAACGGAAAGTGCTACTCAAAAATTTAACCGGATCGGCTGCTTTTAAGAACCAGGAGGCTTAGTCATGAACAAAATCAAAGATGAATTAGCCAAACGTGATCGTATTCGCCAACAGGTATTACAAATTCGCAATACCGGTGAAGTAAATATGTTTGATGTTGAAAACGTAAAGCGGCTCGCTTATTACTATAATTGCCACGATCTGATCGACTATTTGACCACTGACCGCGCCGGATACATCAACCTGATCTTAACCGGTAAATTTAATTAGCTACCAAGCATTGAGTTCACTCTCAGTGCTTTTTTAGTATCAATGAAAGGATGTGATGCCCTCTTGCGAAAGCTAAAAGACTACACACCAACTAGGTTTATGGCTAAGGATTCTACCTACGATAAAGATGCTGCTGACTTTTCAGTGTCATTTATCGAATGCCTGTGCCACACAAAGGGAACCTGGGCAGGCAAGCCTTTCGACCTCATCGATTGGCAGGAAAAAATTATTCGAGATATTTTTGGCATCTTAAAGCCCGATGGCTACCGTCAATTTAATACTGCTTACGTAGAAATTCCAAAGAAACAAGGTAAATCAGAGCTGGCTGCCGCCATCGCCCTGTTACTCTGCTGTGCCGATGGTGAAGAACGTGCAGAGGTTTATGGCTGTGCAGCTGATCGGCAACAAGCTGCAATTGTTTTTGACGTTGCTGCTGATATGGTACGTATGAATCCTGCCCTGAAGAAACGTTGTAAAATTCTTGCTTCACAGAAGCGGTTGATCTACGAACCAACTAATAGCTTTTATCAAGTTCTATCTGCTGATGCTTATTCTAAACATGGTTTTAATGTGTCCGGAGTTATATTTGATGAACTGCATACTCAACCAAACCGGAAACTCTATGATGTTATGACGAAGGGATCGGGGGATGCCAGAACTCAGCCCCTCTACTTCTTAATCACAACCGCTGGCACTGATGAGCATTCTATTTGTTATCAAGTCCATCAAAAAGCAATTGATATCATGAAAGGTCGAAAGCATGACCCCCGCTTTTACCCAGTAATTTATGGTGCTGATCGGGATGAGGATTGGTCGAGCCCCGAAGTCTGGAAAAAAGCTAATCCTTCTTTAGGAATTACAGTCAAAATGGAGAAAGTCAAAGACGCCTACAACTCTGCCAAGGAAAATCCAGCAGAGGAAAATACCTTCCGACAGCTTCGTTTGAACCAATGGGTAAAACAGGACGTTCGTTGGATGCCCATGGATAAATGGGATGCTTGTGCTTTCCCAGTTGATCCTAATGAACTACGGGGACGAGATTGTTACGGCGGACTCGACCTGTCGTCGACTACCGATATCACTGCTTTTGTTCTAGTGTTTCCACCAAGGGATGATTCTGAAGGTTATACCCTTCTGCCCTATTTTTGGATCCCCGAAGATAATGTTGACTTACGAGTTCGGCGTGATCATGTTCCATATGATATTTGGAAACGACAGGGTTATCTGCAAACAACAGAAGGAAATGTAGTTCACTACGGTTTTATTGAACAATTTATTGATGATCTTGGTAAAAAATACCACATCAAAGAAATCGCCTTTGACCGATGGGGTGCGGTAGAAATGGTTCAAAATCTCGAAGGTATGGGATTCACTGTAGTTCCATTTGGTCAGGGATTTAAAGATATGACCCCACCAACTAAAGAACTAATGCGATTAACTCTGGAAAAGAAGATCGCTCATGGTGGTCACCCAGTATTACGCTGGATGATGGACAACATCTACATCCGCACTGACCCAGCCGGGAATATCAAACCTGATAAGGCTAAGTCAACCGAAAAAATTGATGGCGTAGTGGCCACCATTATGGGACTGGATCGTGCTATCCGAAATGAGGATAATGGTGATTCTGTTTATGATGGTCGAGGTTTATTGATGTTGTAATTGCGAAGAACTGAAAGGAGTTGATGCCATGAGTCTATTTAATAAATTGTTCCATACCAATAAAGCTTCACCCAAAAACACCCTATCCAGCACCATGTCATTTTTCTTCGGCAGTTCGATGGCTGGCCAAAATGTGACCGAACGCACCGCAATGCAGAATACTGCAGTTTATGCTTGTGTTCGAGTCTTGGCTGAAGGATTAGCTGAACTGCCACTCCATATTTATCAATATACCAGCGATGGTGGGAAAAAGCGGGCAATTAACCACCCGCTTTATTTTTTGCTTCATGATGCGCCAAATCCAGAAATGACCAGTTTTATCTTTCGCGAAACCATGATGAACCATTTATTACTGTGGGGTAATGCCTATGCACAAATCATTCGAAACGGTCAAGGCAAGATCACTGGGCTCTATCCTTTGATGCCAGATCGAATGGACGTTAACCGTGCTGCTAACGGTGAAATCTACTACACCTATACTCGCAACTATGATGATTACCAGGCAAAGAATAAATCGAAGCAAGTAATTCTCTTGTCCGATGAAGTCCTTCACATCGCAGGGTTAGGATTTGATGGTTTGATTGGTTACAGTCCTATTGCTATGGCTAAGAATGCTATTGGATTATCCATGGCTGCCGAACAATATGGGGCCACCTTTTTCAAAAATGATGCCACACCTGGTGGTGTTCTCGAGCATCCTAATGTAGTCAAAGATCCCGAACGGCTCCGGAAAAGTTGGCAATCACAATTTTCGGGATCTAATAATCACAGCATTGCTGTTTTGGAAGAAGGAATGACTTTTCATCAGCTTTCCATTCCACCCGACCAAGCGCAATTTCTTGATACTCGAAAATTCCAACTCGACGAAATCGCCAGAATTTTTCGTGTACCACCGCATATGGTTGGTGACCTAGATCGTTCGACATTCTCAAATATCGAGCAACAATCACTAGAATTTGTAAAGTACACCCTGAACCCTTGGTGCATTCGCTGGGAACAAGCTATGAATCAACAGCTTCTTTCCGCTGATGATCAACGAAAGTTTTTCGTCAAATTCAATGTTGATGGATTACTACGTGGCGATTACGAAAGCCGAATGAATGGCTATGCTATTGGGCGCCAAAATGGTTGGCTGTCTGCAAATGATATTCGAGAACTTGAAGATCTAAACCGCATCCCTACTAATGAAGGCGGTGACGAATACTTGGTAAATGGCAATATGCTGCCACTCAACCAAGCTGGTAACTTCTATAGTTCTCAACCATCTAAAGAAAGTGAGGAACCAAAAGAATGAAACGTTTCTGGAACTGGAGTGGCCCTCAGAATCAACGTGTATTAACTATTAACGGTACAATTGCTGAAGATAGCTGGGTTGATGATGAAGTCACTCCTCAAGTATTTCAAGATGAATTAAGTCAAGGGAAAGGGCCGATCGATCTCTGGTTAAATTCTCCCGGTGGTGACTGTGTCGCTGCCAGTCGCATTTACACGATGCTAATGAATTATCCCGATAACGTGAACGTCAAAATTGATGGTATTGCTGCTTCGGCAGCATCAGTCATCGCCATGGCAGGCACAAAAGTTTCCATGGTCCCAACCGCGATGATCATGATCCATAATCCATTAACCATTGTTGGTGGACAAAAAGAAGATCTTGATCAAGCTGCACAAATGTTAGCTGAAACCAAAGAATCAATTATCAATGCCTATGAACTTAAAACAAACCTTCCTCGAGAAAAAATTTCATCCATGATGGATGATGAAACCTGGATGAATGTCAATAAAGCGATTGAGTTGGGGTTCGCTGACGATATGCTAGGTCAAAACAAAGATGTCACGGATTGTTACTCATATTCAGATAAACAATCTGAATTGGTTCTATTGAACAAGCTAAAACCACAAGCAAAATCTAATATCTCTGTAAAGTCGCTGCAAAAGCGGCTTTCTTTGTTATCACACTAATTTTTAGGAGGACTTATCAATGAGTAAGATTACTGAATTACAAGAAAAGCGTGCCCGTATTTGGAAGCAAGCAAAGGATTTCCTGGATGCTAAGCAAAAGGAGTCGGATGTACTATCAGCTGACGACAATGCCCGCTATGAAAAGATGGAGCAAGAAGTTGTCGACTTAGGTAAGGAAATCGATCGAAGGCACAAGCAGGCAGAAATTGAAGTGGCACTAAACCAACCCACCAGTAAGGCCCTTACTAATTCCCCAATTGCTAACCAGCTACCAAAGGGCCAGGAGGCTTATGCAAAAGATTTCTGGCAAATGATGCGTGGTCATGTGGTCGTTGATGCACTGAAAGAAGGTACGGATCCAGATGGTGGCTTCCTAGTGCCCGACGAATTTGAAAATCAACTTATCCAAAAGCTTCAAGAAGCAAATGTCCTACGAACCATCAGCCATGTCATCCAAACCAATAGCGGTGAACACAAAATTCCAGTAGTGGCCAGTGAAGGTACCGCAGCCTGGCTAGAAGAAGAAGCGGCCTACACAGAGTCCAACACACAATTTAGTCAGGTGTCACTTGGCGCTCATAAATTAGGGACCCTGATCAAAGTGTCAGAAGAATTACTAAATGATTCGGCATTTGATTTGATGGCTTACCTATCTGATGAATTCGGTCGCAGGCTCGGTAACGCTGAAGAACAAGCCTTTTTAAACGGTACCGGTACTGGTCAACCTACTGGTATCTTGACCGATACTAATGGTGCTTCAGCTGGATCAACAGCTGCTAAGGCTGATTCATTAACTTTTGATGATTTAATCGATCTCTTCTATTCTTTGAAGACACCATACCGTCAAAATGCTGTCTTTTTGATGAATGATGATACTGTGAAGGTCATCCGCAAGATGAAAGATAAAAATGACCAATACATTTGGCAACCTTCCGTTCAAGCAGGTCAGCCAGACAGAATCCTCAACTGCCCTGTTTATACCAGTCCATTCATGCCAACACTGTCTGCTTCCAATAAGCCAGTTCTCTTTGGCGACTTCAATTACTACTGGATTGCAGATCGACAAGGCCGAACTTTCAAACGTCTGAATGAACTTTATGCCGTAACTGGTCAAGTTGGTTTTTTAGGCTCACAACGAGTTGACGGCAAAGTTATCCTACCAGAAGCAATTAAAACCTTGTCCATGGCTGCTAAATAGAAAGGATTGATGAAATGTGGCTGCTATTACTTTGGCCGAAGCAAAAGCCTACCTGAGAGTAGACAACACTGTTGAAGATGACCTCATTACAAAGTTGATTGGATCGGCAACAGCTACGGTCGAGAATGTGCTTCGCCAACCACTATCAGCGTTTGATCCCCTCCCTGATGATATTCATACCGCCATTCTCTATACAGTGGCTTACCTTTATGAATATCGGGAAACAGCTGATTTTGATGCCATGATTAAATTTCTTCGGGCCATTTTGTCCCCTTACCGGAAGGAGGAATTTTAATGCAACAGCAAAACAAACGTATCAGTAAGATTGCTGATATTGGTGAACTAGATCGACGCATTACTCTAATGAAAAAGAAATATGTCGGCGAAAATCCTAATACTGGAATGTCGATGTACAAAGATGTTCGCCTCGGTGATGTATGGGCTAAAGTCTCGGCATTGCACGGTCAGGAATACTACACGGCGGTATCCGTTAAATTGGAAAAGCAATTGTCCTTTATTATCCGATACCGTGACGACATTGACGAAGAAACTAACATCTGGTTTGAAGGACGCGGCTACAATATCGGCTTTATCGATGACGTCAAATACAACCATGAGTATCTGGAAATTAAGGCCGAGTATTCGAGAGGAGTTGATAATCCAGATGAAGACAACTAGTTTAACCATCATCAATACTTGTTTTGGTGCTGTTGGTGCATTTCTTGGCTGGTTTCTAGGCGGCCTGGATGGCTTTTTGTATGTTCTACTCATTTTCATGGTGGCGGACTATATTACCGGTGTGCTCTGCGCAATTAATGAACATAAACTCTCCAGTGAGATCGGTTTTCGTGGTCTCACTAGAAAAATGCTGATTCTACTCTTAGTAGGTATTGCCCACTCTCTTGACGTCTATCTGCTAAAAAACGGTTCGGCCATCCGAACAGCAACAGTCTTTTTCTATATCTCTAATGAAGGAATTTCATTACTGGAAAATACCAGTCGCTTAGGCTTACCTGTGCCCGATAAGTTAAAGAGTATTCTCCAACAATTACATGACAAGGATGGTGATAAATCATGATTCCTGGGATTGATATTTCTGAATGGCAAGGACATGTGGATTTCAATGCAGTCAAAGCAAGTGGTGTTAAGTTTGTTCTAATCAGAGCTGGCTATGGTCGGTCAGCGAGCCAAGAAGACCGTTACTTTGCAGAACACTATACCCAAGCCAAAGCAGCCGGTTTACAAGTAGGAGCTTATTGGTATTCCTACGCTATCTCACCTGCTGATGCAGCCATTGAAGCCCGGGCCTGTTTAACCGTTCTTGGCAACCGTCATTTTGATTTTCCAATCTACTTTGATCTAGAAGAAAAGTGGCAATTTGCTAATGGACGTAACTTTTGTGATAGCTTAGTAAAAAGCTTTTGTAGTATTTTGGAGCAGAACGGTTGCTATGCCGGACTGTATATTTCTCGATCGTCATTGCAGAATTATATATCCACCGCTGTTGCTCAGCGTTATGCCATCTGGATAGCCGAATATGGATCACGTTGTAACTATGGTGGTAACTATGGAATATGGCAACATTCATCTACTGGTTCCGTTCCAGGTGTCAATGGCAACTGTGATCTAGATTATGCCTACATTGACTACGTAGCTGTCATTAACAAAAAGCAGCCAGTTACCAGGAAGAACCCTGATGAGCTAGCTGTTGAAGTCTTAAATGGTCAATGGGGTAATGGTACCGATCGTCAACAGCTCTTAACCGCTGCTGGTTATGACTATGCGGTGGTCCAAGAAAAGGTTAACCGTCTCTTAAATCGTAAGTCAGTTGACCAAATTGCTCGTGAAGTTATCCGTGGCTCCTGGGGTAATGGTAATGAGCGAATCAACCGATTGAAGCAAGCTGGCTATGACCCCACCCAAATTCAAAAACGAGTTAATCAACTATTGTAACTTTTGCCTGTGGACTACGGTCTGCAGGCTTTTTTCTTTTGCGATGGTTTACTTTTTAAACTCGCCTGGCTTATCAGTGGAGGTAATTACAATGACTAAACAAGTTAAAACCGTAACTTGCCAACCACTGATGCCCGTTAAAACCGGCATGACACAACAGCAGCTGCTAGATGAAATTCATTACCAGCAATCCCGCCAAATTATCACTAAGCTACTAAACAAGGGGTTGCTTTCCGAAAACGAATTCAAGCAAATCGATCAATTAAATCAGCAATCCTTTCCACCATTAATAAAGCCAGAAAGCGTTGATACATCAGCTACTCAGAGCTAACATACCACACTGACGAAAGGAGGTTTGCCATGTCAACTATTACGAAAATTCAAGGCTACCAGCGTGATGTCAAGCAATTAAGAGTGGCGGCTTATTGCCGAGTATCTACTGACAATGTTGAACAATTAGAAAGCTTGGAAAATCAACGGCAACACTATCAAGAATATATCAATCGCCACCTTAACTGGCAGCTAGCTAGGATCTACTTTGATGAAGGTATTTCAGGCACTAAACTGAATCATCGAAATGCCTTAAAAGAGTTATTGGCTGATTGTCATAACCACCGGATCGATTTGGTGATTACCAAGTCAATCAGCCGGTTATCGCGTAATACTACTGATTGTTTAAAAATTGTTCGTGAACTGCAGCAATTAAACATTCCCATCTACTTTGAAAAGGAACGCATCAATACTGGCGAGATGGCTAGTGAACTGTTCTTATCGATTCTTAGCAGTATTGCCCAGGACGAATCACACTCGACCGCGGGTAATTTACGCTGGTCCATTCGGAAGCGTTTTGCGGATGGCAGTTTCAAGGTTTCTTCAGCACCGTACGGCTACTCTGTTCAGGATGGTAACTTAATTATTAAACCCAGCGAAGCAAAAATTATTAAACAAATCTTCACTAGCTTCTTACAAGGTCAATCAACTGGACATATTGCTAAACAGCTAAATACTAAACATGTTCCCACCCAGCGTGGTCATCGCTGGTGGAGCAGTACTATCATTAATATTCTGCGCAACATTAACTATACCGGCGATATGCTATGTCAGAAAACCTACCGTGATGATCAATACCACCGACATTTAAATCAGGGTGAACTGGCACAATATTTAATTGAAGAACATCATAAAGGAATAATCAGCCATCATGACTTTAATCAAGTCCAAGATCGATTGAAACAAGTCGCACAAGAACGGCACATTGAGTCCGGAAATCACAAATACCAACAACACTATCTATTCACCGGGAAACTCATTTGTGATTATTGCGGTTCTACGTTCAAACGACAAACACGGCCGAATAAAATCTGCTGGGCTTGTCAAAAACATTTGCACTCCGCAAAGCAATGTCCAGTGAGAGCAATTGCCGAGGAATGGATCCAAAACGCCTTTTGCAACATGATGAATAAACTGACCTTCAGTAAAAAGTTATTAATGTTGCCTCTAGTACAACAATTAAAGGACAGCTTTATCAATGATCCTGACGGAAAGCTAAGTCAATCAGCCAAGCAGATTAAAGAAAATGATGACAAGACGGAAACATTAAATAAGCTGTTACAGGCAGGTTTAATTGATCAGTCATTGTATATCAATCAAACCGCTGAACTGGAACAAAGCACCTATCAGATTCAACAGCGAATTAAACAAATTAACAGTAGTCACACTGACGATGCCAATAATCTGGAGGACTTTCGTGAACTTCTCCGTTGGTGCCAGCAAAATCAATTTCTAAATACATTTGATCCGGCACTGTTTCTAACCTATGTCCAATCAATTAAGATCCTTAACCAGCACGAAATCTGTTTCCAGCTTAAATGCGGGTTGAATTTGACCGAACATCTTGTTAATAAACAGCCTGTCAGTGAACATTTCTATCGGGGAATAATTCATCAACGATTCAATGATCCAATCAAGCAAGCTGAATATTTGTACAGCACGATTAAAAGCGAGGTGGATTTAATTGGGTAAAGTACATATCATTCCTGCTCATCAGCAACGTGGCAATAGTGTCCACCGTTTACCAGATGAACCACAATCAGAAAAACTACGAGTTGCGGCCTACTGCCGGGTTTCGACTGAACTCGATGAACAAGCCAATTCATATGAAACACAAGTCAGTCACTATAAAGAGCTGATTCAAAAAGATCCCAGCTGGGAAATGGCTGGCATCTTCGCCGATGATGGGATTTCTGGAACCAACACCAAGAAACGGGAACAGTTCAATAAAATGATTGCCGCTTGTAAAGCCGGTAAAATTGACTTAATCGTTACTAAATCGATTAGTCGTTTTGCCCGGAATACGATTGATTGTCTAAAATACATTCGTGATCTAAAAGCCATCAACGTGGCAATTTTCTTTGAAAAGGAAAACATCAACACGATGGATGCCAAAGGAGAAGTCTTGATTACTATCATGGCTTCCCTGGCCCAGCAAGAAAGTGAGTCCTTATCTCAAAACGTCAAACTCGGGTTGCAATATCGCTACCAGCAAGGCAAAGTCTTGATTAACCACAATCACTTTCTGGGCTACACCAAGGATAAAGATGGCAATCTCGTCATTGATCCAGAAGAAGCTAAGACCGTTAAACGAATCTTCTATAGTTACCTGCAAGGGATGACGATGAAACAAATCGCTGAATCACTCAAAGCAGATGGTGTCTTAACTGGTGGCAAGGGAACTAATTGGGGATCCAGCGGTGTTAACCGGATTCTCAAGAATGAGAAATATATGGGCGATGCACTCCTGCAGAAAACCTATACCGTTGATTTTTTAACCAAAAAACGGGTAAAGAATAACGGGATCATGCCCCAATACTATGTAGAAAACGACCATCCAGCGATTATTCCCAAATCGGTCTTCATGCAAGTACAAAATTTAATTCGGCAACGCCGTAATGGCATTACTACTAAGAATGGCCACCATCGCAGAGTTAATGGCAAATATTGTTTTTCGCAACGGGTCTATTGTGGCAAATGTGGGGATATTTTCCAACGGAATATGTGGTATAACCCGATTAAGGTCGCCGTTTGGCGTTGCGCCAGCCGAATTAAGCGCAATAAGAAAGGCCGGCGCTGCATGATCCGCAATATCAAGGAACCTCTTCTCAAGACCGCTACCCTTGACGCCATTAACCAGTTAATCGAAAGCCATGAATTAGCGGATAAACAAATCAAAGCCAATATCATGAAAATCGTTAAGAACTATAAAGGTCCAACGATCGAGGAGCTGGATAAACGACTAGAAGATGCGCAACTAAAACTGATTCAAGCAACTAACCAGCATCAAAATTGTAATGACCTCACCCAACAAGTAATGGAGCTACGTGGGCAAAAGGAAAAGGTTCAAAGAATTGAATCCGAAAACCAAGTTAAACTCCACAATATCGACCAGGTCGGCGATTTCGTGGACGAACATCAACATAGTATTCACGAATTCGACCCGCAGCTAGTCCGCCGATTAATTAAAAAAATCACCATCTTCCAACGTTATATAGAGTTCACGTTCAAAGATGGTGAAGTAATTAGAGTTAATATGTGAAATTTATGGTGTACGGCACTCAGCTATTTTGGCTGGGCGCTATTTTAAACATTCTGATCTTTATTAAACCTAATTTACAGTAAGTTCGTGTTACTTAATAGTAATGAGTAGTTAAAACATTCTTAGATTTATTAAGTATCTTTGGTTTATCAATGGTTATCCCTAATTTTTGTAAAATAAAGATTACCTCAATTGTCAAGTTAAGTGCAACACTAATGGCCTATTCTTATAATTGGTCTA
>NZ_AZER01000010.1 GCF_001436045.1 Limosilactobacillus frumenti DSM 13145
TTTAGTTCGTCAAAACTTTGTTCAGTTTTCAAAGGTCTACCTCAGTCAGCGTTAAGTGCTAACTGACGTTCAATATTATATCAGATGCTTATTAGAAATGTCAACAACAATTTTTGATGAATGTTATCAACATCTCTTCTGCAATAAGCAGCTTTAATAATATATCATGCGTTCAAGCGACTGTCAATAAGTAATTTGAAAATTTATTTTAATCGCAAGCTTAATGACTGTCCTTCAAACAACGTTAACTAATATACCTTGTTATTCGATGCACGTCAATAGGAAATTAAAATTAAAAAGTATGTTTTAAATCATATAGACTGTTAAACACCTCAATTGCCACTAAATCAAGGTCATCAAAACGGAACCGCTCACGCGGACGATAACGAATAAAGGTGAACTCATCCCCAACGCGACTGTAGCGAACTTCGCAAACAGGTATCCCGAACTGTTCAAAAATCCGTTTTTGAAAATCACTACTCTGATCACGCATCATGGCATGCAGACGACGAATAATCACTTCTAATGTCGACTCCTCCACGTTATCCCTCCTTAACATGTTGCTTATTTTATTGTAACAGAAAAAGTATCAACGCATCTCAAAGGTCACGCGACAATTCAACCAGCAATTTATTTCTGCTATTAAATCACTATCAACTGGAATGCAAGAAAGTACCGGTCATCCAATTGACGACTGGTACTTTTTTGTAATTATTCAATTGTCTTATTCTTGACCTTCTGCGGTGGAACAGCCAAGGCGCCCACTCCGGCAAACATCCCGAAGTAGTAAGTCAGTAATCGCCAAAGTAACATGGCCAATACTAGTTTCGTATTGGAATGAACATACGCAGCAAAAAGAATGGAAAAACTATATTCAGCTCCACCAGCACCACCAGGAATTGGAAACAGGGAAATAATCATAAAGATTAAGACATGAAGACTAACCACCATCACAAAGTTAATATGGTGGACTCCCAACGCAAGTAAGATGAAGTAAGGAATTACATAGTAGAAGAATAGTTGCAAAATAGTCACAACACACACACGAGCCATCTTCCGGTATTCAGTCTTCATCTTTAAGCTTTCTTGATAAAAGGAATCAATCTTTTCATTAAGAGTAATCCTCATTTTTTCATAACGGGGAGCTTTCATGAACCAAGCTAATGGTTTAATTGCCCAATTGGTTAACCGCTTCGTGAAATGATACCAATACATAATCAAAAGCAAGGCCACAATCACTGTTAAATGGATCAAAAAGCCAAACAGAACCAGTAGTGATAAAGCATGTAGTTTTTCTGAAATATAGTGGAAACCGATTAGTAAGCTAATCAAAAAGTTAATGACGATCATTGCCTGAAAAACAACGAATTTCATCAATAAAACAGAACTAGCGATCCCCCCATCAACACCTGACTGCAGCATCGCTAATAATTGTGCTGGCTGGCCACCGGTAGAAAACGGGGTAATGCCGTTAAACAGCTGTTCAATTAAGGGAATCCGAAATGCATCCCGCCACGTGAAGTCACGATAGCGATCTTTCATAAAGATCTTAACAACGACCCCTTCTAAGCCGAGGTACAAGCAAATACAAAGTAAAGCAACTGCCATCCACCACCAGTTAATCAAGTTAAAGTCATGGACTAGTGCAGCAACATTAACATCATGGAGCGCGTAAATAAAAATCCCGGCCCCTAAGGCAAGCATTATTAATAAAACAATCCAGTTGCGTCGGCTCATGATCTTAAGCCCTCCTGTGCCTGCTTAGTGTAGAAATCATACCAAACATGTGCTAAATGATCCTTAGAATATTCATGACTAGCCGCCAAGGCGCGCTGGTGCCAATGATCCAATCGATCTGGATCATCCACTAGCAACGTCAACTTTTGCTGCATTTCATTAACGTCTTTAGCGGGCTCGTAGTCGCCCCCAATAATGGCATGATACAAATCTAAATCACGAAGCATTACTGGCGTCCCACATGAGAATGCTTCGAGCACGGACATGGGAAACAGTTCATTATATGACGGTAAAAGGAACAGGTCCGCCGCATTATTCAACTGAGCAATTTCATCACGTGAGACAATCCCTGTGAATTTGAGATTAGCTGGTGGATTATCGACGACCCGCTTTAATTCTTTATAGCCATCAGTTAACCGACCAAATGAAAAGCCACCGGCCCACACAAATTGAATGCCCGGATTTTGCCGTGCTAATTTGATAAAGTCTGGAACTCCTTTGCGCTCCTGGACCTGTCCACTGCCCAGCACAATAAACTGATCCATCGGCAAACCTAATTGACGACGCAATGAGAGTTTACGCGTTGAACTGACGGGGTGAAAACGGTCCGAGTCAACAAAATTAGGAATATACGTGACTTGTTCCTCGGGGATCCCATACGCTGCCAATTTTGGAATAAAAGTTGGGTTAACCACCACAAGATGATCCATCCGCTTGTAAAAAGCAATCACATACTTGTAAAACCATCCCCGGAATGGTTGGGGAATCTTCAAACTCCCCTCAAGTGTTTCCGGCAAAAAGTGTACATAGCCAATCTTACGGCCACGTTTGGCTGAAAACGTTGATAAATAATAAGTGGGATTAATCGTATGATAGTGACTGATATCGCTTTGCCGGTACTCATTAACGGCAATATCAAACTGCTTACTAAAACGAGTCTTTAATAGGTGCATTAGTTCAAGATACGCTGAACCAACCCCTTGACCAGCCACCTTATCGGCTGATGAAAACATCGTAATTTTAAGCATTGTTGCCTACTCCTTTCGACCAAAAAGGTGGCGGCGGTGAGCGGATCGCTTCTCATCCATTTGCCGCTGACAATCATGATAAAAATTCAGTACCCGTTGAGCAAAAACAGCCGCCGAAATGTCGTGCAATTTTTGATTGCGCTTGGCTTGTTCTTCCTCGGTTCGTGGATTATTGAGATAATGGAGAACCCCGTTAACAAGGTCAATCCGCTTTTGAAAGCTAATTCCAATGGCCGGGTCATCAATTAATTCGTCGGTATATTCACTCCGCATAACCACAATTGGCAAGTCTGATGCCAAGGCCTCATCATAAGTTAGTCCCTGGGATTCAGAATCAGAAGCCGAAACAAACACATCGGCCATTTGGTAATAGTGGTGAACCTCATCATTAGAAACTTCCCCGGCAAACTGGATGTTACCACCAAGTCCCATCTGTCGAACTTGCCGTTCCAATGTTGCTCGTGCGGGACCATCCCCAACTATCAGCAGCTGGACATCAGGACGCTGGGCAATAATGTCCGGCATTGCTTCAATTAATGTATGAATATTCTTTTCAAACGCTAAGCGGCTTAATGATAAAAGGACCGGCGTTTGAGCTGTGTAATCAAACTTTGCCCGTAAAGCAGCAATCTGACTAGCGGAATCTTTCTTACCGTAAATCCGCAGATTGATCCCGGTTGGAATAACCCGGATCGGAGCTTCAACGTGGTAGCTGGTCAGCACATCTAGAACCCGTTCACTGGGTGCAATCACACCGGACATATGACGCAGGTAAAAATGAGCCATGTGAGCAACATCCCGCGGCTTCAAAATATGACCGTTAGCAATATAGTGAAGGTAGTCCTGATACATCGTGTGATATGTATGCAGGCATGGAATGTGCAGATGGTGAGCCACCATCTTTCCCATGATCCCCAGGGCAAATTCTGTCTGGTTATGAACAACATCTAGCTGAAGTTGCTTAGCTACCCGCAGCACCTTTAAGTATCCCCGAACCGCAATCCGCCGGTCAGTAAATGATACCCAGGGAATACTTGGAAAGCGATAAATTCCCGCAGCGACATCACTCTTCTTTGCTTGCGGGTCAGTCGTCGTAAAAATATAAACATTATGCCCCTGGGCAATCAGTTCATCCCGTAAAGTCTTAATTGACGTTGCGACTCCACTGACCTGTGGGAAATATGTATCTGTAAAAATCCCAATATTCAAGCTGTTTGCTCCTTCGTTCAATAAACCATAATGCACTCTATTATACTAGACGACTATCATAACCGCAAAAGCTTCCAAATCATTCTAAGTGCAAAAGCCCATAACAACAAGCATAATAGCAATGCTTAATAATATCTAAAGGTCCAATCATAATTAAATCCCCCAACATCCAGAAAATGGACACTGGGAGATCATCAAATTATTTAATCAACCTTGGGAACATACCGTTTGACCAGTTGCTGAACTTCCTGAGCGCTGCTGGCCCGCAATGCCTTGTGGATCAACGGTTGTAGCTGGCGAGTGTTGAGACTATTAATTAACGAACGGATGTGTAAAATGCTCGAACCATTCATGGAGAATTCATCTAGTCCCATCCCCATCAATAATGGTGTGGCTAACGGGTTGCTGGCCATTTCGCCACACATGCTGACCCATTTACCTTCAGCGTGGGCAGCATCAATGACCTTCTTAACGGTCCGTAAAACTGCTGGATGCAACTCTTGATAAAGATATGAAACGTTCCGGTTTCCACGATCGGCCGCAAACAAGTACTGAATCAGGTCATTGCTACCGATACTAAAGAAGTCGACATCGCGAGCAAAGACGTCCGCCATTACTGCTGCCGAAGGAATTTCTAGCATCATTCCGACTTCAATGTTGCTAGCGACGGGAACGTTTTCCTCACGTAGTTTACGCTTTTCCTCATCTAAAATTTCCCGAGCCCGCTTAAATTCTTCTACAGTTGCAATCATCGGGAACATGATCGCCAGTCGCCCGTATACCGAGGCTCGTAATAATGCTCGTAGCTGAGGACGTAGTGTTTCTGGCCGGGCTAAACCAATCCGGATGGCACGAAAGCCGAGGAAGGGATTGTCTTCATGGGGCAAAGATAGCCCACCAATCTGTTTGTCCCCACCAATATCCATGGTCCGAACCACCACTCGTTGTTCATGGACTCCAGTTAAAAACCTTTTGTAAGCCTGAAGTTGCTGTTCCTCAGTCGGCAGTTTGCTCTGGTTGACGTATAAGAACTCGCTGCGAACCAAGCCAATTCCTTCAGCACCGCTTTGCTGGTAATCGGTCATGTCGGCAGTTGTTCCAACGTTAGCAACTACTTGGAAGTGGCGGCCATCGGTGCTGACCGTTTGTTCATTGCGTAGCGCACCCCAAGCAGCCTGCTCCCGAGCAAATTCGCCAGCCATTCGTTGATAATGGTCAACTTCACCATCAGTTGGCCGAACAATCACTTTGCCGTGAATACCATCAACGATTACAAGATCACCGTCATGAATTTGATCAGTCGCGTTACCAGTCCCCACAACGGCTGGCAAAGACAATGTCTTACTCATAATAGTAAAGTGGGACGTCCGCCCACCCTCGTTGGTCACTAAGCCAGCAACAAAGCGGCGGTCAAACTGAGCCATGTCGGTCGGAGTAATATTTTTCGCCACAAAAATTGCCCGATGGTTCAGATCCGCCGGAGTTGGCAATTTAACCTTCAACAAGTGGGCAAGCATTCGCTTATAAACATCCTGAATTGCCGTCGCCCGTGAATGCAAGTAATCATTATCATTGAGGCGGCTCAAGAGGTTCATCTGTTCATCAGCCACTTGTTGGAGAGCATACTCCGCCGTTTCATGATTATTAGTAATTTGTGTTTCAACTTCCTGTTGGAGTGGGTAGTCATTAAGCATTTTTAGCTGGGCATCGACCACGGCAGCCGCCCGGGCACCTAATGATTGGTGAGCATGCTGGCTGATCGCGGTTAATTCTTTTTGCGTTAAAACAAAAGAATCATGAAGCCGTGCGACCTCATGATTCTCATCATCTGAATGCTTTTGTTTGATTGACAAATCTGACCCCACCAGCAGGAAGGCAGGAGCAATGGCAATGCCGCTGCTCGCTGCGATTCCGTGCAGTAATTGGGACATTAGTCAGTCAAGCCTTCCTTCTTCATAGTAGCAGCGATGTCGTCTAAGGCGTCTTTTTCGTCGTCACCATTAGCAGTGATTGTAACTTGTGCATTTTGGCCAACACCAAGTGACATAACACCCATGATGGACTTTAAATTAACACTCTTGCCTTCATATGACAGGGTAACATCAGCGTTGTACTTGGAAGCAGCTTGAACCAAGATCGTAGCTGGACGAGCGTGAATACCAGTTTCAGAAGTAATTGTAAAGTCACGTTTTTCCATATTATCATTCTCCTTCGAGCATTTTAGCAAATCATTAGTGGATAAACCGCTAACAAATTTCATTAGTTTTATTCTAGCAATTGTCACTCACAAATACAAGATCTCACAAGCGATTATCAATGCTTTTTTAATCGATATGTAAGCGTTCCCCCACGATGAGCCTGACCCACAATTTGGGTCCGGTAGGCGTAGGCGTGAAAAATTGGTTGGAAGTCTTGAAAGTTTTCCGGAGTAATCTCAAACTGATCGATCTTGCCATCGTGTAAGTCTTCAAGTAATTGTTGATAGTCAGTCTCTGCCATTCATTTCACCTCGGTTTATTCACCTATTATTATATGAATAATTATCACAAAAGTCAGTAGGATGATCAGCTTTTTAGCACTCATACACAAAAAGTGCTAAAATTTATAATAGTTTGATACCTAGCGTGAGCCCTTGGCCCAACTAGGATCGACCAGTGATAACCATAATAAAATGATTGGAAACGCAATCCTTTGACTTGCACTCTATCAATTAGTAAGTATAATGTAGTCATTGGTCAAGAAAGGTCAAATGGCTTTGACCACCGGATCCTACTTATTAAGGAGGAATAAATTCATGCTCTGTCAGAATTGTCATCAAAATCCGGCAACGATTCATTTACAAATGAACTTTAATGGGCAGCGGGTCCAAATCGACCTTTGTCAAAGCTGCTATCAAAAATTACAAAATATGCAATCACAAATGATGAACGGAGGTAACGGAATGAACAATTTCAGTTTTGGAAGCCTCGAAGACTTTATGAAAGCCATGAACAATATGCAAAACCAAGCTGCTGGCGCTAATGGTCAAAATATCAACCAAGGCCAACGGCAAGGCGGCAATGGAGGTCGTGGCAAGGGCATCCTCGGGCAATATGGTATTAACCTAACCGACCTCGCCCGGCAAGGAAAGATCGATCCCGTTATCGGTCGTGATAAAGAAATCAAGCGGGTCATTGAAATCTTGAACCGGCGGACGAAGAATAATCCAGTCCTGATTGGTGAAGCCGGGGTTGGTAAGACCGCTGTTGTTGAAGGTTTAGCCACGGCCATTGTTTCGGGACAAGTCCCTGAAAAGTTAGCTAATAAGGAAATCATCCGGCTAGATGTTGTTTCATTGGTTCAAGGAACGGGAATCCGTGGTCAGTTCGAACAACGGATGCAGCAATTAATGAAGGAAGTACAAAAGAATAAGAACATTATTCTCTTCATTGACGAAATCCATGAAATCATGGGCGCTGGTAATGCCGAAGGCGGCATGGACGCGGGCAACGTTTTGAAGCCTGCCCTTGCTCGTGGTGACTTCCAATTACTTGGTGCAACGACGCTAAATGAATACCGGAAGATTGAAAAGGATGCTGCCCTGGCACGGCGGTTCCAACCAGTCGAAGTCAACGAGCCATCCGTTGAAGAAACCATTCGGATCCTAAACGGGATCAAGAGTCGGTACGAAGATTACCACCACGTTAAGTACACCGATGATGCCATTGTCGCCGCTGCTAAGTTGTCAGACCGTTACATTCAAGAACGGTTCTTGCCTGACAAGGCCATTGATTTACTTGATGAAGCTGGTTCCAAGAAGAACTTAACTTTGAAGACAGCCGATCCAAACACGATCGAGAATGAGATCCATACGGCTGAAGCACACAAACAACAAGCAGCTGATAACCAAGACTACGAAAAAGCCGCCTTCTACCGTGACCAAGTTACCCGCCTCGAAAAGGCTAAGAAAGAAGCCGAAGAAAACCATACCGAAAAGGCAGCCACGGTAACGGTTGAAGATATGCAAAAGATTGTCGAAGAAAAGACCAATATCCCAGTTGGCGATCTCCAGAAGCAAGAAGAAAACCAGTTACGGGACCTCGACAAGAAGTTGGATGCCCACGTTATTGGGCAGAAAGAAGCCGTTGATAAAATTGCCCGGGCCATTCGGCGGAACCGGATTGGTCTGAATAAGTCTGGTCGGCCAATTGGCTCCTTCCTCTTCGTTGGACCTACTGGTGTCGGGAAGACTGAAACTGCTAAGCAATTAGCCAAGGTTCTCTTTGGTTCTAAAGATGCCATGATTCGGTTTGATATGTCCGAATACATGGACAAGACTTCAACTTCCAAGCTAATCGGGGCTGCACCAGGTTACGTTGGTTATGAAGAAGCCGGTCAATTGACAGAAAAGGTTCGTCGGCACCCATACAGCTTAATCCTGTTAGACGAAGTTGAAAAAGCGCACCCAGATGTTATGCACATGTTCCTGCAGATCTTGGACGATGGTCGTTTGACTGACTCACAAGGACGGACCGTTTCCTTCAAGGATACAATTATTATCATGACTTCGAATGCCGGGACAGGGGATGCTGAAGCTAGTGTTGGTTTCGGTGCTGAATCCAATGGTTCCACTCACTCCATCATTGATAAGCTGACTAACTACTTCAAGCCAGAATTCCTGAACCGGTTTGATGACATTGTGCAATTCAATGCCTTAACTAAGCCAGACCTGATGAAGATCGTTGGCTTGATGATCACCGATGTGAACAATATGCTGAAGGACAAGGACTTGCACATTGATGTTCCAGAAAACGTTGCTGAAAAGCTCGTTGATCTCGGCTTCAATCCAAAGATGGGGGCACGTCCATTACGGCGGGTCATTCAAGAACAAATTGAAGACCGGATTGCTGATTATGTATTGGATCATAATGATGCTCATAACCTATCTGCCCAGTTAGATGACGATGGCAACATTCAAGTGGTTAGTGCAGAAAGTCAACCGGCTGCTGACAATGACGATGATCAAAACGATAATAACGATCAAGAATAATTGACCTAGAGATAAAATAAATAGCAGACTTGCATACCAGCAGGTCTGCTATTTTTGTTTATATCCTGAGTCTTTCTTTCAATGCTTCTGTAAGGACTTCACTAAAGTTAATTCCCCGCTCTTTACCCAGCTCATTTAAATAGTTGGGGATGGTAAGCGTCTTTTTAACGGCTTTATGATCATGTTTCCGTTTGTATTGTGAAATATTTACTGAAACTAAATTAGTAATTGCTCGTGGATCTTTAACTTTAGGCAAATTAACATTAGATGGCGGTAAAACGTTTTCCAGAGAATAGGTCCCAATATAATCCTGCGCCATTAAGATCGCGTCGGTTAACGTCTTACCCTCAGTTTCCCCATCAAGATCGGGGATTTCAACATAATAAGGATAATCATCCTCATCACTACTTTTAGTGATAATAATCGGATATATAGCAATTTTGTCCATCATCTTGCACCTCATTTTAAATTGAACTTTTTAATTAACGAGAAATATAAACGATCACTGAACTTAGGGTGTCGTGGTAATTACGTCTTACGATATCCATCCGTCCAGATATCATGATTCCCACCATGACGTAGAAGAAACCACCCATTATCGATAAATTTTTTGATCACGATCCGTCGATGAACCAACAATATTCACATCTTTCACTTATTATTCTATTACACGTATATTAAACGTATGCTAATTTCTTTGTCTATAAATAAAAAACGTAAAAAACTTATTTTGCACGATATTCGTTGTGGTTAGAACTAATTCACAAAAGGTTCATAGAAAAGCGCTATAATTAGTACAGTAAGATAAGCCAAAATAACGGAGTGAACAAAATGCTAGATAAATTCAAAACTGGCAACCCAATTTGGGTTTACTATACCGATATTGATACAAATGAAAATTTGATGGTTCCCCAACTATTGCAAGGATACCTCGGTCAAACATATGAAGTTGATCAAAAGGACTTTCCTAAGTATCGCTTTGTTAAGTCTGAGGGTGATTTAACGGGGACCTTTGATATGTCTCAACGTAGCATTCACCTCTACTACCGAAAAGATAACTGGGGTGAAGTACAAACAATTGAAATGTACTTACGTCTAAATGCAATGACACCGGTTTTTGATAATCCAAATGGCATGCAAGTTGGATCCCCGATTCCGGAAGGGATTGTTGTTAAGGCCTTTCACCGTGTCGCCACTAAATCTGGCGAATTTTGGTATGAAATTGGATCAGATCAGTGGATTAAGTATGACCGCATGGAAGTGGTTGACAATCCGTTTAAAGCTGAGGATCAAGATTTTCAGTCTAAGTTAAGTGAACAAATGTCAGTCATTCCAATGAAGCCGACAAAGGCTACCATTGATTATCTTCCCCACCGGTCCATTGATGTTTATAACAAGCCATATGGTGAAAAGGTCAATGAATTACCAAACGGGCAGATTATTACCATTTATGGCAAGATGAATGATAATGACGAAATTATCTGGTACAAAGTTGGTGAGCAGCAGTTCATCACAGGCAACTATGTAAAATTGGAGGATCAAGATGACTAATCAAAAACGACCATTAGTGGCAGTGATCGGTGCAGGAAACATGGGAACTGCGATTCTAAAAGGATTGAAGAACCTCAACAAGTATGACCTGCTAGTGCAGAACCCCGAAAACCCGCGCGTTAGTAAGTTAGCAGGCCAACTGGGATTTGAATTAGTTCATGATAATGAAGCAGTTGTCGCTAAGCAACCACAATTCGTTATTTTAACTACCCCAGCGCCAGTAACACTTGATGTAGCTAAGGAACTAAAGAAGCTCCCAGCTTCCACCTTTGTGATCTCATCAGCTGCAGGAGTACCACTACATAAGTTAAACCGGCGTATTACAAATTCGATTGTCGCAGCAATGATTCCGAACACGCCCGTTGCTGTAAACGCCGGGACGATTGGCTTAGCAATGGACGCTAACGTTAGTGACAAGGAACGAGCAACCGTGGTTGATTTTCTTAGTCAACTTGGTCAAGTCATCGAAGTTCCGGAAAAACAGCTTGACATTATCGGGGTTGTTGGTGGTTGTGGACCAGCATTTGTGGATGTCTTTATGGATGCCATGTCTGATGCAGCAGTTGCTCATGGTATGAACCGACAAACCGCTTATCAAGTTATTGCTAGCATGGTTAAAGGATCTGGTGCACTGGCCCTGGCAACGAAACAGTCACCGTCTGCGTTGCGCGATGAAGTTACCTCTCCTGCTGGAACGACAATTCGTGGAGTAATGGCGTTAGAGAAGCACGGAATGCGCCATGCAGTGATTGAAGCTGTGAATAAAGCAAGTGACTAAAATAAAGGAGTTAGGTTTTCAATGATCCTAACTCCTTTATTTATTGTCTCTTCAAATTTCCACTATTGACAGAGAACTGGTTATTAATTGGTCGACGATAATTATTCACCGAAGACACAGGTGTAGAGTGATTTCGAGCATGACCTGCCACGTTATTGGCCGCATTCGGTCGTGACTGACTATTTTGAGAAATAGTCGATTGTTGCTCCTCACTACCGCTGGAAGAACTGGAAGAACTCAATGAGCTTTCCTGTGGCTTAATCACAATTTCTTTTGTTACTTGTTTACCATTACGAGTGGCTTTAATATGATACGTTCCTGCACTCTTAAAGTTATAGTAGATAGTATTATGTTTTTTATGACTCTGAGTAGTAAAATCTTTGTACACTTGGCCGGAACGTTGTCCAGTAATTTCAACGTGGGTATCTGGGGATACTTGCAAAGCCATTGAGGCAACACCATTCTGGTTTAAGTGGGTGTCTTTTTTATCATCCCATTTAACATATGGTTTATCAGTTTGATGATGTTTATGGTGCTTTTTGGATTGAGGCTTTGATGATAATTTAGCTGATTGACTGTGCTTATGATGAAATAACTTAATTTTCGCTAATCGCTGGACACGGAGAGTTTGACTATTATAAGCAGAGGCGCCAAAACTAAACACCATTAAAATTACTAATAGCCAATTAATGCATACTCGTCCAGCACTCACAAAACCTCTGCCATGACGGAGGCGCCAAATTTGTATAACATACTGAATTAAGAAAATTGCTAGTGCAAACCCACCAACAACTAACAACATCATTGAGTCCATATTATTATCCCCACGAATTGCCCAAAGTTTTACAATATTAACTATATCATTAATTAGGTAGAATCACCAAGAAACAAACGGGAAACCACATAAATGTGATTTCCCGTTTAATTATTCTATTGATTTTGAATTGGTTGATTGTTGATCATTGGTTGGTTAGAAATTGCTGGCCTGCCACCACTAGTATTGCCTGTGTAGCCACCGCCATAAGAACGACTAGGTGTATAACTGCCACTAGTGTTAGATGAATTACTGCCACCATTATTAGATGAAGGACCACCATTATTAGACGTATGATTAGCGCTAGATGATGAGTTCGATGAACTGTGGCTAGAGGATGATGATGAAATTGAACTACTACTGGATGAAGAACTCTCAGTTTCTTGATCCTTAACAGTTAAGTGTTTAGTAATCTTTTTACCATTCTTAGTGGCAATGATGTCATACTCAGCAGCGTATTCAAACTTGTATTTAACGGTAACTGGACCGTCACCCTTCTTGGTCGTAAACTTCTTATATACAGTGCCAGAACGGTGACCAACAATCTTGACCTTAGTGCCTGGCGAAACAATCAGTTTCATTGGAGCAACGCCATCGTCATTCAGCCGTGCCTTAGCCTTGTCAAAGTTAACGTATAGCTGGTCATTCTCCTCCTCAGGAGATGATGAAGAAGCAATGTCTGTCGGAACCGCCTGTTCATTTTTTGCTCGATGATTTGCATACACGGAACCACCGAAACTACCGACAATTACAAATAGCAATAACCAGTTAAGAAAAGCACGACCACCACTAACATAGTTATCTCCAGCTTTGATTCGGCGAACCTGAACAATGTACTGAAAGATTAACAGTATAACTGCAATAATCCCCACAATAATCAAGATATTTCTGATATTCATAAATCAACTCACCATATTATCTTTCATAATTAGCAATATACTAATTAACTATAACATGAAATGAGTGTTTTGCATCTAATTTTCCACAAAAGACTGTCTCATCGAAAATAAATTAATCACGACGTAATTGAATCCGATCGTTAAAGAACTTCGTCGACCATACCATAATCAACAGGTACGCTCCCCAAGAAACCCAAAAAATGACTGTGAAATTTAATGAATTCAAGACTCGTAAAATAAACTGACTATTGTGGTACAAAACGGATTTATCAATTAACGACAACCAAGAAATTAATGAGACAAACAGAATCAAAGCAACTATTGGCAATCCAATCCCGACAATCCACTTCCACTTACGGTTAAGCAATGCAAACCCGTTACCGATTGCGGCCATAGTAATGACTACACTAAAGTACGCCAAAAGGCTCAGCCAAAACCCAACCCAGTCACCAAACGGATGATCAATCAGTGAACATAGAGATTCCACAGCGTAAGCAACAATTGTTGCCAGTATTAAAGATAGTAGACGGCCGCGCCACATTGTCTTTCGTGAAATACCGTTTTGGATGGTCCACTTGAAATCAGCGTATGGGGTTACCAAAAAATAGAATGGCACGATCCATAACAAAATTTTGGTGACGGTCCCTGGAATAGCTTTCAAACTAACCAAGAAGGAGACCCAATTATGATTAAGCCAAAGATCTAACAGGTATACTATTAATTCAACGCCGACAATCCAGGCAGTAGCAATTAAAAGGGCCATCCCTAAGCGACGGAAGACATTTGTAACCACCATTTGTTGCTTGTGACTAATCATGTTGTTCATCTCCGTTAGTTAAGTAAATAAATAAGTGTTGCAAGTCATAATGATCAATCTTGACCCGGTCAGGAATTACCCGTTGTTCGTCTAATCCGTCAAATACATATGTTGTCTTAATACTCCCCATCGTCTCAGTATAAAGAACATTCAAACCATCAGTATACGTATCAACATCTTTAGCCGGTCCAGAAATAGCATAGGCTTTCTTCAGCAAACTTTCGACATCCGCATCCTCAATGATCTGGTGATCGTTAATGATGATTACGTGTTCCACTAACTGTTGAATTTCTTCAATTAAGTGGGTAGATAAGACAAACGTCCGTGGCTTATTTTGAAAGGCCTTAATGAGTTCCTTATAGAACAATTCCCGGTGGTTAGCGTCTAATCCCAATACTGGTTCGTCCAAAAGAATATAGTCAGCATTAACATTTAGGGCTACCACTAACTTTGCCGCCGTGCGTTGACCAGTGGACAAGTTAGTAAAAATTTCATTTTGGTCTAGTTTAAAGTCCGTTAACATTTGCTCGGCATTCTTAAAGTCAAAGTGTTCATATGCTTCGTCTGCGAGCTCCATCATTCGTTTGATCGTTGTCCGCTTGGTATACATATCAACCTCACTCATTAGGTACATTTTCCCTAATTCATGATCATCATCATTGATGTTATGACTACCGATTTTAATCTCACCGCTGGTCGATAGAACCCGATTGGTAATCAGATTCAATAAAGTTGATTTCCCAGCTCCGTTTCGACCGAGTAGTCCATAAATCTTAGCCGGTGCTAATTGAAATGACAAGTTATCTAAAATAACTTTCTGGCCATACTTCTTCGTCAGTTTATTAACTGTTAATTTTTCCATCTTGCTCACCCCGCTCGATCAAGTCTTGCAAATGCTGCTTCGTAATTCCCAATTTATGAGCTTCTAACAATAGTGTTTTGACATAGTCATTGTAGAAGTCCTCTTTTCGTTGTTCCATAATCTTTTGCTGTGCACCTTTCATTACAAACATTCCTAATCCACGGCGCTTTTCAATTAGGCCTTTATCAACCAGCTGGTTCATACCCTTTAAAACTGTTGCTGGATTAATATGTAGCTGCTGTGATAGTTGAGTTGTAGAAGGAACCTTGTCACCTTCATCAAAGCCACCGGTGAAAATCATTTCTTCGAGTTGGCTAGCAATCTGCTGGTATAAGGGTGACGATTCATCAAAGTGAAATTGCAAAAGATCACCTCCTAGGTAGTTAGTTATATAGTTGATTACTTATGTAACTAACTATATAGGACCGATTAGGATTTTGCAAGTTTAAAATAAAAAATCTAGCACACTGCTAGATTTTCACGCTATTATTATGTAATTCTTGTCAAATATAAAAAAGCTAAGCAAAATAATACCCAGCTCTTAACTATTAGTAAATCATATGACCCCATTGGTCAAAGTAATAATCTTTCCAACTTCCATTAGCTAGTTTAGTACTATGCCAGCCATTAGAAACCATTACTTCGTTATCGAAATAATACCAATGACCATTAATCCATAACCACTGATCTTCAGCAGCAGTA
>NZ_AZER01000011.1 GCF_001436045.1 Limosilactobacillus frumenti DSM 13145
CCATACTAAACCCCCATAGTTGGATGTATTTGTCCAACTATGGGGGTTCACTTCAGTTCAGATTTTCCGAACGCTAGAGTCCCTTTGTGTACTGCGCTGTAGCATTTTCAACTATATAGGTGACTTATGTCACAACCCTTTTAGTTTATATTCTATTTATTGTTAGCATCCGGGTTAGTAATCTTAATCCGGTTAGAATCAGTTGATGAGTGATTCTGCTCAGGTGCATCCGTCGAGTAATCATCAACTGTTGAACGGTTGTTGTTCTTGGAGAAAATACTGGTTGACTTCAGCCCCAGTTCTTTTTCGATCCGCTTTTCATGTTTCAGACCATTGGAATAATTGTAGTCAGCGGCCTTAACCGGTTTAAATCCCTTTGGATGGTAGAACCGTAACAGGTTCTTTTCATTTAATGAATCTGAAAGGGTAAGTTCCGTGTTAACAAGCTTTTGATCGCGTTTCAACTGTTTCTTTTGCTTCTTCGTCAATTTAGCAACTTTACCAGTGTGATTATCGTAAATGACGCCATTGACTGAACTATAGTGTGGTGTGACGAAATCACGGTTACGGAAAGCCACCACTTGACTGTGTTCCTTTGAGAAAAGGTCAGTCCCAAACTGAATATAGCGTTTGGAACTAATTCCTAACAGGTGAAGGAGGGTTGGTAGAACATCCACTTCCCCACCATACTGATGGTAAATACCACCGTGACCACCAGAACCTGGAATAACAAACATCAATGGTACCCGTTGCAGGGATGCATTATCAAAGTCTGTCCAATCATCTGCAGATTTGCCGAAGACGCTGGCCAATGAAGTGTTTTCACTATTGGAAATTCCATAGTGGTCACCGTAAATCATAATGACTGAGTGTTTATCGAGTCCGGTTTTCTGCAGATAATTGAAGAATTCTTGTAATGACTGGTCAAGATAGTGAGCAGTGACAAAGTAGTTATCGACAGTGGTATCACCAGTATTAGTTGTGGTGAAGTTCGGGTCCTTATCTTCGTCATCAAGATCATAGGGTAAGTGGTTAGTCACCGTAATGAACTTCGTATAGAAGGGCTGCTGTAGATTTTGCAGGTAGTTAACGGAGTCCTTGAACAATAACTTGTCTTTTAACCCATAACCGGTGGCTTTATCACCTGAAGTATCGTAGTACGATGCATCAAAGAAGTATTGATAGCCAAGGTTCTTGTAAACATTATTCCGGTTCCAGAACGAAGCGACATTTCCATGGAAAACAGCACTGGTGTAACCGGCACGCTGGTTAAGAATTGCAGGCGCCCCTTGGAACGTATTATCACTACCTAAAGTGGCAAATAGTGAGCCCTGTGGTAAACCAAAGGTACTCGTCTCCAACATGTTTTCAGCATCACTCGTTTTTCCTTGACCAACTTGGTGGAAGAAGTTATCGAATGCATAGGTATCTTTTCCGTGATAAAGAGAGTTCAGGAATGGGGTGACTTCTTGACCGTTAACTTTGCGGTCAATCAAAAATTGCTGGAAACTTTCCAAGTGGATGACAATCACATTTCGTCCCTTAGCAATACCGTACATTTGCGGATTGGGGCTAGCGTAGTGTTTGTCAGTAAATTTCTTGACCTTCAATAATTCAGACTTAGTCGCACTCTGGCGCATATTATTAATATGCTGAGATTTAGCGAGGTCGTAACCAGTAAAGGCATCAATCCCGAGGTATTTAACGATGTAAGTCCGGTCAAAGGTTCGTCCTAATAATTGGGGACGACTCATTTCAGCTAATGAAAGGTTAACGCCAAACATTGTGATTGCAATGGAAGTAAACGCAAATGAAAGGCGCGAGCTAAGTGCTCGAGGGTCAAACTTAATTTGCCGAGTTAGCATCAGGACGAGGATGATGACGATATCCAGCCAATAGAAGGCATCATGCAGGTTAGTCAATGCTAAGGAAGAACCACTCAGCCCCTGATTAACTTTGGAGTAGCCAGTCATCGTCGCAATGGTCATAAAGTCCGTAAACTCACGGTAGTAAATGACGTTTAAATATAACAAAAGCGAATTAGCAATATCGAGCCCCATTAACACGGGGTAAAAGAATCGTGAACGCTTAAAGTAGAATGCAAAACTATAAATTAATGCAGTGATGGGCAGGGGGTTGATTAATAAAATGAGATATTGGAAGATTCCCTCTGCACCGAGCTTAAAGTCAGTAAAATAAGCAAATAAAGTCTTAAACCAAAAAAGAACAACTAGGAGAACGTAAAAACCAATCCTAGTGTTCACGAATTTGCTTAGTTTCTTCATAAAAAGAGTTCCTCGCAATCGAGATCATACTTTGAGTTTGCTATTGAAAATAGCGAATCAACAGTATTTTATCACAGATTATTGAGAAACTCTTCGTCAAAGATAATTGTAGTTAAATCTTAATTGTTAATAATTACTTGCCAATACCGGCTGAGGCATTACCAACCAGTCGGTTACAAATAATGAATGAAGTTGTTTATTAACGGGAATCCAAATTTTGTTTCGCCAAATATCACGTAATGAGGCTAACCGCGCTTGGTCACGACGGTATTGCTGGCTGAGGGGAATTGTTAGTTGCTGTCCGTCCTCAGTTTGAACACTCACCGAACGATTAGTTACTCGAATAATTTGGGCCGCAACAACATTAGAGTGGGTATTTATTTCACGAAGTGTCATCAATATCCCTTCTTTCTATGGTATTTAGTTTACAAAGGGGATGTGAAGATACTATGAAATCACGTTAAAAGAATGCTTATTAATGAGTTGTTGCTAAGGGAAAGAAAGCGCTACAATTGAGACGGATATTTAATACGAGGAGGTTATAAAGATGACAAAGTTAAACCTTTATTTAGTGCGGCACGGACAAACTTATTACAACATTTACAATAAACTACAAGGATGGAGTAACTCTCCATTAACCGAAAAAGGTAAGCAAAATGCTAAGGATGCTGGCGAACGGCTGAAAGATGTTCACTTTGATGGTGCCTTTTGTTCTGACACTACTCGGGCGATGGAAACTATCGGAACAATTTTGAAAATGAATCAGGCAGATTCTGTTAAGCAACCAGTTGTTTCACCATATTTTCGGGAAGAATTTTACGGTTCCTATGAAGGAACGAACATGGATTTAGCTTGGTACAACGCGGGGGCTCCTCACGGCTTTAAGAATTTCAAGGAAATTGTTACTAAGTACTCAATTGGTCAAGCCAAAGATTGGTTGAAAGATGCTGATCCATTCCACGATGCCGAAAATAATGAAGAATACTGGAACCGGATGAACAAGGGAATTCAGCTGATTCGGGATGCTGATTTACCAGACAATGCGAATGTATTATGGGTTAGTCACGGTAATACTTTGTTGAGTTTGGTTGAGAAGTTTGGTGGCGGAAAGTATGATGTTACGGTCCGTCCAAAGAACGGTAGTTTGACGAAGGCAACGTTGACTGACGACCAATTTAAGATTGAAGAGTATGACATTTAATGGCAAAACATGGTGTCAGTCGAGTTTTCTAGACTATGTTGCAGTAATTAACAATTCACGAATCACAATATAACTAAATATAAATGACACGTAAAAGCGGATTACTCAGTCAAATACTGCTGAGTAATCCGCTTTCATATTTTCTAATTCAATACTGGATTAAAGTACTTTAATTGAGTGTAATCAACATTACCGCCGTCAGTAATTGCCAAATCGGGAATTGCGGTGATTGGTAGGAATGAGAGGTAGAAGATCGGGTCTGGTAGTTTAGAGCCAATTTCACGTGCCCCTTCTTGTAATGCCTTTTCCTGTTTAGCCAGTTCCTGAACTGGCAGATCGGAGCAAATCCCAGCAATCGGTAATGGTAAGTTAGCAACGACGTGACCGTCAACCACGACAATCTGGCCACCACCTTGTTCAATCAATTTATTAGCAGCCAACGCCATATCCTCATAATTGACTCCAGCAACAACCATATTGTTGTCATCTGGAGCAGCAGTAGTAGCTATTGCCCCCTTCTTGAAGGACCAACCAGAGATGAAGCCATGCGAAACATTGCCATTAATTCCGTAACGTTCTACGACTGAAACCAAAGCAACGTCCTGATTAGCATCAGGCTTAATAATTCCATTTTCTACTGGTAGTTCGACATCCCGCCGCTTCCGGACAAACGGTCCAATGCTATTGATCGTTTCTACAAGGGCAGCGCCATCTGCATGGTCAGTTTTGTATTGAAAGTCACTAGCCACTAGTGATTGCCGGTGAACGGTAGAAGTTAATTGTGGAGAACGATCAGGTACTTTGAAGTCAAACTGTTCCTGTTGATCAGCGTAGACAAGGCAACCTTGACTAATGACGGTTTCCACATTAAATGTTCCAGGATGATCAACGAGTAAGATATCAGCACGCTTACCTGGAGCAATTGAACCTAAACGATCGTCAATATGATATGCTTCGGCCGCATTGATAGTAGCCATTTGAATTGCAGTCATTGGACTCACGCCATCTTTAATCGCCAACCGGACCATATGATCAATATGACCAACCGATAGAATATTTGTGGCATTCACATCATCAGAACAGAAACTTGTGTGCCGAGCGACGCCGGCGACATTCTCGGTGATTGATTTAATATTCTCGTTCAAAAACTTAGTGACTGCCGATTCACGAATAACAGTGTGGATACCTTTTCGGGCTTTTTCTAGGAATTCTTCGTGGGAATAACTTTCATGGTCGACCGAGACACCACTCATCAGGTATTGATTTAAGGCCTTGCCACGAGCCATTGGTGAACAACCAAAAATTGGTTGGTGGTTTTGTTCAGCTAACTCTAATACTTTCATCGTATCAGGATCCTTTGTTTCAACGGATTCCCGAACAGTTTCCCAGACCCCAAAACAACGGGGGTCACGTTGAATTTTAGCATGATCCTTAGCCGTAACGTCATAAGAGATCGTTGATCTTGGGATAGTATATGGGGTCTTATAAGGCAACCCCCAAATGACGTTGAATGGTAAATTATCAATCTCTTTGAAAATTTCTTTCAAACCGTCTATCCCAATTACTGAGATGTATTCGTCTAAACCAGAGACAATGCTGGTTGTCCCGTGTGGGAGTATTGCTTGTGCGAAACGGGTCATGCTAAGCTTGCTACATTCAACATGAATGTGACAATCAATCAGCCCTGGGGCAAGATATTTGCCAGTGGCGTCAATTTTCTTAGTATGCGGGCCAACATAATCAGTAACGTCCTTTTCAACGGCGACAATCCGCTCATCATAAATGGCGACGTCAGCCTTATAGTATTCACCAGTAATAACGTTAATTAACGTTCCACCAGTAATCACCAGGTCGGCAGGAATCTTTGCGGCCCCAGCATCGATATAGTCACTTAGATTGGTTTTTGACATGAGAAAGCCTCCACTTTATTTAGGCAAGATGTTCAAGACATAGAGTAAGACAACGAAGACAATCAACATCGACCACATGATGCCGTTAACTTCCTTGCGGCGACCAGCAGCAGTCATCAGGATTGGGTAAGTTAAGAAACCAAAAGCAATCCCATAAGAAATGTTGTAGGTCAAAGGCATGCCGATCACGACAAGGAAAGAAGGTAAGGCAATTTCAAATTGATCCCAGTGAATGTCACGTAAAGCAGAAACCATCAATACACCAACAACGATCAGTGCAGCGGCAGTTACTTGGGTAGTAACAACGGTCAGCAATGGTGAGAAAATCATGCTCAACAGGAAGAAAAATGCGACAACAACTGCAGTGAACCCAGTCTTACCACCGATAGCGATCCCGGCTGATGATTCAACGTAGGCAGAGGTAGGGGTAGTCCCCATGAAGGCACCACCAAGCATTGATAAGGAGTCAGCCATTAAAGCACGGCCGATCCGTGGCATCTTATTGTCTTTCATGATGCCGGCTTGTTGAGCCAAACCAATTAGGGTACCAGCAGTATCAAAGAATGCCACGAGCAAGAAGATCAATACAACTGCCCACATCTTAGGATCGGACATCACAGATAGGTGTGTTAGACCAACAGCAAATGTTGGCTTCAGACTTGGGGCCATCGAAATGATATGGTGGGGAGCCTTAATCAAACCGGTGAAGAGCCCTAACAAAGTCGTTGCAACTAGACCGATGAAGATCGCACCAGGAACCTTTTTGGCCATTAAGATCGCAATGACAAAGATGCCGAAGATGGTTAACCAAACAGTCGGAACGGTAAAGGAACCAATACCAACTAATGAAGATTTGTCGGCAACAATTAAGCCCCCTCCTTGGAGACCAACGAATGAGATGAAGATCCCGATACCGGCAGCCATCGCGTATTTTAAATCTTGGGGGATGGCGTCAATCACAATTTCCCGAACTTTCAGGAAGGACAGGATAGTAAAGAGAACTGAAGCAACCAGGACCCCCGCCATGGCATCTTCCCATGGAATTCCCATGGCAATAACAACAGAGTAAGTAAAGAAGGCGTTGTCACCTAAACCAGGGGCAATGGCGATTGGGTAGTTAGCAAGAATTCCCATTAATAAGGAACCTAAAATTGCTGACAGGGCTGTAGCGGTGAAAACAGCCCCCTTATTCATCCCCGCATCACCTAAAACAGACGGGTTAACGAATAGGATGTAAGCCATCGAAACGAAGGTTGTTAAACCAGCTAAAGATTCCCGTTTAATAGAGGACCCATTCTCTGAGATATGGAAGGCACGATCAATCCCTCCGGATAAAGTTCGTGTTTTACTCACGATTTACACTCCTTTGAATCAGTATGTGTGGATTATTGCACACTATAATTCGAAAATCAAGGTAATTTGTTCGTAAAAACTATTGAAAACGAATTTTTTGGTGATACAATAGCATCAACGTTAGAAAAAAACGAACTTTAATTTGGAGGCTTAGTTCATGTCTACTGAAATTACGAAGGAATTTACCCAAGGATTACCAAAAGCGGAACTTCACGTACATATCGAAGGAACACTTGAACCAGAATTAAAATTGAAATTGGCTAAACGTAATCACGTAAATATTGGTCAATCAACGATTGAAGAAGTTCGCCAATCATACCAATATGATGACTTAGCTTCATTCTTGGCCGTTTATTACCCAGCGATGAACGTTCTTCAAACAGAACAAGATTTCTATGATCTTGCAATGGACTACCTCCATCGAGCTGTTAAAAATAATGTTCGCCATGTGGAAATTTTCTTTGATCCACAAGCTCACATGTCTCGAGGAATTTCCTTTAAGACAGTTATTGATGGCCTATACAAGGCGACTGTTGATGCTCGCGCATTGAACATTGATGCACGTTTAATCATGTGTTTTTTACGTGACTTTTCTCGTGACTCTGCACGTGAAACTCTAGAAGAGGCACTCAATTACAAGGATAAAATTCTTGGGGTTGGTCTGGATTCTGACGAACACAATAATCCACCAATGAAATTCTTTAACCAATTCACTAAGGCGAGTGCTGAAGGATTTCACTTGACTGCTCATGCGGATATTGATCAAAAAGATTCAATTGAACATATTCGTGAATTACTTGAAGTGATTGGCGTTGAACGGGTCGACCATGGGACCAACGTGGTGGAAGATCCAGACCTAGTTAACTTTGCTGCTAAGAATAAGATTGGCTTTACTTCCTGCCCACTTTCCAACTCATTTGTTAGTCCGGAAATGAAGGGTAAGGAAGTTCTGGAGCTCTTAAAGAAGGGGGTTAAGGTTTCAATCCACTCTGATGACCCAGCTTACTTTGGTGGCTATATTGGCGATAACTACTATGCAATCGCCACTAAGTTCAATTTGACTCGTGACCAGGTCATCACGTTAGCACGGAACTCATTTGAAACCAGTTGGATTTCAGATGAACAAAAAGCCCTTTACCTAAAGGAACTCAATGATTACGTAGCTAAGCACTAAACCATAATTTAATCCAAAAATAAAGGAAGTTACGGTACTTAACCGTAGCTCCCTTTATTTATTCTTCATCTAGCAGGCCATCCATGAACTTTTGAATGGCAATACGTCCACCGGTGAGTTGCTTACCTTGTTGGTGCAACATCTGAGCGTGAACATTTTCGTAACCAAACAGATTGTTAGCATGGGTACTCAATTGCTCATCATATGGATTATCAATTAACTGATTGCTAAGGTTGACTAACCCGACTTTAATCGCCCGCCGCATTCGCTGCTCCATGATCTTCTTTTCATGATTATTAATACCCAACACTTCCGTGAGATCTAAGCTGCGATAATTCTGATGATGAAGCTTCATCATTTTGATAACTTGCAAAATGTCGCTGGCGCCCCGTTCTGAGAACATGCCTAGAGACTTAAGAACTATTGTTGCTCGATCAGTCGAAGAGTGAAGTTGATTGTTAACGGGATCCGGTTGGCCATTAAATTGGTTGACCATTGCAGAAATTGAGGATAATTGGGCGGACATTTTGATGTTTTGCTCGACTTTTGCAATCACAGATTTAATTTCAATTATATTTAGCGGCTTATTGATAAAAAATTCAATTCCGGCTTGGTAGGCCTTTGCCCGCATGTCACTATCTTGGACTTTAGAAATCATGATAAAGCGGATTTGCGGTTTAGTTGATTTAATGGTCTCAATGAGATCAATTCCAGAAATTTCGGGCATCAGAAGGTCGACCAAGACAATATCAACATCGCGGAGCTGGATTTCATTAATGGCTTTTTTGGGATTGCTACTCATCCCGACCACTTCATCATCAAAGTTTTGTTCAATGATGTTTTGCAAAACGTACAAGATTGATTGTTCATCATCAACAAGATAGAACTTCATTATTTTTCCTCCTGACTGCTGGTGAGCTTATCTTTATTCATTGTTACGAAGAAAGTGGTCCCCACATGGGGCTGTGAATCGACTTTGATTTGCCCCGCAAACTGCTCTTGAACGATTGTTTGCACGTTGGAGAGGCCAATCCCCCGATAAATATCACCGGACTGATCAAACTTAGTTGAAAAGCCTGGTTTGAAGATTAATGGAATCATTTCCCGGGGAATACCAGATCCATTGTCCGTGACTGCTAGTTGAATATCAGCTCTATTCTGGCTGACTTGAATTAGAATTTCACCGTTACGCTTATTACCAATGGCATCAATCCCATTTAGGATGAGGTTAGACATGATTGTAACCAGGTAATAATGTTCTGGGACAGTGCAATTAACGGTGTTGTGGACAACGAGGTTAATAGATAGGTGGCGACTGCGGATAATCATCTGGGTATAAGATGATACAATCTTTAAAATATCGTCCATATGCATTGGAACATTATTCTGGTCATTGAAATAATCGCCCAACCCTTTAATAACATCTTGGTAAGAATTCTTAATCTCGTGGACATGTTGGGCAATTTCATAGGCCATCTTTTGTTCTTCTGTGTGGCCCTCATCTTTAAGCCGTTCGTTTAATAAGTACGCATTTTTTGTAACGCGCTCAATGTCATTAATCGTTTTACGCATGAAATAGACTTCACTTTTGACGGCAGAAGCCACCCAAATAAAGTGGTAATACTGCCGTTCGTGTTCTTCACTATTAACGATTAAGAGTTGAAAGTAGTGAAGGAGGAAGGCAATTAGTGAGGCAAGGGTAGCTCTCACTAATGCTACCGCGAAAACCACTGCTAGGACGTGAATCGTGTAACCAGCGAAATCGGTTAATAGGCCAATCTCTAACACGTTTGCGGCGTAATCACAAATAATAATTGTCAGGAAAAAGGCAATGTCGTTATGGTACACCAACCGCCAATACAATAAATAGTAAATTAATGTATATAACAGAAAGTATACGATATCAGCAACCGTATAAGTGACAACATGGGCAGAGCTTTTCGTAAGCAGCAGCACTACACCACGAAACACAGGTGACGCGATCGCAATCGCGCAGCCGAGTTGCAATGGGTGAATGTCTTGGTTGAAGTATAAAAAAATAGGCAGTAATAATGCCGAGAGGGCAATGATGAATCCCGGTGTAAAAGCGTTTAACTGCACCTGAGAAGCCAAAGCCACACATATGGCCGCGATAATAATACGCTGGTATTTACGATAATGGAGGAAGCTGATGTTTTTAAGCATGTGAACTCCTTAATTAGATGTGATTAAGTTTGAAGAACTTTGATGATTGCGGAAAGCGCTTTCTATAATTAAAAACGTGATTAGTTACAGATATCTATCAATAATTAATATTCATTTATCATTATACAACTTGTGAAATTCCGATTCTGCAGGTGTTTGATGATTAGCAATTATTATTTAGGTAAGGAGTAAAGGTTATGGATGCAACAGTTGAGCAACCAAAGAAAAAATGGAAATTGAAGATGCCCGGCGCTTTCACCATTCTGTTTTTCCTGACGGTTATTTCAGTATTTCTGACTTGGTTCGTTCCCGCTGGTTCATATTCTAAATTGACTTATGGACATAATGAATTAACGGTTACCCAACCAAGTGGTAAAAAGACAACAATGCCAGCTACACAGGCTTCATTGAAGAAATTGAACGTGCAAATTGATATTGATCAATTCAAGTCAGGGGCCATTAGTAAGCCAGTTTCTGTTCCAGGAACTTACAAGCGCTTAAAGCAACACCCAGCTAGTCTCTATTCCATTTTTACTAGTATGGTTAATGGGACGATGGAAGCCGTTGACATTATGATCTTCATTTTTGTCCTTGGTGGATTGATTGGGGTTGTTAAAGCTAGTGGGGCCTTTGAATCCGGCCTGGAGGCTTTGACAAAGAAATCCAAGGGGAAAGAATTTATCTTAGTCTTCATGGTTGCAGTATTGCTGGCCTTTGGGGGGACCCTTTGTGGGATTGAAGAAGAGGCCGTGGCCTTTTATCCAATCCTGGCACCGGTCTTTATCGCAATGGGTTACGACTCAATTGTGGTTGTTGGGGCTATTTTCCTCGCTTCTTCAATTGGGACAACTTTCTCGATCATTAACCCATTCCAAGTGGTAATCGCTTCTAATGCTGCCGGAACGCAATTTACCCAGGGGATGACTGGCCGTATTGTTGGGTTCACCGTTGCTGTCATCTGCCTGCTTTTCTACCTGCACTGGTATGCACGCAAGGTTCAGAAAGATCCATCATTCTCATACACCTACGAAGATAAGGCTAAGTTCGATGCAATGTGGTCAATGGACTCAACCGAAGAAAAAGACCTGACCTTCACATTAAAGAAGAAGATCATCTTGGTTCTGTTCGCTGCTTCCTTTATCATCATGATTTGGGGAGTGATGGCTAAGGGTTGGGCCTTCCCAGAAATGGCATCATCATTCTTGCTGATTGCTGTCATTATTATGTTCTTAACCTGCTTTGGCCATAAGAACGGGTTAGGTGAATACCAAACTACCGAAGCCTTTTCACGTGGTTCTGCCAGTTTAGTTGGGGTTTCCCTGATCATTGGGTTAGCCCGGGGGATTAACAACATCCTGAACGATGGTTACATTTCTGATACCATTTTGTACCAATCATCAGAAATGGTTCGGCACATGTCTGGTTCTGTTTTCATCATCATGATGATGCTGATCTTCTTCGTCCTTGGTTTCATTGTGCCATCCTCATCTGGCTTGGCAGTGCTTGCTATGCCAATCATGGCACCATTGGCCGATACAGTTCATATTCCACGGTACATCGTTGTTACCGCCTACCAATTCGGTCAATACGCAATGCTGTTCTTAGCACCAACGGGACTAGTTATGGCTACTCTGCAAATGCTCGACATGAAGTACTCACACTGGGTACGGTTTGTCTGGCCAGTCGTTGCCTTCGTCCTCATCTTTGGTGGTGGAATCCTAGTAACTGAAGTTCTGATGAACTAATTTTGAACATTAAAAAGTGGCTGGAGAATTTTCTCCAGCCACTTTTTTTACTTGTTATATTGCACACATTTATACGGGAATAAATACCTAGATTTAGATCGTTACTATATTCATTAGAGCTTAGTTGCCGATTCGGCACTCACTCAACTTCTTGCACTAACCCATTGAAGAACTGCTCCACCTCAATTCGACCACCGGATTTTCGTTTGCCCTTCAAAAACTTAATTTCATTCTCGACGCTTTCAAAACTGTAGAGGTTGTTAGCATATTCAAGAATTTTATCATCAGTATTAAATGTGACACAGATGTGAGCAAGGTTGTTTAACCCCTTTTTCAAGTCACGGCGAATCCGTTGGAGGAGGACCTTCTTACCTTCACTATCAAAGTGGTAGATTTTCTCTAAATCCAGGTCATCAAATGAGCATTCCTGTTCGATCATCATTTTGATAATCCGAATAATATCGGGAACCCCCAGCCCGCCAGAAATCCCCAGGAAACGTAGGATTGATTTTGCTCGTTGTTCGCGTTTAGTTTTAAAGTCAAATGACTCTGTGTGGTGGTTAGCGGCCCCGCTGACCAGGTCGAGAATTTGCAGTAAACGTCGGGACATTCTGATGTTTTCGATGGTTAGGCGCATTATTTTATTCAGTTCTTCCATGTTTAGTGGTTCATCGAGCAGGTAATCAGCATCGTCCTTGAAAATCTGACTCTTAATGGTTGGTGATAATTTCTTGCCAATCAAAATGAAGTGGGGATGGTGGTGACTTTGTTGGATTTTGCGCATTAACTGGTGACCGTCATATGGTTTAAGCTGGTAATTAATAAATATAATATCGACACTTAATCGTAAAACGTCTTGGTAAGCTTCATCGGGATTGTCAGTAATTCCCAAAATAGAGTTATCAAAATCGCGTTCAATTGCTTTCTTGAGTAATTGTTGCTGTTTCTTATCACGATCCACAATATAAAAATTCGGTCAAGTCCAAAATGTTGGTGTAAATTAAATTCCGCGAATTTATCATTTCACAAG
>NZ_AZER01000012.1 GCF_001436045.1 Limosilactobacillus frumenti DSM 13145
GGTCAAGTCCAAAATGTTGGTGTAAATTAAATTCCGCGAATTTATCATTTCACAAGCTTAAGCATACCGGCTTCTTCTGAATTGTCATCTTTTTCAATCCCGTGGTAAACGGTCATGTTTAAGTACCGTGGACCAGCAGCCCATTTTTCATTCTGTTCAATCAGTAGTGCTCCCATTAGTCGCAAGACGCTTAGATCATTCGGGAATATCCGGATTACACGGTCACGACGACGGATTTCTTGATTAACCCGCTCAATTGTATTATTCGTCCGGAGACGCTTCCTTAGCTCCTCTGGGAGCTGGTAAATCACCATTAATTCGTCAAAACTATTTTCTAATTTCTTCACCACCTTAGGGAACTCGGTCTGCCAATCTTTAACCAATTGGTCACGCCGTTCAACCGCTTGGTCGTACGTTTGAGCATTAAATAAATCTTTGAGTCGGTTAGCAACTTCTTTACGATCCTTGAGTGCCAGAATACTTGTACAGTCATTACTAAAATGAAATTGACATCTCTGCCAAAGGCTACCCTGAAATTGCGTAGTGATTGCATCCTTTAAGCCACAATGAGCGTCTGAAACAAACATATCAACGTTGGTAAGACCCCGCTGTTTAAGTTCACTAAAGAATTCCATCCATGCAGCTTTTGATTCACTATCACCGATATCAAAACCGAGCACTTCTCGACGACCGCTAGGGTCGATTCCAATCGCAACGAGTAAGCTATTACTTGTCACAACGTGACCACGGTGTACCTTAAATAAAATTGCATCGGCATACACAAAAGCATACTTTTGCGTAAGGGGACGTCGGTTAAAATCCAGCACTTGGTCGTCCAAATTATTGCATAAAGCCGAGACCGTACTTTTAGAAAAGGTTGTCCCACATAACTTCTTAGTAATCTCAGCTACTTTACGTGTTGAAACACCTTGGATTACCATTTCCATTAATGCCAAATCAAAGGCCTGCTCACTACGCTGGTAGCGTTTGAACAGCTGTGTTGAAAAATTGCCATGACGGAGTTTAGGAACGTGTAGTTCAAGTGTTCCTACTCGTGTGGTAAGCTGACGAACCCGATAACCATTCCGTGAATTGGTTCGCTCATCCGAACGTTCATAAGCCTTAGCTTTAATCTGCTCAGTCACTTCGGACTTAAGAATTTCATCAAGGATCTTGGCCATAATTGATTGCATGGCCTTATCCCGATCACCTAGTAATAGCTCCTTTAATTCGTCATCCTCTAAATTTAATTCAACTTTTGGCATAATGAAGTTCCTTTCAGATTTCACAAAGTCCTATTTAGAATTTACACCAATTATACGGACATAACC
>NZ_AZER01000013.1:0-146720 GCF_001436045.1 Limosilactobacillus frumenti DSM 13145
CTTTCAGATTTCACAAAGTCCTATTTAGAATTTACACCAATTATACGGACATAACCAAAAATTCATTTGAATTATCTCCTCGTGCTTATTTGAATATTTATGAAGTAACGTGAATTTATAGAACGTCTTTATTATAGTTCACAGTAAAGCAATAAGCGTTAATAATTCGTGTTAAAAGCCGCGTTATCGGATAAAAAACCGGTTTTGTCTAATAAAATTGCAAATTTGTGAATTCTTTTACGAGGCTTTTTGTGGCTTTTTGTGGCTTTTTGAAGGTCCTTCTTAGAATAAATAATGTGAAAACGTTTTCGAACGCTGCATAATTACCATAAACGAAATTGACTTAGATATCAGGAAGGGATGGCTAAGAATGGTAAAGCAGGATCACATTAAACAGAAAGTTGGCCTGGGAGGCTTAACCGGGCTGGTTGTTGGTGGAACGATTGGTTCAGGGATCTTTGCACTGCCAGCAACAGTTACAGCCGGTGCTAACCCTGAAGCTATTTTAATTGGTTGGGCAATTGTTGCCATTGGGATGTTCTCATTAGCTGGTGTTTATCGAAACCTGACGTTACAACAGCCTGACATTGATGATGGTATTTATGGTTGGTCGAAACACCTCTTTGGACACCTTGGTGGTTTCATTGCTAACTACGGACACGGCATTGGGGATGCCGTTGGGGATGCTTCCTATCTGACGGTTTTGTTTTCCGCCTTTGGTTCATTCGGCATTTTCTCATTCTTTGGGAACGGAACAACCTGGCCGTCAATCATTGCCGCCTCAATTGTTCTCTGGTGTGTCACTGCACTAGTAATGCACGGTGTTAAAACTGATACCATGATGAACAACATTACGACGATTGCGAAGGTTATTCCAATTGCGATGTTTATTATTCTGGCAATTTTGAACTTTAACCCGCATACCTTTATGGCTCACTTTAATTCTACAGCTGTTTACAGCGTTTCTGCGGGTCACTGGACCCATGTTTCCATTTTTGATCAAAGTAAAACGGTTTTACTGTCTGCAATGTGGACTTTGATTGGGATTGAATCTGGAACAATTTTTGCTACCCGTGCCAAGAAGTTATCTGATGTTGCAAAAGCTACGACAATCGGTGCCGTAATTGTTATTATTCTGTTAGTTGGTACTTCTGTTTTGTCACTAGGATTAATGGCACCAAGTAAGATTAGTGCCTTGCATGACCCTTCAATGGCCGGCCTAATGGCATCAATGACCGGTGCTTGGGGTGGTTACTTAATTGATATCTGCCTGATCATTGCCGTTACTGGTGCATTAATTGCCTGGGTTGATATGTGTTCTGAAGAATTACGTTTGCCAGGACGGGGTGGCTCTGCTACTGTTTGGCTCGACCAACTAAACAAGAATGAAGCGCCTTCCAACGCTCTCTGGGTAACTTCTGGTCTGACCCAAGTCCTGATGATCATTGCCGGAATTTACTCTGCCGGATACGCTGTTCTGCTGAAGTTCTCGACTTCACTGTCAATTGTCCCATATCTCTTTGTTGCTCTGTACGCATTGAAGAGTGTTATCAAGGGAACTGGTTTTGAAAACCGGCCGACCCATGAACGGATCACCTCTGGTATCTTAGCTGTCTTAGCCGTTGCCTTTGCCCTCTTCATGGTCTTTGGTGCCGGATTACGTTACTTGCTTCTGGCTGCCATTGTTTGGATGACTGGTTTCTGGTTCTTCTACAAGGGTAAGAAGGAACAGCATATCAAATTCACCACTACTGAAAAGGTCTGCTGGACGATCATTGCCTTAATGGCATTAGCTGGCTTAATTGGTCTCTTCACCGGTAAGTTAGTAGTGGGCTAATTGTATTAATACTCTTGAAAATGAAAAAAGATCGAACTGCAAAATGCAGCTCGATCTTTTTCGTTAATTAGGTTTGTAAGTTAGTTCTTAGCGGTTTTATGACCAGCAGCCCACTTAAGACCAATTCCGGAAAATCCAGAAATGATGGAGAAAATTGGTGAGCAGATACTGAAGAAGACAAATGGTAAGAAGTGCATAACTGGGATACTAAGTGTTGAAGCAGTGAATAGTCCAGCAACACCCCATGGGATTAAGTAGTTAATAACGGATCCACCATCTTCCAGAACCCGTGACAAGGCCAATGGAGAAAGCTTCATATCATGGAAGGCTTCTTTGAAGGCCCGACCAGGAAGAATAACTGACAGGTATTGTTCACCAACAAAGAGGTTAACACCAATCCCTGAAAGAATAGTTGTAGTAATTAAACTACCTGCACTGTGCAAGTGCTTAACCAGTGGTTCCATTGCTGATTGAACAACATGGAACTGCATCAAGATCCCACCAAGGGAAAGAGTAACAATGATTAAGGAAACTGTTCCCATCATGCTAGTGATTCCACCACGAGAAAGTAAAGCATTAACAGAAGCATCACTTGTATGAGCGACAAAGCCATCACTTAAGAGGGAGGTCAATGCCTTGAGGGAAGTATGTGGTGCTTGGCAGAAGATCATTACAACCGTCACGATAATGTTGATGAATAGAGTGGCAATAGCTGGAATGTGACGCCATGCGCAAGCAAACATCAACAGGATTGGCAACAGGGCCCACCAAGAAACAGGGAAGTCTTGTTGGAGAATTGCTGTCGTGTGGGCAATCTTAGTAGAACTCATTGATGAAGCAGAAGAGCCGAGAATCCAGAACAGGATAAATGAAACGATAAATGATGGAATTGTTGACCACATCATATTCTTAATGTGTTCGAACAGGTCACTTCCAGCAATTGCGGAAGCAAGGTTGGTGGAGTCGGAAAGAGGTGACATCTTATCACCAAAGACCGCTCCAGAGACAATTGCACCGGCCAATAATGGAAGGCTAATCCCCATTGCTGATCCGACAGCGAAGAGGGCTAACCCAATGGTTGAAATAGTCGTGAAACCAGAACCGATAGACAGACCAACCAATGAGCAAACGATAAAGGTTGATGGAACAAACCATTTAGCTGAGATTAGTTTGAAGCCAACCACCATGATTGATGGAATGATTCCGGCTTTGATCCAGACAGCGATCAGGGCCCCAATCAAGATGAAAATAAAGATTGGAATAATTGCTGTGCTGATCCCATCTTGGATCCCTTTGTGAACATCGTCCCAACTAGCGCCACGTAATTTGGCCCAGAACATAATTAAAGCGATAACAAATAATACTGGAATTTGTGGGGATAATTCAAACTTAATAACTGCTGTCCCCAAAATAACTAACATAATCACTAAAATAGTGATCGCTTCACTAAATTTAACGTTCTTCATTTTTAACAACTCCTTTTTAAATTAAGACTAATTAATTCATAAAAGTGAGTTGATAACGAATAATTCCGCCACAATTTTCCATGTTTATCCTCCTAACAAAAAATCCCGCTGATGTTAAAAACATCAACGGGACGATCGAATTAACCGCGGTACCACCCAGCTACGTATAATTATTTATACGCTCTCGTATCAGGTGGTAACGACACTGACTGGGGTCGGACAATTATTAGAACCGCGATAATTCGTAAATCTTCGCCTGACCGGTTCACACATCCCCACCGGCTCTCTGAACACCGAACGAAGTAACTACTGTAACGATAATTGTTGGTATTATAGTAGCGTGACTCTATGAGATTGTCAACACTTTTATTAAAAAATAATGAGATTTAGTTTTTAGCCGGCTTTTCTTTACCATAACCATTGAAGAGGAGGTTTAGTAAGACAGCGGCTAAGCTACCGACAACCACCCCGTTACCAAGGATGATTTGGGCTTCTGTAGGTAAGAATTGGAAAATGTGCGGGTACATCGTTACCCCAAGTCCCAGGCCAACTGAGACAGAAGCCACGAGGATGTTGCCATTATCAGTAAAGTCAACTTTATGCAGGATTTGGATTCCTTGGACACCAACGATTCCAAACATCACAATCATTGCACCACCCAAGACAGGGTTCGGAATAATGGTTGCTAATGCCCCAACCTTAGGAAGTAAGCCTAATACTAACAGCATGAAGGCAGCGTAATAAACCGGCCGACGTGTTTTAACACCAGACATCCGTAAAACCCCGACATTTTCAGAGAAAGTAGAATATGGGAAAGTATTGAACAGGCCACCGAGAACCGCTGCAATTCCTTCAGCCCGGTAACCACGCTCGATATCCTTAGTGCTTAATTCACGACCAGTAACGTCTGCAAGGGCAAAGAACACTCCAGTGGATTCAATCATGGTCGTTAGAGAAACCAGAATCATCGTGATCATGGCCGAGCCATTAAAATGGGGGATACCGAAGAAAAATAGTTGCGGAGCATGTAACCAGGCAGCTTCGCGCACTGGATTAAGGGATACTAAACCCATTGCCCCAGCGATAAATGAACTGATCAGGATCCCTAAAAGGATTGCGATGGAGCGCAAAAATCCTTTTGCCCAGGCATTGAGACACAAGATGATGGCAATGGTGATAAAACCAACGATGAGGTTCTTGGGATCACCAAAGGAATGAGCAGTGGGGTCACCACCACCTAAGTCTTGGAAACCAACCGGTACCAGGGTGAACCCGATGATAGTAATTAAAGAGCCAGTGACCACTGGTGGAAAGAGCTTCTTTAATTTGGAAAAGACGCCCGCAATCAAGAATACAAAGATACCGGCCGCAATAATGGCACCGTACATATAGGTGATACCCAGCTTGGACCCGATTGATTCCAATGGAGTAACGGCTTGAACGGCGCATCCAAGCACAACGGGCAGGCCAATTCCGGTCAGGGCAGTTTGCTTCAGTTGCAAAAGGGTCGCGATCCCACACATGAAGATATCGATGGAAACCAGGTAAGTCATTTGCAAGGTTGAAAAATGCAAATAGTTCCCGATCAGTAAGGGAACCAGAACATCTCCTGAATACATTGCCAGCAGGTGCTGGAAGCCGAGAATAAAATCGCGCCACGAAAAGAAGCGGCCTTTATTAGTAGTTGCTACTGATTGTTCGTCCACAATAATCCTCCCAATAAAAAATCCCTACTTGAGCAAATCAAGTAGGGAATCATCGATTTGCTTATAGTCCAGAGTTTACGGCTCTGGGTAGAAACTCGCCGACCATATTACGGCATTATATAGGCATTAGTGATTGTAATCCTATCACCTGACGACGGTTCGTGCAAGTGTAATGATGGGAACAGTGGTATGATAATAGTAATTGTTTCTAATAATAATTTAATGGAAGGATGCGACGATAATGAGTCGAGCAAAGCTGAGTTCGTGTACAGCCATGTTAGTTGGTAAGGGTGCGTCGATCGATGGTTCAACCATGATTGCCCGGAACGAAGATTACTATGACGGGGTTAACCCGAAAACATTCCAGGTATATCCAGCTAAGGATTATACGGGAGAACATTTTGTTTCCACCTATGATGGACTGGAAATTGATTTGAATGGTCAAGGTTGCCGTTTTACCGCTACGACGAATGGTGATATTCATCATGGCCGCTGGGATGAGCAGGGTATTAATGAATACAATGTGGCCATGTCCGCTTCAGAAACGGAAATGACCAATCCCCGGGTACTCGGTCATGATCCGCTAGTAGAGAACGGAGTCGATGAAGACTCGATGATCTACTTGGTATTGCCATTTGTTAAAACTGCCCGTGAAGGTGTTCAACGGCTTGGTAGTTTGATCGAAAGATACGGCACCGGTGAATCTAATGGGATTGCTTTTTCTGATAAAGATGAAGTTTGGTACTTTGAAACAGCTGGCGGTCACCAGTGGGTTGCCGAACGGATTCCAGACAACGCTTATGCTATTTGTCCAAACATCATGGTGATTGAAGAAATTGACTTTGATGATCCAGACCACTTTATGTATGCTGATGGCATTAAGGAGTTTGTGGAAAAATACCACTTGAATCCATATGATGCTGGTTTTAACTTCCGGCGGATTTTTGGAACTAATGACGAAGCGGACCAATACTACAATACTCCACGGACTTGGTACGGCCACAAATTGTTTACTCCTTCCCACCAGTACGAACCAACAAGCTTGGACATTCCATTCTTTGAACGCCCCGATAAAAAAATTGCCGTTGAAGACGTCGAATTCTTCCTGTCATCACACTACAATGGCACCCCTTATGACCCAACTGGTTCCTACGCTTCAGGGGATGCAAACGACCAACGTAAGTTCCGTTCCATTGCCCTAGACCGGAACCAAAGCTCGTGCATTATGCAAATCCGGAATGATGTACCAGCTGAATACGCTGCTATCCAATGGATTAATTTTGGCTTCTTTGCATATAGTCCATACGTTCCATTCTTCACTAATATTAATGACACGCCAACTGCTTACAACCATGCTGGCAATGAAGTTGATGATTCTGCATATTGGTTGCAGAAGCGTCTCGAAGTCCTAGTCGAACCACACTATCATGACTACATTAACGAAGTGTTAGCTTTCCGGGATGAATGCCAGAGCTTTGGCGTCGGCCAGGTCGACAAGCTGACGGCGGGTGCCGCGGGAAAGAATGGTCAAGCATTGACTGACTACTTAACTGCCGGTAATGATCAATCAGCTGACCACGCTATTAAGGCAACCAAGAAGTTGATGAACTTGCTAATTCATCACGCCCTACTGAATTCCAAGTTCCAGTTTGAACGTGGTGATAACTATTAAACAACGCATTATTAACGGGTGCTAGAAGTCAAAAGAGCTTTTTCTAGTACCCGTTTTTTGATATAAAATTGATAAGAAGGGGGCGAAAAGGATGGTTGAAATCGCACCATTTGGTGTTGAAGCATGGTTAAATAAGTGGGAGAAGAGTGCCCAATACGATATTTCGCAAAGCACCATTGCTTCTTTAACGATGAATGAACTACTCAATCTTGATGGGCATAACGGTCAAGAATTCTACCAAATGCTTGACCGGCAAAAGATGAACTACGGCTGGATTGAAGGTTCACCAGAATTTAAACACGAGGTTGCTAAATTATACGACCACGTTGATCCTGACAACATTCTTCAAACAAACGGGGCTACCGGTGCAAACCTTTTGGCCTTGTACGCCCTAGTTAAATCTGGTGATCACGTCATTTCTGAGTATCCGTCTTATCAGCAGCTTTACGACATACCGCGTTCTTTGGGTGCGGATGTTGACCTGTGGAAGATTCACGAAGCAGATCAATGGTATCCAGATATTGAAGAGTTGAAGCAGCTAATTCGGCCAGACACTAAGCTCATTTGTTTGAATAATGCTAATAATCCAACCGGGACAATTCTTAGTCGCACCTTTTTGGAACAAGTGGTCAACATTGCCAAGTCAGTTGGTGCCTATGTTTTAGTTGATGAAGTGTACTTGCCATTAAATCATCCAGAACGATTCACATCTATTGTCGACCTTTATGATAAGGGGATTGCTACCAACTCTTTATCCAAGACATATTCGATGCCTGGTATTCGAATTGGCTGGACGGCCACCAACGCCCAGTTAGCTGACTTGTTTCGGAAATTCCGCGACTACACAATGATTTGTGGTGGTGTTTTCAATGACCAAGCAGCAACCTATGTTTTGCGGCACCGCGATCAAGTGTTGGCGCGCAATCGGAAATTAGTGTTGGGCAATCTAGCAATTTATCGGGACTGGATCGCTCATGAAGAACGGGCCAGTGTTGTGATGCCTGAAGCTGTTTCAACATCATTCCCCAAACTGGATGTGCCAGTTGATATACGAAGTTTCTGTCGCGGCCTGTTACATGATGAAGGAGTGTTATTAGTGCCCGGTGATGCTTTTGATACACCAGCTCATGTCCGTCTCGGATATTGTGCACCGGAAGCAACATTGCGCGCGGGATTAACACGTTTATCTAAATACCTTCATCAATATGACTAAATAAAAAGCGGAGCACAATATGCTCCGCTTTTTATTATTTCCACCATTTCCGCGTCATCATAAAGATTGCACATAGTAACATCAGCAAAATAGTCACAATGAGAGTGAAGATCCATGACCACCAATCGTTCGCAACTGGAAGTTTAACGTTTTCACCGTAGAAACCAGAAACAATCGTGGGGATGGAAAGGACAATCGAATAAATAGTCAGGTACTTCATCGTTTGGTTTAGGTCACTATCCAATACTTTACTGTAGGCATTAGAGACCCGTGCGGAAACGTCAGAGGTCATCTGGGCCATTTCTAGACCTTGTTGTGCTTCAACGATCACGTCATCAAGGTCATTCTGCTGACGGGATGACATTTTATTGGACATCCGTCGTTTGAATTCCTCTAGTAATGAAACGTTTCCCTTAAGTGAAGTCAAGATATAAACCAAACCAGTTTCAATTTCCATGAATTCACCAATGGCTTTCCGTCCGATCCGATGTTGAATATTACGTTGGATCATTTGCCGCTGTTGGTCAACGCGTCGCAATGGACCAAAGTATTCCGTTGAGAGGCGGTAAAGGACTGCCATCACCAAGCTAAGCTTTTCAACGACACTATCGTGGTGTCCTAGTTGTTTCAATTGATTAGCAATAATACCATTAACAAAGTTGGTTTTGGCATTTGTAAAGGTAATTAAATTATTGGCTGTGATCATTAAACCGATTGGAGCCGTCTGTGGTGCCGTTACCGCGTGAGTTGGCACGTAAACATCGAATATTAACAGGGTGACACCGGCATCGGGATCGACTTCCACTCGGGCCTTTTCATAGGGGTCAATAGCGTAATCAAGCAACTCTTGAGTAACCTCGTATTTTTGAATTAAATCTCGCCGTTCGTGAGGAAGAGGTTCAAAGACACTAATCCACCAGCTGTGAGCATTAATTCGTTGCTTGCTCATCATCGCTATCATCTCCTTAAAAGCACTTATAAATCTATTCAACTATTTTCAGAGATAAAAGTAAAGCATGTTCACCGTGTCAAGGCAAAATTGACGATATTTCCCGGGAAATCAGATATACTGGAACGAGGATTACGAACGGGAGGGACATTCATGTGCACAAGCATTTATCAAGTCACTGATAATCATACGCATTTGTTAGCGCGGACCATGGATTGGCCAGTACTGGCAGTTTCGCCACTGTTTGTGCCGCGTCGGTTTCAATGGGCAACAGCCTTTGATCACCGAGTCTATACCAATAAGTATGCCTTAATCGGTGGCGGTAGTTTGTCTTCCACCAGAATTGATGTTTCCGATGGGGTAAATGAACACGGCTTGATGGCTCAAAAGCTCACATTTGCGAATGGTGCTCATTACGTCGATAACCGTCATGCCAATAAAGTCCAGTTAGCAGCCTACGAATTTATTTTCTGGGTACTAGGTAATTTTAAAACAATCGATGAACTAGAAGCCCACCTTGATGAAGTGGAACTAATGAGCGAATTGCATAGTGACACGAAGTATGGCAAACCAGAACTTCACTTTGCCTTAGCCGATAAAACAGGACGGATAGTGGTCATCGAGCCAACAACTAACCCAATGCAAGTGATTAACAATCCACTCGGCGTTGTTACCAATAGTCCGCATTTTGCTAAACAACTGGCACAAATGAATGACTATGTAGAATTTACTTCTGCATTCAAAGCCGGTCGGGTGCCATTAAATACTCCCCGGGTAACCACTGGACGGCTTTCCGGTAAAACCAATCCACCTGGCTATTACTCACCAAGTGCCCGCTTTATCCGGGCTGCTTACTTAAAGGAACGGGCTGACGTGCCAGCCGATGAGAAAGAGGGCTTAATTTCTGAATGGCATCTTTTAGATAGCGTGACCGTTCCGCAAAATTCACGTCATCAGCGCACCTATTCTGTTTATCGTGCAGTTACTGTGGCCGAAAGCCGTTCTTACTATTTCCAGTCATATCACCGTGGCGATATTACCAAACTGCAGCTAACTGATAATATGTTAACGTGGACGAAGCCCAAGGTTTACCACGTTCCAGATCGTTTAACGGTTCGTGAGGTGAAGTAGTAATGGAACATACACGATGGCAGTTAACGGAACCGGTCAGGATATCCCAGGGCGGTCAGCCTTTACGGTCATTACTACAAAGAACATGGCTAATACCAAAACGATTGGTTCACTACCTCCGAATCCGTCGCAATGTAGTAGTTAATAATCAATATCACCCGATGAATCACGTGGTTCAACCTGGGGACGTGATTCAGATGACTTTTCAGGGCGATGAATTTCGAACCCCCACTGCTAACCAGTATGTGCCAACACTACATTCCCAACTTGGTATTTTATTTGAAAACCGTGATTTACTGGTGGTCAATAAGCCCCGAGGGCAAAAGACGCACCCTAATGATGACGGCGAGACGGGAACTTTAATGAATGATGCTGCTGGCTATCTTGGTGGCCAAGCCTATATGGTTCACCGGATCGATAAGCAAACTAGCGGGGCAATCATTATTGCTAAAAATCCAGTGGTTGTGCCAGTCTTAGATCGCCTCATTGCAGCCGGCAAAATTCACCGGGAGTACTTAGCAGTTGTGGATGGCTTTTTGCAAGGTGCTGGACAATGGCAGTGGCCAATTGGTGATGATCCATCAGATCCATGGCGGCGAAAGGTCGATGGTAAAGGTGCACAACGGGCGGTTACCCATTACCAGACGATTGTGGCAAATCACGATCATTCACTTGTTTGCTTGCGTTTAGAAACAGGACGGACTCATCAGTTGCGTGTTCATCTGGCACACAGTGGACACCCGATTGTCGGGGATCCAATTTACAATCCTAGTTCGCCAGCGGGGATGTTATTACATGCTGCTCACCAGCAGTTAATCGTCCCGTTTAGCATGCAAAATATGGTTATTGATGCACCGCTCCCTGATTATTTTGCCCAGACTCTGGTAAAATATAACCTAGAATATAAAAACAAAGGAGACAGCTGATTGTCACTTTTAAATCAATTATATGGTCCCTTCTTTGATGGTCATAACTGGGAAACAGTGATTACGTCCGGACAGGACTGGTTAGTAATCCTCTCCTTGGTATTAATTGAATGCCTATTGTCCGTTGATAATGCGATTGTTTTGGCGGCCCAGACCAGAGTCTTGCCAAGCCTGAAGGAACAGGAAGAATCCCTCTTCTATGGTATTTGGGGATCCTATATTTTCCGGTTCTTAGTGATTGGAATTGGAACCTACTTGATTAACTTCTGGGAAATCAAAGTCATTGGTTCACTTTACTTGATGTACCTTGTTTATCGTTTTTTTGCTAGTAAACTAAAACACCAAGCTAAACAAACAAAGGTCCATCCTAAAATGCGTAACCGTCACCTTACCGGACGACGGTTGTTCTGGTCAGTTGTTGCTCAAATTGAAATGATGGACATTATTTTCTCCATTGATTCTGTCCTGGCATCATTGGCCATTTCTAGCAACCCAGTAATTGTCCTGATTGGTGGAATGATTGGGATTGCCTGCATGCGGGGCGTCGCTGAAATAATCATGCGTTTGATGCGGAAGATTCCAGAATTGGAACCAATGGCGTATGTATTGATCTTTATTATTGCTATTAAACTTTTCCTGACGATTCCGGCAATTGACATTGAAATTCCATCTGGTCAGTTTGGAATTTTTGTTGTCGGAGTATTTATCGTGACGCTAGTTGCTCACTTTATCCGGAATCCAAAGGGGAAAGGCGATCAACCAACGAAGGAGGATCAAAATGATCGAAGCAACCGCAAATGATTTTAATGAGAGTGTTGCCGGTCCATTAACGGTCGTCGATTTCTGGGCACCGTGGTGTGGACCATGCAAGATGATGGCACCGATTATGGAAAAACTGGAACAACAGTATGATAGTGACATCAAATTCGTCAAAATGAATGTTGATGGTAATCAGGAGATCGCCCAACGCTACAAGGTGATGTCCATTCCATCACTCGTCCTCTTCAGGGATGGGGTTGCTAAAGAAAAAGTTACTGGAGTTTACCCAGAAGCAAAGTTAGCTCATTATTTTGAACGTAAAATCAATGAATAAATGCAAAACCGTTAGTAGGGCAATAAACATTACCTACTAACGGTTTTCCTATTTTTGATTAAAGTGTGGTTCATAAATCTTATAGAAAATAAGGCTCAGAATTAACGTCAGAACATCTGAACAAGCCTGGGCAGCTATAATCCCAGTATATCCAAAGAAGTGGGCGAGAATGGCAATGGAAAAGCCAAAGATCAGCCCTTGACGACTAAAGGATAGCCAGAATGCGGGGGCAGCTTTTCCCATTGACTGAAAGGCGGTAGTGAATACCAAGATGATACCAGCCAGAGTGGTCGTCAATGACAGCCAGCGAAGCATTAATCCCCCTTCATGGACAATCGTTGGATCAGACATGAAGAGTCGGATGACATTGGGGGCAAAGATCAGCAGAACAATCGTTAAGACGATGTTCAATGCGGAAATCACAAAGAGGTCAAAGTGAATGGTTTCGTAAAACCGCTTTTGGTTTTTGGCCCCATAGGCATAACCGATTAATGGCTGCGCCCCGAAGGCAAAGCCGACCATAATCATGACGATAATTGAGTTAGCTTTCATGGCGATCCCCATTGCAGCAACGCTGCTGGCACCGTATGAAATCAGGTAACGGTTAGTCAAGGCTGTCGCAAATGAAACCATGATGTTGGTAATTGATGCGGGGATCCCAATTGCATATATTTGCAATTGCAGGCGACCACTGATTTTAGTTTCGTGAATCGAAGTTGTCAGTTTCTTACTCTTGGTTCTTAGGTAGTAGACTAAGATCACATCAGCAATCACGCTGGAAGTAACAGTAGCTAAAGCCGACCCCGCAGCTCCTAATCCGCATGTAAAGATGAAGATAGGATTCAGGAAAATATTAATTATCGTTCCGGCCATGGAGCCGATCATGGATTGAATAGCTAATCCTTCCGTTCGCAGAATATTGTTTGGCGAAAGACTAAAAATAATAAAAGTAGACCCGCCAGCAATAACTAAGTAATATTCTCGGGCATATTTCCAGGTAGCGGGGGAAGCTCCTAACAGGTGCAGAATAGGCGTTTGAAAGACAAATAGTAGTAGGGTCACAATTAATCCGCAGGCGATGGAGTAATAGAAGCAATATCCGGAGACATTCCGTGCAATCTTATCCTTGTGTTCACCAAAGAGACGGGAAATTAAGGAACTACCGCCTAGACCAAAGATGTCACCAAGGGCAATCATTAAGGTAAAAATTGGGGCACCTTGGGATCCCCCCGCCACTAGGTTAGGATTACCGGTTTTCGAAACAAAGAAGGTATCAACCAAGTTATACACGAGCGTAACGGCCATACTCAGTACGACCGGTAAAGCGAGTGTAAAATAGGCCCGCTTGATTGACATATTTTCAAACAAATTATCCATTATATAAACTCCCTAAAATACAAAACGGGTCGCAAATCATTGCACCCGTTAAAGATATAGTCAACACTATCATATTTAAGATTATTATGTAAGAAACTATTGATGAACTTGATATAGATTCTTGGGATGGGGTTCACCCTTAATTTCATGCTTGACGTGTTCAATCATATCATCAGTTAATTGAACAATATGGGGGTCGTCTAGAATATAAAATACGCGTGTGCCAACCTTTCGCGAACAAACAAGTTGATAGCGGCGTAAAATTCCTAATTGCTTTGACACGACTGGTTGGGCAAGACTTAAATCATTAACAATGGTTTTAACGTCAACCTCACCATTATGGTGGCGAAGATAATAGAGAATCTTAATCCGCGTGCTATTACTTAATACCTTGTATATTTTTGCTGCCTCATTGATTAATTGATCTGGTTGGGTCACTAGTATTTACCTTCCTTGCATCTTTGGTGAATATTATATCAAACCGGCCAGACGAACCAAATGACTAATTAAACCGCTGTCGAAGAATACATAAATACCAACTCCAATGTAGACAACTTTCATCATTAACTCACTATACTTATTCATAAAGTGGGTGATGACCGGGATTCGACCAATTTGCTTAATGAGGATTACTACCAAGACCGTTAATACCAGAATAAAAGCTAACGCCAAGCCAAATTGACTTAGTGGTAGACCAGTTAAGACTGGAAGAAAAATAGACAGGTTACACCCCGAGCAAACAGCCAAATAGGTTACCAGGACAATCCAAACTGGGGAATGGGTGGTCTTGTTTTCACCGGCTTCTTCATCATTATCGTGGAGGGCCATATAAATTGGCAGTATCCCTAAGAAGCCCAGTAACCACTCCGGCAAAAATAGGGCTAGAGCTTTTCCAGCGGCAAAACTAGCAGTTACTAATATGGCTACCCCAATGACATAGCCAATGATAACGTCACGAAGGGGATATTGATTAATTAAGCAGAGCAGGATGAAAAAGAAATCAAGGTTTACTGCAATAAACGTAATAAAGATTAACCAGAAATTCATCATTTAAACCTCCAATATTCCAAAAACGATATATTTAGTATTATCAATATATACCGAATTTGGAATATTAGCAAGTTTAATCTTCAAAATAAGTGTAAAGTTGGTCGGTTGTCAGTTTTTCCTTCTCTGCGGCGTTTAAGTCGGCCTTAATTTGACCATCCTTGAGGACGATTAGGCGGTTACCGTAAGTGAGGGCATCTTCCAAGTGGTGAGTGATCATCAGGGCTGTTAAGTGGTCCTTAGTGATTCGCTCATTTGTTGCATGAAGGAGGTTCAGACTAGTATGCGGATCAAGAGCAGCTGTATGTTCGTCCAAGAGGAGAATATCTGGTCGTTTTAACGTTGCCATCAAGAAGCTAAGGGCCTGCCGTTGACCACCAGATAGGGCACCGGTAGCAGTTGTCATTCGGTCCTCCAACCCGTTGTTCATCGTGGCCGCTAACTTGGTAAACCGGGCCATATTCTGCTTTAATTTCCGCATAACCAGGTGTCGCTTTTCGCCCCGTTTAGTTGCTAATAGCATGTTTTCGGCCACCGTCATCCGGGGAGCTGTCCCTAATTTAGGATCCTGAAAAACTCGGGCGAGGAAGCTGGTCCGGTCTTCTTCACTTTCGTGGGTAATATCCTTACCGTTATGAAGAATGGTACCTTCATCTGCGGGCAGGTTGCCACCGATGACGTTAAAGAGTGTTGATTTACCAGCACCGTTTGTTCCCACAATGGTGATGAAGTCACCTTCATTAATGGTGAGGTTGATTCCCTTGAGAATGGTAGTTTCGTTTGAGGTCCCCTTATTGACGATTGTTTTAACGTTGCGTAATTCTAAGATTGCTTTACTCATGTGGACGAACCCCCTTGAGAATTGGTTTTCGAATATTAACCACTTTTTCGAATTGTGGAATCATCATGCAGATGGCCAGCACAATGGAAGAAATCAGGTTGAGGTCATTAGCAGAGAAGCCAAGCTGCAGGACGGCTAATAAAATCAGCCGGTAGATGATAGAACCAAGTGTGACGGCAACTAGCCGTTGATTCAAGGTTAATTCACCAAAGGCCACTTCACCAATGATGATTGAAGCCAGGGCAATAACGATGGTCCCAATCCCCATGTTAACATCTGCATAACCGTTAGACTGGGCAACGAGAGCACCACATAGACCAACCATCCCGTTAGAAACCATTAGTCCCATGTTAATCATTTTGTCTGTATGAATACCTAATGACTTGGCCATCGTGGTGTTATCACCAGTAGCAATGAAGGCTTGACCATAATCGGTTGCTAAGAATAACATCATTAGAATTGTCACGACCGCAATCACAATCATCCCCATGGTAACCGTGTCAAAGTATTGGGGGAGGCTCCGCATGAAGTCTCCGGAAAAGAGGGTGTTGTGGCCAAGGAGAGAGACGTTAGACTTACCCATGATTCGCAAGTTGACTGAGTAAATAGCAGTCATTGTCAGAATCCCGGCTAATAAACTAGGAATCTTGCCCTTGGTGTATAGCAACCCAGTAATTAAGCCGGCGATCATCCCGACCACAATCGCTAAGAGGGTGGCTAACAACGGGTTCATGCCGTGAGCAATGGCGGCGGCAGCTGTGGCCGCACCCAGGGGGAAGGTTCCTTCAACAGTCATATCACAGAAGTCGAGGATCCGGAATGTTAAGTAAAGGCCAAGGCCGAGAAGAGCCCAGAGTAAACCTTGCCCGATTGATGAGACGATTAAATTCATTTGAAGACCTCTCCTTTCGTTTCTGCTTCGTGTTGGAATTGCTTTGGAACTTGTAAGTGGAGCTTCCGTGCTTGCTTGAGGTTTAGCACTGGTTCACCATGACGGATGTATTCGATTGGCATATCGCCGATTTTCTTACCCTTGAGGACGCGGACCGTCATCTGAGCTGACTTCACACCTAATTCGTACTGGTTAACACTGTAAGTGGCCACCCCACCCTGCTTAACCATTGAATCAGCAGCGGGGAAGACTGGTTTGTTAACGGCATTAGCGTTTTTAACGAGCGTCTGCATGGCCCCGGCAACCGTATTATCTTCAGGAACAATCACGGCATCAACTTGGGACAGCATCTGTTCGGAGACTTGGTTTAAGTCATTGCTGTTAGCGATCGAGTATGCCTTTAGGTTAATGTGCATTCTCTTGGCTTCTTTGGCAATTGCTTTGTAACCAGTAACACCGGAACTATCACTTGAAGTATAAATTACACCGAGTGTCTTCATATCCGGCATGAACTGCTTAATCAATTGTAACTGTTCCTTTGCTGGCGCTAAATCAGACACGCCGGAAATGTGACTACCGGGGTGACGGTTATTTTTGACTAACCCGGCACCTTGAGGATCGGAAACCGCCCCAAGAACAATTGGCGTCCGACTATCCGCGTTAGCTAACGCTTGAGCAGCTGGGGTGGTAATGCCGAGCATTACAGACGGGTTATCGTTAGCCAGCTTTGTTGCCATATTCTTTAAGTTGCTTTGGTCACCATTGGCATTTTGATATTCAATTTTAATATTCTTGCCGTTATGGTAACCTTCTTTAGCTAACTCATCGACATACCCTTTGTAGATTTGGTCTAGTGCGGGGTGATGCATCAGGGTTAGTACCCCGACTGTTGGTGTCTTGGATTGCTTAAAGCCACCGTTTTCGGTGAAAAAGGCAACACCTAGGAAACCTAACAGGATGATAATTAATGTGTACATCCGTTTCATAAAACAAACTCCTCTCTAACAAAAAAACGGGGGCCCTCATTTAAGGACTCCCGTTTTGGAATGCAAAATAAAAGTCCGCATGTAGGATCCATGCAGACTGAATGAACGCTAAAACTCAGCCGGCACAGATGCAATCTGTCACATCAGGTTGCATCCATGACGGGACCAACCTGAACTACCGGCTTTGCCAACGATTATTCACAGTTTGAGTTTTAGAAATGCTCATCATATTTTACTTCCTTTGCTTTTGTTGCTCTCAGTATAGCGAAGGATAGAATTACTGTCAATATAAAAATGAGATTTTTTTAATAATTGATGATGGACACTGGTAATAATAGAACCAGCACCGCATGTATGATAGGATAATTGTTGACTTTAAACAAGACATAGGAGATGAACTTCATGGCAGTGTTAGATGTTGAAGGCTTGACGATGAGCTATGCAGACAAGCAATTATATAACGACGCTAGCTTTCAACTAGAAAAACATGAGCACATGGGAATTGTCGGCCAAAATGGGGCTGGTAAGAGTACATTAATTAAAATTCTGATTGGCAAGGTGCTGCCTGTTGCTGGAACGGTAAAGTGGGCGAAAAACGTCAAGATTGGATATCTTGACCAGTATGTTGATATTCCACATGGCATGACTTTGATTGATTTCCTCCACACCGCTTTTGCGGATTTGTATGCTATCAATGACCGGATGAACAAGCTTTATGAAGATTATGCTTCTAATATGGATGAGAAATTATTAACTAAAGCTGGTCGCTTGCAAGAAGAATTGGATGCTCATCACTTCTATGATATTGAAACCGAAGTGGAGCGGGTCATGAATGGTTTGGGTCTAACAGAAATTGGTAAAGATCATGTTGTCTCTGAAATGAGTGGTGGGCAGCGTTCCAAGATTATTTTGGCCAAAATGCTGTTGGAAAATCCAGATGTGATCTTACTTGATGAACCAACTAACTACCTGGATACGGCACACATTGAGTGGCTAATTGATTATCTGAATGACTTTGATGGGGCCGCAATGATTATTTCCCACGATTATGATTTTCTGGAGCAGGTTACTAATACGATTTGCGATGTTGCTTTTGGTAAAATTACCAAATATCGTGGCAGCTTTGAACAGGCAATGCGGCAAAAGGAAGAACGCAAGGAAACTCAAGAGCGTGAATATGAAAAGCAACAAGTGGTAATTGAGAAAGCTGAACGCTTCATCCGAAAGAATAAGGCGGGTTCGAAGTCCACAATGGCGAAGTCACGGGAAAAGATGTTGGCTAGGATGAAACGAATTGACCCGCCTTCGGATAACCTCAAAGCAAGTTTTCATTTTCCATACGAAAACACAGGTTCGGCCAATGCCTTACGCGTAGAAAACTTATCGGTTGGCTATGGGCACCCGCTTTTGAAGCCAGTAACCTTTTCCATGACCATGGGAGAAAAGTTGCTTTTTACTGGATTCAATGGTGTGGGTAAATCCACGTTAATAAAGTCAATTTTGAAAAAGATCCCTGCACTTGGCGGAACAGCTGTCTTTTCACCATCGGCTCGGGTTAATTACTTTGACCAGGACTTGGAATGGGATGATCCATCGTTAACGCCGTTGCAGACAATTCAAAATATGTTTCCCACCATGCAGCCAAAGACAATTCGCCGCAAATTAGCGCAGGCGGGGATCAATGCTGCTAACACTGCTAAACCGCTACACTTGCTGTCTGGTGGTGAACAGACAAAGGTTAAGTTGGCGATCCTGGAATTGACACCTTGCAACTTCCTAATTATGGACGAACCAACGAACCACCTGGATGATGAAACCAAGGATGGTTTAAAGGAAGCCCTTCAGGAATTTCCAGGAAACTTAATTCTCGTTAGTCACGAGCAAAGCTTTTATGAGGGCTGGTTAGACAAGATCTTGAATGTTGAAAAGCTAAGCCTGAAATAATAAGGATGATAAAAATGAAAAAAGAAATCAAAGTAATTATTGTGGGAGTGTTCGCATCATTATTAGTAATTTTTGGGATTTGTGCAGTAACCATTCACCAATCACAGTTATCGGGGATGCCACGTGAGACACACTCGGCTGATATTAGTACGAGCCAATTCATTAAGCAGGTTGCCCCTGCTGCTCAACGTGAACAAAAACGTTACCAGATCCCTGCTAGTATTACGATTGCTCAAGCAGGGCTTGAATCAGAATGGGGGCGTTCCAAGCTAGGATACAAGTATAATAACCTCTTTGGGATGAAAGCCACCAAAGGGGATGAGCGAGTAAGAATGTACACGATTGAAAATATTAATGGTCACAAACGTTACTTACCAGCTTATTTTGCTGTTTACGAAAGTTGGGCAGACTCCATTGATGCGCATACGGATTTGATTATTAATGGTACGCATGATGACCATGCCCGTTTTAAAAGTGTCCGCACGGGAACAGACTACGAAACCGCTGCGCGTGAGTTACAGCGGCATGGCTATGCCACTGATCCTGACTATGCTAATAAGCTGGTTTATGCGATTAAGAAATTTAACTTAGCTCAATATGATCATTAGATAATAAAAAGCTGGATTGCAATTAAACAATCCAGCCTTTTATTGATTCTCCGTAATAGAGAAACCAAGTAGTACTTTATTTTTTGAACACTTTGTATTGTAACGTATTTTGATTTTAAATTGAAGTTATTTTAATAATGAACGGTGTCTAGTTAGTTTCTGTTTGATTGACACTAACCCGGTTACGCCGGAAGAAGTGAACCAGTAAACCAACAACGAGGCCAACTAATGCGGGAACAACCCATGAAAGTCCCATGCTTGCTAATGGTAAGGCACTCCGCACGCCCGCAACCCACAGGCCAAAGGCACTTTGTGAAACTACTGATGGGAAGGCAACAACCATATCGCCAAGAGCCGGAACAACTGTTAATAGAACAACGAAGAAGTAAACAACGCCGTCTCGATGGAAGAGTGGTGATGAAACAGATAGAAGAATCAAAACCATTGCCAGTGGGTAGAGGAACATCAGCATTGGTGTGGACCAAGCGATGATTTGATCTAACCCGAAGTTAGCAGTTAAGAAGGAAGCTAAGCAAGAAAGGGCTAACCAGGTGTGGTAAGAAACCTTTGGGAAGTGCTTGTGGAAGTCTTGAGCGAAGGCAGCAACTAAACCAACGGCAGTAGTTAAACAAGTAACCGTTAATAAGAAAGCTAAGACAACTTGTCCGAAGGCACCAGCATAGTAATTAACTAATTGGTTGAAGGCAACACCACCATCGGCAGATAACTTAAAGTGACCCAGTGACATTGCACCAAGGACAATCAGTAATAAGTAGATAAAGGCAACAGCGGCCATTGATAATAATCCAGAGAAGGTAACCACTTTAGAAACGGCACCAGGACGTTTAACACCCATTGAACGAACAGCGGTAACAACAGTAACCCCAAAGGCTAAACCAGCGAGGGCATCCATTGTGTTGTAACCTTCCAAGAAACCATTAGTAACAGGTGAAGCAAGGTAAGCGTGAGTAACGTGAGCAGTTGCGGGGTTACCCATTGGACTAACGAAAGCGACAACGAATACTAAGAATAAGAGTGCTAAGAAAGTTGGGTTCAATACTTTACCAACATTGGCAAGAATGCTGTTTTGATGGTAAGAGAAAGCAAATGCTAAGCCAAAGAATACTGCAGAGAAGAGTAATAATGCCCAGCCCTGATCAGCCTTTGGTAAGAAAGGTGCAACTCCAACGGTGAAGGAAACGGTTGCTGTACGAGGAGTTCCGAAGAGGGGACCGATAGTGGCGTGAATTAAAACCATGAAGACAAGGGCAAACCCAACGCCTAGTGGTCGTCCAATATCAAAAACCCCTTCGGCACGAGTAACGGCAACGGCTAATACAGAGAGCAGTGGTAGTAGAACCCCAGTGACACAGAAACCAAGAGCAGCTGGGCCCCAATTAGCACCAGCCAGTTGTCCTAAGTGAAGAGGGAAAATTAAGTTCCCGGCGCCAAAGAACAAACCAAATAGTAATGAGGCAACGACAAGGTATTGTCGGAATGATAATTTCTTCTTTGTAAGATCCTGCATAATCTCTTTCCTCCTAAGAAAATAATCAGAATAATTGCATCTTTCCGATCCCAATAAAAAAGTCCCTTAGTCAAATTGCTTTGACTAAGGGACGCTTGAGCGTGGTACCACCCTATCTTTATGCCAATATTACTACTGACACCTTTCACGTACGGCTAAACAGCGATACGCAGACGCGATAATGGGCGTTTACCATTGAATCTTACTAATAAGGTTAAGATTCAAGCTCGAAAGTGATTTTCTGTTAAGTAGGGAACTGTCTCCTTTCACCAACCGAGACTCGCTTAGAGCTATTACTTAACGTACTCTTCTTTCTCATTGCGATCGAATAATTAAATTTGATGGTTCTTATTCTAATGAGTTTTTAATAAATGTCAACACTTTTTGAGAAAAAAGTTTGTTTTTCTTATTTTTGACCGCTAACCGCATAAGCAGGATCGCCATCTAATGCACGACCAATGGCCCGTTCAACCATTGTATTGGCAGAAGTGTTGGCAATTGCCAGGGGCTTGTCATACCGTTTAGCATGGTGGTTAGCCAACTGGCTGATTCGGTGATGGATCTTATCGATGCAAACAATGACAAAGTTAGCGTCACGAATGGCTCGTTTAATCTTGCTAGAGGAAACATTATCTTCCATCGAGGCATCAAGACCATGGTAGACACCGTGGTGTTGATCGACAACATTCTTCAATTCTTTAACTTGCTTTTTATCTCCTGTAATGACCAGGACAATTTTTTGCTTGAGGTCGTAATCTAATTTTTGAGCGTAATCATGACGCGGGTGCTCAACCTTTTTAGTTTGCTTAGGCTTGGCTGGCTGCTTGGTGGTGTCATAGTCTTGCTTTTCGTGGATCCAACGAATAGAACCATTCTGGGTATCTGCTAAACCATTCCCATGATCAACATAAGCATAATCGATTACCATGCCAGGTTTCAGAGCGCGCCCAGGGAACTTGAATGGGTCAATAACGACCGTATTAGCAGCGTTTTCGTCCAGAATAGAATTGCCCTTCATTGTGGAACTAATTTGGAGAACGTCAGAACCCGGAACAGCAGTCAAAGTAGCGTATTCTAAGACGTTGATTTTGGTTGGTTCATAGTCATCAAGATGTTGACTTGTGACCCGCCGAATTACAGGAAGCCCCCGTACCGTTTGTGTTGGATCTAATTGAACAATGTCCCCGTCGTTAATTGGAAAATGAAGACTGTGTAGAACCGCCTCATTGTAATAATGGTGGTTAATTTCAGCGCCACTTAATTTGCGGTGAACGAGGTACAGGTCATCCGCTGCTAACCGCTCTTCTTGTGAAACCTTTTGTAGTACGGTGACTGGTTCAGCTGAAGCTACTGGTCTTGTCGCATTTACTGGAGTTGTTTCGGGGCCAGTAAGGAGCGATTGATTACTCCTTTGTTGATGATGAGGTTGCTGATGAACGTGCGGGTGACGTTGCCGTTGGACAAAGTGGTGAGCAACCGGCTGTTCATCACTGTGATCGTAATGATTGAGAATATTGATAATCGTATTGAGACTCTTCAGCGTGGTATGTAAACTAGTTTGATCATTACCAGTTTCCTCTAATAACTGAATGAGCTCTTGGCGGTAGTCATAAAGAGCCATTTTTGAGTCATTCCTTTCTAGTGAATACTAATTTAATCATACCAATAAGTGCCATCTATGTCAGGAAAAACGGTTCGTGGTACGGTATAATGATGACGAATTGACAAGAAGGAATGATAAAGATGGCTCAACAACTTATTAAAGTTTTTTCCCATAATGATCTTGATGGCTTTGGGGCACCATTATTGCTGAAAGCTGTTCAACCGACGATGCTTGCTAATGTTGAAATTAGTATGACCAACTGTGGTGCTGGTCGGATTGACGATGAGTTTGCAAAATGGTTGACCACTTCTGAGGCTTCTCAGACAACGGATGTTTACATTATGGATATGACACCAGATAGTGATTATACTTTTCAACAACTCAACAGCAACTTCGCTAATCACTGGCTTGTTTTTGATCACCATGAAAGTGAGGCAGAGTTGCGTAATAAGTACGCAGCTAATAGTATAGTGGCTACTAACCCTGACATTGCACCAAGTGCCACTAGTTTAGTGTGGGACTGGTTGCACCAGCAAGCCCATTTTGCTGACTTGTCAGAGCAACGACAAAAGAATTTAGCATATCTGGTTGAATTGATTCGGGCCTATGATACTTGGGATTGGCAAAATGATCCAGATATGTCTGACCAGGAACGGCAAGATGCTGATAATTTTGACCAATTATTCTGGTTTAACCCATTGCAAGATTCTGCTGCGTTTGTCGAAAATGTATTGAGCACTGATTGGCAAAATTACGCCGCGCAAAATAGCCTGTTGATTAAAACTTTGAATGAGCGTCGTGCAAAATATTTGAAGAGCCATTTGAAAGATACATTAATAACGCAGATTGATGGTCATACGTTTGGGGTAGTGTACGCGAGTGACTATAAGTCGGAAATTGCTCATGAATTATTAAAAGAACATCCTGATGCCGAAGCAGCCTTAGTAATTAGTCCGGTCAGCGTTTCATTGCGGTCCAATGGTAAATTAGATGTCGCCAAGTTTGCGGAGAAATACTTTAATGGTGGCGGTCATGCCGATGCTGCAGGCGGACGCTTGACGGTTAATCCTGTTAAGGTTGGCGAGCAAGCTGTTGTCGATGATTTAGTTGAAACCATTAAAAACCATCAAGAAAGTAACCAAACTGCGGACGAAGGAACATTAGCCGATGATATTGATCCTGAGTTGGCAGAGAAAATGCGGAACTTGTTTAAATAATAAAAGCAGTTTAACTGATTCATCTTTGAACAGCTAAACTGCTTTTTTATTTAGTAATTTAATATTTGATTGATTATTACTTCATCCGGTGTTGATCCATCCGCTTAACAGCATACAAGATTGGCAAACCAACGATTACGATCCCAATGAATAGGACTACTCCAGCCGGGTCATTTAAGATTTCACTGATTAGCACGAAAACACCACCGGCAATCGCCACTAATGGTACTAATGGGTATAGGGGAGTACTGAATGGTCGCGGTCCCTGGTTCTGGTGCCGCAGAATGAAGATTCCAAAGAAGGCGAGTAAGTAGAAACAGTAAACTGTAAAGACACACAGGTCCGACAGGTGGTCGGGGTCGAAGAAGAACATCATGACCGTTGCTAAGGCGACGATGAACAGGGTGGCAACTACTGGCGACTTACCTTTAGGAGTAACGTACGACAGGAACCGCGAGAATGGCAAATCGCCACGCCGTGCCATTGCGTATACAATCCGGGGGAAGGTAATCATTTTACCGTTCAGCGTTCCCATCATCGAGATAATAATACCAGCTGAAAGCAACTTACCACCAATATTGCCGAATGCTTTAACTGCTAAGTAGGCCGTAGCATTTTCGCCCAGGCGGTGAATTTGGTTAGCGGGAAGAAATTTAAGAATCCCAATGGTAATCAAAGTGTAGATAACGAGAACGGCAGTAATCCCAAGCACAATGGCCTTTGGCAACAGCTTTTGCGGATTCTTCATTTCACCACCAAGATTAGCAATTAAGATCCAGCCATCATAACCAAAGAGGGTTGCCAGCACAGCAACACCAAAACCACCAGTTGCGTGTTGAACTTCAGTGACAGTTTGTCCGAAAGCGTGCTGGTTACCCCAAAACAAGCCGAAAATGATAATGGCGGCAATCGGGATCATTTTACCAGCAGTGGTAATGATAGCAAAAATAGCACCGACCTTGTTTTCTAACAGGTTCATAACACCGATTGCTAAGACAGTAATCACAGCCAATGGAATTCGCCATTCAGTACCAAGACCGAAGAAATTAGCCATTAAGATACTCATAAAGCCAGCGACCGAGGCAATGATGGCCGGGCCATAAACAATCACCTGCATCCAACCGGCTAAAAAGCCTAGCAGCCGCCCGTAAATATTTTCAATGTAGACATACAGGCCACCAGTGTAAGGCATTTGCGAACCAATTTCAGCAACCGTTAAACCACCGGTTAAGGTAATTACGCCACCGAACACCCATGCCGCAATGGCAAGTGTTGACGTCCCGGCGCTATCTAAGACTGATCCCTGTTTGAAAAAGATTCCGGAACCGATAATTGTCCCCACGACAATCGAAATTGCCGACCAAAAGCCAAGCGACCGTTTCAAATCTTCTTTAGGTTGCGTATTCATCCTCATTCCTCCATTCAAAATCGGCATAAAAAAGCCGGATTCACTATTAATCAGATGGTATGCTTTGCCAAATGATTAAGTGAACCCGGCTTCTCAATTGAACCGTTTTATAAGTACACTAAAACCACTCAGCCTCGGATAGAGCTAGAGGCTGAGGAAGAAGATTGTTGATTAAAGTTTTGATTAAAAGTTAACATCATAAATCTCCTCCATAGGTACTTACTTGATTGTAAATTAGAATATCATTAGAAAAGTTAAAATGCAACTACTTTTTGCAAATTAATCGATCTTCAATAAATCGCTTGGTTCATGCAATGGAAAATCAGCGTCTGCAATGTTTTGTGGCTGTGAGGAGCCATACAAGGCGCCAGCACACTTAATACCAGCATTATGTGCCGCCTTCAGATCATTAATTGTGTCACCAACATAAACTGAGGATTCGGGGCTAGCACCTAATTTTTTCATTGCTAATAAGATTGGATCAGGATCTGGTTTGTGCTTGTTGGTTTGATCCTCAGTCACGACAGCATCAAACCATTTTGACCAATCCCAAACGTTAGCAAAATGGTGATCGTAGGCATCCTGATTCTTAGACGTTGCAATGGCAATATGGGTATCAGGACGGGCAGCTAATTCTTTCAAAGTGCTAACGACACCATCAAACACCTTAACCTGATCTTCTCGTGAGAAGGCTAATTTACCCCATTCGGCAACCATTTCTGGAATGTCTTCACTGCGAATACCAGCTTGGCGTAGTGAATCAGCACCGGTAATTCCGAAGAGCTTTTTCTTCATTGGTTCCACTTGGTTCGCAGGAACGTGGTAGCCATGCTTTTCCATGACTTCAATCATGGCTGGCATGTACATGTTGTACGTATCAATAAGTGTTCCGTCGATGTCGAAGATAAAATTGGTAATTTGACGTTCCATTCGTTTAACCTCGCAATCATAAGTCTCGTGTATATTTTATAAGAATTGGTCTACAAATGCGAGTAATGTTCTTTAAGAAATATATTGACTATTTTTATAATATTATATAGCATATAGTATGCGATGAGAAATGGAGTGGTGATATGAAAATTCAAATTACTGCAGATCTCCTAGATGGCATGGTTCTTGCGCTGTTGGAACAAAATGACCACTATGGCTACGAATTAACCCAGCAGATTCAACAGGTAGTTGATATTTCAGAGTCAACGATGTATCCAGTCCTTCGCCGTTTGAAGAAGGATGGTTTTCTAACAACCTATGATCAACCTTATCAAGGTCGTAACCGTCGTTATTATCAAATCACGGCTACTGGACGTAAGGACTTAGCAAACATTCGCACATTATGGAGAAATTATAAATTAAAACTTGATTCACTCTTGAATGAACAAAGCGAGGGGGAGAATTCAAAATGAATGCGCGTGAAAAATATATTGCGGAATTAGCCACGTATCTAGGGCCGCTCACGAAAGTTGAACGGGAGGATGCCCTTGAATTCTATGATGAATATATCGCAGATGCTCAATTGACCACGGTTGCTAAAATTGAAGAAAAATTGGGAACTGCTAAACAATTAAGTCATAAAATTCTTGCCGATTACTCGATTAAGACTAACGAACAATCAGCCGCCAATGGTCATCCGGCAAGTCCCCACTCTAATTGGCGAGTCTTTTGGTGGGTAGTATTGGCCATTATTAGTTCGCCATTGCTTTTTGGGGTTGGAATTGCCGCATTAGTGCTCTTAATTACGGTAGCAGCGGTGGCCTTTAGTATCGTGGTAGGGTTGCTTGGCTGCTTCATTGGATTAGCTGCAGCAGCGGGGACTACTTTATATACTGGAATTAGCCTATTGAGCTTCCAGCCATTCGTTGGCCTCTTTTACGGCGGGATCGGATTAAGCTTAATTGGTCTCTTCCTGATTTGTTTGCCACTGTTATATTGGATTACGCGATGGCTTAGTCAGCAAGTCGCTAACTTAGCGAAGTTCTTATACCGCAAACTACAAGAACGGAGGAATAAGCAATGAAAAGATTATTTCAAGTTGGGCTCGCCATCTTAATCGTGGGTTTAATTGCTCTTGGTGTTGGGGGCTTTAACCATGGCAATAAAGCTGTCTCGTTTGAAGGGACCAAACCAGTAATTGTCAATAAAACATGGACACGCTCTAAAGTAGTTAATAAAGAATTCCACCAGATTAATGCTGACTTATCCTCTGCCGATGTCACGATTGTTCGCGGCAACAAATTTCAGATCATTTATCATGGTAAGAATGTGCCTAAAATTCAGGTAAAAAATGGTCAAGCGACAATTAAACAGGATGCTACTGATCGACAGGTTGGCTTTCATTGGTCTAGTAGCCACTATGGGAATGATACAGTGACTATTGTGGTTCCTAAAGGAGTTAAGTTAAGTGGTCGCTTATCCCTGAGTCAGGGAGATTTATATTTGAATAATGTGGAGTTGGATCAATTAACCAGTTCGATTGATGAAGGTGATGTGGCCGTTAATAATGTCAATGCTAATAGTAGTCAATTTAAACTTTCTGAAGGAGACTTTCGGGCCCATCGGCTCACTGTGCACCATCATTGTAAAGTGGTAAATGATGAAGGTGATAATACTGTTCGGGGAGTATCAGCTGAAGGTTATTACTTGCGGACTGATGAAGGTGACAACTCGCTCTTCCACCAGGAACAAGATGGGGAAGACCAAACGGTATTGCAAAAGAATAGCCACGCTACGAATGTTTTAACCTTGATTAGTAGCGAAGGTGACAATAGTATTCACTAAATTAACGGTATGACATAACTTTTCAGTTAAAGATAAGTCGTACAGAAAAGAGCTCTAGTGTTCGGCAGATCCGAATACTAGAGCTCATCTTTGCTTGCGCGGGTTTCTTTCAGGCAAGCTCTTTGTAAGTCTTTAATTATTTGTTGAAGGTACCGGCTTCAACTTGGCGAATGAAGTCAGCCAGATGCTTGTAGTAAACGTCGGGATTATCAACCATGTGGTGATGACCACCATTTGGTGTAGTAACGAGTTTAGAATTAGGAATCAGTTGATCCATCTTCTTAGCGGTGTCTAATGGCATCGTTTCGTGCTCACCAAACGTTAATAGGGTTGGTACCTTAATGTTATGTAATTGATCACGGAAGTGCCAGCTCTTTAACTTTCCGGTGATAACAAATTCATTATCTCCTTGGAAAACGTGATAAACAGCGTCGCCACCGAGGTCCTTCAGGTGTTCTAGCTTAGAAGGCTGCTTCCGGTCGACGTATTCCTTATTCATAACTTCAACATACTGTTGGTACTTAGGGTTGCTGTAATCATTTCGTTGTTCACAATCCTTCATGAAAGCGACTGCCTGAGGCGATAAAGTTTTTTCCCGCAATGCGTTAACATGAGCAACGTATTCGTCAATGTCATCAACCATTGATGAGATAATGGCTCCCTTGAGATGTTGACCATACTTAACAGCGTATTCTTGGACTAACAAGCCGCCCCAGCTTTGACCAATCAAATACATATGGTCTAAGCCCAGCTTTTGCCGCACTTCCTCCACTTCATCAAGGAAGTATTCATAGGTGAGATATTTGTTTGCAATTGCGGGGTCAGAATAGTCTGGTTGGTCTGAGTACAAAGAACCCAATTGATCATACATGGTGACTTGAACGTTTAACCCCTGCTTTTTTAATTGATCAGCAGCGTCTTCCCAGTATTCATGATTACCACCAGGGCCACCGTGTAAAGCTAATAGGTGAATATCACCTTCACCTTGGGTGTTGGTCCAGAGGTGATATCCATTATCCAATGTTAAAATTTTAGTTCCAGTTTTCATCTAATCAATCCCTCTCATTATTGAAAATGATAAACGTATAATAAACAGTCTAGCGCATTTTATTTCTAATTGCGAAAATTATACATTATCGGGAATATCAAATAAAAATAATAGCAGGCCCCAAAACGATATGATGAGTTGCTTTGGGAGCCTGTTCTTTATTTGTTATTGAATTGTTAACTGAGCATCATTCACATCAAGTGTATATTTAACCGCTTCGTTGCCCCTTAACGTGAATTCATAATCAGTTCCATAGATGATCAGACCAAGACGATGGCCTTTTACTAACCGGTGGAAGATAGGCTGCAAATCAAATGATACGGTCACCATTTGGTTAGCCGCTAATTCATCTACCTGGCCGGCACTGTGCCGGTTCTGCAAATTAATGTGCCCACTGGAAATTACCTTAGCAGCAGTCGTCTTCTTTTGCTGCTTGAATTCTCGCAGGTCATCAGTTGCCCAGTGGAATCCTAACTGGAGACCACCACGGTTGATCAAGACTGGTGAAGTGGTGAGCCGCTGGGCAGCTCCTAAATCAACCAGTTCAGCGGACAGTAAGCCGTGATCTAACGAAGAAGCGACCTTGATGGTTAACGTTGGGGTTCCCCGTAATAATAATTCGTGGGATACAGGTGCTGAAGTAAAGTGGCGGCTGAACTGACCGTTATCCTTCATCAATGCGCGTTGCCACTTGGCAGGTGATTGACACCATGCTTTGTACTTGTCAACGGGTTGTTCGTCATCAAATGACTGCGTATCCTGATTGGCTACTGGGTTATTTGTTAGTTGGTTGCCACTCAAGTACCAGCGCCGAGAGGCACCTGTCCAATGGTCATAGGCGGTCCACTTCTCTGCGCTAACATTATCCTGAACAAGGACATTTGGCAATCGCCGATCGGCATCATTATCCAATCCCCATAGCTTATTGGCTAGCCATAGATTGACCATTTCGGAGAAGTCCAGTGATTGAAAGGCGTTGATGTAGATGTGTTGACCCTGGTGAAGGATCAACTTGCTGGTAACTGGTAATTGTTGTAGGCCATCATACAATGCTTTGACGTTGCTGGGTTTAACATTCGTATCATTCAAACCGTGGACCATCATGACGGCACACTTGATTCCCTTAATATACTTACGATAATTACGGGCATCCCAGAAGGCGTTGTAATTACCCGTGGCCCGGTCCATCGCTTTCGCCATTTGTTGGGCATATTTTTGATAGGTGGCTTCAATCCGCTTGTAATCTGCGGGACGTTTTGTCCTGGAGAAGGTTTCATCAGCTAACGTATCCGCGTCTTCACCCTGGAAACCGCCAGCAGCGCGGACCAAACCGTTTTCCCGATAGTAGTCATACCACGAAGAAATAGCTGCTTCAGAAATAATTGCCTTTAGCCCTGCGACGCCAGTAGTTGCAACGGCGGTTGATAAGGTGCCTAAATATGAACGTCCAGTCATGGCCACATTACCGTTACACCACCATGCATCGATTTCAATACCGCTATGACGGTCAGTAAAAGCCCGGCGATCCCCGTGCAACCATTCAACGACGGCCTTCATGGAGTCAGTTTGTTCTGGTGAGCCACAGGTCTGCAGACCATCAGAATCCTTCGTACCAATTCCTGCAGCGTACACGATAGCGTAACCCCGCACCGCCAAATAGTTATTTAGGGTATAGGCCGGGGTAGTTGCAAAACTTTCTGTGGCTTCTTTACTGTGACCAGCAACCAGCTGGTGCTTACTCTTCGCTGGGAAAGTCATTTCAGTCGGAGCATGATAGTTAGGATCCTTGTGAATGAGGGGATGGTTGACGTGATGAGTTGAGATGTCACCCCATTCGTCGTTGGTTCCCTGGTTATATGGACTAGCGGTAAAGACTGCTGGAACCTTTAAACCATGTTCGGTATCCACTGGCCGCATAATCTCAGCCTTTACGAGGTCGGCGTGACCATCAAAATCGGTATCCAAGTCGGTTTCAATATAAACGACTTCACGAATGAACTGAGCTGGGTCAAAGCAGGCCACTGGTTTGCCATTGAAAAATAATGGCTTTTGATCAGCTGGCAGCTTATAGGTCCATGCTAAGAAACCCTCACTAGTGAGCTGGTCCAGATAAATTTGCCCATTTTTATTGCGGGTGTTAAGGAGTAAATAGAAGGCATCAATAACGTCCGCCGTTGTCCATGTCGTGTATTGCCGGTAAGGCAGGCCGATCCTAGTCCAATCCATAAATGGCTGGTCTAAGTGAAAGTCAACGGCTGGTTCGTACTGCAATAACTGGAAGGCTACCCGATAGAAAATATCGGTCGTTAGTGGTTCGTCATCGGCCAGCCAATCGTCGACAGCCTGATCTGCTGTTGCAAGCAGGTCATGAAGCCACTGACGAATAGCAATTGGCTCTTGACTGGCCGTATTGACACGGGTGAGAAAGGTTAACCACATTTGATTAGGATCAAGCTGGTTGGCCTCGTTTCCTCTAAGTAAGTGGAGTTGTTGTAATTCTTTAATTTGCTGTTCAGTACTTGTTTGGCAAATACTAAATTGATGAATATGCACGGAAATCACCTCATTGCTGTGATACTTTAATTATCGCACTGATTTCAGGTAAGGAGAAATGTCATCCAATCGTCACCTATTTGCGACAAAATCAGCGTATAATTTAATTTGCATGAATTCGATTAGGTGAGGAACAACAAATGGGGAAGAATATACTAGAATTTCGTCACGTTGGGAAAAAATATGGTGACAACGTGGTTTTAAAAGACATTAGTTTCGACATTGAAGCGGGTAAATTTTACACCTTGCTGGGACCGTCCGGTTCTGGGAAAACAACCATTTTGCGGATCATTGCTGGCTTTGATGATGCCACCAGCGGGGATGTTTACTTTGATGGTCAACGGATTAATGACGTACCGGCCAACAAGCGGCAGGTTAATACTGTGTTCCAGGACTATGCACTGTTTCCGCATATGAACGTGGCGGAAAATGTCGCTTTTGGACTGCAGATCAAAGGGGTTGATAAAAAAACTATTCAGGAGCGTGTTCACCAGGCCCTCCACATGGTCCGGCTGGATGGCTATGAGGAACGTGAGATTACCGCAATGTCTGGCGGTCAACGACAGCGGGTTGCAATTGCACGGGCAATCGTTAATCGACCCAAGGTTCTTTTATTGGATGAAGCTTTGTCTGCGTTAGACCACAAGTTACGGGTTGATATGCAAACTGAATTGCGACAACTACAGCGGCAATTGGGGATTACCTTCATCTTTGTCACTCATGATCAAGAAGAAGCATTAGCAATGTCTGACCAGATCATGATTATTAATGATGGCAAGATTCAGCAAACCGGGACCCCGGTCGATATTTACGACGAACCACTCAATCACTTTGTGGCGGACTTTATTGGCGAAAGCAATATCGTGCCCGCGGTGATGAAAGAGGACTACCTCGTTAACATTAATGGTCAGGACTTTGAGTGCGTCGATGCGGGAATGAAAACTAATGAACGGGTGGAAGTGGTCCTCCGTCCTGAAGACTTAGATATCACTACTCCTGACAAGGGAAAACTAGTTGCGACGGTGGATACCCAGCTCTTTCGTGGGGTTGATTATCAAATTACTGCTCATGACCTCCGTAATCATGAATGGAAGATCAACTCAATCCATAAGACTACGGTCGGTCAGCAAGTTGGTTTGACATTTGATCCCGAAGATATTCACGTAATGCGGTACAACGAAAGTGAAGCCGACTTTGATGCTCGTTTGGACAGCTATGAGGAGGAAGAATAATGCGCCAAAAAGCAGTTTTTATTGTTCCTTACGCTTTATGGATTGTCCTGTTTGTAATTGCGCCACTTGTTCTGATCCTTTACCAGTCTTTTTTTAACATTGATGGTCAGTTTACTGTTAATAACTACCTGACTTATTTAACGTCTAGTGTTTATCTTAAAATGACGGTTGCCTCTGTATGGTATGCGTTTTTAATCACAGCAGTTACCTTGGTGATTTCGTACCCAACGGCATACGTCCTGATTCACTTACGTAATAAGCAGTTTTGGCTATTACTGGTGATCCTGCCGACCTGGATCAACTTATTACTGAAGACGTACGCCTTCATTGGATTGTTCTCGCGCAATGGGTCGATTAATCAATTCTTGCAATTCGTGGAATTGGGAAGCCACCAATTACTTTTTACGGATGCGAGTTTTATGTTTGTGGCGGCCTATATTGAAATTCCATTTATGGTGTTGCCCATTTTTAACGCATTGGCAGAAATTAATCCTTCATTGATCAATGCTAGTAAAGACTTAGGGGCAACTCAATGGCAGACTTTTCGTTCAGTCATTTGGCCACTGTCACTGCCGGGAGTTAAAGCAGGTATCCAAGCAGTCTTCATTCCGTCCCTTTCCCTCTTCATGATTACCCGGTTGATTGGGGGAAATCGTGTTATCACTTTGGGGACTGCCATTGAAGAACACTTCCTCACCACCCAGAATTGGGGGATGGGGTCGACGATCGGGGTCATTCTAATCATTGCTATGTTTATTGTGATGTTTATTACTGGTGATACTCGGCAGAAGGGAGGACGCCAATAATGAAAAAGCATTCATTAAAATGGAGCACAATTTACTTAGCATTCGTGTTTATTATTTTATATGCCCCCATTATTTACCTCGTGATCTACTCTTTTAGTGCCGGGAAGACAATGGAATCATTCCATGGCTTTTCCTTCCAACATTACATGGACCTGTTTGCTGATACACGGATGATCACAATTGTTATTAATACCCTGTTGGTGGCGTTATTAGCATCCCTGCTGGCAACGATCATCGGAACACTGGGCGCACTCGCCATTAAGGATAGTCATGGTAAGTGGCGAAATAGTTTGATGTCGCTAAATAACGTCTTGATGGTTTCACCAGATGTTATCATCGGGGCTAGTTTTTTGATTTTCTTTACAGTCCTAGGAGTTCGTTTAGGATTTATCTCGGTTCTTCTCTCACACATTGCCTTCTCAATTCCAATCGTCGTCCTGATGGTTCTGCCAAAGTTAAATGAATTGTCGCCAACGTTGGTGGACGCGGCCTATGACCTGGGTGCATCACGGTGGCAGACGCTCACACGGGTGATCTTACCGGCGATCGGTCCGGGCATTATGGCTGGCTATTTCATGGCCTTTACTTATTCACTAGATGATTTTGCTGTGACCTTTTTTGTTACCGGTAATGGTTTTTCAACCCTATCAGTGGAAATTTATTCCCGGGCACGACAAGGAGTGAACCTGGAGATTAATGCTTTGTCCACGTTAATGTTCATCGTATCCCTCCTGTTAGTAATTAGTTACTACTTCATTAGTCAGCATGCCGGTCGACGGCACCACCTGGTTACTGTTAAGGAAGGTGATGCTCAATGAAAAAACTATTATCAGCTTTCGTGGGCATCCTTGTCCTATGCTTGTTATTGGCGATTGGCGACTATACGATGAATCGCCAGACCAGCGGCGGTGGTAGTCATACATTGACTGTCTATAATTGGGGTGACTATATTGATCCCGCTTTGATAAAAAAATTTGAACACCAAAGCGGCTACCATGTTGACTATGAAACTTTCGATAGTAATGAATCAATGTTGACGAAAATTCGTCAGGGCGGGACCAATTATGACGTGGTGGTACCAAGTGAATACACCGTTCAACGAATGAAGAAAGAACACTTGCTGGCACCGCTAGATCATCGCAAGCTGCCAAATCTAAAGTATATTGATCCCCAATTTCTTCACCGGGATTTTGATCCCAGCAATCATTACTCCGTCCCATATTTCTGGGGGACACTGGGGATTGTTTACAATGATCAGAAAATAGCTGGTGACCAAGTGGCTCATTGGGAACAACTGTGGAATCCACAATTGCGTAACAATATCATGCTGATTGATAGTGCCCGTGACGTGTTTGCGGTGGCTTTGATTACGCAGGGGAAGTCAGTTAATACCACGAGTTACCAACAATTGAAGCAAGCTCAAGACCATTTGAAACAATTGACACCGAACGTGAAAGCTATCGTAGCCGATGAAATGAAAATGTACATGGAACAAGGGGAAGCCGCAGTCGGCATCACATATTCGGGGGATGCTCGCGAAATGATGTCCGTTAACCATCATTTGCACTACATTGTGCCAACAGAGGGGAGCAACATCTGGTTTGATAACCTGGTGATCCCGCGGACAGCCAAGAATAAGCAGGGCGCTTACCAGTTTATTAACTTTATGTTGAAGCCCGAGAATGCGGCCCAAAATGCTCGTTATGTTGGCTATGCCACGCCAAATTGGAAGGCTAAGCAGGAATTACCGAAGAAGGTTACGGATGATCAGGCATTTTCCCCGCCACACCAGACGATGCGGCACTTGCAGACTTACCATGACTTGTCGTTGAAGACATTAGGGGTATATAACGATTTGTTTTTGGAGTTTAAGATGTTTGTAAAATAAAAGTGCGAGCCAGCAGAGAGCTTGCGAAAGGCTAGCAATTTCTCCTGACGAAGGCGTTCTACGCCTAGGAAGGAGGTTGCTAGCTCTAGCAAGCTCCTGGCGAGCACGTTTCGACTTGGTAGCATGAGAAGGGCTTAGGGTGAGCACGTTTCAACTATGTTGTCTTAGACCTCCTGGTGAGCACGTTTCGACTTGGCAGCATGAGAGAGGCTTAGGCCGAGCACATTGCGACCCGATTGCAGTAGGAACTAGCTCTAGCAAGCACATTTCAACTCCACTTGAAGTTACACTAAATCCACAAAAAAGGAGGACCTTATCGGGGCCCTCCTTTTACATTATTCAGTTTCCACTTTGCGTAATCGGATAATCTTATCTCCTTCACTGACGAACATAATCAGGCAAGAGAAGATCACGACAATCAGCCATTCCATCGGACTAATAGCAGTAACCTTAAATGCCGTTTGCATAAACGGTACATAGGTCAGAATGAGCTGGAAGAGAATCATTAAACCAATCATCCCCCAAGCCTTGCCGCTGATGGTCTTGATTTGTCCAAGAGCAGGCTGGTCAGTCCGAATACTAAAGAAGTAGAAGATCTTGCTGATCACAATCACGTTTACCATCATGGTAGTAGCATTAATCGCATCGGCACCTTGGCCAATGAACCAGTAGTAGCCAATCAAGGCAAAGATTGCCATCAGGGCAGCGACATACCCCATTTGAATAAGGTCATGTCGGTTCATCAACCGTTGTGTCATTGGTCGTGGTTCACGTTCCATGATACCTTCTTCCGCTTTTTCGAAAACAAAGGCAAATTGGATTGTAATTGCGGCAATCAAGTTGATCCATAACAATTGTGCTGGTTGCAATGGAACTTGTTGACCGGTCAAAATTGAGAAAGCGACCACGAGGCCTTCTGCAAACGACGTTGGTAGCAGGAAGAGGATACTCTTCTTGATGTTGTCGTAAATGCGCCGGCCTTCTTTAATTACCGCGGCCATCGTAGCAAAGTTGTCATTTCCTAGGATCATGTCAGCAGCGTCCTTAGCGACGTCCGTGCCCTTGATTCCCATTGCCACCCCAATGTCAGCCTTCTTTAATGCGGGTGCATCGTTGACTCCATCACCAACCATGGCAGTGACTTGTTGCTTCTTTTGCAGGGCGTCAATGATTTCAAGCTTATTTTGTGGGGTCGTCCGGGCGAAGACTTGGGTCTGTAATGCAGTTTCTTGCTGCTCTTCTGGACTTAATTGGTCCCACTGAGCACCCGTGATGGCATGGATAGGCCCGTTCGTTAAGCCGAGTTGCTGGCCAATGGCCCGGGCGGTTTGTGGGTCATCCCCTGTGATCATCTTGACATGGACACCAGCCCGATTCATCTGCTTGAGAGCTGTGATGACCTCTTCACGTGGTGCATCCAGCAGGGCTGCTAAACCTAACAGGTGCACACCCTTGTACAGTTGGTCATGGTGAACTTCTGTCAAAGCAGTTCCTTGAACTGGTTGGTAACCAACCGCGATGACTCGCTTACCGGCTTGTGACCATTCATTAACCCGATTTTGCCATTCTGCCTGGTCAAAGAATGGGTCAGCCAGGGCCGCCATTTCAAAGAGCTTGTCAGGGGACCCCTTCACGAAGACAAACTGTTGACCAGTTTGCCGGTCTTTAGTTAATTCCGCAATGTAACGGTAGTCAGAATCAAACGGTAAGAGGTCAATCTTCTGGTAATTGGACTGGTGGTCGACACCTAACGCTTTATGATACAGCGTTAGGAAAGCTCCATCAGTGGGTTCACCATTAATTTGCCACTTGCCATCATTTTTCGCTAAAACCGTGTCATTGGCCTGGAAGCCAGCTTCCAAGAATAGTTTTAGCTGCTTTGTTAATTTGGCTGGTTGGCCATTGAGCATAATCTTTCCTTGGGGTGCGTAGCCAGTCCCGGAAACGTCATAGTGGGTATTGCCCACCCAAAGTTCCACCGCCGACATTTCATTCTTAGTCAGCGTCCCGGTCTTATCGGTGGCAATGACGTCGACCGATCCTAATGTTTCGACCGCTGGCATTGACTTGATGATTGTCTGATGCTGCTTGGCCATCTTGCTAATGCCGAAAGCTAAGATAACGGAAGTAATGGCTGGCAACCCTTCCGGAATTGCACCAACTAGCATTGCCACAACGGCCAGGGCCAGAGCTGGTAGGGAGTAGATTTGGAGCATGAAGCCGACGATAAAGACGATCACTGAAGCAGTGATGGTGATGTAAGAAACCACCTTACCAACATTACCAATTTCCCGGGTTAGTAACGTTTTCTTTGGCTTGATGTGCGACACTTCTTGGGAAATCTTCCCAATCTCAGTATCTTCGGCAGTGGCGACGACTATTCCCATCCCACTTCCGCTTGTGACCGAAGTGGATGCGTAGGCCATGTTTGTTCGTTCTGCCAGTGGAATATCGTTGTCAGACAAAGCATCTGCTGTCTTGGCGACGGAATTAGTTTCACCAGTTAAGGCGGATTCTTCAATTCGAAGGTTATCAGCTGAAACGATCCGTAAGTCGGCAGGAACGTTATCACCGGCTTCTAAGAAGACAATATCACCAACTACCAAGTCAGCCGCTTCAATGTCTTGCCGTTCTTGGTCACGATAAACAGTGGCGTTTTGCGCCATCATTTCTTTGATTTTGGCAAGGGCGTTGGCGGCACTCGATTCTTGGAAGTAGCCAATCAGGGAGTTCAAGATGACTACGGCACCGATAACAATGGCATCAGTGTAGTGGCCGATAATGATCGTCAACATGGTTGCTACTAACAAAATGTAGATCACAATGTTGTTGAACTGGCGTAAAAACATCTTCCACTTAGGGGTTGTCTTTGCTTCTAAAACGTTGGGGCCATTTTTGCTTAGCCTCGCCTGTGCTTCACTGGTGGACAGGCCATCAGTGAAGCTTGCCAGTTTATTTTGCTGCTTAATTTCATTCAGGGTAAGTTGGTATTGTTTCTTCATTTGTTCTCCTCGTAGTGGGTTTGCATAAAGTGACTAGTTGCTCAGCGCTTGCGCTGGGTAAGAGCGACTTTAGTGTAAACTCATGGTTTATCAGTCCTTCTTATCTTTGGTAAGGATATCTTATCATGACTGAACGTCAAAAATGGTCAAATTAAGATATTCTTAAATACCTGTTCACAGTCTTTTTAAAACTGGTTAACTGCGAGATGAAATCGTTTACAATGTTCATTAGAGCTCATAAAATAAACAGTGTAGATGATGTTGTTTTAATACGAAGGGAAGTAATGGATATGGCTAAAGTTGCAATGGTTACTGGAGCAGGTCAAGGAATTGGTGAAGCAATTGCTAAGCGCCTGGCGAATGCTGGTTACGCAGTCGCCGTAGCTGATTTAAATACTGATAACGCGCAACAAGTGGCGAATGAAATTAAGCAAGCTGGCGGGGATGCTCTAGCTGTGACGGTGAATGTTGCTGACCGTGACCAAATGTTTTCTGCTGTTCAGCAAACAGCTGACCACTTCGGCGGGTTTGATGTTTTGGTAAACAACGCTGGTCTTGGCCCGGTTACTCGCATTAAGGATGTTACTCCAGAAATGTTTGACAAAGTCATGCACGTAAATGTTGCTGGTGATATGTGGGGAATTCAGGCTGCTCTGGAACAGTTTGAAAAGAAGCCACGTCAAGGCAAAAAAGTTGTTGGTAAGATCATCAATGCAACCTCTCAAGCCGGTGTTCGGGGCAATAAGAATGAATTACTGTACTCAAGTACGAAATTTGCTGTCCGGGGTATTACTCAGGTTGCGGCTCGGGACTTGGCAAAGCAAGGGATCACGGTTAATGCCTATGCTCCAGGAATTGTCGACACGCCAATGATGCGTAAAATTGCCGAAGATCAAGGCCTTAAGATGAGTGATTATGAATCATTGATTGCTCTGAACAAGTTATCAGATCCTGATGACGTTGCAAAGGTCGTTGAGTTCCTGGCTTCAGATAAGGCCGACTATATTACTGGTCAAACCATTCTTTGTGATGGTGGAATGCAATTTGAATAATATAAACAAAAGGTGAAGCATCGTTGTGATGCCTCACCTTTTGTTGTCATTATTGGTTCTTCGGTAAATTGGCAAAGATTGCCCCATCGCGCATTATGTCTATTTAGGTAAAATTTTATTGACAATTAACCTTTGCATTTACCATAACTTTTAAATTATTATACAAATGTAAGCGTTATCATATATTTCATTAGGAAGGAAGTTATATTATGGGTCAATTAGATGGAAAAGTTGCCATTGTTACAGGAGCCGCTAAGGGATTTGGTTTAGCAACCACTAAAGCCTTCGTTAACGAGGGTGCGAAGGTTGTTATGACTGACGTTGACGACAAGGAAGGCCAAAAGCAAGCTGCTGAAATTGGGGATAAGGTCATCTTTATTAAGCAAGATGTTTCCAAGGAAGAAGAATGGCCACAAGTATTTGAAAAAGCGGAACACACTTTTGGACCAGTTGATGTCTTATTAAACAACGCCGGGATCCTGATCTTTGATAACGCTGAAACGTTTAAACTGGACGACTTCCACAAGATCTTGTCCGTTGACCTCGATGGGGTAGTTTTGGGTCAAAAGTATGGTATTCAGCACATGAAGAAACATGGTGGCTCGATCATTAACCTTTGTTCTATTGCTGGCCTGATTGGTATTCCAAATCTGTTCTCTTACAATGCCGGGAAGGGTGCCGTCCGTCTGATTACTAAGTCAGCTGCATTGTACTGCTGTGAAAAGAAGTACCCAATTCGGATTAACTCTGTCCACCCAGGGTATGCTCACACTCCAATGGTTGATGCTTATCCTGAAATGCGTCAATCACTGGAAGCATTACACCCAATGGGTCGGTTAGGCAGTGCTGATGAAATTGCCAATATGTGTGTATTCTTGGCATCCGATAAGTCTTCATTCTCCACGGGTTCAGAATTTGTCACTGATGGTGGCTACACTGCTCAATAATACTTTGAATGATAACAACTCCTAAAGGCGCCAGCATCGTGCGGCGCCTTTTAGTCACCAAAAAACGGCTAGTGCGCAATGCACTAACCGTTTACTTATTTAATCAGCATTCTTATTTAACTTACTGTGACGGTAACCGTACGTGAAGTAGATAATTAAACCAATCGCGAACCAAATTCCGGCACCAATATAAGTTTCCATCTTGAGTTGGGTCATCATGGCTAAGCAAATCAAACCGGAGAGAATCGGTAAGACTGGATATAGCGGAACCTTGAAGCCACCCCGGTTACCGATATCAGACCGCTTCCGCAGTGGAATGATTCCGAATGAAACCAATGTGAAGGCGAACAATGTCCCAATGTTAACCAAACTGGTTAATTGATCCAGTGAAACCAGGCCACCCATCACAGCAATGATAATAGCGACGATCCACAAGGAAATTTCTGGTGAATGACTCTTCTTATCTAACTTGCCTAAGAAAGCTGGAAGTAAGCCGTCACGACCAATCGCGTAAATTAACCGCGAACTGGAATAGATCATTGCGACCATCATGGTGAACATTCCAATCAGAGCCCCAATTGATAAGAGACCTGCGAGCCAGTCTTGGTGAACCAGCATTAAGGCGTATGATACGGGGTTAGCGACGTCCAACTTCTTGTAAGGAACCATCCCCGTCAATACAATCGCCACGCCCATGTAAAGAACTGCGACGACACCAAGTGTGCCGATGATTCCTAATGGCATGTTCTTCTTGGGATTCTTAACTTCGGCCGCGGATGATGATACACAGTCAAATCCTAAGTATGCGAAGAATCCGGTTGTGGCACCATGAATTACACCGCTCATGTGATATGGCAAGAACGGGTGGTAGTTCTTTGGCTTGATGAAGAACAAACCAGCAATGATGAATACTAAAATGATAGCAACTTTAATAATGACGGCAATATTGTTAACCCGTACCGAAGTCTTTAATCCTCGTGATAGGAGGATGGTAATTAGTAAGACAATAATCACCGCGACAATATTAATGTAAGTGCCGTGGGCCGGATCAAATGGCCCTGACAATGCTTTGGGAATTTTGATCCCAAAACTTTCAATAAAGGAATTAAAGTAGGCTGCCCACCCTGTTGAAACAGAAGCAACTGCTAGCATATATTCCAGAATTAACGCCCAGCCTAAGAGCCAGCCGAAAAATTCGCCAAACACCACGTTACCATATGAGTAAGCACTACCGGCAACTGGTAATGCTGACGCAAACTCAGCGTAACACATCGCTGCTAAGGCACAAACGAGCGCGGACAAGAGGAAGGACAAGGTCACCCCCGGTCCAGCTTGCTGTGCTGCGATTGTTCCTGGCAAAATGAAAATCCCGGTTCCGATAACGGTCCCGATTCCGATCGCCATCAGATCGCGAGCATTCATTGACTTTACAAAGAGCTTGTCTTCACCTAAATACCGATCAAGACTTTCTTTGCGCAGAATGTTTAAGCCCATCTTTTATCCCACCTTTGCTATAATATAGTTCGGTAAACAGTTAATAAAATTAAATATGCTTACCATATACCAACAACAATACAGTCATTAAAATTAAAAGTCAATGAGAAACATTAATTATTTTTAAGGGAGGAACTGACAATGGCAATTGAAGTTACTGCAGGGGCAGTTGTTTATCGACGGAATGATACTGGTGACATTGAATACTTGTTACTGCAAAGTCAGAATAAGGGACACTTCTGGGGTTTCCCTAAGGGTCATGTAGAAGGTTCTGAAACCTTACTGGAAACAGCGCAACGTGAAATTAAGGAAGAAACACAACTCGTCTTGCCAATCGACACCAGTTTCCACGTTTATACCGAGTATGACTTGCCAAATGGTAACCGGAAACAGATGACATTGTATACGGCGGAGTTAAATCAATCTGAAGATATTCAACTACAGGTTGAGGAAATTAAAAACTGTGGTTGGTTCACATACGCGGATGCACGGGAACGGCTAACTTACGATAATCTGAAAGAACTCCTCGATCAAGTTAATACTTACCTGGTAAATAAGGCATAATGGTAAATAAAGTATATGTAATTGCTGGGGCAGCCGGATCTGGTAAAACCACCGTTGCCAACTACCTTCAGCGGCAGTACCAAATGCAACGAGTAATCACTCATACGACACGACCACCACGGTCAAGTGAACAAGAGGGCGTTGACTATCACTTTGAAAGTGAACAATCGATGGAGCGGTTGCACCTGTTAGAAGAGGTGGAGTATGACCATCATCACTATGGTTCGTCAATGGAAAGTTTGGAAGCTGGCTGGTCAACGGGACATGACAATGTGATCGTCCTCGATACGAAGGGAGCGTTGACCTATCATCAAAAGCTTCCTCACCAAGCGATTATTATCTTTTTAACAGTCAGCCGACTAACTGTCTTGGCTAAACGAATGCAGCTGCGTGGTGATCAGCCATCCGCAATCGATTCGCGTCTGCATAGTCGTGAGTATCATCGTGATCTAAATCTACCCAATTACTTAAAGGGGATTGCTCACGTGATTGTAAATGATGACTGGACGACCACCAAACGGCAAATTGACCAATTAATCGCTCAATTAGGTAAATAATATTTCATTTCTGCTATAATGTTTGTTCTTAAGGAGGTGGCATAATGAATGAACTGATTGAACGTGCACATTCTTTAATGAAAAAACATCACTTGCGGTCAACTAAGCAGCGACAACTGATCATTGAACGACTAGTACAAGATCCAGACCGTTACATTAATATTATGGAAGTTGACCGGTTCTTGCGGCAGACATACCCAGGAGTCAGTCATGATACCATTTATCGTAATATGAAAGAATTTGCAGACTGCGGGATCGTCGAGTTATGCGCTAATGGCGATCAGATGCAGGTTAAGTACCGGTGTGATGTTAACCACCACCATCATTTTATTTGTGATGTTTGTGGGAAGGTGCAGGAAATTCAGATGCCACCGCTTGACCAACAATTCTTTGCCCAGCAATTACCAGGAGCAAAAATTACGGGTCATACTTTTGAATTGCATGGGGTTTGTGCTAATTGCCAAAAGAAACAAGGTTCAAAATAACTTCATATTTCCTTAATAATTGTTGACGGAAAAAGCGAGTATGATAGAGCTATGAAAAGGAGCATTTAATATGGCAAAAAAAATACCACCTATCGTTACCCCCTTTGCTCTATTTTCAATTGCCTTAGCATTGGGTGCAACTAACGTTGTGATTAACAAAGCGACACACACTTCTGAAGGGGCCAAAGTCACACGGACCTCTTCATCATTTAATGATCGGGATCAACAAAATGAGCGGAATTCATCTAGTCGGGCAAGTTCCCAAGATGATGATAATAACCCGCAACAATCAAGTTCCCACGCTACTAATAATAACAATCAGCAAAATACTGATGATAATAACAATGACGATAATGAAACGCGACAGAGTTCGACCCAGAATCATAGTAACAACAATCAGCAAACTGGCAATCAAACCAATAATACTGCTGGGACGAATAATGCGGGCACTAACACTGCCAATACGAATAGCACTAACACTGCCAATACGAATAGCACTAACGATTAGGTGAGGTGAACTGGATTAATGTTTAGCTTTCTAGATATGATTAACTCATCATTGAGTTATTTCAACCTGGACGTTAAGTTAAAAAACCGGATTTATATTGTGCTCGGCTTTTTAGGCGACTGCTACCTGGTTTATGTTACCTTCCGGCTCTTTGCTAACCATGTTTGGTTGCGGGCTTTTCTTTATTGCTTGGCAATGGTGGCGTTAACTTACTTCCTTTATCTTAACTTTGTCTTTTATTTTTTAGGAAAAACCTCGGAATTTGACTTCTTGTCACCAAAGATTGCCAAGGTGACTGGTCAAAAATTTGCAGAGAATGGCACCCCAAGTCGTGGCCGGCGGGAAGATAGTCGTTTTTCGACTGGCTTGGCCAACCAATCTAATGGGCTGTTTGCTGGTGAAGACACAATTCCAGCGCAAGTTGCCATTGATAGTCGTGAGCAGGCAAACCTTCAAGAAGTGGTTGACCGGCTATTAATGGAGCAGATCTTTGTAAATGACTTCAATGGCATGAGCGAAAGGGATATTATTGCGCAATACAAAGAGACGGAGCGACCGGTACAAGCATTGAATACTGAATCAATTCCTCCGTATTTTGAATTGGTCCATGACCCAATGAAACATCGCCTGGAGATTTATATGGGGATGAACCAGATGGAACGTAAGCCCGTTGGTCACATTACTAAGATCGGATTAACCGACGTTCGGGAAGCCCACCAAAAGTACCGAATTTATCTTGCTAACCTGGTTGTAACTGGTGGGCCAAACAAGATTCCGGGACGGAGTGGGACGACGATTATGACCACCGCCGACTATGGCTTGCGGGCCCAAGTCGCTTACCGGGAAAGAAATAGTAGCAATCTTTAAAATACGATACAGATTCCTCGGCATTTGGATGTGCCGAGGAATTTTTATGCTTTCTCAACTCAAAACGTGAGGAGTATAATCAAATTGGAAGAAGAGAAAGGGATTACATGGGGAGTGACCACAGTGTCTTATAAGGTTAATTGACATTGCTTTAAAGAACTTTCCTTTTATCTTAGTTTATTAGTTATGTTAATTTGGATTGCTCCAGTATTTACTGCTACTTCTATATTAGAGGTTTACTTTTGCTTGGCATGTCTACTTTTAGGAATTTATTTCACTGCCAAAATTGTTGTTAAAAAGGTATAGTTTCATGAGACGATAAACAGTAGAGCTTTTTTAAGCTCTATTTTTATTTTGTGAATGATACAAATTCATCATTTTGTCTTTTTATTGAACATCAATCTTAAATTACCCCTGTTGTTTCATATGGACACGATTTATACTATTCATTGCTAAATTGGATAATAAAAGGGGGGAGACACCATGCGAGTAACCAGAACGACACGCGATTTTCAAAACGCATTACTAACGCTACTTGAAGATCACTCATTTGAACGGTTGACAGTTGACCAAATTTGTCGTGAGGCAATGTTACACCGCAGTAGCTTCTATCGTTATTTTCGTGACAAGTATGACTTGCTTGAACAAACGCTCAACAGTCAAGTCAGTCGGGTGATCAATAACAGTGATTCTGAAGAAGATATCATTAACCAATTGATTAACTACATTGCCCAGCACAAGAACGTGTTCCGGCATTTGGCTTCTGAAACTGCTCATAGTTCCTTATATTCAGAAATGATGCACATCATTAGTAAGATTCTTCTGGAACGGCGCCATGAAAAGAGCAATGATACCGTTATTAAATTACTGCAAAGTGCTGATGATCCAGAAATGCTGGCCTACATTTTGTCGGGCGGGATTATTGGAACATTCTACTGGTGGCAAGAACAGAACTATGATGTTTCCATTGATCAGGTTGTGAAGTTCGCCGAAGAAGCGCTCATCTCCTTATCCAATGGGCAAAGAATGATGAGAAAGAAACACGCGTAAGAGGAGAGATAGATATGTGGAGAATGATTAAAGCTGAATTTAGCAATATTCGGCATAATCGTCTGCTCTTGATTTCCACGCTGGTCATCTGTCTGATTCCATTTATGTACAGTATCTTCTTCCTGAAGTCTGTCTGGGATCCATACGGCAGTACTGAAAACTTACCGGTAGCGGTGGTTAATAAGGATATACCAGTCGAGTATCAAGGCCGGACAATGGACGTTGGTAACCAAATGGTCAAGCAACTGCGCCATAATAAACAATTGAAGTGGGAGATTGTTTCACCAGCAAAGGCTAAATATGGGCTGTCACACCGGCAATACTATACAGTTGTGACAATTCCAAAAGACTTTTCTAAGGATGCCACGACCGTATTGCACAAACACCCAACCCAAATGAAGTTAAAATACGAAACCAATGGATCATTAAACTACATTGGTCAAGTTATTAGTCAATTGGGGATGACTAAGTTAAATCAAAAGATTCGCGCCCAGGTTACGGAAGCTTACGCAACGGTGATGTTCCAGGCCTTACATAAAGTTGGGAAAGGAATGTCGACCGCCGCTTCTGGTTCTAAGCAACTAAGCAACGGAATGATGACCTTGCAAGATGGCTTTAACCAATATTTTGCTGGTGTTTCCCAGGTTAATAACGGGGTTCAAACTCTGAAGATGGGGGTGGCTCCACTGGCAGCTGGGGCGCAACAGTTAGCGGCGGGTTCCGCTACTTTGCAAAACGGGCTTGCCCAATACACTGGTGGTGTTGGTCAACTCGGTGCTGGGTTGAATCAGCTAATGGCTAATTCCGGTGCGCTGAACTCTGGTGCTAGCCAATTGCAAGGTGGCTTAGGACAATTAAGTGCTAAGTCAGGTGATCTACAAGGTGGTGCCAGTCAGCTGTCAAATGGTGCTAATCAACTGAACGCTGCTGTTAACGCCAGCTTCGGTAGTATGGACTTTAATGGCATTATGGGTGCCATGAACCAGGCCGATCAATTAAAGGCTGGCTTAGGACAACTCCAAACCGGCTTGAGCCAGGCTAAAGCGGCCTTATCTGGTGTTCAAGAGAGTGCTGGGAAGCTTCAACAAGCTTCTGGGGCACTGCAGGGTGCTTCACAGGCAGGTAATCAATTGCGGAGCGTTGGTCAAAATGATGGTCAAATAGCCGCATTAGCTGGCCAAATTGCTAGTGATTCTCATGCCAGTGCTGAAACTAAAGCTGCTGCCCAACAGATTCAACAAAAGGCCAGTGCCAATGTTTCAACGATCTCAGGATTATCAGGAACCCTTGGTCAATTAAACAGTTTGGGCTCAGCATTAAATGGTATGCAATCGCAATTGAACCAGTTGTCACAAATGAATACAGTCCTTAATAATGCTGATGGGACTTTACAACAAGCTAACCAGCTATTAACGAAGCTGGATGGTTACAAAGGTTCATTAGCAGGAATGCCTGAGCAAGCCCAAAAGCTAAAAGAGGCCACTAGTCAATTATCTTCTGGTGCCACAACGTTAAACGCTGGCGTTAACCAATACACGAACGGCGTTAATACCGCCGCTGCTGGTGCTGGAACCTTAACATCTGGTATTGGTCAATACACTGCTGGTGTTGCTCAAGCCGGTGCCGGTGCCGCAAAGCTAAACGCTAACTCTGGCGCCTTAAACGCCGGTGCTGGTCAATTAGCTGGTGCTTTAGGTCAATTAAATGCTAAGGTGCCTGCTTTAACTGCTGGAATTAATCAATTAGCCGCTGGAACTCAACAGTTAGTTGACAACTCACCACAGTTAACACAAGGGATTGTTAAATTAAATGCTGGAGCAAGTAAATTGGCAGTTGCTTTAGCTAAGGGTGCTCGTCAAGTCACGGCGCTCAAGCCAAACCACAATACCGCGAAAATGTTTGCTGAACCTTCAGTCGAAAAGCACACCAATTACTCATACGTTCCAAACTATGGTCACGCTTTGGCACCTTATGTTCTGTCAGTTGCTTTGTATGTTGGTATGCTGGTCTTCAACTTTGTTTACCCAATTCGACGGGTGGCCTTACCAGGGCAATCAGCTGTTTCATGGTGGGCAAGTAAGGTTGTTGTTGGTGGTTGTGCCGCAATCGCGATGGCAGTTGTTGAATGTGCCATCATGATGGCTTGTGGCTTAACTATTGACCATGTTCCATCATTCTTCTTAACGACCGCAATGTTTGGCCTTGCTTCAATGGCTGTCGTTATGTTCTTATCCATGACCTTCGATAACCCTGGTCGATTTGTTGCAATGGTTCTGCTGATGCTTCAGCTTGGTGGTTCTGGTGGGACTTTCCCAATGGAAGTAACGATGAAGTTCTACAACGTCATTCACTGGTACTTGCCAATGACATACTCCATCTTAGGATTGCGTGATTCGATTTCTGGTGGACTCGGGGCACATTACACAATGTTCTGTAACCTAGTTCTCCTAGGAATCGCAGTAGTCTTCAATTTGCTGTTGCTGTTGACAATGGCCGGAATCTCATCCCACCGTTTCAACGGTCCACAAGTGGCCTCTGATGCAGAAAATGCTCACGGTCCAATGGGTGAGGGTGATGGCTTTACCTCAGATAAAAAGTAAAATAATTAAGGAGTCTGGATTATTTCTCTGGACTCCTTTTATGTTGCAAACGAATTCTTGCCTTTTGGTTAATTCCAGGCGATTCGATTTGGAATGTCACAATCTAATGATAAAATTGACATGAAAGCACTTAATAGTGCACCAAATTTATATGAAGGACGGGATTAGACATGAAGCTCATTATGTATAGCGTTGGTGATAAGGAAGTCCCATTTATTAAGGCGTTTGCAGACAAGAAGGGTTACAACATTAAGATGGTCGACCAGCCACTCAATGATGATACTGTTGACCTAGCAAACGGTTATGATGGGATTTCCATCCAGCAGACTTCTAGTCTGGGAAGTGAAAAGGTCTATGAAAAGCTAGCCAACTTTGGGATCAAACAGATCTCTGTCCGGATGGTCGGTGTAGACATGATTAATTTGGATGCTGCTAAAGCTAATAACTTGAAGATTACCAACGTTCCCGTATATTCACCACGGGCAATTGCGGAAATGGGAGTTGCCCATGCGATGTACCTATTACGGCGGATCGGTATTTTCAAGCAACGGATGCTGGAAGATCACGACTTTGCCTGGAGCAAGGACATGATCTCTAATGAAATCTACAACTTAACAGTCGGAATTGTCGGTCTTGGCAACATTGGGGGAGCAACTGCTCAGATATACAAAGCCTTGGGTGCAAAGGTGATTGCTTATGATCCATCCTACAATGTGGAATACGAACCATTCGTGGAGTACACCGACTTTGACACGGTTATTAAAAACGCCGACATTTTGTCCCTCCACACGCCATTACTGCCTAGCACTGAGAACATGATTGCGGCTCCCCAATTCAAGGAAATGAAGGACACCGCATACCTGATCAATATGGCACGGGGAAAGCTGGTTAACACCGCTGACTTAATTGCTGCTTTGAAGAATCACCAAATTGCCGGTGCTGGTTTGGATACCCTTGCTGATGAAACAACTTACTTTAGTAAGAAGGTTTCGGCTGAAGATGTTCCAGAGGACTTCAAAGAATTAGTCCATATGCCAAATGTCGTTATTACTCCGCATACCGCTTTCCTGACAAAGACGTCTGTCCGGAATATGGTTGAAATTAGCTTGAACGATGCCGTTAAGATCATTAATGGTGGTTATTCTAAGAACGAAATTCGTTTGTAAGACAGCAAAAAAGGACTGAGCTTCAAAACTCAGTCCTTTTTATTACTTTATTTAACAGCATACTTTTCATATTTAGCGTAATCTTCCGCTGATAATTCCAGGGTTAGTAGAGTACCGCTGCTCTGGTATTCGGTATTTAAGATATTGGTATGTTCGTTGAAGTATGATACTACTGCACCATCCTTAAATGGAACCAACATCTTAGCCTCCACGTAATCCTTGAAGAGGTGCTTCCGGATCACGGAGGTCAGCAGGTCAAGCGACTCGCTTTGTTTAGCAGAGATGATGATTCGATCATCACCCTCCATGACTGGATATTCCATTTCGGTCTTGTCAGCTTTATTGAAGACGTAAATCATTGGAATATTCTCAATGCCAATCTGTTTAAGCGTCTTACTGGTGGTCTTCATCATTTCCTCATAGTGGGGGTCAGAAACATCGATCACTTGAATCAAGAGGTCAGCACTTGCAGCTTCGGCCAGCGTCGACTTGAATGATTCCACCAAGTGCGTTGGTAACTTGCTGACAAACCCAACGGTATCAGATAACAGGAAACGCTTCTGGTCAGGCAGGTGCAGTTGCCGAACACTGGTGTCAAGCGTTGCAAAGAGCATGTCTTTTTCGAAAACAGTCTTATCTTCAACCGCACCGTATCGCCGAACCAGGCCATTCATGATGGTGGACTTACCAGCGTTAGTGTAGCCAACTAGGGCTGCCGTTGGGATATTACTCTTTTCCCGTTGCTTTCGTTTAACTTCTTCAGAGCGATCAATCGCTGACAATTCATGACGGAGGTGATTGATTGAACGTTGAATCGTCCGTCGATCCATTTCCAACTGTGTTTCACCAGAACCACGGTTGGTGAAGCCGCTACCTCCACCAGTTTGCTGGTCAAGCCGTTGGTTGGCGGATGTTTGCAAGCGTGGTAAACGGTATTGCAATTGAGCAATCTGAACCTGCAGCTTGGCTTCTTTTGACTTTGCGCGTTCGGCAAAAATCTCCAGGATTAAAGCTGTTCGGTCTAAAACCCGACACCCCAGTTCATTTTCGAGGTTTCGTAACTGGCTTGGTGTCAGTTCATCATTTGTAATTAATGTATGGACATGGTCATTAAAGACCCGTTCTTTTAACTCTTCGACTTTCCCGCTCCCAAAGTAAGTGGCAGGGTTAGGACGGTCAATTGCCTGAGATACCTGACCGACAACTTCCATATGGTTGGCCTGAGCTAACTCAGCTAATTCACGCATCGAATAGTCGAAATCTTCTTGCTCCGTGTTTAAGCCGGAGATCAATACTTGTTCTTCAGTTTGTATGTTTGTTTCCATTGAAGAAAGAATTTCCCCCTTGGTTTAATTATCAGGCACATGTAACTTGTTGAAGAAGTCCACGTGAACATTAGAATCAGTAATCGTTAATTTAGTTAAACTGCCGTTACGTGGTGATTCACTCGGATCGTATTCATTAGAAAAATGTTGCACGATGGAGCGAATTGTTGCTCCGTGAGAAACAACCACGACAACTGAGTCATCCGGTAATTGACGTAAGTGATCAAATCCTTTGTTAATCCGGGTCCAAAACTGTTCGGCATTTTCCGCATCACCATATTTGTCAGCAGCAGCAATTCGGTCCTTCAATTCATCAGGGCCCCAACCGGCAGCCATTTGGGCAAACGTGTGATAACCTTCAACACCGCCCAGCATGTCAGCTAATTCAGCACCATTAGCACCTTCAAAGTAGCCAAAAAATTCTTCCCGGAAGGCTGGCTCTGGAGTTGGTTCCTGGATATCAGTATTCGGATCAGCAGCTAGCAACAACCGAGCTGTTGCCATTGTCCGTGGCAGATCGCTAGCAAAGAGGTAATCAAAGTCCACCGCAGCCAGATTTTTTCCTGCCCGCTTGGCATCTTCAATTCCCTTTTCAGTTAGTGGGGCATCTGCCCATCCTTGCATACGATTGTAGCGGTTAAGATAGGTTTGCCCGTGACGAACAAAGTAAGCAGTAATTGCCAACTTGACCAACTCCTTTAGAAAATAATTCACTCTTCATTTTACCATGAATTGGTCTGAATTAAATCATCAAGCTAGAGCATCTGATTACGTTTGATAATTTGGCGACGTAAGTAGCGAATCAGAGCTAATATGCCAACAACCACTAATCCCAATGCAACCATCGCCAACAGGATCAGTGAGAAGTGCTTCTTAACAAATGGAATTGAGCCGAAGTAGTAACCAATGGTACACCCCAAGATAACCCAAACGGTAACCCCAATAATGTTGCCAATCATAAAACGACGGAGGTCGAAGCGCATTGTTCCAGCAATTAATGGAACAAACGTCCGTACTAGCGGAACAAACCGCCCAAAAGCAACTGCCTTAATTCCGTGGCGATACAGCAGTTCGTGGGCACGGACCATTCCGGGACCCTCCACCCGTTTCTTCAGCCACTTCCAGTGGGAAAGAGAACGACCAATAAAGTAGTTAACGGTGTCACCGATGAAGGCAGCCAAGAAGAAAACGGGCACCACGATTTCCATTTTCAGGAAGGGGTGGAAAGCAATAAACGAACTAGTAAGAAAGACTAGTGATTCACCAGGGAGCCAGGGGAAAACCACCAGACCGGTTTCCATAAAAATTAAGGCGAACAGGAGGACGTAGCTCCAGGGACCTAACCATTCGAACATCGGGATGATGACTTCAGCAAGGTGGGTCAAAATATAAAGAATATGGGCGATGGCGATCACTTCCTTCCCGTTATTTTGTCTTATTCTACCCTTTAATTATATGAAAAGATGACCACTTTGACCAAAATTAACCTTCTTTTAATAGTTGGCTTTGTATTAGGAGCGTTGACTCAGAAATGCTATAATTATTAGACGATTTATTTGCCGGGAGGGATTAGTTTGGTAGAACAATCGGAACAACAATTTGAACAAGCCCACTTGGATCACGTTATTGATGAGGTCAAAAAAGCAGAAACCTCTGCGGAAGGCAAAATCAAGACTGCCAAACGTGATATCAAGGGGATTAATAAGCAGATTGACGATATTCATCTGAACACGACGACTTATTCAGGGATGATGGATACTGCCATGTCCTTCCGTACTCAGCAGCAGATGCTGGATGAACGGCACAATAGTTGGCAACACGCCGCAGATCACCTATCAACTTTGCGGCGATTAGAGAAGAAGCCCTTCTTTGCACGGATTGACTTTCAGGAAAAAGGGAGCGATCATCCGGAAACTATCTATATTGGACTAGCTTCCTTTTCAGACCGTCCTGACCACTTTCTGGTTTACGATTGGCGGGCACCAATTTCCTCTATTTATTATGAAGGAAAATTGGGCAAAGTTTCTTATGATACGCCAGTTGGCAAACAGGAAGCTAATTTAACCTTAAAACGACAATTTCAAATCGAGGACGGGACGATTGTTACTATCTTTGATACTGATGAACAAGTTGGTGACCAGATGCTCTTGTCAGCATTGGGCAACCATTCCAGTACCAAGATGAAGAGTATCGTTACTACCATTCAACGAACGCAGAATGAAATTATTCGGGACACTAAAGATGACTTGCTATTTGTGCAGGGGGCTGCTGGTTCCGGGAAAACCGCAGCCGTCTTGCAACGGGTGGCCTGGTTACTGTACCGCTACCGGGGTAATCTGACTTCTTCACAAGTGGTCCTATTCTCGCCTAATCAATTATTCAACGACTACATCGATCAAGTGTTGCCCGAATTGGGTGAACATAATATGGTTCAAATGACCTACTTCCAGTTTGCTAATCGCCGGGTACCACGGCTCCATGTCCAAACCCTCGGCCAACGCTTTGAAAGTAGTCAGGATCCAATGATGAAAAAAGCGGTTCGCCTGACCACCAGTCTGGATTACTTTAAGGCGACGGGACGTTACGCTCAGCATCTGGGGAAGGCCCACCTTCGTTTCCGTAACATTATGTTCCGCAAAAAAGTCCTCTTTAGTAAAGAGAAAATCAAGGAGATCTATTATTCTTTCAATCAGAACTATAACCTGGGAAATCGGCTAGACGGAACCAAGGAAGCCCTCATCAAGGCTTTGAACCACCGGATTAGCGTGGAAATGCGGAGTAAGTGGGTTGAAGAAGATGTTCAATCCTTGAGTAAGGAACAGATTGACGATATGATGGGCGATCAGCCTCGGGAATTTGAAAATGAAGACCAGCAATTCCGCTTCTTGGCCCGGCAAATTGTGATGGAAGCCCTGACACCAGTAAAGCGGGCCATTGATCATAACTTATGGATCAATATTAACGGTCAGTTTATTCACTTACTACGGGTTACTCCTAAGTTGCTTGATTTAAGTAAATTTGGACTCACGGAAGCTGACTGGACAGCATTTGTTGATCAGACTAAGGAAGAACTGCGCCACGGTCAAATTAGTGCTAGCGGTATTACTATTTACTTGTACCTATATGACTTAATCACCGGCCGCAAAGGGCAGCGGGATATCCGCTACGTCTTTATTGATGAAGTCCAGGATTATGATGCTTACCAATTAGCATACCTGAAGTTCCGCTTCCCATTTGCTCGGTTTACATTATTAGGAGACCTCAACCAAGCCATCTTTACCCATGAGAACAGTCGATCACTATTGCAACAACTGACGACCATGTTTGATCCAGATAAAACGAAGGTGGTTCAATTAACGAAGTCGTACCGGTCTACTAAACAAATCACTAACTTTACCAAGCATTTATTAATGAATGGTGAACAGATTGAGGCTTTTGACCGGAACGGTGATTTGCCGACGGTAATTGTGGATCGAAATTATCAGCATGGCGTTGATTCTCTAGTGAAGACATTGCGGACTGACCAACAGCAGCACGATGCCGTTGCCATTATTGGTAAGGACTTGGCTGAGTGTGAGCAGTTAGCATCGGCACTTAAGCGGCGTAATGTTAAGGCCACTTTGATCCGTACCGAAAACCAACGGCTGGTTGATGGGGTGATTATCGTACCATCTTACCTGGCCAAGGGGTTGGAATTCGATGCCGTGATTGTCTGGAACTGTAACGCAACACAATACCCAGACGATGCAGAACGGCAGCTCTTGTACACGATTGCATCTCGAGCAATGCACCTGTTGACATTAATTTCAGTCGGGCAACCAACGCCCTTATTAAAGGGTGTCCCTACTGATGAGTATCAATTAATTGAAAACTAATGAAGAGGATGAGAAAAAACATTTCTGCTTTTTCTCATCCTCTTCAATGTTACTAATAGTATCGAACTTACCAAGTCTAATCGCGGGAATTAACCAGAGCCTTCGAGGCTAACTACGAACATTTCTGGTGATTCTATCGCCATTCATTGTTCTAGGTTAGCCCACCAGGCTCTTGAAAAGGTTAATTCCCAGCTTCCTTATTTTTGCTTTAATTGTAAGATAACGTTGGCTAATAGGATCAAGGCCCCACCAATTGCCAGAGTGGAAGTGAGTTTTTCAAATCCAAACAGAACTGAGAAGACGGTGGCAAAGAAAGATTCGGTCATGAGAATTAGACTGGCCGTGGTGGGGTCAGTGAACTTCTGCGCGACCAGTTGAAGACTCCTGGCAATGAAGGTGATCACAATGGCGACGATCGCCAGTGGCCATAGTGCTGCCCACCAGTCAATATGACCAAATGATGGTCCTTCAAATAGTAGCGCCAATGGGGTTCCCAGAATAACCTGGACAAAGCCAATTAACGTAATGATTACCCATGGGCTGGAAGCATGACTGGCATACTTAGCAAAGATAATAATCTGAAAAGACCAGCAGACCGCTGATAATAAGGTTAACCAATCGCCAGTCAAGAGAGTAAAGCTTGTACTAGTAACTCCGGTTAAAATCGCCATTCCTAGTAACGAGAGCGGGACAGCAATCCAAATCTGTCGCTGGGGACGTTCATGCCAAAAGAGCCACATAACAAGTGGGGTAAACACCACGTAAGTTACGGTTAAAAAAGCACTTTTGCCGGGAGTAGTGGTCTGCAAACCGGCAGTTCGGAGAAAGAAACCGCAGAAATTCACTACACCGACCATTAGGCCAACACGCAGGTCATAACTTGTCATGTGCCGCAGCTGGCGATGAAAAATAAGCAGGCCAGTGAGAAGACACATCACGCCGCGGACGGCGTTGATGGTTGCTGGCTGCATTCCAGCCTGAACAACCATTTTATTAAAAATATAGGAACTACCCCACATCGCAGTGACGATGAAGAGAGTCAGATTAGCACCTTGTCGTGATAATTTCATTGGGTCAACCGCCTTATTATTAGATCAGCAGGATTAATGTTTCTTCAAAATTGAAAGTGAGTGCAAGTCCGTTTGCATGACGGCGTTGGCAAATAACAGGAGTAAACCACCAATGACTAGTGACCAGCTTAAATGATCATAGCCCATCAGGACAGAAAGCAGACTGGCAAAGAATGATTCGAGCATCAGTAATAAACCAGCGGATGTTGCATCGGTGTACTTTTGCGCAGTGAGTTGCATTCCTTGGGCAATAAAGGTTACTAGGACGGCTAACAGGACCACGGGGATCATTGCTTGCAGCCAGTGAATATGGGGAAAAGTTGCCTGTTCGGTTGTTAGGGCCGTGATCCATCCGCAGATACTTTGAACGAGGGCAATCATGAAGATAATTACCCAGGGGCTGGATGCCCGAGAAGCCAGCTTACCGAAGTAGATAATTTGGAGGGCCCAGAAGATGGCAGAGATGAGAGTCAATAAGTCCCCATACTGAAGCTGCAAGCCACTGGAAATAACATTGGTCAGGATGGCAATTCCCAGGACTGCAATTGGGAGGACAAAGTATGTCTTCAGTCGTGGCCGTTCATGCCAGAAGAAGAACAGGAGCAATGGTGCTAAGACCACATACATCGTGGTTAAAAAGGCATTGCTAGCCGGCGTGTTGAACCTTAAACCGTCCGTTTGGAGAAAGTAGGCCACAAAGTTAATGATGCCGAGCAAGAGGCCAACTTTAAAATCAAATTTGGTCATCCGCCGTAATTGCGGAAAGAAAAAGATTATGCAACCCAGAACACAGATCGTCCCACGACCGGCATTGAGCATTCCAGAGTGCATACCGGCATTTAATGCCATTTTTACAAAAATATAGGAAAATCCCCAAATGACGGCGACCGTTAACAGCCACCAATTAGCCTTTTTCTTGGTCATTTTTAACCGCTCCCCGTTCAATAAGATAGCAATAATCTAACAGATTATTCACCATAAAGTAAACAAATTTGAAAATTTTCTAAAAAAAGCTTCTTCGTTCCCTTTGCAATCGATTATTATAGTATTATTGTTAACGTTGATATTTTTTTATGGAGGAACGATTATGAAGACAGCTTTGCAGAAGCTACGCAAGGGTTTAAATACCAAACTCGGCTTCTTTCTGCTAGTAGTACTCCTGTTCGGAATCAAAAGTTACTGGGCGTACAGTACTGAATTTAACCTTGGCGTTAAGGGAAGCATTCAACACTTTCTGTTAGCCTTTAACACTATTCCAGGGGCATTAGTTTTTCTAGGGATTGCCCTTTATTTCCGTGGGCGCCTTTCCTATTGGCTGATGTTGATCATTAACGCCCTGCTTTCAACCTGGTTGTTTGCTAATATCTTGTATTACCGCGAATTCTCTGACTTTATTACGTTTAACGTGATTAAGGGTTCCGGGGCCGCTGCAAACAACCTTGGTAAGAGTATTTTAGGGATTATTCGGCCAGTTGATTTTTGCGTTTACCTCGATGTGATCATTCTGGCATTAATTTTACTATTCCATGTTATTCGCGTGGATATGCGTTACTTTAAGATTCGCTATGCTGCCACGATTACCGCACTAGGATTTGTTCTGTTTGGGGTAAACCTAGGGATGGCTGAATCGAACCGGTCACAACTATTAACACGAACCTTCGATAATAACTACATTGTTAAGTACTTAGGGTTACAGGCATATACCATCTATGATGGGGTTAAAACGACTTCCAATAGCGTGGTTAAGGCCCGAGCAAACAGCGATCAATTGAAATCGGTCCGCAAGTTCTTGAAGAGCAACTATGCTGCACCAAACGTTCAATATGAAGGGACGTTACGGGGAAAGAATATTTTCGTAATCCACTTGGAAAGTTTGCAGCAGTTCATGATTGACTATAAACAAGATGGTCAAGAAGTTATGCCGAACTTGAACAAGTTATATCACTCTGATAATACATTGGCTTTTGATAACTTCTTCCACGAAGTTGGACAAGGGAAGACCGCCGATGCGGAAATGATGCTGGAAAACTCGCTCTTTGGTTTACCAGAAGGTTCTGCCATGGTTACCGATGGGACAACGAACACTTTCCAATCAGCACCAGCATTACTACACCAGAAATTAGGCTACACAACCGCTTCGTTCCACGGGGATGTGCCAAGTTTCTGGAACCGGGACAATGCTTATAAGTCATTTGGTTACCAATACTTCTTCTCCAAGGGTTACTACCCGAAGGTGAAGGACCAAGAATTGGGTTACGGATTGAAGGATAAGATCTTCATGAAGGAATCCATGCACTATGTTGAACAGCTACCTCAGCCGTTCTATGCAAAGCTCATCACGGTCACGAACCACTATCCATACATTATTGATAAAAAGAATGAATCGATTCCAGCATGGAAGACCGGGGATGACACCGTTGATTCGTATGTTCAAACGGCCCACTATCTTGATCAGTCCATTGGTGAGTTCCTTGATTACCTGGATAAGTCAGGGTTACGTCAAAACTCTGTCTTGATCTTATATGGTGACCACTATGGGATTTCAAACAACCACCGGCCAGCAATTGCCCAGATTCTCGGTAAGAAGAAAATTAATAACTATGACCTGGCCATGTTCCAGAAGGTGCCATTCATGATTAATGCTCCCGGGTTGAAAGGTGGAATTGACCACACTTATGGTGGTGAAATTGATGTTCTGCCAACGCTGGAAGATCTTCTGGGTATTAGCTCACGCCATTATATCCAGTTTGGTCAAGACTTGCTGTCACCACAACGGAAACAGATCGTTCCGTTCCGGAATGGTGATTGGGTCACTAATAAGTACACTAAGTTTAATGGTGATTACTATCATACTGGCAGTGGCAAGCAGATTAAGAACCCAACTACAAAGCAGAAGAAAGAGTTTGCCAAGATTCAAACCTATGTCACGACTGATCTCGGTCTGTCTGATAAAGTGATGAATGGTGACCTACTACGGTTCTACAAACTCCCAGGATTCAAGAAGACTGATAAGAAGGCTTATACATATAACTTCAAGAAGAGTATGCATAAGTTAGAAAAAGCCCAAAAGAAGCACAAGACGAGTGTGAAGGCGGAAAATAATAATCAATCGACTTACGATGATTACTCCACTGATGCACCCGAATTGAAGGATCAAAATCCAAGCTTCCCTAAGCCATAATTAGTAGGAAGACAGTGACCGCACCGTTGATTGGTCCGGTCACTGTTTTCTTATTTTCAATTAGTGGTACTATTGTAATTAATCGCTTACATTTAATGATGAAGGAACATGCATAATGGATCAATGGATGAATTATGAACAATTTGACCGTCAAACCTGGCACAGCTTTTTCCCAACGGATACGGTGCGGCTTACCCAGGATAATTTGGATGATATCAAGTCGCTTAATGACCGGATTTCGATCGAAGATGTCCAGGATATTTACTTACCGCTGATTAAGATGATTCAGCTGAAGTATCAAAATTACCAGGAATGGCAAATGCAAAAAGCCAACTTTCTGCAGCAAAAAGTTGACCGGATCCCGTATATTATCGGAATTGCCGGTTCCGTCGCTGTGGGCAAGAGTACTATTGCACGGCTCCTTAGTATTCTATTGAATCGCCTTCTGCCGGATAAACGGGTAGAACAAATGACTACTGATGGTTTTCTTTATTCGAATGCAGAACTCAAGCGGCAGGGGATTTTGGATCGGAAAGGATTTCCGGAATCGTACGACATGGAGAAAATGCTGCGCTTCATGAACGATGTCAAGGGTGGTCAAGACGTCGTGAAGGCGCCTACTTACTCACATCAAATCTATGATGTCGTACCGGACAAGCCATTGGTGATTAAGCAGCCTGACATCTTGATTGTTGAAGGAATCAACACATTACAGTTGCCATCTAACCAGCAAATTTATGTTAGTGACTACTTTGACTGTTCTATTTACGTTGATGCTGATCCGGCATTAATCGAACAGTGGTACCTGCAACGGTTTGGCATGCTCTTAGATACGGCCTTTACGGATCCATCAAACTACTATTACTCCTATTCACAAGGGCCACGGGACGAGGCCTTTGCGATGGCAAAACGGGTTTGGCAACAGGTTGATTTACCGAACCTTAATGAATATATTTTGCCCACCCGTAATCGGGCTAATTTCATTCTTCATAAAACTAATAACCATATTGTTGACCGCGTTTACCTGAAACGTGGCTAAAATAAATTCCGACGCTGATTGCTGAATTATTAGCCGTCGGAATTTTTATTACCCGGGAAATTGCTTTGCCGGACGCCTGACCATTGACCAACCATCGGCGAGCTTGTAAACTTATGAGTTAAGAAGAGAAAATTTAAAAGAAGGAAGTGGCAACGTGGCAAAATTGAATCTGGATGCATTTGATAAGATTATCGTCCTTGATTTTGGTAGTCAGTACAACCAACTGATCACGCGGCGCTTACGTGACTTTGGGGTTTACTCCGAATTACTTTCACATAAGTTAACCGCAGAAGAAATCAAGAAGATCAACCCTAAGGGAATTATCTTCTCAGGTGGTCCCAATAGTGTGTACGATCCTGATGCTTTCAAAGTGGATCCTGAAATTTTTAAATTAGGAATCCCGATCTTGGGGATTTGCTATGGAATGCAGTTAATGTCCTATGACCTGGGCGGTAAAGTTGAAAAGGCCGATAACTCTGAATATGGGCGTGCTGATATTGAAGTACTTGATGAAGACACACCATTGTTCAAGGGATTGCCAAAGAAGCAATTCGTTTGGATGAGTCACGGGGACCTGGTAACAAAGGCTCCTGATGGTTTTGAAGTGACGGCCACGAGCAAGAACTGCCCAATTTCATCAATTGCTGATGACAAGCGGAAGTTTTATGGTATTCAATTCCACGCAGAAGTGCGGAACTCTGAATACGGTTTAGATATTCTGCGTCGTTTTGCTTTTGACGTTTGTGGTGCAAAAGCTAACTGGACAATGGATGACTTCATTGACCTGCAAATTGAACACATACGTAAAGAAGTTGGTGACAAAAAGGTTATTTTGGGCCTTTCCGGTGGGGTTGATTCCTCCGTTACCGCTGTTTTAATTCACAAGGCAATTGGCGACCAGCTAACTTGTATCTTCGTTGACCATGGTCTGTTACGGAAGAACGAAGCCGACCAAGTAATGAATGCGTTGAATCGGGATCTCGGCGTTAACATCATTAAGGTCGACGCTGCTGACCGGTTCCTGGGTAAGCTGAAGGGCGTTACTGACCCAGAACGGAAGCGGAAGATTATTGGTAAAGAGTTCATTGAAGTCTTCAATGAAGAAGCCAAGAAGATTCCGGACGCTGACTTCCTCGCTCAAGGAACACTGTACACTGACGTAATTGAATCTGGAACTGACACTGCGCAAACGATTAAGTCTCACCACAATGTTGGTGGTTTGCCAAAGAAGCTTGGTTTCAAGTTGATTGAACCATTACGGAAGCTCTTTAAGGATGAAACCCGTGAACTGGGTGAAAAGCTTGGTATTCCGCATGAACTAGTATGGCGGCAACCATTCCCTGGTCCAGGTTTGGGAATCCGGGTAATTGGTGAAATTACTCCTGAAAAGCTAGAAATTGTCCGTGAATCTGACGCTATTCTTCGTGATGAAATTAAGAAGGCTGGCTTAGATGAAAAGATTTGGCAATACTTCACTGTTTTGCCAGGTATTCGTTCAGTTGGTGTTATGGGTGATGGCCGGACATACGATTATGCCGTTGCCATTCGTGCGGTCACTTCAATTGATGGGATGACTGCTGACTTTGCGAAGATTCCATGGGACGTTCTGCAAAAGATTTCTGTACGGATCGTAAACGAAGTCGACCACGTTAACCGAATCCTTTATGATGTCACGAGTAAGCCGCCTTCGACTATTGAGTACGAATAATTCAGCTTTTGCGCTAGGATAAGGAAAGCCGATATAACGGCATTTGTCGACACTACTCCAATTCAAAAATAAGCAAAAACTGGGTTGTTCCCTGCCAAAAACCCTGCCAAAATATCAACATTTATTTGATAGTAAGCAGCCTTATAAATCAATATATACATGGGATTGATAGCATAGGTAGTTAATTGCCTGTGCTATTATTTTTTCTTAATTGCCTTCCAAATTCATAAATGCATTTATAACTAGACTTAATACCGGATAATTATGTACAATATAAAAAGCGCCCATCATCAGATGAGCGCTTGGGTAACCACTTAATTATGCGTTTAATGTGCCTACTGGGCAGAATGGTAACTGGGAAACCAGTGTACAAAAATGACAATAAGGTAGCTCCTTGTTGTCGAACCGGCTGTGGACGCTTAATAGGCGTCTTTTTTATTTTTAAAAGTTTGGTGGCGCTTCCTAGTTATTGAAAAGGGTCAATAACATACTAATTAAAATTAAATTAGAAAATGATTAGAAAAATGTTGATTTTGAAGATTGTCTCCCGTAAAATTACAAACAATCATTTATGATAAAAATTTCAATTTAAGGAGGCGTTAATGATGGATACTCAAGTTAATGCAACAAAAGAAGCAAATGCTACATATGCTAATTCCTCAAAAGTTAAAGAGACGGCTTATCGAATTTTTGCGGCGGTGGCCAATGCCATTTTAGTCATCTTAGGTGGCGGATTATTAGTTCAAACAATAGGTAACTTGACAGGCATTCACGTGCTGACATTAGTCGGTGCGGAGGCTCAAGTCCTCTTAGCGCCTGCTATTGGAGTGGCGGTTGCTTCACAAATGAAAACAAATACTTTAGTTACTTTTGCGGCAATGGTTGCTTCAACCGTTGGTGCTAATGCGGTTCATTTTACTTCAACCGCTGTTAAAGGTGCGACTGCTACTGGCCAAGCTGCAGTTGCTGCGGTAGGGTCACCAGTATTTACGACTGGTCAACCAGTTTCAGCAGTGCTCGCTGCTGTTGTTGCTGTATTAGTTGGTAAGTACTTGACTGGTAAGACACCATTGGACATGGTTCTTGTTCCATTTGGTGCATTAGCTGTCGGAATTACTTTCGGTTTGATGGTTGCTTCAGTTGTTACTCCAGCATTACTATCTGTTTCTGCATACATTGCTAAGACAATGGAAGTTTCACCAGTTCTTGGATCAGCTGCAATCTCAGTGGTTTGGGCACTGTTCTTAATGACTCCAGCATCTTCTGCTGCATTAGCCGTGGCATTAACCCTGGATCCTTTTTCATCAGCCGCGGCCTTGATTGGAACAACTGCACAATTTGTTGCCTTTACTGCAATGTCCTGGCGACAAAATGACCTTGGTGCCAATATTGCCCAAGGGCTAGTTACTCCTAAAGTTCAATTCCCGAACTTGTTAATCAACCCATACCTGCTGGTTCCATCAGTTGTTTCTGCAGCCGTTTGTGCACCACTGGCCACCGTTATGTTTGGCTTCCGGTCAACATATACGCTTGGTGGATTGGGATTAAACTCGCTTATTGCCCCAATCGCCTACCTTTCTCGTGGATGGGGACAGTTTAGTACCTATATGGCATTTGGAGTTGTTGCGCCTGCTGTATTATCAGTTGCAATGTACTTCTTCTTGAAACGGGCCGGCTTGATTGGTGAACGTCAACTACACCTAGAACTTGTCTAAAAACTCTTTTCAGCCATAATTTTATAGAAAATACTCCTCAGATGAATTTTAAGTTTCTTCGTCAACAAAGTTAAAGAGATTTCCGGCAATTCGTGTTCTTGTAATATAGCTTGCTTGAATTGATGGCGAAGTAGGAAGTCGGCAATGTAAATGTGTAATTGAATTGTGAGGGAACTATTTTTAAAATTAAAAAGCTCTAATATTTTCTCTTGATTTTCTAATGCTTTTACGATAACCTATACACAATTAATCGAAACAAACAAGACGTTGATCGAGAAAGTTAGCAATACTGGCAACAGAAAGCTGGTGGTTGATGCGAACTAGCGGAAGGTATTGCATGGCTGATCACTCGTGAGTCGTATATCGAACGGTTTTCCTAGTAGAATGTACTGGTAGCACCCATTATCGTGCCGGCTAATATCGTGTCAAGCGATGGTTGGTTAAGGCGGCATTTGCCGTAAAGAAAGGTGGTACCACGTTTAAAAGCGTCCTTTTCATTTCCAGTAACTGGGATTGGAAAGGGCGCTTTTAGCATTTATGAAACATTAAAGGTGGTGATGGTCATGTCAGATAGCGACATTATTAACATCAATAAAAAACTAGAAAAATATAATAAAACGAAGCCGGTCATGGTTGTCAAACGAAGGGGCTGACAACCCCGTAGAGGTGACGATGACTGGGCTTCATAGGAGGAACAAACTATGACAAAGCAAAACGTTACCTTGAATGCTAAACAAGAATCATTCGCCCAGGCTCTTTTAACGGCCTATACAACTCAACAACCACTTAAGATGGCTGATTGGAACGGTGTAGTAACTGATGACGACACCGCCTATGCCGTTCAGGATCGGGTAGTTGCACTTAAAAAGCTGCCCACCGGTGGGTATAAAGTTTCTTTGACTAGTAAGAAAACGCAAGACATGTTTGATTCAGACAGCCCATTGTATGGTCAGCAAGTTGATAGTCATTTTCTACCATCGCCGGCTTGTCTATCATTAAAGAAGCAAACAATGGACCCTCTATTAGAGGTTGAATTAGGATTTCGGGCAACTGAAGATCTAAAGCCAGAGGACAGTATGGAGGACCTTCTACATAAGACGACGGTTTGTGGAACGGTTGAATTGCCAGATTGCCGCTTTGCTGACTGGTTCCCAGATTTAAATAAGTTTAACGTGATGAGCGACTGTGCAGTTGGTGGCTTCGTAGTTTATGGCAGCGAACGACCGGCAGATGAGGCCTTTGCGACGGTTGACGATGCAGCTAATGTTAACGTTACGCTGTATCACGACGGCAAAAAGGTCTCAACTGGTCAGTCGAGTGAGGTACTTGGTAACCCGTTTAAGTCACTTGCCTGGTTAGTTGGCAAATTAGCTGATCAGGGTAAAGAATTTCGTGCCGGTCAACTAGTTTCTTCTGGAACCTTCCTCTTGCCCCCACACCTAACTAAGGGGAAGTGGGAAGCTAAATTTGACCATGGATTTGGTGACGTTAGCGTTGCAGTTAGTGACTAGTTATTAGCCAGTTGATTATAAAAGTGATTTACAAGTATACAGTCCCAATAGAAAAGTCATTTTATGCGGCTTGAGCACGGAATTTTCCGCGATTAAGCCGCTTTTTGATTTGTAGGCTAACTGATTTTTCTATCTCTGCTTTATAGAGTGAGATTATGTGAATTCAAAATATATGGTATCTTTTCCTACGATGTTTCAAAGAAGTACAAAAAGGCAGATAACATTATCATTATTTTGCAAAATTTCGTGGAATTTGAAACACTAAATCAATACAATAGCTATAGATTATTACGAATAAGGTTGATTGAATATGCATAATTTAACGTTTATTCCGAACTTGACAGGGGATGACTTAGATCCCTACGTTCGCCTTAATGAAGTCCAACTTTTTCACGCTTCGCAGCCCAGTCTATTTATTGCGGAAAGCCCGAAAGTAATTGAACGGGCCTTACGAGCTGGATACCAGCCATCTTCTCTTTTAGTAGAAGATAAGGTTATGAAACGCGATTTAGCTGATTTGGACCATGAAATGGCCACTAATAACACAGCAGGTCTCGGGCAGACACCAATATATGTCATTAATAGTGCCCAGCTTCGGCAACTTGCTGGTTACAACTTGTTGCGCGGCATGGTCGCTGCAATGTATCGGAAAAGACGACCTGACATAACTGACTTTTTAGCTCAGATGCCTTCTCACCATCCCCGGATTGCTATTCTAGAAAACGTGGTCAATCCGGCTAATGTCGGAGCAATCTTTCGTTCAGCAGCTGCGTTAGGAATTGATGGGGTAATAATTACGAGTGACTCGGCGGACCCCCTGTATCGTCGTGCTTCACGCGCAGCAATGGGGACAGTTTTCCAGGTGCCATGGACCTATATCGATGCGAAGACTTGGCAAGCCAAAGGGATTCAGCTTTTGCATGAGTTAGGGTACCGAACAGCAGCAATGGCACTTCGTCATAACACCGTTAGCATTAATGATTCCCAATTAAATAGAGTGAATAAACTCGCGATTATTTTGGGATCTGAAGGCCCCGGTTTAAGAGAACAAACAATCGACCAGAGTGATTTCACGATTAAGATTCCAATGGCGGCAGGAGTGGATTCTCTAAATGTCGCTGCTGCCTCGGCCTTAGCTTTTTGGGAGTTAGGTAATTTTAAAAATAATTAGTAGTATAAAAGCATGTTCTCAATAATGTGACCGGGAGCATGCTTTTAAGGTTTTCCTTATCTAAATAATAGAAATAAGAAACATAAGTCTTCAATAAAGGTAGAAAATCAACGGTAAAAGGGGGGCCTAGTGTTCGAACAATTCAATCATTACCCCCCCTTTTATACGTATAATAATTCAGTTTTATCTAACCACCTATTACTAGTTGGATAAGCCCAACGCCTTCCGGATATCCGTATCATTAGGCTGCCAACCTTCATAGAGATTGAATAAGACACTATCCCGGGCAATGCGGTACGCTGCTTGACTAGTGAAGTGGTGACCACAGATTGTTTGCTGGTGATCGTTAAACGGGACTTCTTGATCATAGTTGCGGACCGCATCGTCAGAATTAATTAATTGAATCTGCTCCGCCATTCCCTGATAGTTAGCAGCATTCAGCGCCACGATGAGTTTCATTTGGTGACGTGGAAAGTGGAGATATTGGTGGTGCTGCATGGCTACCAGTTGCAGAAAGGTTTTCGTTGACCGGCCGTTACCTTCGCGGAAGGGATGAAGAGTATTAACATTATCTAACAGCTTCATGTATTCATTCGCCGTGGGCTGCTTTCTCTTCAGCATCGGTTGAAGCAACTCATTCTCAATATATTGCCAAGCCAATGGAATCGTCGCTGCCGGCTGGGCAAAGAAGTCCATACCACCAGTACGTTTGTGCAGGTCGTAGTCGGTTCGTACCTGACCAGCCCAGGAGTAAATTGATCCGAATAGTTGCTGGTGAACCAGACAAAGGTCATTGAGTGAACCAATGCGTGGCGCATGGGTCAATATCAGCTGAATCTGTTGGCAGACAGTTTGAAATTCCCAGGTAGCCAGTTGCTGGGCATCATGAATTTCCAACTTGTTCTTCAGACAACCATTTGGATAGCAAAAACGGCGGAAAAATTGATCATTCTCCATTATTAGTCTCTTTTCTGTAAGGAACTCCAAACATTTCTCACACTAACTTATTTACCCTTCTAATTATACCATTGTGCCATGTCCCACTTGGTGTTTGGGGCTTCCTTATCATCATTGATTGCGCTATGATATGCTGTAATATTGAAGAATGTCAGGAGGTTAAAACCATTAATTACTTGATCGGTGTCGACGTCGGCACAACTGCTACTAAGGCGGTTTTATATGATGAACATGCCAATGCACTGAGACGTTTCAGTGCTGGCTATGCCCTGTATCGCGATGCTAGGGGAATGGCAGAACAGGATCCCTTTGCTTTATTGGCTGCAGTGGAACAAGTTATTCATGATGCGGCGGCGGAAATTGACTTTGCTCATGAACAGCTCCTTGCCGTGGCCTTTTCTAGTGCTAATCAGAGTGTCATGATGTTTGACTGTCATTTCAAACCACTGACCCGCATCATCACCTGGGCGGATACCCGAGCAGAAGAAGTTGCCAAGCGGCTCAAACACAGTCCAGCTGGTTCGCAAATATATGCCCAGACGGGGACGCCGATTCACCCCATGTCACCATTGACGAAAATTATGTGGCTAAACCAGACGCAATCAGATAAAGTGGCCCAAGCAGCGTATTTTGTCGGGATTAAGTCCTTCCTGTTCCATCAGTTCTTCGGAGTGTTCAAAACTGATATATCGATGGCTTCCTGTACGGGGATGATGAATATTCAGACCGGCAACTGGGATGATCAGGCATTGTCTTTAACGAACCTGCGAGTAGAGCAACTGCCGGCCATTGTCAGCGGGACAACCCAGGAAAGGGGACTTACTCCCGAAGCTCAAGCCCAGATGGGGATCCCGGTAGACACCCCATTTGTTTATGGTGCTTTCGATGGGGCATTATCTAATTTGGGTGTTGGTGCCATTAAACAGGATACGGTGGCTATTACGATTGGGACATCTGCCGGCGTGCGTGTGGTTACTGACCACCCAGTGATTGATCTGCAGCAACGCCTGTTTTGCTACGCTTTGGATAATGATCACTGGGTAATTGGCGGTCCCATTAATAATGGCGGCTTTGTTTACCAATGGGCGGTTCACCACCTTGTTGACGCTAACGCGGTCCAACATGAAGGCACTGATCCATATACCCTGGCCAATCATGTCATTGCAGGGGTACCAGCTGGTGCACACGGTCTCCTTTTCCACCCTTTCCTTGGTGGGGAACGGGCACCACTATGGAATGCTGATGCACGGGGAAGCTTCTTTGGCCTGTCGCCCCTCCACACCCGGGACGACATGTTACGGGCGGTGATGGAAGGAATCAGTATGAATATCGCCACTGTGTTTGAGGCGGTGAGTGACCTAGTCGGTAAGCCCAATCGAGTTACTGCAACGGGTGGCTTTGCCCGGTCTGTAGTGTGGCGGCAGATGTTAGCGGATGTGCTTGATTGTCCGGTCAACATTCCCAAGTCGTTTGAGTCTGGCTGCCTTGGCGCCGTCACGATGGCGATGAAGAGCCTGGGGATGATTGACCATCTCGACGCGGTAAATTATTTGATGGGCGGCATCGATGCTTATCAACCAGAGCCTGGTGCTGTGGCGGTCTATCACCGCTACCTTCCCGTATTTAAGCAAGTTGAAAAATTGTTGACACCTGCATATTTGGCTATTGCCCACTTACAAAAGCAATCAGAGTGATCAGTTGCATATGACATCAAACATTCCAGGCAGCCAATTCAGCGATTAAATGTTTAAGAAAATAATGATTGTCCAATGACTGGCTGTGATTATCATTAGACCTTGGTAGCTGGAAGAAGGACTTTCATTATCTGTTCGCGGATGGAAGGGTCCTTTTTATTTGCTGCTCGTGAAGAGATATTGATTGACTTTCTCCATCGTTCAATATAAAGTTGAATTATCATAAAATCGGATAATATTTAGGGAGTGGTCCTATGTTAATGTCAATTCAGTCCCAACTCCAAGCACCTGAATACTGTTGTTAATTGAAGTATTTTTGTTGGCTTCTTGTAAGCCTGTTTAATTATGTCTTCAACTGGCAACAGTTTTTTTGTGCAATTAAATAAAGCGAGGTGATAATGATGGCAGCTGCACCGCTGAAAATAGGAATTCTCAACCTAATGCATGATAAGCAGGATACCCAGCAACGGTTTACTCACGTTTTAACAGCAACCGGATTTCCAGTTAGCATTACGTATCTGTACCCACCCATGCACTATACTGGGCGACAGGTTCCAACGACAGTGGCGGCGATCTCAGAGCCATTGGTGATCCCAGAAGTTAAGCAATTCGACGCTTTTATTATCACTGGGGCGCCAATTGAACAGTTGCCATTTGACCAGGTAACTTACATTGATGAGATTCACCATTTAATTGATGAACTTGTAAAGCAACGGATCCCGCAACTTTATATCTGTTGGGGAGCGATGGTCGCCGCTAATTATCTATATGGAATTAAAAAACACTTGTTGCCTGAAAAACTGTTTGGTGTTTATCCAAACCAAGTGTTAGATGACCGCGGATTATTAAATGGCTTGCCCAATGGCTTTTTAGCTCCGCATGCCCGCTATGCCGAGTTGGACTACCGTCAGGTTGTGGACGCTCCAGACCTGATCTTGGAATCCACGACTGTTGGGAACCACCTGTTTTCATTCCGCGCTCGCCATCGACAACAAAATTTCCTGTTTGCTCATTTAGAGTACGGCCGTGATGCTTTGATAAAAGAATACCGCCGGGAAAAGAATGCTTATCCTGATCGCGAATATGCCAAACCACAGCATTATTTTGCTGATCCGGTTCATATGCAGGATCCTCAGTTTAAATGGCAATTAGCCCAAAAATTGTATTTTAGAAATTGGCTACAATCCGTTGCACAGAATGTCACTGACGAACAATTAATAAAGGAGTAATTATTATGACTAAGATTGTTGATTCCATTACTGATTTGATTGGCCACACCCCAATCGTTAAGTTGAACCATGTTGTCCCAGCAGATGCTGCGGATGTCTATGTTAAGCTAGAATTCTTTAACCCCGCTGGTTCAATCAAGGACCGGATTGCCCTAGCAATGGTTGAACAAGCTGAGAAGGATGGTAAGTTGACTGCTGGCGGAACGATCGTCGAACCAACTTCCGGTAATACCGGTGTCGGGCTGGCAATGGTGGCGGCTGCTAAGGGTTACCACCTGGTCATTACGATGCCGGAAACAATGAGTGTTGAACGGCGGAAGTTAATGCAAGGTTATGGGGCTGAATTAGTCCTGACACCTGGTGCTGATGGCATGAAGGGTGCCATTGCGAAGGCGGAAGAGTTAGTCAAAGACAAGGGCTACTTCATGCCAATGCAATTCGACAATCCTGCTAACCCAGCAATTCACGAAGCCACGACTGGTAAGGAAATTGTGGACGCATTTAGTGACCACTTACCCGATGCCTTTGTAGCTGGTGTTGGTACTGGTGGTACCTTAACGGGCATTGGTCATGCCTTGAAGAAGGCCAATGCCGCAACGAAGGTTTATGCATTGGAGCCGGCTGAATCACCAGTCTTGAAGGAAGGTAAGGGTGGCAAGCACAAGATTCAAGGAATCAGTGCTGGCTTTATCCCAAAGGTCCTCGACCAAGACGTTTATGACGGCATTGTTGAAATTAAGAGTGATGATGCCATTGCAATGGCGCGTCAAGTGGCGCATGAGGAAGGAATCCTAGTTGGTATCTCTGCTGGTGCCAATATCAAGGGTGCCATTGAAATTGCAAAGAAGCTTGGCAAGGGTAAGAAGGTTGTGACTGTCTCACCAGACGGCGGAGATCGGTACCTGTCAACTGAATTGTTTGATTACTAAAAAATAATGCCTAGTGGCTCATCCAGTGGCCGCTAGGCATCTTTCATTTGAGGTATTTCTTTTTACGTAGGTACAGGGCTAAGATAATTGTGACGATGGCCGTTAAGCCGATGATCATGGCAAACCCATAACCAGCACTCTTCCAGGGTAGTCCGCCGACGTTCATTCCCATAAAACCACTTATCAACGCCGCCACAGCGATGACAATTCCTGCTGAATCTAAAAATTTCATCAAGTTGTTTAGATTAGAATCCATCATGGCGGTAAATAAACTACCAATGGAATCAAGTAAGTCACGAAAAATGTGAATTGCTTTGTTGAGCCGACGTTGTTGAATTTGAATATTGAGCCGACTTTCTTGAGAAATGTCTGCAATGGTGGGTGATTTGAGAAAGGCGTCTAATGTTTCACCCTGGTCATTCATTGTGTGGTAAAAGAAAACAATGTGGCGAGTTAAATCCGTTAATTTACGTAAGCATGCATTATTGATTGTCGTCCGTGCTACTTTATCAAGCTTGTCAATTTCTGGCTTGTAACTCATTAGAGCCGTTGATAGATTATCCTGGCACTGATCGAGGTAGGCAATGATAAAGCTAGTAACATTATTAGCCGGAAAGTCGTTGGCCTTGATGGCACGGTTATCTGTACAGATAATGGCACGCTGACTATCAAATACAATAATCACGGGAGTCAGTTGTTGTTCAATTGTTGCCAATTCAGGTACAAAGTCGTAGACGACTAATAACTGGGGATTGTTCATGACAGTACTTGTTGTGGTATGAAAACGAGAGACTTCTTCTGGTGATGAGTGAAACTTAAAGGTTAATTTTTCAAGATCGAAGGTATCGCAAACCTGACTGATCTCATCCACTGATGGTTTTACCAACATAATCAAATTAGCTTCGATCAATGGTGATGTCGTCGCTTGGGGTCCAGTAGTTGTGAGTATATAACGTTCAAGCATATTGGCACCTCACTTTTAACCGTGTTTTAAGTAGTCAAATTTTATCATGAATATGTTAATTACAGTGGTAAATACTGATCGATCAAAGAAAATTTTAAGGATTGCGAAAAGCCGGGAAAATGGTATAGTTAAGGTAATTATTTTGCAAAGCGAGGGGAACAAAATGGCTAAGTATCAAGTTGAATTGAGTGAAGAAGACATTCAAATGATCAAGGATTGTCACTCCAAGAATCCTTCAATCATGAAGGCAATGGAGAATGCGAAGAAAGTTGATTAGAGTGCGAGCCAGCAAAGAGCTTGCGGAAGGCTAGCAATTTCTCCTGACGAAGGCGGCTTACGCCTAGGAAGGAGGTTGCTAGCTATAGCAAGCTCCTGGCGAGCATGTTTCGACTCAGTTGCAGGTGAAACTTCATCCGAGCACATTTAACTCGGCTGCAGGCGAACATCTAATCATTAATTACAGTGCAAAATCACACTAGACGGTGGCTTTGCACTTTTTTATTGGGGAGGAATTACTTGTGAAAAAGACACGGATCATTCTTAGTGGTGTATTAGCAGGATTATTACTTGCTTTAACCGCTTGTGGTCAACAGCAAAGTAGCAGCTCAAATAGCAATAACAGCGAATATTCTGCTTCTAAACCAGCTAATAATAATCAGCAGTCCGGAAATGATCAGCAGGCAACTAACAACGGGTCGTTATGGAACAATAAGAAGGGGCAACAGCTGGACAAGTTTATTAACCAATGGGCGCCAACAATGAATCAATCCTATGAGAAGTACAATGGGACCGATGAATTGAAGGTTTCCACAGGGCTATCATATCCGGCTGACCTGAGCAAGGAACAAGTTGATGGTCAATCTGGCCTGATTGGTTGGGCACCTAGTGGTAAGGGTAACTACGAATACAATGTCGTTGCCATTTATAACTACAATGGGACGGAGCCGCCACTCCCGAACCGGATCACTTATTTCTTCTGCTTCCACAATGGCAAGCCAATTGTTCTTGTAGATCAGAGTCGTGACGGTGACCCGAGTGCGCATCCGACAGTAAATAAGGACGTTGAATCTAACTTTGAACGGATTGCCAATGAAAACTAATTAGTATCCACCAGGTCGTCGGTGCCATGATGCACTGCCGGCCTGTTTTTATTGACTGTCCACTTACTGGATAGTTTATTCTTGTTTCTAACACTGGTGTCGGCGTGCCGGAACCAGTATAATGGAACAGTAATGATCGAACGTATATTCTGACTGAGGAGGGTCGCCAATGGACCGTGCAGACTTGCTAAATTATGCTCGTCACCATTTCGGTGTTCAGCCAAGTTACGAATGGGCTGGCTTTCGGGATGACTGTGTCCTCAAATCACCAACTAACGGTCGTTGGTTCGCTTACTTTGGTGAAAAGGAGCGGTCCGCAATTGGCTTGACTGGTGAAGGCAAAGTTTCCTTTGTGGATATTCGCTATGCCAAAGAAGAACATTCACTAATGGCAAAGGAAGGCTTTACGGCTCCTGTTCAGATGACTGGAAATGAATGGGTGGGTGTTATTTTGGATTTGAGTCCTGATGAGTCAACCGTCCACCGTTTGCTTTCACGAGCGTTCACTGATTCTTTAAAAGAGCGCCGGCCAGCGAGTGAGCATTTAATCCATGTGCCCGCTGTCCATCAAGAGACTGTTTATCATGATGCAGCCATTCCCAAGCCCACGCGGCCCATCCCATTTGCCAAGCCTGATGATCAGCAAGATCGTCGTGTCTTGAAAATGCAGCGAATGTATGATTACACGCTATCGCCATTAAGGGGACGGGCAAAAAACTTCTTTCGTCAGGGCCAATACATGGCTGATTATGAACCAACTGGTGGTTCTTATCATGGTTCTATTAATCGTTTTTATGCTACCTACCATGATCTCAACACATTCCAGTTAAAGACCTATTTCTGCTGGCGTACTCAGGTTCGTCATCACAAAATGCAGATGGCCCCCATGGCCTTTTTTACTATTTATATTTATGAGCTGTTGAATTTAATTGGAATGAAGTCACCGCAGGAAAGTTACCAGCAATTAAAGTGGTTTGGTCAAGCCGCCAATGACTATTTAAGTGATCGGATTACTAAGCATTTACAGCAGTGGATTCGTGACTTTGTGATTTATTATCAGTTGGATTCCCAGCTCGTTCAGGATGAGTTCAAAGATGAAATTGCAGATGATCAGGCGTTGGACGTCCTTTTACAACCTGATCAACATGATGATCATGAAGTTACCGAGGCATTGCGTCACTTTGGCTCATACCATCTGGATCACTGTCCATTGTATAAGCAGGACCGGGCAAAACTCGAGAAAGCAGTGGCTTCAACCTGGCAAATGTTGATAGAAGATGCTGACTTTGATGTGGTGAAGAACTTTATCGGCTGGCATGCGTCAGCCGTCTTTCGGCCATTTGGGGATGCCGTTTTTTACTCCCCACACAAGATTACTGACTGTGATTGCCAAATTGATGCTCAACGCCGCTTTACTTGTCATAATGGTCGTTGGACGTATGAATACTATCTTGCCGTTAACAAACGGGGCAAACGGGTTGGTAACTTATTACACGAAATCGATCGCCTGCTGCGGCAGTATTACCGTTTGGGCAGGAAACTTACTCCTAAACCTCTTGATGACCAGCTTGTTAAAATTATTAAGCAAGCCATTGTGAATGCTGACCACGAGCTGAAAGAGGCTCGTCGTCCGAAAATTAAAATTGACTTGTCAAACCTGGATCAAATTCGGGCAGACGCTTCTATTACCCGTGAAAGCCTGCTAACAGATGAAGAACGGCAATTAGAAGCTGCTGATGACCAACCAGCTGCAAAACCAGTTATGTCAGCTTCGGCTCAGCCGGTTCCTGAAGACGTGCCAGCAAGTAATGCGGCACCTGCAACACCAGCTGACAATGACGTGTCTGGGAATAATGACCTGGGATTAACGGCTGATGAAAGTTACCTGTTAACGCACTTATTACGTGGGGATGATTGGCACGCCTACGCTAAACAGCATCACTGGTTAGTTTCTGTGCTGGCCGATGGGATTAATGATAAATTGTTTGATGACATTGGCGATACTGTGATTGAATTTGACGATCATGATCAGCCACAGTTGGTTGAAGATTATGTTGAAGACGTAAAAGAATTGTTATCGGAGGAGGATTGATGATGCCAACAAAGCAAAAACGGGTACCTAAACGAATCGCCCAAACCGTTCTTAACTCTTTGAAGGGTGGTGTTGTACCACGAATTGGGTTACCTTACGTAACGGTTGGCCGGAAGAATGAGATTGCGGCCTTATTGCATGACGTCGATATTATTTCAGAAGGTGGCGCTTCATTCCGCTTCATTGAAGGTCGCTATGGGTCTGGAAAGAGTTTTCTTTTGCAGACTATCCGGAATTATGTCATGGATCGCGGATTCGTTGTGGTTGATGGCGACTTATCACCAGAACGCCGTCTTCATGGTGGCGATGGTAAGGGTCTAGCAACCTACCGAGAACTTATTCAGAACCTCTCTACCAAGACGCGGCCAGAAGGTGGGGCCTTGAACCTTATTCTGGACCGGTGGATCAACTCAGTACAAAGCAAAGTGGCATCTGAACAGGGCCTGCAACCTGATGATCCAGCCTTTGAAACTGCAGTGGATAAAAAAATTTACAAGGTCATCTCATCTTTGAGTGAATTGGTGCATGGCTTTGACTTCGCTCACTTATTGAATATGTACTACCACGCTTATGTGACTGACGACCAAGAGACGAAGGCGAAGGTTACAAAATGGTTCCGTGGTGAATATAACCGCAAGACGGATGCTAAAAAGGAGCTCGGCGTTAACATCATTATTTCTGATGATGATTGGTACGAATACTTGAAATTGTTTGCTTCCTTCTTCCGTCAGGCGGGCTACCAGGGGATGATGATCATGATTGATGAATTGGTCAACATCTACAAGATTCCGAATAGCATTAGTCGCCAGTACAATTACGAAAAAATCTTGACCATGTATAACGACACCTTGCAAGGAAAGGCTAAGTATCTGGGTATTATTATGTGTGGGACTCCGCAAGCTATTGAAGATAAACGACGGGGAGTATATTCATATGAAGCGCTCCGTTCACGGTTATCTTCTGGGAAGTTCTCCCGTGAAGGAGCTCGTGACATGTTTGCTCCTGTCATTCATTTGGAACCACTAACCGCCGAAGAAATGATGGTGCTGACCGAAAAATTAGCTAATATGCATGCTGGCCTATATGGTTACCAAAGAACGATTAGCGAAGATGACTTAGCTACTTTTATTAAGATTGAATATGGTCGGATTGGTGCTAGTTCGAACATCACACCACGGGAAGTCATTCGTGATTTCATCGAGTTGCTCGATATCCTATGGCAGAACCCAGACACTGATGTTGAAACACTCCTGAAGTCAGACCAATTTAACTACACCAAGTCTGAAGCAGTTTCTGATAAGAAAGACGACGGCTTTGCCGAATTTACGATTTAACCCGAAAGGAGGGGAATGACGTGGATGTTTTTTCACGGTATGCGCCCTTTGTGCAAGATTATATCTATCGTCAGGGGTGGCAGAACCTACGGGCAATCCAACAAGCGGCTGGGGATGCCATTTTCAATACCGACCAAAACGTGTTACTTTCCGCGCCAACCGCGTCTGGTAAGACGGAGGCGGCCTTTTTCCCAATCCTGACGCTGCTTGACGAAGAGCCACCATCGTCAATTGGGGCACTCTACATTGCACCCTTAAAGGCGTTGATCAACGACCAATACCAACGGCTCAATGATCTTTGTGCAGAACCAGGAATCAAAGTTTGGCGCTGGCATGGGGATGTTGCCCAGTCACAAAAGCGTAAATTATTACGACATCCGTCTGGTATTTTGCAGATCACTCCCGAATCATTAGAATCTTTGATGCTGAATAAGCACATGGATATTCCAAGCTTGTTTGGCGATCTCCGCTTTATCGTGATTGATGAAATTCACTCAATGCTGCGGGGCGATCGCGGCGGGCAAACCTTCTGCCTGATTGAACGGTTAGCCCGTTTAGCAGGTTGCCATCCCCGGCGGATTGGCCTCTCTGCCACGATCGGTGACCCGACAGCAGCCGCTAATTTTCTTGCCGCTGGCACTGGGAAGGGGACCGTTACACCAAAGACCGGTGATACCCATGAAGTTTGGCGGCTCTCAATGGAGCATTTCTATCAGGATCCCCACCAAGCTGGTCAGGATGACGATAGTAATGAAAACACTCAACCGGCTTTGGAAGAAGCAACGGATAAGGCGCCGACAATGGCAGACCCGGGATTAGCCTATATTTTTGAACATACTCGCGGTAAAAAGTGTTTGGTATTTACCAACAGTCGTGAAGAGTGTGAAGCAGTTTGTCAGGCATTGCGTTCTTACTGTGCGGCCAACCATGAACCTGATCGCTTCATGATCCACCACGGGAACCTGTCAACCGCCTTTCGTGAAACGGCTGAAGAGGCCATGCGTGATGACAATGTCATGATGACGACCTGTGCTACCGCTACTCTGGAATTGGGAATCGATATTGGGCGCCTCGAACGGGCCTTTCAAATTGAAGCGCCGTTTACTGTCTCTGGATTTCTCCAGCGGATGGGGCGGACTGGTCGGCGGGGTAACCCACCTGAAATGTGGTTTGTAATGCGGGAAGAGCACCCCGAGTCGCGGGCGATGCTACCGGAGCTGATTCCTTGGTCATTGATTCAGGGCATTTCCCTGGTCCAGTTGTACTTGGAAGAACGCTTTGTGGAACCGCCACGGACGGGTCGCCTGCCTTACAGCTTGCTCTATCACCAAACCATGAGTACTTTGGCCGCAGGTGGTGAAATGACGCCTGCTGAGCTGGCCTCACGGATTCTGACATTGTCTTACTTTGACGACATTAGCCAAGACGACTTTAAGGTCCTTTTACGTCACTTGCTAAAGACGGACCAAATCGAACGGACCGAAAATGGTGGCTTGATCGTTGGCTTGGCTGGTGAGCGGGTCGTTAACAATTTCAAGTTCTACGCCGTTTTTCAGGAAAACGTTGAATACAGTGTTCACTCTGGTTCTGAAGAGCTTGGGACCATCGTCAAGCCGCCACCGGTTGGTGATAAGATTGCGATTGCTGGCCGGGTCTGGGTGGTTGAAGATGTTGACCATAAGCACCACCAGGTATACTGTCACGAAGTTAAGGGCCGTGTGCCAGCTTACTTTGGGGATGTACCTGGTGATATCCATCCGCGGATCTTAGAACGGATGCAACAAGTTTTGCAGGAAGATAAATCATACCCGTACTTAATGAAGAACGCGATCGCCCGGTTAAAAGAAGCACGAGCCGCTGCCCAGTCATCGGGGATGCTCGACCATCCATTGATCAATCTTGGGGGCAAGATGTGGTGCCTCTTTCCATGGACCGGGACTTACTCGTTCTTAGCCTTGGAACGGTTGCTCCGGCGGAAATGTGCCAAACGCTTGGGCCTCCGGGGCTTCAATTCAGTTCGGCCATACTATATGCAATTTTCGATGGACGTTGATGAACAGCACTTCTATGAGATTTTGAAGGAGGAGGCGGCCGCAGACTTTGATCCGCTCGACCTGCTCTTTGACAAGGAAGTACCGTCATTCGATAAATATGATCCTTACTTACCCGATGAATTAATCCGTAAGGGCTTTGCTGAAGGCGTTTTGGATATTAAGGAAATGCGCCGTTGCGTCCGACGAATTGTTCGCCAAGGACATAGTAAGTACGTTAAATAAAACAAATCTCCGTAAATCATTTTGACTTACGGAGATTTTATCTTATTTAATATTTTGTTTGACTAGTTTGGCAAAGGCAGTTTGTCCAGTTGGGTTTAGGTGGATGCCGTCATCGTAGAACCAGTCATGGTGGTGCTCAGCTGCTTGGTGCCAATTGATAAGATGAACATTACGGTTGTGCTTAGCTAATTGGCGGATGGTTTGGTCAGCACTATCTTGCCAATCAACCCCTTGACCATACACATTGACCCAGTAGATCTGGTGGTGTTTACCAATGCGGTTAATTAAATCTTGGCCAGTTTCCTTAGTAAAAGCGCCATTGGTCCCAAGCCCGATCACAACAGTCTTCTTTAACTGACCATTTTGCTTCAATTGATCAACAATATCATTGGCATCGGTAACCTGGCGACCTTCCTTAGCATCAACTTTGATACCAGGAAGTTGTTTTTCCAATGCTGGCTTGGCACCCAGAGTGACTGAGTCTCCAATCATTGTTACTGACGAGCCGCTTTTCGCCCATACACGGTGGTTACTGCAAATACCGATTCCTAATAAGATGGTCATGATCAACGTGACCAGTTGCCATTTTTTCATAATTGACCTCCTGAAAATAACTTCTCTATCCATTATAAGCGAAATATGCAAATTTAGTATTGGTGACTATTAACTCTAAGCATTAGTAATGTCGCAAATGAAAGCGATATAATTATAGTGTATGAGAAAGGAGTGCTTAATGATGAAAAAAGCCTTTTTTGCAAAAGTTGGTCAAATGGAACTAAAGAATGTTGACAAGCCAACAATCCAAGCTCCAGATGACGTTATTTTACGAATCGTCCGGACCTGTGTCTGTGGCTCTGACTTATGGAACTTCCGGGGGATTAATCCGCTTAAGGGTGGCGAAGAGAACTCTGGTCACGAAGCTATTGCCATTGTTGATCAAGTTGGTGACGACATTACGACCGTTAAGCCTGGTGACTTTGTAATTGCCCCATTTACCCATGGTTGTGGTCATTGTGCGGCTTGCCGGGCAGGGTTTGATGGCTCTTGTCAAGATCACAGTGACAACTTTAGTAATGGTGTCCAGGCCGAGTACTACCGCTTCCAACACGGCCAATGGGCACTGGTTAAGATTCCTGGACAACCGGGTGACTACAGTGAAGGCATGTTGAAGTCCCTGTTGACCTTAGCTGATGTTATGGCAACTGGTTACCACGCTGCTCGGGTTGCTAACGTTCAGCCTGGCGACAGTGTTGTTGTAATGGGTGACGGTGCCGTTGGCCTTTGTGGAATTATCGCTGCTAAGATGATGGGCGCAAAGCAGATCATCTCCACCAGTCGGCATGCTGATCGTCAAGCACTAGCTGAAGAATTTGGCGCGACGGATAACGTTGCTGTTCGTGGTGACGATGCTGGGAAGGCTATTTTGGACTTAACTCATGGTCAAGGTGCGGATGCGGTTCTTGAATGTGTCGGGACTGAACAATCGACCGATACGGCAATGAAAGTGGGTCGTCCTGGTGCCATTGTCGGCCGTGTTGGGTTGCCACATACTCCAAAGCAGGATATGACCACGCCGTTCTACAAGAACACGATTGTTGCCGGAGGCCCAGCTTCCGTAACGACCTATGACAAGGCAACCTTGTTAAAAGCCGTTCTTGACGGTGAAATTAATCCGGGAAAGGTCTTCACGAAGAGCTTTACGCTGGACCAAATTGACGAAGCCTACAAGGACATGGACCAACGAAAGGTCATTAAATCATACGTTAAGGTTTCCGACTAATAAGAAAAATAAGAGGATGACGTTCTCAAGGCGCCATCCTTTTTATTTAGCATCATTGTTGACAAATGTAAACAATAGAGTACAATATAATTAAAATTACAAATGTAAACAGTAAAGGAGATAATGATTATGGCTCAATTAATTACACTTATCGTTGCAGTAGTTTTGATTGCAGGGATTATATGGTGGTTCTTTGGCAAGCATCAGCAAGAAGTCAGCGATGCTACGGTTAGTAATAATTCCCAATCAGCAACTGTTGTGGTCAATGGTGGTTATTCCCCAGAAACAGTTATTTTGAAAAAGGGCGTGCCAGCGCAACTCCATTTTGATATGAAAGATCATACAGCATGCTTGTCCCATGTGGTATTTGACAAATTAGGGGTTAATAAGGACCTTACTAAGCAGCCAGTCACTACAATTGATATTCCAACCGACAAAGCTGGTGAATACAACTTTGCATGTGGAATGGATATGTTCCACGGGAAGGTGGTCGTTAAGTAATGAAACTTAACAGTACTAATCGCTTCTGGATTGTCTTTATTTTAACAATTCCGATGCTAATCCAAATGTTGGCAATGCCTTTTCACTGGATGATGCCTGGCTATAACTGGGTGGCATTGGTCACGACGACGATTATCATGATTATCGGTGCCTGGCCATACTGGACCAGTGGGTGGGCAGCCTTTAAGAAACATAATGCAAATATGAATACACTAGTCGCGATCGGTACTGGTATTGCTTACTTGTACAGCCTCTTTGCAATGGTCACTGGGCGACCAGTCTACTTTGAAAGTGCAGCTTTCATCACCGTTTTCGTTTTACTTGGCGACACGATGGAAGAACGGATGCATGATAATGCTTCAAATGCGCTCCAGAAACTACTTAAGTTACAGGTGAAGTCAGCCCAGGTATTACGTGATGGGCACTTTGTTGAAACACCACTAGCAGAAGTCCAAGTTGGTGACATTGTTCAAGTTAAGCCAGGGCAAAAGGTGCCGGTTGACGGGGTTATTACCAGCGGTCAGTCCACGGTGGATGAGTCCATGATTACTGGTGAAAGCATGCCAGTGCAAAAACACGCTGGTGACCAGGTTGTTGGCTCGACCATTAATGGTGACGGGGCGATTGAGTTCCGAGCAACTAAGGTTGGAAATGATACCATGCTGGCACAGATTGTAGAAATGGTTAAGAAGGCTCAGACCAGTCACGCTCCCATTCAAAATTTGACTGACCGGATTTCGCAGATTTTTGTGCCAGCCGTACTAATTATTGCGATCATGACCTTCACAATTTGGTTTGCCTTTCTTGGGGCTACCGCTGTTCAAGCGATGCTCTTTGCCGTAGCCACTATCGTGATTGCCTGTCCATGTGCATTGGGACTGGCAACCCCTACGGCTTTGATGGTTGGTACTGGTCGTGCCGCTAAAATGGGTGTGTTGATCAAGGACGGTACGGCACTGGAAGAGATTGAAAACGTGAAAACGATTATCTTTGATAAAACAGGGACCATTACCAATGGTCAACCAGCGGTCACGGATATTGTCGGTAACCAGTCCCAAGTATTACAGGTGGCAGCCAGCCTCGAAGCTTCGTCTGAACATCCACTGGCGGCAGCCATTTTACAAAAAGCTAAGGCAGAAAGTGTTGATTATCCATCCGCCACTGATTTTCAAGCACTTGAAGGACGTGGCGTTATGGCAAAGGTTAATGGTGAAGGAGCCTTTGTTGGTAATGAACGTCTGGCTGCAGAATCTAAATTGCCAAGCGATCTACAGCAAAAGTTACATACCCTGCAGGCCGCTGCTAAGACCGTGGTGATTGTTGGCTATGCTGGACAGGTGATTGGCCTAATTGCTATTCAAGATGCTCCCAAACCGAGCTCAGCTGCAGCAATTAGTGCTTTAAAGGCACGTGGCTTAAAGACGGTGATGCTTACTGGCGACAACCAACGCGTTGCTGAAGCGATTGCTAAACAAGTCGGCATCGATCAGGTTATTGCAGGAGTACTGCCTAACCAGAAGGCTGAACAAGTCCAAGCATTACAAAAGGACGGCAAAGTGGCCTTTGTCGGGGATGGTATTAACGATGCACCAGCATTAACGACCGCTGATGTAGGGATTGCAATGGGCTCAGGCACGGACATTGCAATCGAATCAGGCTCGATCGTTTTGGTACAAAATGACTTGAACGGTGTTGTTCGGGCCCTTGATATCTCTAAGAAGACCTTTAATCGGATTAAGCTCAACCTGTTCTGGGCTTTGATTTACAACTTGATTGGAATTCCGATTGCAGCGGGCCTATTTGTCTCTTTTGGATTACAACTTAGTCCAGAAATTGCGGCCCTGGCCATGGCTTTCAGCTCAGTTTCCGTAGTAACATCATCATTACTACTTAACCGGGTTAAAATTGCTGGAACTACTGCTGCATAAATAAAGAACCGCTAACTGGCTAGTTCAGTTAGCGGTTTTGCTGTCTTTATGAATGTGATACAATGTTGTATGAATGCTGTTGAAAAACAGTAGAACGATACCATGAAGTCGGGATCAGGCTGGTCCCGGGTCATCCTCATTTAAGTGGGTGTAGTTCAAAAATACATAAAGGGAGTTTTTCTTATGATTCAAACAATCGATCTGAAAAAAGGTATGGTTTTTGAACGCGGTGGCAAGCTGCTCCGGGTTCTTCAAATTAACCACCACAAGCCTGGTAAGGGTAACACTTTGATGCAAATGGACATTCAAGATGTGCGGACTGGCTCCATTGTCCACACCACGATGCGTCCATCTGAAAAGGTTGAACAAGTTAACGTTGACAAGCGTCAAGCTCAATACCTGTACGACCAAGGTGACTCTGCCGTATTCATGGATATGGAAAACTACGACCAATACGAAGTTTCTTCTCAACAATTAGGTGACGACAAGAAGTACTTGGTTGAAAACATGAAGGTTACGGTTAACTTTGTTGACGGTGAAATTGTTGGTATTGAATTGCCAACCACTGTTGAACTTGAAGTTGCTGACACACAACCAATGATCAAGGGTGCAACCATCGATGGTGGTGGTAAGCCAGCTACGATGACTACTGGTTTAGTTGTTAACGTTCCTGCCTTCATCAAGAACGGTGACAAGCTGATCATCAACACTACTGATGGTTCATACAAGTCACGGGCATAATAAGCGTATTAGCCGTGACGTACTAGCAACTGCGTGCTAACCTGATAATTACTATCAAAAGTACGATACACAAAGTCGTGTGTCGTACTTTTTAATTTCTTCGCAGAAAGGGGGCCTTCCAATGGAAAAGATCACAGCATTGCGAGCTCATCAACGCACGCAAATCATCAAGTCATTAACCGCAGATCAGGTGCGAGCTCTAAATGAATTTACCCGCTATGCGATGCTTTCCCAATTTCATACTAACCACTATTTGCGTGACACTGACTGGGAGTTTCAAGGCATTGTGATTGATCCCCTGTACCATCTTGCCCATGCTCACCGGGGGCAAAATCTCTACTGTGATTGTGGACGACGGCTTAAAAATCAGTTTATCCTCCGATCACGGTCAACAGGACACCGCCTGGCTTTAGGAATTTCTCATTTTCAACAGCATGCTAGTATTCCGGAGACAGTAATCAAGGAGATTAAGCGGGGCATCAATGAAATTGACCTTTATCGGGATGCTATCTTAATCGCTTATGCGCGTGGACAACGTTTTCCTCACCAAGCGTTTGACTATGTGCAAACTCACCGGGGCTTTGCTAATCGGGAAGCCAGTCAATTTTATCAGCGGTGTCTCCTGTTTTCGCAGGTCAACTTGCCACTCTTCCCAAACGATTATCGAGATCTGATGGCGCTGGTAAAAGAAGTTCGTGCTGGTCACCGCCACCGCCTCAGCAAGGAGGAAGTTCAGCAAATCGTGACCGCTATTGCAGAAGACTGGCGTAGCTTGAATCGCCAATTGACCCTGTATGAATATCAATTAACCCAAGCCGGCTTAACCAATGACCACCTCCATCGTCTGCAACTAAATGCACTGAATTATGCTTTACGGCGTCATAAAAGTCGCTTTGTTGTCCATGATTGGAAAGCCATTCGTCAGCTCAATTTGACCAAAGCACGGACGCAGCAAGCAATCATTTTGCGCCAACTAGCCTTTTATTGGCAGGTAACTGTTGACTGTTCGCCGATCAGCACGGCACGTGACCAACTGGGTCAAGTCTTAATCTCTCACCAACAGGCTCGCCAATCTTCACGCCTCTTTGCTGTTCAGGAGGGCCGTCAACTTGTCCAAGCCGATTTAGGCTAATAACATCCTAAAGTTATATAATTGATTTACTAACACAAAGGAGTGCTTGCTATGGGACCATTTGCGACGATGTCATCTGGCAAACCATGGTCGGGTAAAGCAACTGACCTGGTGAAACGTCATCTGCTGGTTGTGGGGCAAACCGGGAGTGGGAAGACGACCACGACCCTGTCTCTGTTAAACCAGTTGCAAAAGGCTAACTACACGACGATTATTTTTGATCCAACGGGTGAATATGCCCAGTTGCCGAACGCGGTGACCTATCGCTTAGGCGACAATGCCTACCTGGAAGCAGGGCAGTTATCGTCAGACCAGCTACAGGAGGCTCTTGACTTGCCACTAAATGACGAGTTAATTGCTAAGGTGCGCTCGGCAGTCACGGCCCTCCGTATTCAGGAAAATATTACCCAACAGAAAACGGTTTACCGGAAACTAGGGGTTGCCATTGACCAATATGAGCGACAAGCAGCCAAACTTGGGTCCTGGTCACGGAGCTTTGCCAGTGCTCATTTGGCACAACAATTGATTGAAGAATTTATTGTCCCTTATTCAGACGACCGGGCTGATTATCACCTCCTGGGTCAACAATACGATCGACCAACCATTAACCATCTCTGGGGCGCGATCACTGCTATTCAAGCAGAGCTGAGTTCTGAACGTTTCCGGGCCTTATTTGATCCGGATCCGCATCCGGGAGTATTTAAGACCGAACTGAACTTCGTGATCAAAATGTTTTTAACCCACCAGACGAGTCACCGGACGCTGGTCATTGATTTGTCGGCATTGAAGCAATTTGAAAGCAGTCAACGGACAGTTATCTCCCTGTTGCTGAAGAATTTATTAAATAGTCGACTTCAAGGAAAAGCCAGTTTCCCCGTCAATATTGTCATTGATGAAGCCCACCGTTATTTGCCAACAGATGAACAACAACTCGCCGATAATGGGATTTTCCAGGTCCTTCGTGAAGGTCGTAAAGTTAACCTATCTATGACCTTAACAACGCAATCGCCATTGGATTTGCCCGCCCGCTTACGATCCCAATTTGCGCACTTGTTGATCCACCACCTGGCGAGTGCTGATGAAATGACGAGCCTTGCTCATGGTCACCACTTCTCACTTGAGCAGCTAATGAACCTGACAACGGGACAAGCGTTACTCGTTTTACCACACCAAGAAAATCAGCTCATTAACGTTAATTTGCCAGATTGGTTCCGGGCTTAATATAAAATTAAATGGCTGTTTTGAGAATATGTGTTATACTTAACCAAGATTATTGTTAATCGAATCCAATAATCTACTTTGAATCACTTAAGGGACTGCGGCCGCATGTCGTGGTCCCTTTTGTGATATTCAGAAGAATGATAAGATAAGAATGATTATGCATAGGGAGGGACAATGATGATTGAATTATTTCACCGGCGATATTCATTTCCAAAAATATTAACTTTTGGTTTTTTAATCATCATCCTCATTGGTACGTTACTACTGTCTCTTCCTATTTCCATTCGGCCGGGAGAAACGCCCGACTTTATGACGGCACTCTTTACATCAACCAGTGCAACTTGCGTGACTGGATTGACGTTGGTGCCGACCGCAACCCATTGGTCATTATTTGGCCAGGTTGTCATTGCAATGCTGATGGAGGTCGGGGGACTAGGTTTCATGACTTTTGCGGTAATGATGTCCCTATTGATCAGGTCCCGAATGCGGATGTCCACCCGCTTATTGACGCAGGAAGCGTTAAATCTTGAACATTTGTCGCAATTTAATGTGGTTTACCTCATTATCCGGCTGTCTTTGATTATTCAGGTCGTGGGGATGGTGTTCCTCTGGTTTGATTTCAAAAATCGTTACGGTTGGTTAAAGGGAATCTGGTTTAGCATCTTCCACGCCATCTCAGCTTTTTGCAATGCCGGTTTTGACTTGACTGGTAATAGTCTCGAAGACTATGTCCAAGATCCCTACCTTTTGACTGTGATGGCGATGTTAATTATTGCCGGTTCTTTTGGGTTCCTGGTTTGGCAAGACCTGCTACTTTTCCATAAGCGACGGTGCTTGTCACTTCATACTCAGTTGGTATTGAGGACGGGAGCCGTTTTGTTTGTTCTCTCCGTCATTATTTATACCATTACCGAGCATAATTTAACGCAGTTCTCTAACCACTTGACGTTCGGTCAACGGGTATTTAACACGATCTTTATGTCAATTACTCCCCGAACAGCTGGTTTGACGACCTTCCCATATACTAAACTCAGTGCTGCCGGGATCTCCTTTACCATTATTTTGATGTTCATCGGTGGAGCACCAGGATCAACGGCTGGGGGAATTAAAACGACGACGATCGGGTTGCTGGTCATTCAAAGTTTGGCCACCCTGCGTGGTCAACGTGATACGACTTTTGCCCACCGCCGCTTCACCGATGAAAATATTTTTCGGGCGCTGACCTTAATGGTAGTGGCTCTCGCGTTTTTACTCATTTCAATCTTGATCTTGGTAGAAACGCAAGCGTTGCCGAAGCACGATTCCTTAGCCTATGTTACCTTTGAAGCTACAGCAGCGTTCGGAACAACCGGGATTTCGTTAGGGATTACCCCAAGCCTAAATTTTGCGGGAAAATTAGTAATCATGGCCCTGATGTTTGTCGGCCGGGTCGGCATCTACACTGTCATGTATTCAATCTTCAATGCTCACCCTAAGCAACGGGATTATCATTATCCAAAGGAGAGTGTCTTAATTGGCTAGAAAAGAAAGCTTTGCAGTTATTGGCCTTGGACAATTTGGTGCATCGTTGTGTGAATCATTAGTTGATGCTGGCCAAGAAGTCCTGGCGATAGATGTTAATGAAGAAGTCGTCAACGAATACGCCGACCGGGTAATGCGGGCAGTGATCGCGGATGCCCAGGATGAAGATGCTCTGCGTGACCTGGATATTGGTAACTTTGACCATGTGTACATTTCGATTGGTCAAAATATCGAGGCTAGTATTATGGCAACTTTGATTGCTAAGGAACTGGGTGCGCCGGATATCATCTGCCGGGCTGAAAATGCTAACCATGCCCGGGTCCTTGAAAAAATTGGTGCTAACCAGGTAGTGCGGCCTGAACACGATTTAGCAAAGCGACTAGTATTCCAGCAGCTTAATCCCAGCGTTGTTGACTATGTGCAGTTAAGCAAGGAAACAACGCTGGCGGAAGTCAATGTTAATAATCCGAAGTTCTTTGGCAAAACGTTAGATGAACTCGACTTCCGCAATCGGTATAATGTCAATGTGATTATCATTGTTGGTGCTAATGAAAAAGTAAATCAAATGCCACAAGCGGAGGATATTATTCGTCCGCATGATAAGATTACGGTGGTTGGTGAACTAAAAGCCATTCGGCATTTGAATGATATCGTTGGTTAAGGGGTAAGAAGAATGAAAATCTTTTTAACAATTGTAGTTATAATTTTGCTGGTAATTGTCGCCATTTATGCCCACACTTTGTTCAGAGGCCGGGGATTAATCTGGCACCAGATTTTAAAGGAGTTGGACATCCCCGAAAAGTCACAAGTCGCTGAACTGGGCCTTAATTATGCAGGGCTATTTGTATTAGTTGCTCAACAATTGAATGCGCCAGGGAAGGTCGTCGGTATAAACATCGGGAAGCCGGAAATTAGTCAACGGGAAGAAAAGCGGATTACCGAAAACCGGGTCGCTGACCGAGCAAAGATTGTTGATGGCGATCTCTTAAACTTACCTCTTGAGAACCGAACTTATGACTATGTTTTCTCTAGTTTTAGCTTCCATAGTGTGAAGCCAGCAATCAATCGTGGCCGGGCCATTCAAGAAGCCGCCCGGGTCCTGAAGCCAGATGGTCAGCTGGTGATTGTTGACTTTGGCCCCATCAATGAATACGAATCTATCCTCAACAATATGGGCTTCCAAAATGTGCGCGTTGTTTCTACCGGCTGGATCGGTTGGTGGGGTGGACCATGGTTAGGTACTAAAGTGCTCGTTGCGAGCCGCTAATTATCAATATTAAAACTCCTCATATCCGCGTGGGTATGAGGAGTTTTTAGTACTATTAATCAAAATTTTGCTGAGCATTATTAACCATTTGGTCCATCACACGAGCAACAGTGTTGAGGTCATTTTGAGGAATCCCTTTGGTCATTAGTCCTTGAAAATGGGTCACAGTTGGTAGACTCTTCATTAACTTTTCTTCGCCAGCTTTTGTTAATTGGATAATTTTTTGACGGTGGTCATTACCGTCCTGATGAGTTTGTACTAATTCTTCTTCATCTAGACGGCGAATGATCTTAACCATGCTAGGTCCTTTAATGTCCACTAATTTAGCTAATTCGTTTTGCGTGATTTGACCATGCTGATCAATAAAGTATAACGACAACCAAATATTACGATTAAGACCAATTTTACGTAATTCACGGTCAAGTGTATCCCCAAATAATTTACTACTCCGGTTTGTGATACACATGATGCAACTATCGAGGTTAAAAACTGTTTGCATATTTGAATGAGCCTTTCACTTTTTGTTTATTATAGCACGACAAATTAAATAGTTAGCTAACTATTGACTTTGAAAGAGCACAATTTTATTATGAAAATGTAAGCGATTTAGTTTCTTGTTTATTTATATTATTATGTGAAAGGTGTGAAGATGATGAAACACTATGAAGCAACAGCACGTAAGACTGATCAAAGTCTTCAGGTGGATGTTCATTCTCGTGGAATTCATCAAATAATTGATGAACCTAAAAATGCTGGTGGTTCAAACACCGGAATGAATCCGGTTGAATTGGAGCTCAGTACACTAGGGGCTTCTCTCCAGCAAACAGCTGAACAGCTTGCAGCTCAGCAAGGGTTTAAGTATGACCATCTGACAATCAACTTGGAAGGAGACCTTGATCCTCGTGGATTTATGGGTAACCCAGATGTGCGGAATGGTTTTCAAGAAATCCGCGTCGACTATACCTTTAAGACAAGTGAAAAAACTGCTGACTGCAAGAAATTTGTTCAAGATGTTGAAAAGAACTGTTTGATCTACAATACCTTAGTTAACGGTACTAAAGTGGTTGTAGATGACGTTGTCAAGGACTAGGAGGGTAAATTATGGCAGTTACAGTTTACAAGGCAACAGTTTCTAGCACAGATCGTCCACACAAGTATATTGCACACGTTCGTGATTTTACGATGACCTTTGATGAACCGCGGGAAAATGGTGGCCTGAATGAAGGAATGCGTCCTGAAGAAGCCATCCTTTGCTCATTGGGTGCTTGTGAAGATATTGTTGCTGGAACCTTTAGTAAGGCTAAAAAGTTTAAATATACTTCTCTTTACCTGCCATTATCATGGTCAAAAAATGATGCAGATGAAAATCAGATTTCTGAAATTCATATGAGTGCCTATTTCCGGACCCCTAATACTAAGAAAGAAGCAAAGGACTTTGTAGAATTTATGGAAAACACCTGTCCGGTTCGTGATAATTTAGCTAATAGTGTTCCGATTGTTACTAAGTCTGTTAAAACTGAATAAACATATATTATTGATTAGAAAAACTCCTCATATCCGCGTGGATATGAGGAGTTTTTTAACTGGTGTAAACACGATATTCAGTTGTATCATGGGGATTAGCATATTATTGGAGGAAGAATCATGGATTTACAAACTATTCAATTAACCCAGCCATATTCATACTTGGACATTTATCACAGTGATACTACCGTTCCACTACCGGGCTTAGTTATTATCCCTGGTGGTTCCTATACGAAGGTCGCTGACCGGGATTCTGAACGGGTGGCGGTTACCTTTGCCAGCCAGGCCTTCCAGACGTTCGTGGTCCGCTATCCAGTTGTTGAACACCGGAGTTATCAAAATGCCAAAATTGCGATTGACCAAGCCTTTGAGTACCTTGTGGGTCATGCCCAGGAGTTGGACTTAGATCCGCAACAACTCGGGATTATTGGCTTTTCTGCTGGAGGCCAATTAGCTGCCGCTTACAGCAACCGTCCGGACACTAAAGCCCGTTTTGCGGCCCTTGGATACCCGGTAATTCAACCGCTGATTGATAAACGGATGGGCGTTACTACCGAAAATGTCGCTGAACTGGTAAATGATCAGACTCCTGAGACGTTCATCTGGGGGTCAATTAACGATGAGCTGACGCCATACTTGGACCATATCGCGATATATGCCCAAGCCCTTGCAAAGCACCACGTTAAGTTTGAATTGCATGAATTTGCCACTGGTAACCATGGCATGGCCCTGGCCAATTACTACACTGGGATTGTCAATCGCAACCGGACCGATAACCATCTAGCTAAGTGGTACCCATTATTCTTAGAATGGTTTAAGCGTTGGCAGGCGGCCCAAGCCTAACCTGACTACTGGCTATTTCATCGATAAAGTGACGGTCATGCTCAATAAATAGGAGGGGTAGTCGGATATTTTTAATCAACTGAATCAGTTGATTTTGATTTTCAATATCCAAATAATTTAATGGTTCATCCCATAGGTAAAGTTGAGCTGGTTCCACTAATGAGCGGGCCAGTTCAACTTTTTTCTGTTGCCCCATGCTCATGTCTTCGATCTTAGTAGTGAACGTTTTGCGCTCCATCCCTAACTTCCGCAGCATATTCAATAAATCTTCATATGGTAAATGCTTCTGCTGAGCAAAGTCACGCAGCGACCCATGGAAACCAGTGTAGTGTTGACGGACGATGCTAAGCGAGATCCCATTCGCCACTTGGATCTTTCCAGAGATTGTTCCGGCAAAATTATTCTGGATAGCGCGGAATAAACTCGATTTACCGCTACCATTGTCAGCACAGAGGGCGACTTGGTCATGGGAACGAACAGTCAGTGATAAGTCCTGGAAGAGGGTCCGCCCATTAATTGAAAGGGCTACTTGTTGTAAAGATAAAAGCGGATCATGGTGGCTGGATTGAAGGTTTATCGTCAGGGGGACCACTGTCTCAACGTCATTGAGCAGCCCTTGTTTTTGTTCAATCTGGTCATTTAAGCGGTGGTTCAATACCAGTGACTTTTTCATCATCTTAGCAGCTTTGGCACCAATGAAGCCCTTGTCAGCATGTGAATTATGTTGCTTCTCTTTTTCTGCATTTTGTGCCCACTGCTGACGTTGCTGCTGGGCCTGTTTGAGGCGGTTAATTGATTTATGAAGTTGCTGATTCTGACTAATCGCTGTTTGGTCCCGCCGCATTTTCTGACTGAGGTAAGTTGAATAATTTCCTTGTTCCACTACAATTTGTTGACGTTCAATCGCAATGATGTGGTCAACGATCCGATCGATAAAGACCCGGTCATGGCTTGTGACGATGAAGCCCGTCTTCTTATTTCGGAGATAGGCTGCTACTTGCGATCGACTATGCTGGTCTAAGTGGTTAGTAGGTTCGTCTAAGAGGGCAAAATGATTTTGCTGGGCAAAGATCGCCGCGAGCATTAGTTTCGTTTGTTCGCCACCACTCAGCGTTGAATAAGGTTGCCATAGCAGGGCCGGATCCATCTGCAAGTAATTCATTTCCCGCTCCAGTTGCCATTCTTCGATGGTCGGGAGCGCCGCACTGATTGCATCCCAAGACAGGTCACTGCTGTCGGAAATTGTTAATGGGAAATAGACGAGGGAAACTGCAACATTAATTTGCCCCTGGAATGGTAATTGGTGTTGCAATAGTTTTAATAAGGTGGTTTTGCCACGACCATTACGCCCAACTAAGCCTAATTTCCAGTCGGTATTGAAGTCCAATGAGCAATGATCAAATAGCAGTGCCTGCCCATCGTAAGCAAAGGTGAGGTTTTTAATAGTAATTGGTATCAAGAAATCACGTCCTTTTGGTGATATGAAAAAAAGGCCTGCTGGAAAGCAGACCTAATGGGACCCAAAAAGGACGCAAAAACGCGTTTTTCAGGAGTCATTCATGTTTGTTCATTCTACTTTCCAGCAATCCCGTGCCTGAACATGGAATAACTATTCGGTTGAGTAGAATTAGAACAACAATGGACGATTCCTCCCTTTATTTATTGATTTGAATATACCAGATAACCTTATTATCAGTCAAGGCTAATTCAATTCTCCGTCGGCAATCTTATCTAAAAGCGGTCGAGATGGAATAAAGAATAGTTGCCCAGATAAAATGTCGGAGAATGAAAGCAGGTAGTCACCCTTATCAAGCATGTTTTGCAACATTGTTTTAGTGACTTTCCAGTAGCGTGAATAGCCAATAAAGTACGTCCCGGTATTACCAGAAGCGGGGTCCGAATATGGGACGTTCATCCGGACAATTTTTTGCTCTACTCCATTAATCTTAGCTTGTGAAGCCACATTGTGGGCATTACTGAACTTTTCCCCGTCTTCCAGTTCCAGGTCGGAAAACTTCTTCCGACCGACAGCTTTTTCCTGGGTTTCAGTGGTTAGTTTATTCCAAATATCCATATTGTGGCGCCATTTTTGGGCAAAGGCATAGGAGCCATTCTCAAAGAAAGGGTCTTCGTCACCAATGATGGCGTAGTCAGCGGCATCTTCAACTTGGGGGTTCTCTGTCCCATCAATAAAGCCAATGATTGCTCGTCCTTCGAAGTAACGGAAGCCCTTTGTCTCATCGACAACCGTGGTAAAGTCGCGCAAGAACAGCATGACCTGAGACATTAGCTCATAAACAGCAGCCTCGTCATTGGCCCGGATGTGGAGGAATAGATCCCCTTCCGTTGCGGGCATTTGGTATTTAGGACCCGTCAAGGTTTGGTAAGTTTCTAGTTCCTTTGGCTTTGGTGCATTAGGGAAAAGATAATCCCAGGCATCATTGCTAAAACCAAGAGCGACTTTTAGATTTCCCTTGTTATCCCGAATACGCAGTGAACGAGTAATGGCTTGGAAGCGGTCCACAAATTCCTGGATAGCTTCTTGCTCCTTTTGCTGGTCTTGTCGCTTTAATTCCAGAACTGTGAATTGGACATGTTCACCAGCGTCTTTCCAGACATCCTGGGCTTTGTTTGGATTCATTGACATATTGTGATACTCCTTCCAGATTTAAGTGATCCTTCCACTATTTATTATATCGTACCAATGCCTAAAATCCCCATGATAATCAACAAATGGCCGCTTGCAAGTAAATTAATGAAAGCGGTAAAATATTAGTGAAGCTTTTCTCAATAGATTAAGAAGATACGGGGTGATGAAATGCAGACTGAGAAAGCACAAAAAAAGCATCGGTTTCACATGCCATCTGCTTACACGATTTTATTTGCCATTATTGTTGTAATCGCTATTCTGACGTGGATTATTCCAGCCGGGACATATGCAACTGATAAAGCTGGAAATATCATTTCTGGTACGTATAAAGCAGTGGCTAGCAAGCCGCAAGGAATTTGGGACGTTTTCATGGCACCAGTTATTGGGATGGTTGGTGACAAAAAGACGGAAGGGGCTATTTCAGTGTCCCTGTTTATCCTGGTAATTGGGGGCTTCTTAGGGGTCGTCAATAAGACAGATGCCTTGAACCAGGGGATTAGCTCCATCGTCCACCGTTACAAGGGTCGGGAGAAACAACTAATTCCAATTTTGATGATCCTTTTTGCTCTCGGCGGATCAACTTATGGTATGGGTGAAGAAACGATTGCTTTCTATCCATTATTAATTCCCGTTATGATGGGAGTTGGCTTTGATTCACTTGTTGCGGTAGCAATTGCCCTCGTTGGAACTCAGGTTGGTTGTTTAGCTTCTACGGTTAACCCGTTTGCGACTGGAGTTGCTTCCCAAACCCTGCATATTTCACCAGGAGATGGGTTAGGATCACGAATCCTACTGCTGGTAATTACGACGGCGGTCAGCATCATTTATGTTTACCACTACGCTTCAGTAATTGAGAAGGATCCTACCAAGTCCTTGATTTACAATCAGCGGGCAGCAGACGAAGAACGGTTTGCCATTAAAACGCGAACTGACGATGATACACCAATGTCGGGTCGGCAAAAAGCTGTTATTTGGCTATTTGGGTTAACTTTCGTGATTATGATCATGGGGTTGATTCCATGGACCAACCTTAATCCGCACTGGACTTTCTTTGATCAATTTACGAAGTGGTTAACTGGTATTCCAGTATTAGGAACACTGATTGGCCATGATATGGCGCCATTGGGAACTTGGTACTTCAATGAAATTACGATGCTCTTCCTCTTCATGTCTGTCATTATCATGTGGGTATACCATATGAAGGAAGGCGAATTCATGGATGCCTTTATGAAGGGGATGGCCGATTTCCTGAGCGTTGCTATCATTGTGGCGGTTGCTCGTGGTATCCAAGTTATTATGAATAACGGGATGATTACCGGGACGGTTCTCCACTGGGGTGAATTAGGACTGCACGGTTTATCACAAAGTATTTTCATTATCCTGACTTATATTTTCTATATTCCAATGTCATTCTTGATCCCATCAACTTCGGGACTGGCGGCCGCAACAATGGGGATTATCGGGCCCCTTGGTCACTTTGCCCACGTTTCAGGTAGCCTCGTTATTACAGCCTACCAAGCTGCTTCTGGATGGGTTAACTTAATTACACCAACCTCTGGCATTGTCATGGGGGCCTTAGCGATTGCCCACGTCAACGTTAGTGTTTGGTGGAAGTGGATGCTGAAACTGATGATTTACCTGTTCATTATTACCTGTGTATTCTTAGGTGTTGCTGCAGTGCTTTAGGAGATGTTTGAAATGAGTAAAATTGTTAATGAACAAGAACAACAAGAGGCAGTTCAAGCCCTCGAACGGCTGATTTCTGTTCCATCGTATAACCAAGAAAAAGCAGCTGGTGCACCTTTCGGTCAAGGTGTCCGGAACGCCCTGGACGAAATGATGAAGATCTGTGACGAATTAGGCTTTAAGACCTACGAAGATCCAGATGGCTACTATGGCTATGCTGAGGTTGGCCAGGGTGACAAAGTCTTTGGAGTAATTTGCCACCTCGATACCGTTCCAGCCGGGGACCTGGCTGCCTGGAAACACGACCCATTCAAGGGAACAGTCATCAATAATGCCGTTTATGGTCGTGGGTCTCAAGATGATAAGGGTCCTGGCATTGCGGCCCTCTTTGCTGTTAAGGCTTTGATGGACCGTGGTTACCAATTCAAACAGCGGATTCGGTTTATTTACGGAACTGATGAGGAAATCCTGTGGCGGGGAATTGCCCAATATAACAAGAAGGAATCCCCAATTGACTCTGGAATTTCACCAGATGCAGAGTTCCCATTAATCTATGCTGAAAAGGGCCTGCAACAGTCCTACCTAGTTGGCCCTGGTACAGATCAACTGAAGATTAGTCTGAAGAACGCCTTTAATGCAGTTCCTGACAAGGCTGTTTACAATGGCCCTAAGTTGGCAGAAGTTAAAGCAGCTTTGGATCGGCACGGCTTCAAGTACAACGATGACGGTGATTCGATTACAGTGTTAGGGAAGTCCGTCCACGCTATGCTAGCACCGCAAGGAACGAATGCTGTTTTGCGGTTAGCAATCGCCCTGGATGACGTCTTTGACTTTAAGCCATTGGACTTTATTGGCAAACTCTTTAAAGAGGATGCAACTGGTTCAAATGTCTTGGGGGATGTTGAAGATGAGTCCGGTCATTTAACTTTTAACATTTCGAGTTTAGAAATCAATGAAAAGGAAACCCGGATGCAAATTGACTTACGGATTCCAGTCACGATTGACCGGGATCGACTGATTGAAAAGTTGAGTAAGAAGGTTGCTCCATACGATCTGAAGTATGTTCACTTTGATTACCTTGCTCCACTATATGTTCCAAAGGATACTAAACTGGTCCAAACCTTGATGGACGTTTACAAGGAACAAACGGGCGACCAGGATGCCACGCCACAAATCTCTGGTGGTGCAACCTTTGCCCGGACAATGCATAACTGTGTCGCCTTTGGTGGGATGCTGCCAACGACGCCAGATTACATGCACCAAGCCAATGAACAATGGCCATTGCCTGACATGTATAAGGCAATGGAAATCTTTGCTCAAGCAATCAAGCGGCTTGTTTGTGATTAAGATAAATAGCATAGAATATTAAAAAAGCGGTACCTGATGGGAATTCAGGTGCCGCTTTTGGCATTTCAACGTTCATTATTGGAGATGTTAATTGGAAAGGATTTGCTAATAAAACGTCGAAAATATTTGGGAGATGTAAAGCTATTACTTTTGAACAAAGAATTCTTCGCCGTTAGCAGTAATAGTAAAGGTCTTGTTAGCTGCGTCAGCATTAAGGACAGCAACGTTATTACCATCTTTGTCTTGACGAGTGATCTTAATCGTGGTTTCAGAAGGAGTTTCAACATTGATTGAACCATCAAGATCAAAGGCAGCGAACTTGTTCCGCCAGGAGAGGAGCTTTAATAAGTTGGCAACAACTGGACGTTGAACTTCCTTAGCAACTTCTTCCTTAGTGTAGTAGTGACGGTTGATGTTCCGGCCTTCCTTAGTCTTTTCTAGTAATTCAAGGTCGTTTGAACCAGCTAATAAACCAACATAGTAAATCATTGGAATACCAGGGGCAAAGATTTGGATTGCACGAGAAAGCAAGTAGGCCTTATCGTTATCACCTAATGCGGAGTAGTAAGTGGAGTTGATTTGGTAAATATCCAGGTTGTGGTATTCAGCACTGGAGTACTTCCGCTTAACGTTAGCACCAACCTTGTATAATTCGTTAGAAGCATATTCGATTTCGTCATCAGTTAAGATGTCCTTGGCATCAACAACCCCGATCCCATCGTGAGTGTCCAGAGTCGTAAATTGCTTCATTGGGCACATCTTTAACCACTTAGCCAGACGGTTAGTCTTACCAGAGTACATCGTGTAAAGAGTCGTCATTGGCAAAGCAAAGTCGTAAACAAAGTAGCCGTGCTTGGAGATCTTAGCAGGGATAGTGTAATGTTCATGAATTTCAGGCAAGATTTGGGCCTTGTATGGGGCAAGAATTTCACGAATTTCACCTAAGAGGTCCCAGATTTCTGGTTCAACGAAGAAGTCGTTAGTATCAGCCTTCTTAACGGCGTAAGCAAAGGCATCCAAACGGATCAAGTCGGCACCGTGTTTAACCATGTCAGTCAAAGTTTGCTTGAAGAATTCGTTCGCAACCTTGCTCTTAACGTTGATATCAATTTGTTCTTCACCGAATGTGTTCCATAAGTGTTCCTTAGTACCGTCATCGAAGTCGATTTCTTGTTCAGGAGCCTTGTCCTTCCGCTTGTAGATCTTGTCAATATCTTCTTGAGTAGGGCGACCTTTACCAGCAGCTTCCCAGAACTTTTCCCAACGAATGAAGAAATCACTGTACTTTGAAGCATCATGGTTCTTCTTGAAGTCTTGGTACATTACGGACTTCTTGGAAATATGGTTGATCATGAAGTCAAACATTAAGTAGTAGTCCTTACCAAGGGCTTCAACATCATCCCAGTTACCAAATGCTGGATCAACAACATCATAACGGTATGGGGCAAAACCACGGTCACCAGTGGATGGGAAGAATGGCAGCAAGTGTACACCACCAATTGCGTCACCGATGTATTCCTTCAGAACTTCATGGGTTTCCTTAATGTTTTTAGCCATGGAGTCTGAATAGGTAATTAACATTGCTTTGTTTTGAATTGGCATAATAACAAACCTCCAAATAAATTAGTTAGCTTTTTGAGAGTGACGAGTTGCAAAGAAGATAATGACCCCGATGAGGATCAGGACTGCACCATATACAGGGAATGGAGCAGCCAGGCCAAAGCCAGATAATGATTGACCAAGTAAGGCGTTTGTCCATTGACCAACCGTTGGTGAGAAGAAGGCACCAAAGTTGAAACCAATTAGACAAAGGGAAGTAACAAGTGGTTGCTTGTCAGCTGGTGCTAAGTCCGGTAATAGGTTGAAAATCAGTGGGGACACCAGTTGTAATGGGAAACCGATAAGCAAAAGACCGATTACCATCATAATAAAGTTGTGGCCAGCAAAGCCAAATAAGAAGTTGGACAATGCCATTAAACCAAGGCCCAGGTAAACGGTGCCGAAACCGAGCCGTTTTTGAATGGAACCGTAGAAGAGGCCACCCAAAGTTGCACCAATCAACATCAGTGATAAGAACATGGAAGAACCGGTGTACTGACTACCATTGATTTGAACAGCTAGACCAGGGAAACGGTTTTCCATACCAATGTAGTCGATACAAAGGATGAAGGCGAAGAGAACTAAAAGATAAACAACTGGACTGATTTTAGTAATCTGCTTGGGCTCTTCTGCAATGTCATCTGCTAGGTCATCTTCAGCGACATTTTTGTCTTGAGAAGCACTGTCGTCAGGAACCCGAACAGCAAAGAAGAAGAGGACAACAAATGCTAAAGCATAAACCAAGAAGGAAGCGTGCCAACCAGCAACACTTAAGATCAACCCTGCAATCGCTAGTGTACATGCTTGACCAACTTGTTCAGCGGCCGCCCGCCAACCCAGCATTTGCGCCCGGGTACTTCCTTCATACCAGACAGAAATCAATGAAATAGCCTGAGAGTTGTAAAGCCCGTAACCGGCTCCCAAAATTAACCGCGAAATCAGGATTACCGTGTAGTTGTTGACGAACATTGGAATCAACCCAGCGATCCCAACAATCGTAACCCCGGCCATGATAATCTTCTTGTCAGAAATGTGGAACCATTGTTGAAGTAGTGGTGACAAAACGACAAAAATCATTACGGCGAATGATGGTGTAGTAACAAGATACTCTGATTGTGGTTGACTAATGCCTAATGCTGCTTTTAATTGGGGAAGCGAACCCTGAATGGCATAAGCACTGGTCACCATAAAGGAAACTGATAAGAAAGCCAATTTAGTGACTATTGAATTCTTATTGCTCATAATGAAAAAATACTCTCTTTCCTTAGAGTGTGGTCTTGATAAACGTTTATCATTTTTACTTTGTGTGAATAATATACTATGGGATTTTTTAAATGTCAAACGTTTATCAATGTTTTTTGGAATCATTTTCATTGTTGATAGTAAGCAGTTTATGAAAAATAAAAATGAAAGCTTATCTGATGGTACTTTTCACTCTGTTAGGCGATTAAGTGAAAAAGTGAATAAGCAGAAAAATATTGTTTTACTGGCCGCTATGGTATGGTGGAGAAAACACTGATGGAGGTGCACAATGAAAAAATACGACTACATTTTGATTGGGTCCGGACCGGCTGCGTACAAGATGTCTAATTTGCTGGCGGGGACGACGCGCAAAGTATTAGTGATTGATGGTGGAGAGTTTGGCGGCACTTGTCCAAACTATGGTTGTGAGCCTAAGATTTTCCTCGAAGGTGCCACGCGAGCCGTTTTGCAAAGTCAACAATTATTGGGACGAGGGATTAAACAGGCTGCCCAGATTGATTGGCATGATTTAATGACTACTAAATTAAATCGATTTAATCCGTGGCCGGCGGAGACCAAGGCGATTATTGCCAAAAGTCATGATGTCGAAGATGGATATGCGCACTTCGTTGATGAAAAGACAGTGGTGGTAAATGGTCATGAATACCGTAGTGACCATATCATCATTGCCACCGGTCAACACCCAAATCACTTAGATATTCCTGGTGACCAGTGGACTCATACTAGTACCGATGTGCTATCGTTACCCCACTTACCACAACACGTTACTTTTATTGGTGCTGGTTATGTAGCAATGGAATTAGCGACAGTACTGGGAGCTGCTGGGGCCGCAGTAACGTTGATTGATCACTCAGATCGTCCTCTGAAGGCTTTTCCAGCCAAAAAAGCCGCTGTGGTCAAGAAGGCGATGGAAGAACGGGGAATTGAATTCTTATTTAATACTGGTGTTCAGGCTGTTCAGCAACAGGATGAGGGCTTTATTGTGCAAACTGACCATGGTGAGGTTCCTACCGACTATGTTGTCGATGCTAGTGGGCGTCGACCGAATATTGAACAGTTGGCATTGGACAAAGCAGGAGTGCAGTTTGATCGTGGTGGTGTGATTGTGAATGATCACCTACAGACCAGTAATCCGCACGTTTATGCAATAGGGGATGTGGTCAGTCGTCCGCAAGCTAAACTGACCCCGGTAGCTGAGTTTGAAGGGCAGTACCTCTTTGATTACTTGGAGGGTCACTCCGCCGCCGCAATTGAATATCCAACCATCGGAACAGCAGCCTTTACCTTTCCAGAAATTGCCGCAGCTGGTGTTACTGAAGATGATGTGCGAGAAAACTCCGCGTACCAGGTCAAGTCGTTTGACCTGCATTACGCTAGTTTAGCAGCTGGTCAAAATGACCAGTCTGGCCGATTGACGTTAGTTTTCAAAGATGACCTATTAGTAGGTGCTAGCGAAGTTGGCGATTATGCAGCGGATGACATTAATAATTTCTTGCCAGTGATTGGATTACGTATAACTGGCGAGCAATACCGTCAAGCAGTAATTACCATTTATCCGGCATTAGCTGATAAAATTGCTAGTAGTTTAAACTAGAATAAGAAAGAGAGAACTAACTGGCTAGTTTGTTTTCTAATCCCGTAAGTTACAAAGAGGGCCCTAGTATTCGGCAGATCCGAACGCTAGAGCCCTTTGTGTACTGCGCTGTAGCATTGCCAACTAGGGGACCTATGCCACAGCCGCTTTATTGATATTTAGTATTGGCGATTTTCTTCATATGTTAATTCTGGTTCCCGACCAGTTCGACTGAAGGTATTCAACGCATTAATTTGGTTCATTTCATTGCTACTAAGCTCAAAGTCATAAATATCAGCATTTTGAGTGATCCGTTCAGCATGCACTGATTTAGGAATGAAGGAAACACCCCGCTGAAGGTGCCAACGGAGAATTACTTGGGCGGTTGACTTACCATGTCGTTTAGCAATTTCTTGAATTTCTGGAATTTGCAAAACTGCTCCCCGACCGAGAGGACTCCAGGCTTGGGTGACAATGTGATGAGCCTGATTGAAGGCTAACATTGGGGTTTGTGTTAAGCGGGGGTGTAGTTCAATTTGGTCCACAACCGGCATTTCATGAGCCTTGGTTGCCAGGTATTGAAGATGGATAATTTGATAATTGCTGACCCCAATTGATTTGGTAAGGCCTTCTTTCTTCATATCCTCCAAGGCACGCCAGGTATCAAAGAAGGCGCGTTGGATTGGCCAGTGGACGAGAAGGAGGTCGACATAATCAGTCCGGAGCTTCCGCAATGATTCCTTAACTGAGTTAATTGCGGAGTCGTAACCCTGGTTAGCTTCGGAGACCTTAGTTGTCAAAAAGTAATCTTGACGGGGGATACCAAGCTGTTCAAATGCCGCCCCTACTTGGCCTTCGTTACCATATAGTTGGGCAGTATCAAATAAGCGGTAGCCATCTTTGTAGGCTTGACGAACCGCGTTGGTCATCGTATCTTGACCGTCAACTTTGTATAGGCCAAACCCTTCCTGGGGCATTTTGTTGCCGTCAGCCAGGGTGAGTAAATTTGTTTTAATATCCATGAAATGACCTTCTTTCCTCTTTTTATGATCGCCTTGTTGGTTGAATAAGTCAAAAATCCTGCTTAATACGAACAAAACGGACTTCTTGTTAACTAACAGGCAGTCCGTTTACCAAGATATGAATTTTTAATCGAGAATCGAGTTTGTTACCCGTGCAAGCTGGGCAACGACATCTTCACCACTCTGCATAGATTGGTTGTGGTCACTGTAAACCGCAATTGTATAACTCGTGCCGTCTTCATTTCTGACGTAACCAATACTATTGACAATCCACTTTTCACGACCGTTTTCGAGCCAGCCATTTTTGACTGCCCAGTGGCTACCAGCAGCAGTGATCCCCCAGGCTTGGTCAGGGTCAACGTTTTCCATTAGTTCTTTAATGTAGTCACGCGAATTAGCGGTTAACAATGAAGATTTGTAAAAAATATTGTTTAGCAGCTTGATTTGATCGCGAGGAGTAGTCGTTGATAATCCCCAGGAATCTGCAGCAATTGAATTATTCATTCCAAACTGGTTAAAGGTTGACTGTAAGCCAGACTGGCCACCAAGGGTCTTGAATAACTTGTTAGTGGAGTCATTATCACTTTCTTCAATCATTGCCTTGGCTAATTTCTTCTGGTGGGTAGTTAAGTTGCCATTTTGCTTCATTAGCAATCCCGCCAGGATAGATACCTTGACCGTACTGGCCATGTGATAGTGGTGGTCGGGAACATTGGATGAATAGTAGGTACGGTGCTTTTTACTAGAATAAACAGCAATCCCGACTTTGTTGTTCGAGGTATAGGTAATTTTACTCCACGCAGATTTAAGTCGGGGACTAGTAGCAGTGAAGTGGTGAATCCCCCAGATTGCTAGGAGGACCAACAAAATGATGGAAATTAATCGACGACGACTCATTTAGCGCATTCCTCTATTCCTGATTGATAATAGTCATAAAAGTAATGATAGCATTCAAAATGGTAATCGTAAACGATAATCAAAATTTTAAAGAAAACGTCATATTTACATGACATAAATTGAGCTATGATTGTTAACAGCATTGAAGGAGGACGGATTAGATGGTCCAAAAAGTATTTCGCTGGTTGGTAATTATGGCCACCACAGTCTTAATAGTAAGTAGCGCACTCCTGCCCAGTACTTCAGCTCAGGCCGCAGCGTTCAAGTTAAATGCCCGCTCGGCATACGCTATTGATGCGCAAACGGGGCAAGTACTATACCAAAAGAATGCCCGCAAGAAGTATCCGGTCGCTTCATTGACCAAGGTTTTAACTCTAGCGGTGATTGAACAGGATGTTGCCGCTCATAAGTTGCGTTGGAATCAGAAGGTGAAGGTCACCCCTGCAGTGGCAAAGGTGGCTAATGACTGGCATTTTTCGAATGTGCAGTTGAATGCTGGAGAATCCTATACCGTTCGCCAGTTAGCCGAATCAATGATGATTGTATCTGCTGATGGTAGTACTGAAGCACTGGCATTAGCCGATGCTGGGAGTACGGCGGCTTTTAATAAGAAGATGCAGGCGGTCGCACGAAAAGCCGGTGTTAAGGATGCCAAGATCTATAACATGATTGGGTTACCTAATGAGGACTTAGGGAAAAATAAGATTAAGGGTGTCGATAAAGATGCTGAAAATCTGTTTTCTGCACGGGATATGGCGCTGATTTCTAAATACCTAATTGATAATTACCCTGATGCATTGAAGATCACGAAGACAAAGTTTGCTAACTTCCGGGTAAGTGAGGGTCAAAGTGAACGCCTGGTTAATATTAATTCCTTATTGCCGAAGAATGGCTTTGCCCCCAAAAATGGGGAAATTGATGGGCTGAAGACCGGTAACACAGATGCAGCCGGTAAGTGCATCATTACTACGGGGACCTTTGATGGACGGCGAATTATCTTAGTTGCTTTGCATACGAAGGGTGATTGGAATCGGCAGTCGAAGGAATCGAAAGAGTTTTATGAACAGTTAACTGATCGCTACCAGCCGGTAACCTTGAACACAACTCAACAAGTTAGTCGGCAGGTACAAAGAATGCGAGTTGTTCATGCGAAGAAACGTCGCTCGACGAAGTTGGACCTGCAGCGGGCAACTGCTGTGTGGGTACCTAAGGGAATGACTTGGCAACAGATGAAGCCTAGCTTGATAGTAAAGCAGGCGGATCGGTCAATGACAGGGAGCCTGAAGGCACCGGTTAAGAAGGGCCAGCAAGTTGGTTACCTAGTGCTGCACCCTGGTGATCTGCCGAAGGTTAAGATGCCGGTGAAGGCACTGAACAATGTGCAGAGAAGTGGGTGGTTCGACCTTTAATGAGTGTGAGACCGTTTAAAGTCCTGTAGGATTATCCTAGTAAGGTGCTGCCGACGTGACAACGTGGTAACATATAGAAATATAACTCTAATAACCAAAAAGGTCCCGTAATCGCAATGATTGCGGGACCTTTTTCATTTTAAACCATTTGGTTAATATTCAACGTGCCACTTGATGGTGTAATTCTTTTCTTCATTTGGATGTAACGTAATATCACCGAAACCATCATGATTGATAGCATCAGATAAGGTTTGGGCTTCCATAGCCAAGCCGAGGTGAGGATGAACTTGACCATGGTTGTAAACTGCCGGATCATCAGAATTCATGGAGTACATGATCAAGGCGTTCCGGTCAGAATACAAAGTCATCTTCCGCCCACTTTCTGGATCTTCCAGAGTGGCGACCGGCTTAGTTAAGCTTGGTTCAACTTCCCAGATGTCATCGAACCCATTTTCCTTGGTAGAAGCCATCTTTTGCAAAGCATCGCCCAGACGAGTTGGCTTGCTGAAGTCAAATGGCGTTCCAGCGTTGTCCAGCCGTTTGCCTGTTGGAATCTTACCATCGTCAACTTCCAGGTGGTCCTTCGAGTTAACGTACAACTTCAATTGATCAACAGTCTTAACACTAGCTGCGGCCATGTTCCAATAAGTGTGGTTAGTTGGATTGAATAGCGTGTCAGCATCAGAGGTTGCGCTAAATTTGAGGGTTAAATTATCGTCGTTATCTAACGTGTAGGTAGCAGTGACGTGAATAGTCCCTGGGAAGGTATCCATTTCTTCAGTCAGTGTTAAGCTAAGGGTGATTGACAGGTAATCCGCGGTTTTCTTCGTTCCATCGACGTTCCAGATGTAAGAATAGAAACCATTTGTTCCGCCATGAAGACTGTTTTTGCCTTCGTTTTGTTCCACCTGGTATTCTTTGCCGTTAATGGAGAAATGACCATTAGCAATTCGACCAGCGACCCGACCAATTAACCGGTCAGTACAGAAACCATTATTGGTGTATTCATCAAGGTTCTCGGATGTTAGCACCATGTCAGCCTTGCCGCCATCCTTGGTTGGCACCTTAAATGATTGCAGCAGGCCAGCAAAATCGAGGATCCCAGCCTGGACACCATTGTTGTTAGTTAAAACATACTTGGTAACCGGCTTACCCTTATATGTTCCAAACGGTTCTTGAGCGATATTCATCATACACTGTACCTCCTTGAAAAGTAAGCGCTTTATATTAAACTACATCCTTATTCTACCACAACTAAGTTCAGACGTATGCAACCGGTTGCACTATTTTGAGCTGACTGCTTGTTGGAAGGCTTGAAAATCAACCGCTACTTGCTTGGCATATTCGTTTGTCCAGGTGACCAATCCCTGGTCGAGAGCTTTTTGTCCCTTCAGATAGCCGCGGATCATTGGTGCGGTTGGACTTTGGTAGTGAGCAATTGCCAGTAGGAAGGCACAGATCTGACAATACAGGTTGAAACTTTCCCGGTCTAATTTGGCAACGTTAATAGATTCCTTCATGTCCCGGAATTGACGAATGTAGTAACTTCTGCCCCCAAAAGCCGTACTGCCGAGGAAGGGATCAGATGATGATTGGAGGACCTTTTGAGCAGTGACGATTCGGCGGCCGGCACGCACACTACTTTGGATGGCCTCTTCGACGGGCAGTTTTAACAAGTTATAACGCAGCGGCATCGCTTCCTTGACCTGAAGAACGAGGTGGCTACCGTCAATGCCCGTTAACAATATTAGGTAACAACGGGTCCCAAAGCTCCCGACCCCGACACTGTAACGAATAATGTCACTGATCTGGAAATTGGCGAGGAAAACGCGAATATCCTGGCGAACAGTGGAGCGGTAGGCATTATAACCGGCCACGATTTGTTGATACTTAACAGCGCTGACATGTTTAGCACGTGGTGGATTGTCCTTGAACCGTAACTGACCATTATTATCAGTAGCCGCCATCTTTTGAGTAATCTGTTCAGAATTACTGTGCTGGCTTTTCTTAATAATCTTATTAAGAATCTTGGTCATTTGATGGTGTTTATCGTCAACCGTATCAATTGACTTCATCATGTCATGGATTTCATATGAAGAGTAAAAACGTTGGGCAAGGGTGAGCTTATCAACCCGCTTAATGGCGTGACGGTAGGTCTTAGTCATCAGATGGAGGATCTGGTCAAGGTCATCTTCTGTAAAGCGGTTTTCTTCGCCGGCTAATTTAGCACTGACCAACAGGCGTTTAAGATCACTTTCCCAGTTACCGATGCGGGCTTCATCAAAGTCATTCAAGCCAAATAATAGTTGTCGTTCAGGTGATGCATAGAAGCCGTAATTATTGACGTGGGCGTCACCACAAATAATTGTGGGGATGCCACTTTGATTTTGGGCTTTCAAATCCCTCTCCATCAATTCAGCTGTTCCTCGGAAAAAGGCAAACTTGCTGGCCAGCATTCGTTGATGACGGAGCGGTAACAATTCTTGGATCATGTTAGCTTCTGTCTGCTTGATTGCTGCTACTGGATCACGGTTAACGGGCTTAAAAGCAACCAAGTCCGCCGTGGTTATTTTTTGTTGGCGGTATTGTCCAGCAGCTTTTAGTTCATCTTTCGTCCGGTTAATGCTGATCTTTTTTAAATCAAACAGATCTAGATTTTCTTTACTAGGCATGATGAATGTACTCCTCGTTCAAGTAATTAATTTTATTGTAATGGTTTTGTTACGATTGTCGAGAAAATTTGAGTTTGCCCGGGCATTCTGCCACAATAAAGGCAAAGACAAGTGACCGTTCATCAAAGTAAGTAACGGCACAGCTATATTGAAAATATAGTGCAGGCAAGGAGTGATTGCAGTGTTAATCATGGTTGAGAGAAATGTGGCCCAGCATTTACATGCGAATACTCGGACAACGGATGCCCAGCAGGTGTTGAAGGCGACGAGTTGGTCTGTCCGCGTTGTCGGTGATTTTATGATCGTCATGAACAATCTTCTATCGATCCCTGTAATTGTCAGACACCCGCAACAGTTTAGTGATTCACGTTCATTTGTTGCTGCCTTTAAACGGGAATTCTTACATTTACTAGAAGCATTACCAGTGCCACGGGGAAAGATCGGGATGATTCGTGATTACCAGCTGGCCAGTGTTAATTTCATGGCGCCTATTCCGGCCGCCATCCAACAACGGCTCCAAGTTTTTCAGAATCTCTTAAATCAGCCGGGAGTAATTCACTGGGATGAAGATCCAAGTAATGCGGTCGTTTCGCTGCAATTAGCAAAGAGTATTCGCTTGCAAAACCCTGATACAGGTGATGCTCAATCGGTTATTGATGTGTTTAAACAGTACGTAATCAACGATTTTGCCTTGCCAGCACACCCCAAATTGAATGAACACAACCGTCAATACCTGTATCGGTCATCATCATTGAATGATGTCATGAATGAGTCGGCGGTGACTGAACAAATTACCACTGACTATAAGAAAGCATTGATTCACCATCAGAAAAGTGATGCCATTATTGACCGTGACCTGGACTATGCCAATGATTACATGAGCTATGTTGCGGAACTAGGCCAGTCAATTATTGACGACTTAACCATGCCTTATTACTATATTTTGGATTATGCGAGTCGTAATGATGAACGATCATCAATGACGAAGTTGCGGGGGATGCGGGCTGCTTTTCGCGAATTAGCCCGCTTTTTAAAAGCGCAGGCCTTATTCTCGGCCGCGGATTTTGATGAATTTACCCAAGCAGTGAGTCAAGCCATTGACGACACGACACCAACACTGCAAGGGTTCCGTTTAGAGCGAATGCTGCATAGTGCTGAGTCGGAGTTACAACGCCGCCGAGCCCTGCTGTATCACGCTCGTAAGTACAGCAACCACCGTTACCATGTCCGGGTTGAACTAACTGGTTACCACCCCAAGATGTGGCGTCAACTAGCGGTCAGTGGTGAAACCAGACTAGATGACTTTTGTTACCTTATCTTGGCAGCCTTTCATGCTGGGGGTTCTCACTTATATGCATTGAAACATGGAAAGGATCTTTACCAGCTACCATACTTGGATAATGGAGAAAATATCACTCTGCACTGGTTGGGTGAATTTAAACAAGGTGACCAACTGATCCTTGACTATGACTTTGGTGATTCATGGTCATTTAAAGTCACTATTGAAGAAGTTACCAAGAAGCGGACATCGTTGACTAACCAGGAAGCCCAATTATTGGCTGGTTCCGGGAAGGGGATCATTGATGATATCGGCGGGGTCGCTGGCTTGGAAGCGGCGGCACAAGATGATCCCAGTATTAATGAAGACTTTGATCCCAAAACGGAACAGGAAGAGTGGGTTAATACTAGTCGTCAATTAGCACGACGTTATGAATAGGCGTTTCTTTTGTATTATTAATGTGAAAAAGTCTACAATAAAGGTGTAAATGTCTTGAAGAAAGTGAGGGGCTGAAAAATGTCAGAAGATCATATTCCTGAAACAATGAAGGCCTGGGAAGTTACTACCCCGGGCCCACTGGACGGCCCAGAAGCACCGTTAAAGCTGGTTACTAAGCCAGTTCCAACTCCTGGACGTGGTGAAGTTTTAGTAAAGGTATTAACTTGTGGTGTTTGTCACACTGATTTACACGTTACAGAAGGGGATTTACCTGTTCATCACGAGCACGTTACCCCTGGTCATGAAATTGTTGGTAAAGTGGTCGCCTTTGGCCCAGAAACACGACGGTTCAAGAAAGGTGAACGGATTGGTATTCCATGGTTCCGTCATGCTTGTGGAGTCTGCAAGTTCTGCCGGTCAGGACATGAAAACCTTTGTCCCCACTCTGTTTATACGGGCTGGGATCATGATGGCGGCTATGCCGAGTATGTGACTGTTCCAGAAGGATTTGCGTACCGGATCCCAGAAAAGTTCAATGACTTGGAAGCTGCTCCGCTACTTTGCGCCGGAATAATTGGCTACCGGGCGTATGAACGGGCAAATGTTCCAGCAGGGGGCCGTCTTGGACTGTACGGCTTCGGTGGATCGGCTCATATTACCGCACAGATTGCTTTAGCTCAAGGGGTTGAAGTGCACGTCTTTACCCGGGGCGCTGATGCTCGTAAGTTTGCCCTGCAATTAGGTGCCGTTGAAGCAAAGGGGGCTTATGACCTGTCCGAAGTACCTCTAGATTCTTCGATCATTTTTGCTCCGGTGGGTGACATCGTATTACCGGCATTGGAAAGTTTAGTTCCTGGTGGGACGCTTGCCATGGCCGGAATTCACATGACTGATGTGCCAAAGCTGAACTACCAGAAGCACCTCTTCCACGAAAAGACGTTAACGTCGGTTGAATCAAATACCCGTCGTGATGGTGAAGAATTCCTGACCTTAGCTGACCGGTTGGATATTCACCCAGAAGTCCATGAGTATGCCCTTGACCAAGCTGCCGAAGCATTGAAGTACGTAAAGGCCGGGGATATTAAAGGTGCCTGTGTACTCCGCGTCAGCAAAGACTAACGAAATGAGGATTAGATAATGACTTACCCACAATTAAACTTGTCACAAGCCGATGGCCCCGTTGCCATCATGAAAACAACGGCCGGGGCAATGACCATTCAATTATTCCCGGAACAAGCACCAAAAACGGTGGAGAACTTTATTAAATTAGCCCAGGATCATTATTACGATGGGGTAATTTTTCACCGAGTGATTCCTGATTTTATGATTCAGGGTGGTGACCCTACTGGAACCGGTCGCGGTGGTGAAAGTTCTTTTGGTCGGCCATTTGAAGATGAGTTCTCAGATGAACTCTTCAACTTGAATGGCGCCTTATCGATGGCCAATGCGGGCCCTAATACCAATGGTAGTCAATTCTTTATCGTCACTGCCGAACATGTCCCAGCTGACATGATTGACCAGATGAAGATGGCTGGATATCCAGCAGATATTATTGATTACTATCAACAACATGGTGGCACGCCATGGTTAGATGGACACCATACCGTCTTCGGTCAATTAATTGAGGGTCAGGACGTTGCCAAGCAAATTAGTTTGACCAAACGTAACCGGATGGATAAGCCAAAGAAAGATATTGTGATCAAGAAAATTACTATTGAAAATTAGTCCAAAAATCATCCAGCTTTCTGGATGATTTTTTTAGTTTAACCCAGTATGATAGTGGTAATGAATTTTAAATCATTTGGAGGTCATATCATGGCAGCTTACCGTACCGAATCTGATACTTTAGGTCCCGTCGAAATTCCGGCGGATGCATTGTGGGGGCCCCAGACCCAGCGGAGTCTTCGTAATTTTCCTACTGGCCCGTATATGCCCATTGCAATCATTCGGGCGCTCTTGCAAATTAAGAAAGCCGCTGCACAGACGAATATGGAAATGAAGCAGATCGAACCGGCCAAAGGGAAACTGATCGTTAAGGCGATCGATACTTTACTGGCATTAAGTGATGATGACCTTCGTCATGACTTCCCGCTCAAGGTTTACCAAACTGGTTCGGGAACGCAAACAAATATGAACACGAACGAAGTAATTGCTCACAAAGCCCATCAAATTAATCCGGATATTGAGATTTTACCGAATGATGATGTTAACAAAGGACAGAGTTCGAACGATACCTTCCCAACTGCAATGAATATTGTGGCAATTGAAGCATTGGATCGCTTGGAACCGGCTGTTAAACACTTAATTGCTGAGTTGAAAGTCAAAGAAGACAAATACTGGGATACCGTTAAGATTGGACGAACTCACCTTCAAGATGCCACCCCAATGACGTTTGGCCAGGAAATCTCTGGTTACGTTGCGGCCTTGGAACACGACTTAACCTTTATCCAAACTCTCGCACCAACCCTTTTGGAATTAGCAATTGGGGGAACAGCCGTAGGAACCGGATTAAACGCCGCTCCGGGGATGGCCAGTGCGATTGCGGATAAGCTAAGCAGGGTTTATGATCACCAATTTACTGCCGATTGTAATAAATTCTATGGATTAGCTAATCACTCCGGCCTTGATGTGGTCCATGGTGCGCTCAAGTCATTAGCCGCGGATATGTTTAAGATCGCCCAGGATATTCGTTTCTTAGCTTCGGGACCTCGCGCGGGGTACGATGAATTGAATATTCCTGCCAACGAGCCCGGTTCGTCCATTATGCCCGGAAAAGTCAACCCTACCCAGGCGGAAGCAGTGACGATGGCTGCGTTGCGGGTGTTCGGTAATGATACGGTGATCACAATGGCTTCATCGCAAGGAAACTTCGAAATGAACGTTTACAAGCCTGTCTTGATTTACACATTTCTCGAATCAACCAATATCCTGACCGGGACAATTAAGAGTTTTACAGATAAACTTGTTCACGGGATGACTGTTAATAAGAAACGAATGACCGAGTTAGTCGACCGCTCTCTGATGACGGTGACTGCCTTATCGCCGCATATCGGTTACCATGATAGTGCGAAGATTGCCCAAAAGGCGGCGAAGGAGGGAACTACCCTGCGGGATGCTGCTCTAGCAACTGGCAAAGTAATGGCGGAACAATATGATCAGTGGATGAATACCTTAAAGATGACTAATGCTGATCGTCGTCAACGGATGAAAGACCGGTTTAACGAAGCTAAGGATAAGATGAAGCAGAACAGTAAACGGCATTCATTCAGTCATAGAAAGGACCAGAAGTAAGATGGCAACAAAGTTTCAACCAACCCCCATTAGTCAATTGCAAGATCAGTATGATGTCGTTATTGTCGGTTCTGGTGCGACTGGACTAACGGCTGCTATTCAAGCGCATGAATTAGGAATGACAGTCGCTGTATTAGAAAAAGAAGATAAATTAGGTGGCAACACTAACCGTGCATCGTCTGGAATGAATGCGGCAGAAACGAATATTCAGTTGAAACACGGCATTATTGATAACGTTGCCGACTTTTATCATGAAACCTACCAAGATGGTGGTCGTCTAAACGATAAGGATATGTTGGGTTACTTTGTTTACCACACTGCCCCAGCAATTGATTGGCTAGCTGACCATGACATTCACCTCGATGATATTACCGTTACCGGTGGAATGAGTCAGAAACGAACCCACCGGCCAGCCAGCATGGCACCAATTGGCGGGTTCTTGATCCAGCACCTCCTGGCAGTTGTTCAACAAGAACAAATTGCTGTTTTCCAGCCAGTACGAGTAACGCATTTACAAATGAAAAATGGCCGGATTAGTGGGGTGAAAGTCACCATTAATGGTGTTGACCGGCATATTAATGCCGGAGCTGTTATTTTGGCTACTGGTGGTTTCGGGGCTTCTCAGGAAATCTTGAAGAAGTACCGGCCTGATTTGGCCAACTATAAGACGACTAATCAGCCAGGAGCAACTGGTGATGGCTTAAAACTGGCGGAAGAAGTTGGGGCAGAATTAATGCAAATGAACCTCGTCCAGGTTCACCCCACTGTTCAGCAGGACCAGCCCCACGTCTATTTGATTGGGGAAGCCGTGCGTGGCGAAGGGGCCATTCTTGTAAATGCACATGGCGAACGCTTTGTTAATGAATTAAATACTCGGAAAATTGTTTCCAATGCTATTACGGCCTTGCCAGAACATAGTGCTTATTTAATCTTTGATCAGGGAATTCGTGACCGCGTTAAAGCCATTGACTTCTACGATCAGGTGGGCCTGGTGAAGAAGGCCGCCACCTTAACCCAACTGGCGGATAAATTAGGGATAGATCCTGATCATCTTGTTGAAACTGTTCAAAAATGGAATAAATCTGTTGCTAGCCACCACGATGCACAGTTTGGCCGAACTACCGGAATGGATCGACCGATTGAACAACCACAGTTTGGTGCTATTCATATTGCTCCGGCGGTTCACTACACGATGGGGGGAATTCACATTACACCAAAGACCCAGGTGCTCGACGGCAATGGCAATATTATCAAAGGCCTCTTTGCCGCGGGTGAAGTTGCCGGAGGATTACATGGTAATAACCGGGTTGGTGGTAATTCCATTGCCGAGACCGTTGTCTTTGGTCGCCAAGCAGGACAACAAGTCACCCTGTACTTGCGCCAAAGCCGTTAGCTTGACAAGGTTCGTATAATATTAGTTGTGAACTTTAAGAATTGCAGTTAACGGAGGATGCAATAGTCATGCATAATTCTGATCAATCAAACCCATTTGAGGGCTTTGAGCCAGCGGAACACCTTTCAAAACACCACCACATGGCGATTCCCTGGCAGGATTTCTTTACGAATGATAATTTCACCCCAGCTAAAGAAGCCAACTTAGTTGAACGAGCTGCTATTGTTGGGCGCATTGGCTTGATGATGCTGGCGTACGGAACAGGTGCTTGGCGGGTCCGGGATTCGATGAACATCGTTGCTCGAAAACTCAAGATGACCTGTTCGGCAGATATCGGGTTGGTATCGTTGGAATACACCTGTATGGATGCTCACCACGCATATACCCAGGCACTATCATTACCCACAACGGGGGTTAATACCGCTAAGTTGTCGATGATGGAACGCTTCATTCACGACTTCCGGGACCGGGGAGAAGAAATGACAATTGGTGAAATCCACCAGCGGTTGGAAAAGATCGCGCATTCGCGTGGCAAGTACAGCCCAATCCATGTCGCCCTAGCAGCGGCCCTGGCATGCAGCTGCTTTGTCTTTTTGCTTGGCGGAGGCCCGGTAGAAATGCTGTGCTGCTTTATTGGTGCCGGACTAGGAAATTACGTGCGGCGGAAGATTGCTGATCGCCACATTACCCTGTTTGCCTGCATCGCCTTGGCCGTTGCGGTTGCATGCATTGTCTATTTGTTGTCGTTTATGGGGATGCAGTACTTTTTCAATATTAGTGATCGCCATGAAACGGGCTATATTGGAGCAATGCTGTTCATTATTCCCGGCTTCCCATTCATTACGTCTGGCCTGGACATTTCCAAATTGGATATGCGGTCGGGCCTGGAAAGGCTGACCTATGCGGTGGCAATCATTGTGGTAGCGACCCTCGTAGGTTGGATTGTTGCCATGGCGGTTCATTTACGGCCAGGAACATTAGCTGCTTGGCCGTTATCGCCACTTGCGCTGTTGCTTTTACGAATTCCAGCTAGTTTTGGTGGTGTTTTCGGCTTTTCAATTATGTTTAACTCGACGCCTAAAATGGCGGCTCTGGCCGGACTGATTGGGGCAGTTGCTAACACGACCCGGTTGGAATTAGTTGATTGGACGCATATTCCAGCTGGTGCCTGTGCTTTCATTGGCGCATTGATTGCGGGACTTATTGCTTCATTCGTGAAGATGAAGTTACACTATCCTCAAATTTCACTTACTGTTCCATCGATCGTTATCATGATTCCAGGACTATATATGTATCAGGCTATGTACAACATGGGATTAACCTCGATCAATGTGGGAACCCTGTGGATGACTAAGGCCTTGTTGATTGTTGTCTTCCTTCCACTAGGCTTGATTGTTGCCCGGATCTTGACTGATCATAAATGGCGACGGAACGGTTAAGGAGTACGCTGATGGTTGTTATCAATTATCCCCACGACCTGTTAGCTGAGGTCCGCCAACGAGTGGCGGGCCGAAAATTGACCGGCTTTACTCCCGGGCAAGGGTTGCTCCATCCGGACCTGATGCTGGTTGGTGAAGCCCCTGGGCGTCATGAGGAAGTGCACAATATTCCTTTTTCTGGTGCTTCCGGGAAAGAATTGATGAAGATGGTGGCATCAATTGGCTATTCACGACAAACGATCTACATCACCAGTGTGGTCCGTCAACGGCCATATTCGGTTAAGCGGGTTAAGGACCGGCAAAGTGGCAAAATAATCACGAAAAAGCCTAACCGGACGCCAACCAAAGGAGAAGTGCTGGCCTTTGCCAAATTGTTTGACTGGGAGTTAGGCCAGGTGGATCCGAAAATCATTGTTCCCTTAGGTAATACTGCTTTACAACGGTTACTGGGACCGCAAGCGAATATTGGCGAGCTTCACGGCCAACTGATCACTCGGCCCATTCAGAAAGCAACTGCTGATGGACAGGGTTATCAATGGACGACGGATTCCTATAAACTTTTTCCGATGTATCATCCCGCAGCTGTTTTGTACCGACGCAAACTGGAACCAACAGTAAAGGATGATTGGCGACGTTTAGGAACTTTGTTGCAACACAAATAATTAATGATTTACAAACGTACCAAAAATCGGTACGATATATGACGATTAAGAGGGTGAACCAATTGGCGCACCCTCTTTATATTCGTGAATGGAGATGATGATTTGGATCTGGCACGACGAAGAACAATTGTGACGGGCGCATTACTACTGTCTAACATCATGGCAGGAATGGATGGGACGATTGTCAATACAGCCCTACCGGCGATTACTAGTGATTTGCACGCCATTCAATACATGGGCTGGATTGTGGCCATTTTCCTCTTTGGAATGGCAGTTGCCACGCCCTTGTGGAGCAAGTATGGTGAGCATAAGGGTAACAAGCAGGCATATATTACGGCCACATCATTATTTATGGTCGGGGCCATTTTCCAAGGGTTAGCCCCCAATATTGTCTGTTTTATTATTGCCCGGGCAATAATGGGGATTGGCGCTGGTGGAATGAACACAATCCCGTTTATCGTCTATGCTGAAATCTACGCTAACCTAAAGCAACGGGCGACGGTGCTGGGGATTTCATCAGCTTGTTTTGGAACAGCCTCAATCATTGGACCGCTCCTTGGGGGCTGGATTGTTGATACCTGGAGCTGGCACTGGGTCTTCTATGTCAACATCCCGATTGCCCTGGTGGCCATTACGATCGTGGCTATCTTTTACCAAAACGTCAAGAAACAAGCAGCTGGTAAGCCCGTTGACTATCTTGGCGCTTCATTACTGGTAGTCAGCCTGATTCTGATCCTCGTAGCTGTTCAATTGATCGGCACGATTTCGTCCTTGATCGTAGTGGCCCTCGCCATTATTGGTTGTGGCCTCCTGTACTGGATGGTTCGCGTAGACCGTCAAGCTGTGGATCCAATTGTCCCTAGTCGGTTGTTTACCAACCATGAACTCGTCCTAGACTTTCTGCTCTTCATTATCATCTGGGGATCCTTCATTGCTTTTATTATCTATATTCCAATGTGGGCCCAGGGGATTCTCGGTTTGAGTGCCCTGCTTGGGGGAATGACCCAGATTCCAGGAGCGTTTACCAATTTCTTGGGTTCAGAACTGGTCCCCTTTGTCCAAGACCGGTTAAATAAGTATCAGTTGGTTTCCATTGGCGCCTTCACCATCTTCGTTGCTTTTATGGGCTTGATGATCGGTGGTCAGCATTCGCCATTTTGGCTGTTACTTATCCTTGGGGCTTTTGAAGGCTTTGGGGTCGGTCTTGTATTTAACATCTTGCAGATCAATGTCCAAACGGATGCGGAATTGCAAGATGTGCCAATCGCGACCTCAATGGGTTACTTGCTTCGGATCTTAAGTCAAACTTTCATGTCAGCAATCTACGGGGTTATTCTGAATCATTCTCTTTTGTCCGGAATTCAACATGCCCACTACCACATTACGATGGGGATGCTTAACCAACTGTCAAATGCGAGAACTGCCAGTCATCTGCCCACTGTCCTATTGCCGGAGATGCGGCAAATTCTTTATAGTGGGTACCATAATATTGTGGTGACGGCATTGGTATTAATCATCATTGCTTTAATTTTGGTCCTGACGATGGCGGTCAAGAGTCGCCGACAAATAGGATAATAAATAAAAGATCCAAATTGGTTTTTCGCCAATCTGGATCTTTTATTTTAGTCGTGATGTTGCCGGTGCCATTCAGCAATTTGTTGCAACCGGGCTTTGAATCGATCTTCGCGCCCTTGTTCAGTCGGGTGGTAGAAGTGCTGACCAACTAATTTGTCCGGCATCGTCTGCATATTTGTTAACTTATCCTTGGTATCATGAGCATACTGATAATTTTTACCATAGTTCAATTCTTTCATTAACTTGGTTGGTGCGTTCCGAATTTGGAGTGGTACAGGAAGGTTCCCACTCTTTTTAATTGCTGCATGTGCTTCTTGACGAGCAACATAAGCAGCATTTGATTTAGGGGCTAATGAAAGGTAGATGACACATTCCGTTAAGTGAACGTCACATTCAGGCATTCCTAAGAACTGACAGGCCTGGAAAGTGTTAATAGCAACGTTGAGGGCATTAGTATCAGCTAAGCCAATGTCCTCACTGGCAAAACGTACGAGGCGACGAGCAATGTAAAGCGGATCTTCACCACCATCAATCATCCGTGAACACCAATAAATGGCGGCATCAACGTCACTGTTACGCATTGATTTATGGAGGGCGGAGATGATGTTGTAATGTTCTTCACCATGTTGGTCATAGCGGAGTGATTTCGTATTGATAATTTGACTAAGATCAGCTTCACTGACTGTTACTTGGTGATCCTGCCGGTGACCGTTTAAGACGGCCATTTCGAGAGTATTCAAAGCTACGCGGGCGTCACCATTGGCAAAGACGGCAATTTGCTGGAGAAGCTCATCGCTGATTTTAATGGTTAGGTTAGGGAATCCATCAGGATGGTGGAGGGCTCGCTGAAGGACTTTGACTAAGTCGGCAGTCGATAGTGATTTTAGAACAAAGACCTTGCACCGCGATAGTAAAGCCGAGTTAATCTCAAAAGACGGATTTTCTGTTGTTGCCCCGATTAAGATGATACTTCCGCGTTCAACGAAGGGGAGAAAGGCATCTTGTTGGGCCTTATTAAAACGGTGAATTTCATCGATGAAACAGATTGTCCGTTCACCATATTCGCGGTTTTGTTCTGCCTCTTGCATGATCTTACGAATATCCTTGATGGAGCTCGTGACGGCACTAAAGGTAACAAAGTGTGATTTTGTCTGATGAGCAATGATTTCAGCGAGGGTTGTTTTGCCGACGCCGGGTGGACCCCAGAAAATAAGCGAAGAAATTTGGTCGCTTTCAATAAGATCACGTAATACTTTTCCATCACCAATCAGCTCGTGTTGTCCCATAAATTCGTCCAGGGTGCGTGGCCGGACCCGATTAGCGAGCGGTGTATTTTTATTATCTGGTTGATTAAATAATGATTCTTGGTGCATAAGTCTACTGCATCTCCCTTTTTCTAGTTTAAAATATATTTTTAATAATTTGAATACTGTCTTTCGACTTAATCGTGTTACGATTAAACTAGTATTTATCGACATTCTAGGCTGATATGTCTAGTGAATTTCACAAAGGAGCACTATGCTCATGAAGAGGTTATCAAAATTACACCAAACAATCGCTGCCCAGTTGGCGAATAATTTTAGCCATAGCGTCCGTGACTTGACCAAGTGTGGCGATCACCGTTCCCGGAAGGCCACCTTTGTTGAGATGGGGATTCAGTTGAGCGAATTCAAGAAGAACTTAGAGGATCCGGAGCGGTTTGCCAAGGTAATTAAACAGGCGGAAACGGATAATGCAGAAGAATTCGCTTTACCCGCCGTTAAGTTTACGGTGACGGTCCGGGAAATGGGACAAGCGCCGATGCCCACCTTTGTTTTAAATGAACATGATGAAATGCAATCAACCATTATCTATCTGCCAGGTGGAGCATTTTTTGCTCAACCGATGAAGGAACAATGGGAGTATGCTAACCGGCTGGCGGAAAAAACTGGCGCACGGGTATACGTAGCCGTTTATCCCATGCTTCCCCAGCATAACTTTAAGGCCGCCTATCAAGCAATTAGTCAGCTATACCAGCAGATTTATGCCCACACCCCGGCGAGTGATATTACAATTTTAGGAGACTCAGCAGGGGGGAACCTTGCGGCTGGTTTTTGTGAATACTTAGCCGCCAAGCAACAGCCGCAACCGGGAAGATTAATCTTGATTTCCCCGTGGTTGGATTTGGACCTGAAAAATCCAACGATTGCTAAATATGCGGATGCCGATGTCACACTATCAGTAGCTGGCTTACGGCGGGTCGCCAACCTGTGGGCTGATAATACTAATCATGATAATTACCAACTAAGTCCGATGAATGGTGATTTATCTAGTTTTCGCAGGGTAATGATTATTGCCGGGACGCGTGAAATTATGTATCCCGACTGTGCCCGGTTCGTTTGTCGCTTACGGAAGGCCCAGATACCTGTTCAATTTGAAGTTGGTCGGGACCTTTTCCACATTTTCCCAATTTACCAAATCCCAGAATCAGATGCTATGATGAATAAAGTGAACGCATTTTTACACTAATTAGATTGGAGGAATTATTAATGGCAACAGTTGCAGTTGTATTTGCTCCCGGTTGTGAAGAAGTAGAAGGCTTAACTGTCGTAGATGTTTTACGCCGGATGGGGATCGATACTAAGATGGTTGGCCTAGAAGGCATGAAGGTTCCTGGTGCCCATGGAATTGAATTAACCTGTGATGAGGTCTTAGGGGACCAATTATTAGATTATGATGTTGTGGCCTTCCCTGGCGGTCGTGGCGGTGCTGAAAAGCTGCGCGATAATGATCAATTGATGAAAATTATGCAAAAGCGTCAAAAAGCTGGCAAGTGGGATGCTGCGATGTGTGCTGCTCCCATTGCTTTAGCTCGTTATGGGGTCTTGGATGGTCATGATTATACCTGCTTCCCAGGCTTTGACCAACAAATATCCAAAGAAGTGCCAACAGCTCGTTTCCATGAAGATATTACTGTAGTGGATGTCGCTGGCAAGGTTATTACGTCACGAGGACCGGCAACGGCACTTGCTTATGCCTACCAAATTGCTGAGATTCTTGGTTACGATACCAAACAAATTAAGCACGAGATGTTGTATGATTACCTCGCTAAGGAAATTTAATTATTGAATTGCGACTAACCAGAACTTGACGGAAGTCATTTATGACTTTGTCTTCACATCTCAGCAAGCAAAAGAGGGCTCTAGCGTTCGGTTTTTACGAACACTAGAGCCCTTTGTGTACTCTGACACTTTTAATTATAAAGGGAACTATCCCCGTTATTTTAAATTAAGTTGCTGTTATTTATTCACAATGTACTGGGCACTTTCACCCTTCAAAACGTTGAGGGCGTTGCCAGCAACAATTTTGGCCATCGCATCCCGCGCTTCAAATGAGGCGTTCCCAATGTGTGGGGTCAAAATGACATTCTTCAATTTCTTAAAGCCATCCGCCACGTTTGGTTCTGCTTCGTAGACATCAAGAGCAGCCCCGGCGAGCTTGTGGCCCTGCAATGCCTTCAGTAAGGCATCCTCATTTAAGACAGGCCCCCGTGCACAATTAATGATCATTGCGCTGTCCTTCATCATTGCAAATTGTGGAGCATCAATCATATGATGCGTTTCAGGAGTCAGTGGGCAGTGAAGTGTTACAACATCGGCCCGCTTAAGTAATTCATCTAGGCTGACGTATTCAGCATTGTAATGGGCTTCGGTTGCTGGATCAGCTTGGTGACGCTGTGTGTAGATAATCTTCATATCGAAGGCGTGCAACCGTTGAGCAACCCCACGGCCGATACTGCCTAAACCAACAATTCCCAATGTCTTGCCGGCTAATTCATGACCCAGGAAGAAGAGCGGGGCCCAGCCATCAAAGCCAATTGTCCGCATTCGATGGTCACCCTCAACAATCCGCCGCATTAACGCAATAACTAAACCAGAAGCCACTTCGGCTGTTGCTGTCGAAGAAACAAATGGCGTGTTAGTAACGTCAATGCCCTTGGTCCGAGCGTAGTCCGTATCAATATTGTTGAATCCAGCACCAAAGTTGGCAATTAACTTTAGATTTGGTGCGGCATTAATAACATCTTTGTCGACTTGCGTGGAGAGTGGGGTAATTAAAACCTTGCAATCGGTGACGTGCTTTAATAATTCATCTTTGGTAATCAGACCATCACCATCAAATACTTCATAATCAATGCCTGCTTGATCAAGCATCTTGCTTGCAACTTTTGGTAATTTAGCTGATAGATAAACAGTAGCCATATTATTCGCCTTCCTATAATAAAAAAATAGCCAAGTAACCGTTTACAAGGCTATTATAGGTCAATTGTGAAAAATCGGCAATTTATGCTCGTAACCACCAGAAGAGCAGGCGCTTCTCTGGCTGGTCAGCGCGCTGGTTGACAACTGTGACTAGACTAATCATTGAGCTAATGATGGAAGCTCGTTTCCGGAAAGCAGTATAGCGGGAATCCCATTCGTCAGCATACTTATCTTTATAGCGCCGTAATCCTTGGAATCCATACAGGCGATAACCGTATTCGTAAATGAAGTGGGCAATCTTTTCACCCAGGAAGGAGAATTGGTATTCACCAACATTGGATAATGGTGCCATTCCCAAGTCGAAGTATGTGTAGTCATTCTCTTGTCCATATAAGAACATACTGATGAAAATTTTATCCATAATCCCAGATGGGGCTTCGTGACTGTGGCGCATCAGGTCAATTGTTAAAATCCGCTTACTGCCAGTTGGCATAAAGGTAGCAAAGGCCACTAGCTTGCCATCCTTATCACGGACGGTCCCGACAGGTGCTTGCTGAATGTAGTAGTTATCAAAGAAACCAAGGGAGAAGCCCTTTTCAATTTGCTTGCCTAGCCAGTCATCTGAAACGGCCTTTAGTTCCTTCATGAAGTGGTCATCAAACGGTGGCTTCGCCACTGCAAATTGGTAACCTTCGCGATCAAACTTGTGCATCAAAGCCCGTTGTGATCGTTGACGTTTTCCAGCAAGCGTGAAGTCAGCTAGTTTAACTAACCCCGTTTCGCCAGTTTTAATGAAGTCAAAACCAAACTCATGGAGAAGCATGGTCATTTCCCCAGAGACTTCGTAAAAGACCAATTGGTAACCGTAACGATCGGCTTCAGAAATGAATTGACGGAGTGCCGGTCGAATCATGTTCTTATTACCGACCGGATCCCCCATGATAATGAGGTGGTCGTATTTTTGACGGTACATAAAGAAGAGTTGGTCCTGTCCTTGATCCTGGTAATAGTATAGGTTCTTATCACGCAGGAAAGTCAGGTGACTGATCTGACTACCCCCAAACTGCTTAATCACAGCTCGTGCTCGATCAGCATCAAATGAGTGAATCCCGCTAAATGGATCGAAGCCCCCGGTAAAGTACCGCAACATAATCATTAGAAGAATTAACCCAATTACCAGCCCCAGTAGTCCAGATACCCAGACTTTCTCACCAGGAAAGAGGAAGAAGTTCGGGACGCGGTGCAGTTTTGAATATTCAGGTGAGTTGATAACCCCAACGATCACATAAAGAATGCAGGACCCCGCAAAAATGGCTAAGTCGATCATAAATTTACCAATGGAGTATTGGAGCTTCACTCGGTATAGTTCGTGCTTAGACAGAATGATCAGGAACAGGACAAGGGCCAGGTAGATGGTCAGACTAATCGTCCCTAAGTTCCAAATAGTATTGGCAATCCCAATCACCAGGAGAACTAAGGCCGGCCAGTACGCCTTAGCCACCTTCGATTCAATTCCTCGAGCGACTGCGAGCAGTGCCATGGCAAAAAGCACAGAACTGAGTTGGTGGAGGAAGAAAAAGGTGAACGGGTATAGTTGAGCGAGAAATTTATTCTGCGCCGTGAGGTCAGGTACCGAGGCTGCCAAGAGCATTAATAATCCTGACATGTACAAGAAAAGGGTTATTAAGAAATGGGCGGTGTTTTGCAAAATGGTTAATGGCAAACCATCAAAGTATTCATTAACTTGGGTAGCTAAATTGTGGAGGAACATGATTCCCGCAATGACTAATGGAACAATATAGTAGAAAATCCGGAAGAGGAGCAACCAAATGATGATTGTGGGTCGGGTCACACCAAGAAGTGACAGTTCGAACATCATCATAACATCGAAGGACCCCAGTGCTCCTGGAATCATGGAAATAACTCCCAGCAGTTGGGCCACGACATACAGTGGTAAGACAGCAATGAGGTTTTGCCGAACACCTAGGCACCAACCAACTAATAAGAAGAAGAGGGCCACAAACAACCATTCACATGTGGATGAAGTTACTAGCAATCCCTCAATCTTAGGGGTTACGTCTTCAAAGACTTTGTTGTCGTTAACTAATGTAAAATAGAAAACAATCGGGAAGTATAATCCTCCGGCAACGAGCCAGATGGCATATTGGTTAAAGTGTCCACCGTGATGGAAAACAAACATAATGATTAATGCAAGCCAGCACAGGACCGATAATCCTGATAAGAGGAAGACTGCAATCTTTGAAATGGCGAGCAAGATGTCTTTACGGCTGGCACTCTTCCGATAAAAGTAGCCGCGCATTGTCGCCCCCAGGACACCACCGAAGCCAGCAATATTGGTGAGAGTGTTGGTAATCCACCCGCAACGAATGATATAGCTTCGCTTGAACTTGCCTGGTAGAAAATGAACGATGGCAAAGTCATACCCCAACATTGGGATGACGGCAATGATCCCCATTACCAGTAATAACAACAGTGACCACCATGATAAATTGGTGAGGCCAACCCCCACTTTATGCCAGTCAACTGTTTTAAAAAAGTCGGTCAAAGCATGGACAACAAATAAGACAATTGAAACTACAAAAACAGTCTTAATTATTCGTGAATACTTTTCCCACCAAAACAGGAATCGGTTATAAACGGCTTTCATAATATCCCCCTCAACATTATTTCTAAAGAACATTATAGGGGAGATGAGACGGATAATCATCCTTTAATTAAATTGTTTATTGACAGGATGACCGAAGTCACGTATACTTTTATTTGTTGTCAAATGGTCCGTTGGTCTAGTTGGTTTAGGACGCATCCCTGTCACGGATGAGATCACGAGTTCGAGTCTCGTACGGACCGTCATATGTAAGCAAGAGGCTGGGAATTATTTCCCGGCTTCTTTTTCATACTCAAATATTATGGAGGATAGAATGGAAAATACTTGGCAATATCAAGGAACCGAACCGATTAAGATCAAGAAATATTTGCAGTCGCTGGGGATGGGGCATCGCCTGTTTAATGACCTGAAGAATGGGCAGGGCGAATTCTTAGTTGACCACCGGCAAGTACGGCCAACAACAAAAATCCTTCCGAACCAACCGTTGACAGTGATTGCTCAGCCAGAGCCCCGTGACCAAGCGGTGAAGCTCAGCGATCAGCCACTTGATATTGCCTATGAAGATGATAATTGGTTAGTCATCAATAAGCCAGCTGGGGTGACTTCAATTCCCGGGCCATCTGTGGATAATGGTACTATTCTAAACCGGGCTGTTAACTACCTAGTCCAGCAAGGATCACCCGACCAGCGGCCCCACCTAATCACCCGCTTAGATCGTTATACGGGGGGCTTACTATTGATTGCCAAGCACCATGTTGCTTCCAGTATGATCAGTCAGCAGGTCCAACAGCACAAGATGTTGAAAGAATACACGGCCTTTGTTTCCGGCACTTTTAACGATGATCATGGCATTATTAACCGACCAATTGCCCGACGGGAAGGACAAGCTCAACGGGTGATTGCGGAAGACGGTCAAAAGGCTGTTACTGAGTACTGGGTTGAAGAGCAGAAAGCCAACTGGGCTAAACTGCGGGTTCAATTACATACCGGTCGAACACACCAGATTCGGGTACACATGGCCGCAATTGGACACCCGTTGATTGGGGATCACTTATATGGCGGAGACACTTCTCGCTATCAACATCAACGCCTGTGGGCAACAAAGATTTCATTTCAGGACCCATTCACGTTAACACAGCGGACGTTCACTTGTCCCATTCCACAAGAATAAAAGGGGTTGAGAAAAACAGAATGTTTTTCTCAACCTCTTATTTGTTACTAGTAGTTTTGAATGCCCTGGGTTACTTCCAGCTTCTTTTATTATTTCAGCTGGCTTTTAATCATTTGGCTCATGAATGCCTGTTCGGCTTGTCGGGAAACTTGCTGTATTTGTTGGGCACTCATCTGCGGATCCTTTGCCATTGCCGCTTGCACTTTATTTGTGACGAAAACCTGGGCTTGATGCTGCATAGCATCACCTGCTTTGCCGGCCTTGGTTTGGAGCTGCTTGGCCTGACCAGTTGTAACCTTAATATATGATTGCGGATAATTAATCACGTTTGTCCGTTCAATCAAGGTACCATCCATCCCGGACCACATGTACAAAGCCTTATAAAATTTATTTTTAAAGTACCACCGCGTCTCAGTAGTTGTTAACTGTGGTTCTTGACGATTTGAAAACTTCATTTTACTGGTGGTGTATTCATTAGCCTGGGTATGATGAGTCTTGCTGTGCTTCAAGCTGGTTTTATAGATAAAAACATTATCTTTACCACTATTCCCAATAGGCTGGTAAATTGCTAACGGTAGCTTGCCACCGGCAGAGTAAACCGTTTTGGTTGTAGTTGTGGTTACTGTATGCATTCCAAAGTGATGACTGTAGTTTAACGTCATCAGAGTAGTTGAGCCCACGAAAAGGAGACCAAAGATCACTGTCCCAACAATACGGGACGGACGGTGGTTAATAAACATGACACAAGCGAAGAGGGCCATCGCAGAGATAAACATCAGAATGATAATCATTTAGCATCCTCCTCTCCCACAATATCTTGAGAATCAAGTTTTAAGTGAATGCCATTACCACTGGTGACAAAGAACGTTAGTACCAGACCGGTCAGGGCAAAGACAATCGCAAACCAGAAGGCAGCGTGGTAACCAATCAAAGTAGCATCAAACATCTTTGACTTATATTGCAACGGTGCGGCCGCCAATAATGAATGGGCTGGCTTATGATTATTTGTAACGTTCGTCAGTACAGAAATCATGATCGCAGTCCCGACAGAAGTGGCTACCTGCCGCAAGGTGTTGTTAACCGCAGTCCCATGTGAAATTAGTTTATATGGTAAGGAGTTCATTCCGGCAGTTGTGACCGGCATCATTACCATAGAGATTCCGAACATCCGTACGGCATACAAGAACACAATGTAAATGATGGGGGTGTCACGGGTAATGAAGGCAAAAGGAATCGTGCCAATGGCGAGAATGAACATTCCCGTGATCGCAAGTCGACGGGCGCCGTGACGGTCAAAGAGATTTCCCGTAATGGGGCTCATGAGTCCCATAAAGAGGGCACCAAATAAGAGGGTGAGCCCGGAATGAAAAGCAGACATTCCATGGATAATCTGCAAGTACAGCGGAATTACTAATTCAACCCCGACCATGGCCATCATTACGATGGAACTCAGAACAGTTGCTAGGGTGAACTCGCCACTTTTGAACACTTTGAATTCCAAGAACGGTTCTTCGAGTTTATTTTGCCGTAACACAAGGAAGGTGACTAAGATGGCCCCAACGATAATCGTGGTGATTACGACGGAGTCAGTCCAGCCGTCGTTCCCAACACTAGAAAAGCCGTATAGCATACTACCGAATCCCGCCGTTGAAATGATAACGGATAACCAATCCAGGTGTGGCTTTTGATTAGGAATGACGTTTTTAACTAAGAACAGACTGGCAATAATCACAACAGCTGCGATTGGGACGATCATCCCGAACAGCCAACGCCAGCTGAAATTATCAATTACCCATCCAGAAAGGGTCGGGCCAATCGCAGGGGCGAGGCCAATGACCAGTCCATTGATCCCCATGGCGGCACCCCGCTTTTCAGGTGGGTAAATAGTCAGCATGATATTCTGCATGAGGGGCATGGTAATCCCAACACCTAGGGCTTGGATAAGCCGTCCGCTTAATAAGACCGGGAATGATGGCGCTAACCAAGACATAATTGTGCCAATTTCAAAGACCGTCATTGCAATGACATATAGTGTCTTTGTGTTAAAACGGGAACTAAGGTAGGCACTGATTGGAATCATAATCCCATTCACCATTAAGAACCCAGTTGTCAGCCACTGAACTGTTGAAGTACTGATATTGAAAGCAGTCATCAGAGCAGGGAAGGCCGTGGACAGGATGGTCTGGTTTAAGATTGTACAAAAGGTCCCAATCAGGAGAACCAGAACCATTAGACTTCTGTTATATGGCCGATTATTGATATCGACAGTGACAGATTGTTGATCCACCAAGAAAACCTCTTTTCGAAAAATAGTCAATGCAAATCAATATAAGACTATTCGACATCATTGTCAAATTATTTGACAAAAGTAACTGATTTTATCATAATAATTGGCGGTTATAGAAAGTGGAGGTATTTCATGAAAGCTTTAGCAGAACGATTTCGACAAATGATGAGTCAACATAATTTACGAATTACGATGTCCCAATTATCAGAGATGACGGGGGTATCACCGAGTCAACTCCGTTATTGGGAGAAGAAACACTATATTCGCTCTGAGCAGGGTGAGAAAAATCAAAACCACTTGTTTCCTATTCAAATGCTCTACCGAGTATGCACAATTAAATTCTTTTTAGACCAGGGATATACATTGACCAACGCTGTGCAAAAAGCTGAAGCACATCGGGAGTCAATTAAGTTATTCCGTCAATTTGTTGCTGACCAGCAGTTACATGTCAATCAAACGGGCCCTAATAAAGCTGAAATTAGTATTGGAAAGATTGCAGAAGACCCGGAAACGGAGGTATATGCCACTATCAATGGTGATAAGACAGAATTACACCTCCGTAAGCAGGGATGATTTAACGTTCCATACTTGCTTGTGGTATGGTATAAATGATAGCTTTAGACGATTATAGGAAGGACAGCGATGAGCTTGGCTGAAGAAGTATCTTACAGTAAGTTGAACAGTAATGCCGCAAAGAAAAATGCATTACAGGCATTTATCTCTTTTTATGTTGACCAATATCGGCGCAATAACCTGGAAATTCTCGGTGCTAAAGTATCAAACAAGGTTATGAGCACGATCAACGCCATTCTGCATGATAATTTGTATATGGCCCATGATGAATTGGTAGCTACTAGTGAACGACTCTCAAAGCCAGCCTATGAGGAAATTCTTAATGAACTGACTGACCTGAAGTTTGATGCATCTGGTGAACCAGCAACACCATTTCACCAATTATGGCAGCAAGAAGAGGAATCTTTACCAACTGAAGATTAATTACAACGCCGAGGAGGTTTTTAACCTGCTAGGCGTTTTTGATTTAGCTGATTTCTTCCGCCAGTGACCGACTTATGGTACAATACAAATAGTTTTACGTGCGATGAAAAATAAAACTAAATAACGAACCAACTTAGACTAATCTTCGGCATTAGGCTAGTTATTTTCGTTAACATTCCTAAAACTACAAATTATTTTAGAAAGAAAGGTAAAGACATATTTATGGCGAAACTGAATATCAAGAATAATGAAGTTGCCTTTTACGCCATGGGTGGCCTTGGCGAAATCGGTAAGAATATGTACTGTGTTCAATTCCAGGACGAAATTGTCATCATCGACTGTGGGGTCCTTTTTCCTGAAGATGAGTTGCTTGGGGTTGATTATGTCATTCAAAACTATGACTACTTGATTGAAAATAAGGACAAAATCAAGGGAATTTTTATCACCCACGGTCACGAAGATCACATTGGGGGATTACCATTCTTCCTGCAAAAGGTTAATGTGCCAATTTACGCAGGTCCATTTGCAATGTCCTTAATCAAGGGTAAGTTGGAAGAAAAGCACTTGCTTCGGAATGCAGAACTGCACGAAATTAATGAATTCGATGAAGTCCACTTTAAGAAACTGTGGGTCAGCTTCTTCCGGACAACCCACTCAATTCCTGATACCTTGGGTGTGGCAGTTCACACGCCACAAGGAACGATCATTCAAACTGGGGACTTTAAGTTTGACTTGACACCAGTTGGTCACCTTCCTGGTCCAAATCTTCAGCAAATGGCTAAGCTGGGGGATGACGGCGTCCTGCTATTAACTTCCGATAGTACGAACGCTGAGCGTCCACAGTTTACGAAGTCTGAACGATGGGTTGATATCCATATTCGGCGGATTTTCGAACGTATCAAGGGGCGGATTATCTTTGCTTCCTTTGCTTCTAACGTTTACCGTTTGCGGGAAGCATCTGATGCCGCAATTGCGCAGGGACGTAAAATTGCCGTCTTTGGGCGGAGTATGGAAAACGCCATTGCCGCTGGTCAAGAACTTGGTTACCTAAAGATTCCCAAGGATTCCTTGATTGACCAAAATGAAATTAACAATTATCCGCCTGAAAAAGTCATGATCATGTGTACTGGTTCGCAGGGTGAACCAATGGCGGCTTTAAGTCGAATTGCCAACGGAACTCACCGGCAGATTAGTATCCAACCTGGGGACACTGTTGTCTTCTCTAGTAACCCAATTCCAGGAAACACCACCAGTGTCAACGCCCTGATCAACAAACTAGAAGAAGACGGGGCGGAAGTTATCCATGGTTACGTTAACAATATCCACACCTCTGGACACGGTGGTCAAATTGATGAAGAGTTTATGCTGCGGTTAATGAAGCCGAAGTTCTTCGCTCCGGTTCACGGTGAATACCGGATGCAAAAGATTCACACTAAATTAGCTGAAATGACTGGTGTTCCTCGTGATCACTGCTTTATCTTAGCTAATGGTGACGTTTTGGCATTGACCAAGGATTCTGCCCGCGTAGCTGACCATATTGACTCTGCAGGGGATGTTTACATCGATGGTCGTGATGCTGGTGATACTGTCGGTAACCCCGAAATTCATGAACGGCAACTGTTGTCTGAAGAAGGGGTGGTTACGGCCATCGCTGTTGTCGACTTGAAGGACTACCAGATTGTTGCGGGGCCAGATATCGTTTCCCGGGGATTTGTTTACATGCATGAATCCCAAGAACTAATCAAGGCCGCCAACCACGAAGTCTTCTGGGCAATCTTAAACACCTTTAAGAATCATAAGCGGGTTGACCGGCGAGCCTTGAACCGGACAATTATTTCTCGCCTGCAGAAGCTGCTTTATGCCCGGACCGGGCGGCGGCCAGTGATCATTCCAATGATTACGATTTTGAATGGTGATAAGCATTACGAAAACCACCATTACCGTCAACCAAGCAATAAAAAGAAGAATCACCGCTCTCAAAATGCTAACCAAAAGCAGGAAGAGAAGCAGGTCCATTCTCATCATCGGGCTCACCACAAGAAGAATAACAAACAGGAGCAACCTGTTGCTGCTGGTGAATAAATATATCAATCGTTCTGAGAAATTAAGCGCTCAGAGCGATTTTTTGGTAATTAGGGCTAAAAAACAATCAATATATTTGGTATGATCAATTTTAGTAACTATTTAATTTGGAGGAATCTCGATGACTGGAAGAGACTACTTAAAAATCTGGTATCGGGTTCAGATTGCCGCCACCTTAGTGATTCTATTCATGATGATTCGGAACTTTGAACTTGGTCGTAATATTTGGCTCCGTCTGTTGTGGATGGTAATCATTTTGGCGATTGGCCTAGGAATTGAATTGACACCACACTTACCACCCATTGTTTGCCGAGTTAACGCTTGGCTCCAGGCAATTGCCCAGTCGGTCATTTTAACCTTTGCCTGGGGTGTTATTACCCGGGAAATGATCGTTCTTCTGCATATGCCATCACGGGGTGTTGTCTCACTGATGATTTTGTTCTACTTCGTGATGTACGCCCCCTTTGCAAGTGTCATTGGTGGGCAGCTGCATGCAGACTGGGAACGGTTCTTATTTGTATTGTGGATGTTTTGGAACGTCATTTATCCGTACTTTAACTTGCCACTGGACTTGATTAATAATCCAAAGTTATCCGCCTTACTAACTACTGGAGCAGTTGGCGCGATGGGTTACTTCATTCTTATCACTACGGTTATGCGGGCATGGCACCTATCATGGCCGGGCTTGAAGCCACACTTTAGCGGCGACTTCAACTGGTGGATTTTGTTACTGCTTGTTGTGCTCTTCTTCGTTGCTGCCTTGGCGCCATTGTTTTCTGGATTCAAATTGCCGAACCACCAACGAGTCTTTGAACTGACGTGCACGGCTTTTGAGTCTGGAGTTGGTGAAGAAACCCTATTCCGCTTTGCTCTTATGGGAGTGCTTTTTGATGCCCTTCATAACGTCCAGCAGCGTCTTCCGATTGCCTTGGTGACTTCAGCAGTACTCTTTGGCTTGATGCATTTGAGTAATATCTTGCTTGCTGGCCAATCGGTGCCGCTAACCATTTATCAGGCACTGAATGCCACACTAGTTGGCCTTTTCTTGGCAGTTACGTATGTCTATACCGGCCAATTATGGTTGGTAATGTTAATGCACTTCACTAGTGATTGGATTAGCTTTGTTACTTCTAATAGCAGCAAGATCGTCGGGACATTAACGAGTGTTGACTGGTTATCATTATTACTGATTGCTGTGGTAATCATCGTGTTAACAATTTGGATGATGTTTGGCCAACGCCGTAATGTTATGGAACGTCACGTTGATCGCTTAACAGGTAAACACCAGCACTTTGGCTTTTCAATTCAATACTAGAGATACAAAAAGACCGTCATCCTCGTGATTTACGAAGGTGACGGTCTTCTTTTGTTCTAATTTAGGCCATGTGGTGGTCTAAATAGCGGGCAAGGAGCGACAGAGAATAACAAACGATAAAGTACATTACCGCTAATGCGACGAACATTGGAATAATGTAATTCGTATTTTGCCCGTAAATGATTTGTGCATGGTACATCAATTCTGGAAGTACGATAATGGTTGCCAGTGACGTATCCTTAACTAACGAAATAAACTGTGAAACAAGTGCGGGCAGCATGTTCTTAATTGCCTGTGGTAAGACGATTAGGCGCAAGGCTTGCCACTTGGTCAATCCGTTAGCTAATGCCCCTTCAGTTTGTCCATAATCAATTGATAGAATTCCTGAACGCACAATTTCCGCGACCATGGCAGATTCAAAAATCGTCAGGGCCATAATGGCGGCCGGAATGATTTCTGGCTTGATCCCGATGTTTGGTAAACCAAAATAGGTGAAGAAAATGATCAACAGGAGTGGCAGGTTCCGGATCAGGTCAATAATAAAGCCCACGATTGCTGAAACGTAATGGATCTTTTCATAACGGATAATGCCGAGTAGCGTCCCGATAATAAAACTACAAATAATTGAAGCAACAGAGATTTCAATCGTGATCCATAATCCCTGGAGAAGGAAGCGCACGTTAACCCATGAATAAGCATCAATAAAATTTTGCATGTTCACGCCTCCCCTAAGCTAATTTCTTTTCCAAGTGCCGCATGTAATAACTTAACGGCAACGTAATGATTAGGTACATGATACCAACGATGAAGTAGGTTGGAATCGTCTGCAGAGTATCATTGGCAATCATGTTTCCCTCATACATCAGGTCAAAACCAGCCACAAAGGCTAAGACAGAGGAGTTCTTAACCAGGTTAATAAATTGGTTACCGAGCGGTGGAATGATTACTTTGAATGCCTGCGGAAGGATGATGTAACGCATTGCTTGGCCCGTGGTTAATCCGTTCGCCAACGCCCCTTCCAACTGACCGGCTTCCACTGAATTGATGCCGGCCCGCACTGTTTCGGCAATGAAGGCCGAAGTGTATAGTGTTAGGCCGATCGTTCCAGCAGTGAAGCCGCTAATCTTTGTAAAGTACATGGGTACAATCAGGAAGAAAGCCATCGCAATCACCAGCAAAGGGATGTTCCGAAAAACTTCAACATAGACAGAGCCGATGATCCGAATTACTTTATATTTGGAAATTTCCAGAAGGGCAAAGAAGGTTCCAATGATCAGACTGCCGATTAAAGCAATCACACTACATAATATTGTGTTCCAGAGGCCGCTCAGGAGGGATGGCCACTGGCTACTAATAATTTCTAACATTATCGTTTCATCTCCTGATAGTTAAATCCTTTAACGTTTCCGAACCACTTTAACAGGAGCCGGTTATATGTCCCGTTTTTCTCTAACCGAGCCAGTGCCCAGTTGAGCTTATTGCGGAAACGCTGCTGGTTCTTATTAACCGCAATTCCGTATGGTTCCTTGGTAAAGTTACCACCAACAACTTCGTATCCAGGGTTTTCACTGGCCATCCCGTAAAGAATCCCATTGTCAGTTGTCAATGCTTGACCCTGCTTTGATTTAAGGGCAGTCATTGCCTGAGCATAATCCGATAATTGCAAAACCCGCGCCTTGGGTGCAATCTTAGCAACGTTTTTAACTGAGTTGGAACCAGAAACTCCAAGGATTACGGCCCCCTTATGGTTCAGATCCTGAATATTCTTAATGGGGCTCCCTTTTTTGACTAGTAGTGACTGGCCGGCGTCAAAGTATGAGTGGGTGAAATCAACCTGCTTTGCCCGGTCTGGCGTAATCGTCATTGTGGCCATGATGGCGTCAATATTACCATTCTTTAATAGCGGTACCCGCGTACCCGAGGTGACAGGAACAAACACGCACTTACCATCTTTTCCGAGGATTTCCTTCGTCATTGCCTTGGCGAGGTCAATTTCAAATCCCTCGAGTTTGCCTGTCCGGATATTTTCCAAACCAAACAAGCGGGTATCAGATTTAACACCCCAGGTAATTTGCTTACTCTTCATATCTGCGGAGAGAACGTCGCGTTTTGCAACTGACTGGTTACTACAGCCAGCAAGGCCACCAACGGTCAGAAGGACAGCACAGAGAGCAATCCAATGCCATAATTTTTTCATTATGCTGCCTCCTAGTGACCACTAATTTTACTCATGAAGTCACGCGCCCGTTGGGTACTTGGCTGGTCATCGAAGAACTTGGCGGTGGAGTCATCTTCCAAAATCCGGCCATCTGCCATGAAAATAACTCGGTCAGCGACGGCACGAGCAAAGCCCATTTCGTGGGTGACCACAAGCATCGTCATATTTGAGTTTTCGGCAATGTCTTTCATAACGTCGAGCACGTCATCGATCATTTCAGGGTCGAGGGCACTGGTCGGTTCATCAAAGAGCAGGCACTTAGGCTTCATTGCCAAACTCCGGGCAATTGCAATTCGCTGCTTTTGACCACCAGAAAGCTGTGCGGGCATCTTTTCAGCTTGGTTTTCCAACCCAACTTTTTTGAGCAACTGCATTGCTAATTCCCGGTTTTCTTCTTCTGGTCGTTTTAAGACAATCCGTGGCGCTAGCATAATGTTCTCTAGGACGGTTTTATTGTTGTAAAGGTTAAAGTGCTGGAAAACCATTCCAACATCCTTACGAATCAGGTTAACGTTGGTCTTCTTATCAGCAAGGTCGAAGCCGTTAACGATTAGTTGACCATCGCGAATGGGGTCCAGACCATTAATTGTGCGAATCAGGCTACTTTTGCCAGAACCAGATGGGCCGATCAAGACCACCGTCTCCCCAGCATCGATGGTGAGGTTAATGTCCTTGAGTGCATGGAATTTACCATAGTACTTTTGGACATTGTGGAATTCAATCATTGACATTTTCTTAAAATCCCCCAATGTAGTTTATAAATTTGTTAATGAAACATTCTCAAACGCCTCTAATTATAGAACTTTTATATGGTTGTGAACAGCTTCTCAGAAAAAGAAAAAGCACCATCACCACAACGGAATTGTTGTGGTAACAGTGCTTGGAGAATGAAGTATTACATTTCCATTCCCATCTTTTTATAGGAATCCATCCCGCCGAGCCATAGCTGGTCCATTGGAACGTGGCGTTCTTCAGCGAAGGCCTTCATCAATGTCATGTGATCCATTAATTTGTATTTCTTATCAGGGTCCGCAGGGTCAATGACTTGTAGCTGGGCCATCATGCCGCCATCTTCGTGTTCGATGATGTGGCAGTGATACATGAAGACACCAGGAACATCGAACCAGAGCTTGATTTTAACGTGTTCGCCTGGGTTAATAGCAACGGTATCCTTCAGCCCTAATTCGTTTGGATAAGGTGCGTGCCCATCACGGGAGATGACTTCAAAGGCCGTCCCATGCATGTGATAAGGGTGGATCATGCCTGGAGCAGGGTTAGTGTTGCAAATATCCCAAATTTGAACTTGGTTCAGTGGCATCTTGAAGTCAATCCGGTCCATCTTAAACTTCTTACCGTTCATGGCTACTGATTCATCCATTCCATCAAGGGTAACGTGGTGAACTGGTACATCAGGGTCAACTTCTGGATCTGGCCGCTGGTATAGGGTGTTAGGTAAAACAGTATTGTCAGGCTTGAATTCGTGGATTCGGAAGTGAATCAATGGAACATCGTCGGAGTATAAGATGACTTCATCGCCAGGCTTGTACTTGCCGAAGTCAACGATAATTTCTTGACGTTCTGCACAGGTAATAAGCAGCTTATTCATCTTGACGGGGTGTGGTAATAGGCTCAGATCACCAGCAATTTGTGTAAATGGCAGGTCATCAGAGAAGTGCAACCGCCATTCACGACGGTTAGCACCATCTAAGAAACGGAGCCGTACTTTTTGAGTAGTGACATCGAAGTAGGGGTTGATCGTCCCATTGATCATTGGCGTTGGACCGGCAACACCATCCGGATCGTAATCGGCCCGGTAATCCCACTGGTTATTTTCGTGGAAACGCCGGTCTTGCAAGATGATTGGCAGGTCATCAACACCGTAGTTGCGTGGCAATGGCAGGCTTGCTTCGTGCTCATCCTGAACAATTGCTCCAGCAGCAAGACCATGCCAAACTTGTTCGGCTGTTGATGGACACGGGTGAGCGTGGAGCCAAACAAATGCGGCCGGTTGGTTGATCTTAAAACTGACGTCCCGACTTTGGCCAGGATAAACTGGAGCGTGACAACCACCATCTTCAATTGGTCCGGGGATTGCTAAACCGTGCCAGTGGAATGTGGTGACTTCTGGCAAGTGGTTGACCAGGTGTAAATGAATGGTCTTCCCGCGCTTAAAGACAACCGTTTGTCCGAGCAGTGGGGCATTGTATCCCCAGGTCTTTGTCTTTTGCCCAGGGAGTAATTGTACTTCACCGGTTTGAGCAACAATTGTGTAGTACATATCTGTTGCGGTTTCTTTATCGGGCTTTAACAAACTAGGAATGTTTAACGGCTTTTGTTCCGTTTGGGGTTCTTCCAGGGGAACATAACCGCCATCATGGTAATTGTAGGCTGCTTCATCATAGAAGTAGTTGGTAATCATATCTTCTGCCATGTTGCGACCTCCTTAATATTAGGTACTCTTTTATCATAATCGTCTTGACGGTAAAATGCTATTGATTCAAATAAGAATTTTAAGCTTCACCACTTTAATTTTAGGATAACCAAAATAATATATTTACAAATGCTAGAACAGTAGTAACATAGTAGATGAATCTTTACTGCGATCGAGATAATCAATTGATCGTCAGGACCACAGAGAGGGGAATCATTTCATGTTTGAAATCAAGCCAAAGCGATTCAAGAAGATTTTAGTCGGTGTTGATGACGCACCTGATGCCCGGGCAGCTTTTTCATACGCTGTTGATAAGGCTAAGCGTGATGGCTCTGAATTAGGCATTGTTTCTATTTTGGAAACTGGTAACGTTAATGTTTACCAAATTCTGGATAAGGACTACGTTCACTCTAGTTCCGATGAACTGAAGAAGCGTATTAATGAATATGTCAAAGCTGCTGTCAACTATGGTGTGGATGCAAGTAAGATTACCGCTATTGTTGACAAGGGTGACCGTCCAGCTGAACGGATCTGCAACCATGTTATCCCAGCCTTCCAACCAGACTTGTTAGTTGTCGGTTCTATTGGTAAGTGGGGTAATCGGAAGGCAGTTGGTTCACAGGCTTCCTACATGACTAAGCATGCCGGAACTTCGGTCTTCGTTATCCGGACCACTGCCATTGAACGTTACGAATAATTTTCCGTTTTCTAACTGATTTTAGAAATAAAGGAGCTTCACGAATGACTCGTGGCTCCTTTTTTGGTTGGAATAATTATTTGGAATCCTTATAACTTAGATAAATCTTTTATAAGAACGACTATTGGTAATCTGAATAAACATGTTATAATGATTCTAATTTAATTTTAGAAGGGGATAATCAAATGGCAAAGAAAAAATGTCATTAGCCCAAAAGGTCAACGTTTTGCGGGCCAGTGTGATGGGTGCTAATGATGGAATTATTTCCATTGCCGGGATTGTTATTGGTGTTGCTGCGGCGACTAGCAATGCTTACGCAATTCTGATTTCTGGCTTATCGGGGACCCTGGCCGGAATGATTTCAATGTGTATGGGAGAATATGTTTCTGTTTCTACCCAGAAGGATTCACAAAAGATGGCCTTGATTTCTGAACGGCAACGGTTGGCTGACCAATACCAGGAAGAGTTTGACTATGTCCAAAAGAAGTATGAAGGCCAGGATATTGATCCTGCTTTAGCTAAACAGGCGACCCAGGAATTAATGGACAAGGATGCGTTAGGCACAGCGGTTCAGGAACGGTATGGTTTTAACCCGCGTGACTTCACCAGTCCATATGCAGCCGCAATTGCTTCATTTATTTCTTTCCCAACGGGGTCAATTTTACCGATGGTTGCCGTGACAATGTCACCAACAAATGTGCGGATCTTAGCGACAGCCATTGCGGTGCTGATTGCACTATTAATTACTGGTTACTGTGCAGCCGTTCTGGGCCATTCGAACCGGCTGAAGTCAAGTATTCGAAACGCGGTTGCTGGTCTGTTGACGATGGGGGTAACCTACGTCATCGGGCAATTATTTGCACGCTAAGGAGGGGTGAGCTAGATGACTAAAATTAAACGCCAAAAACAAACAATGGAAGAAAAGCTCAACACCCTTCGTGCCGGTGTTTTGGGTTCTAATGATGGGATTCTAACCGTTGTCGGGGTCCTTGTATCTGTTGCTGCGGCCACAACGAACCGCTTTACCATTTTTATTGCCGGCCTGTCTGACTTGCTGGCGTGTGCCTTTTCAATGGCTTCCGGTGAATATGCTTCTGTTTCTACCCAGAAGGATACTGAACAGTCAGCCGTTGAAGCGGAACAACGGTTACTTAAGACTGATTTTGCGGCTGAATTAGATGCTGTCAAAGATTACTACGTTCAAAAGGGTGTTTCTGAAGCAACGTCCATGAAAATCGCCAAGGATTTGCTCAGTAAGAAGCCCCTTCAGACCGTTGTCCGGGTTAAGTATGATATTGAATTAGGCCACTACCTGAACCCGTGGGATGCGGCCTTTTCATCCCTGTTTTCCGCTGCTGCTGGTGGGATTTTCCCACTATGCGCCATGACTTTTGCACCAGCAGCTTATAAGTGGTATGCCGTTATTTTAGCGGTTGTCTTAACGAGTGCGCTGACCGGATTCATTCCTTCCAAGTTGGGGAATGGACTGGTAAAAGTTGCCGTTATTCGGAACATCATTATTGCTTTAATCACCGTTACCATCCACTACTTCGTTGGTAAATTGTTCTAAACGAATTTAACGTAATAGAAAAAATCACCCCAGCTTTTCGTAGCCGAGGTGATTTTCTTTTCCAGCTATTTCTTAAAACTAGCATCAGAACCCATATTCTTCTTATCACCCGGGGTGTTGAATAACTGTTCATCACTACCCCGGTGACATTCAGCTTGAATCGTGACGTGGCAGATGCCGTATTTATCATGCAAGAGATTTTCCACTTCACCGTAAATCGGTTCAATTTGACTCAACGGCAGGTCGTCGCAGTTCAAGTGAGCAGAGAAAATAATCCGGTGTTCATCAATCATCCAAGCGTGGATGTGATGGACATCGTTAACGCCCTTAAGATCTTTTAGGTCACGAGCAATTGCTTCATAGTCAAGGTTAGGAGCTGATTGCATTAGGATCTTCAAGGTTTGCATGATGATTGGACAAGCTTCATAAGCAATATAAACGGCGACGGCAATGGTCAACAGCGGGTCCAACCACGAAACATTAACGAACGTTAAAATTAGTCCACCAAGGATTACGGCTACTGAAGAAAGGGCATCACTGAGAATATGAAGGTAGGTGGCCTTCACATTGAGATTGTCGTGACTCCCGGAATGAAGCAGTAATGCTGAAACTAAGTTAGCAACGAAACCAATGACCGCCACGGTTAACATGATGCCACCATTAATATGGGTTGGATGGTTCAACCGTTTGACCGCTTCAATAATTAAGAAAACGGAAACGACAATCAAAAAAGTGGCATTAACTAGTGCTGCCAAGATTTCTGCACGCCGATAACCATACGTCCGGCGGGAGGTTTCCGGCTTCCCTGAAATAACTGATGCCACATAGCCCAGAATAATTGAGAACGAATCACCCAGGTTATGAAAAGCATCAGACAGTAAAGCTAAACTTCCTGAAATCAAGCCCCCGATGATTTCGACGACCGTAATCAGGACGTTTAATAGGGTGACGGCAAAAAAACGTTTACCGGTCATACTTTGATTTTGCATATTGAATTCCCCCACAATTAATTCACATCAACATTCTAGCATATTCAAAGCCCTATTAACAAAAAAATTAGGTTAGCCAAAGATCACATTATAGTGTATTATAGAATCGTTTACACAATTCAAAAGCAACAGCCGATCGTAGGCTTCCATATATAAGGAGGAGTTATTAAGTTGACACCGATGAAGGAAGATTATCTGAAGATTATCTTTGAACTTGGTGGCAGTCATAAGAAGGTTTCTAATAAGGACATTTCCTTAGGCCTAGGGATCGCTGCAGGTTCAGTAACGGAAATGGTTTCTAAGCTAGCTGATGAGCAGTTAGTAGTTCATGAACCATACGCGGGAATTAGTTTAACTCCCAAGGGCGAAAAGTATGCGGCCGAATTGGTTCGCAAGCATCGTCTGTGGGAAACGTTTTTAGTTGATAAGCTCCACTATAACTTTGCCGATGTCCACCAGGAGGCGGAGGTTTTAGAACACCAGACAAGTGATCGCTTGGCAACTGCCTTAGATAACTTTCTGCAACATCCCAAAGCTTGTCCTCATGGTGGGGTGATTCCATCAGCTTCTGGTGAATTTCCTGAGGTTAGCCGAGTCCTATTGGCGGACGCAAAGGACGGCGAAAAGGTAACACTGGAACGCTTCTTGGATAATCATGAGTTGCTAACCTATCTTGAAGAATTGCAATTGCGGCCTGGTGATGAAGTGACAGTTGTTCGTCATGAACCATTCGAAGGGCCATTGGTAATTAAAAAGGCTGGTGCTGACCAACCAATTAATGTCTCTTACAAGGCCTCACATAATATTTTTATTCGGGCTGATAAATAACAGATCAAGGAGGCACTACCATGCTGACCGAACGACGTCGAACCTTGGCTTTACGTACCTGCGTGCTGGCGGGCCGTTTATTAATTGAGAACGGCTCCAACATGGAACGGGTGAATGATACTATCGAACGAATGGCAAAAGCAGCGGGTCTGCGCCAATTTCAGGATTTTACAACATTGACCGGACTGGTGCTAGGAAGTGACAACCTGCCAAACGCGCAAGTGGCCAATATTCGGCGTCGTCAAAATAACCTTAGCAAAGTAGCCGCTGTTAATGAAGTTTCCCGTGAGTTTACCGCGGGCCTTCTTCAGTTACCAGAGGCGTATGCCCAATTACGGTCAATTGATCGTCAAAAGGCCGGTCACTGGCAGAATCAGTTTGAAGCATTAGCGGCAGCAATATTAAGTGCTGTTTTGATGGTTGTCTTTACGGGGGATATTGTTGACTGGTGGTTGGCCTTTATTGCCGGTGGTCTGAGTTACGCTGTCTTTTCGTTTATTGTCCGTAAATTCAAAATCCAATATTTGGGCGAGTTCTGTGCTTCAATTGTGATTGGCCTGATTGCCTGCGAGGGTGTCAAGTTGGGCGTGGCTACTAACGCTGACGATATTATCATTGGCGGGGTTATGCCTCTCGTTCCGGGAATTCCATTAACTAACGCCGCTCGTGACTTGGTATCTGGAAACCTGATTTCCGCACCGACCCGGGGAATTGAAGCGCTTCTGACAGCAGTTGCAATTGGGTCTGCTATTGTGCTCGTCTTGCGCTTTGAGTAGGAGGGACCATCATGAGTTGGACGAATTTATTACTTCAATTTATTCTCTCCTATATTTCAACGGTTTGTTTCGGCGTTTTACTCCACATTCCGGTAAAGGCATACAATGCCAGCGGTTTGATTGGTGGCATCACCTGGGTTATTTATTGGGTGATGTACTACCAACATCATTGTGGTCTAGCGATCAGCAACCTTGTGGCCGCTATCCTCATTTCACTTTTTTCGATGTTTGCGGCGCGTCATCGCAAGATGCCCATGATTGTCTTTAATGTTCCCGCTTTGGTGCCATTCGTACCTGGCGGTCAGGCTTATAAAATGGTTCGTAATTTCGCCATTGGCAATAATCATTTGGTGATGGTTTATATGTACCAGGTCATTGTCATTGTGGGAGCGATCACCCTTGGCTTTGGGTTAGGCGAATTAATGATTCGTGCCCTTGGCTATCTGAAAAAGCTTCTGCGAAAAAGAGCCGGCGCGACTCGTTAAGGGTGTGCTATACTTCTATTTATATTGAATTCAAGGAGAAAAACAATGCTAATTGTTCACGATTCACGGCGGTGGCAACGTTTCACGATTAGTGCCGTCGCTTTTATTGTTTTAATGTTAATGGTCAAATTTAACGCTGCTGTGGGGACAACCATTGATGCTGTTTTCCAATCACTATTCACTAGTCAACGATTGGAAAATGCCGGCTGGTTCCATGCTCTGATGTCATTACTGACTTTTCTTGGTAAGCCAGTACTGGATATTGTCTGGGTACTGATCATTGCGATTGTAATGTGGCTTCGCCGCTATAAAATTCCTGCAGTGTGGGCAGTATGTACCATTCTTGGTGGGGATGTTTTAGGAACACTAATTAAGCATTTCGTTAAGCGGGTGCGGCCAGCTCAACACTTGGCAGCTGATGATGGTTACAGTTTTCCTAGTGGTCACGTGTTAGGATTCTTTTTAGTGGCTGGAATCTTGTTCTTGATTGTAATTCCAATCATTCAAAAGGCCTCCGTGCGGACCATTTGCCAATTATTATTGATTTTTGCGGTCTTCTTCTTAGCGGTTTCGCGGGTATACCTATATGCCCACTGGCCAGCTGACACAATTGGTGCCATGCTACTGGCTTACGCTTGGCTGCAGGTTGCTGAATGGCTTTATGTTATGTGGGCACCTAAGTTACAACAGGTTGGTTTCCTGTCTGATTCAGCAATTTAATATGTTAGATGGATGTGGACGCTTAATAGGGCGGCCACATTTCTTATTTCCTGGGGAATATGTATGAAAAAGTTAGAGTTAATTACTATCGGGCAGCAAAATACCCAATTATTATCACCACTATTACAAGATCCAGCACTTTTATTAGCAGCTGGATTGACGTACTCACCAACAATGGGGCTGTTGGGCATTCAGCTGATAGCGGCGCGTGAACACCTCTTTGCCATTACGTTTCATGAGCAAACTGTTGGCATCTTATTGCTCGGTCACCAGTATGGCCAGGAAGGTGAAATACTTCCCAAACAGTGGGAGGTCGGTTATGCTGTCTTGCCGCAATTTCAGAATCAGGGGATTGCATCAGCGGCAGTTCAACAAGTCATTGCTCAACTAACTCGTCAGCACAGAATAAGCATCATCACCGCCGATATTAAGACTGATAATGGTCCATCACAGGCCGTTGTTCGTCACTGCGGTTTTTCCTTGATCGCTAGTCGTAACGGTATTCAGCGCTGGCAATTTGCCAATAAATAATAATTGTAGTTGCGATTCTTATTAATGAGAGTATAATGAGAAATCAATGAAGAGGTCGCACACTTCATCAGTACGTGCTGTTAGGTTATTAAGGACCGGAGCAGGATTGAAAAGGGGAGTTGTGCCGAAACGACTACCAGCTTAATCTGGTGGCCGTTGGGCTGGGGTTGAATAAGCCACAGACTGTCGCATTATCAGCGGAGCGCTTCCTTAAAACTGACGGTGAAATAACAACGAGGTTTTAGTGGGGGCTCCTGCTGAAGCCTTTTTTATTTTTGGATTGAATAAAATGGAGGAGTTTTCTTATGTCAGAAAATTCAAGTAGTCAGGGCAACGTTGGTCATATTCACCGGACACTGCAAACTCGGCACCTGGCAATGATTGCCCTTGGTGGGACGATCGGAACGGGTCTGTTTATCACATCTGGATCAGCCATTTCTACGGCCGGACCTGGTGGGGCCCTGGTTGCCTATGGAATTATGGGGATCATGGTTTACTTCTTAATGACTAGTTTAGGTGAAATGTCCACCTACATGCCGTTAACTGGTTCTTTCTCTGCCTTTTCAACTAAGTTTGTTGATCCAGCACTAGGATTTGCTATGGGATGGAACTACTGGTTTAACTGGGCCATTACGATCCCAGTTGACGTTACCAGTGCCGGAATCGTAATGAATTTCTGGTTACCACATGTTCCAAGTTGGGTGTTCTCAACGGTTGTCCTGATTCTTGTCTTCTTAATTAACTACTTATCAGTTCGTTCCTATGGGGAAACAGAATACTGGTTAGCCCTGATTAAGGTGGTAACGGTTATTGTCTTCCTGATTGTTGGTATTGCCATTATCCTCGGAATTATGGGCGGCAAGCCAGTTGGCTTTAGCAACTTCCACTACAAGAAAGCACCATTTGTTGGTGGGGTTCCAGCTATTATCTCCGTCTTCTTGGTTGCTGGTTTCTCATTCCAAGGGACCGAATTAGTCGGAATTACAGCTGGTGAAGCTGCTACACCTGAAAAATCAATTTCTAAGGCTATCCATTCTACTTTCTGGCGGATTCTCTTATTCTACATTTTAGCGATCTTTGTCATTGCTTGTGTACTGCCATATACCAACAAGAATTTGATGAACTCAGATGTTACCCACATTACGATGAGTCCATTTACCATTATCTTCAAGCGGGCTGGTTTAGCAGTTGCGGCGAGTGTTATGAACGCTGTTATTTTGACTGCGGTTGTTTCTGCCGCTAACTCGGGACTGTATGCCTCAACGCGGATGCTGTACTCACAAGCCCGGGAAGGTTACGCATGGCGCTTCTTCGGTTATGTTAACCGGCGGGGAATTCCAATTTATGCTTTACTGGGGACCATGGTTGTATCAACCTTGGCCTTTGCCACTCAGTTTATCGTTCCGCAAGCATACCTGTACCTAACTGATGCTTCTGGTTTGTGTGGATTCTTGGCATGGTTAGGGATTGCCATTTCACACTATCGTTTCCGTCGAGCATACGTTGCTCAGGGTCACTTAGTTTCTGACCTGAAGTACCATGCAACCATGTATCCGTTTGGACCAATCTTTGCATTTGTCCTTTGTACGATTGTTATTTTGGGCCAAAATGTTGATGCTTTCGTTAAATTGGATTGGGCAAACATCTTGATGACATACATGAGTGTGCCACTGTTCTTGATCTTGTTCTTCTACTACAAGATCCGTTACAAGACGCACATGATTCCACTGAAGCAAGTCGACTTGTCCAAGAGTACGAAGGGCGAAAAGTACGAATCAACAGAAGAATAATTAAAATATCGAAGATACGGTGAATTAATCGTATCTTCTTTTTTCTTTAAATGTTAAGATGGTTGGGTATCGCAAAACGGATTATTTACGGAGGAGAATAGTCATGATTGCATTAGCAGGAACAATTGGCGCCGGTAAGACGAGCTTAACGAAGCTGCTGTCAGACCATTTGAACAGTCAGCCATTCTACGAATCAGTGGATGACAATAAGATCTTGCCACTGTTCTATAAGGACCCTAAGAAGTATGGCTTCCTATTGCAGATTTACTTCTTGAATCGTCGGATTGATGAAATTAAGGACTCATTTAACAATGACCTGAACGTTTTAGACCGCTCGATCTTTGAAGATGCCCTTCTTTTTAAGCTAAATGCTGATATGGGCCGGGCAACTGAAACAGAATCAAATATTTATTCTTCACTATTGCGGAACATGATGGAAGAACTCCCTGCCCAGGGTCATCAGAAAGCTCCTAATCTTTTGATTACCATTCAGATTTCCTTTGATACGATGCTGAAGCGAATTAAAAAGCGGGGGCGTTCATATGAACAGATCGCTAATGACCCATCCTTATACGATTACTACAAGAATCTGAACCAACGGTATGCCAAGTGGTACCAGGACTACGATGCTAGCCCTAAGATGTTAATTAATGGTGATAAATACGACTTTGTTGAAGATCCATCTGCTGCCCGCCAAGTGTTGGCCCAGATTGATCAGAAGTTAGAATCATTGGGCTTAAAGTAGTTTGACAAGCATTAAGTGAAATGATATATTAACAAGGTTCGGATATTTGCCTTGTTAATATGGAGGATTAGCTCAGTTGGGAGAGCGTCTGCCTTACAAGCAGAGGGTCACAGGTTCGAGCCCTGTATCCTCCATATATTTGCGGATGTGGCGGAACTGGTAGACGCGCAAGATTTAGGATCTTGTATCATTTTGATGTAAGGGTTCGAGTCCCTTCATCCGCATTGAAATAGAATTTTAATTTTTATTTCAAAAATTATTGACAATTTACTCTGACGCGTGTAACATACAATTATGTTATAGCGATATGCGGAAGTAGTTCAGTGGTAGAACATCACCTTGCCATGGTGGGGGTCGCGGG
>NZ_AZER01000013.1:146730-204018 GCF_001436045.1 Limosilactobacillus frumenti DSM 13145
ATATGCACCCATAGCGCAATTGGATAGAGTGTCTGACTACGAATCAGAAGGTTGAAGGTTCGACTCCTTCTGGGTGCACTAGTATAAGCGTGACGGTTACCTGGTAATTGTTACGCTTTTTCTTTTCGGGAATTAGCTCAGCTTGGTAGAGCGCTTCGTTCGGGACGAAGAGGTCGCACGTTCAAATCGTGTATTCCCGATTTGCATATTTCAGAGGTAACGTGCCAGCAGTCATTTATGATACGCTGTCGCAGTTATTACAAATAGGCGTCCAGTGTCCGGCACTGGACGCCATTTGTGTACTATGCTGAAAGGCCAATTCATAGTTATATGAGTATGATAAACATTCCAAAAAGAAAGGCGGGTGAAGCATGGTGAAGAACCGGAAGGCAGTTTTTCTATTAATAGTGTTGGTATTAGCCGTACTAGTACCAACGACTGGACATGCCCAGTCAGTAGCAGTTCAAAAAAGACATGCCATCCGCCAGTACATGGTTCAACACCAGATTAATGGAATCGTGCTCGTGAATGGCCACGATCATCAACCGCTCGTCATTTCAAACCGTACTGACCAGAAAGATTCACAAAAAGTATCAGCCAACCAATTGTTTCCTATTGCTTCCCTGCAGAAATTAGTGACGGGCCTAGCAATTATGTCATTAGTCAACCACCATCAAATTAAACTGCAGACACCATTAAGTGATTATTATTCTGATATTCCATATGCAAACCAAATTACTGTCCAACACTTAATGATTCACCACAGTGGGCTGCGTGATTTAAAAAACCAGCCAGCGCGCACCTTAAAAGGTGAAAATGCCCGGCTTAAGTTTGGCTTAACCTCCTTCCAATCAACTGGTGATTTTTCATGGAAGTATTCTGATGCTGACTTTATTATGCTCGCTGCAATTATTCGCCATGCCAGTCACCGTTCGTATCATCATTATGTTATGCAGTACGTGATGAAACCTGCTCATGTGAAGAAATTCAAATCAGCAACTAAAAACCATGTCAGAATAATTCCGCTTAACAAGAACGTGTCAGAGGATACGTTACTGCAACAAATGTCGGCAAATTTTGGCGCCGGAGACTACTTAATGACACCGCAAGACTATTGGCGTCTCGTAATGACTGATGTTCTCGAAAATCCGCGGTTGGTCCATCAATTACTTCGTGTACAAACAACACCGGGAGAGGAAAGCTATTTTGGTGGTGTGTATGTGAATAACCCGATTATTCATGCCAACGGGAATTATGGTCCGTATAACTGCTGCATGTGGGCTAATGTCCATGACAAACAAATGCTCCTTTTTTTCGCCAACAACATTAGTTACCACGACTTGCGCAATGTTGGTGGTGACCTCTTTAACATTTACTTCGGTTATCCATATGTGAAGGGGACTAACCAGCCTTAAATAAAAATTTCACATTGGTACTAGTAGTTTTGACTTACTCTCCGTATGATTCACTTAATTTCTGGGAATAGTGGTTCATACCATTTATGTTAATTTATTCACATTTTCCCTTTAAAGTCGGTGTTATATTTGTTATCATAACTTGTGTAAACGATAACAAGATATTCAAAAGGAGATTTTGGACTATGAAAGCTGCTGTTATTAACGATCCTGTAGATGGCTACGTTACTGTTAAAGATGTTAAATTACGTGACCTCAAACCAGGTGAAGCTTTAGTTGACATGGAATACTGTGGACTTTGTCACACTGACCTCCACGTTGCTGCTGGGGACTTTGGTAAGAAGCCTGGCCGTATCATTGGACACGAAGGTGTTGGTCGTGTATCAAAGGTTGCTCCTGGTGTTACCTCTCTTAAAGTTGGTGACCGGGTATCAATCGCTTGGTTCTACAAGGGTTGTGGCCACTGTGAATATTGCTTGACTGGTCGTGAAACTCTTTGCCGGAACGTTCTAAACGCTGGTTACACTGTTGATGGTGCAATGGCTCAACAATGCATTGTCCCAGCTGATTACGCTGTTAAGGTTCCAGATGGTCTTGATCCAGTTGAAGCTACTTCTTTGACTTGTGCCGGTGTTACTATGTACAAGGCATTGAAAGTTGCTGACTTGAAGCCAGGTCAATGGGTATCAATCGTTGGTGCTGGTGGGTTAGGTAACCTCGGTATCCAATTTGCTCACAATGTCTTTGGTGCTCACGTTATCGCTGTTGATGGTAACCCTGACAAGCTTGAAGCTGCTAAGAAGAATGGTGCTGAAATTGTTATCAACCGTCATGACGGTGATGTTGACAAGCAAATCCAAGAAAAAGTTGGCGGTGTTCACTCTGCAGTTGTAACTGCTGTTTCCGCTTCTGCTTTTGACCAAGCTGTTGATTCATTACGTCCAGATGGTAAGTTAGTTGCTGTTGCTCTTCCACAAGGTGACATGAAGCTTAACATTGCTAAGACTGTTCTTGATGGCATCATCGTTGCTGGTTCATTAGTTGGTACTCGTCAAGACTTGGCTGAATGCTTCCAATTCGGTGCTGAAGGTAAGGTTCACCCAATTGTCAAGACTCGTAAGCTGAGTGAAATCAACGACATGATCCAAGAATTGAAGGACAACAAGGTTGTTGGTCGGAACGTTGTTGACTTTACTCACATGGACTAATAAAATCTCCCCATTAGAATAAATATAACTATCATCACTAAATGATGATGAACGAGAACTCCAGAGTTTGCTAAGTGCAGGCTCTGGAGTTTTTGATATTTCTAATGTGCTTGTTACTGAAGACATCTGACTGGTGTTGCGGTACTGACTGTGCTAAAATTTGGTCAAGATTAGTCAGATAATGAGGTGATGAGATGGAAGAAAAGAGTATTTCGGATGTGATTGAAGAATACCTCAAACAGATTCTTGGCAATTCTTCGCAAATTGAAATTTCACGATCAGCAATTGCCAATCACTTTGACGTCGTTCCATCCCAAATCAACTATGTTATTAAGACCCGCTTTACCATTCAACATGGTTACCTGGTACAAAGTAAGCGTGGCGGTGGTGGCTATATTAGAATTGAACGGGTCAACCTGTTAGATGATTTAGATGTCCTTGACACGCTTATCCAAGCAATTGGGAATTCAATTAGCGAACGGGATGCCTATGATGTTATTTCAACCCTATATAATGAAAAGGTTATTAGTCGACGTGAGGGTGACTTGATGTTAGTGGCCCTTTCTAAGCAGACGTTAGCGGTTGGTAACCGCAATGCTGAGGCACAATTAAGAGCCCGCTTACTGGTTGCCATGCTAAATCGACTACGGTATGAGAGTTAAAGAGAAAGGAGTTTCTGGATGGATAATACTTTTACGCCTAGTGCAAAACGAGTATTAATGCTGGCACATGAACAAGCACGATACTTTAAGCATCAAGCAGTTGGGACTGAACACCTCCTCTTGGCATTAACGATGGAAAAAGAAGGGATTGCCAGCAAGATCTTTGAGCAATTCTCAATTACCAGTGACGACATTCGTGAAGAAATTGAACGGATGATTGGTTACGGGACAATGGAGGATCGCGGGGATGGCGAATACTTACCTTATTCTCCTAAAGCCAAGCAGGTCCTGGCATTAGCAGGCCAAGAAGCTCAACAGCTTCGTGCCCTTAAGATTGGGACTGAACATTTACTGTTAGCTTTGATTTCGGACGAGAGTGTTCTCTCATCACGGATCTTGTATAGCTTAGATGTAATGCCTCAACAAGTCCGTAAGGTTATTTTGCGGCGACTCGGCGTGTCCGACTTGCAGGCACGACAACAATTACACAATGCCAGCCAACAGAGTGGCAAATCTGCAACGCCAACGTTGGATAAACTGGCCCGTGATATGACCCAACTAGCTCGTGATGGCAAGTTTGATCCCGTGGTTGGGCGTGACCGTGAGCTGAAGCGGGTTGAACAAATTCTTAGTCGGCGAACTAAGAACAACCCCGTTCTGATTGGGGAACCAGGGGTTGGTAAAACTGCCATTGCAGAGGAACTAGCTCAACGAATGGTTCATGGTCAGGTTCCGGCAGAGCTAGCTAAAAAGCGTTTAATGATGCTGGATATGGGGTCACTTGTTGCGGGGACCAAATATCGTGGTGAATTCGAAGATCGTTTGAAGAAAGTAATTGATGAGATTCACCGGGATGGTCATGTCATCCTATTTATTGATGAACTCCATACCTTAATTGGTGCTGGTGGTGCTGAAGGTGCCATTGATGCTTCTAATATTCTGAAACCAGCATTAGCCCGTGGCGATTTACAAACTATCGGGGCCACAACTTTAGATGAATATCAAAAGTACATTGAATCCGACGCAGCTTTGGAACGGCGCTTTGCTACAGTGCAGATTGACGAGCCAACTCCAGAAGTTGCCTTGCAGATTCTCAAAGGGTTGCGACCAAAGTACGAACAGCACCACCATGTCCAAATTGATGATGAAGCATTGAAACAAGCGGTGACCTTATCTGCCCGTTATATTACAGACCGTTTCCTGCCTGATAAGGCAATTGACTTAATCGACGAGGCATCTGCGATGGTCCGGATTAATGCGGAAGAAAAGAAAAATAGCCGTCATTCACTGACTGGTCAATTAGAACAACTTCGTAAAGATAAAGAACAGGCCATTGAAGATCAAAACTTCGATAAAGCTGCGGAGCTTCGCCAGCAGGAATTGCAATTGCGGGCAAAGTTAGAACGGCAGGAACAACATGCTAAGCAGGACGCTGACCACTACCAGTTGCATACCACTGGTGAAGATATTGCCAAGGTTGTTGCTGAATGGACCGGTGTTCCTTTGACCCAGTTAACCAAGAGTGAAAGTGAACGACTGGTTAACCTCGAACGGGTACTTCACCGGCGGGTGATCGGCCAGGATCAAGCTGTCAGCGTTGTGGCGAAAGCAATTCGTCGAGCGCGGAGTGGCTTAAAGGATCCTCACCGTCCAATTGGTTCCTTTATGTTCCTGGGACCAACGGGAGTCGGGAAGACTGAGCTTGCGAAGGCCCTAGCGGAAGCTATGTTTGGCTCTGAGGATAACATGATCCGGATTGATATGTCTGAGTACATGGAGAAATACTCGACGAGCCGGCTGATTGGGGCCGCACCTGGTTACGTGGGCTATGATGAAGGTGGTCAGTTAACTGAAAAAGTTCGTCAGCACCCATACTCAGTTGTTCTATTGGATGAAGCTGAAAAGGCCCATCCTGATGTCTTTAATTTATTACTGCAGGTCTTGGATGATGGCTACCTGACCGATGCCAAGGGCCGGCGAGTTGACTTTAGAAACACCATTATTATCATGACTTCTAACCTTGGTGCCACCCAGTTGCAGGATGAAAAAGAAGTTGGCTTTGGTGCTCGGGACATTAGCAATGATTACCAGGCGATGGCCAGTGCCATTCGGCAACAATTGAAGCTTCACTTCCGGCCAGAATTCTTAAACCGGATTGATGAAACGGTGATTTTCCACTCACTCCACAAGAAGGAATTACACCAGATTGTTAAGTTAATGGTTAAGACCCTACAAAAACGGGTTAGTGAACAAGGCATTGAACTGAAAGTTACGCCGGCGGCTATTAACCTTGTGGCCAAAGTTGGTTATGATCCATCATATGGTGCACGGCCACTCCGGCGGGCTCTTCAGGATCAGATTGAAGATCCACTGAGCACTGCCTTGCTCGAAGGGGCCGTGAAGACTGGGGACGACGTTACAGTTGGTGCTCGACGGGGTAAGATTACGATTAAGACCCGCCACCCGCAAGCGGATGATTCTCAAGTTGTGCAGATTGATTAAAAACTTATTTTAAAGTGCGTTACGGATGTTTGCCGAACGCACTTTTTTATTTAGTGACTTAAAAGCAGTGCCCATTATTGAATACTGAGGGGGATGACTTAGCTTAATATCGGTCGTGAATGGCGGAAAATGGCTGATCTAGTCTTGTCAAAGGACGGGTTTAGTGGCATTATATATTTATAAGATGATTAATAAGTTGAGGAACGAGATACAGAATGAAACGTTCAGACCGATTAGAACGGACGCGGAACTCGATCATGAGAACTGCGACTAAGTTATTCTTACAGAAAGGATTTGGTGAAACTTCCACTCGTGACATTGCCAAACAAATTGGGATTACTCAACCGGCACTGTACCACCACTTCAGTGACAAGGAAGTCCTTTATCTGGACGTTATGACGCAGCTTGGGGGTAAGGTGCGTAAGGATATTAATAAGGTGATGCGGAAACACAAGCTAACTCCAAACGAACAGATCTGGCAAATCACTGAAGCATTGAAGAAACACCACCCACTGAGTATTTACGACCAGTATTGGCAAGCACGGCGCTTACTATCCACGAGCTCTCAGCAAAAGCTCAATATGATCTTTACGATGGATTACTTGGAACCAATTGCTGAATACTTCAAGCAACCGCAAGTTGGCCTGCGTCCTGATATTTTGCCACGGGAAGCCGCTGAACTATTCTTAGCGGACATCACGCCTATCTTTGGAACCTACCAGCCAATCGCGGGGAATGATATTAGTGATGAGCAGCGTGACCAATTGATCTTGGATTGTGTCGTTAATGGTTTGTCGATCACTAAATAGTCATTCATTATCGTTGACAATTAAATAAAAAACCTGTACACTACAATAGTATGTAATTGCGAGCTCATATGGGCCCGGTGATCTATTGTCCATCGGGTTCAGCTATAAAAACCAAAGACAGTTTTTAACTGTTTTTGGATTTTTTTTGCTCAAAAATGCCATTTTGTACAAATTGTAATCAAAATGTAACATTTAAAAAGCTCGCTGAATAAATTAGAGAGGTGAACAGTTTGGCCGGACATTTAGTTAAATACGGTAAACACCGTACCCGTCGTAGCTACTCGCGGATTAAAGAAGTTCTCGAGCTGCCAAACCTGATTGAAGTTCAAACCAATTCTTACAACTGGTTCATGGACAAAGGTTTACGGGAAATGTTTGATGACATTATGCCAATCGATGATTTCCAAGGAAAACTTTCTCTGGAATTTGTTGATTATCAACTTTTGGAACCTAAGTATACTGTTGATGAAGCTCGTGAACACGATGCTAACTATTCAGCACCACTTCACGTTACCTTACGCTTAACCAACCACGAAACTGGTGAAATTAAGTCTCAAGACGTCTTCTTTGGTGACTTCCCACTGATGACTAACCAAGGGACTTTCATTATTAATGGGGCAGAACGGGTAATTGTTTCTCAATTAGTTCGTTCACCAGGTGTTTACTATAATGAAGAAACTGGTAAGAATGGTCGGCTTAACTATGGCGCTACCTTTATTCCTAACCGTGGTGCCTGGTTAGAATACGAAACTGATGCCAAGAACATTTCATACGTCCGTATCGACCGGACGCGGAAGCTGCCAATGACTGAATTAATTCGGGCATTGGGCTTCGGCTCTGATGATGAAATCATTGATATGTTTGGTGGCAACAGTGAAACCTTGTCCTTGACCTTGGATAAGGATGTTCACAAGAATGCTGAAGATTCTCGTGTTGAAGAATCTTTGAAGGATATTTACGAACGGTTACGTCCAGGTGAACCAAAGACTGCTGACTCAGCCCGGAACCTCTTAACGGCCCGTTTCTTTGATCCAAAGCGTTACGACATGGCCCCTGTTGGTCGTTACAAGACTAACAAGAAGTTAATGTTGAAATACCGTTTGTTAGGTGAGACCCTGGCGGAAACGCTAGCTGATCCTGACACTGGTGAAGTGTTAGCACAAAAGGGTGATCAAGTTACCAAGGAAGTTCTTAAGAAGCTTGAACCTTACCTTGACCGTGACGACTTTAAGATGATCACTTATACCCCTTCTGATGAAGCGGTTGTGACTGAACCAGTTAAATTACAAAAGATCCTGGTTTACTCTCACGAAGATCCAGAACGGGTTGTTCCTCTGTTGGGTAATGGTCATATTCCTTTGGAACACAAGCACATTACTCCAGCTGATATTCTTGCTTCCCTGAATTACTTCTTCAACTTACAGGAAGGCATCGGATCAACTGATGATATCGACCACTTGGGTAACCGGCGGATTCGTTCTGTGGGTGAATTACTCCAGAACCAATTCCGGATCGGTTTGGCCCGGATGGAACGGGTTGTGCGTGAACGGATGTCCATTCAAGATCCAGACACTGTGACCCCACAGCAATTAATCAACATTCGTCCAGTCGTTGCTTCCATTAAGGAATTCTTCGGTTCATCACAACTGTCACAGTTCATGGATCAAACCAACCCACTGGGTGAATTGGAACATAAGCGTCGTCTGTCAGCCATTGGTCCTGGTGGGTTGACCCGTGATCGTGCCGGATATGAAGTCCGGGATGTTCACTATACTCACTATGGCCGTCTGTGCCCTATTGAAACGCCAGAAGGTCCTAACATTGGTTTAATCAACAACCTGTCTTCTTACGCCCGGATTAACAAGTATGGTTTTGTGGAGACTCCATACCGTCGTGTTTCATGGAAGACCCACAAGGTTACTGATAAGATTGATTACCTGACTGCCGACGAAGAAGATAACTTTATCATTGCTCAGGCTAACTCACCTTTGAATGACGATGGTTCATTCGTTGATGACCAGGTTATGTGTCGTGATAAGGATGATTACATCGAAACTAGTGTGGAAAACGTCGACTACATGGACGTTTCACCAAAACAAGTTGTCTCCGTAGCTTCCGCTTCAATTCCATTCTTGGAAAACGATGACTCCAACCGTGCCCTGATGGGGGCTAACATGCAACGGCAGGCTGTGCCTTTGCTGAACCCTCACGCACCACTAGTAAGTACTGGTATCGACTACAAAGCAGCTCACGACTCTGGGGTGGCTCTGATTGCTAAGAAGTCTGGTACTGTGGAATATGTCGATGCTAATGAAATCCGTGTTCGTGAAGAAGACGGTACTTTAGACACTTACAAGTTAATGAAGTTCCAACGTTCTAACGGTGGTAAGAACTACAACCAACGGCCAATTGTTAAGGTTAACGAACACGTTGACGCTGACGATGTCTTAGCCGATGGTCCATCCATGGAACAAGGGGAACTGGCCCTTGGTCAAAACCCATTGATTGCCTTCATGACTTGGCAAGGTTACAACTTCGAAGATGCCATCGCGATCAGCGAACGCTTGGTTAAGGATGACGTTTACACTTCAATTCATATCGAATCATACGAATCTGAAGCTCGTGAAACGAAGCTTGGCCCTGAAGAAATGACCCGTGAAATTCCTAACGTCGGTGACGATGCTTTGAAGGACCTCGATGAAAACGGGATCGTTCGAGTTGGTGCTGAAGTCCATGATGGTGACATCTTAGTTGGTAAGGTTACTCCTAAGGGAATGACTGAATTATCAGCTGAAGAACGGTTGCTGCATGCGATCTTCGGTGAAAAGTCTCGTGAAGTTCGTGATACCTCATTGCGTGTTCCTCACGGTGGCGGCGGAATTATCCAGGATGTTAAGATCTTTACGCGTGAAAATGGTGATGAATTGTCACCAGGTGTTAACACCATGGTTCGGGTTTACATCGCACAAAAGCGGAAGATCCAAGTTGGTGACAAGATGTCTGGTCGTCACGGTAACAAGGGTACTGTTTCCATTGTTATTCCTGAAGAAGATATGCCATACATGCCTGACGGAACGCCAATTGACATTATGCTGTCCCCAATGGGTGTGCCATCACGTATGAACATTGGTCAGCTGCTGGAATTGCACTTAGGTATGGCTGCTAAGCGGCTTGGTATCCACATGGCAACTCCTGTCTTTGATGGTGCTACTGATAAGGATGTTTGGGATGCTATTAAGGAATCTGGGTTCCCAGAAGATGGTAAGACGATTCTTTATGATGGTCGGACTGGTGAACCATTCGAAAACCGGATTGCCGTTGGTTCAATGCACTACCTTAAGTTGGCTCACATGGTTGATGATAAGATTCACGCTCGGTCAACTGGTCCTTACTCATTAGTTACTCAACAACCACTGGGTGGTAAAGCTCAGTTCGGTGGTCAGCGGTTTGGTGAAATGGAAGTTTGGGCTCTTGAAGCTTACGGTGCTGCATACACCCTTCAAGAAATCTTGACTTACAAGTCTGATGATACTGTTGGTCGTGTTCGGACCTACGATGCCATCATCAATGGTGAACCAATTCCAAAGCCAGGTGTTCCTGAATCATTCCGTGTTCTTGTTAAGGAACTGCAATCACTTGGTCTGGACATGAAGGTCCTCGATGCTAACCACAACGAAATTCAATTAAAGAATATGGATGAAGACGATGATGAAGTTGTTAACGTTGATGCATTGGCTAAGTATGCCGCTCAACATAACGCCGATAACAAGAACGATGAAAAGTCTGATTCCAAGCCATCAGCCGCAACGACTGACGAGGATAAAACCAAGCAAGACTAGTTAAATTGGTGAAGAAACTACTAAATAAGGAGGAATAATCCTTTGATCGATGTCAATAAATTTGAAAGCATGCAGATCGGACTGGCATCACCGGATAAGATTCGGTCTTGGTCATATGGTGAAGTTAAGAAACCAGAAACCATCAACTACCGGACATTAAAGCCGGAAAAGCAAGGGCTGTTCGATGAACGGATCTTTGGACCAACCAAGGATTACGAGTGTGCTTGTGGTAAGTACAAGCGGATTCGCTACAAGGGCCGTGTTTGTGACCGTTGTGGTGTTGAAGTTACTAGTTCCAAAGTCCGTCGTGAACGGATGGGCCACATTGAATTAGCGGCTCCAGTTTCACACATTTGGTACTTCAAGGGTATTCCAAGCCGGATGGGTCTTGTCTTGGATATGAGTCCTCGTTCCTTGGAAGAAGTTATCTACTTTGCTTCATACGTTGTTCTTGATCCTGGTGACACTCCACTGGAAAAGAAGCAACTGTTGTCTGAAGCAGAATACCGTGACAAAAAGGCTGAATTCGGTGACCGTTTCAAGGCTGAAATGGGTGCTGCAGCTATCAAGAAGTTATTAGCTGATGTTGACTTACAAAAGGAAGCCAACGAACTCAAGGAAGAATTGAAGGATGCTACCGGTCAAAAGCGGACTCGGGCAATTCGTCGTCTGGATATTCTGGAAGCTTTCATCAAGTCTGGTAACAAGCCAGAATGGATGGTCCTGGATGTTATTCCAGTTATGCCACCTGATTTACGGCCAATGGTACAACTTGAAGGTGGGCGTTTCGCCACCTCTGACCTGAACGACTTGTACCGACGGGTTATTAACCGTAACAACCGTTTGAAGCGTCTTCTTGAATTACAAGCTCCGGGCATTATCGTTCAAAACGAAAAGCGGATGCTTCAGGAAGCGGTTGATGCTTTGATCGATAACGGTCGTCGTGGTCGTCCAGTTTCTGGACCAGGTAACCGTCCACTGAAGTCGTTATCCCACTTGCTTAAGGGTAAGCAAGGACGGTTCCGTCAAAACTTGCTTGGTAAGCGGGTTGACTACTCTGGTCGTTCCGTTATTGATGTTGGTCCATCCATGAAGATGAACCAAATGGGGTTGCCTGTTCCAATGGCTCTGGAATTGTTCAAGCCATTCATTATGCACGAATTGGTTAAGCGCGGCTTGTCAGCTAACGTTAAGGCTGCTAAGCGCAAGATTGATCGTCGTGATAATGATGTCTTCGATGTTCTGGAAGACGTTATTAAGGAACACCCAGTTCTGCTTAACCGGGCACCTACCTTGCACCGGTTGGGTATTCAGGCCTTCGAACCAGTCTTGGTTTCTGGTAAGTCAATGCGTCTGCACCCACTGGTATGTACTGCTTACAACGCCGACTTCGATGGAGACCAGATGGCCATTCACGTACCATTGTCCGATGAAGCTCAAGCAGAAGCGCGGCTGTTAATGCTGGCTGCTCACCACATTTTGAGTCCTCGTGACGGTGAACCTATTGTGTCACCATCACAGGATATGGTTATTGGTAACTACTACATGACCACGGAAGATAAGGGCCGTGAAGGTGAAGGAATGATCTTCAAGGACACCAACGAAGCTGAAATGGCCTACAAGAACAATTATGTTGCTCTTCAAACCCGGGTCGGTGTTCAAGTATCATCATTCCCTAAGAAGCCATTCACTGACGAACAACGTAAGAAGATCATGGTTACAACTGTTGGTAAGTTACTGTTCAACCGGATTTTGCCGGAAGACTTTAACTACATTAACGAACCAACCGCTGATAACATCACAAAAGGCGTCGATGACCGCTTCTTCTTGGACCCTGGTGAGGACATCAATGAATACCTTGAAAATGCGCCATTAATTCCACCATTCAAGAAGGGCTTCCTGTCCGACTTGATTGCGGAAGTTTACAAGAAGTACAAGGTTACTAAGACTTCTCAATTCCTGGACCGGATTAAGGACCTCGGTTACTACGAATCAACCATTTCTGGTTTGACAACTGCCATCTCCGATATTCATGATTTGCCAGAAAAGCCTGACATTATTAAGAAGGCCCGGAAGCAAGTTGCCCTGGTTACTAAGCAATTCCGTCGTGGTTTGATTACTGATGATGAACGGTATGACCGGGTTATCGGTATTTGGAACGATGCCAAGGATGAAGTTCAGAACAAGCTGATTGAACACATGGATATCCATAACCCAATCAACATGATGTCTGACTCTGGTGCGCGTGGTAACATTTCTAACTTTACTCAGCTTGCTGGAATGCGTGGTCTGATGGCCGCTCCTAACGGTAAGATTATGGAATTGCCAGTTCTTTCTAACTTCTACGAAGGACTGTCAGTTCTGGAAATGTTCCTGTCTTCACACGGTGCTCGTAAAGGGATGACTGATACGGCCCTGAAGACTGCTAACTCAGGTTACCTGACTCGGCGGTTGGTTGATGTTGCCCAGGACGTGGTTGTTCGTGAAAAAGACTGTGGTACTGACCGTGGTCTGGAAGTTACCGCTATTACAAATGGTAACGAAATGATCGAACCACTTTACGATCGGATTATGGGTCGTTACACGATGAAGTCTGTCTTTGATCCAAAGACTGGTGAAAAGATCGTTGGTAAAAATGTCCTGATTGATGAAGACATGGCACAAAAGATTGTTGATGCCGGTGTTAAGAAGGTTACGATTCGTTCTGCATTCACTTGCAACACTGAACACGGTGTTTGCGAACGTTGCTACGGTCGGAACGCTGCTACCGGTGACCGTGTTGAAGCCGGTGAAGCTGTTGGTACTGTTGCTGCCCAATCAATCGGTGAACCAGGTACCCAGCTGACTCTGCGGAACTTCCACACTGGTGGTGTTGCCGGTAACGAAGATATCACCCAAGGTCTTCCTCGTGTTCAAGAAATTGTGGAAGCACGTAATCCTAAGGGTCGTGCAACCATCAGTGAAGTTACTGGTGAAGTGGAATCCATCGAAGAAAACCCTGCAGAACGGACAAAGGATGTTACTGTTAAGGGTGAAACCGATACACGGACATACACCTTACCAATCACGGCTCGGATGCGGGTAGCTGAAGGTGACTTCATTCACCGTGGAACAGCTCTTAACGAAGGTTCTATTGATCCAAAGGAACTGATCCGTGTTCGCGATGTTCTTTCTACTGAAACTTACCTCTTAGCCGAAGTTCAGAAAGTTTACCGGATGCAGGGTATCGACTTGCTGGATAAGCACGTGGAAATCATGATTCGGCAAATGATGCGGAAGGTTCGGGTAATGGATCCAGGTGATACTGATCTCTTACCAGGTCAATTGATGGATATTGGTCAATTCCGTGATGCTAACTACAAGACTTTAGTTTCTGGAGAAATTCCAGCTACTGCTCGTCCAGTTATCCTCGGAATTACCAAGGCTGCTCTGGAAACTAACAGTTTCTTGTCAGCTGCTTCATTCCAGGAAACTACTCGTGTTCTGACTGACGCTGCTATTCGTGGTAAGAACGATCCATTAGTTGGTTTGAAAGAAAATGTAATCATTGGTAAGATTATTCCAGCTGGTACTGGTATGAGTACTTACCGTCACATCAAACCAAAAGAAGTTAATGTTTCTGCTTACTCCATCAAGGATCTTGAAGCCAAGATGAAGGAAGAAGACAAGCAAAACTAATTAAGAAACAGGACTGTGGCGTTTTGCCATTGTCCTGTTTTTACGTTGATTGGGAGAGAATGTTTTGAAAAAGCAAGTCTACAAAATCGAGATTCCGGAGAAGGCCATCAAACAGACCCATTTTGGAGAAGATGAATCATTAGCCTTAAATGTGGCCCATAAACAAATTATGGTCCGTCCGGCTAACCTACTGGAGCAGTTGCCTCGAATAAAGTTTTGGTGGTATTTTGTTCCCGCCGTCATTCTGACTCTGGCACTATTTGCAATGGCTCAGCACTTGAAACTAACTACTGTTCCAATTATTGGTGACTATTCCATTGCTAACGGTTCATTATTAATGAGCTTGATCTCTGGCCTATTGGTCTTTATCGTTACGGCCATTATTACGAAGATCCACAAAAACGGGCCTGCTCAAGACTTTTATTGGCGAAGCCTGATTACAATTACGGTTGCCTGTGGGTTAATTATTGTCTTCTCGTTTTCCGCCTTTTTCTGGCTATTCGAGCAGCTGTTTATGGACGCTCGTTTTGACCTCTATACGTCGACGATGTTCATCCTCTTGATTATTTCGGCAGTTAATTACATCATGATTAACTTGGCATTGACCTTATCACCGGGCATCGTTACTAACCTATTAACGATTATGATTATTGGTGGGATGCTCTTTTCAATGTTGACCAATTCGGATCGTAACTGGTGGAAACATAATTTCAGCTTTTTGGGAACGGCACAGAACTCGGCTAATTTGCAGTTTAATGTGACATTAATCTTTTCAGGACTACTAATGATGGCCCTGGTAGATTACCTTTTTGTTAATTTACAGAAGAAGTACAATAATCGCCGGGTGCTGATTTTGCGGTTATTACTATATGCGCAAGCTGCCTGCATTGCCGCAATCGGTTTTTTCCCTAATAATCCGCGCTTCCATGTCCTTCATGACCGAATTTCGATGTGGCTAGTTTATATTATGCTGATCCTGATTGTCGCCATTCGATGGATATTACCACATGTCCGCAAACAGTTCCTGGATGTCTCATACATTATCGGGGGCCTGATGGGCTTTAACTATATTGTGTTTAAGCTCAGCGACTACCTATCCTTAACGGCATTCGAGTTATTAGAATTTGGCCTGGCCATGTCATGGATCCTCTTGCTATTTCAAAATATTGAAAGTTTAGCTCAGTATGGTGAAAACTTCTTTCTTATTCAAATTAAGAAAGACCAATCAAATGAAGAATGAATCAAATAACCGCTAGTGTTCGTGCAATACGAATGCTAGCGGTTTTCTGTATTAGGGGACCACAAATAGGATCCCAACTGCTAAGGCCGGAAAGAAAGGCATTTGACGACCTGGATGAACTTTGATCAACCACCATCCCAGCATTAATACACTCGCAATCAGGACGATAAGTGCTGCTTGACAGGGGCCCATGATCAGGAGAAGGATAGTAATTAGTTCAACGTCACCACTACCGAGGCCCCCTAAGCCCCGACTTAGCATTATTAGAAATAGCAAAGCAACTAATAGAATGCTGACGTGGTAACAAGAAAACCTAAACCAGCAGGACTGGGTGAGGGGAATTAGGAGGATTAAGGGAAGTAACCCCCAGCAATAGATGAATTGGTCATAGAAGTCGGTTGTTGACAAGAATGCGAGGGTTAATAATAGCAACACCAATTCGCTATCATGGAGTAAGTGATAATTAGCCAGCGCGGAGGTCGCAACTGCTATAACTAACTCGCTGCCAAAGATAAACGGATTGATGACTTGTCGGCAAAAGTGACAATTTCCCCGCTGAATGACATAGCCGAGAATGGGGATGAGTTGCCACCAGTGGAGTTGCTGATGACAGTTGTCACAATATGAATGGCGGGGCAGCCAGGGTGTTTGCCCAATTGTTAGCCGGAATGCCGTTAGCATCACAAATGATGTGCCAATTTCGCTAATGATAATTAAAAAAATTAAGTACAAGCTAATAACCTCCATCATGAGAATCTCTAATTACTAATAACGGCAAATTCCTTCAAAATCACTATTTTAAATCCTGAAAATCGCGTTGACATTCATTTAGTCCCGTGATAGTCTATTAAAGGTGCTTTTTTAGCAACGTTGGTGTCTGTCGTTGGGCAGACTTTGCGTCAACGAAGGCACGAAAATTTAATAACATCCAATCATTTTTTTATAAATAAAAAAGAACCACCTGGATGTGTGGACTTAAAAATAAGGAAGGGGAAACATTATGCCAACCATTAACCAATTGGTACGTAAGGGCCGGAAGAGCCACAAGGGCAAGTCAAAGTCACCAGCTCTTGGTTACGTTTACAACACTTTCAAGAAGGAAGAAGTTAAGACTCCATCACCACAAAAGCGTGGGGTTGCTACCCGTGTCGGTACTATGACTCCTAAGAAGCCAAACTCAGCTTTGCGGAAGTACGCTCGTGTACGTCTTTCAAACCTGATTGAAGTTACTGCTTACATTCCTGGTATTGGTCACAACCTGCAAGAACACTCAGTTGTTTTAATTCGTGGTGGCCGTGTTAAGGATTTACCAGGGGTTCGTTACCACATCATTCGTGGTACTCTCGATACTGCTGGTGTTGAAGGACGGATGCAATCACGTTCTAAGTACGGTGCTAAGAAGCCAAAGAAGTAATTTTAGGAGGGATTAAGTAATGCCACGTAAAGGACATGTACAAAAGCGTGAAATTTTACCAGATCCAATGTACCACTCAAAGTTGGTTACTAGCTTGATCGACCACTTGATGATCGATGGTAAGCGTGGAACTGCTACTAAGATTTTATACGCCGCATTTGATGAAATTAAGAGTGAAACTGGTAATGACCCAGTAGAAGTATTCCAACAAGCTATGGAAAACGTTATGCCTGTTCTGGAAGTTAAGGCTCGTCGTGTTGGTGGTTCTAACTACCAAGTTCCAATCGAAGTTCGTCCAGAACGTCGGACTACTTTAGGTCTTCGTTGGATCGTTCAATACGCACGTCTGCGTGGAGAACACACAATGGTTGAACGACTTGCTCGTGAAATCATTGATGCTTCAAACAATACCGGTGCCTCAGTTAAGAAGCGTGAAGATACTCACCGGATGGCTGAAGCTAACCGTGCATTCGCACACTACCGCTGGTAATCACTACGAATTGAAACAGGTTGCTTAACCAGTTACAATAGAGGGGTGACGTAGTTAAAAAGGACGACGGTCACCCCTTTTTCTAAAGTAACCAAAATCAATTTTAATTATTAAATTTATACTGAAGGGAGATACACTTTTAAGATGGCTAACAAACGTGAATACCCTCTTAATAAGACCCGTAACATCGGTATCGTAGCGCACATTGATGCTGGTAAGACTACTGCTACTGAACGGGTGCTTTACTACACTGGTAAGATTCACAAAATTGGTGAAACGCATGATGGTGCTTCACAAATGGACTGGATGGATGAAGAAAAGGAACGTGGTATCACTATCACTTCCGCTGCCACTACTGCTGTTTGGAAAGACTACCGGATTAACATCATCGATACCCCAGGACACGTGGACTTCACTGTCGAAGTTGAACGTGCATTACGTGTTCTTGATGGTGCGATTGTTATTCTTGATGCTCAAGCCGGTGTTGAACCACAGACTGAAACTGTATGGCGTCAATCTGATGACTTCCATGTTCCACGGATTATCTTTGCTAACAAGATGGATAAGATCGGTGCTAACTTTGATTACTCTGTTCAGACAATCAAAGACCGTTTGAACGTTACCCCATTACCAATTCAAATGCCAATTGGTGCTGAAGATAACTTCAAGGGTGTTGTTGACCTTATCAAGATGTGTGCCTACGTTTATGATGAAGATAAGTTAGGTACTCACTGGGATACTGATGAAATTCCAGCTGATATGAAGGATGAAGCTCAAAAGCGCCATGACGCAATGTTGGAAACCTTAGCTGACATTGATGACAACATCATGGAAAAGTACCTGAATGGTGATGAAATTTCAGTTGATGAAATTAAGGCCGCTATTCGGAAGGGTACTCTGGAAGAAAAGCTTTACCCTGTACTTGCCGGTTCTGCCTACAAGGATAAGGGTATTCAGATGTTGCTGGATGCTGTTATTGACTTCTTACCATCTCCACTTGACGTTCGTCCATACGTTGCTCATGATGCAGATGGTAACGAAGTTGAATTAAAGGCTGATGATAAGGCACCATTTGCTGCCTTAGCATTTAAGATTGCTACTGACCCATTTGTTGGTCGGTTAACTTTCTTACGTGTCTACACTGGTTCACTGCAATCCGGTTCATATGTTCTGAACGCTACTAAGGATAAGCGTGAACGTGTTGGTCGTCTGCTTCAAATGCACTCTAACCAACAACACGAAATCCCAGAAGTATTCTCTGGTGATATTGCCGCTGCTATTGGTCTGAAGAACACCACTACTGGTGACTCTCTGACTGATCCTGACCACCCATTACAACTTGAATCAATGGACTTCCCTGACCCAGTTATTCAGGTTTCCGTTGAACCTAAGTCTAAGGCTGACCAAGATAAGATGGATCGTGGATTACAAAAGCTGGCGGAAGAAGACCCAACCTTCAAGGCTGAAACTAACCCTGAAACTGGTGAAACTCTGATTGCCGGGATGGGTGAATTACACCTTGATATCATTGTTGAACGTCTTCGTCGTGAATTCCATGCCGAAGTTACTGTTGGTAAGCCACAAGTTTCCTACCGTGAAGCATTTACCAAGAAGGCATCTGCTCAAGGTAAGTTCGTTCGTCAATCTGGTGGTAAAGGTCAATACGGTGATGTATGGATCGAATTTACTCCACTTGAAGAAGGTAAGGGCTTTGAATTTGAAGACGCCATCGTCGGTGGTGTTGTTCCTCGTGAATTTATCCCTGCCGTTGAACAAGGTTTGAAGGAAGCTATGCAAAACGGTGTCTTGGCAGGTTATCCATTAGTTGATATGCATGCTAAGCTTTATGATGGTAGTTACCACGAAGTCGATTCTAGTGAAGCTGCCTTCAAGGTTGCCGCTTCATTAGCATTGAAGAATGCCGCTAAGAAGGCTGATCCAGTTATTCTGGAACCAGTTATGAAGGTTGACATCGTTGTACCACAAGACAACATGGGTGATGTTATGGGTCAAGTAACTGCTCGTCGTGGTACCATTGATGGTATGGAAGAACGTGGTAGTGCTCAAATGATTCACTCATTTGTTCCATTGTCAGAAATGTTTGGTTACGCTACTGCTTTGCGGTCAGCTACCCAAGGTCGTGGTACCTTCACGATGACATTTGACCACTACTCACCAGTTCCAAAGGCCATTCAAGAAAAGATCATTAAGGAAAACGGTAATAACTAATTTCCTGATTGAACTATTAAAAGGGTTGATGATTTGTTCATCAACTCTTTTTTATTAATAAAGGAGCTTCTCATACTGGCATTAGCTAGCATGGGAAGCTCCTTTTGAATATTCTAATGTTTTCGTTTAGCAAGCAACATGGTAATTATACCAACTAATAGTGACCAGATAAGGCCGATCAGACTTACTAAAGCACCAGTTCTAAGACCAGGAGTTTGGTAGCTCAATTGGACATGATGGCGCCCGGCTGGTAATTGCAAACCAACAAAGGCTTGGTTAGTTCGTAAAACGCGAACTGAATGCCCATTTACTCGTGCTGACCACCCTTTGGAATAAGGGATTGACGAGGTCAGAATACCAGGTTGGGTGGTGGTAATGCTACCACTGACCTGGTTATTGGCGAAGTGTAGGTTCGTCAAAGCGTGTGATTGGAGCTCATTAACCTGATGGTAGTAGTGATCATCAAGCTTTTCTGCAACCAGACGGTATTTGAGCTGGTAAGTACCTAGCTTGGTGGGCTGGAAGGAAAGCTGCTGTGGTAAACTACCACGATAATATCCTAAGTTCAGTGTTGTGTGGCGAATCATTTTGAAGAATGACAATGTACTTTGCCGATACTGTTGAATAGTTTCGGTTCCGTAACGGGAGCCAACATTAATCTTATAACTCAAGTCTGGAGAACCGTTTAACACGTGGTAGCGCCAGTATTGGTACTTACTGCCTCGCATATTAACGATGGAGCCCGGGTTAGTAGCCATTTGCTTTAAATGAGCTTGTTCGTACTTAATCTGTTCTTTCATTGTGAACGGTGTGAACTTAATCTTGGCAAATTCGAGGTGCAGTTCACTACCCGCCAAGGCCTGCCGCTGGGCAGCGGTTAGTTTCAACTGTAAGTGGTATGTTTCAGTACTATCGGTGTACTTTAAGTGTTCAGGATTGATCTGATTAAAACGGTTGGAAATCAGTTGAGTCGTGATTGGCACTACTAATTGCTTCGTCTGAGCAGGCTGCATATTATGCGTTGCCTTTTTGCTATCGTTGACTACCACGCCAGCTGCTAGTGCCCGTTCCTTTTCAGTTGGTGACAATTGGCGGTACCGACGGGGACTAATGTAACTACTTTGCCAGTATAGCAATGGGAAATTATCTGCCGTACGGTAGCGGTTCGTCTGAATAGGAATCAAATCCTGTTTAGATTTAGCAGTACTTGGTTGCCCTTTATCGTAGTTATAAATCGGGTCAGTTTGTTTATCGAGGTGGTAACCGGCTGGGATCTTCTCAGCATTAAGACCATCACTTTGGACAAAGAGGTACTTAGTACCGTAGAAATGATTGAGAACAGTTCGATCGTCAGCTTGACGAATGGGAATGTTAGCAGTAGTTTGATTGTTTTGCAACGAATCGTTGAACTGCCCAAGGTAGCGGTTTTGTAATGAATAGTAGGAATCAATGTTGTGTAGTGATGAGGTCAGGTCGTTATCCAACAGCTTATTAGCAATAATTTGGTTTTGACTAATGGTTGATACACGGTAGAAGTAATTACTTGGCAGTCCTTTATCTAGACCACCATACCGTTGATGCGTCAAATGACTGTACTCACCGCGCGTTAACATATCTGACGAGAAGTCACCGTTATACGGAAGTGAGGAGAAGATGGCATTGGCACCAGCGTTTAATGCGACCACGGCAACTAGAGCCGGTACTGCATACTTGGTAAGTTGGAGATTAATCGCCCATAGACCCATCAATGAGAGGAGTAGAAAGGCAATTGGCAAGAGAATGTCATTATTACCCTGAAAGATAAAGGTGAGCATCAAAATGATTAAATAAATCAGGGTTGCCAACGTCAAACGGTTCATGGTCCGACGGTCAATTGTCGGTGCATGTTCTACCAAGATACATACCGTTAATGCTAATGGCAAGTAAATGAGCAGTGTCCAACGGTTGGAGGCAGCCATCATCCCGTTTAAGGTTGCTCCGACCGCAGGGATGAGCAGCATTACAAACGCAATGGCCAGACTAATTGTTAAGAGTGGATATTGACGGGCATGTAAATAAACGTAAACGATGGCGATAAAGCCAATTGATACAATCCCCAAAGCCGTCCAGAACATGAAAGACCATTGACCACCGTTAATTAATTGTTTCGGTAGTAAGAGGTAGTAATATAGTGGATACGTCTTCAAACCGTTAGCAAAAGTTGCACCAACACGGGTGGAATTCATGACAGCTAACAGTTCAGGAATCCACATAATTGCGGATAACAGCAGACTAGTAATGGTTGCCAGAGCAAACTTAGCAATGGTTACTGGGTAGTTGAGTGTTTTGCGGTAATGGGTTAGTACCCGGATTACTAGGAACATGATAGCGCCAATTACTAAAATAAATGCCAAGTAGTAGTTGCTAATCAGCATCCATGTGAAGACCAGAGTGAGCGGCCAGACGCGCCCACCTTGTAAGACCCGCTCTATTTGTACTACTAATAGCGGCAAGATAATAAATGGCGTTGTAAAAAAGGGTTGGGCGATACATGCATATAATAGGAAAGCATTTACTAAATATGTGCATGTTCCGACCATTACCGTGCTTGGTCGAAAGCTAAAGTGCTGGCAGAAATAAACAAATGCCAGGCCAACAAAATACATGCGCAGTACGGAAATTACACTAAAGGCAGTCGTGATTTTGGCAGCTGGAAACAGAAGAGCAATATAGGCAAATAAATCACCGATATTATAATAGGAAAAGACAGAAAATGTATCTGTCCCCAAACCCATTTTCCATGACCACTGGTTAATAGTAGTGGGATGGTGTAACCACTCTATTACTGCTCGTCGATATTCAGCGAGAAGTGGTAAATGCTGGTTGAGAACATCCTTGGTCCAAAGAAAAGTATGGCCAAGGACAAGGTATGATCCGAAAACGCAGGCGGCCAGAAAGATAAACAGCAAACTGTAATATAGGTAATCTTTCTTCCGGACCTGATTGTTAAAACTGAAATTCATTTTTGACTCCTTAAAAATCGATCCGCATTAATGGTTTCGATTCGATAACAAAACTATTCTATCATTTTGCACAAAGCAGCTGAAAAAGAATTTAGGTAAAACAGCAGAAAAGTTGCTGAAATAAAATTGTAATAGAGAAAGCAAAATTAATTCGTTAAAAGACTTGATATGACAATGATTCTTTAGTATTATGGATAGGTGCTTGAGCAAAGAGGGGTGAATTATACACTCCCCCATATAAGCTGAAGCTGCGACGCGATGATGCGGAAGGTTGCGACACACCCGGCCGCTTTGCCACAGGATGTGGCGGTAATTTCCGCGGAGCTAGTCAAATTTTAAATCTGACGAAGGAGGGAATATAATGGCAAAACAAAAGATTCGTATTCGGTTAAAGGCTTATGAACACCGTATTCTTGACCAATCAGCAGACAAGATTGTTGAAACTGCAAAGCGTACTGGTGCTCAAATTTCAGGTCCGATTCCACTTCCTACTGAACGGACTCTCTACACTGTTCTCCGTTCACCACACAAGTTCAAGAAGTCTCGGGAACAATTTGAAATGCGGACTCACAAGCGTTTGATCGACATCATTGACCCAACACCAAAGACTGTTGATTCATTAATGAAACTCGATCTGCCAAGTGGTGTTGACATCGAAATCAAGCTCTAATTTTAACTATAACTAATAAATTAAAACAAAATAGGAGGTGTACTCATGGCCAAAGGAATCTTAGGTAAGAAGGTTGGAATGACTCAAGTATTCACTGACAATGGTGAATTAGTTCCAGTTACTGTTATCGATGTAACTCCAAACGTTGTTATGCAAATTAAGACCGTTGAAAACGATGGTTACAACGCTGTTCAATTGGGATTCGATGACAAGCGCGAAATCTTGAGCAACAAGCCTGAACAAGGTCATGCAGCAAAAGCAAACACGACCCCTAAGCGCTTCATCGGTGAAATCCGTGACGCTGAATTAGGGGATGACATCAAGGTTGGAGACGAAGTTAAGGCTGATGTCTTCAATGAAGGTGAAACTGTCGACGTTACGGGTGTTACTAAGGGTCATGGTTACCAAGGTAACATTCACAAGGATAACCAATCACGTGGTCCTATGTCACACGGTTCTCGTTATCACCGTCGTCCAGGTTCATTAGGACCAATCATTAACCGTGTTGTTAAGGGAATGAAGTTACCAGGTCGTATGGGTGGCAAGACTGTCACTATGCAACACCTTGAAGTTGTTAAGGTTGACCTCGATAACAATGTTCTTTTAATCAAGGGTAATGTTCCAGGTGCTAACAAGTCCTACGTTACTATTAAAAACTCTGTGAAGGCTAACACTAAGAAGAGCCTGAGCAAGCAACACAATAAATAATAAGAAAGGAGGAAGTTAATAATGACTAGCGTTAATTTGTACAAGCAAGATGGTAGCCAAAACGGTACTATCGATTTGAACGCTGACATTTTCGGCATTGAACCAAATGAAAATGCTGAATTCGATGCTATTCTTCGTCAACGTGCATCCTTACGTCAAGGTACTCACGCTGTTAAGAATCGCTCAGCTGTTAGCGGTGGTGGTAAGAAGCCATGGCGTCAAAAGGGTACTGGTCGTGCCCGTCAAGGTTCAATCCGTGCACCACAATTCCGTGGCGGTGGTATCGTATTTGGACCCACTCCACGTTCATACAAGTACAGCCTTCCTCGTAAGGTTCGTCAACTTGCTATCAAGTCAGCTCTTTCCCAAAAGGTTCTTGATGACAGCTTAGTTGTTGTGGATTCACTCAACTTTGATGCACCAAAGACTAAGGAATTTGCTGGTGTGATGGACAACCTGAAAGTGACTGAAAAGGCACTGGTTGTTGTTACTGATGATGACAAGAACGCAGCATTGTCTGCTCGTAACCTGGCCAACGCTACTGTTGTTACTCCAGCTGGAGTTAACATCTTAAACGTTGTTGACAGCCAAAAGATTGTCATCACTAAGTCAGCTCTTTCTCAAGTAGAGGAGGTGCTCGCATAATGGAAGCACGTCAAGTTATTTTACGCCCAGTTGTTACCGAAGCTTCAATGGCTGGCATGGACAACAAGCGTTACACATTCGATGTTGATTTACGAGCAACTAAGACTCAAGTTAAGAACGCAGTTGAAGAAGTCTTCGGCGTTAAGGTTGTTAAGGTTAACATCATGAACTTAAAGGGTAAGAAGAAGCGTCAAGGCCGTTACGTTGGTTACACTAAGCGTCGTCGTAAGGCTATTGTTACTCTTTCTGCCGATTCAGACGAAATTAAGCTGTTCAACGATGACAGCAACAACTAATCATTAAAAAAAGGAGGAAAACAAAGTGGGAATTCGTAAGTACAAACCTACCACTAACGGTCGCCGTAACATGAACGGTTATGACTTTGATGTGATTACTAAGTCAACCCCAGAAAAGTCATTGTTGGCTCCATTAAAGCACACCGCTGGTCGTAACAGTTACGGCCACATCACTGTTCGTCACCGTGGTGGCGGTGTTAAACGTCAATACCGTCTTATCGACTTCAAGCGGATCAAGGATGATGTTCCAGCAACTGTTAAGGCTATTGAATACGATCCAAACCGGACTGCAAACATTGCTTTACTTGGTTACGCCGATGGTACTAAGTCATACATCTTAGCACCTAAGGGCTTGAAGGTTGGCATGACTGTTCAATCTGGTCCAGATGCAGATATCAAGGTTGGTAACGCTCTTCCATTGAAGAACATTCCAGTTGGTACTGTTATCCACAACATTGAATTAAAGCCAGGTAAGGGTGGCCAATTAGCTCGTTCAGCTGGTGCTTCTGCTCAATTACTTGGTAAGGAAGAAAAGTACGTCTTAGTTCGTCTTTCATCTGGTGAAGTTCGGATGGTTCTTGCAACTTGCCGTGCAACTATCGGTACTGTTGGTAACGACGAACACGCCCTGATCATTAAGGGTAAGGCTGGTCGGACCCGTTATGCAGGTCAACGTCCACACGTTCGTGGTTCTGTAATGAACCCTAACGATCACCCACATGGTGGTGGTGAAGGTAAGCAACCTGTTGGTTTACCATCTCCTCTGTCTCCATGGGGTAAGAAGACTGCTGGTAAGAAGACCCGTTCACACAAGGCTCGTTCAAACAAGTTCATTGTTCGTGGCCGGAAGCGTGGTCCACATACTCGTTAATATTAAATATCGTCTAAATACCCGAGAGGAGGTACACTAAATGGGTCGTAGTTTGAAGAAGGGACCTTTCGCTGACGCTTCTCTGCTTAAGAAGGTTAAGGAACAAGAAGGTTCTGAAAAGAAGACTGTCATCAAGACATGGTCACGTCGTTCAACAATTTTCCCAAGCTTTATTGGTTACACATTTGCCGTTTACGATGGTCGGAAGCATGTACCAGTTTACGTACAAGAAGATATGGTAGGTCACAAGCTTGGTGAATTTGTTCCAACTCGGACTTTCCATGGTCACGCAACAGATGACAAGAAGACAAAGTAAGGAGGGTGAATTAAGACATGGCTGAAAACATTACATCCGCTAAGGCAACTGCCAAGATGGTCCGTGTTTCTGCACGGAAAGTTCGTCTTGTTTTAGACGCCATCCGTGGTAAGAGCGTTGCCGAAGCATTTGCTATTCTGAAGTTCACTCCTCGTGGTGCCGCTTCAGATGTTGAAAAAGTATTAAAATCTGCTGTTGCAAACGCTGAAAACAACTTTGACTTAGATCGTGCTTCATTATTTGTTAGCGAAGCATTTGCCAACGAAGGACCAACCCTTAAGCGGTTCCGTCCACGTGCTAAGGGTTCTGCTTCACCAATTAACAAGCGGACTAGTCACATCACAGTGGTTGTTACAGAACGATAGGAGGAATGAATAGTGGGTCAAAAGATCAATCCTAATGGTTTTCGTGTTGGGGTCATTCGCGACTGGACTGCTAAGTGGTACGCTGACAAAGAATTTGCCAACTACTTGAACGAAGACCTTCGGATCCGTAAGTACATTGAAAAGCGACTTGCTGATGCCTCAGTATCAACCGTTGAAATTGAACGTGCTGCTAACCGCGTAAACGTTTCAATTCATACTGCCAAGCCTGGTATGGTTATTGGTAAGGGTGGTTCAGAAGTTGAAGCACTTCGTAAGGAATTAAATAAGTTAACTGGCAAGCGTGTCCACATCAACATTGTGGAAATTAAGAAGCCAGACTTAGATGCACACCTTGTTGGTGAAAGCATTGCTCGTCAATTGGAAGCTCGTATTGCCTTCCGTCGTGCAATGCGTGGTGCTATGCAACGTGCAATGCGTGCCGGTGCAAAGGGTATTAAGACCCAAGTTGCTGGTCGTTTGAACGGTGCAGATATGTCTCGTGTTGAATCATACTCAGATGGTACTGTTCCATTGCATACTTTACGTGCTGATATTGATTACTCATGGGATGAAGCACACACCACTTACGGTGTTCTTGGTGTTAAGACCTGGATCTACCGTGGTGAAGTTTTACCAACCAAGAAGAACGATGAACAAGGAGGGAAGTAAAACATGCTAGTACCTAAGCGAGTTAAGCACCGTAAGGTTCAACGTGGCCACATGCGTGGTGAAGCTAAGGGTGGCAAGACTGTTACCTTTGGTGACTATGGTTTACAAGCGTTGGATTCCCATTGGATTAGTAACCGTCAAATTGAAGCTGCTCGTGTTGCTATTACCCGTTACATGAAGCGTGGTGGTAAGGTCTGGATCAAGATCTTCCCTCAACTCTCCTACACTAGCAAAGGTGTTGGTGTCCGGATGGGTAATGGTAAGGGTGCTCCTGAAGGATGGGTTGCACCAGTTAAGCGTGGCAAGGTAATGTTTGAAGTAGGGGGCGTCTCTGAAGAAGTTGCCCACGAAGCTTTACGTCTTGCCGGTCACAAGTTGCCAGTTCGCACTAAGATCATCAAACGTGAGGAAGTAGGTGGACAATCTAATGAAAAGTAAAGATTACGTACAAGAACTGAATGGATTAACCACTGATAAGCTACTTGACCGTGAAAAGGAACTGAAGGAGCAATTATTTAACTTACGTTTCCAATTAGCTACTGGCCAATTGGAAAACACTGCAAGTCTTAAGCAAGTACGCAAAGACATTGCCCGGGTTAAGACAGTTCTTCGTCAACAAGAATTAAACAAATAAGAATACGAAAAGGAGGATTAGCGCATGAGTGAAGAACGTAATGCACGTAAGGTTTATCAAGGCCGCGTTGTTTCCGATAAAATGGATAAGACCATTACTGTTGTTATTGACACTTACAAGAGTGCTCCAATCTACGGTAAGCGTGTTAAGTACTCAAAGAAGTACTATGTTCATGACGAAAACAACGAAGCTAAGATGGGCGACACTGTAGAAATTATGGAAACTCGTCCATTGTCGGCAAAGAAGCGTTTCCGTCTTGTTAAAATTGTCGAAAAGGCTGCTACCCTTTAATTAGCAGAAATACTCTAAAATTCGTATTCTAATTCTTAATTGTAGATGGAAGGAGGACATTAACCGTGATTCAACAAGAAAGTCGGTTGAAGGTCGCTGATAACTCCGGTGCCCGCGAAATCTTGGTAATTAAGATTTTGGGTGGTTCCCGTGTCAAGACTGGTAACATTGGTGACATCATTGTTGCTACTGTAAAACAGGCAACACCAGGTGGCGTTGTCAAAAAGGGTGATGTTGTTAAGGCCGTAGTTGTACGGACTAAGCAAGGATTACACCGTAAGGATGGTTCATACATCAAGTTTGATGAAAACGCAGCTGTGCTGATCAACAACGATAAGAGCCCTAAGGGTACCCGTATTTTTGGCCCAATCGCTCGTGAACTTCGTGGAGACGACTTCATGAAGATCATCTCATTAGCACCAGAAGTTCTGTAAGATTTAACCAAAAATAAGGAGGTGCACAATCAACATGTTCATTAAAACAGGTGACAAAGTTCGCGTTATCGCCGGTAAGGATAAGGGCAAGGAAGGTACTGTTAAGAAGACCATTGCTTCAGCTAACCGTGTAATTGTTGAAGGTATCAACATGGTCAAGAAGCACCAAAAGCCAAGTAACTCAAACCCTAACGGTGGTGTTATTGATACCGAAGCCGCTATTGATGCTTCAAACGTAATGCTGATTGATCCTTCTACTAACGAACCAACACGTGTTGGATTTAAGTTCGTTGATGGTAAGAAGGTTCGTGTTGCCAAGAAGTCAGGCAAGACTATCGATTAATAATTCAGGAAAGGAGGAATAATTTCAATGGAAAATCGTTTAAAAGCTAAGTACGAAAGTGAAATTCGTCCAGCATTAATTGATAAGTTCAACTACTCATCAGTTATGCAAGCACCTAAGATTGACAAGATCGTTTTGAACATGGGTGTTGGTGATGCAACTAGCAACTCAAAGAACCTTGATGAAGCCGTTGAAGAACTCGGTTTGATTTCTGGTCAAAAGCCATTGATCACTAAGGCCAAGAAGTCAATCGCCGGCTTCCGTCTTCGTGAAGGAATGTCAATTGGTGCTAAGGTTACCTTACGTGGTGAACGTATGTATGACTTCTTAGACAAGTTGATCAACGTTTCTCTTCCACGTGTTCGTGACTTCCATGGTGTAAGCAACAAGTCATTTGATGGCCGTGGTAACTACACTCTTGGTGTTCGTGAACAATTAATCTTCCCAGAAATTGATTATGATAAGGTTAACCGTGTTCGTGGTTTGGACATTGTTATCGTAACTACTGCTCAAACTGATGAAGAATCACACGAATTACTGGCTCAACTTGGTATGCCGTTTGCTAAATAAAGGAGGTTCCACAAATTGGCTAAAAAATCAATGATTGCTAAGTGCAACCGTCCAGCTAAGTTCTCAAGTCGTGAATACACGCGTTGTGCACGTTGTGGACGTCCGCACTCAGTTTACCGTAAGTTCCACTTATGCCGGCTTTGCTTGCGTGAACTTGCCCACAAGGGTCAAATTCCTGGCTTAAAGAAGGCTAGCTGGTAAACAAATCACCGACAAAAGGAGGAAAACATCGATGTCTATGAGTGATCCAATCGCAGATTTCTTAACTCGTATTCGTAACGCCAACATGGCTCACCACGAATCAGTTGAAGCACCTGCATCAAAGATGAAGAAGGACATCGCTGAAATCTTAAAGAACGAAGGTTTCATTCGCGATGTTGAATACGTTGACGATAACAAGCAAGGCATCATTCGTGTCTTCTTGAAGTATGGTAAGGATGGCCAACGGGTTATTTCCGGATTAAAGCGGATTTCAAAGCCTGGTCTTCGTACTTACGTCAAGGCAGACGCTGTGCCTAAAGTTCTCAACGGATTAGGGATTGCCATTATCTCAACATCTGAAGGTGTTGTGACTGACAAGGTTGCTCGCGCCAAGAACATTGGTGGCGAAGTTATCGCCTACATCTGGTAATAAATTAAAACAAGTTAGGAGGTGCAAGCATGAGTCGTATTGGTTACAAGGAAATTGATTTGCCAAAGGGCGTTGAAGTTTCACAAAATGGTAACGTTGTTACTGTTAAGGGCCCTAAGGGTACTTTGAGTCGTGAAATTTCACCATTGATTAAGATGACTGTCGCTGATAACGTTGTTAAGTTTGACCGTGATTCAGATGACAACCAAACTAAGATGATCCATGGTACTACCCGGGCAAACGTTAACAACATGGTTCAAGGTGTTGTTAATGGATTCAGCAAGACTTTGAAGCTCGTCGGTGTTGGTTACCGTGCTCAACTCAAGGGTAACAAGTTAGTATTAACTGTTGGTTACTCACAACCAGTTGAAATGGACAAGCCTGACGATGTTGATATTAAGGTTCCAGATAATACTACTATTGAATTAAGCTCAATCAGCAAGCAACACCTTGGTGACTTTGCTGCTTTGGTACGTAGTGTTCGTGAACCAGAACCTTACAAGGGTAAGGGTATTCGTTACGAAAACGAACACATCATCCGTAAGGAAGGTAAGACTGGTAAGTAATCTTCGATTGCTATATCGGTTCATTAAACAAATTACATTAATATTTATAACAAGAGGTGACTATTGTGATTTCTAAACCAGATAAGAACAAGATCCGTCAACGCCGTCACATGCGCGTTCGCGGTAAGATTTCTGGTACTGCGGAGCGCCCACGCTTAAGTGTTTACCGTTCAAACAAAAACATTTACGCTCAATTAATTGATGACGTAAAGGGTGTGACGCTCGCAAGTGCCTCCACAATTGACAGTGAAGTTAGTGGAAAGAGCAAGACTGAACAAGCTAGTGGTGTTGGTGCTTTAATTGCTAAGCGCGCAAACGAAAAGAACATCACTAATGTAGTCTTTGATCGTGGTGGGTACCTTTACCATGGTCGTGTTCAAGCATTAGCTGAAGCTGCTCGTGAAAACGGACTTAAATTCTAATAAGAAGGAGGAATAACCTGCAATGGCATCATCAGAATTCATTGATCCAGCAAAGTTGGACTTAGACGATCAAGTTGTTGCTATCAACCGGATCACTAAGGTTGTCAAGGGTGGTCGTCGGATGCGTTTTGCTGCCTTAGTTATCGTTGGTGATCGTAAGGGTCACGTTGGCTTTGGTACTGGTAAAGCGCAAGAAGTTCCTGAAGCTATTCGGAAAGCACAAGCTGCTGCTGAAAAGAACTTAATCACTGTTCCAATCGTTGGTACTACTATTCCACATGAAGTTATTGGTACTTACGGCGGTGGTAAGATCTTACTCAAGCCAGCTGTTGAAGGTTCTGGGGTAACTGCCGGTGGTGCGGTTCGTAACGTTATGGACCTTGCCGGAATTGCCGATGTTACTTCTAAGCGTCTTGGTTCCAACACTCCTGTCAATGTTGTTCGTGCAACATTCGAAGGTTTGAAGAAATTGAAGAGTGCTGAAGAAGTTTCCAAGTTACGTGGCGTTTCAGTCGACCACTTAGCAGAATAAGGAGGGCACTAAAAAATGGCTCAAGTTAAAGTTACTTTAATCCACAGTGTTGCCCACCGTCAGCCAACTCAACGCCGGACTGTTAAGGCTTTGGGCTTAGGTAAGATCAATAGCTCTGTTGTCCTTCCCGACAACGCTGCAACACGTGGTCAAATCTTTAAAATTGCACACTTAGTTTCTGTTGAAGAAGTTAAGTAATTACAACTAAATAATAAGGAGGTGCCTACTAAATGAAGTTAAACGAATTAAAGCCAGCTGCTGGTTCTCGTTCAAAGCGTCTTCGTAAGGGTCGTGGCCTTTCATCTGGTCATGGTTTTACTTCCGGACGTGGTACTAAGGGTCAAAAGGCTCATGGTAAGACTCGTCTTGGATTTGAAGGGGGCCAAATGCCACTTTACCGGCAAATTCCAAAGCGTGGTTTCACCAACATTAACCGTAAGGAATACGCTATTGTTAACTTGTCTACTTTAGATCAATTCGATGACGGTACTGAAGTTACACCACAACTTTTGATGGAAAACGGTATTGTTAAGAACTTGAAGAGTGGTATCAAGGTTCTTGGTAACGGTAAGTTAACTAAGAAGTTAACTGTCAAGGCTAACAAGTTTTCTGCTTCAGCAGTTTCTGCTATTGAAGCTGCCGGCGGTAAAACTGAGGTGATGTAATTGATCACAGCCGTTAAGAATGCATTTAAGGTTAAAGATATTCGAAAGAAAATCTTCTTTACCTTATTTGTATTGATTGTTTACCGGATTGGGGCGGCAATTACAGTTCCAGGCGTTAATGCTGCTGCACTGCAGGAAATTTCATCGACTGGATTGGCTTCAATCCTAAATACTTTCAGTGGTGGTGGATTGGAAAACTACTCATTGTTTGCAATGGGTGTGTCTCCATATATCACTGCACAAATTGTTGTCCAACTTCTGCAGATGGATATTGTCCCAAGATTTGTTGAGTGGAGTAAGCAGGGTGAAGTTGGTCGACGGAAATTAAACCAAGCTACACGATGGTTGACCATTGTTCTTGGCTTTATTCAGTCGATCGGGATTACTGCTGGTTTTAACGCCTTAAGCTCTGTTAAACTGGTTAACCATCCAACGCCAACGACGTATCTGACGATCGGTTTAATTCTAACGGCTGGTACCATGTTTGCTACTTGGATGGGGGACATGATTACTGAACGTGGTCTTGGTAATGGTGTTTCAATGCTGATTTTTGCAGGTATCATTGCTCAGATGCCTTCAGGAATTCGCCAACTATGGCAGGATCAAATTTCCGGTGAATCCGGTTCAGCACTTTGGATGGGAATCGGCTTTATCGCTTTAGTTGTCTTAGCATTGTTGATCATCGTGGCTTTCGTAACCTGGGTTCAACAAGCTGAACGCCGGTTACCAATTCAGTACACTCGACGGACAACGACTTCTCCAGCAAGTAGTTATCTGCCATTAAAGATTAATGTTTCCGGTGTTATTCCAGTTATTTTTGCTGGTTCGTTTATTTCAACACCACAAACTATTTTGATGGCCTTCCAACAAAATCATGGTGGAGATACCTGGTATCAAGTTATGACGACTGTCTTTAATATGCAGTCTGGTCCAGGAATTGCATTGTACACATTCTTAATTGTTGTCTTTACCTTCTTCTACGCATTCGTTCAAGTTAACCCAGAAAAGTTAGCAGAGAATCTTCAAAAGCAGGGTTCATACATTTCCAGAGTTCGTCCTGGTAATTCAACTCAACAGTTTGTCTCTGGTTTATTAATGAGATTAAGTACTGTTGGTTCACTTTTCTTAGGTTTGATTTCATTGATTCCATTGATTGCAAGTAACGTTTGGAACTTGAGTCAATCAATTGGACTTGGTGGGACGAGTTTACTGATCATTGTCCAGATTGCGTTAGATGTCGTTCGACAGATGAACGGTTTAACAATGAAGCGAGAATACATTGGATTTATTCGTGAACCAAAAGGAGGAAACGGTAAATGAGTATGAATCTTGTTTTAATGGGTTTGCCTGGTGCTGGTAAGGGTACCCAAGCTCAAAAGATTGTTGAGGATTTTGATATTCCTCACATCTCAACGGGAGATATTTTCCGTGCAGCAATTAAGAATCAAACGCCTATGGGTATTGAAGCTAAGAAGTACATCGACAAGGGTAACCTAGTTCCTGACGAAGTTACTAATGGGATCGTTAAAGAACGGTTATCCAAGGATGATACTGCTAATGGCTTCATGCTTGATGGCTTTCCTCGCAACCTTAACCAAGCAGAAGCTTTGGATAAGATGTTAGCTGAAAGTAATCGACAACTAGATGCAGTTATCAATATTCATGTCGAACCTGATGTATTGGTAGAACGGTTGAGTGGTCGATTCATTTGTCGGAATTGTGGAGCTACTTACCACAAGATTTACAACCCAACTAAGGTTGAAGGCACTTGTGATGTTTGTGGTCATCATGATTTCTACCAACGTGATGATGATAAGCCTGCAACCGTTAAGAACCGGTTGGATGTCAACATCAAGTTGAATACACCACTGGTAGACTACTACCAAAAGCAAGGTGTTTTGCACACTATCGATGGCGCACAAGACATTGATAAGGTTTATGAAGATGTTAAAAAGGTGCTGAACAACCTTTAAGTTGATATTAACCTTGCGAAGTTTAATGGCATATGCTAAACTTTGTTAGGTTTATATTGCTTACAGTGGAAGGTGCTAGTCATTTTCCACCGTTTTTACGTCAATTCTTGGTGAATCAAGGAGGAACCAATAGTGGCAAAAGCCGATGTGATTGAAGTTGAAGGTAAGATTACTGAAACCTTACCTAATGCTATGTTTAAAGTTGAACTGGAAAATGGTGCTGAAATCTTGGCACACGTTTCTGGTAAGATTCGGATGCACTACATTAAGATCTTACCTGGTGATCGTGTTAAGGTTGAAATGTCACCATACGATCTGACTAAGGGTCGGATTACTTTCCGGTTCAAGTAAAACGAACGTGACTCTCTAGGAGGATTAATAACATGAAAGTAAGACCATCAGTTAAAAAGATGTGTGAGCACTGCAAGATTGTTAAGCGTCATGGACGTGTTATGGTCATTTGCTCTGCTAACCCTAAGCATAAACAACGCCAGGGTAAGTAATTTATAATATAACGAATGGAGGTGCAATAAATGGCTCGTATCGCAGGTGTCGATTTACCTCGTGACAAGCGAATCGTAATCGGCTTAACTTACATTTTCGGAATTGGTAACACTCGTGCTCAAAAGATTTTAGCAGCCGCTGGTGTTTCAGAAGATATTCGTGTTCGTGATTTGACTCCTGAACAAGAAGAAAAGATCCGTACACAAGTTGATCAATACCAAGTTGAAGGTGACTTACGTCGTGAAGTTTCCATGAACATCAAGCGTCTTCAAGAAATTGGTTCATACCGTGGCATGCGTCACCGTCGTGGATTACCAGTTCGTGGTCAACACACTAAGAACAATGCTCGTACTCGTAAGGGTAAGGCTGTTGCTATTGCTGGTAAGAAGACCAGTAATTCACCAAAATAATTTAGAGAAGGAGGTTAGTTAGTTTATGGCAACCAAAAAAGGTACGCGTAAGCGTCGTGCAAAAAAGAATGTTGAAACTGGTGTAGCTCACATTCACTCAACATTTAACAACACTTTGATCATGATTACCGATGTTCAAGGTAACGCTGTTGCTTGGTCATCAGCTGGTGTACTTGGCTTCAAGGGTTCACGTAAGTCTACTCCATTTGCTGCTCAAATGGCTTCAGAAGCTGCTGCAAAGCAAGCTATGGAACACGGTATGAAGACTGTTGAAGTTGAAGTTAAGGGTCCAGGTTCTGGTCGTGAATCAGCAATTCGTGCATTGCAAGCAACTGGTCTTGAAGTTACTGCAATTCGTGATGTAACTCCTGTTCCTCACAACGGTTCTCGTCCTCCAAAGCGTCGTCGTGTTTAATTGACATTGCTGGAGACAAGAATCCATCAATGGTCTTTTCGTCTAAAATACGAACCACGTTTGAAAGGGGCACAGAGATAGAATGATTGAATTTGAAAAGCCAAACATTCATAAAGTTGAAGAAACAGATAACTACGGTAAGTTCGTTGTCGAACCGCTGGAACGTGGTTATGGAACTACTTTAGGTAATTCACTGCGTCGGGTATTATTAGCATCATTACCAGGTGCTGCGATCACCAGTATTCAGATCGATGGTGTTTTACATGAATTCAGCACCGTCAAAGGTGTTACTGAAGATGTAACTCAGATTATCTTAAACCTCAAGAAGGTTTCTCTGAAGATTGATTCTGAAGAACCAAAGGATCTGGAAATTGATGTCAAAGGTCCCGCTGAAGTAACTGCTAGTGATATTCAAGGCGATGGGGAAGTTATGGTACTCAACCCAGATCTTTACATTGCTACTGTTGCTGATGGTGCAGAATTGCACATTAAGATGACTGCCGATAAGGGTCGTGGTTATTTATCAGCTAATGATAACAAGGCCCGTATGGACGATCTGGCAATTGGTGTATTGCCAATTGACTCAATCTATACCCCGATTGAACGTGTCAACTACACTGTCGAAAACGCTCGGGTTGGTCAACGGAACGACTACGATAAGTTGACCTTAGATGTGTGGACCGATGGTTCATTGACACCTACTGAAGCGGTTAGTTTAGGTGCGAAGATTTTGACCGAACACTTGAAGATGTTTGTTGACCTTACTGAGGAAGCACAAAATGCTCAAGTGATGGTTGAAAAGGAAGAAACGCATAAGGAAAAGATGCTTGAAATGACGATTGAGGAACTTGACCTCTCTGTTCGTTCATACAACTGCCTTAAGCGTGCTGGTATTAACACCGTTAAGGAATTAACTGACCGTACTGAAGCCGACATGATGAAGGTTCGGAATTTAGGACAAAAGTCACTTGAAGAAATTAAGTTGAAGTTAAACGATCTCGGCGTTTCATTCCGTCAAGATGATTAATATTAACCCAAGAAAAAGGAGGGAACCAGTTCATGAGTTACCGTAAATTAGGACGTACAAGTTCACAACGTAAAGCTTTATTGCGTGATTTAACTACTGATTTGATTGTTAACGGTCGTATTACTACTACCGAAGCTCGTGCCAAGGAAGTTCGTAAGACTGCTGACAAGATGATTACTCTCGCTAAGCGTGGCGATTTAGCATCTCGTCGTAAGGCTGCATCATTCGTACGTAACGTTGTTGCCGATGTTAAAGAAGATGGCGATGACATTCGTATCCAATCAGCATTACAAAACTTGTTTGAAGAATTGGCACCTAAGTTTGCCGATCGCAAGGGTGGTTACACTCGTATTCTGAAGACCATGCCTCGTCGTGGTGACGGCGCACCTATGGTTATTTTGGAATTCGTTGACTAATCCAATCAACCGGGTTAACTAAATACGTAATAAAGAATCACTATCATTAGTGGTATAGAACGTTACGATGGTGGGATTTATCCCTAGTCTAGTTCGAATGCGATTTAATCGCGCACCCTAGTGGTAAGTGATTTTTTATTTTAAATTTTTTTGGAACGTCTGGTACAATAAAAAGGACTTTATTAATGATTGGTGGTGATGTTGGTGAATGTGATCGAAGCTCATGATGTCAGTTTTACATATCCAGGTGCGAATGGAACGGCTTTACGAAATCTGGACTTAATAGTTAAGGCCGGTGAATTGTTAGCAGTTATCGGCCAAAATGGTAGCGGTAAGAGCACACTGGTTCAGTTATTATCTGGTTTACAATTGCCAAGCACCGGGTTGATTAACATCGGTAATACGGAGGTCAATGATCGAAATCTGGCAAGCATTCATCAACAGGTTGGTATTGTCTTCCAAAATCCGGGTAGTCAGTTTGTGGGCTCAACTGTTGCCGAGGATGTTGCTTTTGGACTCGAGAATCGGCAGGTCCCTAGTGATGAAATGCCAGCCATCATTAAACGCTGCTTGCAAGTTGTTGACATGTGGGAATATCGTCATACGTCACCAGCCACTCTATCTGGTGGACAACAGCAACGAGTGGCTATTGCGAGTGTACTAGCGTTACAGCCGAAAATACTTATTCTGGATGAAGCTACTAGTATGTTGGATCCTTTAGCTCGTCAGCAAATTATGAACTTGCTAGTTAATTTGCGACAGCAAGGCCTTACCATCATTATGGTTACCCACCACCTGTCAGAAGCCGAACAAGCTGATCGTGCTTTAGCGTTAAATAATGGAGAAGTCCTTGCTGAAGGTCCAGTTCATGCTGTGTTGTCGCAGCAGAAATTAGTTCAGCAACTAGAACTGCATTTGGCACCAGGGGAGCACCTGCTCAACCAATTACAACAACTTGGTATTAGTACACCAGATCGTTACTTAACCACTGAGGAGGCAGTACAATGGCTCAAACAGCGATTGAATTTAACTCAGTAGGCTATACATATCATTCCGGAACATCCTTGGCAAGCAGCGGAATTAGGGATGTTACTTTTACTATCCCAAGTGGTTCGTTTACTGCTATCATCGGTCAAACAGGTAGTGGTAAGTCGACCTTGGTTAACCTGATTGCGGGATTGTCTAAGCCCACAACTGGGGAAGTGACAGTCCTTGGGCAAAGCTTGACGAAACAATCGAACAAGGCTCAACAGGCTGGTATTCAACAATCAGTAGGTTATGTCTTCCAGTTTCCTGAACATCAACTTTTTGCGAATACGGTTTGGGACGATGTGGCATTTGGCCCACGTAATCTAGGGTGGTCGACTGCAAAAATTAATCAGCAAGTCCAAACTGCCCTTGAGCAGGTAAACTTTCCAACGAATCGTTATCAGCAATCCCCACTAGAACTTTCTGGTGGTCAGCAACGTTTGGCAGCAATTGCTGGGGTTCTAGTAATGCAGCCCCAAATATTAATTTTAGATGAACCCACAGCGGGATTAGATTCTGGAGCTAGTCAACGCCTATTATTGCTTTTAAATCAGCTACACCAAGCGGGTGTGACGATTATTATGATTACGCACCATCTTGAATATGTCGCGGAGCACGCTGATCGGGTAATGCTGATGGGTGATGGTCAGCTCCAATTTGCTGGTCATCCTCAGGAATTATTTCGGAATGCCGAGCTGATGAAACATAATCATGTTTTGCCACCAGCAGCGGTTCAGCTTGGTCAGCAACTTTTACCACCGGGTACTAATTTGCCACTATCATTAAATGAACTAGCAAAAAAGCTTGCAACCCAATTGAAAGCGGGTGAACAGGATGAATAGTCAATTAGTCTTTGGAGCGTATATTCCGCTTGCTTCACCGCTTCACCGCTTAGATGCCCGCGCTAAATTGTTAATGTGCGTGTGGTACGTGATTGCTGTTTTCTTTGCCTATACTTGGTGGACGACAGGGTGGTTGTTTTTGGCTTTGCTGGCGGCCATCTATCTTAGTCGCATTCCTGTCAAAATGTATTGGCGAGGTATTCGCCCCTTTGTTTGGGTGATCATCATTACCGCGGCGTTTCAGGTCCTGTTTTCTAGTGGTGGTCAAACCTACTGGCATTGGGGATGGATGTCGATTACTAGCGATGGACTGGTAAATTCGCTCATTTTGATTTACCGTTTCATTGTGATCATCACGGCGTCGACTGTTTTAACAGCTACTACGCCGACATTACAGCTTGCACAAGCATTCTCAAGCTTACTGACACCACTTAAGTATATTCATATTCCGGTGGATAAAATGGCGTTAATGCTGTCGATTGCTCTGCGCTTTGTGCCGACCATTATGACGGAAATGCACCAGATTATTGATGCTCAGAAAATGCGTGGCATGCACTTCAATCAAGGTGGCTTGCTGGCCCGGTTGCACCATGTTCTACCGATTTTTATTCCACTATTTGTCGATTCATTCCAGCACTCGGAAGAATTAGCAGTGGCCATGGAGGCAAGGGGATATGTGGCTGGTGCCCCGCGGACTCAGTTTCGTCAATTGCGGTGGAAAGGTCACGACACAATTGCAATGGTTCTAATGGTTGCCTTGACGGTTGGCCTGGTGCTATTACGAACATATTTGAGTTAATTAAGGAGGACGGGGATGTACCGTTACAAAATTACATTTGCATATGACGGGGCTAACTTTTCTGGCTTCCAGATTCAGCCCCATAAGCGGACCGTTGAACAAACACTCAAGAATGCGGTCAATAAGATCGCTAAACATCCTGATCCACCTATTCCGGTGATTGGGTCAGGACGGACTGATGCTGGGGTACATGCGTTAAATCAAGTGGCTCATTTTGATTTACCATACCACTTGAGCAATGAATCGATGCGCAAGGCGTTAAACAGTTTGCTTCCCCTGGATATCTTGGTCAAAAAAGCCGAGTTGGTTTCAAATGATTTTCATGCACGGTACAGTGCCCACCGCAAAACTTACCGTTATCGTGTTGACCAGGGAGAGTTTGTCAATCCTTTCAAGCGCAACTATACGGCCCACTTCAAGTACCCAGTTGACGTGGATAAGATGCGGGAAGCAGCGCGTGACTTTATTGGCGAACATGATTTTACAAGCTTTGTTGCGTCAGGTAGCCAAGCCAAGAGTAATATTCGAACAATTTATGATGTTCAAATTCACCGTGATCCGGCGCAAAATGAAGTGGTTTTTGAGTTCACTGGGAATGGCTTTCTGTATAATCAAATTCGGATTATGGTTGCCTTCTTATTGGAAGTAGGTAGTGGGCAACGACCTGTATCAGACGTGAAACGAGTTCTGGCCGCTAAGGACCGCACCCAAGCCAGAATGACTGCCCCGGCAAGTGGATTGTATTTAGTTTCAGTTGATTATGGGAAAGATGCCGAAAGGAATTGACGTTATCGGTTGAAGAAGGTATACTAGTGCTTGGTATTTCTTTTCCATCTAATAACTCGGTACACTATTATATGTAAAAGAAAAACAAAATTGGAGGACTTAATCGTGAGAACGACATACATCGCAAAACCTGGTGAAGTTGATCGCAAGTGGTACGTTGTCGATGCTAAGGATGTCCCAATGGGTCGTCTGGCCACCGTCGTCGCATCAATCCTGCGTGGTAAGAACAAGCCAACCTATACTCCACACGTTGATACTGGTGACAATGTCATTGTTATCAATGCTGCACAAGTTAAGTTAACTGGTAAAAAGGCTACTGACAAGATTTACTACCGTCACTCAGAATACACTGGTGGTTTGAAGCAACGGACTGCTGGTGACTGGCGTGCTAAGGAACCTGAAAAGTTGGTTGAACATGCTATTAAGGGTATGCTTCCACACAATTCCTTAGGACACAAGATGGGATTAAAGCTTCATGTTTATGCTGGTGAAGACCACAAGCATGCTGCTCAGAAGCCTGAAACACTCGACATTACTAACTTAATCTAAGGAGGGAATGGAATTGGCTCAACAAGTACAATACAACGGTACTGGTCGGCGTAAGGACGCTACTGCCCGTGTTCGCTTAGTACCAGGTTCTGGTAAGATTACGATGAACGGTAAGGCAATCGAAGACTACATTCCATTTGCCAACTTACGTGCTATCGTTAACCAACCATTTGATGTTACTAAGACTAATGGTCAATACGATGTCTTAGCTAACGTTAATGGCGGTGGCTTCTCTGGTCAAGCTGGTGCAGTTCGTCACGGTATCGCCCGTGCACTGCTCAACGTTGACCCTGACTTCCGTGATGCCCTTAAGAAGGCCGGTCTTTTGACTCGTGACCCTCGTATGAAGGAACGTCGTAAGCCAGGTCTGAAGAAGGCTCGTAAGGCTGCTCAATTTAGTAAGCGTTAATATTTTCGATTATCGCTTCCATATGAAAAGCATCAGCATTTGCTGGTGCTTTTTAATTTCGACAAAATATATGGATAATCCCCTGTCAGTAAAGCGGATTTTTGCTACAATTAATAGCTAGTAGAATAAAAGGAGATTTCATCAATGGCAAAACGGAGACGTCGGCGGAGAAAAAAGAGTAGTGTGAGTCCATTAGTATGGCTGCTAGTGGCAATTATCGTCCTCCTAGGGGCTTACATTGGCCACCACTATTATCGAATTTGGAACCAACAACGCATTGAACAACAAGCACAAGAGCGGGACCGAGAAGCAAAGGAACGTTTTATTAAGCAGGTTGCTCCAGAGGCTCAGGCAATGCAGAATACTTATCATGTTTATGCATCAATTACTATTGCCCAGGCAATTCTAGAATCAAATTGGGGAACTAGTAAACTGTCTACCCAGTACCATAATCTATTTGGTATCAAGGGAACTGGTGCTAATTCACAAGTTATGACCACTAAAGAGTATATTAATGGTAAGTGGATTGTAACGAAAGGGCGCTTCCGGGTTTATGATAGTTGGGACGATTCTATTAAGGACCACACCAAATTGATGATGCACGGTACTGATATGAACCAACAGAATTATGATCGGGTTGTCAAAGCCGCTAACTATCAGGAAGCGGCGAAAGCCCTGCAAGATTCAGGCTACGCGACTGATCCTGACTATGCTCAAAAGCTAATTTCCGTTATTCAGACCTATAAGTTATATAATTATGATAAATAGTGCAAAGGAGCAGGAAGATGAAAGAGCTTAAAGAAAAAATTGAACAGTACGGAACAGTTTTACCTGGTAATGTGTTGAAGGTCGATGCCTTCCTTAACCACCAGGTTGACCCGGAATTAATGTTGCACATCGGACAAGAATTCGCTAAACGTTTTGCCAATGAAGGCATTACCAAGGTCTGGACGGTCGAATCATCAGGGATTGCTCCAGCTGTGTTCACCGGGCTGGCAATGAAGGTTCCTGTTATCTTTGCACGGAAGCACAAGAGCCTGACCCTTAATAATGATATGTACACCGCTGATGTCTACTCCTACACAAAAAAGACTACTAACCGGATTTCTATTTCTAAGAAGTATGTTGACTCAAGTGACAAGATCTTGATGATCGATGACTTTCTGGCTAATGGTCAAGCAGTTGAAGGAATGCTGGAAATCGCTGACCAAGCTGGTGTTGATGTTGCTGGTGCTGGAATTGTGATTGAAAAGAGTTTCCAGCCTGGGGCGAATGAATTGAAGGACCGGGGAATCCGTGTTGAATCATTAGCTCGTATTAAGTCACTGGATAACGGCAAAGTTGAGTTCATGCCAGAACAATAGGAGGGGTGTTGTAAATGAGTACAAAGCCAATTTTCCCTGGGAGCACTTTAGGGATTATCGGGATCAACCGTAATGGTGGTGCCCTGATTTCTTGTGCCAAGAAGGCCGGGTTTAACGTTGGGGTATATGTTGATCGTGCCCAGCCAAATATCACGAAGATGGCTGATTTCACACTGGATGGCGCATATAATGACAAAGAAAAGTTAATGCAGTTTGGAGAAGCCTGCGATGCCATTATTTACCAAACTCCTAATATTGATTCTTCAGTTCTGCGTTACTTGGGTCAATATGCAGCTATTCCACAGGGAATCAATGGTTTGGAAATCGTCCAGGACCGTTTAATGGAACGGGCTTTCTTAGATCAGGTAAACATTAATATTGCCCCATATGTGACTGTGATCGGCTTAGATGATGTTTACCAATCCATTGATTCCATTGGTTATCCAGCCCTTTTGAAGCCTATTCAACGGGGGATTGGTGAACAGTCAATGATCATTCGTCGGCAGTCTGATATTACGCGAGCAGCCGAATTTATTGATACTGGTACGTATTTGCTGGAATCGTGGATTGAGCACACTCATGAATACACGATGACCGCTGCGGTAAGTGGGGATGACTTACAGATCTTCCCTGTGGCTGAATTGAACTATGATGATGACCGGCAATTGATTTCGGCGGCTGCGCCAGCGGAAGTTAATGATGATATGGCAACTGAAATGCGGCGGATTGTTAAGAGTGTTGCTGCTTCCCTGCAGTACACCGGTGTCTTCTCAATTAATTTCTACGTCACATCGACTGGGACCCTTTATGTCAAAAACATTGAACTAGGGTTAACATCGATTGCCAATGTTTACGACAGTACAACTAACGTTAACCAGTATGAAGAGCAAATCCGGGCCGTTGTTGGCATGCCAATCCACAACATTACCAACTTACAATCCGGGTTATTGATGGTTGTCCGTAATTACCAGTCCCGTGCTATTCAACGGCAATGGTTATTGAAGGATAACTGGCAATTCCGCTTCTTCAATGATGTTGACGGCAATGATCCGCAAGCACTACTGGGCTTTGTCTGGGTAACTGGTGAGGAAGACCTCCAGGCACTGCAAGAACAAGTTGATAACACCGAGGTTTGGAATACTAAACCAGCGGAACCAACTACTGATGAGCAAGCAGACCAAGGCCAATCAGAAACAAATGAATAATTCACTAATCTGCAATCAATCTGATTGCAGATTTTTTAGTAACATACGTTCGATTCACACCATTAAACTGCAAAATTTGGTATAATATGAGCCGACTGATTTTTAGAGAGGATGGAACAAGGCGTGAGTAGTCAATCATTATTAGACGGTATGAACGATAAGCAAACTGAGGCAGTTTTAACTACTGAAGGTCCCTTATTAGTAATGGCCGGTGCTGGTTCTGGGAAGACCCGGGTACTAACTCACCGGGTAGCTTACCTGATCGAAGAAAAGGGTGTGCTTCCTTGGAATATTTTGGCGATTACTTTCACCAATAAGGCTGCTCGAGAAATGAAGGAACGGGTCGGCAAGCTCCTTGGTGAAAGCGCTCGTGATGTTTGGGTATCGACTTTCCACGCCCTGTGTGTGCGGATCTTACGGCGTGATATTGAGAAACTTGGTTATAACCGAGCATTTACTATTGCGGATACCAGTGAACAACGGACGTTAATGAAGCGGATTTGCAGTGAACTGAACATTGATACCAAAAAGTTTGATCCAAGGAGTATCCTGTCTGCTATTTCTAACGCGAAGAACGCTCTCCAGACACCTGATGAATATGCTAAGGAAGCTAATGGGATGTTCGAACAATTAGTTGCCCGAGCCTACAAACTTTACCAGCAGGAACTAGAAGCTAACCAATCGTTAGACTTCGATGACCTGATCATGAAGACGATTGAGTTGTTCGAAAAAGATCCCGAGACGCTCGAATTTTACCAGGATAAGTTCCATTACATTCACGTTGATGAATACCAGGATACCAACGATGCCCAGTACAAGTTGGTTAACTTATTAGCCCAAAAGTATCAAAACCTGTGTGTTGTCGGTGATGCTGACCAGAGTATTTATGGCTGGCGTGGCGCTAACATGAATAACATTTTGAACTTTGAACGTGACTATCCAAATGCCCATACGGTAATGCTGGAGCAAAATTACCGTTCAACCCAAACCATTCTGGATGCAGCCAACGAAGTGATTGAAAATAACGTCCAACGGAAGAAGAAGAACCTGTGGACGGAAAATGGCAAAGGAGACAAGATTTCGTATTACCGGGCGCAAAACGAACACGATGAAGCCCAATTCATTGTTGCTAAAATCAAGGAAGAACATGACCAGCATGGTTATAACTTCAACGATTTTGCAGTTCTCTATCGGACAAATGCCCAATCACGGATGATCGAAGAAACCTTCCTTAAGTCCAGTGTCCCATATACGATGGTCGGTGGTCACAAGTTCTATGACCGGAAGGAAATCCGAGACGTCTTGGGCTACTTAACCCTAATCGTTAACCCACAAGATTCGATTTCTTTCACCCGAGTTGTGAATACACCTAAGCGGGGTATTGGGATGACCAGTGTCGAACATCTCCGTGAATTTGCGGATGAAAATCATTGGTCACTGTTGCAGGCAGCAGAAAATGTTGATATTGCCAATAATATTTCAACTCGTACCCGGACTAAAATTGATCAATTTGGCCAACTAATGCGTGACTTAACAAAGCAAGCTGAATTTCTGAATCTGACTGATCTGACGGAAGAAATTTTGGAACGCAGTGGCTACAATAAGTCCCTTAAAGACGATCGTAGCTTGGAAGCCCAGGCACGACGGGAGAACTTAGACGAATTTAAGTCCGTTACTAAAGAGTATGATGAACAGCACAAGGATGACGATGATAGTAATATCCAGAAGATCACCAATTTCTTAGCTGACTTAGCCTTGGTGTCTGACCAGGATGATGTTGACGAACAAGCTCCTGCCGTGACGTTGATGACTCTCCATGCCGCTAAGGGACTTGAATTTCCAGTTGTGTTCTTAGTGGGGATGGAAGAAGGAATCTTCCCACTATCACGAGCCATCATGGAAGATGACGAATTGGAAGAAGAACGTCGGTTAGCCTACGTTGGTATTACGCGTGCTAAAAAGAAGCTCTACCTGACAAATGCTTTCTCGCGGCTGCTTTATGGGCGTATTCAACGCAATCAGCCGTCACGCTTTGTGGAAGAGATCAATCCGGATCTCTTGAAATTTGAAAATAGTGATGAAGAAACGTCAGTTAGCGGACAGAAACTGCCATTTGGTGGTGATGCTGCAACTGCAACCACGTACCGTCACCAGCAAAAACACCAGTATCGTAGTGCAGGCAAACGGGTCAAGCCGGTTACGAACACTGGGACCGGTGCTGATAAGGTATCATGGAAGACTGGTGATAAGGTCAGCCATAAGAAGTGGGGTCAAGGAACTGTCGTAAAGGTCAGTGGAACTGGTAACGATATGGAACTTGATATTGCTTTCCCTGACCAAGGAGTTAAACGGCTGCTGGCCAGTTTTGCACCAATTAAAAAAGTGGATTAACAATGAAGTGAGGCCAATTTCATGGATAATAAGCAAACACCAGTTGAAGAATTAACGTTAGCTCAAGCCCAACAGGAAATTGGGCCCCTTCGTGCACAAATTAGTCAGTGGGGTCGTGAGTATTATGAACAGGATAATCCGACTGTTGAGGATTACGTTTATGACCGTGCTTACCAACGGCTGGTCCAAATCGAAACTAAATTTCCGGAATTAGTTACTCCTGATTCACCGACGCAACGAGTTGGTGGGGAAACGGAAAGCCAATTAACGAAGGTCCGGCATGAAATCCCGATGTTGTCGATGGGGGATGTTTTCTCGCTCGATGAGTTAATGGACTTTAACAGTCGTCAGCAAGATAATGCTGATGTTGAGGTTACCCCAGAATATAATTTGGAACTCAAAATCGATGGACTGTCCCTGTCCCTGGTTTACGAAAATGGGAAGCTTGTCCAAGGTTCCACGCGGGGAAATGGAAATATCGGTGAAGATGTCACGGCTAATGTGATGACTATTAAGTCGGTTCCCCACGAATTACCTGAACCACTGTCAGTTGAATTTCGTGGTGAATGCTACATGCCAAAGAAATCCTTTGCTAAATTGAACGCTGCGCGTGAAGCTGCGGGACAGCCGACATTTGCTAATCCACGGAATGCGGCAGCGGGTAGTTTACGGCAACTTGATCCTAAAGTGACTGCTCATCGGGACTTAGATACGTTTATGTATTATGTTCCTGAATACCAAAAGATTGGTGTCAGTACGCAGGCGGAAGCCCTGGATAAGATGCGTGAACTAGGCTTTAAAGTGAACCCCAATAATCGAGTGGTCCATAACCGGCAAGAAATTGAAGATTACATCGATGAATACACTGCTCAACGTGATCAACTGACTTATGGGATTGACGGGATTGTCGAAAAGGTTAATGACCTGGATACCCAGATTGCCCTTGGAAATACTGTCAAAGTTCCACGCTGGGAAATTGCTTATAAGTTTCCTCCCGAAGAAGAAGCCACGGTTGTTCGTGATATTGAATGGACTGTCGGCCGGACTGGGAATGTGACACCGACTGCAGTAATGGATCCAGTTCAGTTAGCGGGGACCACTGTTAGTCGGGCGTCACTCCACAACCCGGATTACCTGCAGGATAAGGATATCCGCATTGGTGATACGGTTTATCTTCACAAAGCTGGCGATATTATTCCAGAAATTTCGCAAGTTGACCTTAAGAAGCGTCCTGCTAATAGTGAACCTTACCAGATCCCAACGGAATGTCCGGTATGTGGTTCTAAGCTAGTCCATTTAGATGATGAAGTGGCTTTACGGTGCATTAACCCAATGTGTCCAGCGCAAATCAAGGAAGGCTTAGCTCACTTTGCCTCGCGGAACGCGATGAACATTGATGGGTTAGGCCCTAAGATCATTGAGCAATTGTGGGATAAGAAATTAATCCATGATGTTGCTGGCTTATATGCCCTTAATCGTGATCAATTATTAACTTTAGATAAATTTGGTGATAAATCAGCCACTAATCTATTGACATCGATCGACAATAGTCGTAATAATTCTGTCGAACGTCTTTTATTTGGCCTTGGTATCCGCCATGTTGGTGCTAAGGCAGCACGTTTGATTATGGAACATTTTGGTAACCTTGATCACCTGATGCACGCATCTGCGGATGAAGTATCGTCAGTGGATGGTATTGGGCCAACGATTGGTGAAAGTGTGGAGACATATTTCGCTAACCAGCAAGTGGTTGAGCTGATCAATGAACTGCGTGATTCTGGTATTAATTTTGAATATCTTGGTAGTACCACACCAGTTGATGAGGACAGTGAGTGGAACGGTCGTCGGGTTGTATTGACCGGGAAACTGGTTGAGATGACCCGTGGTGAAGCTAAACAATGGTTAGAAGATCATGGGGCTAAGGTTACCAGCAGTGTTTCTAAGAAGACTGATATCGTCATTGCCGGTGATAAGGCGGGTAGTAAACTCACTAAGGCCCAAGATCTGGGTATCACTGTTTGGGATGAAGGACGCTTTCACCAGGCAATGGAGGAGGAACAATAATCGTGAAAACCAAGTGGAAAAAGGTCATCATTAGCACTGTGCTTCTGATGTCAACAATCGTTTTGGCTTCATGTGGAAAATCATCATCCAAGGATTACAGCACGACCGGATCTGGTGCGGGTAATTATCAAGGGGTGATCCACAAGGGACACTACCGGGTCAGCAAGGCGCGGGGTGTTAACACTGGCCAGAACAGTAATCCCTATAACTTAAAGAGCTTTGAAAGTGGCTTAACCCAAGTTTCCAAACGGGTATTCTCCACCAAGAGCTACATCTTCCAAGAAGGTCAGTACTTAGACACCAATACTGTTGAAAACTGGTTAGGACGGAAGACCAAGAAGAACCCTGAAGGATTGAACCCTGCCCAAGGTAAGAAGAGCAATCCAAATCCAGAATACGTTCAGCAAATTGAAGAACAGGATTACATGCAAGAAAGTGGTAATTCAATGAAGCTGAAGGGCGTTACGATTGGGATTGGGATTAACTCCGAATACAATTACCAAAAGAAGACTGATGGACCAAATTACACGAAGAACATCTCCAATGATGAGGTTCATCGTCAGGGTGAAATTGCGGCCCAAAAGGTTTTAAAGCGTCTGCGTCAAAATCCAGCATTAAAAGACGTCCCAATTGTTATTGCTCTGTACAAACAGGCTCCTGATGATAGTTTAGTTGGTGGCAGTTTCTTTGCTTACAGCAAGAACAATGGTGACTCCATTAGTAGCTGGCATGACTTGGATTACAAGACTGCTGTTCTGCCAAAGGCTAATGGGACGAATAACAGTACGACTGAATCTAACCAAACTGACAATGATAACTTCTCAAACTTCAAGAGTCAGGTACAGAACTTCTTCCCGAATGTTTCTGGTGTGACTGCGCAAGCTCAATATGATGGTAAGTCCTTGACGGGGATGCACATCACGGTGACAACACAGTTCTACAGTCAAACGGAAATTAACAGCTTCACACAGTATATTGCACGGGCTGCTAAGAAGTACTTGCCAAGTGGGATTCCAATTGACATTAAGATTCAATCTGATTCCCAGATGCAATCCGTTGTTTACCGGAATAATGGTTCCGATAAGTGGCAAACGCACATTTTTGAATCGTACTAATTAAATCATGATCGACAAAAGAGGATGGCTAGCAAGTCATCCTCTTTTCTTCACCCTAATTGCTGAAATACAGGACAATTCTGTGCTAGAATGATTAAATGTATGTAGACATAATTTCTTGAAAAGAGGTAGAGAGAATGGCCAGTAAGATCACTGAGCAACAAGTAAAACACGTTGCTGAACTTGCCAAACTTGAATTCCCTGAAGATGAGCTCGGTAAGTTTACCACTCAATTAGGCAACATTATCGATATGTTCGAAGATTTGACGCAAGTTGACACAGATAACGTTGAACCAATGACTTCAGCTACTGATCGCGTTAACGTAATGCGTGAAGACAAAGCCGTTAAGAGTTCTAAGGAAGAAACCGATGCATTGTTGAAGAATGCACCAGATACTGATGATGGTTACATTCGTGTTCCAGCAATCATTGACGAAAGTGAGGACGGCGAATAATGGATTTCTACCAAACCGATCTATCTCAATTACATGCTGATTTAGTAAACAAGAAGATCAGTGCTACCGAATTAACGAAGGAAACCTTTGACCACATTGAAGCTAATGATGATCAAGTCAAGGCTTTCTTAACAATGAACAAGGAAGCCGCTTTGAAGAAGGCTGCTGAAGTCGACGCTGCTGGTATTCAAGACGATCAATTAACTGCAGGTGTTCCATTGGCTGTTAAGGATAACATCTTAACCAAGGGCTTGCGGACGACCGCTGCTTCCAAGATTTTAGAAAACTTTAACCCTGTTTACGATGCTACTGTTATTGAAAAGTTGAATGCTAACAACTTCATCAATGTTGGGAAGACTAACCTGGATGAATTTGCGATGGGGTCTTCAACTGAAAACTCTGCATTCTTCACAACGCACAACCCATGGGACCTTACCCGTGTTCCTGGTGGTTCTTCAGGTGGTTCCGCTGCTGCTGTTGCCGCCGGCGATGTCCTTGGTGCTCTTGGAACTGATACTGGTGGTTCTATCCGGATGCCAGCTTCATTTAACGGTGTTGTTGGGATGAAGCCAACTTACGGCCGTGTTTCTCGTTGGGGAATCATTGCTTTCGGTTCTAGTTTTGACCAAGTTGGTTGGTTAACCCGGACTGTTAAGGATAATGCTCTGTTAACGGCCATGATTTCTGGGAACGACCCTCACGACATGACTTCTTCAGTCAAGGAAGTGCCAGACTGGGCTGCTCAACTGAATGATGATACCAACGTTAAGGGTCTGCGGATTGCCGTACCAAAGGAATACTTTGAAGGGATCAACGATGATGTTCATGACGTCATCAAGGCTGCCCTTGACCATCTTGAATCCTTAGGGGCAATTGTGGATGAAGTTTCCTTACCACACACTAAGTACGGTGTTCCAGCTTACTACATTCTGGCATCATCTGAAGCATCATCGAACTTACAACGTTACGATGGTATTCGTTATGGCTTCCGTGCTAAAGATGTTAAGAACATTGAAGATGTTTATGTTCGTTCACGGACAGAAGGCTTTGGTGAAGAAGTTAAGCGGCGGATTATGCTGGGGACCTTCTCACTTTCAGCTGGTTTCTACGATGCCTACTTCAATAAGGCAGCGAAGGTTCGTCGCCTAATGGCCCAAGACTTTGATAATGTCTTCAAGGATCATGATGTGATTGTCGGTGCTACTGGTGCTACCCCAGCATTCAAGATTGGTGCTGAAATTGATGATCCACAAACCATGTACATGAACGATGTGCTGACTGTTCCAGTTAACATGGCCGGCTTACCTGCAATGTCTGTTCCAGCTGGATTCTCAGCTAAGAACGGGATGCCTGTTGGTCTTCAAATCATTGGTAAGGCCTTCGACGAACAAACAGTTTACAACACTGGTTACGTCTTTGAACAAACCACTGATGTTCACAAGAAAGCACCTAAGTTAGGAGGTCAAAACTAAGATGAACTTTCAAACAACTATCGGTCTAGAAGTTCACGTTGAATTAAAGACCAAGTCCAAGATTTATAGTCCATCACCAGTTGAATATGGTGACAAGCCTAACACTAATACTAACGTCATCGATTGGGGATATCCTGGTGTCCTGCCAACCTTAAACAAGGGTGTTGTTCGTGATGGTATCATGGCAGGATTAGCTCTGCATGCTCAAATTGCCCACCACATGCACTTTGACCGGAAGAACTACTTCTACCCAGATAACCCAAAGGCTTACCAGATTACCCAATCTGAAACACCAATTGCTCACGATGGTTGGATTGAAATTGAAGTCAACGGTAAGAAGAAAAAGATCGGGATCGAAGAAATGCATATCGAAGAAGATGCCGGTAAAAACACGCACACCAGTAAGTATTCTTACGTTGACTTGAACCGTCAGGGAACTCCCTTGATTGAAATTGTTTCTAAGCCTGATATTGCTTCTCCAGATGAAGCTGTTGCATACTTGGAAGCTCTTCGTCAACGGATCCAATTTACCGGGATTTCTGACGTTAAGATGGAAGAAGGTTCGATGCGGGTTGATACTAACATTTCGATCCGGCCAATCGGTTCCGATAAGTTTGGTACTAAGACGGAAATGAAGAACATTAACTCCTTCAACTACGTCCGTAAAGCATTAGCATTCGAAGAAAAGCGTCACCAAAACGTTCTTTTGTCTGGTGGCACGATTGCCCAAGAAACCCGTCGTTACGATGAACCAACTGGAACTACTGTTGCCATGCGGACCAAGGAAGGTTCCGATGATTATCGTTACTTCCCAGAACCAGATATTCCTGATTTGAACGTTAGCGATGACTGGATTAACGAAATTAAGTCTGAAATGCCAGAAATGCCTGGTGAACGTCGTCAACATTACGTTAAGGATCTAGGCTTAACTGATTACGATGCCATGGTTCTGACCCAGACCAAGGAAATGTCTGATTTCTTTGAAGCAGCAGTTAAGGATGGTGGCGATCCAAAGCGGGTTGCTAACTACCTGATGAACGATGTGAACTCATACTTGAATGATAACCACGTTGACCTGCCTGATACTAAGTTGACCCCAGCTAACTTGGCTGGCATGGTTAAGTTGATTGATGACGGGACAATTTCCTCCAAGATGGCTAAGAAGGTCTTCAAGGGAATTTTGAATGGTGAAGAACCAAACGCCTACGCTAAGGAACATGGTTTAGTTCAATTATCTGACCCTGCTCAATTGCAACCAATCGTTGACGATGTTTTAGCTAACAACGCTCAATCCATCGAAGACTACAAGAACGGTAAGGACCGGGCTGTTGGTTACTTAATGGGTCAAATTATGAAGCAAACCCGTGGTAAGGCTAACCCACAAGTGGTTACTAAATTACTAAAGAAGTCATTAGACGCTCAATAAACAGGAGGGATAGTCATGCGCAAACGTGCTCGAATTATTTATAATCCAACTTCGGGTCGGGAAGCGTTACGCACGTACCTTGTTGATATCCTGTCAATCTATGAAAAGGCGGGGTATGAAACCAGTGCCTTTGCGACAACTCCTGCGCCTAATTCTGCACGCAATGAAGCAAAACGGGCTGCTGAAGAGGGCTTTGATCTGATCGTTGCTGCTGGTGGTGATGGAACGCTCAATGAAGTTGTTAACGGGATTGCCGGATTAGAACACCGGCCCACGTTAGCAATCATTCCGGCAGGGACGACGAATGACTATGCTCGTGCATTGCGGATTCCGCGTGATGATCCGATTGCTGCAGCTAAGTTGATCTTGCGTAAGAACAAGAAGTTCAAGATTGATATTGGCCAAGCTGGTGACAAATACTTTATGAACATTGCGGCTGGTGGGACGTTAACGGAACTGACTTACGACGTTCCTTCACAGATGAAGTCCTTATTCGGCTATGCAGCGTACCTCGCAAAGGGGGCCGAACTGCTTCCTCGAATCAAGCCGGTTGAAATGAAAATTAAGTATGATGATCATGAATACAAAGGTCAAGTTTCGATGATCCTGTTAGCCTTGACCAATTCTGTTGGTGGCTTTGAGCAAATTGTGCCAGATGCTGCTTTGGATGACGGTAAATTCACGATGATCATTGTCAAGAAGAGCAGTTTGGTTGATATGATGAGCTTAATGGCCAAGGCCCTTCAAGGAAATCACTTGGAAGACCCTCGGATCATTTATGCAAAAGCAGCGAATGTTGACTTACAGCCATTGGATAAAGCAGATCGCCTGATGATTAACCTTGATGGTGAATATGGTGGCGATGCACCAATGCAGTTCCATAATTTGAAGCAACATCTCGAAGTCGTTGCCAACCTGGATGAAATCCCTGATGATGCAATTACTGAGTCTGAAGACTTTAAGCGTGTCGAGAAGGACTTCGTTAAGGGTGTCGATGAGATTAAGGATCAAAAACAGAATTAAGATTGAAAGAGGCCAATCATTGGGTCTCTTTTCTTTATTAATAAAGACTAAACAAAGAAGCAATCGGCACCAATGTGGTACTGATTGCTTCTTTGTCTGTTTAGTTGATAAATTTTTGTCGGGTATTATATAGCCATTGTTGAAATTTCTCACGTTGCTCAGGTGCAAATGACGACAATGCTTCTTCATTGACCTGCTCAGTGATCGCATGAATTTGTGGAATTACCTTTTTACCTTGACTAGTGAGAAATAGTAAAGTTTGACGACCATCTGAAGCGGACCGCCGCTTTTCAAGCCAACCTTGTTTTGTTAAGCGATCGACCTGGCGAGTAATACTGGATTGATCACGGATAATCCGTTCTGCTAAACCGGCTTGACTGATACCGGGGGTTTTATCAATGATCATTAAATAGAAATAATTAATTTCTGACAAGCCCAGAGAGTGTAATAAATGGTCTAATCGACGGCGGATTAATGCGTTCAAAATCGCGACTTGACCGACAAAATCTTCTTGCATTACTGTTGTTTCAATCCTTTCTGACTGGAATAGATTAAGCAGCCGGCTAATGACAGGATAGCAAAAAGTAAAGTGATGCCCATTGACCAGCGCATCCCCAAAATTGGATTGCTAGGTACATCGCTAATCACGACTACCATTGTTACCGCTAGTGCTCCGGCCATTTGACGCAACGCATTACTCAATGCGGTTGCTTGACCAATATCTTCCTTGCGCATGTGCAGGTAAGATTCAGACATTGTTGGGACAAATGCCATCCCAATTCCCACCATTCGACCAATATACAGCAATGTCAGACTGACCAGCGAAATATGATCGGTAATAAATAAGGTTGGAATAGTGGTCAGAATACATAAAATAAGCCCTGGAATTGCTACTAAGTTGACACCAATGCGATCGTACAAGCGGCCGACAATCAGGCCAGTAATAGCATCTAAAAATGCCCCGGGAAATAGGATTAGCCCCGCTGTCATACTTGAAACATGCAGACTATTTTGGGCAAAGACAGAAATCATCTGTTCAGCACTGAGAAGAGTCATGAATAGAAAAGTTCCTGCAATGAGCATTAAGCGGAAAGGACGATATCTAAAGACAGTGAAGTCCAAAAGAGGAGTATCTAAATTTGCTTGGTGCTTATAGAAAACTATTGATACTATAACTCCAATTACCAGCATCAAGCAACCTAATACCAATTGGTGATCAAAAAAGGAAAAGCTAGCTAAAAATAGTCCTGGTCCAATGACTAATTCCAAGATAGATAATTTATCGAGTTTAATGGGATGGGCATGAGTAAACACGGGCATTACTACAAAACTGGTTAACCAAATTATTATCATGAAAGGTAAAACAACCCAAAAAATTGAGCGCCACCCCCAAAACTTCATCGTGACCCCAGCGAGGGTTGGACCAATAGCTGGGCCAAAAGCGATGACGAGGGATGACAATCCCATAATTGTTCCTCTTTTTTCTGGTGGATAAATAGAGACCAGTACTGTCATTTGGAAAGAAATCAATACGCCACCAGCTGCCGCTTGAATTAAGCGGGCAATTAATAAACATAGGAAGTTCGGAGCGACACATCCCAATAGTGTACCCACAATAAAGATTGCTAGGACTCCAGAGAACAGTTGCCGATTGTTATAACGTTCGTAAAGATTAGCTGAGAGAGGAGTGGTGATTCCAAGCACCAAGGTATAACCAGTTGTCAGCCATTGAACAAGGTTTAATGGTTGCTGCAATTCATTTTGAATAACTGGAATGGCAGTTACCACCATCGTCTGGCTCATCAGACTAATAAATGAAGCAAGCAATAGGATAATGGCAATTAAAGTTCGTTGCCGCTTTGTAATAGATATAATAAATCATTCCTCCTTAAGATACATGCATATGCATTTAACTTCGAATAAGATTATAGATGCATATGCATGTATTAGTCAAGGAAGAATGACAATAGTAGGATGACTATGCATGAGATATGAGGTATCACCATAGTTGACGGCTATTTATTATTTATAAATTTCTGGCTCGCCTTAACTCACGCTTTTGTTTATAATAGGAGAAGTTTATTACGAGATTAATGGAGGAATAAGGTTGAAATTACACATTCCAGTACATAAAAATGAAGAATACCCAGCTAAAGTGGTTGATTTGACATACGAAGGTAACGGGGTTGTCAAAATTGATGACTTTCCAGTATTTGTACCCAACGCTTTACCAGGCGAAAAAATTACGGTGCGGATTACTAAAGTTGCTAGCCATTTTGCCTGGGGCCGCGTCATGGAATGGCAAAGCAAGAGTCCTGACCGTGTTAACGTTAAGGATAAAAAATATATTCAAACCGGGATTGCACCGCTAGGGCATCTTAAGTATGCAGCGCAATTGAAGTTTAAGCAGCACCAGATCAAGGAGTTGCTGGAGAAAGCGCACTTAGCTGACATTGAGGTAGCACCGACGATGGGGATGGACAAGCCATATCACTATCGCAATAAGGCTCAAGTACCAGTAAAGTTAATTCATGGACAATTACAAACCGGCTTTTACAAGCGGGGAAGCCACACGCTGGTCCCAATTGAGGACTTCTATATTCAAGATCCGAAGATTGACGAAGCCGTCGTTGTTGTTCGTGACTTGCTGCGAAAGTACCACATTCAACCATATGATGAACGAACTGGCAAGGGTGTAATTCGGACGGTAATGGTACGACGGGGATACTACAGTCATGAAGTGATGGTAGTCCTGGTCACGAATACTAAACGGTTGCCAATGGCTGACCAGATTGTTGATGGGATCGTTGCTGGTGTGCCAGAGGTCAAGTCAATTGTGCAGAACCTGAACGACAAGAAGACGAACCGTTTGCTTGGTGATAAGAATAAAACTTTGTGGGGTGCTCCTGAAATTCATGATCAGTTGCTGGGCATTGATTTTGCCATTTCGCCGCTGTCGTTCTACCAGGTTAACCCGCAACAAACAGAACGACTGTACCAAACTGCCATCGACAATGCTGGCTTGGATGGATCACAAACCGTGATTGATGCTTACTGTGGGATCGGAACGATTTCTCTGGCAGTGGCCAAGAACGCCAAGCAAGTGTATGGGGTAGAAATTGTTCCGGCGGCAATTGATGATGCTAAGCACAATGCCAAGCGGAACGGGATTAAGAATGCCAAGTTTGTTGTTGGCAAGGCAGAAGAGCAATTTGCTAAGTGGCAAGAAGCAGGACTAAAGCCGGATGTCGTTATCGTGGATCCGCCACGGAAGGGCCTGGCAGAAAGCTTGATTGAAGCAACTGGCAAGATGGCACCGAAGAAGGTTATTTATGTGTCGTGTAATCCAGCCACTTTAGTTCGAGATATTCAGCGCTTTGCGGATCATGGTTACCACGTTACGAAACCGATCCAACCGGTGGACCAGTTCCCACAGACAACACATGTTGAGAGTGTTACTGTCCTTGAACGCACAGAAAAATAGCCGACAAACCGCGT
>NZ_AZER01000014.1 GCF_001436045.1 Limosilactobacillus frumenti DSM 13145
CTTGCCTTAGCAAAAGTGGCGTAAATGAAAGTGTCCAACTTACAGGGTTCACTTCAGAACACTAGAGTCCTCTTTGTGCTTGCGGGGGTTCGAAAACGAACTAGCAAGCTAGTTCTGTCTCACTCCCTTACTTATTTCTAATTGATTAATCGTTGCCAGAAGTTACCAACCGGGTCTGCTTGCTTAGCATATAACGGTGTGGACCAAGGTTGGTTATTTAAGGTCGTTAATTGAAGTGCTTTAACTTTAATCAAACCAATTTGCTGGTTCTTACGCAGAGGTGCCTTAACACCCTTACCTTTGACCAAAGGCTTTTGGTAATGAGTCGTTACCGTATAGTGGCTAAGCGGCTTATTTGCCCATACTTGAATCGCTACTGGGGTAACTTTGGCAAATCTCTGCCGACCGTTACTTACCCGTACTCGTTGGTCAGATTGCTTTAACTTCAAGGATTGCAAATGGTAGTTACTTTGCAAATAACGGTAAAGTTGCTGGGTAGCTGTAAAACGAGCATCCCCCTTGCCATGAGCATTTAATACTACTGTAATGATCTGGTGACCTTGATACTGCCCAGAGCTAACGAAACAAGCACCTGCTTCATCAGATGTTCCTGTTTTTAGGCCATCTATTGGAATATCTTTCATCGCCATTGGCTGACCAACAAGCATTTTATTCATATTCCGGTATGTTTTAACTTGCCCTTTAACTCTAATTTGAGATTGAACTTGGCCAGTGGTTTGAACAACATTAGGATAATGTTTTAGTAAATACTGGGCCAATAAAGCAACGTCGCAGGCCGTCATTGAATTCTGTGCTTTATTACTATACTGTTTAAGCTGAAAAGCTTTAGTATCTTCATTATTCAAACCCACAGGATTCACAATTTGATAATCTTTGAGGCCAATCTGCTTTGCTTTAGTCCGCATCTTTTGGTTAAATTGGGCCATCGTTTGTCCATGTGCTGTTGCTAATGCTAGCGCAGCGCCATCCGCTGATTTAATTAGCATGGCATTATATAAGTCCTTAACAGTATAAGATTCACCCTTTTGCAACCCCAGAGCTGAATAATTCTTATCATTTGAAATATCAGCCAACTGCTTATTAAAGGTAATCTTGTCATTCCAATGCAATTGATGGTGCTGAATTTCATCTTCAATCACACATGCTGTCAGCAATTTACTAATTGACGCCACTGGTAGTTTTTGATTTGAATTTTGTTGGTAAATAACTTGACCAGTCGCCGCATCAGCAATCAGCGCAGCCTTTGCATCAACAACATGATCATTAGCTGCAGCATTGACCGGTGATCCTATCACAAAAGACAATATTGCAATTAATATTACTGACAATCCCCAAATCAAACGTTTCATAGTGTTATTCGATTTAATCTCCTTTTTACTGAAGTTAGAAGTTATATTAATGCCCGACAAGCTTTCCACTTCAGACAGTATTGATATAGGCCTAATTAATCCTGAATGACAACCTTTGTTCCCGTTGGCAAATTATGCTCCATCCACTTGGCATCAGCCACTGACAATCGGACACAGCCATGTGAACCGGTGAATTTGCCTAGCTTAGCGGCTTCTTCCTTAATATAGTGGCCGTTAGCGTCTGTTGGTACAGAATGGAAAAGGTACTGGCCATGATCATGCCAGGAAACGTAGTAATTAGCCCCCACTTTGACTTGAGAATTAAAAAAGTGGTCTCCACGTTCTTCCTGGACGTGGAAAGTCCCGGTTGGCGTTGCACTCTTCTTCTTTCCAGTCTTGGGGTCAGTCTTATAGACCCCTGCGCTGCAGTACATCGTGTAAATCACTTTGTTACCGTCATATAAATAGACCCGATTCTTGGGAATAACAACCTTTACCCACAGGCGTTTCACTTTAGATAAGTCGGGGTAAGGAACCGTCTCAGATGACTTACGCCAATCGATCGGCGTCCGCATATGATTACTTACTGCTTCCTTATGATGACTCTTTTTTGGTGTTATCTTGCTGCTCGTCACCTTATCCGCTGCTAATCGTTGTTCACGGTGATGGTGGACAGCCGGAACGATCATTAGCACAATCATAACTAAGCAAAAAATGATGTATATTAGGTTCTTTGTTCGTCCACGCACTGTTATGTTCCCTCTACTTTCAATACCAGTTCAAAACGCTTATATTATACTATAAAGATGTCAGTATCGGTGTACTACTATGGAAGTGATCTCAATTGCGCGAAAATCTCAAAATATCCTACTTAACGGCAATTGCTTTTTTCATTGTCATTGTAATTTGTGCCAATTTAATTTCATAAGGGGTAAGTAAAATGTCAGCATTAATGAACGCCATTATTCGCGGGTGGCACTATACAATCACTCACCATTGGTCTAAGGATCTCTTGCGTGCTAATTTATTGTTGATTGCTTTAGTAGTGCTGTACCAGTTATTCCACTTTCATTGGCAACCAATTCATTTGGCTTTGTTTGTAAAGGGATGGCTCTTAATGAACGTGTGCCTGATCTTCAAAATGTTATTAGATGGCATCGATCGTTATCGTCACCAATCAAGATATTAGTTACCCACTGTTAAAAGGCCTTCAGCGTTCACATGAACACTGAAGGCCTTTCGTTTGCTCTATCACCATGTTCTACCGATTGATTTTCATGGAAGAACTATGCATTGCCATCCGTTTATGCGGATATAACTGTTTTGCCAGGGACGTAATGGCAGTTGGTGCCTCGCCAAAAGCAGTAGCAATCAACGCTACCTTTCCTGGGTAAATAACACCATCGCCAATCGCGTACACCCCATCAATGTTGGTTTCCATAGTCGAATCAACCTTGATCATGTTGCGCTGACTGTCTAAGTCAAGGGACCACTGATTGAGGGCCGCGTTATTTGACGTGAAACCGTAATTCACAATAACTTGGTCGACATTCAGTTGGTCGATCTCGTCAGTATGCATTTTCTTTAGGTCTAACGTGACGGATTCATCATCTTGAACCGTTAATTTTCTTGGCAGATATGGTGTCATTAATTTGACGGACGATTCTTTCAATTTCGTCACGGTATGTTCAAGCCCCCGGAACTGATCACGACGGTGAACAATTGAAACCTGCTTGGCAACTGGTTCCAGCATCAAGGCAATATCAATAGCGGAATCGCCACCACCAAGTACTGCCACCCGTTGACCTGCAAAGGCATCCTTGTGAGTAACAAAGTAGTGAAGCTGGTGTCCTTCTAATTGATCAGCATCGGGCAGAGCCAGCTTCCGTGGTTGAAATGCACCATTACCCAACGCAATCACAACCGCCCGTGATCGGGATGTCCGTTGATCACTCTTAATAACGAAAGAACCATCGTCTTCTTTGACAACATCCTTGACGGTTTCATCAGTAAACACTTTAACGGGAGCAACCTGCATTTGTTTCTTTAATGAATCAACTAATTGACGGCCGGTAACTCCGGGCATGCCGGCAACATCCCAGATCTTCTTCTCAGGATAAAGTGCGCCCACTTGACCACCCAACTGGGGAAGGCTTTCAATTAACTGAGCGTTTAGTTCATGAAGACCACAATAAAAGGCCGCAAACATTCCGGCAGGGCCACCACCAATAATTGTTACATCATATTTCTCTGTCATAATGTCCTCCTCACGCATCACATTTAATTGTAGCATGGTTTAACTTGTCGCACGCTTAGAAAGCATTGTATGATTTTACCAAAGGAAGTGAACCTTATGGTAAAGCAAAAAATGATTCTCGACTTAGACACTGGTGTTGATGATGCCTTAGCTCTGGCCTATGCCCTCGCTGATCCGGCAGTCGACCTCATTGGGGTTGTGGCGTCGTATGGTAATAACCTCGTGCAGCAAACAGCCAAGAATACTTGTCAGTTATTGGATTTACTAGGTCACCCAGAAGTCCCCGTTTTCTTGGGCACTCATCACTCCATGAGTAGTCAATCATTCAAAGTAATGGAAGTCAGCAAGCAAATCCATGGTGAAAATGGAATTGGGAATATTTCCCTACCAGAGCCAGAGAAAGGTCCCCGTGAACAGGACGGCATTGATTTCCTCATTGCAGCTGCCCACCAATACCAACGACGATTAACAATCGTGCCCACTGGTCCAATGACCAACCTAGCGGAAGCTATTCAAAAGGATCGCTCAATTATCGACTTGATTGGTAACGTCACTTTCATGGGTGGCGCTTTAACCGTTGAAGGCAACGTTAGTGAAGTAGCAGAAGCTAACATCAACCAGGATGCGGAAGCTGCAAACATTGTCTTTACCAGTGGATTGCCACTTACCATGGTGGGCCTCGATGTCACCCTCCGCACACTTTTGACAAAAGCTGAAACTGCCCAATGGCGGCAATTAGGAACGGTTGCCGGAAAGACATATGCAGATTTGACTGACTTTTATATTGACGCTTATGATCACCTAGGAATTGACCATCACGGTTGTGCTATTCATGATCCTCTGGCAGTAGGGGTAGCCATTGACCCTTCATTTGTTTCGATGATTCAACTACCAATGAAAGTTACCACTGCTGGTCCTAATTATGGCCGGACAATCGGTGACAAAGCGCGGTTAAATGACCACCGTCGCCTTGTTAATGTCGCAGTTCAAGTTGATAAAGCACGCTTCGTGAATTCATTTATGAGTCACCTCAAGGTAATGCTTAATCAACAATCTTAAGTAATTTGTCTCTTTATGCCAATTGATGTATGATATAGCTAAATAATTACTGGGGTGCCAACCGGCTGAGATCATACCCATTGAACCTGTCTAGATAATGCTAGCGAAGGAATCGGTAATCAGTTCAGTCTTTTCCCCAGTTGTCTTTGACGCTGGGGCTTTTTTGTGCCCAGAAAGGGATTTTCATTATGTTTCGTAATTTCCATCTAAAAGATATTATTTTTCTGGCCATCATTGGGATTATATTTGGAGTCATTTACCTGGCCACCGGTTTTATCTATAACGGACTAACCGTCCTTCTAACACCATTCGGTTACGGCCCGATGGCCAACGACATTACAATCGGCATTTGGTGCATGGCGGGTCCCCTTGCTGGTTTCATTTTACGTTTACCAGGGGCACCATTCCTCAGTGAATTTTTGAGTGCCACGGTAGAAACCCTTCTTGGTGACCAATGGGGTGCATCTAACATTCTTTCAGGACTTGTCCAGGGAATTGGCTCAGAATTAGGATTTACCATTACATTTTATAAGCTGTATAACTGGTTGACCCTTGTTCTCACTAGTACGATGATGACTGCAACTACCTTTACCTGGGATTGGTTCCGCAACGGTTACAGTCACTTCACACCCAGCATGCTTACCACCATGTTGATTGTGCGCTGGTTCAGCATGTTCCTATTTACCGGTGTACTAGTAAAACTTATCATCAATTTGTTGAATCGTGCTCATGTTATTCAGAGGATTAGCAAATGACTATTCAAATCCACCAACTATCTTTTGCATATCCCAATCAGCCAGCTATTCTGCACCAACTCAATCTGAACATTCCCGATAATTCTTTTACACTTTTATCTGGGCCAACTGGCTGTGGTAAAACCACCTTGCTCAAGCTAATTGCCGGTTTGCTTCCCAAATATGGTGGGCATGTCACTCATGGGAAACTAACCATTGACGGTCATCCCCGCATTGCAATGCTGTTTCAGGACCCCGCAATGCAGTTTACGATGGACACAGCCCGGCATGAACTAGAATTTACTTTAGAAAATCTTCAGACGCCCCATGAACAAATTGCCTCGCAGGTTGACCATATCTTAAGTAAGGTACATTTGTCGTCAATAGCTGATCAGCCATTGACGACCTTATCTGGTGGCCAGCTTCAGGCAGTTGCCCTCGCTACCACATTAGCGATGAATGCGAAAATCATTCTCCTTGACGAACCGTTCACCAATATTGATGAAACCAGTCGAAACTTTCTATTAGCGACTTTAAAAGCGGAACAATCTAGGCGGCACTTAACCGTAGTGATTAGTGACCATGACTTGCATGGTTATCAAAAATATATCCAACAAATCGTTGAATTCAGTTCTCAACGAGTCAAGATGTTAACACCATTACAAAGTCAAGCAAAGTTAAAGCAAGCTGATGATCAAGCAAGTATTCACCTAGAGGTTACGATCCCATCAGGTCATAACCCGGCTTTTCAGTTATCTAACACGCAGTTACACCGGGGACAACACCTCATTCTCGACCAAAGTCAATTATTCATTCCTCGTAATGAGGTGACTCTAATTACTGGGCCGTCGGGGTGCGGTAAATCAACTTTTCTGAATGCGCTCAGTAAGCAATTACCATATACGGGTCGTATTAGTTACTTACAAAAGAATATTAAAAAATTATCACCCGGGAAATATTTCCGTCAGGTTGGTTTACTTTTTCAACATACTGACGACCAATTCATCAATATCACCGTTAAGGAAGAAATCATGTTAAGCCAAAAGCATGGGCATAGCACTTTTTTCACGAATCAGCGGATTAATGAGGTAATTGACGACTTTAGACTGCGTAATTTAGCTGACCGGGTGGTATATTCATTATCTGGCGGGCAAAAAAAGCTTTTACAAATCCTCGTAATGTTAATTATGGGGCAAGCCGTTCTACTAATGGACGAACCATTTAACGGATTGGACCACCAGATCCAGCGCAAACTACTGAAGTTGATTAAAGTCAGCCAAAAGCAGTCACCACAAACTTTACTAATTGTCAGCCACCAGCCTGAACAATTCCAAGAGATTGTACAGCACCATCTTAAGATGACGGATCACCACCTCATCTACCAGGAGGACTAGCTATGAACCCAAGTTTAAAATTGCTTCTGCTCTTACTCATTTCAATTGAAGTTAGTTTTACCGACCGTCTTACCGCTAACGTTATCCTGGCGGTAATCTTGCTTGGTCTCTTAGTCAGTCAACGATTAAAATGGCGGCAATTACTGTGGGCATTATGTTTACCATTGATCCCAGGGGTCGCTGTAATGATCACCCTCGGGGCATATTCAGGGCATAACTGGTTCCTTGCCTGGGTCATGCTATCCCGTTTCTACGTTTATGTATTGGCCGGCAGTACCCTTATTTTCACTACAACCAACTTGGAACTAGTCCGTTCCTTGGAACAAAATGCCCATCTTTCTAGTAAATTTGCTTATGGGACGTTAGCTGCTCTGAATATTTTTCCCACCATCCGTCGGTCTGTTTCCCGCATTCAGGTTGCTGGTCAAATGCGTGGTGTTACCCTCCATTGGTGGTCACCAACGTTATACTTTAAAGCCATTCTGGCAGCCCTTCGTTGGTCAGACCAGCTTGCTCAAGCGATGGAAATGCATGGCTTCCGCGAAGGCAAAGCACGGACCGCTGCAGAAACAATTATTATCCGCAAACGCGACTGGCTCATTCTGTTCGTTTCACTGGTTATTTTGCAAGGATTACTGATTGCCTTCCCGTAGCTTTTTGGGCATAATAGAAGAAAAACTGGAGGTCAATATGAACGATAATTCTTTAACGACACGGATTGTCAACACATTATCTTACATTAGTATTCTCTTTTTACCCGTTATCTTTCCATTAATCGTCTGGATCGTTGCGGGGCCTGATCAACCCAGTATCAGGCACCATGCTAAATGGGCTTTCTGGTCACAGATCTTCCCACTATTGTATATTATTTTTGCGATCCTGGTCTTGTCGCTGTCTGCATGGAACTCAGCCTTTTCGCATCTTGGTGCGTTAGGCGGTGTCTTATTAACTTTTGCCTTATTGTTAGCGTTGTTGCTGTACATCTACAATATTGCAATGGCCATTAAAATGTTAATTGGTCGTGAATAAAACATAACGATGTAGTAGCGAGATCAAGCAAATGCTGGTATCTCGCTTTATTTGTATTGAGGTTTCATTATGGATTCAATTTTCACCATTATTCTTTTGCTAGGAGCCGTAGTAATCGCCAATGTTGTGCATTTAATACTACCAAAGGTTCCCCTGTCAATTTACCAAATTCTGGCTGGGATTATTATCGCCATGTTACCAACCAGTGCCACTGATATCAGTCTCCATCCCGAATTATTTATGATGGTGGTGATTGCACCACTGATGTTTAATGATGGTCAAAATCAATCATCACGGGTCTTGTCCCAAAACATCAAAAATATTTTTTCGTTGAGTGTCCTTTTTGCCCTCTTCACTGTGCTGATTATGGGTTTTGCTCTGCATGGTACGATGACCAAAACCTTTAGTCTCCCACTGGCTTTCCTGCTGGCCGCAATCATTACACCAACCGATGCCGTGGCCGTTAAGTCGCTTACTTCCAATGTTACGATGCCAGAAAATGTCAATACGACTTTAGAAGTTGAATCACTATTCAACGATGCTTCTGGAATTGTTCTATTGGATTTATCGCTGGCCGCGTATGAATCTGGTAAGTTTTCAATTGGCCACGGGATTTGGTACTTTTCATATGTATTCTTTGGTGGCATTATTTTTGGATTAATTGCCGGAAGCTTTCTGATTTCATTGCGAACGGCGCTGATGCGTAATCACGTTGATATCGCATCAATCGTGATTCCTATCAACATCATGACGCCCATTGTAATTTACTGGTGTGCCGAAGAATGCCATTTTTCAGGAATTCTAGCGGTTGTCGCGGCGGGGGTTGTCCATTCGATTTTATATGATCGTTTACGCCTGACATCAACAAAGGTTCAAATTGCGACGACCACTATTTGGACAATCATTAGTGACGCCCTTAATGGAATTGTCTTCGTTCTCCTCGGTATGTTATTGCCGCAAGTTGTCCGTCGTACGCCGACAACTCATTTACTGTTCCTATTATTGTTAGCAACGGCGCTATACCTAATTATGCTAATCTGTCGGTTTGCCTGGGCGCGGTTTAAGTTGGTTAACCTTAACTCTACTCCAGAGAATCCTTCCAAAGATAGCTGGTTACTAGCCCTTGGTGGTGTCCACGGGACAATCACCTTGTCATTAGCCCTATCGTTACCGATCATGATTAACAACAGTAAGTTTATCTACCGAAATGCAATTATCTCTATTTCCGCATTTGTTATTTTAATTAGTATTATTGTCGGCGCAATTGTCTACCCCCTCGTGCTACCAGCCAAGTCAAGTGATTACAGTCAAGAAGAATTTCGTGACTGGCTCACCAAAACTGTTCAGTATGCGATCAAAGAACTACAGAATAATACCGATGACCACTATAATTGTTCACTTGTAACGGACCAGCTAAACAGCCAGATGACGCAGTTTTATCACATCAATCGAACAACATTTAATAAATTAATCCAAAAAGCGCACCAAGTTGAGTTGCAAACCATCAATCAGTTGGCGGAGAATGAACAATTGGCTCCTCAGCAAGTTACGTGGTATACCACCATTATCAACCGTTCCTTTATTCGTCATAGTCAGCATGGCTTCTTAGCCTCATTAAATGCCGTAATTCACCGTCTTAAGTGGCGGATCACTAAGTACCATCATGTACGTAAACAGATGAAATATCGAACACAAAATGATAAGCACCTTACTTTCTTTCAGGCCTTCGAAATGCTTAATCACCGCGTCTACGATTATTTAGACCGCGTTCAATCAGCAGATAACATCCACGAAGTCGCCCTCGTCCGTCGTTCCTACCTCCAACGAGCACGAATCCTATCACCGGACCGACTCAGTGATCAAGATAAGATTGCGGCGATCTTTGTTGAAGGATTCCAATTAGAGCATTCATACGTGCAGGAAAAACTAGCAGCAAATAAGATTTCACAATCATTAGCGAACGCTCTAAATGAACAAATCTCCACCGATGAGCTCGTTTACGTTCAATCTTTAGACTAATAAAAATGGCCCCAACAATCATGTTGGGGCCATTTTAAGACGCAATTAAATTGACAAAATTAAGGCAACTACTGCTGGAGCAAACTGAAGTAACAGGATCTTCTTAGTGGCCGTTAAACCACCATACAACCCAACCACAGCAACCATGAGCAATAGCATTCGGGCAACCGCAATTGGCATCATTCCTGTAAATAACCATTGGCTTAGCACCAGTGCAAGGCCAAGCACACCATTATAGATACCCTGATTAGCAAATGCAATTCGTGCTTCCCGTTGCTTAGTAAAATGCTCCGGCAGGTCGAACGCCCGCGCTTGAGTAGCAGGGCTGGCAAACATCTCTAAGCACATAATGCCCATATGCTCAACCCCGATGAGCACTGTTAGAATCGTAAATGCAATTGTCATAACATTCTCCTTAGTGTACGTATTTGTTCAAGAACCGTTCCACATGCTGTTGATATTGTTGCGGAGCATGGGAATACGATGCCGCATGCTTAGCTCCTTTGACAACCCATAATTGTTTAGGACCGCGATCAGCATGGTAGTTCCGATACACCATCTTCGTTGGTACAAAATCATCATTGCTACCATGAATGAATAACATCGGGCGATGGTTATGGTGAAGGCTGTCAATTGAGCTTGCTTCGCCAGTGAAAAAGCCATTTTGGGTACGATTAATTCCACTCATGGTTTTGATTAATACCCAACTTAAGCCACTCGGTAAATGATACATGTGGTGCGCTTCGTACTGTAATTCATCATTAAGACTAGTATACCCGCAATCTTCCACGAATGCTTTTACTTGATGCGGCAATTTAATTCCAGAGGTCATCATCGTCGTGGCTCCACCCATACTGGTACCAAAAATAACAATTTGACTATTGGTACCGTTTTTAGCAATTAATTTATTGGTCCACTTACGCACGTCATAGCGTTCTGGCCAGCCATCGCCAATGTACTTTCCTTGGCTTTGCCCATGAGCACGGGCATCAGGCAGCAGCACGTTATAACCCATTTGGTGGAACATTGCAGCATATTCACCCATCCACTTTTTTTGCCCCATAAAACCGTGTAAAATCACAACGTTCTTGGTCGTGTGCTGGACAGCAGGAATATAGTCAGCGACGAGCCGATAATGGCCACTAGCTGACTCCATGGTCCACTTCTGCTTATTAGCATGAGCAAACCATTCCTTTTGGTGATAGAGCGGATCTGTTCGCGTAATCCGGTGATTGTTATTAATGAAAGACTTGTGGGTAGGTACCATTGCCACCCGGAAAAAGTAGCACGAAGCACCCAAAATAGCAATGACTACGATCCCAATTAACCACAGAATAGTATTCCGCAAGTAATGATGTTGTTTGGTAGTTTGTTTTTCCAAAATAGTTAACCCCATGTCATAATTTAATAATCAATGGTCAGAGTTTAGCACAGTTTTTCTTTTCATGCACATTCTTTTTCCCCCGAACAAACTTGAATGTTAAAATAGATATTATTAAGGGAGTGACGTTATGTTTCCAGAAAGACTGCGGGCTTTACGCAAAGGCCAAAAAATAACGCTGAAGGAATTAGCTGAACATTTAAATGAAAACCTTGGCCCTGATGAAAAGCCGAACACCGCTTCGCAAATTGGGAACTGGGAACGGGGAATTCGGACACCTTCATATATTGAAGCACGCAAGTTAGCCGAATTCTTCGATGTCAGTCTTGATTTTTTGACGGGTAAAACTGACCGTGACGATTTTGATTTAGCTAAACTCTTTTTCACTGGTAAGAATTTGACTTTCAATCACACCGCCCTGAGCAAGAATGACCGTTATGAAATCTACAACCTGATTGAAGGTTACCTAAAGGGACGCGATAATCGCCTTGACACTGACCAGTTCTATGGCAATCAGGAACAATTGAATTTGAAGTTAAAATAAGGGGTTACTATGAATCCAAAGCAATTGAAAAAGTTAAAAAAACGAGTCAAGAAAGCTCACAAGGTAGTAGCAGAGCCACCTTATATCAAGCAGCTGTTGACTTATCGGGACCTTTTTGACCGTTTTCCGGAAATTAAATTTTTGATCAACAATGCCTTGGAAGCTGACCGCTTGTTAAAGAATGGTTTACTGCCGCAACCACTCCCAACCTTATTGTTACCTGATGATATTCAAGACACGATTTTCCAGGATGTTAACAAGCAGTATCGACAGGGTGATCCGCGCGGTGATAAGCTATGGAACCGGTACTCGGCTGCCCTACCAAAGCTTGACAAGGTCCTGCGAAACTTTCGTGATTACTTAGAAGATACTTATGGCATGTGGTCATACGTCAATGCCCCATTTGCGAAGGCCTTATCGGAATACCTTGACGGTCATCCAGTGTTAGAAATCATGGCTGGTAATGGCTATATTTCAAAGGGTCTTCGCAATAATAACGGGAGCCAAAAGATCTTTACAACTGACAGCCAAGCCTGGATAAAAGAAAATGAAACTGGCAAACACCCCGTTACTAAGATTGAACAATTAGATGCATTAGAAGCAATTAAGAAGTATGGTGACCAAGTGGATTATGTCATTATGTCTTGGGCACCAGACAAACAGGAAACAGACTGGCAGGTTCTGCAACTCATCCGTAATGACTTCCCTCAACTAAAGTTATTAGTCATTGGAGAAAAAGGTGGGGCGACCGATTCAAAGAAATTCTGGCAGAACGCGCAATTGTCACAACCGGACGATCTACAAAAGGTTAATCGGCAGTTACATTCCTTTGACCTCATTGATGAACAAATTTATTTAGCAGAATAAAATCACTAAGCTGGCTAACCGCCAGTTTTTTTATGGTTACTTCTCTAGAAAGTTGTCGTCAAATTAGTTACAATACAAGAGTTTGTTATTTTCGGGAACAGCTGCCTTAGCGTATCCCAGATAGGAGGAAAAACTAAATGAAATACCGTCTACAATCCATTCTCTTTGTCTTTGTCGCGTTCATGCTGGGTTGCAATGAATACATGATCGTCGGTGTTTTACCCGATGTTGCTCATGAGTACCATGATTCCCTATCACGGTTAGGGTTACTGGTTACCATGTTTGCTTTGGTCTATGCCATTTTCACTCCCATCATTACTTCAGTAGCTAGTCGCTGGAAACGACATCATGTCTTGCTAGTTCTAATGGTGGTCTTCTTTATCGGCAATACTTGGTCAGCAATGGCCACAAATTATACTTCGATGCTCCTTTCACGGATGCTGACTGCTGCCGTTGCCGGGGCCATTATTTCAATGGTACTTGTTATGGCATCCTATGTTGCGCCACGGAATAAACGGGCCAGCTTGGTTTCATGGGTCTTTGCTGGATTCTCCATTGCCTCTGTTATTGGGATCCCAATTGGGACTGTTATCTCGACAACTTTCTCTTGGCATGATAGTTTCTGGATGATTTCTGGACTAACCATCTTCGTTTTTGCCGCGCTAGTATGGTTAATGCCTCGTGACTCACCGCAGTACAAGAGTACCCTTAGTAAGCAGTTTACTCTCATGACAGATAAACGGGTTCTATTAGGGGTTATTTTTATCATCACAATTTGTGCCGCTGATTACACCATCTATACTTACATCCGTCCACTGATTACTAATGTAATGGGATTTGATAATACTTGGCTTAATTGGTTGCTATTCGGGATGGGGATCTTCTTCATCATCGGCAACAAGTTCGGTGGCTTCCTCGCTGACCGCGGTGGTGTTCACCGTTTGCCAACTGTTTATGCGGTGATGACGGTTCTTTACCTCCTGTTAGGTCCGCTGCTGCAATTTAAGTGGGTTGCCATTCTGATCGTGGCCTTGTTATGCGTGGCTTTCTCCAGTTATGGTTCATCCACCCAGTTAATGTTTTTAGACATTGCTGAAAAGGAATATCCGCAATCCCTAGATCTTGCATCATCTCTGAACTCTATTTTTGCTAATATTGGTATTTCGCTGGGATCCTTCACTGCTTCCGAAACCGTTCAATTCACTGCCATGACAAATCTTGGTTATGTCGGCGCCCTCTATGGAATCCTGGGAACAATTTTGATCATTACCTTAAGCAAGCAGTACAAGGGAATGCAGTACATCGTAAAATAAGCTAAAAGGCATGAAACTGAATCACCAGTTCCATGCCCTTATTGTTTCTTACTTTATAAATGAGCAAACAATGAAAATCGCGAATACGAACAATACAACGTAACCAAAGAAATACCACTCTCTCATTGTTCATCACCCTTTCACATGACACCATTGTCAGGAGAATTCGCGATTAAAGCGGATGCTCTTAACGGTTTCTTTTCATTATTATTGTAAGCCTTTTCACGAGCGATAACAAATGAGTTAAGCAATAGTAACTACTTTTTCTTAAAGCGCGGGGACGTCTCTGGTGCCCATAATAAGCAGATTAAACCGCCTAATGCAAGGATGACCACGCAAACTAACATTGACAAGCGAGCACCACCAATTCCAGTAAGAACAGGCAGCAAGAAAGTCCCGCTTGCCGCTCCAAAACGACTGATGGTAATACATGTTCCAACACCAGATGCCCGGACCTGGTCATCAAATAATTCAGTCGGATAAGGATAATCAAGGGTCAATCCTGCTGAAAGGATAATGGAAAACAGTGCAAAAATAGCAATTTGAACGTAGCTTGAAAGGCTGCTGCCAATGACTAATGCTAATAGTGCCAGCATTGATAAGAAGAAGGAGCCAATTAAAAATGCGCGCCGACTGATTTTCTTAAAAATTACCGTTCCTACCAGTACACCAATCATCATGCAGGCATTGTAAATTAGCCCAGAAATATGCTGATTACCAATGTGCATATCCTTCAAGAGGACCGGCAAAAAAATACTAATTCCAAAGAAAGCGAAAGCCTGTAAAGCGTAGAAGCCTCCACCGACCAGTGTTTGGCGACGGTACTTGGGGCTTAACAAGGTTGTTACTGAAATGCTGTCAGCTGGTTTGGCTTTGATTAGCTTCAACGACAGCCCCCAGCGTTTACCCAAGTGCTTCTGAATTACCTTTTGAGCTGTCTTGTTTTTGCCCTGAACTGCCAGCCAGGTTGGCGAGGCCGGCAACCTAAAAATGGAACGGTACCCGGCCGCAATTAGTCCCGGAACAGCTGAAGAGGCTAACACAACCTGCCAGGTCAAGTCGCCAAAGCCATGAATTGTGATCCCGGAGACGTAGGACAGGATAAATCCAACTGTCCAGTAAATAATTAATCTACTTTGGAACTTGCCACTTTCTTTAGCAGGCAACCATTCAACAAGTAACGAGTTACCAACCGTGTAATCAATGGCAATCATCAGACCCAAGAGAATCCGGATAATAAATAAGATCCATAAATTAGTGGTCCATAGCTGGGCCAGGGAAAGAAGAGCAAACAGATACATGTTAATCATCAACATTCCCCGCCGGCCTATTTGATCCGCCAGACGACCCATTAGTGCGGATCCGGCTAAGCCAATCAGACTTCCGGCACCTAGTAATCCTTGCCAGGCACCATTGATCTGAATAACATGCTGGGCTTCAGCTAACGCTGTCCCGCTAATTCCGAGCGCATACCCGCAGGCAATCTGCCCCAAGATAATTGCCAAATATAGTCGTAAGTGAATTGATGAAATGGGTGCTTTCTTGTAATCTTTCTTTAGTCTCTGCATATTGTTTGGGAACGCTCGCTAACGGCTTACGTCCCAAGCATCTATTCCTCCTTCATTTATCTTCCTAAGTATACAAAAACAGACGCCAAGTAAAGCTTAGCGTCTGTTGTTAACGTGTGTTGATATTATCTCAGGTTTGTCAGCACTGTCCACATGGCCAACAGAACCAGGTACCTCACAATCCGGTGAGTTAACGTACCCCACTTGTCAAAATGTCTTATGGTAGCCATTTGGGTTGCTACCAGACCTCTCGACTCATCGCACTTATTACTGTAACATCTTCAGATTAAATACGCAAATTAGGCCCGGGCTTCCGCAATAACAGCGAGGTGTTCAGCGACCCACGCCTGGGTCTTCTTAACTAGCGGATCAACCGCACCATCCAAATCAGTTTCATTGGCTAATTCGTCAATTCTTAAGTGCGACTTATTAATATCATCGCTTTCCATTACCATATATAAATTGACGGGATATGCTGGCTCTTTATCTAGTAATTTGTTATCCAGTCGCTCGGCTTCCGCCATTGGCACATTGATGAGGTTCGTATCTAGGTGAAAGGCAACTGGATCACCCTTCCGCATTTTGATCGTAATTTCATACTTGGCAAGATGACCAGTATCAAGGGCATCCATGATGGTCTGAATTGCTTTCTTTAACACAGCCGGTTGTTGTACTTTGGCTGCCGTCGATTCAGTAGTTGTGACCTGCACTTGATTGCCAGTTATTTGGCTAATGTAATCTGCCACCGTTAATTTCATGAATTGTTCTCTCCTTACCGGATCAAAAAATGAGGACTTCGACATCCCCTGTCTCGTTCCTCATCATACACAAAAACTAAGTAATCCGCAATTATGCTAATAAATCAGCGACCTGCGTAGTCGGAATCCCATTAAAGTACTGCTGGGTACCACTCTTCTCAAGCACTGCCAAAATAGCATCGTGATCATACTTTACCCCAGTTAACTTTTTGGCAAGGTCGGCAACGTCTTCCGGTCCAAAGAAGTCACCATAGAACTTGATGTTCTTAACAACCCCGTTCTTGACGTCCATTCGAGCATCAATGGTCCCCATATCAAAGTGCTTCCGCCGCTTGATTGTAAACTCCGGTGACTTACCATAAACCCAGTCCCAGTTGTTGTAGTACTGTTCATAGATCTTATCGATTTCCTTTTGATCTTCAGGAGTAACGACGTATTGCTTATCCTTAATGTCGTCCAAACTATCCACGTGGAACAACCCCTTAATTAGGTCATCACGGAAAGTTGGCACGTCAATATCTTGATATTCTGGGGAAAGGAATGGCCGCAAATTAGTCACCCGCGAACGAACGGACTTGATCCCCTTCGAAGCAATCTTATCTGCTGGGACATGCAATGCCTTAGCAACCACACTCAGGTCAACATCAAGCATCAGCGTTCCATGAGAGAATGTCTTGCCATTTTTGGTGTACATGGCGTTACCAGAGAACTTCTTACCATCAACGAGAATATCGTTCCGACCACTGACTTCTGCAGTCGTGGCCCCCATTTGGTGCAAGACTTCCACGATTGGCTTAGTAAATGACTTAAAGTCACCAAACTCCTCGCTATCACTTGGTACCACAAAACTGAAGCAAAGGTTACCCATGTCCTGGTAAACTGCACCACCACCAGATAAACGCCGGGTGACCCGAATATTGTGTTCCTTGACATAGTCATGATTAATTTCTTCTAAGGTATTCTGGTTACGACCAACGATGATGCATGGTTCTTCATAGTAAAACAGTACCAACGGTTCATTACCAAAATCCTTATCATTCATCAAGTACTGTTCCGTTGCTAAGTTCATCCCAATATTATGGGAAGTCATTGAAACGTATCGCATTGTCCCACTCCTTATCCTCGTCTAACCAATAAGTCTGTTACTATTAGACTAAATCTTTCAAAATGTAATTTATCTACAATTGCAGTGTAGTCTTTATTGCAACCGGTTTCAATGAAAAATCCCGATAAAGTGCCCTAATTTAACCTTGAACAAAGTATAATTGAGGTAAAGAAACGAAAGGGAGTCTGTTCCATGAGTGAAACGCAATATCATAACGTTTTAGCTGCAATTGATGGTTCCAAGGCCACCAACCCTGTATTACAAGAAGCTATTAAGTCAGCCTTACATAACCATTCGCACTTAGACCTACTAACAATTGAACAAGTGGGCCAACTTTCTGATGGTTATAGTGCAACAAGTGCCGTTACAAATGATCAAACCTATGGGATGGTGGCCACGACTAAGGAACGTCTGGACGACCTTAAAAAAGTGGCTGAAGATGCTGGGGTCGACGACGTATCCATCCACATTCGTTTTGGCAATCCGAAGCGGGTTATTGCCCATGATTTTCCTAAGGACCACCATACTGACCTCATTGTTATCGGTACAACAGGGCTTTCCCGGGTTGAACGGTTTGTCCTGGGATCCGTCACTAATTATGTCAACCGGAATGCCCCATGTGATGTTCTAGTAGTCCGGACCGAAAGACAACGGGAGAATTAACTTTGAAAAAGATTGTCACAGGCATCGTTGCGCATGTTGATGCAGGGAAAACTACCCTGTCCGAGGCACTTCTTTACCAATCCGGCCAGCTTCGTCAACTGGGCCGGGTTGATCAAGGCAGTGCCTTTTTGGATACCGACCAGCTGGAAAAGCAACGGGGCATTACAATTCACTCGCACCAAGCCAGCATTCAATATGGCCAAATACAGTTAACGCTTTTGGATACACCCGGTCACGTCGACTTTGCTTACCAGACTGAACAGGTCTTGGCCGTTCTTGATTATGCCATTCTGGTAGTTTCTGCCGTTGACGGCATTCAGGGACATACACGAATGCTTTGGCGGTTATTAAAGGCCCACCATGTCCCCACCTTTATTTTCATTAATAAGAACGATTTGACCGGGGCAAACCCACAGCACGTCATAAAACAATTGCAAAACGAATTTGATGGTGGTTGCTTGCCATTAGATACTCAACCAACTGCCGCGCAACTAGAATCGATTGCCACTCTCGACGAGAATGTCCTCAACCAATATCTGACTAATGGCAAAATCAGTGATTCAGCAATTAGAACATTGATTCAACAACAAAAACTGTTCCCTATTTATCAGGGAGCAGCCCTCAAGTTAACAGGGGTTGACGCATTAATGACTGGTCTCGAAAAATGGACACAGGAGCGGCAATGGTCAGAAAGTTTTGGTGCTCGCATATTTAAAGTTTCCCATGATACCCAGGATAATCGGCTAACCTGGCTGCGGGTGACTGGTGGCGAACTTCCTGCCAAGGCTACCATTAAACAAGGCCAGAAGATTGATCAAATTCGCGTTTATAACGGTGCTAAATTCACTATTAAGCAAGTATTGCATGCTGGTGAAGTCGCGGCAGTCACTGGCTTAACGGATAGTAAACCTGGAGAAGGCCTTGGTGATATCCAAAATTCCTTTCAGAACATTCTCCAGCCAGTTTTATCATATGCGGTCGATTGTCAAGAAAATGATCCGCATAAGGTCTTAACGGCACTTCGAGAACTTGAAGACGAAGATCCGCAACTACACGTTACGTGGGACGGCCACCTGGCTCAAATTCGTTTACAAATTATGGGGAGCGTTCAATTAGAAATTCTCCAACAAACCCTTCAAGAGCGTTACCACTTAACTGTTGACTTTACTGCTGGTGAAACCCTTTATAAGGAAACCATCACAGGGAAAGTCGAAGGTGTGGGCCACTTTGAGCCTCTCCGTCATTATGCAGAAGCTCACCTGCTTTTAGAACCAGCCAAACGGGGAACTGGGCTCACTTTTGCTAATGATTGTAGTGTCGATGTTTTGCGGAAAAATTGGCAACACCAGATTATGGTTAGTCTGGGCAGTAAGGAACATCGTGGTGTCCTGATCGGCGCCCCATTGACGGACGTTAAAATCACCCTGATTGGTGGTCGTGGTAAAATTGTCCATACTGAAGGTGGCGACTTCCGCCAAGCCACCTACCGGGCAGTGCGCCAGGGATTAATGATGCTCAAGCAACGTGGCCAATGTCAACTACTTGAACCGTGGTATCAATATCGGTTGACAGTTCCGACCGATCAAGTTGGCCGCGCCATCAATGATATTCAGCAAATGAGTGGTACTTTTAATCTTCAGCAAGGTACCCAACAGGACATTGGAGTACTAACAGGGACCGCTCCCGTTAGCGAAATGCGGGATTATGCCCAACAGGTTCGTGCCTATTCTCATGGTCAGGGCCAATTAGAATTAACTGTCGATGGTTATCAGCCATGTCATAATGCGAATATGGTGATTGCAAGTCATCACTATGATCCGACAGCCGACTTAGATAACACCCCTGATTCGGTTTTCTGTGCCCATGGTGCTGGCTATCCCGTCAAGTGGGATCAGGTACCAGCTAAGGCCCGTTTCCCATATCAGTACCCAGTAAATATGTAAATACAAAACGCTCAGCACATTTTAAATGCTGAGCGTTTATTTATCTCCAAAAAATTTATTAACTGCGAGCACGCCGCTGTACCTGCCAAATAATCATCCCCAGTACAAAGCCCAGAATGGCAAATGGTAGCCAGCTAAAGCCCATCTTGAATAATGGCAATGATTGTTGGGAAAAGTGAATTAGCACTTGGTTCGCTGTCCAGTTACGAATTACTGGTGGCTGGGCATTAACCATATCAAACAGGGCTGGAATCAATGTCAGAAGCAACGGTAACCGGTACATGATGGTGGCGTGGTGAAATACCGGCGATAGCATTGCGGCCAATATCAGGACAATTGCCAATGGATACAGAAGCATCAAAACCGGCTTTGACCACATGACAATCTGGTCCAAGCCTAAGTTTGCCAGACAAAAAGACACCAGGCAGTTAATCCGTAAAAAGGTTTTATAACTAACTTGCGGAAAACGATCATGAAAATCCTGCGCAAAGGCAATCGATAAGCCCATCGCCGTTGTCATACAAGTAATTGTTGCGAGTGTCAGTAACAAGGCATTTCCAAAGTAACCCAGATAGTAATGGGCAACCTGATTAAGGGTGGTCCCTCCATTAGTAGCGATCGCAAAATGATGACGACTAGTGGTCCCCAAGTAAATAAGGCCTAGATAAATGATCCCCACACCGGCAATCCCAATCAGGCCCCCCTTCGTCGTTGCTAGGGAGACTTCTTGAGGTTTTTGAAAGCCCATCTGTCGAACTGCCGTAATGATCGTGACCCCAAAGATCAACATTGCAAAGGCGTCCATCGTGTTGTAACCCTGGAGGAAGCCGCTCGCAAAAGCATGGCTAACGTATGCACTCGTTGGCTGTGGCGTTGATAATTTCCCCATTGGCCAAATGAAGGCCATTAGAAAAATCACAAACAACATCACTAAGAAAACCGGATTCAGAACTTTACCAATAATCTCCGTGATCTTCCCTTGTTTCACCGCTAACCAATATACCATCAGAAAAAAGAACCCTGTATAGATTGCCAAGCCGATTGGCTGAAAGCGAGGCGATAAATATGGTGCCACCCCAATTGCATACGGCACGGTGGCGGTCCGCGGTGTCGCACCTAATGGACCAATCGCAATTTGGACAAGCAACAAGAAAATCAGAGCAAACCAGGAACCGACCGGCAAGGCCAGTTCGAATAGTCCCCGCGATCGCGTAATACTAATGGCTAATAAAGCAAATAGTGGTAAGAATACTCCTGATAAAATAAAGCCGCTCGCTGCAGGCAACCAATGGCCACCTGCTAATTGTCCTAAGTGAACCGGAAAGACGAGGTTTCCTGCCCCAAAAATCATTCCAAAAATTAACGACCCAATGATTAAATAAGTCTTACTCGCCTGTCGAAAGCTTTGCATAGTGTGCTCCTTAATATTATTAATCTCTTAATCACAATTATTCATTTTACCATGGAATTACCTGGAATGAACTGTCCTTCAAAGATTGTTGATATATTAAAAAAACGGGCCTTCAACAGACCCGTTTTAGTAATTATTCTTCAAATTTAAGGAAAAAGCCATACAAAGCTCCAAGCAAGTTCGCTTCATTGCCAAATTTGGCAGCTTCAATAACTGGTATTCGAATGTCATCAGTTAATCGTCGATCGCTTGCTTGTACTTGTTTAAATTGTCGCTGAATTTCCGTTATTAGGATTGGCTGGGCACTAATTCCACCGCCAATTAAAACGACATCAAGATCCAAAACAGCTTGCAGGTTGATCAATAGGATGGCTACCCGACGACAATATGCAGTAAAGATTGCCCATGCCCGATCATCACGGGCATTAATATACTCAAATACCTTCCGGCCATCATCTGGATCTGTTAAACGACAAGCTGTCGCCACCTGACGGACCATCTGGACAGCGGATGTTGTTGCGCCCACAGTCCGTTGCTTGGCAACTGGATCATCACGGTTAGTAATAATGGCACTGAGCTCACCCGCCCGGAAGTGTGGCCCGTGAAGCAAGCGACCATTAACAACGATCCCGCCACCAACGGAAGTGCCCAAAGTAACCACCGCCCCCGTATTAACTTCACTCAAATTACCGAGCCACATTTCTGCTAAGGTAGCGCAATTGGCATCATTGCCGACATAAACCGGTAAAGACGTTTTGGCACTTAAGTAGTCGCCTAGATCGAATACGCCCATATAAGCCAAGGCTCCAGTAAACTGGACCTGACCTGTTTTCGAATTAACAATTCCGGGCACACTAACACATACGGCAACGACTGACGAATTTTCGTGCCAAATATTCAACAAGGTGGTCAAAAATGCCTCTTTTGTGCGGGGAGTTGCGACCCGGAATTTACTAATAATATTACCAGAATGATTAATGCGAGCGGACTTAATCGCCGTACCCCCAACATCGATCGAAAGGTATTCCCGTTGCATCAGCTCACCTGCTTTCACCACTAATTCTGCTTTAATTATACAGCATCAATCATTAAAAGTGAGCTTCCACTTGTGACTAGCTACCACAGCATTAAAAAACACCCCAGCATCCAGCTGAGGTGTTTTCGTTTATTTGGTTGTGTTTACTGAGTAATCAGCAGCGATTACTTCAAGCCCTTCCAAGTCCAGTTAGTGATTTCTGGTAAGTCCTTACCTTCATCACGAATGAATTGGTTGTGCTTTGCAACCATGTTGTCCATCTTTTGAACGAAGGCAGCACCCTTTTGTTCGAAGCCAGGGATGTTTTGAATAGCATCCTTAGCAAGGTGGAAGCGGTCAAGTTCGTTCAATACACGCATATCGAATGGAGTGGTGATGTCACCATTTTCTTCGTATGAGTGAATGTGGAGGTTGTGGTTGTGACGGTTGAAGAACAGAGCTTGAATCATGTCACGGAATCCGTGCCATGCAAAGATAACAGGCTTGTCCTTCGTGAAGTATTGGTCAAATTCTTCATCAGTCAGACCTTCAGGGTTCTTGTCGGTACCCATCAACTTCATGATGTCCACAACGTTGATGTAACGAATCTTCAATTCTGGGAAGTTATCGTGCAGAATGTCGATTGCGGCAAGAGCTTCTTCAGTAGGTTCGGTACCAGCTGAAGCAAAGACGACATCTGGTTCTGAACCTTGGTCAGTAGATGCCCAGTCAACGTAGCCCAAACCATTGTTAACAAGGTTAGTAGCTTCATCAATTGAGAACCATTGAAGACGTGGGTGCTTGGAAGTAACGAAGATGTTGATGCATTCACGGTCATTCAAGGCCTTGTTAGAAACAGCCATCAGAGTGTTGGTATCTGCTGGTAAGTATTCCTTAACAAGATCTGGACGTTCCTTTTCAAACATGTGAGTCAACAGACCTGGATCTTGGTGAGTGTAACCGTTGTGGTCTTGTTGGAAGACAGTTGAAGTATCAACGAAGTTCAATGCTGGGTAATCATGACGCCAGTATTGTTCCTTAGCCTTACGTAACCACTTCATGTGTTGAGTAAGCATGGAGTCAACAACACGACCAAAGGCTTCGTAAGTTGCGAAGAATCCATGACGACCAGTCAGAGTGTAACCTTCAAGGAATCCTTCAGCTTGGTGTTCTGACAATTGTGAATCAATCATCCGACCAGCCTTGTTAAGGTTTTCATCGTTTGGTTCATGAATGCCTTCTTCCCATTGACGCTTCTGGTTGTCCAAGAATGCGTACAGACGGTTAGACTTAGATTCATCAGGACCAAAGCCACGGAAGGTGTTAGGGTTCAATTCAGCAACCTTGTTCAGGTACTTACCCCATTCGATCATGTCTTGCTTTACAACAGTACCGTGGTTTTGAACATCAACAGCAAAGTCACGGTAGTCAGGCAATACTAATGGCTTAGGATCGATACCACCGTTAGTGATAGGGTTCATAGCCATCCGGCTGTTACCTTCTGGAGTGTTTTCTTCAACTAAGTCAACTGGGTGACCATTTTCGTCGAATAATTCTTCAGGCTTGTAGGACTTCAGCCAGTTAATAAGCATGTCCTTGTGTTCCATGTCGTCTTGAGCAACAGGAATTGGAATTTGGTGAGCACGGAAGGAGTTTTCAATAGGGTTACCATTGAGATCCTTCTTAGGACCAGTCCAGCCCTTAGGTGCACGAAGCACAATCATTGGCCATTGTGGCATAGAATCATCGTTGTTTTCACGAGCATTCTTTTGAATAGCCTTGATGTCTTCGATAACAGCATCCATGGTCTTAGCCATTTCTTCGTGAACTTGCATGTGGTCTTTGTAACCATCAAATTCACCTTCACGGCCTGGTTCCTTGTATGCAGAAACGAAGTATGGCTTCCAGCCCATTCCTTCGAAGTACTTAGTAAGTTCTTCGTCGCTCATCCGTGAAAGGATAGTTGGGTTAGAAATCTTGAAACCGTTGATTTGAAGGATTGGTAATACAGCACCATCCTTGATTGGGTTGATGAACTTGTCTGAGAACCATGAAGCGCAAAGTGGGCCAGTTTCAGCTTCACCATCACCAATTTCAACAGCAGCAATAACATCTGGGTTATCTAAGATTGCACCAACACCGTGTGAGAGTGAGTAACCAAGTTCCCCACCTTCGTGGATAGAACCTGGAGTTTCTGGTGCCGCGTGTGATGCAGTACCGCCAGGGAATGAGAAGTGCTTGAATAACTTAGCCATTCCCTTTTCATCTTGGGTGAATTCTGGATAAATTTCAGTGTATGAACCATCCAAGTATGAGTTGTTAACCATCACTTGGCCACCGTGACCGGAACCTTCAACATAGAACATGTCAAGGTTGTACTTCTTGATAACACGGTTCAAGTGAGCATAAATAAAGTTTTGAGGAACAATAGTACCCCAGTGACCAATTGGCTTAGGCTTAACGTCTGAAGCCTTTAATGGACGACGTAACAGTGGGTTATGCATTAAGAATAATGTACCAACTGAAAGGTAGTTGGCTGCACGCCAGTAAGCATCAACACTTTCCAAGTATTGCTTGGAGTCGTAATCTACTGCCATTTCTAATAAACACTCCTTCTGAATAAATAAATACGTTCTTGCTTTTATAACAATACGTAAATTACTCAAATTTACAATACTAATGATAACGGATTTAAATCAAAAGTCAACCTTTTTGAAAATTGGTACGACCCAAAATTAAAATCCCGGTCCTTTCGTTTCTTATCCGCTTTCCTAGTCGCAAATTTCAGAATTAATTATATAATAAATGACGTGATTTTTCGCGAATTATTGAAAGAATGTGATGATATGCAGAACCTGGGAAGTGCCAGTTCCGCTGACATTGGTGACTTTGAAAAGCTTTTTGCGGTGACAACCGTGATGATGCAATCCGTAATTAGCTTTCTAATGAGTGATCATTTGCCAGTTGGCCAGCAGTTTTTTCTCGGTGGAATTTATGAAGTTGTAAAGTTTTCAGCCTCCGCATTTATCTTTGGGATCCTTTTCTCAACCATTAGGACACACCCCCACGCGCATCTGAAAGATTATCCGCGTTTTATGGTTAACCGGTGGCATGTCCTGTTCATCCCCTCAATCATGTGGACTACGATCTACTTATTATTGTTGCCACAACTCCAGCAGCATCGTCATTACCACAATATTGCAACATTTTGTTGGCAATTTATTAACGGTAATGCGGCTCCTCACCTGTGGTACAACGTAATGATGCTCCAGTTCATCATCCTCATGCCCTTCTTCTGGGCACTGGCTCGCTGGTGCCATAACCGACCGCATCGAGCAGTTGCCGCCTTCACCATTACCTTATTATTTGAACTGGCCTGGCACTGGCTTTACAAACTAGAAATCTTTCACGGCCCCCAAGCACAAAACTGGTACCTATTTGACCGCGTTTTCCCGAGCTTTATTATCTTCGCAGTTAGTGGAACTTTGTTATGGACATTTCATGGACCGCTTTGTCGGTTTGCAATGCGCCACTGGGGTAGTGCCATTGTTGTTTGGTGCATTTTACTCTATTACGTCACTTTGAACTTCTTTAATTATGGAACGCCCGTTAGTTTGGACAACGCGCCTTACTACCTTCCGTCGATGATTTTCTACAACTTGTCATCCATCATTCTCATTGCCATGATCGCTACTTACATGCAGAAGTTCCGCAACCAATGGCTCCCGTTAGTGCACTGGATTGCCCTGTATGCTCATCGTGCTTACTTGTCACACGTCTTTTGGCTGTACTGGAGTTGGCAATTATTAAATCATTGGTCCCTTTCACTAATGATTAAGTTTCCATTGATGATCGGAATGACCATTTTCCTCGCATTCATGTCTGCTTATGGATTGCACATTTTATGGAGCAGCTGCAAGCAGCTCTTTCACATTCATCACATCGTTAATGGGTAATTTTAAAGGCCGCCTAGTTAGTATTACTAGCTTGGCAGCCTTTTGAATATTAAGATTCTTGATCAAGATTAACGAAGGTACTGTACTTCATGTATTTATAATGCACACGCATGTTGGATACTTCAAACGGTGTCCCATCGTCGAGAAAGAAGACCCCTTCCATGATGCCCACCGGTTCGGTTGGTTTTAGTTTTAATAAACGCTGATCTTCAATCTTGGAGGGCGCAACGCTAATTGACATGAAGGATTTTGTGACCCGTTTGCCCTTAGCGTTCTCAAGATAATTAAAAATAGAACTTTTGACAATTGCTGGTGACAAAGTGGGCGTAATTTTAATTGGAATATAACCAGTTTCAATCATAAACGGCTGGTCATCCACTAATCGCAACCGACGAATTTTGTAAACGAAGTCATTGTCATCCAAGAAAAGATCCTGCTGAAGGTCGGTACTAGCTGGTACCACTTGGTAATCAATCAAGCGAATACCTTGTTTATGGTTACCAAACTTAAAACTATCCGTGACCCCAACGTTACTACCCTCATAGCGAAATAGTGAACGATTCTTAAGATAGAGCGGATTAATAAAGGTCCCTGAGCCACGCTTTTTAAAAATAATTCCTTGCTGCGCGAGAACACCTAACGCCCGTTTAATTGAGCTCCGGCTAACTTGATAGCTAGTACTAAGGCTTCGTTCATCTGGTAACCGCATTCCTTGGTACTCATTTGCCAGAATCTTTTGTTTTATATCACGCATCACAGAGCGGTATACTAAATCTGCCATGTTTTATACTCCCTCTAGTAATTAGTCACTATTAATTCTAGTATTAGTATAACAGACCTATTTTAAATTGGGACCTTTTTCAAAAAAATTGGTTCGTCCCAGAATAAAAAAGGAGCATGTAATAATGAGTAAGAAAAGCAAAAAGGGTAAGTTAAAAAAGACTCAAGTAGAACAAATTCTGGATAAGAATAAAGTGCCATACGAACAAGCACTTTTCCCTACTCACCAAGATGGTGACGTGCAAACAATGAGTGTTGATCATACTGGGATTGATGAACACTATATTTACAAGACCTTAGTACTGTCTGGTAACGTCACTGGTCCATTAGTTGGTGTCGTTCCTGTAGACACTCACTTAGATGAGAAGAAGCTGGCGAAAGTTTCTGGCAACAAGAAAGTTAACATGATTCCATTGAAGAAACTGGTTAAAACCACCGGGTACGTTCATGGGGCCAATACCCCTGTCGGCATTTATGAAAAGCACCAGTTCCCCATTTTCATTTCAGAAACTGCTCACCAACAAGGCAAAATTTATGTTTCTTCTGGCAAAATTGGCCGTTCTGTCAAAATCAATGCTGACGACCTGGCCCAACTAGTTCATGCTAAGTTTGCTGACCTCGAGCAACATGAATAATTACCTCTTTTTTCTGGAACAGGTTGGCGAATATGTCATTCTAATTCCAGCTTTACTTGGCACATGTTTATCGTTAACGGGGCGCCAAGCTAAGCTAAGAGTTGTCGAACTGTGGGGTCCCCGGCTACAAGCGCTAATTGGTGGAATTGGTGTGATCATTCATGAACTGAGTCACCTAATCGTTGCCCTCATCTTTGGCCACCATATCAATCATGTCACCCTTCTTCATATTCCGAATCCGCGTGACCCCAGTGATACTGGTCTAGGAGTCGTCAATCATGCCTGGAATAACCACAACTGGTACCAAAAAATGGGTAACTTTTTTATCGGCATTGCCCCTTTATTGGGATGCACATTGGTCCTCTGGGTAATTACCAACTGGTTGTGTCCTTTTCTGCTAGTCGATCTAGCTTTACCAACATATGGATCTGCTCCTGTAAGTTGGTGGCGATTATTATTATGGTTATTTCTTACTTTTAACATCAGCGTTGGGGGATTTGACCTCAGTGGCGCCGACTTTCATAATTCACTGATGGGCGTCGGAACGTTGATTATCGTAATTTTATTTATAACTTTGGCGCTAGCTATTACCATGAATCCACAGTCATTTCACACCCAATTAATAGCAACTATGAAGACCGTCTACCTGATTATGGCTTTTTCGTTAGCTTGTAATTTAGGGTGGATTGGGTTGTTGGCAATAGTGAAGCACTACCGTTAATTATTCATTGATCGTCTAATTAAACAAGTTTAAACTATAAATGTAACAATAATGTTTAATGTTAAATGAAAGGTTCTGAATTTCATGAAGAAAAATCTATCAGCCTGCACCACGGTTTTGGTTGGTAAAGAAGCAACCATTGATGGCTCAACCATGGCTGCCCGAAACGATGATACTTTTGGGCCCCTGAACCCAACTCGTTTTGTAACTTATCCGGCTTATCATAACCACCCTAACCAGGTAAAGGCATACCTCAACAAGTGTGTCGTTGATCGGCCAGCTGATGGTTATCGTTACCAAGGCACGCCGAATGTCAATTACAAGACCGAAGGAACCTTCGACGAAAGTGGTTTCAACGAAAAGAACGTCGGGATGAGTGCCACCGAAAGTGTTTACGCTAACGAACGGGTTTTAGCCTGTGATCCCTTAAACACGGAAACTGGCATTAATGAAGACCTAATCGTGGCTGCTACCCTGCCATTCATCGACAGTGCCCGCGATGGGGTTCGTTACTTAGGCTCATTAATTACCAAGTACGGTTCCGCTGAAGGTAATGGGGTGATCTTCTCAGATAAGAATGATGTCTGGTACATGGAAATCGTTACTGGTCACCACTGGGTTGCTGAACGGATCCCTGATGATGCTTACGCTGTCACCGGTAACCGGGTTGCTATCCAACAAGTTGACTTTGACGACCCCGACAACTTTATGTGGTCAGATGGTATTCAAGACTTTGTCACCAAAAATAATCTGAACCCAGACAAGCATGGCTGGGATTTCCGTCACATTTTTGGGACGGCGGACGTCTTTGACCAGCACTACAACACCCCACGGCAATGGTATGGTCACAAGTTGATGAACCCAAGTATTGAAATGGATCCACTAGACTTCGATTTGCCATTTATTATGCGGACAAATAAAAAGATTACCCTGGTTGATGTCCAAAAGATTTTGAGTAGTCACTATCAAGGTACCCCTTATGATCCGCTGGGCCATGATGGTGATGAACAAACCCGTCACCTCTTCCGACCAATTTCTCTGAACCGGACGCAGAACTCCCACGTTCTTCAGGTCCGTCCAGACTTACCAGAAGCTGCTTCAACCATTATGTGGATGAGCTGGGGAGTGCCAACCTTCACTCCATACGTACCATTCTTCGGTAATGCCGATGATGTCGATGTTAGTTATCGGGAAACACCTAAGGAATTGAACATGGACCTGAAGAGTGCCTACTGGATGTACCGCGCACTCTCAATGATCGTTGAATCCCACCATGCGGAATTTGCCCAGGATGACCTCAACTATCTGAAAGACTCTCGGGAATACTTCTACCGGTGGGTAAATGAAGTAGCTCCGAAAGTTGACGGCATGAACGATAAAGATGCCTGCGCATACTTAAGTGATCAAACTCACCAAATGGTGGCTGAAATGGCCAAACGGACCAAGAAGTTGATGAGTCAATTAATTATGAAGGGGCTCAGCCTCTCTAAGCTAACCTTTATTATGGATAAGAATTTATAATTACCGTTTGATTTTAAGATCCCAGTCAGCGCTTTCATTCTAGTGTTGACTGGGATCTTTTTCGTTTGTAACAAAATAGCAAACAGTATATTTTCTAAAAATTCCTTAAGTCCTTGTCTTTACGGAACTTGACTCTTTTCAGCGTGATAATTAGCTTGGTATAATCTTCTTACCTAAAATTCAGTATCAAAGGAGGCTGCTATGTTAAAAGAATTTAAGAACTTTATTGCTCGCGGTAATGTGATTGATCTTGCCGTTGGGATCATTGTCGGGAGTGCTTTCACTGCAATTGTTAAGGCGCTGGTTAATGACCTGCTAAACCCTTTTATTGGATTGTTTCTCGGTAAAATTAACCTCTCCAATATCGTCTGGACAATTGGTGACGCTCAATTCAAGGTTGGTTCATTTCTTAATGCCGTCATCAACTTTTTGATCATTTCATTTGTAGTTTTCTTATTAGTAAAAGCGATTAACAGTTTCCACCATAAACAAGAACAGCCCCAACCAGAAGAACCCAGCAAAGAAGAAAAATACCTGGCAGAAATTGTTCAGTTACTAAAAAATAACGAAAAATAAAAGTGGCCCAACGCAAAACTGCGTTGTGAAGTGAACCCCATAAGTTGGACACTTTAATTAGGCCACTTTTCCTAAGGCAAGATTTCGATATTCAATCGGAGTCTTGCCTTTTAATTTATGCTTGATTCTTTCCTGATTGTAGTAGCTTATCCACTCCTTCATTGCTTTAATTAACTCTCGCTTAGTTTTATAGTGTTGCTCGTAATATAGTTCCACTTTCATCGTGTGGAAGAAACTTTCCATTGGCGCGTTATCTAGACAGGTTGCTCGCCGTGACATGCTTTGAAAAATGTGATGTTTTTTCAACGTGTGGCACCATATAGAGGTTTGATACTGAATCCCTTGATCACTATGAACGGTCATGCGGTAGTTAAGTGCCGGGCGCTGCTTAATTAACTCCGTTAATGGCTTCATCACAAAGTCAGTGGTAGGGTGCTCACTGATATTAAAGCTAACAATTTCGTCGGTACAAAGATCCTTAATCGGTGACAGATAAACTCGTTCATTTTGGCCCATATTACCGTATCGAAACTCACTCACATCAGTTACCATCTTTTGGTATGGCCGATCAGTCTTAAAGTGACGATGTAATCGATTCTTAGTCTTCTTACCTTGGGGGCCAATTGATGAATCATATTTCCGTGTTTGTCGGTTGTACATTCGTGATAACAGCCCATGTTCACGCATTAACCGATTAACTTGCTTGTGATTAACTTTAATTCCACGGCGGTGTAGTTCATCGGTCACGGTCCGATAACCATAACCAGGATTATGTTGTTTAATCTCTTTAATGGTTTGGAGTAACGCCTGGTTATCTTTAGCTTCATGGCGATGCGCTTGATAATAAAACGTACTTCGCTTGATGGTGGTATATGGTAATATCTCCGTTAAGCTAAATCCAAATTCGTGCCTTAGTTCTTGGATGATTCGGTATTCTTCTTTGACTGTCCGCGGCGTTGAACTAAGGCCTTGAGTTTTTTTTAATATTCATTCTCAACTTTCAATGCCCGATTTTCCGCTTTTAAACGTTGTAACTCTGATAATTGCTTACTAGCTTGTCGATTATGGTTAGTATTCATATGTCTTGCCCGTCCTCTTCTGGTAAACAAGGCCTGAGTGCCACCTTGATCGAACTTCTTTTGCCAGTTAGCTATTGTTCCGGTATTACTAATGTCAAAATGAAGCGCTGCTTGGGAGTACGAAGCCTTGTGTTGTTTTTTCCAGTTTAAGACACTTAGTTTAAATTCACCAGAGTAATCATATTTGGGCTGACGAAGCTCGAGACCTTTAGCCCCATATTTACGGTAACGAGCTATCCACATTCGAACATTATCATCATTCTTTATCCCCAATTGCCGTGCCACCGTGGTTGAACCTACACCCGCTAAATATAGTTGGACAGCTTTCAACTTGGTATCAAAATTAAATTTAGTCATAGTAAAACCCCCATAGTTGGATTATTTGTCCAACTATGGGGGTTCACTTCAGTTGAACCACTTTTCAATTTCATGCCAACCAGAAACAAGCAACAAGTAAAAATATTGCACCGACAATTGTCCCGAGCAGGATATACAGTCGTTCACGACCAATCGCATGACCATAACGATAATCATTATCATAATAATGCATGGCCCCCATTGCTAGTTGGCTTACTCCCTGGAGTAGCCAAGATGTAACAAAGGCACCGCTGATCAAGTCAGGTTTACTGTCCATTAATCGAAAGATTATCGTATCCAAGCCAAAGAAGAGGACTGTCACACTGGCAATGAGGTTAATGCCAACAATGCATTGGTAAATGCCGCTGCGTTGCACAAAGCCTGTCGAAAAAATCAATGGTAAGTGAATAAGTTCTGCCCACAAGCCGACAACAATCACAGCAGCAACAATGAATGCCATTAGCCAGCGACTACCACCTTGAATTACTAATAGTGGATAACATAATAGTCCCTGACAAAAAAGGTTAATTGTCCCGAGCCAAATCATAAACTCCTGCTTAGGTGGAAATGGAATGTAACGGGAAGTGACCGCAAAAAAGTTGCCCACCAAGCCCTTTGTTCCTGCTAATAAAATAAAGATGAGGTTCCACACTGTAACCGTGGTCGGTAAAAGAACCACTGACGGATGGCTCCATGATAGAACTAACAAACAGATAATGATTAAGGCCTGAAAAATGGACAAGCCGCGGTACAATGAAGTCCTCACAATTGCGGGATTTTGTTGGTAGGTAAGGATCAGGTTATATACGTCAGCGATCAGGATTACGCCTGAGAAGATTAAAACTGATTCAACCATTTGACTACCAACATGGACCGGTCCATTGACTATCTGGTAGATCGTCATTAAATTCAACCACCCCACTATCCAGGTCAATGCCAGAACTGGTTCAATAATAAGTGGTTGCCATTTCATTAGCTGTTTCATGTGGAACATCCATCCTTTCTGCTAGTAATTATGATACTCCTTCCTGACCCGCTGTTCATTCCATAATCTGCTAAAATGGGAGTAGTTATATATTGAGAGGACTGACTTTCATGATTATGCCAATGCTAGGACTAAAGGGAAGTAGCGCTCGCCAACAAATCGACGACCGTTTGCAATACCATCCCCAGGTTTATGAATTTTATACTAACGCGGCCGACTTTACACCAGATGGAATTGCCCACTTAGATAATGCGGTCCAGTACGTACAGTCTAAGGGAATTAAACATATTGTTATTCATCATCCAATGGTCTATAAGCAATGGCATTCTGAAGTAGTAGCGCCAGAAAGTTCCTACCCTGACTTATATCGTTTTATTGAAGAAAGCACCGCCGCACTGCTAAAAATTGCGGATCGACGGAACATTCAGATCTTGGTTCACGGTGGCTACTCTGGTGATGAAGTGGAAGAAATGATCGCCCACTACTCAAGCCTCCACGATGCCCGGCAAGCTGTATACAAGCGGCTCGACCGTTTTGCCAAAGAAGGTGGCAACCATATTATGTTTGAAAATTCTATTGCTAGGGTCTTTGCATACGGCGATCCTGAGCAAGAAGATGAGATCTTAAGTCATCATTACCGGCTAGCTTTTGATACTTCCCATTGCTTCATCGAAATGCATGGAGATAACCAGGCTTTGCAAAAGTCACTGGAGCATCTCAAGTCGTCAGTTGTCCACTACCATCTTGTCGATTCAATGGGCTTAACTCACGATAGTCTCCAATTAGGCACTGGTAAGATCGACTGGGCATCTGTCCTAAAGCGGCTTAATCCAGATGCCACCAGCATTTATGAAATTAACTTACATGACCAAGAAAACTGTAAAGAACAGGTTGCTTCTCACCGTTACTTGACCGCTATCGCCAAACAAATCCAACAAGGAGACTAACTTTTGAAAATTAAAATTCGTCAACGACACTGGTCTTTAGCCATTGTTGCCTTTCTACTTTATCTTCTAATTCATTATTGGCCGGTAATTGCTAAACTGTTTCACTCGGTCTTCTCAGCTGCTGTGCCGTTATTAATCGGTTGTGTTATTGCTTATATTGTTAATTTGCTACTCAAGCAGTACGAGCATGGTTATACAAAAATATTCAAAGGCCACCGTCGGGCACAAAAATTTAAGCGTCCAGTCGCAATTGTTCTGGCGTACCTTTCAATTATTATCATTATTGCCGTTGTATTGGCAATCGTTGTCCCACAGCTAATTTCTTGTATTAAATTATTACTAGCTAATCATAGTCGGGTTATTAATAAGTTCATTACTGCAATCCAACAAAACAGTGACTTGAACGCTATCTTTGGTAATTTCCACCCGAGCCAGATTAAGTGGAACCAAATCGGTAAATACATTGCCACTGGCTTTGGGGGTACTCTCAAGATGGTTGCTTCTACCGCATCGTCGGTCGCCTCAGTCCTGGCAACAACGGTGATCGCAATCTTCTTCTCCATTTATCTTTTAATCTATAAGGAGAAATTAGGTCGCCAATGCACCCGGGTACTCAAGACTTACTTACCAAAGTTTTATGACAAGACAATGTATGTTATCCGGACATTTGATGACAGCTACAGCAGTTACATTGTTGGTCAATGCAAAGATGCCTGTTTGCTAGGGATCGCTTGTTTTATTGGAATGGCCGTCCTCCGTTTACCATATGCTTCCATGATTGGGGCGGTAACGGCAATTACGGCTTTGATTCCGATCATCGGGGCTATTCTGGGTGCCAGTGTTGGGGTCGTCATTATTTTTGCGATCTCGCCCATCAAAGCTGGTATTTTCCTAATTTTCATTATTTTGCTCCAACAATTAGATAATCGGGTTACCTACCCGCTCGTTGTTGGTAAATCAATTGGCCTCCCCAGCGTCTGGGTATTTGCCGCAGTTATTATCGGCGGTGGCATTTATGGAATTCTGGGAATGATGTTTACTGTCCCCTTGTTTGCAGCAATTTATAAATTGATTGCCAATGACGTTGATCGTCGTCAAACTGCATAAAGCAAAAATCCTCCTCACGGTTTCACCGCGGGGAGGATTAGTATTTGAAACTTAGTTCTTAGGAACAACGGCATCAGGGTTGTCCTTGGTTAAATGGAAGACTTGACTAGGCTTAACACCAAAGTACTTAGTGATTAGCTTACTTAGTTCTTCCATTGCTTCGTTCGCACGCTTAGTTTGTTCCTCATTAACGGATTCAATGACTGCCACAACATTCTTGGAATCAGGAGTTAACATTGTCCGTTGACCATCACGCCAGTTTAAGCAACGACAAACAGCGCCCTTTTCATCATAGTAACAAACTTCGCCTGGCAAAGTTGGCTCATCTTCATCAGCGCCGACAGGTTGGAAAGCTTGACCACCGTCAACTTGTCCGAGATGCATGTCACCAACAATGTGATCACGGTCTTCCATTCCAACAGGAACACCGTAAGACAAAGAAATACTGTTGTAAACATCAACGAGGGGATCAATTGGTTCAAATTTCCGTCCCTGGTTAGCACGCTTCAAAAGAGCTTCCACTGATGAACGAGCGCCCTTCTTCTTCTTGAATTGTTGGTATGCCTTCCGCCATTGATCAATGACTGGGTTCAAACGGAAAGTTTCATTTGTTAAGAACTTATCAGCTTCCTTAGTGGCTTCACTCAGCAATTTCTTCCGTTCAGCTAAATTCTTTTCACTGTCATGATTATCAATACCATCAACATACAAAATGTTAACTTGAGCATCAGGGAAGAGTTCCCAAAAACTATCATCAACTGTTACCTTATTCATGTTAGTCACTCCTTTTTATTAGCTAATCTAAATAATTACAAAATGCAAAACTCAGTACTGGCGCTTGCCACCATGCTTTACAAAGTTCCAATCATGGTCAATGTTGTGGCGAATCCGCACCAGGTAGTCATGAACTTGCTGGGCCTCCTGTTCGCTGAAGCCTTGAAGCGCCACGTCATTGGAATGGCTATTCTCCCGAATAATGAAAGGGTAGATCTGCTTACCCTTTTCTGTGACGTACAAGTGCTTAATTTTCTTGTTGGTAGGATCACTCCGTCGTTCAATGAATCCCTTTTGTTCTAGTTTTTTGACTGCCCGAGCGATTGTTGTCCGATCCACCTTAATTAGTCCTGATAATTGTTCTGAGATAATTCCCGGATTTTCGTAGATGCGGACTACGTACAAGTACTGGCCCCGAGCAAGGTCAATTTGCTTAAACTCAATATTGGACATTGAATCGAGCGCCCGTTCGATCATCCCAACTTCGCGTAAAATATCGACCATTGCTTATCTCCTTATCCAACATTGTACTCATTTTTGTTGCATTTGCAATAAAAACAATAAATAAAAATTAGGAAAATCCCAATTATTAATTTTAAGGCTTAACCGTCGTTTCTTCTTGGTTCAAAGCTGCTAATAGGTGGCGGGCCTTTAGACTGGCGACCACTGTTTCCACCGCCAGTTGCATTAACCGATCCTTATTAGGATCAATTTCATCATTGTCCGGTAACGGTTGACCACTTAATGCAGCGTTCATAATTTCTACGAAACGGTCATATGCTGCTTGTGGATAGAAGTTAGCTGTGATTTGGGCAATGCTAGATCGAATCTTTTCAATGGAGAAATTACGCTTCAGCAACCCGATGAGCAATAAGTCCACGATTTGATTGACTGCGTATTTCTTCTTAATTGGTGCCTGAATGACCTTCTTTTTGACATAGTTATTGATCATTGATTTTGTGAGTGGCTCTATTCCTAAGTTAGCTAATTGCTCGTTGACCACAGCTGCTACTTGATCCACGTATAAACCGAGGGTCGGTAATTCTTGCCATTTAGGAAGCTGAACACGGGCAATGTTCTTTTCCCATTGCTGAAAATCCGTTAATTGTGTCATGGGCAACCTCCTTACTCGTCTGTCACACCAATTGATTGGTTACGGTACCGGTCGGTGGTCAGTGCTGTTTTTAATACTTGGGCCACCTGATTAATCCCTACTTGGGAACCAGTCAACGAGTGTTCTTCCGGGACAACGATACTCGTGGTGTCCTGATTGGTTAGTGGTACCGCTCGTACAATGGTATACGGTAATTCTAATTCATCAATCATCTTGACAGCATATTGATGGGCCATCACCCATGACCGCCCTTTGCTGCCAAACCACTTAACAATTTGTTGATCATCGGCATCATCAGCCGTGCCTGGGATGGACAGCATCACAATCTTTGTCGGTGGAAAAATATTATGATCGACCATCGTTACCAGATCCTGAACTTCGTCATCCACGGGCTCATTTGGTAACGGCAGCCAGCAGAGGGCATCCCCTGCTTTAAGGGTTTGCTTAAAGTTTGTTGCAACGACAGCATCGTCAACGACCTTCATTATTTCAGCTGCTAAGCGATCCTGACGGTGTTCAACAATAACTACTCTTCCCATAGCTGCCTCCTTTCCCCTGGTTAGTCGCCTGCTAATTTACCAGGTTCTCAATTCATCCTCAACTGTAGCGTCTTCAATCCGAACATCAGTGATTGTACTTTGTTCCAATAGTGGTAAGAGAGCTTGGATATTACCAGTGAACAAGAATCGCGTTTCGCTTGGTGCTTCTTCTAGCATATGGGCACCTAATTTAACGGCGGTTTCAACTGGGAAGCCGGTCCCCATAACCGTAACTACACAATCCACGTCATTTGCCATTTCAACGTTCCGGCTTGAAGTCAGATGGCTTCCTTCAAAGTAATAAATAACTTTTGAATAACGCATGAGGGTAGATACATCATTACTAGAGAAAATTATTAAAGAATTAGTTTTTTGACAGTAATCATTGACTAAGTTGGCCATGGTCGTCCGGGCATCTTCACTCAAACCGTCATAAGCGTTTTCTAATAAGACAATTGGCCGGCACCATGCTAATAAGATAACAATTCGTAATTTTTGCTGGTCATCAGAACTTAGCTCGTTAATCGTCTTGCCAGGAACAATACTCAACGATTCAAGCATTTCCAAGGTTTGATCAACTGTCAATACATTTTCTTTACGATGCAAAGCGTTTCAAACAGCCTTTAAGACTGTTTTCCCTTTTAACTCAACATCAGAAAAATGAGCCACTAAATGATTGCCGCGCCGGCGGTTAATATTGCTTACTGGTTCACCATTAACTTCAGCAGTACCCTTCTCGATAACTCCCCGGTTATCAAATAATTGTTTTAAAGCGTCTGTTGCACCATTATCATTGCTACAAATGGCCACAACTTGTGGTGAAGTTAATTCTAGCGACACATCTTCAAGTTGATCACCTGATTTGGCATCAAAAGTCAAGTCATTTAATACGATACTACTCACACTAAGTCCTCCCGTTAACGGTAAATATCATCTCTTTAATTTTATCATTGTCTAGCATAAATTCACCACTAATCGCTTAAAAAGTACTAGGAAAGCTTTTTTTACTTTCATTTATCGACTTATTCATCTAGAATAAGAATGATAATTATTACGAATAGATATAGAAAGAGGATTACTTATGACAGCAATGAATATTATTTATATTTCGATTGAAGGGAATACCCGCTCCTTCCTGACACGAATGACCGCATATGCCAAGCAGCAGCATAGCTTTAATCCCGCCAATCTGGAATTAAATTTGAAAGAAGTTTCCGACCAAACTGAACCGGCAGAAGAAAAGGAACCATTTTTTGTCTTCGTACCAACATACCTTGACGGTGGTGATGGCGTCACTTCCGGATTCACTGAAGTAATGACCAACTCACTTGGCGAATACGTTGCATATGGCCACAATGCTGACCAATGTATTGGAATTGTCGGTTCAGGCAACCGTAACTTCAATGAACAATATTGTTTAACGGCACGTAAGTATGCTAAGCAATTCAATGCCCCATTCCTGGCTGATTATGAACTCCGGGGCACTTCCCAAGATATTCAAGTTATTTACAAGAAGTTAATGGAACGATGGAATGAAGTTCAAGCAAAATAATTTAAGATGCAAAAAGGGCAGGGCGAATAATAATCGCCCTGCCCTTTTTTGTACTCTGTATTAATCTTCTAAACTGCCAGTTACAATAATCCAAGTAATTCCATACTTATCAATCACCTGGCCCATTTGGCCACCATTCTGGGGACCAAATGGAATCGTGACGCGCTGTTCATCTGATGAAGACAACAACTTAAATAACTCTTTAGCTTCACCCTCATCATCATAAAAATCGAGCATAATCGAGATCAATGATGATGCCTGAGGACTAGCCATTGTAGCATCGGCACAAATCAATTTTTGGCCAGCAATTGAAAACGCACCCCGAAAAATGGTGTTGGCCAGGTTATCAAGGTTCAAGCCGAGGTCTTCAGCTTGTTGCTGACTCAAAGGTTGATGATAAAGAATCGTAGCACCAAAGTTTTGGACATAATAATCCATTGCCTCTTTGGCATTTTCAAATGTTAAATACGGGTATATCTGTGCCGCCATTATTTTCCTCCGAAAAGAATTTCAAAGTAATTATATGGTTGATTTTTATTTCCGTCAAACGAGGGCCTTAACCAACTGACCTTATCATTCTCAAGATCGTTTTAAAATGCTATACTAGTTCTACCAAACAAATGTTCGATAGGCGATTAAAATGATCTTACAATCTATTTCCAATCAGCAAGCTAATTTCATGGCAACACATTTTTTTAAGTATGATTATCACGACCGCGGAATGCTAAAGTGGCAAGGCTTCTTCCTATCAGATCACCAGGCAGCTCTCCATCGGCGTAATAATCATCACCAGATACCAATCTACCCACAAGAATCCCTTACTACCATTTCCACAAAACTATTCGATTATTGGCAAAGCAAACAGACGGTTGTCCTTCAAATGGATACTTTGGACCTCGACCAGCACCCGCTTTCTTATTCGGGAATAATTTGTGGTTTTACTGGTTCCCAAATTTGGTTAGACCAGGGGCGAAAAATGTTAACACAGTTAGAAATCACTGATATTCGGGCTGTTGTTGAAAAAAGTTTTGATCTAGACCATTAATCTTTTTTTCGCGATAATGGTTAGTAATACCGATTTTATGTGAACTGGTCCATTCCACAGTCACCGCCACCATTAGGAAAACGTTTACCTTTTTTAATGCATAAAAGTCTTTGAAAGTATATAATTATAACGTTAGAAATTTTTCTGAATACTCAGAGGGAGTGAACATTTTGGCTACAGAAAATAAGGCTTTAATTACTTTATTCGGTGCAACTGGTGACTTAGCTAAACGGAAGTTATACACTTCATTATTCAAACTTTACCAAAAGGGTTACTTAGCTGATCACTTTGCACTGTTAGGTACTTCACGTCACGAATTAAGTGATGATGAATTTGAAAAGATGGTGCTTGATTCCATCAAAGATATTCCTGCCAAGGATGGCGAAGCAGAAGCATTTGCAAAACACTTCTTCTACTGCGCACATGATGTTACTAAGCCAGAACACTACGTTAAGTTAAAGGACCGGCTGGCTGAACTCGACAAGCAATTTGGTACGGAAGGCAACCGGCTCTTCTACATGTCAATGGCTCCACAATTCTTTGGTACCATTGCTATCAACTTGAAGAAGCAAGGCTTAATTACTGATAAGGGTTACAACCGTCTGGTTATCGAAAAGCCATTTGGTCGTGACTTCGATTCTGCTAAGAAGCTGAATGATGAATTATCACAAACCTTCGAAGAAAACCAAATTTTCCGGATTGACCACTACCTGGGTAAGGAAATGGTTCAAAACATCCAAGCATTACGGTTTGGTAACCCAATCATCGAAGCTCTCTGGAACAACCGTTACATTGACAACATCCAAGTTACCTTGAGTGAAAAGCTTGGTGTCGAAGAACGTGCCGGCTACTATGACAAGTCTGGTGCCCTTCGTGATATGCTTCAAAACCACATTATGCAAGTGGTTGCTCAATTAGCAATGGAAGAACCTGTTGCCTTCACTGATGACGATGTTCGTGTTGAAAAGATCAAGGCACTACGGAGCTTACGGGTTTACACCCCTTCAGAAGCTGCTGCTAACTTTGTTCGTGGCCAATACGATGCTGGTAACGGTACTAACGCTTACCGGAACGAAGATGGTGTTGACCCTGAATCAGGTACTGAAACCTTCGTTGCTGCTAAGTTAATGTTTGATAACTATCGTTGGTCCGGTGTGCCATTCTACGTTCGGACTGGTAAGAAGTTAGCTGACAAGTTCACCCGGATCGATGTTGTCTTCAAGAAGCCACTCATCGATATCTTCGCTAACCCAGATGCCAAGAACCAAAACTTGGCTTCTAACGTTTTGACGATTTATGTTGAACCTAAGTCTGGCTTTGCCCTTCAATTGAACGCTAAGCACGTTGGTCAAGGTTACACGACTGAACCAGTTGACTTACAGTTCTTACAAAGTGACTCCGCTAAGAAGGAATCACCAGAACCATACGAACGTCTTTTCCACGATGCTCTAGAAGGCAACCATACCAACTTTGCTTCATGGGCTGAAATTGCTTATGCATGGAAGTTCGTTGATGTTATCCGGAACCTTTGGGACATTGAAAAGCCATCATTCCCTAACTACGTACCAGGCTCCATGGGCCCAGCTGCTGCTGACGAATTATTAGCTCGTGACGGTCGTAAATGGGTCTACCGTTTGAACCGGTAATTTGAATAACTGCTAAATTTACAAGGTGATTCATCAAATTTTGGTGAATCGCCTTTTTTGTTTGCACTTCAATAAGAGAGTGTTATATAATAGATATTGTGAAATGAAACACAAAATAAGGAGTGTGTATAATGTCTGATCAAAAAGCACAAATTGGTGTTGTTGGTTTAGCTGTTATGGGTAAGAATCTGGCCTTAAACATTGAAAGCCGTGGCTTTACGGTTGGAGTTTATAACCGTCACCGTAACCGGACCGATGAAATGATGAAGGACCACAGTGACAAGAAGTTAGTGCCTTCTTACACAATCGAAGACTTCGTCAAATCACTGGAAAAGCCTCGGCGTATCTTAATGATGGTTAAGGCAGGAAAGCCAACCGATGCGGTTATCGATGAACTTTTACCACTATTAGACAAGGGTGATGTCCTGATCGATGGTGGTAACACTAACTTCCACGACACGATGGCACGGAATGCTAAGTTGGATAAGTCCGGCATTAACTTTATTGGTATGGGGGTTTCCGGTGGTGAACTAGGTGCCCTGCACGGTCCATCCTTGATGCCTGGTGGTCAAAAAGAAGCTTATGACTTAGTTGCTCCGATCCTGACTCAGATTGCTGCAAAAGCTGAAGAAGATGGCAAACCTTGCGTTGCCTACATTGGCCCTAATGGTGCCGGTCACTATGTCAAGATGGTCCACAACGGGATTGAATACGGTGACGAAGAGTTAATCGACGAAAGTTACAACATCATGCGGAACGTTTTGAAGATGCCAGTTGATGACATTGCAAAGACCTTTGCTGATTGGAACAAGGGTGAATTAAGCTCATACTTGGTTGACATTACCGCTGATATTCTGACCCGGAAAGATGACTTAGGCGATGACAAGAATAAGCCAATCGTTGACATGATTCTTGACCGTGGTGCCAACAAGGGTACTGGTAAATGGAGTTCCGAAACTGCCCTGGATGGTGGTGCTCCACAATCCGTAATTACGGAAGCTGTTTATGCTCGTTATATCTCAATGATGAAGCAAGAACGTGTTCAGGCAAGCAAGGAACTTCCTGAAGATACCGAAGCTGTATCAATTGACAACAAGGCCGAATTGATTGAAAAGATTCGTCAAGCCCTCTACTTTGGTAAGGTAATGAGTTACGCTCAAGGATTCGAACAAATGCGGATCGACTCTGAACGTTATGATTGGAACCTTCAGTATGGTGAATTAGCGCAGATTTGGCGTGCCGGCTGTATTATTCGGGCCCAATTCTTACAAAACATTACTGATGCCTTTAAGAAGAACCCTGACTTGAAGAACCTGCTCTTTGATGACTACTTCAAGGACGTTGCCAAGAAGTACCAAAAGGCTATTCGTGATGTTGTTGCCTTATCCGTTAAGGCCGGTGTACCGGTTCCAGCATTTAGTGCTGCTATTAGCTACTATGACTCATTCCGTTCTGAAGTATTGCCTGCTAACTTGCTGCAAGCACAACGGGACTACTTCGGTGCCCACACCTACGAACGGACTGACCGTCCAGGTAACTACCACTACAGCTGGTACGAAGAACAATAATTAATAATCCAACATCCTCTTTCCAAGTTAAATTAGGCCCTGCTGAAGACGTTTGAATGGCGTTTTCAGCAGGGCTTTCTTATAATCATCACTATATTCCAATCAAGAGAAGGTTCGTTTATGGTAACAATCGCAATTTCTAGTGATAATCACTTGGACGTTAACCGAGTCGACATTCCGTCGATAATGGCTGAACAGTCACAATGGCTATTAGAACACCATATTGACTACTACTTTCATGGTGGTGACCTTTTCAATAACTTTACCAGAACCCGTCGTTATTTTGCTAGCTTACAGTCGGAACTGGGCAATGCCTGTCGGGTCTTCTACATTGCTGGCAATCATGACATGGTTGCTAATGCCCCATTTAACGTCGTTGAACACCTTGACGATCCGCGATACCTTCATAACCGATTCGTTGACTTAGGTAGTAGCGGTTATCGAATGGTCGGTAATAATGGCTGGTATGATTACTCCTTCTCTCAATTCCGCAATGACCCGCAAGCAGTGGCAGACTGGAAACGTGTGTACTGGATTGACAGTCTTATTAAGCAGCCAATGACTGACCAGGAACGAATGCAACTGGTCTTAAGACAAGTAAAGGTGCAGTTAAGGCTTGCCCGCCGGGATCACAAAAAGGTCTTCTTGCTGACCCACTTTGCACCCCATCACCAGTTATTAGCACCGAAACCAACACAAGTCATAACAAAACGTCAAAATCGTTTTTACCAGATGATCAATGCGATGATGGGCAGTGACGAACTCGGTCAGCTCTTGGAAAGTGACCCTGACGTGGCAGGGGTATTTTATGGACACCTTCATAGAATTCACCCCACTCAAACCATTAACCACGTTCGCTACTATCACCAAGCAGTTGGCGTCAAAAATAAGCGCCACAATGAATGGCAAGCTGCCACTTTCATTGACCAGTGGAAAACGACCATACGCACAATTACCCTACCATAATTAACAAATTCACATAATTTTGTCGTGAAAACACAAACCGCATGAGATCGCCGTTCGCGGCCTTTTTATTTCTTAAGATTAATTTAATTCGTAAAATTTTACTAAAACATTGTTGACATTTTTTATGTAAGCGCTTAACATCATAACCGAATACTTATTCAAAGTAGCTAAAGAAAAGAGGAGTCAATAATGGATAGTCACAAGAGCGATGAACATGTTGGCCGTGCTCGTTTCGCCTACTCGATGGGTGCTTTCGGACACGATGCCTTCTATGCCTTACTCTCTACTTACTTTATTATGTACGTTACCAGTCACCTGTTTAACTCTGGTAACAAAGCATTTGATGATCACATGGTTTTGATTGTTACGACGATCATCGCCGTTCTTCGTATTATTGAATTGTTAATCGACCCAATGATTGGGAACGCCATTGACCGGACTAACACACGTTGGGGTAAATTCAAGCCATGGGTTGTCGGCGGTGGAATTATTTCAGCCGTTATTTTGGCAGCACTGTTTACGCCACTAGGTGGTCTGAGTGTTTCCAGTCCTTACCTGTACTTGGTTCTGTTTGCCGTTTTGTACATTGTGATGGATATCTTCTATTCATTCAATGATGTTGGTTTCTGGTCCATGTTACCAGCACTGTCTTTCAACTCACACGAACGTGATAAAATTGCTACGTTTGCCCGGGTTGGTTCAACTGTTGGTGCTCAGATCGTTACCTTGGTTATCATGCCAATGGTTCTGTTCTTCTCCGTTAAGCAAAACGGTGGTACCGGTGATGACCGTGGTTGGTTCATCTTCGCTGCCATTGTCGCTGCTGTTGCTGCCATCACCGCAATTGGTGTTGGTCTTGGTACTAATGAAAAGAAGTCACTCCTTCGTGAAAACAAGGAACAAACGAAGCTGAAAGATGTCTTCAAGATTTTGATTAAGAACGACCAATTGTTCTCAATCGCTATGTCTTATTTGTTCTACACCACTGGTATTACCATGGTGAACTCAATGGAAACCTATTACTTTACCTACATTCTGGGTAATTCCAAGGCACTGTCTATTCTTGGTGGTTTGAACACGATTGTCGGTGTCATCTCTGTTTTAACGTTCCCACTGTTTACTAGTAAGATCAGTCGGCGGAAGCTCTTCTATGGTTCAATTGCCGTCTTGGCACTAGGCCTAATTGTCTTTGCTTTTGCTGGCCAATCATTAGCCCTCGTGCTTGTGGGTGCTGAATTATTCTTCATTCCACAACCACTGGTATTCTTAGTTGTTTTGATGACCATTACCGACTCGGTTGAATATGGTCAGTTGAAGTTAGGACACCGTGATGAATCATTAACGTTGTCCGTTCGTCCACTGCTTGATAAGTTCGCTGGTGCCGTTTCTGGTTGGATTATCGGCCCAACGGCCATCGCTGCCGGAATGACGGCTGGCGCCACTGCATCAACTGTTTCCGCTACTGGTGTTATGAAGTTCAAGTTAGTGATGTTCTTAGCTCCTGCTATTCTCTTAGTTATCTCCGTTTTAATCTTCAACCGGAAAGTTAAGTTGGATGAAAAGATGCACGCCAAGATCGTTGCCGAATTGGAACAAACTTGGGGTAAGCAATTTAATAAGACTGCCGACGACAATGAAGGTGCTAAAGAAGCTACACCTACTAAACCTGGTGTAACTGAAATTCCTGCACCAGTTGCTGGTACGGTTGTTGATCTTAAGAACGTTAGTGACCCAGCATTCGCCAATGGTAACATGGGTCAAGGATTTGCAATCAAGCCATCTGATGGTAAGGTCTATGCCCCATTCAGTGGTACTGTTCGGGCAACCTTCTCAACGCGGCACGCTGTTGGGTTAGTGTCTGACACCGGTGTTGCCCTGCTGATCCACATTGGGATCGACACTGTTAAGTTACACGGTACCGGTTTTGTAACTTACTTCAACAAGGGTCAACACGTGGAAAAGGGCCAAGAATTAATGGAATTCTGGGACCCAACGATTAAGAAGGCTGGCCTTGATGATACTGTTATTGTTACCGTTACTAACAGTGAAGAGTTTGACTTTAAGCAATTAATTACTGCTGATCAAACTGTCACTGCTAAGGATAATGTAATGGAAGTTACCAAGAAGGATACTGAAAAGTAATTCTTAACCATTAATACATTCTTTCTCTTACAGAAACAGGATGTGACGATCATTGTTGCATCCTGTTTTTGCGTACAAAAAAGCGAGTAGAAACTACAACCAGCTTCTACTCGCTTACATTATTAATATCTATATAATTATTTAACTTGATCAACGGCCGTCCGAACAACCAGTACATCAACAGGAGCATTCCGCTTAACGTATGAAGTAACTGATCCCATAATGGCCCGTTGCATCCGTGACAAACCACTAGCACCCATGATGATCATGTCGTTCTTGTGGTCACGAGGGAAGTCAAATGAAATAATGGTCTTTGGATTCCCCAGACGAATGTGGATATCAACGTTGTCAAAGCCTTGCTTATCCTTAACATCCTTTAACAGGTCATCCAGGTATTGCTTCGACTTATCAACTAATTGGTAAGCAATGCTGCCATCAGACATACCAGCAAAGTTATAAGCCATTGCTCGTGTATCGATCACATTTAACAGGTCGATATGAGCATCGTTCCGCTTAGCAACTGCAATGGCACGGCCTAATGCTAATTCAGCTTCCTTGGAACCATCAACTGGCACTAGGATGTTTTCGTATTCTTGATTCATAATAGAGCCTCCATTCGGACATCTAATCCATTTAGTATTATTATAACATTTGTTGAGATATCGATAAGCACTATTTTCACAATCTTGTCAGCAACTCATTTTCTAAAAGGATTTGACTTGTTTTACCATATCGCTTACAATCATCAATAAATAAGATTAAGATTTCATTAGGATATTTTAACTATTTTTAAATCAGACCAGAATTCAGGTGATCACTATTAGTATGGACAAAATCGATCGTAAAATTGTCAACATCCTTCAAACAAACGCCCGTGCTTCCTTGAAGGAGCTTTCGAAGGAATGTTTCATTTCCTCACCAGCAATTGCTGCCCGGATCAATAAATTGGAACGAGCAGGAATTATTAAGAACTATCAGGCAAGCATTGACCTTGAAAAAATTAATTTTCATGTCAAAGCGTTTGTTCAAGTCCAACTTGAACCACGTCAAAAGCCTGAATTCTATCCGTATGTTCAAGCCATTCCGAACGTGATTGAATGTAACTGTGTGACTGGGGACTTCTCCGAAGTAATGGAGGTCGTCTTCCCTTCCACTGCGGATTTGGACGAGTTTATTAACCAAATTCAACAACGGTTTGGAAAAACCAGTACGCAGATTGTTTTCTCGACGAGCGTTGAACATCGCGGAGTACAGCTTAAAACACCAGAGGATAATGAATAACCAAAAAAGCCTGCCATTAATGGCGGGCTTTTTTGCTATCTATTTATTTTTGCCATAGCTATCAAGATATTCATTATATTGTTCACGGTTTAATTCATGTTCGGATTCACCAATAACCAAAGTAGCAATGGAATTTCCGACCACGTTCACTGCGGTCCGTCCCATATCGACGAACCGGTCAATTCCGGCAATGAAGGTTAGTCCGGCAATTGGCACACCGATGGTGGAAACAGATGCCAACAAGACGACAAAGGATGCCCCAGGCACTCCTGCCATCCCCTTACTAGTGATCATTAAGACAATTAATAACGTCAACTGGTGGGCAAAAGATAAATGCAAGCCGTACGCTTGAGCCAAGAAAAGGGCCGCTAATGATTGATAGATTGCGGAACCATCAAGGTTGAAGGTATAGCCAGTTGGAATGACGAATGAGGCAATTCCCTGACTAACCCCCATGTCCTGAGTCTTTCGCATTAATCGCGGCAACGTGACTTCAGAACTGGCCGTGGTGAAGGCCAGAACAATTTCATCAAGAATAACATGCATCGTTTTCCAGTAGCGCAAGTGAAAAATATGAGCCGTAATTCCCAAAATAACAACAATAAAGATTAACATTGTCGCATAGGCAATTACAATAAACAGCCCTAACGGCAACAACGCACTGATTCCCATTTCGGCAATCGTCATACCAATTAAGCCAAACACACCAATTGGGGCAAACTTCATTACCCAATTAGTCACCTTGAACATAACTTCTGATACTCCATTAAGGACGTCAATAAGAATCTTGGCTTTATTACCGACAGCAGCGATCCCCAGTCCAAAAAAGACTGAGAACAAAATGACCGGCATCATTTCCCCATCAGCCATTGACTTGAAAATGTTCGTCGGAATAATCGATAGGATAATCTGCCAAAAGCCACTATTATGGGCAGCCGTTTTAGCCGTTGACATGTATTGCGAAATATTAGTGGCATGTAATTTATGGATATCAATAAAAGTTCCAGGATGAGTGATATTACCAACCAACAATCCTAATAAAATAGCGATCGTTGTTAGGACCTCAAAATAAATTATCGTTTTACCACCAATTCTTCCTAGCTTCTTTATATCACCCATGTTTGCAATTCCGACAGTCAGGCACGATACAACAATCGGCATGACAATCATCTGAATCAGGCGAATAAAAATTGTCCCAAGGCTCTGCATAACCGTGATGGCAGCGGCATTATGATAAAAAATCATTCCGCAGATAATCCCCAGGACTAGTCCAATCATTATTTGCCAACCCATGCTAAGACGGGTGATTCGATATTTTTTCAAGTTAAATCAATCTCCCTTAAATCATCTTGTTCTACTTTAGCACAACTTAAAGGCAAATTGACCAATAATATTAATTTCATCTTGCAAAAAGCGAACACTTGACGGCAATCAGTTAACTTTATTCACTTTAATTTTATTGTTGAAAGCGGTTCAATTTTTTTGCTAATTCAGTTACGATAGTAAAGGAAGTTTTATTAAAGAGAAGGTGTCATTTTGTCCAAACAATGGGCGAATAGTCTGCCCGGCCGCTGGGTATTTCTAGCTATATCAATTATTTTAAATGCCTGTTCCAATGGATTAACTGTCTCTACTAACATGGGGAGTGCCATTTGGACGGCTTCCGCTGCTAACCTAAGCAACTGGGTTCACTGGTCATTAGGGAATACATTGTTCCTTGAAGGGATTGCTGTAGCCTTGACTAATCTCCTGCTACTCAGACGGTTTGATTATTTCCGCCTTATTCGAAATCTACTGTATATTTTGCCCTTCAGCTACATCCTGCAGTGGTTTGCAGAATTCTTTAACTACATTGGTGTGCCGAGTCTTAATATCTGGTGGCGGGTCATTCTCGATATTATTGGTCTCTTCGGGATTGCAGTGGCCGTTTCCATTTACCAACGCGCCAACCTTATCATGCACCCTAACGATGACTTCCCATACATCCTTCGCTTTCGGTTTATGCATGGTTCATCAGTGTGGTCACAGTGGACCAGTTATGTGCCGCCTATTCTGATTGTAATTATCTCAGCAATCGGTGCCCACCGGTTAGTAGCGGTTAACTTCGGAACGGTCTACAACGTTCTCACCCAAGGATACCTGATTGGCTGGTCCGACCAGCACATTTTTCCGCAATTGCATCACCATTTGAATTATAAGAAGTGAAAGGATCGTGATGAACAATGTCACAAACTTTTATTAACGGTAAGATTTTTATTGGTACATCCGAAACTGATTTTGCCAACGGCATGGTTGTTGATGATCAGCAACGGATTAAATGGATTGGCAACGATCCTACTCCTGAAGGCGACGTCATCGACTTACATGGCCAAACGGTATTACCGGGACTCATCGACTGCCATACTCACCCCAAGTATATTGCTGATGCTTTACACGGAGTGGCATGTACACCACCAAACGTGAATAGCATTAAGGAAATGCAAACTGCCCTGCGGCACTCTCCCGCTTATGGTCAAGGCCCAGATACGTGGATCGAAGGCTGGGGCTTTGACGAAACTAAGCTCGCTGAGCATCGAAGTCCTAATCGTGACGACCTTGACGCCGTCTCCACGGACCAGCCGATCTTTATTTACCGGTCTGATTGCCACTCATCAGTTGGTAATTCCAAAGCCTTAGAGCTGGCAGGAATCAATGAAAATACACCGGACCCAGTTGGTGGAAAAATCGAACGGGATGCTAACGGTCGGCCAACCGGGTTCATGCGGGAAGTGGCTGCTTCACAACTGCTGATTCGGGCAAAGTCAGCACAGAGCTACGACAACGATGTGCAAAATATGGTCAACAGTTCTCGTCACTACTTACAAAATGGAATTGTTGCAATTGGCGAAATGATGGGTCGAATGAAACCATATACGACTCTTAAGCTATATCAAGATTCCGTGAAGCGGGGATTTAAGCCTAAGGCATCCATCTACTATGTCTTTGACGAAATTGACCCCCAAAAGGGATTGCAGCCTAGTGGGGACGCACAATTAAGAGTTGCTGGTATTAAAGTCTTCATGGATGGATCCATTTCCGGTGAAACTGCTAACAATTCTGTCTCATACCCATCAGGTAAAATGGGCGTTAGCTTGACCTCACCTGAAAAATTACGGCGAGCCGTTAAGATGGCGCGCGATAATAAACTGCAGTTAGCCGTGCACGCAATGGGTGACCAGGCTATTCAAACAGTTATCGATGTCATCAAAGACCTGGACCCATGGTTGCCGGAAATGCCGTCCGTCCGGATTGAACATGCTTCTCTGATGAACGATCACATGTTTGACCAGATTGCCCACAGTAAGATGAAGTATGCCCTCGTTACCCAACCAATTTTCTTCTTTGCCGAAGATGAATCTTACCGGAACTACTTAAATGCTGAACAGTTTAAACTAATTTACCGAGTTAAAACAATGCTCAATTCACAAGCAATGTTAGGATTAAGTTCCGATGCTCCATGTACCCCATGGGCAGAGCCTGATAGTCCCTTCTATAGTATTTATGCTGCAGTGACCCGGAAGGCGGCTAACGGCGATCTGGTGAACCCTGAAGAGGCCATCACCGTTCCTCAAGCGGTCTTAGGCTACACTCGTGATGGTGCCAAAATTGGCGGCTTTGATGACAACGGAACACTGGAAGTTGGTAAAGCAGCCGACTTTGTGATCCTGAACAAGGATATCTTTACCGTTGATCATGAGGACCTGCAAAACGTCCGGGTAAAAGAAACCTGGATGAACGGCCAACCAGTTTACCAGGCTAAATAATTATCATTAACATTAAACTAAAAAGGCTAAGCACTTCATCTTCATCAAGTGCTTAGCCTTTGTTTTACTTTACAAGGTTATTTTGTTGTTTGTCGTTTAATCAAATGGGTTCCCACAACGGTCTTAAATGGATCACTAGCGGGGTGAGCTAGGCGTTTAGCCATCACTTCAACAGCTGCCCGGGCCATTTCATCAGTGCCCACATGAACCGCCGACATACTTGGGTAAACATATTTAACCAATGCCGTATCGTTGAAAGAAATTAATGCTAACCGATCCGGAATGGCGATCTTAGCCTCCTGAACCGCCTTCAGTGCCCCCACTGCCATTGGATCATTGGCGATAAAGATCCCATGGGGAAGACGATCACCGAGGTCGGCGATTGCTTTCTTCATCGCATTATAACCGGACATCGAGCTATAGTCACCCGTAAAGATATATTCAGGGTGAAAAATACCACGCTTTTTAAGGTCATGCTCGAAGTACTGGAGACGAAGATCAGGAACAATTTCGTTATCAGTCGTCGTTTCCGTTCCCGCAAGCATTCCAATATCCTCAATACCTTCGCTTAAAAACTCATTCACTACTGAATGAACGGCATTCTCAAAGTCAGGCACTAAGCAATCATAACCAGCAGACAGGCTATCATAATCAACAAATACGATGTTGTTAGTAACTAAACGGAGCTTTTGGACTTGCGAATTACTAAACTTACCAATTGCGATGATTCCCGTGACATTACTAGGAATCTTTTCGAGGTCATTTTGATAAATTGGTACCGTTGAAATCCCCTTTTGCTGAGCCGCCCGTTCGATTTCCATTCGGATAGCCATGTAATACAAGTCATCGAGCTCTTGAGTAAGTGAGTACCACTGAACGATTGCTACTCGTTGCACTTGGTCGGTCCGCGTCCGCTTGTGTTTAGTATAATTTAAGTCCTCAGCAGTTGCTAAGACCCGCTGACGAGTGTTTTCATTTACTGACAAAGTTGCATCGTTATTTAAAATCCGTGAAACTGTCGCAATGGAAACTCCCGCTTGTTTTGCGATATCACGTAAGGTCGCGGCCATCAAACTCACTTCTTTCACTAAAAGTTTACTACTCGTTTTTTGTATCTTAAACCGATTTAGCCATTTTGTCTAGACCAAAGTTAAAGTTGGGCAATAAACCGATCCCAGCCAGCATTGCCGGCTTCATCATCTTTAAAGACTCCAGCATTTTCCAGAACGTTAGCAAAGACGTTAGCCAATTCTTGTTCCATTACTTCGTCAACATTATCCTTGGTAATATCCATCTTAGCAGCAATTTGCTTTGCCCATGGCAAGTGGCTTTCGGCAATGTTGTTATCTTCACCTAACCAGTACTTCTTAACTTCAGCTAATTCATTCTTTAATCGTGCTGGTAAAATTGCCCGACCCATTACTTCGATCAGACCAATATTTTCCTTCTTGATGTGCCACAATTCCTTGTGTGGGTGGAAGATGCCCAGTGGGTATTCCTTATTGGTGTTATTGTCACGCAATACCAGGTCAAGAACAAACTTGGCGCCATCCCGGTGCATGATTGGGGTAACAGTATGGTGACGAGTATCACCATCAAAGGCCTTCAGGGACAAGCTTTCGTCATCATAGTGATCCCAAACGTCAATAATGTGCGTTCCCAAGTCAATCAATTGGGTCGTATCAGCACTAGTCAACCGAATATCACTCATTGGCCAGTTAACGATTCCAGCCGTAACGTCTGGGTATTGGTCAAAGTGCAATGGCTTCTTGATTTCAGCCTTCATCATTGGGAAGCTGTGCCGACCACCTTGATAGTGTTCATGAGCCAACATTGATCCACCAACAATTGGTAAATCAGCGTTAGAACCAACAAAGTAAGCGGGAAGTTGCTTTTCAATTTCAACTAAGTTAATCAGAGTTTGCCGATTAATGTGCATTGGTTCATGCTTACTGTCTAAGAAGATGCAGTGTTCGTTGAAGTAAGCATATGGTGAGTATTGGAAGCCCCACTTTTGGCCGCCAACGTTGATCCGGATAACCCGGTGATTAGACCGTGCTGCTTGGCCTAAGCGACCCTTGTACCCTTCGTTTTCCATACAAAGGGCACATTGTGGATACTTCTTCTTTGTATCATGAGCAGCAGCGGCAATGGCCTTTGGATCCTTTTCAGGCTTAGAAAGGTTAATCGTGATTTCCAAGTTACCGTACTTAGTTGGCTTGTCAAAGACGATGTTCTTCTTGATAGCCGCAACTTTAACATAATCGTTGCTAGTCATTAGGTGATAGAACCAGTTCGTTGCTTCTTCAGGAGATTGTTGATACTTCTCCCAGAAAGTTTCGTTAACAACAGATGGCCGTGGTGTCATCAAATCATACAATTGGTCATTGAGAATTTCACGTTCAGTCTGACCATCCTCGATCTTGCCGCGCTTAACGGCCAAGTCAACTAATTGGGCAACAACTGGCTTATCGTCAGTGGCATCAACATCTTCATCGCCAACAAATCCCCGAATCTTGTTCATAACGTAGATTTTATCAAGGGGCTTGTAAGCACCACTATCAATGATTTGATCAGCAAACTTTTCAATTAACTTCATATTCTACTTTCCTCACTTATTGAATTAATGATGAATAAAATTAGGTGACATTCCTACTGCTATCGAGTCGAAACGTATTCGCCGGGTTTCTAATGCTACTAAGGCGAAACGTGTTCAGCCTAAGCCCTTAGTGTCTAGCTACGTAAGGATACTTGATGTGCTTCGCACCTCAAGCACCTTACTAGGCTAGACATACAGGGCTCTTCACGGCTTCACACTCTATTACAACTTATGTGGTCCATCGACAACTTCAGCGTCATAGAAACTAGCGTCGTAACCAATCTTATCCTTGTAGATCTTACCAACGTTCTTCTTGAAGTTATCTGCTTCAGACTTTTTCACAATCGCAATTGCAGAGCCAGCGAATCCACCGCCGACCATCCGAGCACCTAAGCACCCTGGTTGGTTCCAAGCGTTTTCTGCTAAAGTATCAAGTTCCTTACCAGTAACTTCGTAGTCGTACTTCAAGGAAACATGAGAAGCATTGATTAAGCGACCCAATTCTTCGAGGTCACCCTTTTGCATTGCGTCAATGGCCTTCTTAGTCCGTTCGTTTTCACTAACTGCGTGACGAGCCCGGCGTAACAGGGTGTCATCATTGATCAGGTAAGTGTATTGATCAAATGTGTCAGAATCAATTTCACCTAACTTGTTGATGTGCAGCTTCTTGTTCAAGCGCTTAACAGCTTCTTCACATTGTTGAACCCGTTCGTTGTACTTAGAACCGGCTAATGAGTGCGTCTTGTTCGTACTCATGATGACAATTTCGTAGTCACCCAATTCCAGTGGTAAGTACTTGTACTCCAAGGTGTTGCAGTCAAGGTAAATGGCATTGTCCTTCTTACCCATACCAACAGCAAACTGGTCCATGATTCCGGAGTTCAAGCCCACAAAGTCGTTTTCAGTCTTTTGACCCAACTTAACCAAGTCTAATTGGTCAACATCTAAGTTGAATTCTTCCTTCAGGATGCACCCCATCAGCATTTCAATTGAAGCTGATGATGATAATCCAGAACCATATGGCAGGTAACCATGGATGTAGAAATTGAATCCGTGGTCAATCTTGTAACCGCGTTGTTTAAGATAAACTAACATTCCCTTGAAGTAGTTAACCCATTTTTCGTCGTCAGCCGTTTGGGGTTGATCATCGTTGATATCAAAGGTGATAATCTTACTGTTTTCAACCTTAGCGGAATTTGCAGAATAAATAGCAACCTTAGTGTCTTCACGTGGCCCATAAACACCATAAGTACCAATACTAATAGCACATGGGAAAACATGCCCACCATTGTAGTCAGTGTGTTCACCGATTACATTGATTCGACCTGGTGAGAAGAAGACGTCCTTACCAGGTTCCTTGAAGACGTTTTGATACTCATCGAGAAATTGTTGCTTATCCATTTCAAATACCTCCATAACCACTTTATCGTGGTAATTCCAAGTTAGTAAACTTTTACTAAACTATAATCTAGTCTTTTTTACTTAGTTTGTCAATAAGCGCTTTCATATTCGACAGTGTTTATTTGAAAGCGGTTTCCACAAACGGCGGTATTAGTGCATTTACTGCTTTTCTTAAGATTCCTAAAAACTTATAATATTGTTCAAAGGAGGAGCAACAATGCATGAATTTGGACCTCAGGAGCTACTTGATTTACAGCAAACCAGTGGACGATGGTTTATTAAAGTTATTCATCAGCAACCGCTGTTATATACCACCAATCTCGGCAGTACTTTACGCTTCACTAGTAACCAATGTACCCAGTTAGTTGTTAAAGTGACGAATTATCATAATTCGCTTGGCCCAAGTCAAATGTGGGCCTGGCGAATCGACGGACGTTCTTGGCAACGAGTTACAGCAATCAACCACCGCTTTACTATCAACTGTTCCCCTAAACAACACCTCATTGAGATTATTACGGCTGGTAATAGTGACCTCGATCAAGTTTGGAGTGGTCAGGAGGGCTTTGGCGTGACTGATATCATAATAGATGGTGGTCAATTAACCAGTGCCCCTCATAAAGCAATGATCGATTTTATTGGTGATTCCATTACGGCTGGTTGTTGGGTGACGGGTAAGCATGCTGCCTTTGATTATCGACCCGAAACTAATTATGTTGGTATCGCGTGTGATGACCTGGACACACTTGGGATACGGGTTGCTTATTCAGCTGGTGGCGTCCTGCGGAAAGCTACCGGTGGCGTTCCCGACGCCCGTCAATATTTATCACAACTAGATGCAGTGTCGCGATGGCAACCTGATCATCCAGACCTTGTGGTGATTAATTTGGGTGTTAATGACCGCCGTTATTCGATCGACCAGTTTACAGCTGCTTATGATGACTTGCTTAACCGGGTCCACCACTTATTTGATAATGTCCCCATTGTTATCATGATCCCCTTTAAGCAATCCTTTGCTTCCCAAATCAGATCCTTAGCTCATCAGCGGGCACTACCAATAATTGAAACAGCAAGCTGGCACCCATCATACACCGATGGTCTCCATCCTAACCAAGAGGATTCTATCCATTGTGGTCACCAATTAGCCAAAGCTCTCCGCTCCTTTTTAAAGTGAAAAAGTGTACAATATAAAAGAATTCGACTTTCTAGTAGAAAGGGTCCTATAAATGAACAATCAACGACTCCTCAATATCCAAAATGGTCAAAATTTCCGTGATCTTGGTGGCTACGAAACCACTAATGGTCATCATGTAAAATGGCATAAAATTATTCGTTCCGGTTCATTAGCTAATTTAAATCATCACGATTTACAGTTATTGGCCAATATTCCAGTGACCCTCGATCTTGATTTCCGGGCTCCTGAAGAAGTTAAACGGTCGCAAGACCACGTGCCAAATACTGCCACATATCACCATTTACCAGTATTTAAGTCTGATGAAACAGATGCCTCCCATAGTGACGAAGAGATTGCTGATCGGATGGCTCAGGCAGGAAATGGTTATCGGCATATGCTTGACGTATACCGCCGAATGGCCACTGTTGAGACTGCTAAGGCAGCTTACCAAGAAATGTTCCGATTACTGTTGGAAAACAATGATGGCGCTACCCTTTTCCACTGTACTGCTGGAAAAGACCGGACAGGGATGGGGGCCTTCTTGATTCTCTCCGCTCTCCAAGTGCCAATGGAAACAATTAAGCAGGATTACCTCTTAACAAATGAAGCGACTTACGATTTTCGGCACAACTGGCTTCAAATGCTCCGGGCAGAAGGCGAAAGTGACACGGTTGTCGAAAATCGACGGGCACTCGGTTCTGTTTCCCTCGATTATCTCCAACAGGCATTAACAATTATCAAAAATAACTTTGGCGACGTTGACCACTACCTCACCGATTACTTACAATTAACACAGGGAGACTTAACTGATCTTCGTCATCAATACCTAGAATAAGGGAGGTCAAGTTCATGAAAGTATCTGTTAACCTGCCAAATGGTTATCTACCAGACCAGTACGGTAAATACGCTCCTGCTGACCAAATGATTGCTGATCATCCAGTCCAGTCATTTCCACTCACCGTTAGTGACCTGCCAGCGGGTACCAAAACTTTAGCACTTGTCTTTATTGATTTTGACTCCACACCAGTCTGTGGTTTTACGTGGATTCACTGGTTAGCAGCCAATATCCCCACCTCGTTAGCGGATCTGCCGGCTAATGCTAGCCGCCAATTAAAAGAACAATTTGTTCAGGGCAATAATAGTAATGCCGGTCGGTTGGTCAACGGTGATCCTGCAATTAGCCAGGGGTATGTTGGCCCTCAACCACCTGACAAAGATCATGACTACACACTAAAGGTTTATGCATTAGATGACCAGTTACCATTACAAAATGGCTATTGGTTAAATGATTTTCGTCACGCCGCCAAGGGACATGTTTTAGACTCAACAAGTATTGAAATTCCAAGTCGGGTATAGAAGAGAGAGGATATTTATGGAAACAAGAATTTTCTTTAATCCTGGTGACTCAATTGCCAACATTCATGATTACAATGAAGCTGTTCGAAAAGGCCAAATCTTCAAGAAGGAACGACAAGCTGATGATTTGGTAATCGCCAAGGGCCCTGACGATGAAGAATACGCCATCTTTTACGCTAAGGATGCTAAGCCAGACGCTTCGACCAAGAATGCTAAACAATACCAAGTCCAACGGAAATTGTAATTAAATAAAGAAAAACCGGTTTAGGAAGCGCAACGCTTGTAACGTTCCCTAAACCGGTTTTTGATTTCAAATTATTTTATTTTAACGACCACCAACGATATGATCAACTTCATCAGCGAGATGAGCTTTTAACTGGTCTGGATCTGCTTTGAATTCTTCTTCGAAGTTTTCCTTGGTCGAACTAACGACCCCCACCTTGGCCCCCATCGCATCGGTGACCTCGAGCTGGTTTCCTGTCCACTTCACATCATCATAATGACCTTCTAAAGCATCGTCCAATAATGCTTGGAGGATATCTCGCACGGCATCATGGATCACTTCATCTTGACTGACCTGACGACCATGAACCTGATTCTGTGCCACTTTCATTGCAACTTCTTCCATATTTTCGGGAATGTAGATGCTCATTAACAGATTCCTCCTTTCTGAATTACTTATGACGCCGTAAGCGCCGCCGCAATTTCTTACTAAACTTAATTCCTTGAGGAACCCGCTTCTTATGCCGCAATTGTTGGTCACGAGCCCCCTGCTGCAGTTGTTGCCCCCGCTGTTGGTGCTTTAACTGTTGCCGTTCGTAAGCACTCCATGGTTTAAGGATGGTCTTCATAAAGTCGGCCACTTCGGTGCGGTGTTCATCCATCCACTGGTCGGTCTTCTTCACATCATCAATATCTACACCCTGACTCCGGATGTACGACATCATTAATTGTGTTTGCCGTTCTTTGCGGTTCATTGATGCCAAGACGTTTTGCGAGTTTTGCATGTTGGCAATTGCCTTAAGGCCAACCTTATATTGTTCCATCTCAATATTTCCAGTCCGCTTTAGGTACTCAAATAATGCTTGAGCAGTTGGAACAATATTTTCAATTTCTGTCTTGGTAATGTGAGGGTCTAATGGCATCATCATTCCTAATACCATTTGCAGGTCATTAAATTGCCATTCATTTGGCCGTTGGTGGAATTCTTGGTTAATCAAGGTTAAGAATTGCGTTACTAGGTATTGCTGGTCAGCACTATTCAAAGCTTGATCTTGGAATTCTGGTGCTTGTAATACTGCCTGCTTAACTTCATCAACTAATGCAGATAGTTCCGCAGCAGGCAACGGGTGCGAAGTACTTTGAGGAACAGACTGCTGAGTGGTCGGCTTCTTAGCCGACGAATTTCTTTGACTAGTTTTGGCCTTGTGGGCTGGTGTTTTCTTTGTCTTCACCTTTGTAGCTTTAGTCTTTTCACCATTAAGTTCTTGTAAAGTCTGGTGACTCTTCCGACATTCGTTCATGGTGGCACGTTGGTCATCAATGGCTTGCTCCAATGCTGAAAGGTTATCTACCTTTAAGAAACGTTGGTAAGCTTTTAAGACTGGTGCAACCGCAATCCCGAACGAATTGGTTAAGTCTGGATCAGCGATGAACTGACCAACCATCACTTGCTGAACTGCCTGTGGTGTCCACGCAGTGTCGGCTAGGTGCTGCTCGTCGTTCATAAAGCTGTTAAATCTTGTCAAAATGGCTTGAGCGTGCTTCTGTTGATTAGCAGATAGCTGATTAAACGTGGACGAATTAAGGAACTGTTTAACATGTTCTTCTTCACTCATTATTCCAAAACTCTCCCATAACAAATTGAATTATCCCTTCTATCATATCATAATTAATAGGAAACAATAATCTGCAAATTGTTAATTAGGAGTTAATAACAATGCAACGTAAGAAAATTCAAGAAGCAATGGCCAATGTGTACTTCCAGAAAATGACCGCCACTGGTTATCAAGAGATTCAGCACCAAATTGCCCAGCTGCAAGCAGAACGCCCAGCCAAAATTGCCCAGTTAAAGGCTGCTCGGGCCCTAGGAGACTTATCCGAAAATACCGAGTACAGTACTGCCAAGAGAGAATTACGGCATCTAGAAAGTCGGTTACGTTTCCTTAATAAGCAGTTGCAATATGCTGAAATTATTAAACCATCAGATGATCAGACTGTTGATTTAGGAACGACCGTCACTGTTCAGTTTACTGATGATGACGATCAAATGACCTACCACATCGTCGGCAAGCAGGAAGCTGATCTTGCCAAGCAAAAAGTTTCGTTTGACTCACCATTGGGTCAAGCCATCATGCACCAGAAAGTAGGCCAAATCGTTACTGTTAATGCTCCGCAAGGCGATTACCAAGTTAAAATTATTGCAGTTAAATTATCCAATTTCAGTGATGATGAATAACAATCATGTAAAAATTTTTAGCGTATTCCGAATGTGTTGATATAATCATCTTAATTCACAGTATCAACTGATCAATTGAGCTTTTCAACGCTTGTTTCATCCTTCAAGAATGCTATACTAAGAGGCGTTGCCATAATGTAATTCACACAATATATTGTGTGCAATAGTCATTATTGGCGTTTACACAACAATATATAGTATGGGAGATCTTGAGTAATGAAAAACTATTTTCACTTTTTAGCTCACCAGCTAAAAGGTTGGCCTCAACAAAACTACTACCTATTCTTCTTTAGTTTAGGTTGCCAAGTAATGACCTTGGTCAATGATAAGATCACTTGGATTACCGTCATTACCTTTATTGGGACTACGCTGGGTGTTCTTTGTATCCTGGCTATTAACGCCGCAAAGTCCGTTAATGGTTGGTTAGGGATCCTATCCGCCATCTGTTTCATTATTGTTGGCTTTTCTGCAAAGAACTACCTGAGTATAGGTGAACAATTAGCGTACGTCATTACTCTGGATATTCCAGTCCTCCTATCAGCTAACTGGAACATCAACATGGTTTCTAAGATTCGGAAATTTACCGGAAAGACATGGATTGTAGCAATTCTGTCCACGATCGTCGTGTATGTCATTTCTGGTTACTTAATCGGAGCCTTAACAAATGATCCTCGTCCTTGGATCGACGCTATTAGCTTCTCCATCAGTTTGACGGCGGGCGTAATTTGTTTTCTCCGTTACAACAACCAATACTTCTGGTGGTTGGCTTCCGGTATTTTCCAAATGGTTCTATGGGGAGTTACCTTCGCCCAGGGAGATGCTTCTCTAGCAATGGCTGTTAACAGTATGGTCTACATCATCAATGATGTCTTAGCCTTCACTATTTCACCATGGTACAACAAACATGAACGTGCTCGTTTGGAAAAGGAAGAAGCTAAATATACTGCTAAACTGGGATTAGGTAAAAATTAATCCATTAAGCTAAAAGGGGAACGGTGCTTATTAATAAGCACCGTTCCCCTTTTTGTTATCACCGTTTCACATGAAACACATTAATTTGTGTTACTAAACTGCTTAGGGTATTATCAAGTTAATTACCAGTTCAGGAGGAAATTAACATGGCGAAGATATTTATCGTTGAAGATAATCCCACCATCATCAAAACGGTAACGACAGAATTGAATAAGTGGAAATATACAACCATTACTGTTCATGATTGGGACCATGTTGATACAGAAATTGCTCAGGCATCACCGGATATTATTTTATTTGATATTACCTTGCCGACTTTTGACGGCTTCTACTGGATTAATGCTGTTCGTAAAGTCTGTCAGTCACCTATTATTGTAATTTCAGCTGCAGATATTGATAGCAATATCATGCACGCTATTGCTGCTGGCGCGGACGATTACATTATGAAGCCTTTCTCTACAGCGGTATTATTGGCAAAAATCCAAGCCCTGCTCCGTCGTAATCAGCAAGCACCAAGTAATGAAAAGATGATATGGGATAATAATCAGCTTAATCAACTGACTTATGAATTAACAACGCCTGCTGGAATAGTTCAATTAACCCCAACTGAAGGCGCCATGTTGGCCATTCTTATTAACCACTTAAACCATACGGTTGCCAAAGAACAGTTACTAGAATGGCTTTGGCAGGGTGGCAAATTTCTCAATGAAAATACGCTAAACGTCAATATTAGTCGTCTCCGTTCTAAACTAGCCATTGTCAACCTAAAAGATAGTTTACGAACCGAACGTGGAATAGGATATCGGTTGGTGACTAATCATGAAAAATAATCAATTCTGGCGATCACAATTTAAAGCTGCCCTGCCCCTGCTAATTGGGTACCTTTTATTTATTACATTAATATGGCTGTTAACAACGCTCTACTACTTATCGGTAGCTTTCTTAATAGACGTCATTCGGTTCAGCCTCCCACTGCTGATTGTTTGGGAAGCCCTTGATTGTTATCAATCTGCAAAGCGAATTAACGCTCTGCAACATGAAAAAGTAATTACAGCTACTAATCCAGTTGAAGCTCAGTTGCTAAACGTTGTTCATTCGCAGAAGCGATCTCATCAAAAAGCTATTCGACATTTACATAATCAGCAGCAAATGCAATTGGACCATGTTGAGTTATATTCGCACGAAATCAAAAATTCATTAACTAGTTTACAAGCAGCTGCCGAAACAAGTGATGCTGTCCCTAGTCAAGTGGTGATCCACGCTGTACACCAAGCTAATGATCAACTCAACATGCTGCTCAATGACGAACGGCTAGCAATGACTAATCATGATTTCAACTTTGAATGGATTAGTATTTCAGCTCTTATTAGTGACATTCTGAAACAGAATGCGCCAATTTTTATCCATCGCCAATTGGCGCCGCAATTAATTAACCTTAATAACGTCAAAATACTCACTGACCGCAAATGGCTGCGCTTCTGTATCTATCAATTGCTCGCCAATGCTATTAAATATTCACCTCAGGGAGCCACAATTACGATTAAGTGGCGCCGTAACTGTCTGTTAATCATCGACCACGGTGAAGGAATCTCCTCTAGTGACTTACCACGAATTTATGAAAATGGTTTCTCCGGACATAACGGTCATCAAACCACCAAATCAACAGGAATGGGGCTCTACCTCGTTAAAAAGGTTACTACGCAGTTAAATTTTAATTTAACGGTAAGCTCACAGATTGGTAAAGGGACAACGGCAAGTTTACAGTTCCCCACTACTAATGTTCGTTTAACACCTTCTAATGATGAAGTAACAAATTAACAACATTACAATTTTGTAAGGTTCTCCGCAATTCTGTAAGTAGGAATTGCCGGAGAGCCTTTTTATAATAAAATTGTAATCCAGCAAAGAGATTAGCAATTTCTCCTAATGAAGGCCTAATAAAGAGATTATAGTCATGACAGGCTCCTGGCGAGAGAGCGAACCATAAAACTTGTTTTCGTCGAGCCCCCGCAAGGCTGATTAGGATAGTCACACCCGATTCATCAGTGTGAATGGCCAATCAGCTACTGCTCACGTTTCGACTACATTGTATTAGTAACCACGTACATTTCAGATAATATCAATACTACGATCAATCGCCTAACGGCACGTTAACCAACTGAAAGGGATGAACAAAATGCAATTACTCCATCTTAGTCATATTCAAAGAACATATAATGAAAACTCAAGTCACCCGGTAAAGGCATTAAAGGACATTAGCTTCGACGTTAACCCTGGTGAATATATTGCAATTATGGGAGAATCTGGTGCTGGTAAGAGTACTCTCCTTAATATTATTGCAACACTAGAAAAAGCGAACGCCGGTGAAGCACTACTAAATGGGCAAGATCTTAATGACCTGACCGCCGATGAAGCTGCTAAGTACCGGCGCGAACACCTTGGTTTTATTTTTCAACATTTCAACTTACTAGATAGTCTTTCTAATCGTGACAACATTTACCTGCCATTAGTCCTGGCACGCGCGCCGATCAACGAAATGGATCAACGTCTGAAACCCCTAGCACAAGCTTTAGGGATTAATAAAATTATTGACCGTTACCCAAGTGAGATTTCTGGCGGTCAGCAGCAACGGATTGCAATTGCCCGTGCCTTAATCACCCAACCCGACTTACTACTGGCTGATGAACCCACTGGTGCCCTGGACTCTAATACTAGTAATGAGATTCTCCACCTCTTTGACACGGTAAACCAGAACGGTCAAACCATTATCATGGTTACGCACAGTGCCGCAGCTGCTAGTCATGCTAAACGAACCCTTTTCATCAAAGATGGTCAAATCTATCATGAGCTTTTCCGTGGCGATGAATCATTTAAGGACTATCAAGAACAAATTAGCAACACGATGATGACGCTAACGAATGGTGGTGAATAATATGCTCTACTTTCAGCTAATCAATTCTAGTTTTAAACGGAATATGCGCTCCTATGGTCCATATTTAATGGCAACCATTATGTTAGTTGCAATTAACTACATCTTCATTGCAATCTCTGCCAACACTAGTTTAAAGAAGCTCAATACCGGATCCGTTACCACTGCCATGTTAGATCTCGGTTTCAAGTTTATTTTGTTAGTAACTTTAGCCTTTCTTATTTACGTTAACCGCTTCTTATGGCAACAACGTAGTCAAGAAATGGGCTTATATAGTATGTTGGGGATGACCAGTCATAACCTTCAGTTACTCACCATTATTGAAAAGTGCTACCTCATGGTAATCAGTTTAGTAACTGGTCTTATCTTCGGCATTATTTTTGAGAAATTAGCCTTTTTAGGTCTGGGATATTTGCTTAATATCGGTCACCTCACCCAACCATGGTTCGTTTCTTCTGCCATCCTAAAAACGATCATCATTACCGTCAGCTTATTTGTGATCATTATGATTATTGATTTAATCAAACTGCACCGCATGACACCAAATCAGCTTTGGCAACCTCAAGCTGCCAGTCACAAACAACACGGTGTCCTCTACACTCTGGGCGGCATTATCGGCTTTATTCTGTTAATCTGGGCTTATTACATCACTTTGACAATCAAGCCGCGGATTTCTGCTATTTCCCACTTCATGTTGGCCGTAATGCTCCTCGTTGTTGGGACCTATCTCGTCTTTATTATTGGGAGCATCATTTTACTGCATCTCTTACAGCGGAATAAGCATTTTTATTATCAACCACGGCACTTTATTGCCGTATCAGGAATGCTTCAACGGATGGAGCAAAACGGTGCCAGCTTAGCGACCATTTGTCTGCTTTGCAGTTCCATCTTAGTGATCCTGTTCACCTCCATTACCCTTTACGTCGGCATTGGCAGCACAGTGAAGTCTTACTCTCCCGACGACGTTGTCATGGTTGGTACCCAGACATTGACCAAGGATCAACAGTCAACGATTTCAACAGTAGCGCACCATCATAATGCTAAAGTGAACGACTATGTCCATTACCAAATGACTGTTCCGCAATATGGTTATTGGCGTAATAATCATTTTATCAATCAAGGGACAATCCAAAAAATGGATAATAAGACCAGCGGTTCGGTAATTTTATTGACAACTAAGGAGTACAACAAGATTACCAATCAGCATGTTCACCTTTCTGGTAACCAAGCACTAGCATATGCTAACAACAAGGGCCATTATGGTAAAATCACCGTTAATAACCAGACCTACCACGCTAAAAAGTTGGCCCATTTTGACCAGTACTTTAACCCTGATCATAGTATCTATACACCATTGTTTATTGTGGTCAATAAGCTTCCACAACACACGCCCCTAGCAACCGTTACCACATTTAATTACCAGCTTAAAGGAACCCAAAAGGCCCGGATTAAGTTTGAACAAGACTTACAATCACAACTAAAAATGAACAACATGGCTTTCACTGGAAAAGCTACAATCACATCACTGATTAATGGTTTGTACGGTGGCCTGGTTTTCATTGGGATCTTGATTAGTATTGCGCTTGCAATCACTACCACCATTGTTATTTACTTTAAACAAATTTCTGAAGGATACGCTGATCATGAACGATTCCATACAATGCAACAAGTTGGCCTAAGCGAACAAGAAACTGTGAAAAGTATTCACAGTCAAGTATTGATGGTTTTCCTGATGCCAGTGATTGGTGCCATAATCAATCTTGGCTTTGCCATCCCCGCAATTCGTCAAATAATGATCCAGTTAAACTTCTACAACCTACCACTGATGCTTACCGTTGGAGCAATTGTCGCCATTAGTTTATTAGCGTTATACCTAATACTATATGGTTTAACAACCCGAACATATCAACAAATTGTTGATAGTCCGGTCAAATCAATTGAATAAACAGAAAGAAGCTGGAAATTAACCTTATCAAGAGCCTGGTGGACTAACCTAGAACGATGAATGGTGATGAAATCATCAAAGTCGTTCGTAGTTAGCCGCGAAGGCTCTGGTTAATTCCCGCGATTAGACTCGGTAAGTTCGAGACTACTAGTGACAGAGAAGAGGGTTAGAAAAAGCAAAACGTTTTTTCTAACCCTCTTTTTATTTATTGTAGATGTAATTGATTTTGATAAACAGCTAGCGTTTCTGGATCAAAACATACCATCATTACCCCATCAACTACTTGACTATCCATCAAAAAATTATGAATTGTGTTAACTGCAATCTTAGCCGCTTTTTCCAATGAAAGGCATAGACTCCCGTGCTGATTGAGGGAAAGGCAACCGTATGGCAGCCATTGTCTTCCGCTAATTGCAGACTATTAAAATAAGAATTAGCTAACAACTCAGGTTCACCATTATGACCACCATGCCAAATAGGACCCGGTGTATGGATAATGTAGTTAGCTGGTAAATTAAAGCCACTAGTTATTCGTGCCTCACCAGTTGGACAGCCATGAAATTTCAAACACGCTGCATAAAGTCCTGGACCGGCTGCTCGATGAATGGCGCCATCGACACCACCGCCACCCATCAGTGTTGTGTTGGCAGCATTAACAATCGCATCAACATCAATTTTCGTAATATCACCTTGAATGGCATCGAATTGTTTCATTTGATATCCCTTCATTGTTTAAAATAAGTAGTATATTATTTAATATAAAACCTATTAAATAACTTCAACATCACGATAAATCATTTACTCATTAAAAGCAATTTAAAATAATCATGATACAACATTCAAAAAAGAAAAACTCAATCTATTTATCATATAAAATGCTGAGCACAAAATTCACAGTTATTTTGATTTGTAAATAATGCTCTTTATTTAATGAAGGAGAATAAGAATGTATTATTTTATTACTAATCGTGAAGACTTATTAACGTCCGCCATTGAACTAGCACAAGTAAAGCGCATGCATATTTTCGATAAATTAGGAATAGAATCGCGAGTAGTAACAATGCAATACAATTGGGCTCACCAACAAGTAGAACAGAAATTAGGAACTACTAATCGTGTCATTAACCTTTTTCAATACTACCAGCGTTTACCCTACAAACACACTGAAGATGACCAACAATTAGTGAAGCGCGTTTTGCAACCATCCCGATTCGACATTAAGGATAATATTGCTTATCGTGATGGAAAAAAAAGAATTCAAGTGAACTTAAACAATGGTCGCCTTTACTATGTCGACTATGTTGATCGTTTTGGTTTTTCTGATCGTCGTGATTTCTATGACAATGGTTGTTTAACTTATTCCGAATTTTTTGAAGACAGAGCCCGAGTAGTAATGCGTCAATACTATGACTACCAGGGAAAAGTTAAAATACTTTACCATTTCCGTGGAGGAGAAAACAATGCACCAGTTTTGACATTGATTCAGCTATTCGATCATGGGCAAGAATTACAATTTGACAGTGAAGCTTCATTGCAAGCTTACTTTCTAGATGAATTAGCAAGCACTGACCCACAAGCTGTGATGATTAGTGATCGATCTGATGTTGCCCTCCAAAGCTTTGCAGAAATGAAGAGCAATGTTCCCCGTTATCAAGTGTTTCATTCGGCAATTACAACAGATGGTCAATCCGCCGGAAAATTATTCAGTGTTTATGAGCCAATTAAAGAAATGCTCCAAAATCATCAATTAAATGGGTTAATTTCTGCAACTAAACGTGAAGCGCGTGATGCTAGTAAAAGATTTGCAACGACAGCGAGCTATGCAATCCCTGTTACTTACATTTCCGAAGAGCAGTTAAATAAAGAGATTCCATTTAATAAACGACAGCCTGGTCAATTAATTGCAATCGCTAGGTTAAGTCATGTTAAACGACTTGACCACCTAATTAATACCGTGATTTTACTCAAAAAGAAACATCCCGCCGTTGATTTAAAAATATATGGATATGATGACGAATATAATAATTACGCTACCTCTAATGAATTAAAAAAGATTGTTCAGCGCCACAATGCCAGTGATTATATCCATTTTTGCGGTTATCAGCATGATTTAACTGACGTTTATGAGCATGCCCAAATAGAAGTCTTAACCAGCTCTTTTGAAGGCTTTGCCATGGCACTACTAGAAGCCCAGAGTCATGCCTGCCCTGCTGTAAGCTATGATATTAATTATGGGCCTGCAGATATTATTGAGGACGGGATCAGCGGTCGCTTGATCCCAGACGGTGATACCCACTATCTTTATGTCGTTTTAGATAAACTATTAAGTAATAAGGATCTTCTAATGTCTTATTCCAAACATGCCCAACAAGCTGCGTCAAAATATTCCATGAAAAATGTTGTTAAGCAATGGCAACAATTTTTGAAAGATGAGCACTTACCACTGTAATTAACTTAAATATTCAATTAAGACCCCTATAATTAAATAATAAAAGCCATTGACGATATTACGGTATCAAACAAGAAATATCATCAATGGCTTTAAATATTTATATATTTTCAGGCGTTTCTCCGTTGATTAAACTGTGCATATAACCATAGCAATTCAGTAATGGATAGTGCAGCAACACCAACAGTAAAGCCTTGACCAAATCCATAGCCAAACGTATAAGAAGAGCTGGCATTATGGAATAAGTTAATACTGAAAATACGGGTCAATAGCGCTGCTAGCACTACTCCCGTTGCTAACATCCCCAGCTTAGTCGGCTTAGATAACTGCTGCCAATTAGTCTGACTCAATAGACAAAAAGCATTAACGATCACCAAGCCGACTAAGGCACCTAACAGCCAACGCCAACCGTCAGGCAGCATGCTTAACCGAACCAAACCACAGCTGTTTAACATGAAATAAATACTACCAATAATATTAATCCAATAAGAATTGACAAATGCACGATCTTTCTTGGCATCAGTAGCGTGTTCTTTCTTATAGTTATTAATCATTTCATGATCCTCCCTGAGTAAATCATCTAAAGTGACGTGGTACAGATCACTAATTTGAACAAGCATAAAGATATCCGGATACGATCGCTTATTTTCCCAACTAGAAATTGTTTTACGTGAAACATTCAGCTTTTCTGCTACTTCTTGCTGGGTCCAACCGTGACTATTACGATATTCCTTCATCTTCTGGGCAAATTCCATATTGTAATCCTCCACATTAACAAATTGATTCCCCGGGAAATAATTCATGCTAATAACATACCAAAAAACAGCGAAAAGTCACGCTCAGATTCATGGCTAATTAGAAAACTACCCATGTCCATCATTATCAGACATGAGTAGTTTTAGTTGACTCTTATTGGTTTAACTTGTGTGATGGCCCAACACTTTTAGTCAAGCATTACCAAATATTAACGCGGTCTTCTGGTGCCTTATACATTCCATCGCCGGGTTGAATATCAAAAGCTTGGTAGAAGTCTGCCAGATTCTGGGCCTGAACATTTGCCCGTAATTTTTGTGGGGCATGAACATCAATCGACAAAAGCAATTGTTCATATTGCTTTGTTGCCTTCATTCGCCAAATGGTTGCCCAGTTAATAAAGAATTCCTTGGCATTAAAGTCGTCCTCTTGTTTAGCAGCTTCCAGAGCACAACTCAAGCCACCACCGTCGGCAATATTTTCTGAAACAGTCAATTTACCGTTAACCTTTTGGCCAGCAAAATCAAGGCCATCAAATTCCTTGATCATCTTCTGAGCTAGTTGCTTGAAGTGGGCCGAATCTTCTTCCGTCCACCAATTGTTTAAATTCCCCAGCTCATCAAAGAGCGCCCCATTGTTATCGAAAGCGTGAGAAATTTCATGGGCAATGACAGCCCCAATTCCACCGTAGTTTTCACTACTACTTTGCTTCAACGAGTAGAATGGTGCCTGCAGAATAGCTGCCGGGAACACAATAATATTCTTAAATGGGTGGTAGTAAGCATTAACCGTAGCAGCACTCATTTCCCACCGCATCCGATCAACTGGTTTGTTCCAACGACCGAACATTTCTTTGTTGGCAACAACGTTTAGCTGGTTGATGTTGGCAATTAATGACTCGCCCTCTTGAACTTTCAGGTGGTCGTATAGAGCTGGAATACTATCAGGATAACCAACCTGAATTCCTAACTTATCTAACTTCAGGATCGCCTTATCACGGGTAGCCTTCCCTAACCAGGTGTTATTAGCAAGGCGGCCCTTGTAAACCTTAATCATTTGCTCAACCATGTGGTGAACATCTTGTTTAGCTTGGGGCCCAAAGTACTTTTTACCATAATAATCACCCATCACTTGGCTGAAAACATCACGAGCTAAGTAATAGGAGAATTTTCGTTGACTAACCGGCTTTTTACTGCCCGACAAAGCGCGTGAATAACGGCCGTTAATCTCCCGGGTCTCATCATCTAAGTAACTAGCATTATCACGAATAACGCCAACTAATAACCATGCCTTAAATAGTTCAAAATGATCTTGCAAAATATCATTCAAGGCTTGGAAATATTGGGGTTCTGTAACGATGACCTTATCAGGGGTAGCCTTAACTAACCGTTTAATAACTCCTGCAATGTCCAATTGATCAGTAGAAGCTGCTAAATCAGCCACACTTTGTGGATTGTACATCTTACTATAGTCAGCCGCCTCTTCGGCACTCTTAACGTGTGGTGCTAAGAGGGCATCAAATTTCTTGGCGTTTTCAATGTATTTGTTAGCTTGGTCATCCTGATAGTCAAGCTTCTTCATCAATTCCTTCATCATGGAAGTCCACAAATTAAGTAATTGATCATGTTCCTGCTTTTTAGCCGATTCATAGTAACTTTTATCAGGCAAAATCAATGATGGAGCTGCCGCAAATAATGCATAGATCGTTGCATTTTTCATGTCAGCGTCAATATCAAAGGCAACTGGTGATGGCATCCCCGTCAAGATCCAGTTTCGCCATTGGGCATTATAATCATCATACGACTGTAGCGCTTCAACCCCTTTGAGCATCAACTTTAGCGGCCGTGGGCCAACCTTCTTACGTAAGTCAAATTTCTTCGCAATCCGGTAGAGCTTCACCATTTCGTTAAAGCGGGGATCATCGCTCTTTTCCTTGCCATCGGCAAATTTATCCAGGTCATCCATTAATTGCTTATCGATCTGGTCAACTAGGTCATTAAAGCCCCCGGTTGCCGGTTTGTCATCAGGAATCTTAGCGGTTTTAATCCAATCACCATTGACTGCCTCATACAAGTCGTCCTTTATTAATTTGTTATTCACTGCCACGCTTTTTTCCTCCTAACTACGTCTTTTAATTCATTATTTTCAATTATACTATTTCAACCTTCAAATGGCCGGAGTAATTCATGACGGGCGCTAGTACTGAACCATTGAGGGTGCTGGTTAATAAGTTCACTCACTGCTCGATAGTTGTCCAAATCAATTTCACCAAGGACCAAGCGGTTGGACTGCAATAAACGGGCAAACTTAATATCTGCTCCCTGTAAACGGTTATGGAAGAGTGACAGGCCATCCACCTCCCAATCTTGGTGAAGTAATTTCACGGCCCGCTGGTATGAATCCGAATGGGTCAGAATTTCGTGCATTGTTGCTGGTTCTAATAATTTTGCCATTTTAGTAATCACCCTTCATTGTTAAAATCCGTCCTTGCGGATAAACGACAGATAATTCTACTGGTGAGCTAGTCAGCAACCAATCGATGTGTTTGTACTGGTACTGATTAATTTTTCGTTCACCATAGCCATCAGTGATGATAATAATCTGGTGAGTGGCGGGGTTGATTCGTTTACTTTCTAAAAAGTCAAAAATTGGTTGGAAGGCAGTTCCACCGCCACCAGAACGTTGCATTTTAATCATCCTCGTCCCTGTTTGGCCGTCATTTTCGTGAACCTTAGCGTCAAACGGGTACATTGTTAACGAGACATCATAGCGTTGTTTTAACTGACGAATCTCATTCAGGACCTGGGATAACTCTTGGTTACTAACAGATCCGGAATTATCGACAAATACCAATAGTTCATTGACAAGGCGGCTCACTTGGCCGGCTAATTCCATCCGCACTGGTTGACGACGGTTAAAACGAGCATGGGTCTCCTTACGGCCATGCACCATCAAACCTACCTGACGCCGTAAAACCTTACGCCATTCCATTTCTCCTGCTTGATTAGGTCCCTGTAATTGTTCTAATACCTCACCAGGGATTAACCCCCGATCACGATGCGGTGTTCGTTGAAAAGCCCGCTGAGTAATGGCCTTTAGATGAGCGAGGCGAATATTTTGCTCACTCGCAGTGGGAACACCACTCTGCCAGCCCTGATGGTTGTCGGCACTACCTTGTTTTCCCATTGGGTCACTTTTATCCAGCTGCCATCCCGCATGTTTTAACCGTTTACGTTCTTGAATAGTTAGTGTTTCGAGAATCCTTAAATAGATCCCTGAATCCTGATGCTGCGGTAATTTGCGCTGTAATAGTCGTTCCATTTGTCCAAGATCAGTTGTTCCTGCCGGCGTCACTGGCAAGTACTGGTTAACCGCGACATCCGTTGCTACCTTCACTAGTCCTGGGTGAAGTGCCTTTTGGTAACGAAGAGGATGTTGCCAAAGCAAATGTAAAGCTTGGTGTTCAAGCATTAAGGTTAATGTGCCGGCATCGACCGTTTGCATATATTTTGTGGAAATTACTAATTGTAACTGGCTTCCTTGCCAGCGCAATCCAATATTGTCAGATGCTTGATCACTGATTTGGCGTGGTAGTTGTAAGAGAACTTCCCCTAAAAGGCGTCGTTGTTGTAAAACAACAACAATCGCGGTGGCAATGATTTGTTTGGCCAACACCTGGTCTGTAGGATGCTTCCGAAACATCGATAATTGTTTTGTTAATTTCACCATGACTAGCGGTCCTCACGAGTAGCAATTGCAGCTAATTGTTGATATAAATCTGTAACCGCATGGACACCGTTTTGGGCAGCCCGGTATAGCGAAGTTAGTAAATTAGGCTGGTCGCCAATGGTTCTGGTTAATGCATACTGGCCGTCTGCGGATACTTGTTTTAAATAGTGAATAAATAAGGCTGCCGTTTTACCTGTCGTTAATGTCTGTGGACCGTCTTTGATCCATTGGTTTAATAAGGTTACCTGGTGTTCTTCACTCAGCTGATCAAAGGTCGCTAGTGGTCCCTTCATCAATTCGGTCAACGTAACTTCCTGCCCATGGACTTGTACGTATTCAGCAAATGAAACACCTACTTCAACCCCCAGATCACCGCTAAACAAGTCTGGTGCAAGCGCTTTTTGTTGGTCCTTTTCAAGCTGCTCGAGCTGATCCAAATTCCGTGATACACGTTCCCATGCCCGCGGTGTTGGTACCAAATCACTATCGTAAGATGGTTGACTGCTCAACCGTTGCGGATATTCTTCTAAATAGGAAATAACTAACGGGTTAATCCGGCTCCGATTACCATTTACCTTCTGTTTAGCCCATTTCAACCAGTCGTCCAATGACGTTGCCATCACCAGCCGTACCGTCCGATCTTTAATTGCTGCATCACCAATAGCAACCCCATAATCGCTATGTTCAAATCCTGTCATTGTATTGTCAGGATTCTCTGCAATTACAATATGAACTTGCGTCGGCAATAGTAAGGAGTTAATTTGTCGTTGCAAAACGAGGTTCATTAACTCCGACTGAACAGCTTGGGGTCCCCGGTTAAATTCATCGAGGAACCAAATAATTGGTTGATCGGGATGAGCTTCCGCATATTTAATGATTTGGACCAACGTTTCTGAATAACCAAACTGGATATTCGCTAATCGCCCGTATTGTTTAGTCTCAACAAATGACTCACTCGTTAAAGGTGGAACTGGAATAGCGAGATCACCCTTTTCGCTCAGACTGACAACCGTTGTAAACAGTTTGGCACCCATTTGGTGAGCTATATCGGCCACTAGTGCCGACTTTCCCACACCAGCTTCGCCAACAATGTTAGGAACATTCCCCGCACGAATGACTAATGGAACCGCGGTTAATAATTGTTGATAAGTTAATGCCATTAGGGTTCTTCCTTCCATCCAAATGTTGTTAGGTCCATCTCACGTTTACGGAGCCCAGAAACGTAAGGGTTACCCTTGACATAAAAGCGGTATGGGCTCTTGCCATTCTTACCATGCAGATTAACACCCACCCGACTAGTGGTAATTATTTCCCGGGGAATTTTATAATCTTTGGTTAGTTCAATCGTCAACGGGCTTGTTTCCAGCGGTTGACCATCTAGATTGCGTGATTGAATTCCTAAAGCTGCCATTAATTTGCCGGGCCCATTACTGATGTTGAAACCTTTCATCCCCCGATTCTCCTGCATTTGGTCCACTCCCATAGTCGGCTGAATAGCCCGGATAAGGACCCCTTGCGGTTCTTCCGCATCCTGGACAACCACATCAAAGCAATAATGTGCTCTAATTTGATAAACATAAATATTACCAGGATTACCATATAGAGATTCAGAATAGTTTGTCCGCCGTCCATTAAAGGCATGGGAAGCCGAATCATGTTCACCTAGGTACGCTTCTGTTTCGACAATAACGCCCGCAGTTGGCTGCTGACCACCACGGAAAACTAGCTGTTTGCCTAGCAAAGACTTGGCAATTTCTTGTGTTGGTCGACCAGTAAAGAATTTTTGGTAATCAGTTAACGCCATTTTATTTCCTCCTTAAAAAGTACTATCCTAAAGTTATCACTAAATAGAAGGTGAATCATCTATGAAGCTTAAGTTAGAACGAATTTACACTAAGCCTGCTGATTTAAATGGCTATCGGATTTTGGTTGATCGCTTATGGCCACGGGGGATTTCCAAGGTCAATGCTCACCTGGATCAATGGTTAAAAGAAGTTGGACCTAGTAATGACCTCCGGAAGTGGTTTAACCACGACCTAGCTAAATACCCAGAATTTCAACAACGGTACCTGGCGGAACTGGATAAAACCCCGGCACCTTATAATTCACTCCGGGCAATCGTTAAGGAACAAATCAAACAACAAGACGTTATTTTGTTATTTGGCGCTAAAGATGTGGAACACAATCAGGCAGTTGTCCTCGCTAATAAATTAGCACAAGACCTCAACGTCGAGGTTGTCTCCGCACCAAAACCTACCAAATAAATTAACCGGCCACTGACGTTCATACTCGAACGCTAGTGGCCGATTTGATTACTTACTCAATTTAGCAAGACCCGCTTGGAGAACATCGTCATCAACAAAGGTTGTCAAGAAGCGCTGCAGCGGTGTTTCACTGTGGCGATTCTTAAATGCCATTGGTTCCGCCGCAATGATGACCGCAATTAGGTTGTTTTCAGTCATCATTAATTGACCTGGTCGTTGGTATTTTCCTTTGGTATGTTTCCCAGTTCGCCAGGTATGGAACTTGGCTTCACCATCCTGGTCTGGTTTGAGCTGATATTTACCGCTAGCATCAGGTTCTACTGGAATACAGGTAAACTTTTGGACTTCATACTTACCCTTTTTACTCATCTTATTACCCTTTCTCAACTAGTTCTTCATGATTAGAAATTCTTGCCAGAAACTACTACTGGTATTCTCAATCATAAAGTTATCATTTCAATTGTACCGGGCCTTGTTTAATTTGTCACGAAGTCATCACCAATCTTCACAATCAGTGGTAAGCTGGAGTTAGTAATGATTTTAGGAGGTCCTTATAATGTCTTCACAAGCTATCACAGCAGAGCAAATGCGTCATTATGATTCTTACACCATTAACCATATTGGAGTTCCATCGCTTGTATTGATGGAACGGGCAGCGCTGGCTGTTCGGGACGAGATTCTAAATGCTTTTCCAATCAACCTTGACCATGTCGTCGTGGTCGCCGGAACAGGAAACAATGGTGGTGATGGCCTTGATGTGGCCCGTCTATTACATATTGCTGGTGTAGATGTCACCATCCTCAATGTTGGTAACCCAGCACATACTTCTGACGAACACCAAGTCCAAGAACGGATTTGTCATTATTACCAAATTCCAGAAACAACTGACTTGGCAATTCTCAACAAGGCCACATTAATTGTCGATGCAATGTTTGGTATCGGAATTGACCGTCCAGTTGAAGGTGCTTACGCTGATGCTATTAAGGCCATTAATCAAGCTTCAGCAGTTGTTGTGGCGGTTGACATGCCTTCAGGAATTAACACTGATACTGGTGAGGTAATGGGCGTGGCCGTCAAGGCTGATTTGACAGTTACCTTTGCCTTCAACAAGGTCGGCTTAACTAAGAATGATGGCAAGGATTACGCTGGGCGCATTGCGATCGCTGATGACATGGGTACTTATGCCGTCGATGACTAAGTAGATATAACAAAGGCTTTAGGAAGTCCATCGATGAGACGCTTCCTAAAGCCCTTTTATTATATTATTTCAAATACTTTGCTGGATCAGCAACAAAGTCGTCAATCTTAACATCAACGGTGTCCTTTGTTGCTGCATTCTTCAGTTGGAATTGGCCTTCTTCAACTTCGCGTTCTCCAAAGACAGCGAAGTATTTGGCATTACGCCGGAAGGCCTCCTTGATTTGCTTACCAACCTTAACGCCTGAGTAATCCTTGTCAGCCACAATACCAGCTTGACGAATCTTATTCAAAATATTGAATGCTAATTCATCCCCGTCAGCATTGGCACTGGCAAAGAAGACATCCAATTGGTCCTTCGGGGCAAAGTCTGGATTTTCCTGCTTCAGTAAAAGCATCAAGCGTTCAACACCCATACCAAAACCAATTCCCCCTTCTTCAGGGCCACCTAATTGATTAATCAGTCCATTATAACGACCACCAGCACAAACCGTGGTAAAGCCGCCACCAAAGACCGGTGAATCAGACATGATTTCAAAAATAGTGTGGTTGTAGTAATCCAGACCCCGCACCATGTTAGTGTCGATTTCATAATCAATGCCGAGCTTCTTAAGAAGAGCTTGAACAGAATCAAAGTATTGTTGTGATTCATCATCCAGGTAATCCAGAATTGAAGGTGCTTGAGCAACAATTTTCTTATCGCCAGCATCTTTACTATCCAGGACCCGTAATGGGTTCCGATACATCCGTTCCTGTGAATCTGAACTTAATTCATCATAATGAGGCTTCAAAAAGTCGATCAATGCTTGGCGGTAGTCTTCCCGCACCTTTTTGTCACCCAGGGTATTGATAACTAGCTTAACGTTTGGCACACCAAAACGCTTAAAAAGGGTCATGGCCATTGCGATAACTTCAACATCAATTTGTGGTGACTCATTGTTCAAAGCTTCCACACCAATTTGGTGAAATTCACGTTGTCGCCCAGATTGTGGCCGCTCATAACGGAACATTGGTCCCATATAGTAAACCTTGTATGGTTTTGGATATTCAGGACCATAAAGTTTGTTTTCGACGTATGCCCGCACAACTCCGGCTGTTCCTTCCGGCCGTAACGCTATGTGGCGGTCACCCTTATCATGGAAATCATACATTTCCTTTTCCACGATATCTGACGTGTCACCAACGTTTCGGGAGAAAACATTGTAGTCTTCAAACATTGGCGTCCGAATTCCCCGATAGCCGAATTCTGCAAAGACGTCCCGTGCAACTGCTTCAACCTTTTCCCAGACATTCGTTGTCCCTGGCAGTAAATCCGCAGTTCCTTTTGGCTTTTGATATTCCATGTGTGTACTCCTTTCACCACAAAAAGGCCCGCTAAGACTAGTCGCCTTAGAGGGCGAATCAAATGATTGGTTCATCATTCTTTATTTCAACAGATTCTATTGATATTCATGTGTGATTTTACCATAGCTATTAGTGTTTGGGTAGCCGTCATGTCCTGGCGGCGCGATGAATATGCATTAATTTTAACCCCACAATTATCAGCGTAATGGTAATCATTAGAAATGCTGACAGGAACAATAGTTGATACGAACTATTTTCGATCACATATCCACCATAAAGCGGTCCAATCGCCCGGCCCACGGAGATCACAATATTGTAAAGTCCTTGATAATGACCGGCACGTTCTACCCCCGTTAGTTGGGTGATCCAGGCTGGTAAACCCGCAAAACTTAATGTTTCACCAATTGTCAGAATCACAAAGTCGACAATAAAGAACGGTAATGTTCGGATAAAAATCAGCAGAAAGAAAGAGCTACCAAAAATCGCTATGCCGATTAAGATCTGCTTAGATAACCTGACGTATGGACTTAGTTTGCTGACAAGGGGTTGACCGATAATAATAATGACGCCGTTGATTGTCCACAACATACTGTAGTCATAAAACGGGATCCCCATATTGGTCATGTGAACTGCCAAAACACTTTCCCATAAAGAATAACTAATGTGGATCGTAATCACATTTAACAAAATGAGGTAAACCAGTTGCAATAATGGCTGCCCCTTCAAGTTTACTTTGGCATGTCGTGGTTGATTCTTTTGCCGTTTTGCTAACGGAGCATTGAATGTCCAGATCACCACTAAGGACAAGGCCAGGTAAAAGATTGTCGCCACAGAAAATACTAAAACAACACTTATCGGTAAAAGAATACCAACCAGTAAAGTTCCAATCACAACCCCCACATTAAAAGCCATGTAAATATAGTTGAAAACAAAACGTGAAGTATGGTTAGCGACCCCGGTCCCATAGGAGTTAATGATCGTCATATTGATGCCATCACCAAAGCTATTAACCACAAGTAGTATTGCAAACCATGGCCAGCCATGAAACATAATTAAACTTGCAATCGCCAAAGTAGAGCACGTAACTCCTAACACAGCTGATTTATACGGACTCCAATGGTCAAATAACCATCCACCAAGGTAATTGCCCGTCATCATTGCAATGGAAATAAAGAGCATTACAATTCCCGCCGTCGTTAGCGTCTGGTGCAAGTATTTATTCACATACATGGTTGTTAGTGGCCAGATAAATGCCGCCCCGGTGTTATTTAACAGGCTCGCTAATGCTACCCATTTCAAATGAACAACTTTTTGGTTTGTCATAATCCTCCCCGTCTAGTGTCCCCAACACATAACAAAACGGAGCCTGCTTCAATAGCAACACCCCGTTATGGTACTTAACGTTCAACAATCATATTAGTTGATGGAACTTTAATTGCTGTATAGGTTGCTGCCACATGGTTTGCATGCAAACCTAACCCATTTTTAATGGTATTCCGGTAATGGGCCGTCATTATTGCCGCATATGCATTGCCCGATGACCGGTCAATTTCAGCCAGGCGGTGGTGGTTCCACGGCAAGCTTGTGGCGTCCACTGGTACCAATCGGCTCCCCTCAAAAACCGAACTATAACGAGAACTGACTGTGTACTTATCATTATTAGTCCAGTAAGTATAAGAAACCACTGGCCGTTTCCCTGAGGTAGCCCGCCGGACTTGAACATAATAGTATTTAGATCCTGAATTGTGGAGGGTCAATGTCTGGTACTTTGTGCTGACCCAGACTTGTTGGTGGTCATTGTAATCAACTGGCTGCATGAAGTGCATAGTAATTAAACCACCGAGCCACAGTACGGCAACCACCACTAAAACAACATAGCGGGTAAATAGTTTCCCATCAAACCGCTTTTTGGTTTTCGCGATTAGCATTAATTGCTGAACCCGAATGTAATGAATTACAAACCACAAGAAGGCAATCGCTAAACTCCATAACAACCAACCAAGCCAATTCCAACTCATACTCTTCCGTCTCCATTTCACAAAATATCTTACTTAGATTATCACACAAATAAGGGCGCTTGTCCGCTCTCATTATTAATTCTTAGATTATTTTATCCAGAGTATATTTTCTGATATCTAACAAATTTATGTTAAACTAATTTTGGCATTAAATTATAGATTGATTTACAATGTACTTAAAGAGAACCGGTGTTAATTACACCAAGGGGGACATTTATTCCATGGATAATTTGAGTGAAATTGCCCAAGAATTGATTAAATTCGAACGTGACAACGACATGACCGATAACCAAGTTGCATTTGGTAGTCACCTTTCTGTTGAACGTATTCACGACATTAAGGCAGGTAACAGTGAACCAAATGATGATGAGGCGGAATTAATTGAACGCTTCATGAAGAGCAGCAATAAGTAGCTATAGCTATAAACGGGGATGGTAAATACCATCCCCGTTTTACTATATTTGATAGATAGTCAGTCTGATGAAATCACCGACTGACTATTATTTTTTAAATTTTATTGGTAGGGTCACTGACTCAACCTTCGCCGATCGATCGTTAATCCGTTTTAATAGGGTCTTAATAAGCTGGTCAGCCAAGGCATGAATTGGTTGAACAACTGTTGGTAAATCTGGGGCAATTTGCTGAATTAATTGTGACCCATCGTAACCAGTGACAAAGAAATCATGATTCATTTTCAGGTGGGCTTCCTGATATTGATGCACAATTTGTAGCGCCTGGACATCATTAGAGGCAATCACACCGTCGTAATGCCGCGGAAAATCGGTCGTCGAAATGTCTTCACGACTGACCGTTGTAAAGTTAACGTCACTCTGATTAAGGCAATCCACGACCCCTTGCAGTCGATTCAAGGTTGGTGACACGGAGGTATCTTCATCAACAATCACCGCCAACCGTTGCACATGCTGGTGCAGCATGAACTGAGCCGCTAATTTGCCGCCGCGGTAACTGTCAGCGGCCACAATTGGAATATTATCAGATAGATAACGGTCAAACGATACGATAGGCGCCGTAAGTTGTTGATATTCTTCAATTCCCAAGTTATGCGAACCCGATATAATTCCGTCCACCTGGTTGGCAAACAGCATGCTTAGATATTCATGCTCAATTTGACGATTCTCAGCAGAAGAAGCAATGATGGTCTTATAACCCTTCGCGAATAACTGGTGCTCCAGCTCATTAACCAATTCTGCAAAGAAAGGATTAGTAAGGTTGGGAAAAATCAAGCCAATAAATTGTGATGGTTTCCCCTGCATTGCTCGTGCCAATGCGTTCGGCTGATAGTGTAATTGGGCCATCGCATTGTGAACTTTTTTAATCGTCTTTTCACTGAGCGAACCGTAGTTATTAATTACGCGCGAGACGGTTGTCACTGATACCCCAGCTAAGTCCGCGACGTCCTTAAGTTTTGCTACCATTTAGTATGTCTCCACTTCTTTGACAAAATAATTAATTATCATTATATCTCAATATAATCCATTCCAAATAAGAAAGTTTTATCCCACTATCCGTTACCTTTTGAGGAAAAAGGCATTGCGTGATTTTACTTGTCAATTGATAATACAAACGTTTAACGATCATTTTATGATCTAACGGTATGTGTACTGGCTTTAAAAGGGTTGTTATTGCAAAAAAGTAGATGTTAAAATTGCTTGCCCTTTAACGGGATAAATGATATTTTTTACATAGTTCAAAATCTTAACCACTTCTTAACTTTTTTCGCTAAATCTTCAACATTTAATTATTAATTGATTAGCAAGTTGGTTAATAAGTAGTCATTACAAAGGAGTTCACATAATGCGTCAATCATTCACCGATTCAAAAACTCATTACAAGATGTATAAGAGCGGTCGGAAATGGATGTTCGCTGGTTTGACTGCAGTTTCATTAATCGGTGCAACTGGGGTAGTTGCTCATGCTGATGAACAAACCCCAACAACTCCCGCTGAAGAAACGACTCAATCTGGCGCAAACAACAATAAGAATCAGTCTTCAAATGCTGCTTCTTCGACTGCTAGTTCTTCTGCCAATTCCAATGTTAATAGTAGTGCCGTTGCTAGTGATTCTACCAGTGCGGTTTCTGCAGCTAGTCAGGTGATCGCTAGTGCTAACGTTGCTTCTTCTGCAACGTCTGCTGCTAGTTCTGCTACTCACCAACTTGAGGTCACTTCTGATAGCAAGCAAAACACCTTAGTCGTTAAGCCAACTGCTAAGGCCACTGCTACTACGACCGCGGCATTTGCTGCCCAAAAGACAGCTGCTCCACAAGTTAACCTTAATTCTTTACACTTCAGTAACAACGCTCATTCACAGCAATTCATCGAAAGTGTTGCTCCTGGTGCTATCAACGGTTGGAACAAATACGGGGTTTTACCTTCAATCACCGTTGCTCAAGCTATTCTTGAATCTGGTTGGGGCAGGTCCTCATTATCCACACAAGCCCATAACTTATTTGGTATCAAGGGTTCGTACAATGGTCGTTCGGTTACGATGCGGACTCGTGAAGTATACGGTGGGCGGTCTGTTTACATCAACGATGCATTCCGGGCTTATGCTAATAATTCCGAATCTGTAGAAGACCACGGTAACTTTCTCTATGTTAATAGTCGTTACCACAACTTACTGGGTGACACTAACTACGCTTCTGTCGCTCGTAAGTTACGGGCTGATGGCTACGCTACCGATCCAAATTATGCTAACGCTTTGATTCGGCTAGTTCAGACTTACGGTTTAAACCAATTGGACTCCGTTGCCTTCTCTGGTAAAACTATTACCAACAAGGGTGGTAATAACGACAGCTCTTACAGCCAGTCATCATCTTACGGGAACAATGGTAACATCTCTGGAACGGGTTACTACACCGTCCAAAGTGGGGATACTTTGTCCGGTATCGCTAACCGCTTCAGCACAAACGTTAATACGCTGGCTCACTTGAACGACATTCAAAATGTTAACCGGATTTACGTCGGTCAGCACTTGCTTGTTCGTCAAGCTAGTTCCAATGCAAGTACTAGTCGTCCAAGTGCTCCTGTAACTAACAACACTCAAGCTAGTGGTACCTACACTGTCCAAAGTGGGGACACATTATCTGGCATCGCTAGTCGGTTCGGGACTTCATATGAAACATTAGCTCATCTGAATAACATTGCTAACCCGAACTTAATTCACGTGGGTCAAACATTACGTTTAAGTGGTAGTTCAAGTTCCACAACCACAAATGCAACGAGCCACACTACTAGTTCCACGAGTTCGGCTGCTGGTTCTTATACTGTTCAAAGCGGTGATACATTGTCTGCTATTGCTGCTCGTTACGGAATGAGTTGGGAAACCTTAGCACGCTTGAACAACATTTCTAATCCAAACGTGATCATGGTTGGTCAAGTTCTCCGGTTGAGTGCTGGTCCTACTACTCATGTCACAGTTCATAACGCTAGTCGACAAGTTACCAGCAGCTCCAATGGTGGCCAATACGTTGTCCAAAGTGGGGACACACTGTCTACCATTGCTGCACGGTATGGGATGAGTTATGAAACTCTGGCACGCTTGAACAACATTTCTAATCCAAACATGATTATGGTTGGTCAACGATTAAATGTGAATGGTGTAGCTACCCATTCATACCGCACTACTAATCATGCTAGTTACGGGAATGCATATACCGTCCAAAGTGGGGACACATTATCTGCTATTGCTGCTCGCTACGGACTTAGTTGGCGTTCATTAGCTGTAAAGAATGGCATTAGTAACCCTAATGAAATTATGGTTGGTCAACGCATCGTTCTCTAATCAAGTTACTAATAAATAGGCCGTTGATGGGATTTACCCATCAGCGGTCTTTTCGTATTTTATAAATTATCAATCATTTTCATTCTCTTGTCCTATAATTAACATAGGATTAGGGAGGGGGCTTGATCATTCGTGACAACACCAATGGTCGATCAGCTAGATATGGACAAAATCAGTCAACTGTTTAAGCTATTAGGTAATCCCAAACGCCTGCAGTTATTATACCTACTGATCCAACAATCAATGACAGTTAGTGAAATCAGTAACCGAATGCAATGGGAACAATCGGGGGTTTCACACCAGTTACAATTATTACGGAAATTCAACTTGGTCCAACAAAAACGTAAAGGGAAAGAAGTTATCTACCACCTCGAAGACTCGCAAGTTATGACATTAATTGCTGATGTCATTAGCCATGCGGAACAAATTGTTCACCGTTAATAATTAGGGCTCGTGAACACAACATCATAAATGACCTTATGTTTACGTAGCCAACAAATATAAATAGGCATCCAGTGTCTAAGATAGTTGAACACTGGATGCCTATTTATGGTTCCAAGGTATGCGTATTTCCTTTGAATTTTAATTATTATGTATTTAAACAAACTTTAGCGTAACTTGATCCTTGCTCATAATATCATCCAATGTGACTTCTTCCCCATCATGGAATTCGTCGGCATTAAGACTAAAGCCTGGATGGGTATGAGCATAGAACTTAAATTCATATGTTGGTGTTTCACTACTATCTTTGACCATCATTACCCCTGAAGTGCCATCGGAACAATGAATGGTCTGGTCTTCTTGCTTGTCATTAACAAAAACAGTTGTCACTTTCAACACCTCCATTATGATTATAACTCAATTTTGGTATACCTAAAACAATTTTGCATCGTTAATCTACAATACTAAACAAATCAATTGAGTTTGCCTATTAGCACAAATAAAATCGGACACAACTAAGAAGAGTTGTGCCCGATTAATTATTATTTAATCTGCTGCTAAGGCGTCAATCGGATTAAGCTTGGCAGCCCGTCGTGCCGGCAGTAAGGCAGCAATAAAGGAAATAATGATCGCAATAACAAATGCAAAAATAATATTTCCTGCTGTAATTTGAACAATATTATACTTAATTAAATGATATAGGGCGTGGTTCAAACTGAAAGTGACTACAAAGGAAATAACCAATGCCAGGATGGCTGAGAAAAAGCCAATTAAAATGGATTCAGATGTAAATAACCGCCGAATATCTTTCTTACGTTCCCCGAGCGCCCGTAAAATACCAATTTCCTTAGTTCGTTCAGATACCGACATGTACATAGTAACAATAATCATTAAGGCGGATACTAGTAATGAAATACCAGCAATCGCCGCTAAGATCGTCGAAGCAAGATGGACGTAAGTATTGAGAGTCTTCAATACAGACCCGACCGTAACCGTCCCTAAAATACGACGATTATTATTATCTCGCATGTTATCAATCTTATTAGAAACGGTTTGAACATTATTCAAATTACTTGCGAAAACGGCCACATAATTCGCTCTTGTAGTAGCATCATTGTCACGAAGTAATTTAAACATTGTCGCATGATTAAGTGATGTTGATGCACTGGCACCATCAGATAGCCCACTGACTTTAACATCACTGCTTATTTGGACTGGCTTACCATTCTTGTCAATCCAGTTAAAGTTTAAATGAACTACTTTTCCGATAATTGATTTATATTTTTTAGCACTAGTCAGCTGAATGGCCTGTTGTTTAGTTAAAAGAATTTCACCATTACCTGGCCGGTGCCCCTGTTTAATAGAACTAGTAGTAACGGAATGATTCCAAGTGGTCATTGTCGTGCCACTTTGCTGCATATTTCGGTATGATAAGCGGAACCCTGGCACCATTACTCCCGTCTCAACCCGGTCCACATCAGATAAGTTGCGCAAGCGTTGAATATCATGATCGCTAATAAACATCGACTCTGGATCAGCGGACAAATTTTGCAGTGAGGCTTGGAGCTGTTCTTGGCTCATCTTTTTACCACTCGGATTACGAAAAACCGTAATTGCCCGTGGATTGGCCATGGAATTAATTTGATCTTGGATATACCCATTGACCCCATTTCCTAAACCAGTAAAAAGAATCACCGCAAAAATCCCAATCGCGGTCCCTAACATAATTAAAGAATTCCGCCAAAAGTTATACATTAAGTGTTTAAAAGAGGTGCGGTAAGCTGCAGTAGCTGGTAACGGCCGTGCTTGCAAATTTGTTGTATCTTGCGGCAACGGATAAGGATCTTTTAGTTTAACATCCCCATCTATTTTGCCATCGGCTAAATGAACAATTCGTGTCCCATGATTAGCAACTTCTTGCGAGTGCGTAACAGCAATGACTAACTTTCCATCGCGGGCAATGCCATCTAAAATAGATAAAACTTCCTGGGTATTTTCTGCGTCTAAAGCCCCGGTAGGCTCATCGGCAATAATCATCTGGGGATCTGAAGCCAGGGCCCGTGCAATCGCGACCCGCTGTTTCTGGCCACCAGAAAGATGATTAGGGTGCTTATTAACTTGATCGCTCAATCCAACCTGATCAAGCAATTGCAAGGCCCGTTGGCGACGAGATTCGCGACTAAGGGTCGTCATATCCAGTGCCACCAAAACATTATCTAGAACTGTTAAATGAGAAATAAGGTTATATGACTGGTAAATGTAGCCGACAGTAGAACGACGGTAATCGTCTAATTGTCGTTCTTTAGAATGATCGAGCACCTGACCATCCACGGTTACCTGTCCTTCAAACTGCCGATCAAGGCCCCCGATAATATTCATCAGCGTTGATTTACCACCACCAGATTCACCCAAAATGGAAACAAACTCACCGCGGTCAAACGACAAGTCAATTCCCTTCAGTACTGGGAAGGCTTCCTTATCAACATAGTACGATTTTTTGATGTTTTTTAATGTGAGGAATGCCATTAGCGATCTCCTTTTTTCCTAATAACTTTCATTATATCAAAAAGGAGCCCCTCGCTAATAATTAGGAGAGTCTCCTTAACAGAAATTAAATCATTTCCCGGGGAATAAATTATTCCTGGGTTAGTTTGCCATCACTAAGGTCCCAGATACGGTCAGCAAATTGTTTTAACCGCAGATCATGGGTCACAACAACGACTGCTTTATTATTTTGCTTAGCTAGGTCCTGGAATAGCTGACCAACAACTTTCACCAAGTTACTATCTAGTGAGGCAGTTGGCTCATCTGCCAATACAACTTGGGGATCGGTATACAAAGCTCGCGCAATAGCGACCCGCTGGTTTTGACCACCAGATAATTCGGACGGATATTGGTTTACTAACTTTTTAATTTCTAGTTGCTCTAATAATTGATCTAATTGGCCTGCCGATAGGTTCCCCGCCTTTTTAACACGGTCAACCAGTTTGAATTGGTCCTGAACTGTTAAATACGGGAGAAGATTATAGGATTGCAAGACAAAGCCAATCTTATCCAATCGTAAGTGTTCCTTTTGTTGATGACTAAGTTTATTGATATCTTGCCCATCAATAATTACTTGGCCAGTGTCTGGTGTTTGTAAGCCCCCAGCAATCGTTAGAAAAGTGCTTTTCCCAGATCCAGAAGGACCGAGTACCAGGTTTAATTCACCCAACGCAGCCGAAAAGCTGACGTCTTTTAGAACATGAACACGGCCCACACCATGGCCATACGACTTATTAACATCTTTAATGATCATTGCATCGTCCATTGGTAGTCCTCCTTTATTGATTTAATGCGGCTACTGGATCAATCTTAGCAATTACGCGAACTGGCAATAGTGCACCAATAATGCCTAAAACTAGCAGTGCTAGGGATAATCCGGCAATTGCTAGCCAGTTAATCTCCATCGGTAAGCCTTCTGGTAATACTTGTTTGGTTAGTAATGTCAACAAGATACCGCCAGCAGCCCCAACAGCCACAAGTAATAGTGACTGGTAGATCGTTGAACTGATCAGGTTCTTAGCAGGAATTCCTTGAGCCCGCAAAACCGCAAAGTGTGGCAGTTTTTGAATCGTCAAAATATATAGGAAAACGGCAATGATTACTAAGGAAATAATCATCAAAAAACCAATCATAAATGTAAAGGTTGTATTTTGTGCACTATATCCAGGCAACTTATTAACGAATTGCTTGACGGTATAGTGTTGCAATTTGGGTGCTGTAGCAGTAGACATTGCTTGGTCAGAAATTAGTGCTGACCCGACAATGTTCGGCTGAACACTCCGGAGTTGCCGCCAACTTGTCAAGCTGCCGTACACCACCGGGGCAACGCTAAGCTGAGCATTTTTAACAAAGCCGACAATCTTAAGTTTTGGTCCCTGACTGTTCAGTCGCAGCTGGTCGCCGATTTTGAATCCCTTATTTTTAAGCGATTGGTCAGTAACAACTTCGCGATTGTTTTGAGCCTTCCGACCAGCAGTCAACTGCAGTTTATCCCGGAAAATGAATTCATTACGATTTAAACCAACAAACTGAACATTTTCCTTATCTTTTCCCTGCTTAGCAACAGCTGGAGCAACCCCAATTGTTGCCATGTGGTCTGGACGGTAGTTAGGCCGTTTCTCCTGACTGATGAGCGATTGACTGAGACTATCATTACTATTTTTACTTAGAAAAACGGTCTGTGTTCCCCAAGAATCAATGGCGGCGGTATTTTCGTGAGCTAACCCTAACATCATTCCCATTAAGATCATAATGAGGTAGCTGATCAGGATGAACATTAGGGTAATCAGGCCATACCGTAATTTTTCGTGTTGGATTTCTTTTAATGCTAGAAACATTATTACTGCTCCTTTCGTAGTAATTGATTTAGCACATGGGCTAAATAATTTAATGAGCGTTCCTGATCCATTGGGTTAAGCAGGCACTCTCTGATTGTCTCGTGGACCAGCGTCATCACCGCCCATTCATCAGCATTGTGGGGCAGTGGTCCCGCTGTCCGCGTGAGGAGGCCTTCGTTTGCTTGAAAATGTAGCCGGACCAGGTCCCGATAACGACCATTATTAATTGACGTTATAAATGTTTTAACTTGATTTAGGTATTCATCAGCGGTTAGTAAGCCAGCTTGCTCCGTCACGGGCTGGTGAATGGTCATCATGGCTTGGCGATAAATGTAGCGGTAGGCATCGGTCAGGTCGGTGAAGTACTTGTAAAATGCTCCTCGTGCTATATGTGCTTGTTTCACAATCCGAGCAACTTGGGCATCCGCTAAACTATGATTGCTAAATTCAGTTAACAAGGCTTGTTGAATATGAGTCTTTTTTTCTATTGGAAGATGATCAAAGGTCTTCAATGGCATTTTTATTCCTCCTTAGTGACACTGTGTCACCTTAATCTGTGTAAATAGAATACCGCTAAAGTGACACCGTGTCAACTAGACAACAAAAAAAGAGGCTGCCATAACTCAGCCTCTTAAAAGTCAGTTAACTTAAGCGTTTTCGCCGGCAACCTTCACAACGGCTTTTGAAACACCCTTGATCCGTCCGTTAACAAAGTCATCAACATCTTGGTAGTCAAATTCGTGAGACAACAGTGGTAAAACGTCAACTTTACCAGAGCCCATTAATGCAATCGCATCTTCGAAGCAATAAGGATTAATAAATGCTCCTTGAATGGTCAGTTGCTTTTGGAAGACTTCGTAACTGTTGATTGAGAACTTGCTATCAGGGTTACCAACACCAAACATTAATACTTGACCGCCGCGCGCAGCTGCTTCAACTGCTTGTTCCTGGGTTTCTGGACGACCAACTGCTTCAATAACAATGTCGTAAGCATCATTTGGAATTTTTTCACCCTTAGCAGTGTTGATAGTTTTGGCACCAAAGCGATCGTGATTTAGCTTCAGTTTGTCGTCAGATAAACCACTTAGCGTAACTTCTTCAACCCCTTCGGATAATAAGGTTTGGACAAATAACTGGCCCATGAACCCGTCACCGATGACTAATGCCTTTTGGTATGGGTGTAGTTCCAAAAGATCAACCCCATGAACAGCACATGACAGTGGTTCCGTAACCGCAGCAGCCTTAAGTGATAAGCTATCAGGAATTGGATAAACGACCTTAGCAGGAGCAGTAAAGTATTCTTCAAAGCCACCATCACGAGTAACACCAACAGCATCTAAGTGTTCACATAATTCTGGACGAGAAGTCCGACAGTACTTACATTCACCACAGTAGATGTTTGGGTCAACTGAAACACGATCACCAACTTTTACGTTTGTAACTTCAGAACCAACTTTAGCCACAACACCTGAGTTTTCATGACCAAGAACAATTGGTGGAACAGCATCGGCAGAACCAGGCAGCCCAGCGTACAATGCGTGATCAGTCCCACAAATACCAGCAAAAGCGGTGTGGACAAGCACTTCATTCGGCTTGATTTCTGGAACATCAACATTCTTAACTTCAAGTTTCTTAATACCTGTTAATACAAGAGCTTTCATGGATAATGAACCTCACTTATTTGTTTAATTGCTCACAGTATAACGAAGTCATTTACTAAATGTCAAACGTTTATCATTATTTACCAAAACTTTTTATCAAAATTATTCAAATTAATTTTGTAAACGTTTTAATTTGTAAAATAATTGCCATTCTAGCATCGAGAAATGCCGTCAATCGGGCAATTTACCATTGAACTAGTTTATTTTTTATGTTAGCCTAACAAAGTAATCCAATTAAGTTAACCTTTGTTGTCATGCAAAGGTAACAAAATTAAGATGAAAGGTGGATTTGGCGTGGATAACACAAAAAATCAACACCGTAAGCATCATTTAATTGAATATGCTAACGGCAAGTCGTTGGAAGAAATTAACGGTACTGTTAAAGTTCCGCATGGTAAAGGATTCTGGAGAACTTTATTTGCTTATTCAGGACCTGGTGCATTAGTCGCTGTCGGATACATGGATCCTGGTAACTGGGCAACTTCAATTACCGGTGGACAGAGTTTCCAATACACCTTAATGACTACTATCTTGATTTCAAGTTTGATTGCGATGCTTATTCAATACATGGCAGCTAAACTCGGAATTGTGAGTCAAATGGACCTTGCTCAGGCAACACGGGCACGGACCGGTAAAGCATTAGGTGTTATTCTTTGGATTATGACTGAATTAGCCATCATGGCGACCGATATCGCCGAAGTTATTGGGGCCGCAATTGCCTTGAACTTGCTGTTCCATATTCCTTTGATCCCATCAGTCTTCATTACTGTTCTAGATGTTTTAGTATTGCTATTATTAACGAAGATTGGTTTCCGGAAAATCGAAGCGATTGTTGCTTGCTTGATTCTAGTTATTCTGTTTGTCTTTACATACCAAGTTGCATTGTCACATCCTAACTGGAGTGCTGCCTTTGTTGGCTTACTGCCATCTACAAAGGCGATTGCTCAAAGTCCTAACATTGGTGGTATTACTCCATTAAGTGGATCCCTGGGGATTATTGGTGCGACCGTTATGCCTCACAACCTATACTTACACTCAGCAATTTCACAAACCCGTGAAATCGACCACAATGATTTAGACAGTATTCGGCAAACCGTCCGCTTTACTACTTGGGACTCTAACATTCAGTTGTCCTTAGCCTTTGTTGTTAACGCCTTGCTGTTAATCATGGGTGTTGCTGTCTTCAAGTACGGTGCCGTTAAGGATAGTTCATTCTTCGGTTTGTACGACGCATTGAACAATACTTCAATGTTGTCTAACCCTATTCTGATTGCCGTTGCTAAATCTGGTATCTTGTCAACATTATTTGCTATTGCCCTATTAGCTTCTGGTCAAAACTCAACCATTACTGGGACTTTAACCGGTCAAGTCATCATGGAAGGATTCGTCCACATGAAGATGCCTCTTTGGGCACGGCGGCTGGTTACCCGTATTATTTCTGTTATCCCTGTACTAGCTTGTGTTGCTATGACTTCTGGTGAAACAACCATCCAACAACACTCTGCTTTAAACATGTTAATGGAAAACTCACAGGTCTTCTTAGCATTCGCCTTACCGTTCTCAATGTTGCCATTGCTATTAATGACCAACAGTGAAGTGGAAATGGGTGAATTCAAGAACCGCGCATGGGTTAAATTCTGCGGTTGGTTCTCAGTTATCTTATTAACCTTCTTGAACCTGTACAACTTGCCATCAACCTTTGAAGGTTTTGATGTTTGGTCCAAGACTACTTCAGATGTTATCGCCTACATCACCATTGTCGTTATCCTGGTTCTCTTAGCATGGACTTGGATTGAAATGTACCGTGGTGATAAACGCTTTGCTGCTGAAGGTAAGGGCTTCGAACAAGAAGAAGAAAAGATGAAGAAGGAAGGCCAAAACTAATCCTTTAATGGCTTAGTCTTAGTCATCTATCATTATCAATAAATACAAGAGGCTTCTAGTGCCTGGTAATAATACCACTCACTAGAAGCCTCTTTCTGCATCCATAAACCAATAATTTAGTTTTAATTTCTTTCAATTTTTTATTCATATTTTCTTCACTTATTACCTGTATATTATTAACCATAGAAAGATAACTTCCTCCTCACAAAATGTATCTTTCTCCTTCCTCCCTAAATGATTTAAGTTACAGCAAAAGCCCACGATTCCCTATCATGGGCTTTTCTGTATGACCAATAATAGACTATTCATTAACCATAAAATGTTATAATATACACCTGTAAATAAATTTCATTCGCTAAGTAAGAGGTGAATAGGTTGAATAATTCAAACAACCAACGTCCAAGTCGGGTTCAACTTTACGATTCAAATAATAACTCACGGCGGCCATCATTTGGCGGTGGCAAAAAGCCTCGTCGTCCCCGGATGAGTGGGATGAACAATCGATTGTTTAAAATCCTATTAATCGTTCTGTTAACAATTCTGGCAGTTACTGTCATTGTTTTTGCGATTAAACAACAAAACCCTGTTAATACTGATAACAACGATCAAGTTTCGACAAGCAGTAAATCATCACACAAAAAGCACCATAAGAAGAGCCATAGTTCATCCAAGTCAAATGATGATGACGATGACTATTCCTTCTCCTTCTCTACTGGTGGCGGCAGCCAAGGAACGACAAACAATGGTGGCAGCCAACATACAACCAACAGCAACCAAGGAACAACAAATAATGGTGGTAGCCAAGAACAATCCACTAACCAGGGCGGCGACCAGCACAACACTGGCAACAGTCAACCAGCTACCACTGGCGGTAGCAACAACAATGGAGGCAATGCTCCTGCTAATCATCCAGCTGCTACTGCCAACCCTGGCAAATAATTTTTCTTAGCAAATTTTAAATTTACCCTTGTCATCACGTAATCCAGTGCTATAATCATAGTCAATTAAAGGATATGCACTACGGAAGTCCTCTACCAGGGAGTCAATGCCTAGGCTGGAAGCATTGTTGAGTGATGGCCGTAGATGTACCACCTTTATATTTACCCACCGAAATAAGGTGGCGCGGGTCGTGTCCGTTACCACACCACAGAGAGGACGGCACTAGTACGTCCTGAACATGGGTGGAACCACGCTGATTATGAAATAATTGACGTCCCTAACGCTTTGATAAAAGGCGTTAGGGACGTTTTTTGTTTAACTACAAAAAAGGGAGAGATTGTTTATGGCTCAAGTTGCTGTTATGTCACCAGATGGATCAGTCAAGAAGATTGACCGCGATTCTGAAGAAGGTTTACAAGCTTTACGGAAATTATCCGCATTAATGTTAAAGGCTGCTCTGAAGCAAGAATTCAAGGGCATCCGCTTGGGTGAAGCTGCCGCTGATGAAGATGGCTTCCACGTTGATTCTGATAAGGATGACCAACAAGTTTCCGCTGATGAATTACCAGCCTTAGAAGACGTTATTAAGGGTATGGCCAAGAATGATGCCAAGGTTGAATTCGTTGAAGTTGCGGTTGATGACGCCTTAGCAGAAGTTAAGAATGATAAGTTCTCAACTGAATTAATTAATGAAAATGCCAAGGCTGGCAAGGTCGCAATGTACCAACTCGGTGACGTTAAGGCCGTTGCTAAGGACGATATCTTAGTTTACGGTGACGTTATCAAGAATCTAAAGCTGTTATCTGTGGCTGGTGCTTATTGGAAGGGAATGTCCTCTAACCCAATGCTGCAACGGATCTACGGAACCGTCTTCTACAAGAAGGACGACTTAGCTGAAGACTTGAAGAAGCGTCAAGAAGCCAAGGAACGTGACCACCGAGTTATCGGTAACCAACTGGACCTCTTCTTCGTTGATCCAAAGGTCGGTGCTGGTTTACCATACTGGATGCCTAAGGGTGCTACAATTCGGCGGACCATCGAACGTTACATCATTGACCGTGAAGTAGCCGATGACTACAAGCACGTTTACACCCCTGTTCTGATGAACCTGGATGCCTACAAGACTTCAGGTCACTGGGAACACTACCGTGACGACATGTTCCCACCAATGGACATGGGTGATGGTGAAATGCTTGAATTGCGGCCAATGAACTGCCCTAGTCACATTCAAATTTACAAGCACCACATTCGTTCTTACCGTGACCTACCATTACGGATTGCTGAATTAGGAATGATGCACCGTTATGAAAAGTCTGGTGCCCTTTCTGGTTTGCAACGTGTTCGTGAAATGACCTTAAACGATGGCCACACCTTCGTTGCCCTTGATCAAATTCGGACTGAATTTGCTAAGATTTTGAAGTTGATCATGTCTGTTTACAAGGACTTTGACATTACTGACTACAGCTTCCGTCTTTCTCTTCGTGACCCTAAGAACACTAAGAAGTACTACGCTAACGATGAGATGTGGGAAAAGTCTCAAACCCTGTTAAAGGCTGCGATGGATGACTTGAACCTTGATTACTACGAAGCTGAAGGTGAAGCTGCCTTCTATGGTCCAAAGCTTGATATTCAAACTAAGACTGCCCTCGGTAACGATGAAACGATGTCTACTATTCAGTTGGACTTCATGCTTCCTGACCGCTTCGGCTTAACTTACGTTGGTAAGGATGGTAAGGAACACATGCCTGTCATGATCCACCGTGGTGTTGTTGGTACCATGGAACGGTTCGTTGCTTACTTGACTGAAATTTACAAGGGTGCATTCCCAACCTGGTTGGCACCTGAACAAGTTCACATTATCCCCGTTAACGAAGATGCTCACGGTAAATACGCCGATGAACTTGCTAAGAAGATGAAGGCTGCTAATATTCGGGTTGTTGTTGACCACCGGAACGAAAAGATGGGTTACAAGATTCGTGAAGCACAAACCCAAAAAGTTCCATACACCCTGGTCGTTGGTGACGATGAAATGAAGAGTAATGGTGTCTCTGTTCGTAAGTATGGTGAACAAGCACAAAACGAAATGAGCCAAGATGACTTCATGGACGAAATTCTTCATGACATTGCAACTTACTCCCGTAAAGACTAATAAATAAACTAATGAAGCCCACTGCTAGCAATTGTTAGCAGTGGGCTTTTGCTATTCTATCAGTTAAATTCCTTGTTTTCTAAACTGTTCATTTAGGGCAATTATCCGTATAATAAGGGAGTTACTTTAAATATTTATTCAGAAGGAAGTGAAAAGAGTGGCAGAAAATCATCAGGCTCATTCATTAGGGTTCTTCGCAGCATTATCAACGGTTGCTGGAACCGTAATCGGTTCAGGGATTTTCTTTAAGGTCCCCGCGGTCACTAAAGCTACCGGCTCCGTTGGATTAGCCACTTTCACTTGGCTTCTTGCTGGTCTTATTACCATTTGTGCTGGGCTAACAACTGCTGAACTAGCAGCAGCTTATCCGCAAACCGGTGGAATGACCCTATACATTGAAAAAACATACGGCCACTTTTGGGCTTTTCTTGCCGGATGGGCGCAATCATTGATCTATTTCCCTGCACAGTGGGCAGCTGCAGCCATCGCCTTTGCTACTCAATTCGTGGACTTATTTGGTTTAACAGATTCGTGGATCCCCCTAGTTGGAATTATTACCACTCTGACTGTACTAGGTCTTAACTTAGTCAGCGCAAAAGTTGGTGGCCTCGTTTCTTCATTAGCATTAGTAATCAAATTAATGCCGATTATTGCTATTATCGTCTTGGCATTCTTTCATCCTGGTGACCCGCAATTCCGGCTACTGCCACTTAACACGAATTCCCATACCAACTTCTGGACAGCCCTTGGTGCAGGTCTATTAGCAACGATGTTCGCTTATGACGGCTGGATTCATGTAGGAACATTAGCCGGTGAAATGAAGAATCCTAAACGCCATCTTCCAAAAGCCATTGCTCTTGGCCTGGGCCTGGTAATGGTCGTTTACTTGTTAATCAGCTTAGCGTTCCTCTATGTTGCCCCTATGAACGTTGTTGCTAATAACCTCAATATTTCCGCAATGGTGGCTAAAATCGTTTTTGGTAACATTGGTGGGAAGATTATTACCATTGGAATTATGGTATCCGTGTATGGGGCACTGAACGGCTTCCTAATGACTGGAATTCGCGTCCCCTTTGTAATGGGCCACATGGGTTATCTCCCATTCAGTAGAGCCTTCAGAGCGCTTAATCGTGGTGGTGTCCCTTGGGTGGGTGCCATCATTCAATTAATGATTGCAATTATGATGATTTTGTCTGGTTCCTACGACCTCGTTACCAATATGTTGGTAGTTGTGATCTGGTTTTTCTACCTCTTCTGTTTTGGTGCGGTTATTATTCTGCGCAATCGCCAACCAGACTTAGAGCGTCCCTATAAAGTACCTGGGTACCCAATTATTCCCCTCGTTGCCCTTGCTGGTGGCGTTTTTATTATTATTACTACTATCATTACCCAACCATTTGTTACAATAATTGGAGTTTTAGTCACAATCGTTGGTATTCCAATTTACCTATACCAAAAGAGCCATCATCGTATTCATGAGGGCTAACTGCGAAAGGATTTTTAACGTTATGAAAAATCAACTTAACAATGTCCAAGAACACGAAAAAACGCTGGGACTCTTTGACCTAGCTATTCTCGGTATCGGTGCCATTATTGGGACTGGGATCCTCGTCCTTACCGGGATTGTTGCCGCTAAAGACTCCGGGCCAGCGATTATCTTTTCATTTTTAATTGCTGCCTTAGCCAGTGGCTTGATCGGTCTATGCTATTCAGAATTAACTACTAGTCTACCTAATTCGGGAAGTGCCTTCTTTTACGCTTGGGTATCTATTGGGAAATTTGTTGCTTTTCTCGCGGGCTGGACATTAATTGGCGTCTACGTAACTACCACCGCTACCGTCGCTAATGGTTGGACCGGTTACGTTCAATCTTTTTTAGAAGTGCTCGGTGTTAACTTACCCCATCGTTTTTTAATGACTCCTGCTGCTGGTGGTTTGATCAACCTGCCTGCTGTCCTTATGATCTTATTAATGACGATTATTTTGACGCGGGGAACCAGTGAAAGCAAGTTAATCAATAACTTCTTGGTAGGGGTAAAAATTTTCATCATTGTCCTGTTTATTGTCGTCAGTCTTCCCCACATCCGCTCGACAAATTGGCATCCCTTCCTTCCGTATGGTTATAAGGGAATTTTTACCGGAGCATCAGCGGTTTTCTTTTCATTTCTCGGTTTTGATGCCCTAGCAACGTCAGCAGAAGATGCTAAAAATGTTGACAAAAATATTCCCCGGGCAATAATTTTGTGCCTCGTCATTTCAACTGCCCTGTATGTGTTAGTTAGTTTAGTGATGACTGGTGTTGTTTCCTACACTAAACTAAACGTTTCTGAAGCAATGTCCTATGTTCTGATCGTTAAAGGCCACCGTTTTGTTGCGGAAATCGTTTCTTTAGGAGCCGTCCTTGGAATAATGGCAGTCGTATTTGCCTTCATTTACGCAGGGTCAAATATCCTCAAGTCAATGAGTCGAAGTGCTTTCTTACCGCAAGGCCTCGCAAAAGTTAATGTGCATACAAAAAGTCCTAATCGTGCCATTTGGTTAGTTGGTATTTTCTCAGCTATTCTTGCTGGTGAGTTTGACCTTCACTACTTGGCACTTATTGCCAATATTGGTTCCTTAATGGTATTTGCCTTAATTTCATTAATCGTTATAATTCTCCGTTACCGTTACCCAGAATTAAAGCGCCCCTTCAAAGTTCCAGGTGGTAAGATTATTCCAATGATGTCAATCTTAATTTGTTTAGTACTACTGGTTAGTATTTCACTGACTGCTTGGTTGACTTACCTGGCGTGGATAATTCTTGGTTTGTTAGTTTACTTCTTCTACTCATTACGGCATGCTGATGAATTCAACTTTACTAAAGAGGAATAACCAAAAGAAGGGTTTAACCATTCGTGTTTACGAGTGATTGAACTCTTCTTTTTGGTATGTTAATAGCTTAAAAACAAGGTGTAGAATAAAAGTAGCGCACTAAGAAAGGATTTGAATTTATGGGACGTTTTAGAAATTCTGCTTGTACATCAATTATGGTCGGCAAGGACGCTTCACTGGATGGGTCGACATTTATTTCACGAAATGAAGACCGGGTAAAAGCGATTGAACCGAAGCAATTTTTAGTCCAACCAGCCGTTCATGACCGCCACGAAACATACGTTTCTGCTTACAACAAGCTAACAGTGCCGTTACCAGCTAATGGAATGCGTTACACGGCTACTCCAAGTGTTGACCAATCAGCTGGCCCTAACGAAGAAGACGGGTTTAATGAAGTAAATGTTGGCGAGAGCGCTACTGAAAGTGTCTACGCTAACGACCGCGTTTTAGCCTATGACCCCTTCGTTAAAAATGGCTTAGCAGAAGATTCGATGACCACTTTAGTACTACCCTACATTCACTCAGCTCGAGAAGGAGTTACAAGATTAGGTCAGTTGGTTGCTAAATATGGTGCCGCAGAAGGTAATGGTGTGCAATTTAGCGACCACAATGAAGTTTGGTACATGGAAATCGCCACTGGTCACCAATGGGTTGCTGTACGGATTCCAGATGATTGCTATGCCGTTGCCGCTAATCAGATCGCTATCGAGCAAATTGACTTTGATGACCATGATAACTATATGTGGTCACCTAATATTCAAGAATTTGTTAATCTTCACTGCCTCAATCCTGACAAGGATCAATGGAATTTCCGCCATATCTTCGGTACCAATACGCAAAAAGATCACCATTACAACACACCCCGGGTCTGGTTTGCTCAACGTTATTTGAACCCAATTGCTAGCGCCAATCAAACTCCTGAATCCCCTGATATGCCATTTATCCGTAAACCAGAACGAAAGATTAGTCTTGAGGATATTCAGTACCTCCTAAAATCTCATTACAATGAAACTAAGTACGACCCGCTTGGTGATGGCAATGACCATGACCGGCATGTTTATCGGGCAATCTCGCTTTCACGAACGGCACAATCGCACATCTTGCAGATGCGTAATAATGTTGATGCTAAACACGCGGCTATTCAGTGGGTTGAGTTTGGTGTCCCGTCTTTTTGTGCCTACGTACCATTTTTTGCTAACGCTGATGATACCGATTACTCTTACCGTCATTTTCCGAAAAAGATGAATTTGAAGAGTGCTTACTGGTTAAATGAAGCATTAGCAATGGTCGTAGAATCCCACTATACTGATTTCATGCAAGCTGATTTGGACTATCAGGATGACCTGAATGAATGGGCCCAACGCAGAATTGCGCAAGTCGATGATCACGCTAAAAACCTAACAGGCACTAAACTAACGACTTATTTGACTGGTCAAAATCATAAAATCGCTCGCCATTACAACAAGAAAGCTAAGAAACTATTGTTTAAATTAATCACTGAAGGAACAGAACTTTCAGCTTTAACATTTAAGATGTATCCAAACCTTTAGATTAAAAAATTCCCGTCTTTTTTGACGGGAATTTTTTAATAGTAGACTTTAATTACTTCACCACCAGAAAGGTGATGAAAATCGCCAGCTGGTGTTTGAATGATTAACCTGGCATGCTTATCAATTCCACACACCAAACCTTCTAAATTACCGGTATTGGTTTTTAACCTGACATGACGATCTTTAAGAAATGATTGCTGTTGATATTGGTTTAGAAAACGACCATCCTGATAATGAGCATTTACGTCAAGAATATTAGTTATTAACCGTGCCACCAACCGATTCCGGTCCACCATTGCAGAAGTAATCGCCCCAGCTTTAGGCTTTAATTCATTAGGGAACACTGCAGTATTAATATTCAAACCGATTCCAACAATATAACAGTATGACTGCTCACGGAACTGGTATGAAGCCTCACACAGGATTCCGGCAATTTTTTTATTGTGCAGGTAAACATCATTTACCCATTTTAACTGAAAAGATAATGTGGGATAAAAATCCTGCAACGTATTAACTAAGGCCACCCCAATTCCAGTCGTAAACAGGCCATTTTTTTGGAGCTCCCCTAATGACTTATGAGGGAGAACTATACTCATATACAAACCTGAATCAGCTGGTGAATAAAAATGGCGGCCCTGTTTCCCATAACCAGCACTTTGCTGATTGGCAATAACCACCAACTCATTTACTAGTGAGTGGTCGGCCAGGTATTGTTTTGCAAAAGTTTGGGTCGAGGGAAGAACCGGTTTAATAATTACCGACCCGGAAAAATGAGGACAAAAATGGCTTATCATTTCTGCTGATAAGCCATTTTTATTATCTTTAGCCATTAAATTAAATGCACACCCTTATCAACATAAATCACGTCACCGACAACCCCTGTCGAGAGGTCACTCATCAAGAACGCACACGTCCCACCGATTTCATCTAAATCAACACTGACTCCATCGACTGTCCGGTCCTGAGACATCTTCAATAAATCACCATGTCCCTTAATACCAGTAACGGCCAGCGTCTTTAAGGCACCAGCTGAAATGGCGTTAACACGCACGCCAGCTGGTCCCATATCACGGGCTAAATACCGCACGCTAGATTCCAATGCAGCTTTAGCAACTCCCATCACGTTATAGTTAGGGATTGCCCGTTCGGAACCAAAGTATGTCAGGGTCACGATGCTGGCCGGATCTTTAAGCAATTCCAGTTGATGAGCGTACTTAGCAACCGCAATTAAAGAATAAGCAGACACGTTTTGCGCTAGTGCGTAGCCGTCCCGACTAACTCCTAAAATGGAGCCCCCTAATTCTTCCTTTTTAGCATAGGCAATTGCGTGAACAATCCCGTCCACTGGGCCAAATTGGCTCTTAATACTTGTAAAGGCCGTTTGAATACTGTCATCTTGAGCAACATCACATTCAAACATCCTTGAATCATCGTTCACGAGACGACTAAGGCTCCGTTTCATCCGTTCATTTTGATATGTATAAATAACAGTTGCTCCTTGTTGTGCCATTACCCGTGCACATCCCCAAGCAATAGAACGTTTATTGGCCACACCCATTACAATGATCTTTTTATTTGCTAAAATTCCTGACAATCTCTTCCAACCTCCATTAGAATTTGCGGTAACGTTCATGCCGCTTTTGCAATAACTGATCCGTTGACAATTTCTGCAAATCACCAAGTTGACGTTGTAAAACCTGATCAATGTTTTTAACAACCTGCTGGTGATCAGACGGCTCTTTAATGATTCCCTCAATGACGTGTTTTTTGAGTAAATCACGAGGCGTTAATTGCATTATTTGAGCAGCTTCATCTGCTCGGGTATTATCTTTCCAAAGAATGGTGGCAAAGCCTTCTGGTGACAAAATAGAATACGTACTATTTTCTAACATCCAAACCTGGTCCCCACCGGCTAATGCTAAGGCCCCACCACTACCACCTTCACCAAAGATGATGGTAATGATAGGGGTCGGCAATTGGCTCATTTCTAAAATATTCTGGGCAATTGCCGCACCCTGACCATTCTCCTCTGCCGATTGTCCAGGATAAGCGCCTGGCGTATTCACAAAGCAGAATATCGGGCGATGAAACTTAGCAGCCTGTTTCATTAGGTGCAGTGATTTACGATATCCAGCCGGTGTCGGGCAGCCAAAGTGTTTTGCAACCCGGTCCTCAATATCAGTCCCCTTATCGGTGGCAATCACAGTCACTGGTTGCTGATGAAAAAGGCCAATTCCACCAATAATAGCGGGATCGTCACTACCAATACCGCCCCCATGCAACTCCATATAATCATTTAGCAAGGAGCTGATAATTTCTTTGCCGGTAATTTTATTGTCATCACGGGCAGCCGTCACAATTTGAATTGCTTTATTCGTCAAACGATCATCCCCCATACTTCAATAACCACTGGAGAGTCTGCTTTTCTTGTTGCCGTTGAATGATCCGATCCACAAAGCCATGTTTAAGTAATGTTTCCGCGTCTTGTAAATCAGCCGGAATCTTTTGGTGCATGGTTTGTTCAATCACCCGGCGGCCTGCAAAACCAACTAGTGCATGCGGTTCTGCTAAGGTAATATCCCCCTGCATGGCAAAACTAGCTGTTACCCCGCCCGTAGTAGGATCGGTAAGGACAACAACATACAATAAGCCGGCCTGAGCGTGGTGTTGAACCGCACTACTAATTTTAGCCATTTGCATTAAGGAAATAATTCCTTCCTGCATCCGAGCACCACCAGAAGCGGTAAACAGAACTACTGGTAGTTTATCTTTAGTAGCTCGTTCAAATAAACGGGTAATCTTTTCTCCCGTCACCATCCCTAGAGAACCCATGATAAAAGTCGGGTCCATGATGCCAAGACCAAATTGGGCATCGCCAATCGTGGCCTTCCCTGTTAATACAGAATCATTCAATTGAGCACGTTCTTGGGCATGCGCAATTTTCTCATTATAACCCGGGAAATTAAGTGGATCATTCGTCTGGAGTTCTGTGTCAAATTCAGTAAATTGATCCACCAACCATTTCAATCGTTGGCGGGCACTAATACGAAAGCCATAATGGCAATGTGGACAAGTACTGTATTGGTCCAAGTCTTTCGTTAAAATAGTTTCACCACATTTAGGACACTTAGTCCAGAGGTCGTCAGGAACCTTGGCATCAGCATAACGGTCCGCTTTAACGTGATGAGCGGTAAGCGTATTATCATGATCGTACAAGTTCATCCTGAGTATGTTCCTCCTTCCACTTATTTAAAAAGGTCTTTTCTAAATAACTAGTAGTGAAATTGCCTGTGATAAAGGTTGGATCTTGCAAAATGGCTAATTGGAATGCCTGGTTTGTTTTAACGCCTTCGATGACCATTTCATTCAGCAACCGTTTGATCTTCTCAATTGCTTCAACACGGTCATGACCAAGGGCAATCACTTTGGCAATCATGGCATCATAAAAAGGTGTCACCGTTGCTCCCTGATAAAGGGCGGTATCAATCCGCATTCCTAAATTACCTACTGGCAAGTACAGGTATTTAATTTTACCTGTTGAAGGCATGAAGTTATGATCGGCATCTTCAGCATTAATCCGACATTCAATCGCTGCACCATTAATATGGATATCCGACTGATTGAAGGGGAGATCTTCACCAGCGGCCACTTTTAATTGCGCTTTTACTAAATCTATGCCTGTTACCATTTCAGTGACCGTATGTTCCACCTGGATCCGCGTATTCATTTCCATGAAATAAAAATGATGATTTTGGTCCATTAGGAACTCAATTGTCCCCGTGTTTAGGTAGTGGATCCCATTTACAGCGCGCAAGGCAATTTCACCCAATTGTTTACGCTCCGCATTAGTAATCAGTTGGCAGGGACTCTCTTCAAGAACCTTTTGTTTATTAATCTGTAATGAGCAGTCCCGTTCTGGGAAGTAAACTGCATGACCCGCGGCATCACGAAAGATTTGCACTTCAATGTGCTTAACGTTTTCCATGATTTTTTCTAAATACATCTGGTCATCATTAAATGCTAGCCGTGCTTCACTTTGGGCTTCATTAAAAGAATCAGTCATTTCATCTTCATTATTAATTCGCCGAATTCCTTTACCACCGCCACCGGCAGCGGCTTTGATTAATACTGGATAGCCGATTTTAGCAGCCACTCGTTTAGCATCCGCCACGTTATCAATGTAACCATCACTACCTGGAATAACGGGAACACCAAGCTTCTTCATTTGTTGACGAGCATGTTCCTTGTTCCCCATTAAATCAATCGTTTGCGAGTGCGGACCAATAAACGTAATCCCACAGGCCTGGCACATTTCAGCAAATTGACTATTTTCTGAAAGAAAACCAAAACCCGGATGGATAGCCTGAGCGCCGGTCCCAACAGCAGCGGCAAGGATATTTTTCATATTTAAGTATGATTCTTGTGGGCGGGGACCACCAACACAGACAGCTTCATCTGCTAACTGGACATGCAAACTTTCGCGATCAGCTGCTGAGTAAATTGCCACTGACTTAATCCCCAATTCATGAAGGGATCGAATAATCCGGACAGCAATTTCCCCACGATTAGCAACTAGTACTTTGGAAAACATCCTATCACTCACCTAACCAATAAAAAACGTTAACTCTGCAGAGCAAGTCCGTTGACCATTAACCGTCGCTTCAGCTTTTCCTTCACCGATGTTATGACGAATCTTGGTCAAATGTACTTCTAATCGTAAAGTGTCACCAGGACGGACCACTTTACGAAATTCAGCAGTTTTAATTCCACCAAAATAAGCAGTTTTTCCTTTAAACTGTGGAGCTGATAATAAGGCTACTGCCCCAGTTTGGGCTAAAGACTCAACAATTAATGCCCCTGGTAAAACTGGGTTATTCGGGAAATGACCATTAAATACTTCTTCATGGATGGTAACGTTCCGTCGTGCCACTGCCATTTCGCCTGGTACGAGCTCTTCTACCCGGTCAATTAACAACATCGGGTAACGGTGCGGAATAATCTTTTGGATTGCGGTCGCATCCAAATCCACTTTAGCCATGGTTAATCTCCTTCCTTAACAGTGAATAGTGGTTGTTGATACTCAACTAATTCTCCATTGTCGACTTTGACAGCGGAAATGACGCCATCAACATCACTCTTAACTTCTGTCATCATTTTCATTGCTTCAATCACACAAACAACGTCACCCTTGTGTACGTGACTACCAACTTTGACATATGGTGGTTGTTGCGGCTTGGATTGTAAATAAACTGTCCCAACTAGCGGTGCTTTAATTTGCGCATCACTAACTACTTGTTGTTGACTACCATTGTCTTGTTGAATAGCAGGTTTAGTTGTTGGTAATTGAGCATTAGTGGTTGGCTGGTTATTCTTACTAAGGTAAAGGTGAAAATCACCATCTTCAATTTTTAATTCACGAACTGATGAATTTTCAAAATCAGCCATAATATCCTTGAGATTTTTTAAATCCAATTAATCATTCACCCACTTTCGAAAAGCTAACACAGCGTTGTGGCCACCGAAGCCGAAGGAATTACTCAATGCGTAATCAGCAGTCGGCGCATCCTGATTTGTAGCGTTAACCAGATGAACATTGCATTCAGGATCTTGGTTAAAACAACCAACATTTTGCGGTAATTTACCCTTGGCTAATGCTGCCACCGTAATTACTGCCTCAATTGCTCCTGCAGCACCAAGTAAATGTCCTGTCATCCCTTTTGTCGAGCTAACTAAGACTGAACTATCCTTACCAAAGACTTTGTTAATTGCTAAGGATTCACCGCTATCGTTAGCGTGAGTAGCGGTCCCATGAGCATTAATATAGTCAACATCATCAGCTTGAATCCCAGCTTCATCAATTGCTGCTTGCATTGCCCGCGCAGCACCCTTGCCAGTTGGGTCAGGAGCAGTAATGTGATAAGCATCACCAGTAGCACCATACCCAACAACTTCACCAATAATACGGGCCCCGCGCTTACGAGCATGTTCGAGGCTTTCCAGAACCAGTGCCCCAGCACCTTCACCGAGAACAAAACCATTACGGTCCTTGTCAAAAGGTAAAGAAGCTTTCAACGGATCTGGAGTCGTAGATAAAGCATTCAAGGCTGCAAAACCGGCAATGCCGATCTCATTAACTGATGCTTCAGAGCCCCCAGCAATCATTGCTTGAGCACGGCCTTCTTTAATTTGACGGTAAGCTTCACCAATTGAGTTTGTTCCAGTGGCACAAGCGGTCGTAATTGAAGTACAAATATTCTGGGCATTAAACCGGATTGCAATATTACCAGCGGCCATATTGGAAATAGCCATCGGTACAAACATTGGTGACACGCGGCGAGGGCCCTTGTCATGCATTTTAATAACTTGTTCTTGAATGGTCGTTAAACCACCAATCCCAGAGCCAAAAATAACACCTAAGTCTTCTGGGTGAGTGTTCTCCTCATCAATCCCAGCCATTTTCATGGCTTCATCTGCCGTTTGAATAGCGTACTGGGAATACAAGTCCATTCGCCGAGCGGCTTTTTTACCAACTACTGCTTTAGGATCAAAATCATCAATTTCACCGGCAACGGTAATTCCAGTTTCACTAGCATCAAACTTGGAAATTGGCTTAATGCCGACTTTGCCAGCTAAAGTATTATTAACAAACTTATCTAAACCATTACCATTCGGTGCAATCGCACCCATTCCAGTAATTACAACCCTAGTCATTTTATTCACCTTCTAAATGGTCATTCCGCCATCAACAACAATTGTTTGTCCCGTCATATAGTCATTTTGGGCCAAAAAAAGGACCGCTTGGGCAACCTCATTGGTTTTACCCAATCGATTAAGCGGAATCTGATCAAGTATTCTCTTTTGATTACGTTCTGATAATGTGGCTGTCATATCACTTTCGATCATGCCAGGGGCCACAGCATTGCATCTAATCCCCCGCAATGCTCCTTCACGAGCAACTGTCTTAGTCAACCCAATTATGCCCGCCTTACTTGCCGCATAATTAGCCTGACCAGCGTTGCCATGGAGACCGACGACACTAGCAATATTTACGAAGCAGCCACTCCGCTGTTTGTACATTTTCTTTAATAACGCTTTGGTGAGTAGGAATGGTCCGCGAAGGTTGACGTTGATGACACTGTCAAAGTCGGCTTGTTTCATCGCGATCAACAGCTTGTCATCATTCATCCCCGCATTATTCACGACTACATCGACGTGACCATAAGCCTGCCAAGCATCATCTGCTAATTGCTGAACTTCATCCGGTTGAGATAAATCAGCAGTTAAGAAAGTATAATCCGCATGTAATGCGTCTAATTGCTGGTGTTCCTTTGAGCTTAAGGCATGACGTCCATGAAAGATAACCTTACTTCCTGCTTGCAGGAAAGCCACGGCGGTCGCTTGACCAATACCACGCGTACTACCGGTAACTAAGACGACTTTATCTTTTAAGTCCATTGTTGATGCTCCTTTACAAAGGCTTGATAATCGCGCATTGATGAAATATGTTCCCGTTGCAAGTTACCGTTAACTTGCCGAGCAAACCGACTCAACGTTTTCCCAGGCCCAATTTCAAGCGTAGCGTCCACTTCTTCATGATTAATTAAGTACAGCAAATCTTCACCAAAGTGAGTTGGCTGAGCTAATTGACGTTCCAAAATAGGTGCCAAGTTAGCTGCAGTAAACGGTTGAATTGTCGTATTACTAATTACTGGTACTTGGGGATCAGTAAATGAAACTTTCTTTAACCGTTGATGCATCTTTTGCTGTGCATTATCAAACAAGGCCGTGTGGAAAGCACCGCTAACTTTTAACGCCACAACACGTTTTGCAGCATTCTTTTCTTTAAGAATTTGCGCAACGGTTTGGGTTTCTTTTTCCGGCCCCCCAATAACAACTTGGCGAGGAGAATTATAGTTAGCCATTGTGACCGTTGAATGAGAACTTAAAACCTGCTTAACCACATCTAAGTCTGGATCAATTAAAGCCGCCATTGTACTAGCAACCGCATCTGCATCTGCTTGCATATAACGACCACGATCAGCTAATAGACTTAAGCCGGCCTTAAATGAGACCGCTTGAGCACTAATCACTGCGGCATATTCACCTAATGAAAGTCCGACCATGCCACCAACAGGCAGCTTAGGTAAGTCGCGTTGTAGCATTTGGTAAATGCCACAACTAACAGCCACTAATGCCGGTTGTACATTAGCAGTGGCGGATAATTCGTCATGTTCACTTTTAAGGATCTTGATAATATTTAAGCCAGTTGCTTCACTGGCCATCTGAATCGTATTAGCAAAATCCTTGTCCGTTAGAAAATCAATTCCCATCCCGGGCTTTTGTGAACCTTGACCGCTAAAAAGAATACCGAATTTCATTGTTAGTTCTTAGCAGCCATTTGCTTATCAACAAAGTCAACAACATCACTAATTGTCTTAATTTGCGCATCTTCGTCATCTAATTCGATGTCAAACTTATCTTCTAGTTCATTCATAATTTCAAAGACATCCAGACTATCTGCATCTAAATCGCTTTGAATTTGCGTGTCCATTTTAATTTTGTCAGGTGAAACATCTAGTTCATCGGCAGTTACAGCTTTAACAGTGTCAAAAATTTCTTCTTTAGTCATAATATTTTTCCTCTTTCTATATTTATTAATATCTAATTATCATTGTTCCAGCAGTGAGGCCACCGCCAAAACCAGCTAATACAATTAGTGAACCACGTTTCACAACTCCTTGACGAACACATTCATCGAGGAGTAACGGTTCACTAGCTGCAGAAGTGTTCCCATAATGATCAATATTCAATGGAAACTTTTCCATTGGTTGACCGAGTCTTTTTGCTACCTGACTAATAATCCTTGCATTGGCTTGGTGGAGCAAAAAGTGGTCAATTTGCGTTGGCTTTATCCGTGCTTCTGCTAACGCTGTTTGAATTGAATTTGGAACTTCATGAGTAGCAAAGCGGTAAACTTCACGGCCATTCATTTGAAAAGACGTGAGGCCAGTCACCTGTTTAGGAAAATCATGGCCAGCCGTTGTTTGCCCTGCTACTAATTGGTTACTGAGGTCACCAAACGTTGATAGGTGACTCCCAAGCAGGTGAGCTTCAGTGCTTTTTGCCACTGCTACACCACCAGCACCATCACCAAACAATACGGCCGTTGATCGATCCTGCCAGTTAACGATTTTAGAGAGCACTTCGCTCCCAATTACTAAGACATGGTTAATGGCAGGATTATTCATTAAGCCATCAGCGATTGACAAGGCATATACAAAACCTGAACAAGCAGCTGAAACATCAAACGCAACAGCGTGGGCAGCTTTAAGTTTTCCTTGAACAATTGCAGCTGTTGAGGGTGTATAAGAATCTGGCGACATTGTAGCAACAATAATTAAGTCCACCGATTCAGGTGTCCAATGCGCTTGTGCTAACAGCTTTTTGGCAACTTGAACTGCTAAATCAGATGTATTCTGGCCTTGACTAATATGTCGTGTCGAAATACCTGTTCGCGTTCTAATCCATTCATCATTTGTATCCATTAGGTTACTTAATTGTTCATTCGTAATCACTAAGGGAGGCACGTAGCTAGCAGTTGATACAATTTTCCACTTTCCCATTACTGTTCTTTCCTCTGTCTATTAAGAATGATCATCCAAAAAGTCTTCCAAGTTACGAAGAGCTTTATGGATTACCTTTTGTTCATTTTCATCCATATTCTTCAAAAAGCTTTTAACCATCATATTGTGGAAGGCCCGATGAGCACGGTAGAGAACCCGACCCTTATGCGTCAGTCCTAAACGAATTACCCGTCGATCTTCTTGATCATGGAAACGTTCAGCATACCCTTTAGCAATGAGACGATTGGCTGTCGCCGTCATTGTACCGGGGGAAAGGTGTAATTTTTTAGCAACCTGGGTAGCAGTTTGGTGATCATACATTGAAATAGCGTCAATTGCATGCATTTCTTTAATTGTCAGATCACTAAAAGTACTTTCTCGAAGCTTCTTTTCTTCGATCCACAAGATTCCCCTGTAGATTCGAATTAACGATTTATTAATTTGTTGGTATTCGTCAGCCATAATGCATTGACTCCTTATTAATTTAATTATCGAAATTTTTACTCATCAAAATACATTATAGTCGAAACTCACCATTAAATTTTTGCATCCCGATCAGCAACGATAAATACTAATTCCGCACTGCATGCCTTTTTGCCATCAACAGTTGCTACAGCATCAACAATTCCCATGCGTCGCCGCTTTTTTGTCATTGTGATGTGAAGCTTGAGAACATCGCCTGGGCGAACGACCTGCCGAAACTTTCCCTTATGGATTGCTCCTAAGTAAGCCGTTTTCTTATAAAATTCAGGAGACTTCAAAATTAAAATTGAAGCAGCTTGGGCTAATGTTTCAATAATTAGTACCCCAGGCATTACTGGGTTACCCGGGAAATGCCCACGGAAGAATGACTCATTAATTGTGACATTTTTAGTTGCCACGATCTCCTTACCCGGATCCAATTGATCCACATAATCGATATAACAAATTGGATATCGATTAGGTATTAAGTCCATAATTTCCTGAGCAGTCATTATAGCCAAACCAGTCACCCTCCTTTAAATTTATTTCGAATATCAAAATATTCGATGATCAAATTATATTGAGATTTATTTTGAAAGTCAAACTAAATTGGATGATTTTTAGGATATTAGCAAGAACACATTACTCGTCTATATAGGCTAAAGAATGTCTAAGAATGCTTTAGTACCAGTCATTCAGATGCATTTATCTTTTCAAAATTTACCCCAAAACAATTATTTGAATTTATTTTCATTATCAAACAAAAATTGAGCATTCCCGGTCATAAATTTAACAATCAATCACTTATCATTTATCTAATTCGGTAGCCCCGCTAAAAATTTTTAATTTCTTCTTGACATTTTTATGAGAAGATTTTAATATACTAGCAACAACAAATTAATATTTGCTGAGAAAAGATGAGTAATTAGTTGATGTCAGCCCAGAGAGTCGCGTTAGATGGGAAGCGATGTGAAAGATGCTAATGAAGATGGTCTTGGAGCAATTATGAACTGCGAGCTCTTGACTGTAAGTGGTTCACGAGTGGCGACCGATAAAACGCCTGGGTTTACTCGTTCGCGGGTGTACCTATTAAGGATTAAGTTGTGAGACTTAATCGAATTAGGGTGGTAACACGTTAATTTTCAATATTTGAAATGACGTCCCTAGGAAAAGTGAAAAACTTTTCCTAGGGATTTTTTATTTGCTTTCATCTCCTGAACTTATCGCACAGAAAGAAAGGATCGATGTTTTATGACTCAATTTACACAACGCACTGTTTCTCCATTCCGCTACGATATTGTTGGTTCCTTCCTGCGGCCACAAGAGCTGAAGGATGCACGAGCTAAATTTGCTAAGGGTGAAATTAGTCAAGCTGACCTCACTAAGGTTGAAGATAAATGTATTGTTGACTTAATTCATAAGGAAGAACAACTCGGCCTACATGCCGTTACTGATGGTGAATTCCGTCGGAGCTATTGGCATCTTGATTTCTTCTGGGGATTGCAAGGAACTAAACATGTTCAATTGAAGCATGGTTACTTCTTCCATGATGAAGAAACCCGTAACGACTCTGTTCAATTAACTGGCAAGGTCAGTGGTGAGAACCACCCATTTGTTAATTACTTCAAGTTCGTCCGCGACCATGTCAGTGATGGTACCCAAGTGAAGCAAACTATTCCTGCTCCAGCACAATTTCTCGAAGAATTCCTTCGTCCTGAAAACCAAGCAAATGCTAAACAATTCTATCCAAATCAGGCTGATTTAGACCATGATGTGGCACAAGCCTACCATCAAGTAATTGAAGATTTATATGCTGCTGGTTGTCGAACACTCCAGTTAGATGACTGTACCTGGGGAATCTCCGTTAATAATTTTGCCAATCTTAAGAAGAAGGATCCCAATGCAGACACTTCACAACTAGAAGCCCTCCAGCGACGTTTTCTGAAGGTCAATAATGAAGCTATCGCCGACTTACCGGATGACCTGGTAGTTAATACCCACGTCTGCCGTGGTAATTATCATTCCACTTGGGCAGCTGCTGGTGGCTACGGCCCAGTTGCTGACACATTATTAGCCCGTGAAAATGTGAATGCCTTCTACCTCGAATACGATTCTGACCGTGCTGGTGGCTTTGAACCATTAGATAAGGTTCCTGATGATAAGTATGTTGTGGTCGGTCTAGTCACTTCCAAGTCTGGTGAATTGGAAGATAAGCAAATTATCATTGACCGTCTCAAGGAAGCTGCTAAATACCATCCCCTCAATAAGCTCTGCCTAAGTCCCCAATGTGGTTTTGCTTCAACCGAAGAAGGTAACATCTTAACTGAAGAACAACAGTGGAATAAGTTGAAATTCATCAAAGAAATTGCTGAAGAAGTTTGGGGTTAATAACTTTGTTCCACATGAAACACTCCCTCCTGTGAAATCCTTTTAATATAGTAAAAGACGTGACGATATTGCCTACCGTCACGTCTTTATTAGTATTCACGTATGATATTTCATTGCTTAATCTTTTGCAAAAATCAACTGCACACCACCATCGTCTAGCGGTACAGTCCGTTCGAGGTGGAACCGTTGATTCACAAATTGGCCAAGCGTATCAAAGGTACCCTTCATGGCAGTATTGCCAGAAATGTACGGAGCAACGACTAACGAAATTTGATCCACTAAGCCAGCTTTTAAGAAGGCCCCATTAATCAAAGCTCCGCCACCTAACACCATCTTTTTAATTCCAAAGTATCTTCTTAATTTGACTAAGGCTTGTTCAAAATTAATCTCTTGTTGGCCACATACCAAATAAGGAATCTCCATGGACCGCAGAAATGCTAAGTACGGTTTACTGGCCTGTTTAGTGACCACTTCAATTGCCCGGCTCTTGTAACCGGCGTAGTCAAAGTAGTTCTTTTCCCAACCGGCACGACCTTTTCGATCAAAGCTAACATCCCATGTCATCGAATGAATCTGCGGTACCCAGTCAGTATACTCAATTCCGTCACCAGAAAACTGGCTCAGGTCTGGATGCCCCTTAGCAGCGTACATCACGATTGTATTGCTACCATTAGCGTTAGTATTACTAATTTTGAATAATTGATCGTCATAGTAAACACCAGAAGCATGGTCGCCGGGAAGGCCATCCCATTCCCCATCAATTTTGCCATCAATCGACTGGTACATATGGATAATTACTTGTGCACGGTCCATCATTGCCACCCTTTCCAACTATCTTTGTTTATCAAATTTGATTATACTCCGTTTGTAATCAATGCTATTGTAGAAGTATTGATCTTGTGCAAAGGAGTAGTTACATGTCCATTAGCCAACTAATTACTCAAGTGGTTATTATTTTTCTATTAATGTTATTGGGAGCAATTATTCGTAAATTTGGCTTTCTCCATCTTCAGTCCATTAACGATATTACTAATATTGCCCTCTATTTCTTATCGCCAATGGTTATTTTAAAAGCTTTTCAGCAACCATTCTCGAGTACCCGGATGCATACTTTTCTGCTGACCCTGGTGGCCATCTTTGTTTCTTACCTCGTCACCATTATTCTTACTAAGGTCATTTTCAGCAGTGTAAAGGACCCCAACATGCGGCACATTGTGAGTTACGGAAGTATTTATTCGAATAACGGCTTTATGGGCGTTCCATTAGCCCAGGCCTTATTTGGTGATGCTGGTGTGTTCTATGCGGTTGCGTCGTTAATTGGCTTTAATGTAATGTCATGGACACACGGTGTTAGTCTTTTCCACCGCCGTACTAATGAAAGTTGGGCCCAGAAAATTCGGAAGATCATTCTGAACCCAAATATCATTGCCATTATTGTCGGTCTCGTAACATTCTGTTGCTCAATCCACTTTCCGCCTATCATCGGTCAATTTCTAATATATGGGAGTGCCGCGTTCACACCTATTTCAATGATGATTATTGGTTCTAACCTCGTTGGAATTCAACTAAAGGATATAAAACTCGGGATACCAGCAAGTACGGCCCTACTGCTAAGAAATGTTCTATACCCACTTGTGAACCTCGTTGCCCTTAAGTTGCTCGGTGTTACGAATACAGCCATAAACGTCACCGTTATTTTAGCCGCTTGCCCAGTCGCTGGGTTAGTTGTTCTCTTTACACTCCAAGCCAAGGGGGACCCGAAACCAGCGGTTACCCTGATGAGTATTTCAACGATCCTTAGTCTAATCACAATCCCATTAGTGTTTGCAATTGCTAATTGGTAATAGTAAATATCCCCCTATGCTGGATTCATTGTCTAGCATAGGAGGATTATTTTATCTACTATTATGAAATAACGTTAGAATAAGCCAATAATTAATTTGCCAGTTTCATATGCAAGGCTATGTAGAGCTTATATGGCTGGGGTACTTACTTCTTCCGGTGCACCCGACACGATAATTCCGTTGCTGTTAATTTATAAACTTGCACATATTGTAAGTGTTCTTCAGGAAATTCAAAATCTGTCCGGCCAGTATACTGTTTCATCATTAATTTCAAGGCTGCCAACTTGTCTTGGTTACTTTCTAGTAGGTCAACGTGTCCCTCGCCTAACACACTGGCATAATTGGCAGACCAGTTACAGGCAATACTACCACCATCTCGTAATTGTTGCCCACTATTTAATTCAAAAGCAGCGTAATGAGTTTTCTTGACTAATTCATATCGCCGGCCGTGAGGTCCCCCATGGAAGTAAAAGGTGTAATGGCCTTGATGTTCCTCATAGGCAAAGTGCACCGGCACTACATACACTCGTTCACCATCACGTAAACCTAAATGAATGGTTTCACACTGGTCCAATACATGATTAATTGTTGGAATATCAGTAACAGTATCCTGTTTACTCATCCTAATCGCCTCTTATATTTGTTGCATTTGCAACAAATATAACATAATCCCATTAATTTACAAGCTTTTCCTTCTTAATTTCTGATTGTAATAACCGCAAAAATAACTGGGAAAGGTTCGATAATGGTTTGTCCTTGGACCAGATCAAAGTATTATTATCAACCACCTGTGATGATAGTGGCCGAAATGCTAAATTTTGACTTGCACTAGTATTAATCAGGTCTTGGTATGTCAAAACTAGGCAAGCACCAGTTTGTGCTAATAAAGCGGCATTATATAACAAATTGTAATTACCCACGAATTTAAATTGGCCTAATAGCTCCCCCGCCCAGTGGCGAAAAGTATCCTGGCGACGAGTTTGTGCTGAAGCCATCAATGGGTGTCCAATTAAATCACTAGGACGAATTTCGGTTTGCTGAGCAAGTGGCGAATCAGATCGCATTAATACACCCCACCGGTTGGGATGAGGCAGTTCTAAAGTCGCGTAATTAATCATATTCTCATGACCCATTAAAATGCCAAATTCAAGTACACCATTATTAACCCGTTGGCGAATCAATTCACTATCACCACTTACGAGATTCACCTTTACTTCTGGATATTCCTGCATGATTTGATGAATAACTTTCATTACGGGCTTGAGACTTGCACTTTCTCCGGCACCAATATCTAGCACACCAGAAATCATATCTTGGCCTTGCAAGTGATACTCTGTCTTATCAATCATCGCGAGAATTTCTTGAGATCGTCGGTACAGGTAATGTCCTTCTTGAGTTAATTTAATTTGACGATGTCCACGTTCAAATAATGTCACCCCCAGCTCAGTTTCCAAGTCCATAATCTGCCGTGATAACGCCGGCTGCGAAACATGCAGGTGGCGAGCTGCATTTGAAATATTACCTTCACGGACAATTTCGCTGAAATAACGTAGTACACGTGTTTCCATAGGTTCACTTCCATGCATATAAGTTATATTTATACATTAAACATAAGTATTTCACATTCTAAGTGTAACCAATTACTATAAACTTAGCAACTACGAAGGAGAAAAAGGATGACAACTACTGTTAAATTAAATTCAAGTACTGGTCAAGAAATTAACCAAATTAACACCATCAATCAATCGTTATTGCAGTCATTGAATGACGGCCAACACTCACAAGCAGAGGTTCGTGAGTTAATCAGTCAGATCACCAAACAAACGATTGATGATTCAGTCGAAATTCGGTTACCCTTCTATACTGACTTCGGTCGCAACCTCCACTTTGGCAAGAATGTTTTCATCAACAGTGGTGTCACTTTTGTCGACTTAGGTGGAATTTACCTCTCCGATAAAGTACTAATTGGTCCAAAAGCAAACATAATTTCGGTCAATCATCCACTTGACCCGACAAACCGCCGTAACGTTGAGCTTAAACCGGTTTATATACATGAAAACGCCTGGATCGGCGCTAACGCAACTGTTCTGCCTGGAGTTTCAATTGGCAGAAATGCGGTTGTCGCTGCTGGAGCAGTGGTTACTAAAAACGTTCCTGCTAATACCGTTGTTGCTGGCGTTCCCGCACGAGTAATTAAGAAGATTAAATAATAAAGGAGATTTTATATATGGCATTTGGCTACATTACCGACTTAGATAACCATCTTAAACGTAAACATGTTTCATATAATAACCGCTATGGTATCAAAATTGCTGCTGATTTGTACTATCCCAAGGAGCTGCAACGGGGCGATAAGCTCCCAGCACTAATTGTTGGTGCGCCATATGGTGGTACTAAGGAACAGGGACCTTCAGTTTATGCAAATGAATTAGGCAAACGCGGTTTTGTCGTTCTGACATTTGATCAAGTTTACATGGGCGAATCTGGTGGTCATCCCCGTCACGTGTCCTCACCAGACCTCTTTGCTGAATCATTCAGTGCGGCGGTTGACTATCTTGGCATTCAGGTGCCGTTCGTTGACCGTGAAAAAATCGGTGTTGTCGGCATTTGTGGTTCGGCCGGATTTGCTCTATCCGCCGCTTCAGTAGATGTGCGAATCAAAGCCATAGCAACGGCTTCAATGTATGATATTACTGATATCCGTGGGATGATGAAGCCTTCTAAGGAACAGCTCGACCAGATGAAGAAGAAACTAGCTGAGCAACGGTGGGAAGATTTTGCTAACCAGCAGCCAGAATATAAGCCATTCTTTCCTAATAAACCACTCCCAAACGTTGACGCTATTCCAGAAATGGATAGTATCAACCGGGAATGGTTCCGTTTCTATGCTGTTCCACGAGGTTTCCACTCAAATGCTCGCGGCGGTTTCACCACAACTTCTGACCTTGCAATGATGCAATTTTCTGCCTTAGATTATATTGATGAAATTAGTCCACGACCGATCTTATTTGTCTTTGGAGATAAAGCACACTCCCGGTCATTTTCTGAACGGGCATACGACTTAGCGAAGGAGCCAAAAGAAAAGTACATTGTCCAAGACTGTGAACATATTGACCTTTATGACCGGGTTGATAAGATTCCGTTCGACAAGTTAACTGACTTCTTCAAGCAACATTTGAACGCTTAATTAACATATAATATTGAAAGAGGAGGGTTTCACATGAAACATCGTTCTGCCCTGACTACTGTCATTCTGGCAATCGTCATCGCAATTGTTGGTGGCTTTAGTTGGCACCATACGCAAGCGGCGCAAAAGTTTGTTCATTCTAATACGCCAACCATTTTCGTCCATGGTTGGGGAAGCAGTTACCATGCGGAAACGTCGATGGCAAACGCGGCTAAGCACGCTGACGTTACTAATACCATTGTGCGCGCCAATGTTGATCGAAATGGCCACGTCACTTTTAACCATTCCATCCCAGCAAATGCTACCAACCCAATTGTAGAAGTCAATCTCCAGGATAATAAGTTAGAGCGCTACGTAAGCTCCTCTACCAGCAATAACTATGCCGATGCATACCATCACGGTGGAACTTATATCCTTAATGTTGTAAAAGCATTAGAAAAGCAACACCACTACTCAGCAATTAACTTAGTGGGTCACTCAATGGGTAACTTGGAAATCGCTAACTACATTAATGATAACTACCCAAGCAATAAGCTTCCAAAGGTCAAGCACCTCGTTGCTATTGCCGGTCACTATAATGGATTAGCTGGTCAAAAAGCCGCGGAAGGCGCCATTGATGAACAAAGTGGCAAGCCAAGTCAACAAGATCCGGGCTTCACTCAGCTACTCGGTTTACGCGAGCATTTTCCTACCAACACTAAGGTCCTTAACATCTATGGTAACTACAAGGGCAAAAATTCTGACGGTGACGTGCCAGTTAACTCAGCGAAGACCCTGAAGTACCTTGTTAGTTCACGCGCACAATCTTACCAGGAACGCGAAATTCGTGGTAGCAAGGCACAACATAGTCAATTACATAATAATAACCACCAAGTTAACCAAGCATTGATTAACTTCTTATGGACTAAGTAAGCAAAAGGGACCAGCCGAAGTGAATCGGCTGGTCCCTTTTTTCTAGCTTATATTAATACCAAGCTGGTTTATCGCCATCAGTTCCTGGCTTATCAACACCAAAGTCTTTACGAGCATATGGTGCCGGATCATCAATAATTTTTGCAACAAAGTGACCAATCGACTTCCGTGATACTTCTGTCCCTTTAAAGGATTCACCACGTTTAGTTGTCTCATAATCAACCTCATCTTTATTTGTTAACCACGCTGGACGAATAATTGTGTAATCCAAATCTGATGAAGAAATCACATCAGCTGCTTTTCGGTAAGTACCCAAGTAACTATCTTCTTGGCCACCACCGAGTTCTTTATTATTCCATTCCCCAAATTTACCAGGGACTTCATTGTAAATACCGATCGAGGAAATCCAAACCAGCTGCTTAACACCGTGTTTATCCATGGCGGCAACAATATTTTCTGCTTGTTGCTGAATTTGCGGGTTCCGTAAGTTAGCATAAACGACATCGGCTTGTGCAACGGCTGCATCTAATTCGGCGACCTTCAAAGTATCGCCCTTGATGACCGTTTCCCGTTTATCATCAACATTTGACAAGTGCTGGGGGGGCCGAGTAAATAGTAATAAATGATCATCACCATTATTTAATAACGCTTTGATTGCGTGTCCGGCAATTTGACCAGTTGCCCCGAGAATTAATACTTGTTTTGTCATAACTAATCCTCCTTTGAAAATCTCATTTCCTTACAATTTTCATTATAGGTGCCCAGATTAGTTATTAAAAGTAAGCACTTTCGGGTAAGATAGTTACTACGTGGTAAGATTTAATTGAGCGCCATCCAATAAGCCAATTCTAAATTTATTGAATTACTTTAAACCGTTCATTATCCGCCATCATTTCTTTATCACCAGCTGGCGCTTCAATTGAACCAAATGGCATTTCAGCTCGTAATTGCCAACTATCAGGTAGGCCAAATTCTTGATGGATTTCGTCATCAATTAATGGATTGTAGTGTTGTAAACTGGCGCCAATGTTATTTTCCGCCAACGCGGTCCAAACGGCCTGCTGAGCACCACCGATTCCTTGTTCTGCCCAGTCGGCAAAGTTATCAGCATATGTTGGAAATTGCTGTTCTAATTCGTGAACCGTCTTGGTTTCAGTTAGGAAAAGAACAGTACCAAACCCTGCCCGAAAGGTGGCGATCTTAGCCTGAGTTTTCTTAAATGCATCGGGGTTCTTGACAACCTTTGCTAGTGTGTCCTCAACAATGTCCCAGACCTTATCAGAAGCTTTGCCAAATAGAATTACGGCGCGGACCGTTTGACTATTAAAGGCCGTTGGTGATTGCCGGATCGTTTCTTTAATTAAGTCCGCAATTTCAGTTGACGACTGCTGAACTTGATCACCCAGTGCATAAATAGAACGGCGTTGTTTCAATAATTGGATTACTTGTGATTTCATAATTTATTACCCCTTTCAGTTATTTCACTTACTAATAGTAACTAAAAATAATAATATAGCAAGAAGGGAATTGTTTTACCCTTAGTTACAAATTATTCCCTATCCATACCACAGGAGGTTCTATCAATGGCTAAATCATCATCTTGTGCGATTGAATATACCCTTTCCTTAATCGCCGGTAAATGGAAAACCGTCATTCTCTACCACTTGTTTCATCAGCCGGTTTATCGTTTCAATGAATTAAAGAAGCTCATGCCCGACTGCTCACAGCGCATGTTATCATTACAATTGAAAGAGCTAGAAAAAGCGGGATTGATTCAAAAGAAAGTCTATCCAGTTGTTCCACCTAAGACCGAATATTCATTAACAAAACTTGGTCAAAGCATGCTTCCAGTAATCAAAGCAATGGATAAGTGGGGATTGGACCACCACAATCAATTAAATAAGGAGCCTTGATAATGAGTTCAGCGAAAAAGATGTTCAATACCGGCGCCGAATATGCCTTGTCAATCATTGGCGGCAAGTGGAAGCCCGTCATCCTATACCTATTGGCAGGACATCCCCGGCGAACAAGCGAATTAGTGAAACAGTTAGGCACCTCTTATAAGGTACTGGCCGACCAGCTACGTGAAATGATTGATGCGGGATTGGTCAGTCGAAAAAGTTACAATACCGTTCCACCCCACGTCGAGTATCGGTTAACGGATGATGGGGAAAATCTCTACGCCGCATTACGCTACCTGAATTACTGGGGTGAACAGCGTGCTAGTGAATCCCCGGATATTAAAATTATGTGCACTAATCAAATGAAGGCCGCTGGTGATGATGGACTATGCGTCATCACTAAGCAACACTTGCACCACTGGAAGCAAGAGATTGTACACCCTAAGAACTAACTAAAAAGAAGCTGGGAATTAACCTTCTCAGGAGCCTGGTGGGCTAACCTAGAACGATGAACGGTGATGGAATCATCGGAATCGTTCGTAGTTATCCTCTAAGGCGCTGGTTAATTCACGCAATTAGACTCAGTAAGTTCGAGACTACTAGTAACAGAGAAGAGGTTGAGAAAAAGCAGAATGTTTTTCCTCAACCTCTTTAGCGTCACTATATTAACTTTTGATATAAGGGAACGAGTTCGCCAATTGCCTGTTCAATAAAACTCTCCATATTGATTCCACAATCACGGTCGCGGAAGGCAAATTTACCAAGCATAAAGGTTGATTTAGTTGCTCGCTGGTCAAATTGGTCACGCTGGTCACGATCATTTAAATAGTCATGCAGGCTAATCTGAGGATCGAGTTTCATTTCCAATTGATCCCACAGGTACCAATCAGAAATGCCCTTCCCTGGACTCCATTCGGGAATTGCTGTTAATAGTAAATTAAACTCAGCAGGTGTGCCATGCCGATGATCACTGCGGTAATGTTGAAGCATCAGATAGACTTTTAACTGCTTACGATCAAGCATGACGCCAATACAGGGGTTAGCTTCGGCCAAGACGGCTAGCCGATAAGAGGCCCAAAAGTGCTCACGAATGTTCCAACCATTCGTCCAACTTTCAATATGCGTCTTAGCAAATAACCCGAGCGGCAGCTGATTGGAAACATTGATCTGAACCCGCTTCCAGACGCACCATTCTTTTTTGAACTGGTCCTTAATCATCGCCACTTCTTCTGGTGGGTACTGTTCCTTTAACTTCTTAAACGAAAAATCCGGCCGGTCAAAAAGCCTAAACATTTCTTCTTTTAAGGCGGTCATTTACCCCATCTCCCCAAAATAAATCGTCAACAGGCGTTCATAATGATGTCTGTTGGCGATTTTAGTTATTTATTGAAGTGAATCCCAAGCTTTCAAGGTAACTGGTGTTTGATCAGCTAGCTTCTTTAAATCATCACTTAGGTATTTCTTATTGATGACGGCTTCATAAGTATATTCCTCAAACCAATCTTGGGTCATAACGAAGTAACCATTGTCACCATTGTCTTTGCCCCAACTGTTTTCGATCTTCCAACGAACTGGTTGGTCGTCTTGTAAATCAAAGCCAGTCAAAGTCATAGCATGAGAAACCATGGCTTGCTTCGTTTCCAGACGGTCTTTCTTGTTCATCGTGAAGTCAACATCCAATAATTCAGCGCGATGGAATAAGTTGGCGTCCATCAACCCCCGTTTGCGATCCATTTGTTGTAAGACATCGTTACCAACCCAAACGGTTTCGCCAGCCTTAAGTTGCTTCATTGCTGTTTCTTGCAAGTACTTAAATGGGACATTAACAAACTTGATCGGAATACCACCAGCAACGCTGTCTTGAGTTGGCATTGCGTAAACCTTATTGTATTCATGATCAGGAGCATTGGTGACAACGACATAATCATTCAGATTAGTGTCAAAGTATTCCCGGTAGAACTTAAGTGGTGTTAGCCCTAATACTTGGTGGAACTTCTTATCATCATCACGGAATTCCAGGTCAAATTTCGTCGGTGGTTCACCAAATGAGTAGGCGGCCACCTTGTAAACATCGGCCATCATCTTTTGTTGAGCCTTTGATAATTCATCTTCGCTGGCCCCGTCTTGGACCATCTGCCGCAATACCAGTGCGTCTTTCCGCATTAGGTAATTCTCCACTTCAGCAACATCAGAAGTATCACGTGTGTTGTGGGTATCTGGCATAACATATTCTGGTACTACCCCGTACTTCTCAATGATGGAAGCAGCATTAGCCCACTGGCCACCATCATTTAAAGCAAAATCTAAGTAAAAGTCGACTGTCCGATCATGAAGTGGTTTCTTGGCCGTTTCAATAATCTTTTGGAAGTACATGTTAGCCCGTTCAATTCGATCCCAGAAGAACAAGTAGTTTTGGGAAAGTTCAAAGTCCTTGAAGTTATACTTCTTCGCAAATTTATGACGAAGCGTGTTCAAAGTTGCAAAGGACCAGCAACGTCCACTGTGCCGCTGGTTACTTGGCTTACCAGTCTTAATTTCATATGAAAACGCCCGGTGTAAACGTTCGCTCGCGGTTGGGTCTTCACTCGCATTCTTAATTCCGTTCTTTTGGATAGCTCGGGCAATCACGTCCGCTGCTGGCCGAGCATGAAAAATCTTCTTATATTCCTGCACCATTGAATTAGTTAAATGATGTTCCTCTGTCATAATATTCCCTTCTTTTAGATACATTAACTTAATATGACTATTACAACTTCAATGATAGCGCATTCCTTAACAAAAAGCTTCTTTCTGAGACCCTTTTAATTGTTTGCCCACCACAAGTTATTTAAACTGAACCTGAGGAGGAATTAATATGGCAAAAGTATTTATTGCTGGTGGTTCTGGCCGAGTTGCTACGGCTCTAATTAAGAATTTAGTTAAGGCTGGTAACGAAGTCGTTGCTGGAGCCCGTCATACCGAAAACATTATCAGTGGTCAACATATCACTGCTGTAACTTTAGAATTACATGCCCCGGTAGATGAGATTGTTCACCTTATGAAAGGCTGCACGGCAGTTTACTTTGTCGCCGGTTCACGTGGTCAAGACCTACTTCAAACCGATGCCTTTGGAGCAGTTAAAACTATGCAGGCGGCAGAATTGTGCGGTATTAAACGATATATTATGCTATCTTCAATGTATGCCCTCCAGCCAGAAAAGTGGGCTCATTATCAAGCCTTAGCGGACATTACTGATTACAACATTGCCAAATTCTTTGCTGATAACTACCTCATTCACCAAACGAGTTTGGACTATACGATTATTCAGCCGGCAGCATTAACTGAAGAACAACCGACTGGTAAGGTAACTTTCGGCGCCGGTGATGATACTACAAACACCATTGATGACGTTGCCCAAGTTCTCGCTGATGTTTTGCCTCGGCCTAATACAATCGGCAAAGTGATTATGATGCGTAACGGTAAAACACCAATTGATACGGCCCTTGACCAACTATAATAATTTTATAAGAGAGTGACAGCAAAATTTCTTGCGGTCACGCTCATTTTTTGTAATCATCTCGGAGGTTAATATGAATAACGAACAGCGAATTCATTCCGGACAAATTTATTCGCCGGAAGATCCCCAAATTATGAAAAAGCAGACTCAAGCAATGCTGGCAATGTATAAATATAATCAAACCTTACCTACTGAATCAGCGAAACGGCAACAACTGCTCAAAGAGATGTTCGCTGAAGTTGGTAAAAACTGCTACATTGAGCCCCCGTTCCATGCTAATTGGGGTGGTCACCACATTAAGCTAGGCGATCACGTTTATGCGAACTTTAATTTAACCATTGCTGATGACACATACGTTACCATCGGTAGTCACACGATGATTGGCCCTAATGTTACTATGTCTTCCGCAGCTCACCCGATCTTGCCAGAGCTCCGTAAAAAGGGTTATCAATACAACTTACCTATTAAGATTGGTCAAAATTGTTGGTTGGGGGCCGGCGTAATTATTCTCCCCGGCATCACAATTGGCGATAATGCCGTCATTGGCGCTGGCGCAGTCGTTACACATGATATTCCAGCTAATGTTGTCGCAATGGGGGTCCCAGCACGAGTGGCTCGTTCAATTAGTGACCATGACCGCCAATATTATGATCACAATCGACCAATTGATCAGTCATTATTAGACAAGCTTGACAATTCACAAAGGTAATGCGAAACGCTTGCGGTCCCCTGTAATAATCGCTAAACTAAGACGGTGAATTTTATTCTGGGGGGATAAAGAGATGGAGAAAATATACATCATTGCTGCGCAACGGACGCCAATTGGTAAATTTGGCGGTGCCTTAGCAACAAAATCGGCAATTGAGTTAGGAGCGACGGTCATTCGCGACAGTGTTCACAAAGCTGGTTTGACAAATCAAGTTGACCAGGTTCTGATGGGCAATGTTCTCCAAGCTGGTGAGGGACAAAATCCAGCTCGTCAGGCCGCCATTGCCGCCGGGTTAAGCCAAAGCATTCCTGCTATCACAATCAATGATGTCTGCGGTTCTGGCTTATCTGCCATTAATCTCGGGGCGGCCTTGATTCGTGCTGGTCAAGCGCAAGTGATTGTTGCTGGTGGAATGGAAAGTATGTCTCGCGCTCCATATGTCCTATTGAACGCTCGGCATGGCTACAAATTTGGCAATGGTGAATTAGTCGATACCATGCAAAATGATGCCTTACAGGATGCTTGGGGTGGCTATGCAATGGGAATCACGGCCGAAAATATCAACGAACGTTACCACATTGCCCGTTACCAACAAGATGAATTTGCCTTACGTAGTCATCAGAAAGCAATTCAAGCTCAAGAAGATCATGCCTTTGATAGTGAAATCACGCCAGTAGAGGTAACGGTCCACCACCAAGCAGCAACCATTGATAGCGATGAAGGTCCCCGTGCTGATACTTCGCTGGCTGCTTTACAGGGACTAAAGCCAGCTTTTAAAAAAGATGGCTCGGTAACTGCTGGTAACTCATCAGGTCTTAACGATGGTGCGGCTGCGGTTGTCTTAGCTAGCGAAAAAGTCGTCAAAACAAACCATTTAACTCCCCTTGCAGAATGGCAAAACTCCACCATCGTTGGCCTCGATCCTGCGGTTATGGGGTTAGGTCCTTATTACGCGATTACTAAGCTGTACCAGCAAACAGGCCTCAATAATGAGGATATTGACTTATTTGAACTTAATGAAGCCTTTGCTAGTCAAGCGATTGTCTGCGAACAATTATTAAAATTAGACCCTACTAAGGTTAACCCTCATGGTGGTGCTCTTGCACTGGGCCACCCAGTTGGTTGTTCCGGAGCTCGGATTGTGGTGACCCTTGTCCATGAGCTACAATCTTTGCATAAAAATACAGGAATTGCATCATTATGCGTTGGCGGTGGCATGGGGGTAGCCGCACTCATTAAAAATAGTCTTAGCAATTAAATAGGTTTCGCGGTATTAATCAATTATTTATTAGTGAAAGAAGATGAACTAATGCTTTATGCAGTTGATCATTTCTTCAATGCATTTGGCGCAACAATTGTCGTTCCCCTGATGATCTTTATTATTGCGCTGTTTCTCAAAGTTAAAGTTAAAACAGCGGTCATATCAGCATTGTACGCAGGCGTTGGATTGACTGGCTTTTCTTGGATTATCAGTGAATTTACCCCTGTGGTAACGAAAATTATCCGTCAAATGGTCAATAACGTTGGGATTAAATTACCCGTTGTTGATATTGGCTGGCAAGCTGGTTCGCTAGCTTCTTTCAACTCCACTGTTGGATTAGCCTTTTTTGTTTTCGGATTAATTATTGAATTCTTATTATTTGCACTAGGGATTACCAAAGTCTTTATGCCTTCAAATCTCTGGAACAACTTCGGATTTATGATTTGGGGAACACTCGCTTACTATGTCACTCATAATTTTTGGTTATCAATTGGCCTATCTTGTTTCATGCTTTTGTATACCCTTGAACTAGCAGAAATTCAGGCTGATCGTTGGTCCTCTTATTATCAAATAAACAACACGACAGTCAGTGCCGCCCAAAATATTGTTCAAACTGTGCCGGCAATTTTATTGGACCCCCTGTGGAATTGTCTTGGCTTTAATAAAGTTCACTTTACCCCTACTTCTTTCCGTCAAAAGTTTGGTATCTTTGGTCAGCCCACTACTCTTGGTGCCATCCTGGGCTTGTTCATTGGAATATTGGGTAATCTCAATCGGATTACTAGTTACCAAGCCTGGGGACAAATCTGTCAGTTTGCTATTCAATTAGCAGCCGTAATGACCATTTTTCCTTTAGTAACTGATATCTTTGCCAAAGCTTTTAAGCCTTTAGCATCCAGCATCGATCAGCAACGCCAAACCGTCTCTAATGAGGCAAGTGACCCCATTCATCATCGTAAACGCTGGTTCCTCGCGATCGATGATGGCGTGGGATATGGTGAACCAGCGACAATTATTTCGGGTATTATCCTCATTCCAATCATGGTAATAATTGCCTTTATCTTACCTGGAAACCGGACCCTTCCCGTTGTTGACTTAATCTCCTTGCCCTTTATGGTGGAGTCAATTGTTGCTATTACTAATGGTAATATCCTAAAAGTCATTGCAAATGGAATTGTCTGGTTTAGCCTAGGTCTCTATTGTTCTAGTTGGCTCGGCCCTGTCTATACCGCCACCCTGACCCATTATGGTGCTGCAATCCCCGCTGGTGTGGTACTGATAACTAGCTTTAACCTCATGGCCCGTCCACTTAATGTGGTTGTCTTTGCCGCCTTTATTTCAAAAAATCCCCTTTGGATCGGATTATGTATTATTATTTACCTAGGATTACTGTTTGTTCTTCGTCGTTACCGTCCACAAATTTGGACTTATCTCAACCAAATGGCAGCAAAAAATGCCGGAACGACAACTAAAAGTTATCAAAAGGAGTGACCATTAATGGCAAAGTTAAATTTAAAAAAGACGATTGTTGCTGGAACAGCAGCCGGTGTCATCTCTGGCCTAGTAAAATTGGGCTGGGAAAACATTCTGCCACCGCGCACTGCCGAACGCGATAAAGTTAACCCACCACAAACGCTATTACAACAATTAGGAGTCCCTGCTAAATTAACACAGGCGACCTATCAATATTCTGGGCAACAGCTGCCATGGGTCTCTTACCTCGTTCACTTTGGCTTTTCTATTTCATTTGCGACTGCCTATGCAGCATTGCTAGAGAAAAAGGTCAAATTACTGACGATAGGCCAGGGAATTCCCTTTGGCCTGGCTGTTTGGATTGCCTTTCACTTAGTAATCATGCCGGCCATGGGAACTGTTCCATCGGCTAAAGAACAACCAGAAGAAGAACACCTTTCAGAAAGTCTGGGCCATGCAATTTGGATGTGGACTAACCATGAAATTGCGGAAACGGTCCTCCACCAATTAAATAAGAAATAACAGCGATCGTGACAAAAGATCTCGCAATACCACGAAGGCTCTAGCGTTCGAAGAATTCGGACGTTAGAGCCTTCTATGTATTATCTTTTATTTTCATTATTTCACAGCTACTACCCGTCGCCATTTATGAATTAATAGCCACTCAATTAGCCAAACCACGGCGGCACAAACTAGTGTCAATGCCATCGTCAGGATCGTTCCCCACAGAATAGGGACTACCTGTTGTGACTGGAGCCCCTCAAACAAGAGTTGACCAAGGCCGCCTGCGTTAATTGTCGCGGCAATCGTTGCCATAGCCATTGTCGATGAGAGAGCCACTTGAACACCGGAAAAAATAGCTGGTAAGGCTAACGGAAGCTGCACTTTGCTAAAAACCTGCCACTTAGTCATTCCCATCCCCCGCGCTACTTCAACTATATTAGCGTCTACTCCTTGAATGCCAGTGATAAAAGAACGGAGCAAAATATACTCACAGTATACTGTTAACACAATGACCGCTGTGCGCATCCCTAATCCCGATAACGGTAACAGTAACGCGAAGAAAGCAAAGCTGGGAATGGAATACAGCAGTGAAAAGAAATATACCAGTCCATTAAGCCACTCCTTACGCTGCATGAAAATTAAAGTGATGACCACTGCAATTACCAAGGCGATCATTAGTGATAACAATACCATTTGGGCATGTTGCCCCATCTCTTGGAGCATTGTCGGGGCATTAGCATTCCAATATTCGATCATTCGCTCCGCCCCCATAATCCTTGGTTTTGGCGTGTCGTTGCCAATAGGTCACTGACAAATTGCGTCGCAGGATGCTGAACAATTTCTTCCGGAGTGGCGAATTGTTCGATTTGCCCGTCTTTCATAATCATCACCCGTTGACCGAGGAACAAGGCTTCGTTAATGTCATGCGTCACAAACATGAATGTTTTATCCTTCAAGGTATCATGGATATGCTTAATTTCCTTCTGCAGTTCAATTCGGGTCAAAGCATCCAAAGCGCCAAATGGTTCATCGAACAATACATAAGGCGGATTAACTGCCAGTGCCCGGGCCACACCGATCCGCTGTTGTTGGCCACCAGAGAGCTGGGACGGGTAACGGTCAGCGTACTTAGCTGGCTCAAGTTGCACTAACTTTAGAAGCTCTGTTACACGTGAAACAATCTTGTCTTGATTCCAATTCAGCATTTGCGGTACTAGTCCAATGTTCTTGGCCACGGTCATATGAGGGAAAAGGCCAATTTGTTGAACCACATAGCCCATGTGGCGACGTAATTGAACTAAGTTTTGGTCTACGAGGGGTCGGCTGTTTATTAGAATCTCACCAGCAGTTGGCGACAATAATCCATTGACCATCTTCAACACGGTTGTTTTCCCGCATCCTGAAGAACCAAGAACCGTCACAAACTCGCCAGCATTCACCGTGAAAGATAAATCGGGAATCACTGTATTCTGACCAAAACTTTTTCGGACATGTTTAAATTGAATCGCTGGTTTGTTCATTCTTTTGCACCTTCTTAATCAAAAAGTCGAAACTAAGCATGGCTAGTAATGATAATACGGCAACACTAACTCCACCAATCACTACGTATGACATGTCATAAAGACCCAATCCAGTGAAAATTAACGTCCCTAAGCCACCGGCCCCAATATACGTGGCTAAAGTCGCACTAGCGATAATTTCCACTAAAGCCAGCTTAATGCCATTCAAAATGTATGGCATGGCTAACGGAATCTCAATCTGGCGCCGAAGTTGGCGTTGGTTCATCCCCAAAGCTAATCCAACTTCCTTGTACATTGGACTGACTTCGTTGAACCCTAAAATGGTGTTAATTAATAACGGTGGTAAGGCTAAAACAACTAATGCAATCACGGCTGGCAGCATTCCCGTACCGATAAATGGGATCAGGATAAACAATAATGCCAGGCTCGGAATTATTCGTAATACCTGTGCAAAGACTGTACAAAATGTTGCCACTGGCTTGATCCGCGATCCTAAGTAACCCAGTGGCAAAGCAATCACTAATGAAATTGCCAGTGTAATCGCACTAAGAAATAAATGTTGGCCCACGCATTGCCAGTATTGATTACTATCAGTTGCAAAATAGTTGATAATTTGGTGGAGCAAGGATCAACCCTCCTTATACAAAAAAAGAAGCTGTAAGCAGCCTCTTTTCTAACTTACTTCATATTGGCATTATACCAGTTTTGGGCAACCGTCTTATAATTCTGCCCATCCACATTCATTTTTTTATTGATCGATGTCAATTGCTTGGTAGTTAACTTAGCATCAACCTTATTCAACGTTTTTTCCATCTTTGGATACCGCTTGGCAGCTTTCTGATTGACGACTGGTACCAAGTTGTATGGCGGCCAGATCTTCTTGTTATCCTTAAGCAGAGTAAACTTGCTTGTTGCTAATTGGCCATCCGTCGTTGATACTGGAGCTACATCAGCCTTACCTTGTGACATAATCTTGTAAAGTAAGTTGACATCGTAATCCTTCAACGACTTGAAATTATACTTACCATAAGCCTTATTCATTGCTGGTAGTGCGTCAGCCCGCTTTTCAAATTCTCCTTGGGAAGCAAACCGCAATTGCTTAGCATGTTTTTGTAAATCACTAAGGTTGGTGATGTGATACTTCTTAGCGACCTTGGTTGGCATCCCTACCCCCTGGCGATTATCGCCCGGAGCATAGTTAAAAGTCGTTAGACCATCCTTCTTAATCCCATCGCGAGCCATTTTAGCCATTTGGGCAGATGTTTTACCTTGGCCATCTTTCTTAAGATAGCTTTCCACAATTGTTCCCGTATATTCTGGATAAACATCAACTTGCCCCTTTTGAGCGGCCTTGAAGATTACATTATTAGAAATGTTTGGCTTACGGGTAACTTTATAACCGGCCTTCTCAAGGGCAATTGCATAGATTTCACTAACGGTCTTACTTTCGGATACATTCTTAGAACCGACAATGATCGGTTTACTAGTGGCCGCGGCGCTTGCAACGGTTGGAACGATGACTCCTGCTAAGAGGGTCGTTACCCCTAATAAAGAGGCAAGCATAATTTTCTTGAATTTCATATTAATGCTCCTTATGTAACTCATTTAGTTTCATCTTTTAGGCCATATCATATAATCAAATCATGCCTGTGTCAATCTAATTACACCATTATCTGGTTAATTATCAAACTAATCACCCTTGCTTTATGTAACTTTATTAGTTACAATTAAGTCAAAGGAATGATACATATGAAAATCTCAACCCGTTTTAGCGACAGCATTCACATTCTCGCTTTTATCTCAATCTATCAAGGAAAGATTCCTTTAACTAGTGATAATATCGCCAACAGTGTCGAAACTTCGCCCGTTGTTGTCCGCCGCATCATGAGTCAGCTCAAGAAGGCTGGTTTAATTACCACGGTTCATGGTGCTGCAGACCCTAAGTTAGCTAAGGATCCGGCAAATATCTCATTGTATGACGTATTTTTAGCAATCGAACACGACCAACACTTATTTACCGTTGACGATAAAACAAATCCACAATGCATTGTGGGCGGCAACATTCAGGACACCCTACGTTATTACTACAAACAAGTTGAGACTTCTGCTAAAGCCAAATTGGCACGAATTAGTTTGGCTGATATCATTGACTCAATCATTGTGAAGCAAGCCCAAAAGACCAATAAGAAGGGATAACAACTATGACCAAATATTTCATTACTGGGGCTACCGGTCACCTTGGTCAAAAGGTGGTTACCGAATTGGCTAAGTTAACCGCACCAACTAACATCCGTATCGGAATACATAACGTTCAGAAAAGCCAAGTCTTTCAAGACGGTGGCTTTGAGTTAGTACACCTCGACTATAACGATGTTGCAGGGATGGTCCAGGCCTTCACTGGTGTTAACGTTGTTATTTACATTCCCAGCATCACATATGATGTTCAGGGACGGATTAATGAGTTTGAAAACTCATTAACCGCAATGAAGCACGCTGGTGTTGCCAACATCGTGGACGTCAGCTTCATCGCCGACCAAGCAAACAACCCTTTCCAGATGGCCGGATACTATGCTTACTTACCCGCACGATTGGCCAGTTCGGGGATGAATTATGCGATAGTTAAGAACTCACTCTATGCTGACCCGCTCATTCCCTATTTGCCAGAGTTGATTGACCGCCACAATGTTATTTACCCTGTTGGCGATAAGGCGCTGAGCTTCATCAGTCGTCAAGATAGCGCTGAAGCAATTGCCAATGTTGCCGTCAAACCATACTTGCGTAACCATGGTCAAAATTACTTATTGACGATGGACCAAAATTACAACATGGTGGAACTAAGCCACATAATGTCACAAGTCACTGGCAAGAAAATTGGCTATTCTCCCGTGACGCTGCAAGAATTTGCTGACATTTACCGAGCAGAAGGAGATGGCGATGAGCTCTCATCTATGTACCACGCTGGTGCCTTAGGCTTGATGGACCAAGTCACTACTGACTTCCGGCATATTACAGGGCATGAACCTGAGAGTATGGCGGCATTTCTTAAGCATAACTACCAGAAATAAATATCGGTTTCTCCCTTCACTATCCAACTATAGGCTATCTCCTTACTGGATAGTAAAGGGGGAATTTTTATTCTTCACTGTCCCCTAGGGTTACAGCTTATAATAATTGATAAAAACGAAGGAATGATGACTTTATGGAAAAGCTTTTGCAAATTAGTGACTTCGCCAAGCTCGCCAATACTAACCGGCGAACACTAATTTTTTATGACGAATCTGGATTATTTCATCCCCATACCGTTAACGATGCTGGTTACCGTCTTTATAGCTATGACCAACTGTACCAAATTAGCTTTATCTTAGGGCTCCGTGAATTAGGCCTTTCCATCAATGAAATTAAACAATACTTACAAGAGCCTGATAGTGCTGTTTTGAGTAAACAACTACACCAATTAGACGCCAAGATTGAACAACAGATCCATCATTTGAAACAGGTCCAAATGACTATTCGTCAACGATTAGTACATCCCCAAGTCATTAAGCAAGCGAAGCTTTACCAACCAATCATTACCTACTTGCCAGAGGCTTCTTTCTGGTGTTCAGACTATTCGGTTGACTGTACCGTTGAAGAAATGGCCAACATTTTTTCAGATTTCTATTCTAAATTAAATATGAGTATGGTCACCAATAACCTCCGTTCTGGATTCAAAACTAACCTTCGTCAACCAGTCGCTGACCAGTATGCCAACGCTGGCTTTCGCATCATTAAGGAGCAGAGTATTCCTGCTTTAAACTACGATTTACCAACAATCACTAAGTCCGCCGGGAATTACATTGTTGTTAAGGTCAAGAACACTTCTCCTGAAATCGAAAAAGGGCTCACTTTAATTGCAGATTACTTAAAGAAACACCAGCTCGACTGCACCGGTGAATTGTGGCAAATCAACATCGGTAATAAAATTGAGAGAGCTGGTTTTACTGCAACTGGCCTTCTAGAATATCAATTGAAAGAACAGTAAGGCGATCATTATGTCTATCGAACAGCGTGTGTTTGCAAAATACCGCCCCGATTTTGCTAAATTCAAAGCAGCCGGGTTTTACCAAAAAGGGTCCTCCTACCTCCTAAAGCAATCATTCTACGACCACCAATTTCAGGCGCAAATAACTGTATCTGCATCGGGAAAGATTACCGGCAAAGTGTTGGACCTTGCTAGTGGTGAAGAATACCTCCCATTACGGGCCATTCACGTCGGCGCTTTTGCGGCGCAGGTTAAACAAGCTTACATTGATTTATTACAGTCACTGGCTGACCGCTGTTTTATTAAGGAACCATTTCACTCACCACAAGCCAACCGCCTCGCTGGACGAATCAATGCTTGCTACCATGAGCAACCAGAATTCATTTTTAAGATTGCTCCTGATTATGGCGTCTTTCGTGAACCCCAAACTCAAAAATGGTATGGACTAGTAATGAATATCGATTACCATCGTATTCCTCATTATGACCACCCCTCACACCAGAAAGTCGAAGTAATGGATTTACGAATTCACCCTGTTGATCGGGCAAAGTTATTAAAACAGCCGGGAATTTACCCGAGCTTTCATCTCAAAGGGAAAAATTGGCTAAGCGTAATTTTGGACGATACAGTATCGGATAATGATATTTTTCAGTTAATTAAGGCTAGTCGGGCAATCTTAACGCAGCCAACCACCTGGCTGGTGCCGGCCAACCCCAAGTATTACGATATTATGCACGCCTTTGACCATACAGATACGATTATTTGGAAACAATCAACTAGTATCCGGGTTAACGATACGGTTTTACTATACGTTACCGCGCCTATTAAGGCGATTGTCTATGAATGTCGAGCTGTTGAAGTTAATATCCCCTATCATTATCAAGGTAATGAAATTAAGATTAGCCATGTCATGAAAGTCCAACTGATTCGTCGTTTCCCACCTGATAAATTCACGTTTGCGTTTTTGCAGCAACATGGGATAAAAGCAGTGCGTGGTCCCCGTCATTTACCAGCCTCGTTAGTTAATATCATTAAATAATTTGCAAAATCATTCATCATTACGAATAAAAATAAATGCCCTTGACTGGTTTTTAATCGGTCAAGGGCGTTTGCGTAATTATTAGTTTTCGTCTAACACCACAACGTGTTTGCCAATAAATTTACCAGATTCCAAGTTTGCCTGTGCTTGGCCCACTTCTGCTAAGCCATGGTAAACTTTCGCGATTGGCACTTGAAGATCCTGCTTAGCAATTTCCGCCAAAACTTTGTTAAAGGCTTTAGCGGGAAGGTCCTTTGCTTCACCAGCATAACTAGTCAGGAAAACACCTGTTGGAATCATAAATGGAGAAAAGTTATTAAAGGTCCATTGTCCATCTAGCGCACCCGTAAAGCAGGCATAACCGCCTTGGTGGATCAATTTTAGATCATTAAACAACGCAGAGAAACCCACTAATTCAAGCATCTTATCAACGCCCTGAGGTGCAATCTGCTTTATTTCTTTATAAAGGTCGTCATTATCAAGTAGGGCATAATCAGCACCAAATTTTTTAAGGATTGCTAATTTATCTTCGTGACGAGTAGTCGTAATAACAGTAGCCCCCATCATTTTCGCAACAACGGTCGCCATTAAGCCTACCGTTGAAGAACCACCGTGAATAAAGACTACGTTACCCTTCTGCAGGTGCAACCCTTCCACTAATGACCCATAAGATGTCTGCAGCATCTCTGGTAAGGCTCCAACAACCTTCCATGGTAAGTTAGTTTCTAGTGGGATCACATTAGCTTCCTTAACTAACGTATATTCAGCATATGAGCCATCAATTGCACGTCCCATGCCGCCCATCATCGTGGCCACTTTTTGACCGACTTTTAATGAACTTCCTGGGTTGACTTCCGCAACAACCCCAGCTCCTTCAATCCCTAAAATTCGGGGGTAGGTAAAGTCAGAGGAAGATTGACCCTTCCGACTCGTTACTTCGGATTCGTTAACACCAAATGCCTTCACCTTAATGAGGACATATCCCTTTTTCAAGACCGGTTTAGCAACTGTCGTCGGTTTCATTTCACTTGTTTCGCATGGTCCGGTTAATTGCACAGCCTGCATCGTTTCTTGTGCCATTTTATCAATCCTTTCTTTATTCTGCTTTGACAATTTCTACTGTAAGCTGTCTAGTAAGGTCACAGTCAAGAAAGTGATTAACATTGAACTGCTATTATCTATTCAGAAAGTCAGCCACTAATTCCAGAATTGCTGGCCGCTGGGCGCCAACAAACATGTGTCCTTCTCCAGGAACCAAATGAAGTTCACTCTGTGGCAAAATAACATTATATTTACGGGAAGCTTCTGGTGACACAACCTGGTCATCAGTACCGTGAATCAGGAGCGTTGGCTTAGCAAAGTGTTGAGCCGTTTCATAAATTGGCATTAATTGGGCTGTCCGGAAATAGTCACCCCCAACTTCAAAACCGTGAACATTAACAGATAACGGAATGTGGTTAGGGTCATACGTACTTCCCTGACATTCTCCATTGAGAGCATCATCTTTTAAAGTCGCTGCTGGCGCTAATAGAACTAATTTTTCAATTACATCCCGATAATAGGCAGCTAACATGGAGGCAACCACCCCACCCTGGGAATGACCAATTAAGTAAATATGCTGAGCCTTCATCTTCGTCCGGGCATAATCAATAATCTTCATCCCATCCAACAATTCAGAAAAGACCGTCATGTCTTCAAAACGACCAGTACTCTTCCCACTACCATCAAAATCGAAACGAAGCGTTGGAATACCATGATCATTTAAATAATGTGATAAAGCATATAAAATTTGGCTATTATCATAGCCCAAGTCACCTTTGAAACCATGCATTAAAATGGCGACCGATGAATTCTGGACCTGGTCAGTCCCTTCCAGCAAGCCGTGGAGTTTCAGGCCATCACGTTGAATAAATACTTCCATTATGTTCACCTCAATTAATTATTATACATGAGCTGCTAACTACCTCGAAACAGCTTGATGTTTGATGGATTTTTCTCGTTCCCGTTACCGTAATGATGACAATGAAAACTTATCGTTACGCTCTTCTTTTTAGCTACCGAAAATTTTTCAATATTTTTTAAAAAAGTAGTTGCAATTTATAAAAATACGGTTAAAATACAATTAAAGATTTCAAAAGCGATGAAAAAGAAGAGTAAGTAATTTCCAATCTACCAGTGAGTCGGTGATAGTGAGAGACCGATAGCACCTGAATTACCGAAAAACACTTTTCCCATGCTACTAACCCAAATAACCCGTCTTAAAGTAGGCTTAGTCGTCACCGGTACGTTACCACGCCGGAAGAGTATGAAAGTACTCTATGAGAAGGTCTAAAAATATTTTAGGCAATTTGGGTGGTACCGCGGAACAAAAGCCTTTCGTCCCTTAGATGTTGGGGATGAAGGGCTTTTTTATTTATCCTCGATTCTAAACATATAAAGGAGTGCTAATTATGGCTGATTTAATTATTCCAAAGGACTACGATCCAAAATTATCTATTCGTGACACTGAAGCAGCAATTCGCTTCATCCGGGAAAACTTCCAAGATGAATTCGGTCAAGAATTACACCTGCAACGAATGTCTGCCCCAATGTTTGTTGAAAAGAGTACTGGTTTGAACGATAACCTTAACGGTGTTGAAAAACCAGTTTCCTTTGACATGAAAGATATGCCTGGCGACACCATCGAAGTTGTCCACTCACTAGCTAAGTGGAAACGGTTAGCCTTAAAGAAATACGGCTTCGGTATGCATGAAGGTCTCTACACCAACATGAACGCCATTCGGAAGGATGAAGATCTTGATAACTTCCACTCCATTTATGTTGATCAATGGGACTGGGAAAAGATTATTGCCAAGGAAGAGCGGACGGAAGAAACCTTGAAGTCAACTGTTCGGCAAATCTTCAAAGTAATCAAGCGGATCGAAAAGGAATTATGGTATCTCTACCCTGACGCTGTTTACCAATTACCAGATGAAATTCACTTCGTTACTACTCAAGAACTAGAAGATCGCTGGCCAGACTTAACCCCAATGGAACGGGAAGACAAGATTGCTAAGGAAATGGGTGCCGTCTTCGTTATGAAGATTGGTGATAAATTGAAGCGTTCTGGCAAGCCTCACGATGGCCGGGCACCTGACTACGATGACTGGAGTCTCAACGGTGATATTATCTTCTGGTATGAACCATTACAAAAGAAGTTGGAAATCTCTAGTATGGGGATCCGGGTTAGCCCAGAATCGATGAAGTACCAATTGGAACAAGCTGGTGCTACTGACCGTGAGAAGTTACCATTCCACAAGATGTTGCTCAACGGCGAATTACCATATACAATTGGTGGAGGAATCGGTCAATCACGGCTGTGCATGTTGTTGCTTGGTAAAGCCCATGTTGGCGAAGTTCAAGCAAGCATTTGGCCTGAAGACATGCTCAAGAAGTGTGAAGCCGCTCATATTCAAATTCTATAAAATAATTGATTAAGGGAGATTATGATGGAAACTATTACAATTAGTGAATCACCAAAACATGTCGGCGAAACAGTCAAAATTGGGGTTTGGCTAACTGACAAACGTTCTAGTGGTAAGATTGCTTTCCTGCAATTGCGTGACGGAACTGGCTTCTTCCAAGGAATTATCCGGAAGAACGATGTTGACGAAGCCACTTTTGACCTCGCTAAACATGATTTGCACCAGGAAACGAGCTTTATTGTTACTGGTGAAATTGCAGAAGACAAGCGTTCTAAGTTTGGTTACGAAATTCACATCAAGGATATTAAAGTCGTTGGTGAAAGCGAAGACTACCCAATTGGTAACAAGGATCACGGGATTGACTTTCTGCTTGACCATCGTCACTTGTGGTTACGTTCTCGCAAGCCATGGGCATTAATGCGGATTCGGAGCCAAGTAAAGTTATCCACCATGGAATTCTTTGACAAACATGGCTTTACTCAATTCGATGCTCCAGAATTAACGGCTAGTGCCCCTGAAGGTACCACCAACCTCTTCAACGTGAAGTACTTTGATGAAAATGCCTACCTATCTCAATCAGGTCAATTATATGAAGAAGCTGGTGCGATGGCATTACGGCGAGTTTACTCAATGGGGCCAACCTTCCGGGCTGAAAAGTCTAAGACCCGTCGTCATATGACTGAATTCTGGATGATCGAACCAGAAATGGCTTGGTGTCACGAAGAAGAAAGTGAACGGATCCAAGAACAATACGTGGCTTACTTGATCCAAGACTTAATCGACAAATGCCCAACTGAATTGGAAATGGTTGGTCGCTCTGTGGAAAGCTTGAAGCCATTCACCGAATTGCCATACCCACGAGTAACTTACAAGAAGGCTATCGAAATGTTGCAAAAGGGTGGCCTCGATGTAAAGTACGGTGACGACTTTGGTTCACCAGAAGAAACCTTCTTGGCCGATCAATTCAACAAGCCTGTCTTCATCAAGAATTACCCACGGGAAATCAAGGCTTTCTACATGCCAACTGACCCTGAAGATGATCGGCAAGTTATCTGTGCTGACCTCTTGGCCCCAGAAGGCTATGGTGAAATTATTGGTGGTTCTGAACGTTCATACGATTACGAATACATCACTAACAAGCTGGAAGAAAACGGCTTAAGTAAGGAAGACTACGGCTGGTACGATGACTTACGGAAGTATGGTTCTGTTCCTCACTCCGGATTCGGGATGGGGCTTGAACGGTTCTTGGCTTGGGTAACCTTGCAAGACCATATCCGTGAAAACATTCCATTCCCACGGATGTTGAACCGGTTGCGTCCATAATTAAATAAACTAGGAATTAACCTTTTCAAGAGCCTGGTGGGCTAACTACGAAGGCTCTAGTTAATTCCCGTGATTAGACTTGGTAAGTTCAAAACTACTAGTAACATTTAAGAGGATGAGAAAAAGTATTTTTGCTTTTTCTCATCCTCTTTATTTTGTACTTATTGAATTTCCGACGTTCCCTTTCCCCAGTAAAAACCTTGCTGGAAAACGTTTGACTGGCCAGCAAAAGTTTTGGCAAGTTGTTCATTGGCAATACCTTCAATTACGAAATCAAGGTGGTGCTTCCTAGCGAAAGTTAACCATGCATTTACAAAGCTTTTCTCAATTTCATGATCTTCGTTTTTAAACAACAGGAGCGACAATTTAATCCGCTTAATAGCGCCCAGCTGACGAACAATAAAGGCATAACTGTTACTACCCGCGCAGACATCATCAATTGCTAATTCAAAGCCGATTTTCTCAAGGCGGTGAATTTCGTCATCTAGGTAGTCCAAACTATGAATTGTTTCCCGCCGTTCGGTAATTTCAATAGCAATTTGCGAACCATATTGATTATACAGGTCGGTCAAAAACCGCCAAACACTTTCAAATTCCATTTGGCATGGTTCGAGGTTAATATATATTTTTCTATTAGGATGGCCGTCAAGTGCATTAACCAATGCTGATTGACTTATCGCAATCCACCGTTCATTACCTTCCAGAGTCGTTAAACTATTTAAAAATTCCATCCCCGGGAAGGATTCCGCAGCGTCACGCATCAGCATTTCATAAGCATCTATCTTGGCATTCATGGAACCATCAACCTGTAAAATGGGCTGAAAAATATTATGTAATTTATTTGCATTCATTGTAATGTTTCTCACCCTACTTATCTTAGCATTGACAACTATATTAATTCCCTTAGTCTGTTCCTCTTTTTGCAAGCTTATGATGATGATCAGTCACAATCCAGCCACGACCATTATTTTTAACAATATACAACATCTTGTCAGCACGCTTCAAGGTAACATCTAGCAGTTCACCTTTCAAATGATTAGTTAAACTACACGAAAAACTAATTGTTATCTTGATCCCTTCTTTAGTCACCACCGGGTTTGCATTGAAAGAATTTTCAATCGATTGCAGTAAACTATAAACTTCATCAATTGAATGATTAGAAACCACAATACTGAACTCTTCCCCACCGAAACGATACACATAGCCATGGTTAGGAAAGGCATGGTGAATCTGTTCACGCAGGACCGTTGAAAAGTGATTTAAGACTTCATTACCGACAAAGTGACCATATGTATCATTGATTGCCTTAAAGTGGTCAATATCGAGACCCCCAATGACAATATTACGGATGTCCTTATTCTCAGTTAAGGCGCTAATTTCCTGACTAAGTGCCCGATAACTAAGCAGTCCAGTTAGGTCGTCACGTTCACTTTCCCTTTGTAACAACTTAATCTTTTGTTTATTTTTAATCTCACTTTCGTAACGACGCCCTTCAAAGACGAGAATTACTATCAAACCAAGTGTTGCCGCTGAGATGTTAACGGCCAAAAAGTGGTGCTCAATGCCTAAAAAGAACAGTTCAATCATGCCAAGAATAACAATTGCTAAAGTATAGCGGATCCGAATTGATATCTTTTCCCACCTAGTTAAAATCCCACACAAGATCAGGAAAACAACTGATTCAACCAGCCAAATCCACCAAGTATTAATTGATTCAAGTCTCATCATCACTTCTATAACATTCACAAACGGTGGTGTAAGGAACAACAGCCACCACCAGACTTTATTTTGGTTATTCCGAAATAACATTGTGATCGGCACGACCTGCATAAATGCCACTGCCCCAATATTGATTAAGGAAAGTTGTAGTAAACAAAATTCCTGAATGAAGTAAGTAATAATAACAACGACGGTCAAAATGAAATTAGCCATGCGATTTCCCTTAAATGATCCCCAATATTGTTCAAAGTAAATCTGGCTAATAATCATCGAAATAACGATTATCGGTAAGTAGATAATCGCATCAAAGAATTTTACCCCCAAATTCATTTCACCTTTTCATATTAATTTGCAATAACCTTCAAATTTTACTGCTCCTTAGAGATTTAATCCAGTGACCGGGGAAATAAGATCTATCCATATATACTCATTTTTACTATTTGAACATCTATATTACAGTAATTATACTATTACACCATTTATGACTAATTTATGATATAATTTTTCGCGTGATTTTTAGTTCAATCTAATTAGGGGGAAGGTAATGGGATCACTACTGTCCCATTACTTAATTAATTAAACAATGAATAATAAAGCACACAGAAGTTATCGTGACCGCTATTTTGAAAAAGGTCATTGGGGAATGAAAATTGGGCAATCAGTGGTAATGCTACTAAGCTGGGTAATACTATTTATCCCCATCATTATCACTAGTGCCACGTATATCGCATACTGGACTCATGGTCACCACGGCCATTTTTTCTGGTACTATGCTGAAGGATTTCAGGAACTTAACTTCCTGGTAATCTTCCTAACATTTGCTCTAGGCATGACCGCCGTTTTTTGCTTTGCGATGGGTTACATTCAAATTCAGCGATCCCGTGGACTTGTCGAAAAATGGCCCATGTTTGATATGAGCAAGAATCAACGGGAACGACGAACTGCTGAAAAATTCATGACCGAACGTTTTGGTGATGAAGATCAGCGCCAATCTTACCGTCGCTACACTGTTAAGCCGGAACAGAACCTAACCAAGAATCAGCTTAAGGAAATTATTAATAGCGAAGAAATGGAGGTTCATAATTAATGGCCTCTAATATTATGAACGAAGCCTCCCAAACTTCTTCACCATGGATAACGGTTATATTAGTGATTAACTTAATCCTTTGTCTCTACCCTATCCTCGGAGCGATGTTCTGGTTCTTTGGTGCCCTATCATACATGTCTTTTCGTCATAATGAAGAGCTTGCACCTAACACCAAATTAGAAAAAGAACCGTTTATCACCATCATGATTCCCGCTCACAATGAAGATATTGTGATTCAAGGTACTCTTGAATACTTATTGAATGAGCTTAATTATCATAATTACGAAATTTTAGTAATGGATGATGGTAGTACTGATCGCACTCCAGAGATTTTAAAAGAGATGCAGGCACAATACCCTCGTCTACGGGTAATCAGGATTGATGAAAATCAAGGCAAAGCCCATGCTTTTAATATCGGGATCTTCTTTGCTAAGGGTGAATACATTCTCAGTAACGATGCGGACACAATTCCTGAGCGAGATGCATTGATGAAGTACATGCGGTACTTTACCAGTCCACGCGGCATTAACTATGCTGCAATCACCGCTAACATGGATGTTTATAACCGTTCCACGCTATGGGGCAAGTCACAAACAGTCGAGTTCTCAAGTATTGTCGGGATCATTAAACGTAGTCAGACGGCCATAAATAACACAATGTACGCTTATAGTGGTGCTAATACAATGTATCGACGCGACTTCTTAATTGACGTCGGCGGTTTTCGTCAGGATCGAGCAACAGAAGATATCAGTATCGCTTGGGACCATACCTTCATGAACGTCACTCCCAAATTTGCGCCTGACATTGTTTTCCATATGAACGTTCCGGAAACTTTCCACGACCTTTATAGGCAACGCAAGCGTTGGGCTCAGGGTGGTACTGAGGTTTGGTTGACCAACTTCACCAAGATTATCCGTCACCCGTGGCGTCACCGCTTCGTGATTCCTATGCTAACTGATACGACATTATCGATTATTTGGTCATTCTTTTTCTGGATTACCAGTATTATTTTTATCCTTTTGATGACCTACTTTGCCACTACTGGAAACTATGAACGGGTTTGGCACGGAATTGTCATGAGTATGATTTTCGTGACCTTCCAACTAATTGCGGGGCTTTTTCAGGTCCTCGCTGCCCTAATCCTTGACTTTAATGGGGCCAAGCTTCGTTATTTACTGTTCTCACCGATCTACCTTCTCTTCACATGGATCGTTAATCCATTGACCATCGTTACCACCTTCCTCAAAGCCGTAAAAACAATTTTAGGCTATGGTAGTGGTAAGTGGGTCAGTCCCGAAAGGAAGGCTAATAGTAATGACTGATTTAACAATTTTCTTGTGGTGGATCTTCGTGATCTTCACCCTTATTTGTATTCTATTTTGCATTACCGCTCACTTCCGCTATCGGAATAAAAAGGGCATTGATCAGGATCATGACTTTTCCAGTAAATACAAATATTTTGGTCAACCAATTTATGATCAGCAGCATTCGCTTCGCGGGTATGAATTACTACTCCGCGAATTTGATCCTCATCAAAACAAGTGGCAACTGCCAAAAGATGTGGTCAACTTTCCGCTCAGTAAAATGGTCCACACAATTCGCCAGATTGATCCCCAAATTACTGAATCAATTCAGGTGTTGGCCCTTAACATGACGGTTAGTCAAATCACTGATTTTCGGGCTAATTACTTCTTCAAATGGGTGTTGGGTGTGATTAATAAGCAACAATTATCAGTTGAGCTTGATGCTTATGATATCCGCAAAGCTAATCTGCTCCAACAACGCCGAATGCTTTCTGTTCTGAAAAGTCTGAATCACGACCACGTTAAAATAACCATTGAAAATGTCGATTCATCCAAAAAGACTTACCAAATGTTGAAAAAGTTCCTGCCATTTGTGGACTACTTTAAATTCAATATCCACTCGTTTAAAAAGTCACGAAACCATTGGATTGATATTACTCTGGCTCAATGGCAACGTTTAATTAGCAAGTACCACATTACGTCAATCGTCGGTAAGGTCGAAGCCCAGGAGCAGATCCTCCTGGCTAACCAATTGAACATTAACCTGCGGCAGGGTTATGCTTTAGGTCGTCCTGGGAAAGTGTAAGCCTATTTGCTTTTTATATTAAGTCATGATATATTAACTACAATTAAATATCGCTACCTGGTTCCCCGGAATCAGGAATAATAGCATCCAACTTTGTCTCGTTAGGGCTTCCGTATGGAAGAGAGATAAGGTTGGATGCTTTTGCTTTTAAGGAGGAATTGTGAGCGATGAAAATAGTAGTAAAGAAGTTAGCAGAATTAAGCAGTGAAGAATGGTGCGATCTTGTTGCAGAACGGATTAAGGTTTTCGTGGTGGAGCAACATTGTCCCTACCAAGAAGTTGACCAGGATGACCACCATGCTTACCACTTGGTCTTGAAAGATGGCAAAAATAGTTTGGTTGGCTATACAAGAATTTACCGGCGAAATGACGGTAAGGCGACATTTGGTCGGGTTCTTGTTCCAAAGGAATACCGGGAAAAAAACTATGGTCGTCAGTTAGTCCAGGCAACAATTGACGAGGCTCATAAACTCTTTCCCCATGAGAATATTCAAATTCAAGCCCAAGCTTACCTAGAAAACTTCTACCATTCTTTTGGTTTCCAACCGATCTCTAAAATCTACTTGGAAGATAATATTCCTCACTTAGATATGTTATTGAAAGGAGCAAACTAAGATGATAAAACCAACTGCTTATGATAATTTTGAAAAGCTCACTTGTACCACTCAAATAGCGGAAGTTAAAAACGGCTACTATGCATTTAACGAGACTGTTTTCTATGGTGAGAAAGGTGGTCAATTAGCTGATCACGGAACCATTAATGGTTTACAAGTGATCGACCTGAAATGGGACCATGGAACGCTTTACCATAAGGTTGGCGGTGATTTACATAACCCAATTCATATGCAAGTGGACGCCCAAACACGATGGATCAATACAACTGTCCAAAGTGCTTTCCACCTCTTAGATGGTTATTATGCTCATCAGCCAATGAAGATAATAGAAGTAAGCGCCAATCCGGATAGTGAATGGTATATTGTCGATACCAAACAGATTACTACTCAACAACTAGCTGATGTGGAGCAATGGATGAATGATGTCATCCATCAAGATATCCAAACTAGTTTTAGCTATGTTAAAGGTAGTGAATATCCAGATAAAGCTTACCAGAAGTACCCTGTCGTGCGGTTAGTTCATTTTGGTAATATCAACACACAGCCTTGTGGTACCTGTCATGTTAACCATACTAGTCAGTTGCAAAGCTTTGCCATTATTGGCACGGCCAAGGTTTCCACAGGTACTAAAATCTACATCACGGTCAACCAGGTAACCACCGACCGTTTAAAGAAAGACGAACAAGTATTAAATGACGTGGCAAATAAATTAAGTATCAATCGTGAACAAATCTTACCTGGTATTTCTGACCTACAGGCAAAAAACAAAAAATTAAAGAAGCAACTGAAGAATTACCGCCAACAGTTAGCAAGGATAACTATCCAACAAATTATAATGAAAAACCAAGCCGTTAATCACATTCACATTAGTAATACCAGTGATTTATCGATATTGGCACCACAATTACTTCGCCAGATAAAAGAAACCAAGCTTATTCTTGCCCAATTTGAGAATAAAACCTACTTTGCTATTGTCTCACCACAAAATATGGCCCGTGACATTTTAGCTAGGTTCCATCAAGCTGGTGAGATTCGTGGTGGGGGCTCCGCACAAATCGTTACAGGCAATACATCAGTATCAGGGGAACAATTGTCAGATCTTTTTAAGACAATCCTGTAATGCTTCCTCAACCATTTCCCATTAACTTGGTAATAATATGAGTCTGAAGAGTTTATCAAGGAACAAGGTGACTATTAATGAAAGCAGTTGTTATCTACCAAGCTGGCCTGACAAGCTAATTTATCAAGATGTCCCCACGCCACAAGTAAAGCCTGGTTGGTCATTGGTGAAGGTGAAAGGTTTTGGGATTAACCATTCTGAGATATTCACCCGAAAAGGCCTATCTCCTGTTCATTTTCCAAGGATTCTTGGTATTGAGTGCGTCGGTGAAATTGCTGATACAACCGATCCAGAACATCTACCAGTGGATCACAAGGTTGTCTCCATTATGGGTGAAATGGGGAGAAAGTTTGACGGTTCCTATGCCGAATATGTCCTCCTACCCAATAATCAGATTTATCCTGTCGATACTAATCTGGATTGGCTAACGCTAACAACTATCCCCGAAACTTATTACATTTGGATCGTTGCTAAACCTCAAGCTCCAGAATGATGACCATGTTCTCGTCCGTGGTGACAGCAGTGGTGTTGGCATCGCCTTTTTGAACTTAGTGAGGGGGATATTCCCCAAAATAAGAGTTGTTGGGACCACCAGAAACAGCCGCAAAAAAGCGCAATTACTAGATGCTGGCTATGATAACGTTGTCACTGACCAGGATGGCCAATTGCAAACTGATCAAAAATTTTCCAAGGTTCTAGAACTAATCGGTCCATTAACGGTTAAAGATAGTTTCAAGGATACCCTTCTCAGTGTAATTATCTGCAGCACCGGTGAACTCGGCAACCAGTGGTACTTAGATCATTTCGATCCTATTACGGATATCGCCACCAATGGTTATTTAACCAGCTTCTATTCTGGGACAATTAATCAAAAAAAGCTAAATCAACTTTTCGACACGATTGAAAAATACTCCATTAGCATCAAATCAGAAAGGATTTTCTCACTTAAAGAAGTACCTGATGCTCATCGCTATCTAGAAAGTAGCCATAGCTTGGGAAAAGTAATTGTTTTAAATAATCATAAATAAAATCCTGTAGAGTATCTCAACTTTGCAGGATTTATAGCTCTTTATAAATCAATAATCTCTGGTTCAAAATCAATGGCCTTTAAGAACTTAAACAAGTCCTTGGTCTTGATAAAAATCGTATGCGTATTTTCGTTGGGGTGAAAGGTTTGAATTGGTTCATCCACGATATCCTTATCAATATAGACCTTAACGTTATGGTCCTGATTATTTAATAAGCCGAATGGTGAAACAATTCCTGGTTCCAAGCCCAACTCTTCTTCAAGATGTTCTGGACGGGCCATTGAAACCCGTTTTGTCCCGGTCAGGTCCATAAATTCATGGAAGTCCATCCGTTTCTTATCATCCATGATAACCATGTAGAACTTCTTTTTCTTGCCCTTCAGAAACATCGTCTTCGTCCGAACACCTTCATGCCCGGCAATGTACTTATCAGCTTCTTCAGTCGTATGAGCAGCTGGATGATCAACGACATTGTAATCATCAATTCCTAACTTTTTTAGTGCATCTTTTACTTGTTGATATGTGCCCTTTGCCATGATTATCACTCCTTAGCTACTTTTATTATAACCCTGTGATAGGCAAAAGAACACACATCACCACCACACTCTACTAAGAATTAATGGCTTCAATCATTGATCGATAAGGGATTGATGGCATGGCACCATGCTTTTGGACTGCTAATGATGATGCTTGTTGAGCATAAGTAATTGCCTGCGCAATGTTGGTCACATCGGGCTTAAGTTCAGCTACCAATGCGCCCACAAAAGTATCACCCGCAGCAGTAGTATCAACTGCTTTTACCCGGAATGCGGGCACTGTCCCTGACTGATCAAAGAGGGAATAAAAGACCCCATGTTTCCCCAGGGTGATCATCATATTTGGAATACCATGCTGACGGAACCATGTAGCGGTTGCTTGCATGGAGCTGTGGTCGGTTACTGTAATCCCAGTTAGTTTTTCCGCTTCGGTTTCGTTAGGGATAATTAAATCGGTATAGCTAAACAATGCTGGATCGAGTGAATGGGCAGGAGCTGGGTTCAAAATAGTAATCACCCCATGTGCTTTGGCTTGGCGGAATAAGTCGACCGTTACTTCTTGAGGAGTTTCAAATTGAGCAACTAAAAAGTCCGCTTGCTCAAGTAACTCATCAACCGAACCGACCATCGTCGTTGTAAGGGCTTGGTTAGCACCACCATAGACTAATATATCGTTTTGTCCACTTTCCTCGACAGTTACTAACGCACTGCCTGTGGCATGGTCATTATCGATAATAACGTGCTGCGTATCAATGTAGTTCTTCTGCAACTGTTTAAGCATTGCTCGCCCATCATCATCGTTACCAACTGCACCAATAAATGCCGTATGAGCTCCTGAGCGAGCCGCTGCCACCGCTTGATTAGCTCCCTTGCCCCCAGGAGCAATCTGCTTATCATTAGCACTGATTGTTTCGCCTGGTTGGGGGAAGTGTTCCACTCGATAAGTCGTGTCAACATTTATACTTCCTAATACAATTACCTGATTAGTCACCGGTCAGCCCTCCATTTCTAACCCTCACTTTACTTTTGTTTGCTATTCTTTTCTGATTGGATGACTTTTACAGAGAAGTAAATAACCGCTAAAGCATTGCAAATAAAGAGGATCAGGATCACCCAGCGAATCCAATTACTGATATGTAATCCCCGGTAAATTGATAAGATCAGCAAAATTAGACTAACCGGTTCAATTACACGTAAAATCCGTTTATTCTTGGTAATTTCATCAGGTGCGGTGTAGTAACTGGTATCTTTAGAATCCGTATAGTTACCATTCTCGTAGTTCTCTTTCACCTGATTATGTAAGTCATTAATTTTCATTACCTAATTACCCCTATTAATTTTGCTATCAGCATATCAAATTATCTATGCTGATGCTAGTAATGATACAAAACGGGCAGGGACTGTTTCATGTGAAACTTCCCTGCCCTTCTTTAATAAAATTGTGACCTAATTACCAGTGATTAGGCGTGGCAACGTAATCACCGATACCATCTGGATTACCGTTCCACTGGAAATCATGGTACCATAGCGAGTGCTTTTCTTGATCTAAAGCATCGATCTGTTTCATTTCATCGTCGGTTAATTGGAAGTCAAAGATATCCATGTTTTGGATCATCCGCTGCTCATGAATAGTCTTCGCAATTTCAATCATTCCATGTTGCAACCCCCACCGCAATTCGACTTGTGCAGCTGACTTGTGATGTGCATCAGCAATTTGGTTAACAACCGGGTTCTTCAGTAATGTTCCAGAGCCCAATGGCGACCATGCCTCAACTTTAATACCATGATCACGATCGAACTTAACAATCTCAGGCTGGTGGATGTGCGGATTAAATTCAATTTGATTAACTGCCGGAACCACTGTTCCATGATCCATCAAGTCAGTCAACCGTTCATTATTAAAATTAGAAACACCAATTGCCCGCGCTTGACCATCTTTCAGAATAGCTTCCATTGCTTTCCACGTTTCGTTGTATTTACCATCAACTGGCCAGTGTTCCAGCAGCAGGTCAACATGATCAGTTTGTAAATTCTTCAGTTGCTCTTCAAAGGCGTGGCGAACATGGTCATAGTCGCCTTGGTCACCATTAAAGATCTTGGTAGTCAGGAAAATATCAGAACGTTTCAAGCCGTCATTCTTCATAGCAGCTTGGATACCATCCCCAACTCCCTTTTCATTTCCATACTGCTTAGCGGTATCAATTAAAACATACCCGTTATGGAGGGCTGCTTGAACAGCATGTGAGGCATCTTCAATTGTTGATTTCCAGACTCCCAAGCCAAGTTGCGGAATCTTTACACCATTGTTTAACTCAATTAGTGGCTGCATATTTTTATTCAATATTCTCACCTCTTATGATCCACCTTAACATACTTTTTTAAATTATCCCTTGACAAACGCTCATCAAGCGAGTAGATTAAAATGCAATTAGAAAATGATTATAAAAACACGTTGATAAGAAAAGTAATTATCGTATCTTCTACAGAGAGTTCTTGGTTGGTGGAAAAGAATGAAGCAACGTTAACGAAAATCACTTTGAGTGCCGAGATGAACCAATAGTAATCATCGGTGGGAGTAGCCCATTATAGCTACCATGTTTAATACAAGCGTATTGAACATTGAGGTTAGTAGTGTGAGCTATTAATGAACACAGGGTGGTAACACGCATAAGCGTCCCTCAATCCAGCAATGGATTGACGGGCGCTTTTTTTATAATCATTAAACAATCACTTTGGCAATTAGAGAGGAAGTTTTAATTATGAAATTTACTGTAGTTGGTGCTGGTGCTATGGGTCTGCGTTTCGGTGTATTACTTCAAGAAGCAGGCAATGAAGTTGACTTTGTTGAAGGATGGAAACCACATTACGACAAAATGAAGGAGCAGGGCGGTGTTTACGTTACCCGTGAACATAAGAATAAGCATCTTGTCCCAGTTAATGTGTATACTCCCGAAGAATATACCGCAACGGACGCGGACTTTGTCTTCTTTGAATTGAAGCAAATGCAAATGGATGACTTGCTCCCCCGCTGTGAACACTTCTTTAAAGATCAGTATTGTTTAACTGCCATGAATGGGATGGGGCATGTTGAAAAGCTACTTAAATACTTCCCAAAGGAAAAGCTGGTTGCCGGGACCGCACTTGTTGCCACTATTTTAACTGGCCCCGGTGAAGTTGAATTCGTTGGTGAACCAGGAATGGGAACAACCAACTGGGCAAATTATACTGAGAAGCCAGATGATAAAACTAAGGAATTGATGGCAGAACTTAAGAAAGCTAACTTTAACCCATCATTAAAGACTAACTTCATGGGAACACTGATGGCCAAGGTTGTCTTCAACTCTGTTGTTAATACTTTATGTACAATGTTTGAAATCACAATGGGTGAATATGCCAACTTCTCTAAAGCTGATGAATTATCTCGTCAATTAATTGATGAAGCCTACGATGTTTGTGAACGAGCTGGTGTTCAACTAGTTGGTACCCGTGCAGATGAATTAGAGAGTGTTAACTACGTTTCTAAAGTCGGTAACCCTCACCACTATCCTTCAATGTACCAGGACATGAGTCACGACCGTCCCGTAGAAGTTGACTACATCAATGGTTACTTAGTTAAATTAGGCCGTAAATACCATTACGAAGCAAAGACCCATAATTTTGTCACTAACTTAGTTCACTTAGCAGAAGCAACGCGTGAACATAAAGAATAGTTTAATTAACGAATTAGAAGAGGAGCGATGATCATGACATTTCATTTTTCAAAACGAGTCCCTGCTGACGGTACAGATGCTGTCGGTGCTATCCTAAAAGCTGCTGCTGATCCGAAAGTCATTTCCTTTGCTGGTGGCCTCCCAGCTCCTGAATTATTCCCTGTTGAAGGAATGAAAAAGGCAACTGATAAAGTCTACGAAGAACATGGCCGAGAGGCTCTTCAATATGGTGCCGCGGCTGGGGTAACTGAACTTCGTCAATTAATTCTCAAACGAGTCGCAGAAAAAGAAGGCGTCCATGCCAATCTTGAAAATGTTATGGTCACAACCGGTTCTGAACAGGCCATTGACTTAGTGGGAAAGGCATTTGTTAATCCTGGTGATACCGTCCTCGTCGAAGACCCAACCTACCTTTGTGCGCTTGATGTTTTTCGTTCTTATGGCGCTAAATTTGTGGGGGTTCCAATGGACGAAGATGGGATGCGGATGGATGCGCTGGAGGATGCATTGAAAGCTCACCCAGAAGCTAAGTTAGTTTACACTGTTCCAAACTTCCAAAACCCTACTGGACGGACGATGCCGGCCGATCGACGGAAAAAATTTGCGGAATTAGCTGCTAAATATGACGTCCCAGTACTAGAAGATAATCCTTATGGTGACATTCGGTTTGCTGGTCAGCATGTCCCATCTGTAAAGTCATTTGACAAGACTGGTCACGTCTTTTATATGAGTACCTTTTCAAAGATTTTAGCTCCTGGATTCCGACTTGGCTGGCTAGTCGCTGATCCGGAAGTGGTTAAGAAACTAACAGTCCTCAAGCAATCTGCCGACCTTCATACTGATAATTTAGTTCAATACGTTGTTGCCGAATTCTTCAAAGAGAATGATGTTGACGCCCACGTCAAAGAAATTAGTGCCCTTTACGGCAAGCGTAAGCAATTAATGGTGGAAGGATTGCAAAAGTACTTCCCAAAGTCAGTTAAATACACCAATCCTGAAGGTGGGATGTTCTTATGGGTTACCGTCCCTGGTGTTGATGACACGGTCGCTCTCTTCAAGGAATGTCTTAAACACAACGTCGCCTTCGTTCCTGGTGATCCATTCTTTGCTGGCAAGCCCCAACCAGGGACTTTCCGCTTGAACTACTCCAATATGGCAGAAGATAAAATTCAGGTTGGCTTGAAACAACTAGGTGCTGCATTAGACGAAGCATTAAATAAGTAAGTAAAAATCTCCTTTTGACATTTAAGTTAAAAGGAGATTTTTATTGCCTTCATTAACTGAACTGCTTAAAATATCATTAAAAAAGAAGTTTGGAGAATCTCATGGCAAACAAAAAATTATTATTGCTTTCTACTGGTGGGACAATTGCGTCCGTTGTTTCTGACGAGGGGCTCGTTCCGGAAGAGTCTGGTGAACAATTACTCCAAATGTTAGGTAATGTTCCCTATGATATTACGGTAAAAGATATCCTTTCCCTTGATTCTTCCAATATTCAACCAGAAGAGTGGAAAATTATTGCTGAAGCAATTTATAAGTACCGTCACGACTACGATGGAATCGTTGTTTCACATGGAACAGATACAATGGCTTATACTGCTTCGATGTTGACCTTCATGCTTCAAGGAATTGATGTCCCCGTCGTTTTCACCGGGAGTCAGGTCCCAATGAACGTTATTTGGTCCGATGCCCCAGCAAATATGCGTCTGGCGTTTGCAGCAGCGGCTTCTTGTGCACCAGATATCTATCTATCTTTTGATCGTAAAGTAATGCGTGGCTGTCGTGCTGTTAAAGTCCGTACAACTGCTTTTAATGCTTTTGAAAGTGTCAACGTCCCGCCAGTTGCGGAAATTACTTCAGACGGTTTAGTAATTCATCATCAGCATAATCATTCCCAACAAACTTGTGTCTTAAACACGAAAATTGATACTAATGTTTCCCTGGTTAAACTTTTCCCCGGTTTTGATCCGCGGATGCTGCACGCAATGGCACAAAATGATTGTCACGGGATCGTCATCGAAGCCTATGGTCTAGGCGGTATGACTTATATTCGACGTAATGTCGCGGCAGCAATTGGAAAATTAATCCGCCAGGGCATCCCGGTTATTGCTGCTAGTCAGTGTCTATATGAGCGAAGTGACCTAACTAAGTATGAAGTTGGTCGTCAAGCGTTACTGGAAGGTGCCATCAGCGCCCATGATATGACCTCCGAAAGTGCTATCACCAAACTGATGTGGGGGCTTGGTCAAGGGATGGATGTCGATCAAATTGCTAAATTCTTTGATACAGATGTAGCTGGTGAAGTTACTCTCAAATAATATTAAAGGTCTTCTTAAAGTTGCTGTAGTAACTTTGAGAAGGCCTTTTATTTTAAGTTAAATTATGGAACTAGTTTTGATTAATTAGCCCAGTAATGTTTCCATTCTTGGTTAACATTATTTCGTGTCGTCGCTGTTCCTGTCCATGAAGGCACTTTGACAACCCCATCAATCTTACTCTTCGGAACAAATCCCCAGTAACGACCATCGTTAGAAACACTGCGGTGATCTCCGAGAACAAAGTATTCGCCATTTGGGACTTTCGTTGCCCCATTATTCTTTAGCCAGTTATTCTGAACTGAAATGCTTTTTAACGTCCAGTTACCAGTTCCACTATCCCGTTGATCGGCGTTAATATAGTTTTGATTGATCTTATTGTTATTAACATAGATGTTGCCATCCTTAGATTTAACAGTATCCCCAGGAACACCAATTACTCGTTTTACATAATTTGTCCGGGTTGCCACTTGCGGATCAACCCCATTCGCATCGAAAATCACAACGCTTCCCCGATGAATCTTTGATGCTTTCAAGCAGAATACTCGCTCATTATTCTGCAAATTAGGTTGCATTGATGGACCATCAACCCGCACAATCTGAAATAGAAACTGCTTAATCAACAAGGCAATCAGTAACCCAATTATAATTGGGACCAGCCAGCTCAGCTTTTGACGAAATGTTCTCATTATTAAATCCTCACTTAGTTTTCAATTTTATTAATATAGCTCTTAGCGACTTTCATATCGGTTGGGTAAGGTGTGTCAACGCCCTTAATCTTTTGGTACGGGTCCGCGCCCTTGCCAGCTAATACGACAATATCATCATTATCACTTAAATCAATTGCTTTCTGAATGGCCTTTTGCCGATCCATTTCAAATTGAACTTCGCCCACACAATCATGATCAATATAGGAGTCAATCTCATGAGCAATCTTAAGTGGATCTTCATAGCCTGGATCATCAGTGGTCAAAATTACAACATCTGCTTGTGACTCATTCAAGGCTTTACCGAACCCAGGACGACGAGAAATACCTTTATCACCAGTAGCACCAAGAACAACCGTGACCTTTCCCGCGTCCGTTTGCCGCTTCAAAAAGGCTAATAGCCGTTTCAGACTAGCATAGTTATGCGCATAGTCTACATAGATCGTGCCGTGCTGCTTCGTCTTCAGCATTTCCATCCGACCTTTAATGTGCACGTGGTCGAGCGTTTCAACCGCGTCTTCCGCTTGTGCACCAGCTAGGCCACTCGCAATAATTGCTGCAACAGCATTGCCTTCGTTATAATCGCCAGGAACACTGGTTAAGTAGCGGTGATCAAGATGTAATTGATGGCCCTTATCACTAACTGCCTTCAATTCAAACTCACTTTCATGAAGGTCTTCAAGATCGTTTCGGTATTCGAAGTCAACCGTTTGATTATCTGGTAATGATAAGTCAGCCCCATGGCGTGCAAACAAATAGATATTCTCTGGTTGCGTTGTCGCTTTTGCAGCATAATAAATGTCAGTGATATGGGCACTTTCAGCATTAATGATGCACGTCCGCGAGTTAACCATCAATTGTTCTTTACAATGAAGATAATCCGCAAATGTCGGGTGCTCGTTGCGGCCAATATGGTCTGGTGAAATATTCAGAAAGATGCCGACATTATACTTTAATCCATAAACCCGATTCTTCTTGAAAGCTTGTGAGGAAACTTCCATTATTAAATGGGTCATACCGTTATTAACCGCCGCTCGCATATCATGGAATAGGTCGAGTGATTCTGGAGTCGTTAAATCGGATTTGAAACGATCTTCTGGTTTGTTACCCAAGACCCGGTCCTGCGTTGAAAAAAGAGCACTATGTTGTTTAGTGGACTGGCGGAGGACATTATCAGCAAAATAGGCCGTGGTCGTCTTTCCTTTAGTTCCCGTAATACCAATAATAAATAAATCATTTTGCGGGTAACCATAGAAGGCTGCACCGAGCAATGCCATTGCTTTTTGTTCGTCATTAACAATAATTGCTGGCAGTCCTTGCCCCTCTGGATATTCGCGCTCAGCAACATAAGCAATCGCTCCTTGCTTCTTGGCCGATGCCAGGTAAGCTGGTTTAAAATTACCCTTACAGAAAAAGAGTGTCCCTTTTTTCACCGTTCGTGAATCATAGGAAACACTGGTAGCTGTAAAATCTGTTAAATTACTAACATGATCTAATAAATGGTGTTCTCTTAATAACGTAAGTGCAAGTGTAACATGCAGTTCCATTCTGTCACTGACCCCTCTTATCTTTCTATCTAAAGCTATATTATTTCATTTTTTATTGCAAATGTGAATATATCATAATGAATCATAACAAATTTATCATATTTCCCGGGGAATAAAAGAATCCCAGTGAATGCTCGAGCCATTCACTGGGATTTATTCATTTATTTATATGATGACTGTCTGGCTTTTATCAGTAAGCTAATCGCCTATAAACTTACATTCAACATTCGTCAACTTCTAAGCCCATTGGTATCACAAACCTTTCATGTATCTGACATCAACAAACTTATCTTACTGCCCGAATCATCTTCGTCATACAAATCATCTCACAGTTCGGAAAAAAACAAAGCAACAATTCTAAACAATATCTCCCATTGGTATCACTCCGCTCTTTCAAACCTAAGCAACGGACATTTACCTTACTGCTCGAATCATCTTTACCATTGTAATCACCTCACTGGTCATTACCTATCTTTTCTACACTTATATTATAGCATGCTGTGTTAGCGCTTACAACTGCTAAGCAAAAAAACTGTGGTGCCTACTCTCGACACCACAGTGTAACTATTAAGCTTCTGTAACTGCTTGTTTAGAACGATCAATGCCACTTTCATCTGGCTTAAAGTGGTCGATAAAGTAAAGCTTATACCATACTAAGAAGGTGTATACTGTCCAAATCTTCCGTCGACCATCGATCTTTCCTGCAAAGTTATCGTCAGCCAGCTTTAGTAGCTTATCTTGGTTGAAGAATTGACCAACGAAGTCTTGTTCGAACATTTCACGGACAATTTCGTAGTACTTCTTCTCACGTAACCATTCCCGGACAGGAGTTGGGAAGCCAAGCTTAGGACGAGTTGCCCATTCTTCAGGCAAGTGCCGGTTAGCCGCCATTCGGAATGCCCATTTAGTTCCCTTATAGTTGAACAAGTAATCAGTTGGCGTTGTTTCAGCCACCTTCATAACTTCTTTATCCAACAATGGAACCCGAATTTCCACGGAGTTAGCCATACTCATCTTGTCAGCCTTTAAGCAAATATCACCAGGCATGAACCGGTGCAAGTCGACGTATTGTTTCTTTGCTACTTCATTCATGTCCTTCTTTTCGTCACACTTATCATACAGTGGCTTTAAGAGGTCGGTAATGGATGGGCCGTCTTGATATTCTGGCTTCAAGTATTCGTTAGCTTCTGTTGGGCTAAAGATATAAGCTTGGCCAATAAAGGTGTCCCGGGCAGGTGCTAAGTTCCGGTAAAGGTGCTCTGAACCGTGGAACTGCTTTCCTTCAAGCCACTTACCAAGCTTATACCGCTTTTCCTTTGGTAACTTCTTTAATTGGTCTGTGACCCACCGTAAGAATTTAATTTTAGTGTTAAAGCCGTATGCTGTGTAACCAGCAAAGAGTTCGTCGGCCCCTTCCCCGGACAGTAACGCCTTATAGCCATTATCCTTTGCCAACTTGTTTAAGAAATACAAAGGAACAACTGATGGGTTAGAGTCTGGTTCATCCAGGTAATACTGGATCAGGGGGAACTTATGAAATGCTTCTTCATCTGTCAATAGCTTATCAGTGTTCTTAAGCTTCAACTTGGCAGCTAATTCACGGGCCTGCTTGGTTTCATCGTAACCACTGTCAAAACCAATTGAGAAGGTATTATTAGGCCGCATCAATGCCGTTACCAGGCTTGAGTCAACCCCAGCAGATAAGAATGAGCCAACCTTAATTCCCTTATCAGCAAAGGTGTGTGCCTTAACAGAATTTTTGACAACATCATCAATGTTATCAACTGCTTGATCAAAGGTTTCCTGCTTTGGATCAAAATCTTCATCCCAGTACTGCTTCATTTCAAACTTACCATCTTTGTAAGTAAAGTAATGAGCTTCTGGTAAACGATAAACACCCTTGAAGAAAGTTTCTTGGGTAACGTTGTACTGGAATGTCATGTAAGACTTCAAAGCCCGCTTGTTAAGCTCCATCTTAAAGTTAGGGTGGTCTAAGAAGGCCTTGATTTCAGAACCCACAAAGAAGGTACCGTTCATCTTAGCATAGTACAATGGCTTGATACCAAAATGATCACGGGCCCCAAACATTTCATGAGTCTTCAAATCCCAGATAATGAAGCCAAACATACCACGTAGTTTATTGACAACGTCCTTACCCCATTGTTCATATCCATGCAAAATAACTTCCGTATCAGCATGGGTCTTAAAGGTATGACCGTCTTTGATTAATTCTTCCCGTAGTTCCTCAAAGTTGTAAATTTCACCATTAAACTCAATGGCTTTGGAATTATTTTCATTAAAGATTGGTTGATTTCCAGACTTAACGTCAACAAAGCTTAAGCGCCGGAAGCCCAGAGCAACATTCTCATCAACATATTGCCCTTCAGCGTCCGGACCACGGTGGATAATCCGTTCCTTCATCTTCTTGATCAGACTATCCTTAATTTGTGGCTTTTCGTTATCTACAAATGCAACAATTCCACACATGCGAATTTCTCCTAATCATAATTTTCTCGTATCTTCTGAAGCCTTAATTTTACTCTTCTTTAGTGATTTTTTCAAAAAAGGGGATCTATTTCCCGGGAAATAGGTCCACCCTCTTCTTACTTACGAATATATACCGATAGAATTGCAATATCTGCTGGGTTGACACCAGAAATACGTGAAGCCTGAGCAAGGGTTTCTGGTCGAATTTTTTCCAGCTTCTGCCGTCCTTCGGTGGCTAGTCCGTCAACTTGGTCATAGTCAATATTTGCCGGAATCCGTTTATTTTCCATCCGCTTCATCCGTTCAACCTTTTGTTCCTCTTTCTTGATGTAGCCAGCATACTTTAATTGAATCTCAACTTGTTCAATCACATGACGATCCAAGTCTTGGTTTGGTCCAGGAATGAACTTTAGCAATGTTTGATAATCAACATATGGGCGCTTAATGAAATCCGCTGCCGTCACGGCATCCTTCAGCGGATTATCACCATGTTGCTGGATAAAGTTGTTAACTGCTTGATCGTTTGGCTTCAGCTTTTCACTCTTCAATCGCGCAATTTCTGCCTCAACCTGCTGCTTCTTGGCTTCCATCTTAGCATACCGTTCATCTGAAACTAACCCAATGGCGTGGCCCTTAGCCATTAAACGGAAGTCAGCATTATCGTGACGTAACAATAACCGGTATTCAGCCCGACTAGTCAGTAAACGATATGGTTCTTTGGTTCCTTTAGTAACTAGGTCATCGATCATGACACCGATGTAAGCATCAGACCGCTTCAACACAAATGGTTTCTTTCCTAATGCCCGTAAACCGGCGTTAATTCCCGCAATTAATCCTTGACCAGCTGCTTCTTCGTACCCAGAAGTCCCATTGGTTTGTCCAGCCGTATAAAGGTTCTTAACTAACTTGGTTTCTAGAGTGGGGTGTAGTTGATAAGGAGCCACCACATCATATTCAATTGCGTAACCAGGCCGCATCAATTCAGCGTCTTCCAGGCCCTTGACGGAGTGTACAATCTTTTGTTGAATTTCTTCTGGCATCGAAGTAGAGAGACCGTCGAGGTACCATTCATCAGTATCACGGCCTTCTGGTTCCAAGAAGACTTGGTGACGATCCTTGTCGGCAAACCGGACAATTTTATCCTCAATTGATGGGCAGTACCGTGGTCCCACACCTTTGATCACACCAGAGAACATTGGTGCCCGATCAAGATTTGCTCGAATCAGGTTATGAGTGCCTGGGTTGGTGTATGTTAACCAGCAGGAAATTTGGTCACTTACGGAAAGGTAATGAGAATCTGGTGTATCAAAGCTGAAGTGATGAACTTCTTGGTCGCCAGGCTGTTCTTCTGTTTCATCATAGTGGATCGTATTACCGTTAACACGTGGCGGCGTCCCCGTCTTGAACCGTTCAAGGTCAAAGCCCAGCTTTTCAAGATTCTCAGACAGTTTAACTGCCGACTTAGAGTTATTCGGCCCAGATTGGTATTGTAATTCACCAATGATTATTTTGCCCCGTGCCGCTGTGCCGACTGTCAATACCACTGCCTTCGCATGGTAACGGGCTCCAGTATTGGTTATAACACCCTTGCAGACACCATCTTCAACGATTAACTGGTCAACTGTCGCTTGTCGTAAAGTCAAGTTAGGTTGCTTTTCAATGGTTAACTTCATTTGACGGTGGTAGGCATGCTTATCGGCTTGTGCACGTAATGCCCGGACTGCTGGTCCTTTACCAGTATTCAGCATCCGCATTTGGACATAAGTCTTGTCAATATTATGACCCATTTCACCACCAAGGGCGTCGATTTCACGAACAACAATTCCCTTTGCCGGTCCACCAACAGACGGGTTACATGGCATAAAAGCAACCATTTCAAGACTAATCGTTACTAAGAGGGTTTTATTACCCATTCTTGCTGCTGCCAGTGCCGCTTCACTTCCTGCGTGACCAGCACCAACAACGATAACATCGTAATCGCCGCCCTCGTATTGAACGGCATCCGAAGTTTTTAATGCTTCTGCAGACTTCATTTTTCCTCCTACTTTCCTAAACAGAACTGACTAAATAATTGATCAAGCAATTCATCCTGGTATGAGTCCCCGGTAATTTCACCGAGTAAGTCCCAACAACGAGTCATATCGATTTGGACAAGGTCAACTGGCATTCCATCCTTAATTCCTTTAAGGACATCCCCAAGGGCATCATCTGCCTGATGGAGCAAGCCAATATGTCGGGCGTTAGTGACCATAACATTATTCTGACTATTCTCGATACCTTGATCGAAGAACATATGGCTAATTGTTTGGCCGAGTTGGCTCATCCCTTCATTATTCACAATGGAAGTTTCAATCAGGTGATCTTGGCCAACTAATTGTTTTAGTTCATTCCGATCCACTTTATCCGGCAAGTCAGTCTTATTCAAAATCACAATTCGTTGTTTATCCTTCGTTGCCGCCAACAACTCCCGGTCTTCATCAGTTAATGGCGCAGAGTTATCAATTAGCAACAGGACCAGGTCAGCAGCATTAAGAGCTTTCTTACTCCGGTCCACACCGATTTTTTCAACCGTATCATTCGTGTCGCGAATTCCCGCAGTATCAATCAGCTTAAGGGGAACACCGTCAACATTGACGTACTCCTCGATGACATCCCGCGTGGTCCCAGCAACATTCGTTACAATCGCCTTATCTTCATGGAGTAACGAATTAAGTAAGCTGGACTTACCAACGTTTGGCCGACCAATAATTGCCGTCGCTAATCCTTCGCGAAGCACTTTCCCCTGCTTCGCAGTTTTGAGTAGTGATTCAATTCGCTGACGAATATCAATCGCTTTTTCTTTTAACATTTTAGTCGTCATTTCTTCAACAGCATCATATTCCGGATAATCAATGTTGACCTCTACTTGAGCCAATACATCCAGAATATCTTTCCGTAAATGACGAATCAGGTGAGACAAGTTCCCATCAAGCTGATTTAATGCCACCTTCATTGATTTATCAGTTTTCGCACGAATGAGGTCCATAACCGCTTCAGATTGGGATAAGTCCAGCCGACCATTTAGAAAGGCCCGCTTAGTAAATTCACCTGGTTCAGCCATCCGGGCCCCATAGGACAGGACCAGCTGGAGGATCCGGTTTGTTGCCAGAAGGCCCCCATGACAGTTAATCTCGACAACATCCTCACAGGTGTAGGTATGGGGAGCCCGCATCACTGATACCATCACTTCATCGACCTCTTCATTCGTATCTGGGTCAATGATATGGCCATAGTTGATGGTATTAGTATGGACCTTTGCTAAATCCTTACCATGATAAATCTTTTTAGCAACCTTAATCGCATCATCACCGCTGATCCGGATAATCGAAATGCCACCTTCACCGATTGGGGTTGAAATTGCTACAATTGTATCATTATCAGTATTTGCCACCATTCAGACTCCTTTCTATTAAAAAAAGTGCCCTCCACGTCATTCGACAATCAATTGCCGATCACATGGTCAAAGCACTTTCACTACTTTAACAGTAATCATTTAATTTAAATTTTATAACCGCAATTATTCTAGTGTGAACGGCCATAAATGTCAATCACAAAAGCTGGTTAATTAGCTGGAGCAATCACTACACTCCTGTAAGGTTCACGACCATGAGAATAAGTCCGGACGTGCCGATTATTTTCGAGTTCTTTATGAATTTGCTTTCGTTCACGAGCTGGCATTGGATCTAAGAAGACTGCCTGACCAGTTGCGACAACCTCGGTCACAGAGCGCTCAGCAAGCGTGTGAAGGGCTTTTTGACGTCGCTGCCGATAATTAGCAGTATCGAGGATAACGATTGTCTTCGATGCTCCATGGTAGTTCATAAAGGCATTGCTTAATTGTTCCAACGCGTTAATCCGGCGCCCATGGTGACCAATAATTCGGCCTGACTGTTCACTTTTCAGATCAATTACCACTTCATGTGACCGAACTTCTTTAATTTCCGGTTCCACGTGAACTTTCAGCTCGGTAAAGATGTCACTAAGGTATTGGATTAACTGCTGACTACTTTCCCTTACTCGATTGACATTCTCCTCATGACGCCGCTTCATTTCGGCAGGGTCAATCTCCCCGTCCGCCTTCTTGTGATTAGGCTGTACCGGCTGATGGTGTGATTTAACTTTATTAGCGACCTTTGATTTAGCCGGTTTTACTTTTTTAGCTACCTTAGCTACTTTGGGCTTAGATTCTTTTGTCGGTTTTACCTTAGCTTCAATTACGGCTGCACGCCGACCAATTCCAAGAAACCCGTGCCGCGGTTGTTGAATAACCGTCACTGTCAAATGATCTTCATTGGTACCTAATTGTTGACTAGCCGCTTTAACGGCCTCTTCAACTGTTGCCCCTTTAAACTGTCCCATTATTTCTCCTCCAAATATATCTACTGAAAACGGAGAATGACTCCTGGCCATCCTCCGTTATTTTGACTATTTACGATGACTGCTGTAAGCACGCCGCTTTGCCTTTTCAAGCTTCCGCCGCTTTGCTTTATCAGCCTTTTCACGTTCTTCACGTTCACGCCGAATCTTAAATGGATTCTGGAGTAAAAGGGTCTGCAATACCTGGAAAGCGTTTGAAACTACCCAGTATAAGGTAATAGCTGATGAGAACCCAAGAGCCATGAAGAAGACCATAATTGGCATAAACCAAGTCATTGCGGAGGTCATTGCATTACGTTCTGGCATTGATGCCATCGACAGCCATGAACTCATGAAGGTGAAGATGGCCGCGAGAATTGGCAAAACGTAATAAGGATCTGTATGACCAAGTTGTAACCATAAGAAGGTCCCATGCTTCAACTCTGGAGTCCGCCAAATTGCTTGGTACAAAGCCCACATGATTGGCAGCTGAATTATCATTGGCAACATTGACGCCCATGGGTTAACTCCTGCTTCCTTATAAAGCGCTTGGGTTTCTTGTTGCATCTTCATCATTGAGGCCCGGTCACGTGATGAGTACTTCTTTTGAATGGCCTTCAGTTTTGGCTGTAATTCCTGCGTTTTCAGCATCGACTTGGTCTGATAGAACATCAGTGGCAGTAAGAGGACCCGAATAATGATCGTAAAGATAATGATCCCCATCCCATAGCCACCACAGGTATTTGATAGCCAGATGATAAACCGCGAGAAGTTGTAGATAATGTAGTGATCCCATAAACCAGTACTGTGGCTGGTAATTGGCTTATTAGAACAAGCTGCTAAGAATAAGGTTAAGCTTGCAATTGCCGTTAAACTTAGGATCCGTTTTGTCTTTTTCATTGATTAACGATCCTCACTTTTTTCAGTTAATAGATGGGCCCGCTTTAAAACATGGACCAAATTTTTCCTTGTTTCCGCCATTTCAAGTCCATCCGCTGCTGGCCGAGCAATTACTAAAAAGTCAACATCTTGCTTTAGTTGCGGCTTCACTTCTAACAGTGTCTGCCGGATACGTCGCTTCACCCAGTTTCTGTGAACCGCATTACCAATCTTCTTACCAACTGAAATCCCGACCCGAAAATGTTTTTGGCCTGGCTTAGCCATTTGATAAATCACAAATTTGTGGTTGGCAACGGAATTGTGAGTTTCAAACACACGTTGAAACTCACTTTCTTTTTTGACGCGATATGATTTTCTCATAATGTATATTCCCCAGCCTAAACTCAATAGATAAAAAGAGGGCTGGACAATGACAACTTCAACGAAAAGATTGCTCATCAAGCTGACTGCCCTGCCCTCAACAATTAAAAAAGCCACTAAATAATAGTGGCCGTGTTGGTTATGCAGATAATACTTTTCTGCCCTTTTGACGCCGACGTGCTAATACCTTACGGCCGTTACTGGTGCTCATACGCTTACGGAAGCCATGGACACGTGCACGGTGACGCTTCTTTGGTTGAAACGTGCGCTTCATACGATTGCACCTCCTATTCAAGATGAATGGTTTGGTTTCTATAGTCTAAAAAGACGATCTCTTCAAACATACTTTGATAGTCTACCATACTTTTCCCTAATAATAAACGGAAAATTTCATCAAAAAATTTTTTACTTATCCACAAAATCACCAAAATAATCCACAGCGTTGTGTAAACTGCTCCCTTGTGGATAAGTTATCAACGCGTATTTAACAGCATTGTTCCACAATCCCCATCCTGTGATTAAAGTTATCCACAGGCATGTTAATAACTGTTCATAACTCGTTTTAGCTGCGTCATATCAGCATTCAGTTATCCACAGATGCGGTTAATAAGTGTTTATTCCACCTAACTTTCCACACAATCAACAGTTAGCTTCTCTAATAACACACAGCGTTGTGTAAAATTTTTCCTTTTATCCACCATCCTGTGGAAAACTTTTTTTTGAAATGATAAAATACCGTTTGGAATTCATATTAGGAGGAATTATTTTGACTGAGCTCGATTCTCTATGGGAAGCGATCCAAAATTCATTTCGTCAAAGGAAAAGTCAAGTTACCTTTGAAACTTTGATTGCTCCGGCAAAACCAATTTCTCTCTCTCATAACAATTTACAAATCGAAGTTCCTACTAAGGTTCACCGTGATTACTGGGAGAAGAACCTTTCTAGCGAATTGATTCAAGCCGCTGAAGACGCTGGTTTTTCAGGGATTGAACCGCACTTCATTCTTGAGGGAGAATTTGACCCTTATACCCAAGGGCAAAGTGGCGATCAAACCAATTTTGAAATGGATACTCCCTTAAACCCGCACTACAACTTCAATACCTTCGTTGTTGGTGAAGGTAATAAAATGGCGCACGCGGCGGCTTTCGCCGTGGCGGAAAGTCCTGGCCAACTATATAACCCGCTCTTCATTTATGGGGGCGTTGGCCTCGGCAAGACTCACTTAATGGAATCTATTGGTAATCACATGTTGGAATTGAACCCCTCTTCTAAAGTCAAGTACGTGACTAGTGAAGAGTTTACCAACGATTTCATTCATTCTATTCAAAACAACTCCACAGAAAAATTTCGTGAAGAATACCGTACCCTGGACTTATTGTTAATTGATGATATTCAGTTCCTTGCTAACAAGGAAGGAACCCAGATGGAATTCTTCAATACATTCAACGCCTTACATGACAATAAGAAGCAGATCGTGATGACTTCCGATCGAATTCCAAACGAAATTCCTGAATTGCAAGACCGGCTCGTATCCCGGTTCCGATGGGGATTAACGGTTGAAATTACCCCACCTGATTTGGAAACGCGGATCGCTATTTTACGTAGTAAGGTTGAAGAAGATCATATCAATATTGGTAATGACACCCTCAACTATATTGCCGGTCAAATCGATACCAACATTCGTGAACTTGAAGGCGCTCTTACCAAAGTGCAAGCTTATTCTAACCTTAGTCATGAACCGATCACGCCTCACCTTGCCTCACAAGCACTCAAGGGCCTGCAGCGGTCCAAGAAAACCGTGGTCACCGTTTCTGCAATTCAAAAGAGCGTAGCGGATTACTATGACATCACACAAGCAGATATCGTTGGTAAGAAGCGGGTTAAGCAGATCGTTGTGCCTCGTCAAATTGCGATGTACCTTTCCCGTGAGTTAACAGATTACTCTCTCCCTAAGATTGGAAAAGAGTTTGGCGGTAAGGATCATACAACTGTTCTTCACGCAATCGATAAGATTGAAGAGGAAATGAAGTCTAATAATGACCTGAACGAACAAATCAACACCTTGAAGGCCAAGTTACGTTCCTGATAATTGCCTGTGGATAACCAAGACAGTTATTCCCAGGATTATCCACAAGTTATCAACAGGTGGATAACTTGATCTGACTATCGTAATTAGACTTATCCACAGTATTAACAATCCCTACTAAGACTACTAAACTTTAAAGTATTAAAATAAATATATATATATAACCACCACAGCAAAGAGGTCTGAATATGAAATTTACAATTAACCGTTCCGCATTCATTAGTCAATTAAATAATGTCTTACGTGCAATTTCATCAAAAACAACTATTCCAATTTTGACAGGACTAAAAATGGTTGTTGATCAAAACCAAATTGTTCTTACTGGAAGTAATTCAGATATTACAATTGAATCTGTTCTTTCTGCTAGTGATGACAGTTATGGTTTACAGGTTGATGAACCAGGATCAATTGTTTTACCAGCACGATTCTTCAGTGAAATTGTTAAGAAGCTTCCTGATAAGCAAGTAACAATTGAAGTTACAACTGGCTTTCAAGCTGAAATTACTTCTGGAACGGCAAAGTTCCAAATTAACGGTCAAGATGCTGAAAACTTCCCTCACCTTCCAGAAGTAGAAACTGATAAGACCGTTACGTTAGCAAATGACATGTTAAAAGAAGTCATTCGGCAAACAGTTATTGCCGTTTCTAAACAAGAAAGTCGGCCAATTCTAGCCGGTGTCCACGTTACGTTGCATGATGGATTGCTAACTGCTGTTGCCACTGATAGCCACCGGTTAGCACAACGCAAAGTTCAATTAGATGGTGTTGATGGCGTTGATTATGACGTTATCATCCCCGGAAAGAGCATGGATGAACTGTCTGGAATGATTTCCGACGTCAAAGATGATGTTCAAATGCAAGTTACCGAAAACCAAGTCCTCTTCATTTTTGGTAACACCCATTTCTACTCCCGTCTCTTGGAAGGTAATTACCCAGAAACCAGTCAATTGATTCCAGATACTGCCGACACCACGATTGAATTGGACGCGGGGAGCTTTCTTCAATCAATTGAACGTGCCTCCCTGCTTTCACATGAAAGTCGTAACGATGTGGTTAAACTGACAATCAAACCAGAAGATAATCTCGTCCGGATTAGCGGCGACTCTCCTGACATTGGGATGGTTGAAGAAGAAGTAACGACAAGTGCTGTTGACGGTAATGATTTGGAGATTTCCTTCAATCCAAACTATATGAAGGATGCGTTGCGGTCATTTGGTCAGTCAACGATCAAGATTTCATTTACCTCCCCATTGCGGCCATTTACCCTGGTACCAACGGAGGACACAGAAAACTTTGTCCACCTGATTACGCCAGTACGGACATTCTAAACAAACTAATACTAGTGAGACTCACAAGATTAATTTTGAACTTGTGGGTCTCTTTTTTGATTTTGATAAATTTTGAATTGATGAATGGTGTTAAATCAATTGTGAGCAAAAATGAGCACTCACGAGGCAAAATAGATAAAAAAGACCAAATGAATCCAAAATGCCTCCCAAAGGCTCTAATCGCGTTTAACGCTTAAAACTGTGGTATAATTAACCTCAGTAAAGTAGGTGATAGTGTGGAAACAAAGACGGTAACAATCGACCGACCATTTATAACTCTTGGCCAGTTACTGAAGGAAGAGGGAATCATTCCCACCGGAGGAGCTGCCAAGTGGTTTTTAAAAGATCATGAGGTCAGAATTAATGACGAACTTGAAGACCGGCGGGGAAAGAAGCTTTATCCTGACGATGTTGTCATTATTCCAGAACACGAGCCGATCATGATTAAGAGCAAGGACTAATTATGATCCTCTCGGAATTGCACTTACGTCATTTTCGCAATTACGATGATTTAACTGTTCACTTTGCCCCCGGGGTCAACGTACTGATTGGCCATAATGCCCAGGGGAAGACTAATATGCTAGAAGCTATTTATGCGTTATCGCTGACGAAAAGCCACCGGACTAATAACGACCGTGACCTAATTAATTGGCAGCACCAATCTGCCATGATTAGTGGGGTGGTTGAAAAACAGACCGGACGCGTTCCTCTTGAGCTGCAGTTCACAACAAAGGGGAAGAAAGCAAAGGTTAACCACCTAGAGCAAGCGCGGCTGTCGTCTTATGTGGGTCAGCTTAACGCAATTTTATTTGCGCCCGAGGACTTGTCACTAGTGAAGGGGGCTCCGGCACTGCGTCGTCACTTTATGGATACTGAATTCAGTCAGATGAGTAGTAAGTACCTCTATGATGCTAGTCAGTATCGGACACTCCTCCGGCAGCGGAATAAGTACCTTAAGCAATTGAAATATGGTCAACAGCACGACCGGGTACTACTGAGTGTCCTTTCTGACCAGCTGGCTGCTTATGGTGCAGAAGTGATTGTCGCCCGTTACCATTTTCTTCACCAATTGGAGAAGTGGGCGGCTAACCTGCACGAACAAATTTCGTTGCAGGCAGAACAGTTGAAACTAAAATACATCACCCAGGTTAATGTTGGTGATGACACAAGCGTTGACCAGGTCTATCATCAGTTACTTAAGATTTACCAAGACCATCAGGAACGTGAAGTGGACCAGGGAACGACATCTTATGGTCCACAACGTGACGATATTCATTTTGTGGTCAATGGTAAAAATGTTCAGGCATTTGGTTCACAAGGCCAGCAACGGACGACGGCCTTGTCGGTTAAACTAGCGGAAATTGACCTGATGAAAGAACAGACGGGTGAATACCCATTACTATTGCTGGATGACGTTCTATCAGAATTGGATACGATCCGTCAGACCCACCTATTAACTGCTATTCAAGATAAGGTACAAACCTTCTTGACGACAACGAGTCTCTCTGATGTTGCCCGGCAGTTAATTCACCAACCAACAATTTTTGAAATTAAAAATGGAAACTTGATCAAGGAGGAAGCATAGTGAGCGACGAGCAAAAAGAAACAAAAGCTGAGTTAGCGAGCGAATACGATGCCAGCCAGATTCAGGTCTTAAAGGGACTTGATGCTGTCCGGAAGCGTCCGGGGATGTATATCGGTTCGACATCAGCACAGGGTTTACATCACTTAGTTTGGGAAATCGTTGATAACGGGATTGATGAAGCCTTAGCAGGTTTCTGTGATGAAATCAACGTGACGGTTGAACCCGATAATAGTATTACCGTTACCGATAATGGACGGGGAATTCCAGTTGACACCCAAAAAGAAACTGGTAAGCCGGCTCTGGAAACGGTCTTTACCGTTCTCCACGCTGGTGGTAAGTTCGGCGGTGGCGGATACAAAGTTTCTGGTGGCTTGCACGGTGTTGGTGCTTCTGTTGTTAACGCCTTGTCAACCGAATTGGACGTCAAAGTTGCCCGTCAAGGAAAGCGCTACTACATGGACTTTGATCATGGTCACGTCAAGACCTCGATGAAGGTAATTGATGAAAATCTGCCAGAAGATGTTCATGGGACAACCGTTCACTTTAAGCCGGATCCAGAAATTTTCCGTGAAACGACGACTTACAATATCAATACCTTAACTAATCGTTTGCGGGAATTGGCCTTCCTGAACAAGGGCCTTAAGATCACGATCGAAGACAAGCGGGATGAAAACCCTGAGCGCCAAGAATTCCACTATGAAGGTGGAATTCGTCACTATGTCGACTTCCTGAATGAAGGCAAGGAAACATTATTTGAACCACCGATTTACGTTGAAGGTAAGGAAAACGGTATTACGGTTGAAGTTTCCATGCAGTACACCAACTCATACCGGAGTGAATTGTTAACTTTCACTAATAACATTCACACGTATGAAGGCGGGACTCACGAAACAGGGTTCAAGATGGCCTTAACCCGGGTTATCAATGACTATGGTCACAAGGCCGGTGTTTTAAAGAACAATGAAACGTTATCTGGGGACGATGTCCGTGAAGGGTTAACAGCGGTTGTTTCTATCAAGCACCCTGATCCCCAATTTGAAGGCCAGACGAAGACTAAACTGGGTAACTCTGATGCCCGGACGGCTACTGACCATGTCTTCGCGGCAACCTTTAACCGTTTCTTGATGGAACACCCTGATGAGGCGCGGCAAATTATTGAAAAGGGTCAATTAGCCTCTAAGGCTCGGGTTGCTGCTAAACGGGCCCGGGAAGTTACGCGGAAGAAGAGTGGCCTGGAAATTAGTAACTTGCCAGGTAAGTTAGCTGATAATACCAGTAAAGATCCAAACATCTCAGAATTGTTCATCGTCGAAGGGGACTCAGCCGGTGGTTCTGCTAAGCAAGGACGTTCACGGTTGACCCAAGCAATTCTCCCAATTCGGGGTAAGATTTTGAACGTTGAAAAGGCTACGCTGGACCGGGTATTGGCGAACGATGAAATTCGGTCCTTATTTACGGCTCTAGGAACCGGCTTTGGTGATGATTTTGATATTACCAAGGCTAACTACCACAAACTGATTATCATGACCGATGCCGATGTCGATGGGGCACACATTCGGACCCTGTTGCTGACACTCTTCTACCGGTTCATGAAGCCAATGATTACTCATGGATATGTTTACATTGCCCAGCCACCTCTGTACCAAGTTCGGCAGGGTAAGTTCGTTAAGTACATTGAGTCTGATGAAGAATTAGATCGGGTTGTGAACTCCCTGCAGCCAAGTCCTAAACCTGTTATCCAACGGTATAAGGGTCTTGGTGAAATGGATGCTGAACAGTTATGGGAAACAACAATGGATCCTGAAAAACGCCACTTATTGCGGGTTAACCTGGATGATGCTGCAGAAGCCGATAAGATTTTCCCAATGTTGATGGGGAATAAGGTAACGCCACGGCGGCAATTTATTGAGGATAATGCTAAGTTTGTGGAGAATTTGGATTTGTAGTGTGCGAGCCGGATCCAAAGCTTGCGGAAGGCTAACATTCTCTCCTGACGAAGGCGCTATGCGTCTAGGAAGGAGAGGGTTAGCACTAGCAAGCTTCCGGCGAGCATAGCTTGGCAATATAAAATTAGAACTTTAAACTTACATAGTCATAACGTGCGTCACTCGAGTTTCCTATAGCTAACGACCTCCTCCTCCGACGACAAGTCGCCGTTCGTTGGAGAAATCGTTAGCTTACCGGAAACTCTTTGGAGTGACGCACTCAAACACAAAGGAGGAACAACGACGTGGCTGATAATGATATGCCAAATCGAATTACCGACGTCAATCTGACAAGCCAAATGAAAAATTCATTCTTGGACTATGCCATGAGTGTTATTGTTTCACGTGCGCTTCCTGACGTTCGGGATGGCCTAAAACCAGTTCAGCGGCGGATTCTTTATGGGATGAACGAATTAGGGGTTACTCCTGATAAGCCATATAAGAAATCTGCCCGTATTGTTGGGGATGTTATGGGGAAGTTCCACCCTCATGGTGACTCATCAATTTACGAAGGGCTTGTGCGGATGGCTCAAGACTTCTCATACCGGTATATGCTGGTTGATGGTCACGGTAACTTTGGTTCTGTTGATGGTGATAGTGCTGCCGCTATGCGGTACACCGAAGCACGGATGAGCAAAATTGCCGTGGAAATGCTTCGTGATATCAACAAAGATACCGTTGATTTTCAAGATAACTATGATGGGACCGAAAAGGAACCAACTGTTTTGCCAGCTCGTTTCCCTAATCTTTTGGTAAACGGGGCTTCAGGAATTGCGGTTGGGATGGCAACTAACATTCCAACTCACAACCTGGGTGAAGTTATCTCTGCTCTCCATGTGTTGATGAAGAACCCCGACGCTACAACGGAAGACTTGATGAAGGTCTTACCAGGCCCTGACTTCCCAACAGGTGGGGTTGTAATGGGCAAATCTGGTATTCGGAAAGCATATGAAACTGGTCGAGGAACCATCATTGTGCGGGCCAAGGTTGATATTGAGGAAAAGAAGAACGGTAAGCAACAAATTATCGTTCACGAAATTCCATACATGGTCAACAAGGCCAAGTTAATTGAACGAATTGCTGAATTAGCGCGGAACAAGGAAATTGAAGGAATCATCGACGTTAACGATGAAACTGACCGTGATGGGATGCGGATTGTGATTGATGTGCGGCGTGATGCTAGTGCAGAAGTCATTTTGAACAACCTGTACAAGATGACGCTGATGCAGACCACCTTCAACTTCAATATGCTGGCGATCGTTAATGGCGCTCCTAAGATTCTAAGCTTGAAAGAAATTCTTCAGTATTACCTGGAACACCAAGAGAATGTTGTTCGACGGCGGACAGAATTCGATCTGAAGAAAGCCCAAAAGCGGGCTCATATTGTTGAAGGTCTGCGGATTGCCCTTGACCACATTGATGAAATTATTAATATCATCCGAAATTCACAAACCAGTGAAGTCGCTAAGAAGCAATTGATGGATAACTATGGTTTGTCTGACCGGCAAGCACAAGCAATCCTTGATATGCGGCTAGTTCGGTTAACCGGTTTGGAACGGGAAAAGATCGAAGCCGAATATAAGAAGCTGACCGAAGCAATTGCTGATTATAAGGACATCTTGGCCCACCAAGAACGGATTCAAGAGATTATTTATAACGAATTGCTTGAAATCCAAAAGAAGTTTGGTGATAAGCGGCGGACAGAACTTCAAGTTGGTGATATTACTAACATTGAAGATGAAGATCTGATCGAAGAAGAAGACATTATTGTTACTTTGACCCATAACGGCTACATTAAGCGGCTGCCAGTTGACGAATTTAAGTCTCAGCACCGTGGGGGTCGTGGTGTTAAGGGGATGGGTGTTCACAAAGATGACTTTATTGAGCACCTGATTTCCAGTGATACGCATGACTTGATGCTCTTCTTCACCAATTCCGGGAAGGTTTACTCGATGAAGGGATATGAGATTCCTGAATATGGTCGTTCAGCGCAAGGAATTCCAATTATTAACCTCTTAGGAATTGATAGCAATGAAAAGATCAATGCCGTTATTAACGTTTCTCATAAGGCCGATAACGATGATAAGTACCTGTTCTTCGTTACTAAACAGGGAACTGTCAAGCGGACGCCAGTCAGTGAATTCCAAAATATCCGGAGCAATGGTCTGAAGGCAATTAACCTTCACGATAATGATGAATTAATCCATGTGGCAATTATCAAGGATCACCAAAACATGATCATTGGGACTCATAATGGGTATGCTTTGAGCTTCGATTCATCACTTGTGCGGTCAATGGGCCGGGCTGCTGCCGGTGTTCGAGGAATTCGTCTTCGTGATAATGACTACGTAATCGGTGCGGCACCACTGAACGACGACAGTAATGTGCTGGTCATCAGTGAGTTAGGCTACGGTAAGCAAACCCCTGCTAGTGAATACCCAATCAAGGGTCGTGGCGGAATGGGTGTTAAGACCGTCAATGTGACTAAGAAGAATGGTCCACTGGCTGGGTTAACAACCGTCCAAGGTGATGAAGATATTATGCTGGTTACTGACAAGGGTGTCATTATTCGTTTCGGCATTGAAAGTGTTTCGCAAACTGGTCGTTCGGCCCTTGGTGTTCATTTAATTAAGATGGACAAGGGAACAACAGTGGCAACGATTGCTAAGGTCGCCAAAGAAGACGACTCTGATGATTCAACTGAATCAGAAAAAGATGCGGATCAAGCAACTAGTGAACAACCAGCTGATACTGAATCAAAAAACTAAATAATTAGTGCAAAATCCTGAATTTTACGTCTATATAAGTTAGACCGCAAATTCAGGATTTCTTGTTATCTGTTCCTTGTTTTTACCAAAGGTCTGTGGTATATTTTATCTCTGTGAGTATACGTACAGACGTCTACTCTCCTTGTTCTTCTCAAAAGAGAGAAGAGCCAGAGTCCATAAGGAGGTGTAACATTCATGGAAACACGTAAATATGAAATTACTTACATCATTCGTCCTGACATCGAAGAATCAGCAAAGAGCGAACTGGTTGACCGGTTCGACAAGGTTCTGACGGACAATGGTGCAACTATCGCTGATTCCAAGGATTGGTCAACTCGTCGGTTTGCTTACCCAATTGACAAGTACACTGAAGGTACTTATCACGTGGTAAACTTGACTACCGATTCTGACGAAGCCTTAAACGAATTCGATCGTTTGGCTAAGTTCAGCGACGATATCCTGCGTCACATGATCGTTAAGCGCTAAGCTTAATCAATCGTCAACAAAAAGAGAGGAGATACATCTATGCTTAATCGTGCAGTCTTAACTGGACGCTTAACTAGAGATCCTGAGTTGCGGTACACAACCAGCGGTACGGCTGTTGTTTCATTCACTTTAGCCGTTGATCGTCAATTCCGGAACCAAAATGGTGACCGGGACGCTGATTTTATCAATTGCGTCATTTGGCGGAAATCTGCTGAAAACTTCAGTAACTTTACGCATAAGGGTTCTCTTGTTGGAATTGAAGGCCGGATCCAAACCCGGAATTACGAAAACCAACAAGGTAATCGGGTATACGTTACTGAAGTTGTTGTTGATAACTTTGCGTTGCTTGAACCTCGTCAAGGTGGTAATAACCAAGGCGGCCAACAATATGGTGGCAACCAACAATCATTTGGTGGTCAGGGTCAGCAACCACAGTTCAACAATCAGCCACAATCAGGAAATAATGCTCCTCAGGCTAATTCGTCTGCTAATCAAGGCGGCTTTGGTGGTAACAATAACAACCAAGGGCAAGCCAATAATAATCCATTCCCACCTGATAGTGGGGATGACGGAGGTCAATCTATTGACCTTTCCGATGACGAATTACCATTCTAAAAATTTAAGCCAGATAGGAGGGTAATTTCATGGCACAACAACGTCGTGGCGGCCGTCGTCGTCGTAAGATCGACTTCATCGCCGCAAACCACATTGACTACATCGATTACAAAGACACTGATTTATTACGTCGGTTTATTTCTGAACGAGGTAAGATTTTACCACGTCGGGTTACTGGTACTAGCGCCAAGAACCAACGTAAGTTAACTATCGCTATCAAGCGTGCACGGATTATGGGTCTTCTGCCATTCGTTGCTGAAGATTAATCTGTTAAAGGCACTGCAACCTAGTTTGTTGCAGTGCCTTTTGTTATGCTTTAATTTATGCTTTCAAAAAGAGCGGCAGTGATCGATCCATGGCAAATTTGGTAGTAGTTTATGATATGATAGTACTTGATTAACTACGGGAGTAGGCAACGAAGAATGGACGATTTTGTCCAGCCAACTATTTACGTGGGGAGAATAATAGTTTGCACTGCCTAATGATTTAGAAAATTACACAGCGGGGGATTATCGTTAGTCTCCGGGAGGATTAAGGATGCATAAGATTTTCAGTCGAGAATATTGGCAAGACTTAGTTAAACATCCAGCTGTGCGCTGGAACCTTTGTTATTTACTAATATTAACAGTGATTAGCTTAGTTTTAGCTTTCAACCTTAATTTAATAGTGGGAATCCTTGTATTGGTATTAGCAATCATTGGTGGATTGTTGAGCGCTCACCGGTTACGCGCACTCGTTATTGATGCTCACGAGTACCTAGTCGATTTGACTTATCAAGTACAGCAGGGGCAACAAGAGGCCCTATTGGAAATGCCACTGGGTATGATCATGCTCAACCAACGGAATGAGGTTGAATGGATTAACCCGTTCATGGCCCGCTACTTCAATCTTGAAATTATTGTTGGTAAGAAACTGGGCGATGTTGACCAGGACCTGGCCGACTTGGTGGACGAACACATTAATGATACAAAGCCAACGGTGGTTAATTGGCACGATCGCCAATTTGAGTTTCTGGTCCAGAAGTACCACCATGCCATCTATTTGATGGATGTGACTGAGTATGAGCGAATGAGTCAACGTTACCAGCAACAACAAATTTTCCTGGGAAATATTTACTTAGATAACTATGTTGAATTGACTCAGGGGATGAGTGATAGCGATGTCTCCAACCTGCATAATTACGTTACTTCCGAGATTAGTGAGTGGGCTGCCAATAACCACTTGCTGATGAAGATTATTGATGATGATAATTACCTGATTATTGGTCATCAGGAATCACTTAACGAACTAGAGAAGAAGAAGTTTAAGATCTTGGATACAATCCGAGAAAGCACTTCGAAGCAAAATTCCCCGGTTACTTTAAGTGTGGGGATTGCTTATGGTGAGAGTGATTTGATTAAACTGGCAGACATGGCACAAAACAATCTTGACCTGGCCCTGGGCCGTGGTGGAGACCAAGTTGTTGTCCGATCGACGAACTCAGCTACTCGTTTCTACGGTGGTAAAACCAATCCAATGGAAAAGCGGACCCGTGTTCGTGCACGGATGATCAGTCAGGCCCTTCAAGAATTAATGGTTCAAGCAGATCAGCTATTTGTGATGGGGCATGATAAACCGGATATGGATTCACTAGGTGCCTGTCTAGGTATTCGGCGGATTGCTGAAATGAATGATAAGGAGTGCTGGATTGTTGTTGATAATGAACAAACCCATTCCGATATTCAGCGATTGATGCACCAAATTGACAATTATCAAACAATCAAGGATCATATTATCTCGCCTGCAGAGGCGCTTGAGAAGGCAACAGACAGTAGTTTGCTGGTAATGGTTGATCACTCTAAGAAGAGTATTACCATCGCTCCTGAGCTTTATGATCGCCTTCAGAACCGACTGGTTATCATTGACCACCATCGGCGGAGTGAAGAGTTCCCTGAAAATCCGCTTTTGGTTTACATTGAGCCATACGCTTCTTCAACTTGTGAGCTGATTACGGAAATGTTTGAATATCAGCCGCGTGAGGGAGCTGGACTGAATAAACTCGAAGCCACAGCGATGTTAACGGGAATTCAGATTGATACCAAATCATTTACGAAGAGTGCAGGGACCCGGACCTTTGATGCCGCTAGTTACTTGCGTTCTGCTGGAGCTGATGGGATGATGATTCAGTCCTTTATGAAGGAAAATCCACACAGCTTTATGCAGCGGAACCACTTGATTTCTCGTGCCAAAATTGAAAACGCAATTGCCATTGTGGCCGGTGAAGAAGATCAGACTTACGATTCTGTTACGGCCGCTCAGGCAGCTGATATGCTGCTTCAGGTTAGTGGGGTCGATGCCTCATTCGTTATCACTAAGCGAGCTGATGGGATGACTTGCATTTCTGCACGATCAATGGGTGACTTCAATGTTCAATTGATTATGGAACAAATGGGTGGCGGTGGTCACCTTGCAAATGCGGCCACTCAGATTGAGGGACAGACGATTCAAGAAGTTCAGGATTCTCTGATTGACCTATTGAAGAAAACAGAGGAAGATAGTAGTAAAGATAAAAGTGAGGAGTGACTAGGATGAAAGTTATTTTTATTCAAGATGTTCGTGGTCGCGGTAAGCGCGGTCAAGTTAAGGAAGTTCCCGATGGTTACGCCCAAAACTTCCTTATTAAGCGTGGATTGGCTAAGCAAGCAACCAAGGCCGCAATGAGTCAATTAAAAGGTCAACAACGGGCCGAAGAAAAGCATGCTGCTGAGGAATTAGCAGAAGCCAAGAAGCTGAAGGGCATCTTGGAAGATGACAAGACAGTTGTTGAATTAAGTGGTAAAGCGGGCACTGATGGCCGGATGTTTGGCTCGATTTCAACGAAACAAATTGCCACGGCATTAAAAAAGCAGTATGATGTTAAGATCGATAAACGGAAGATTGAATTAGCAGCACCAATTAAGGCTTTAGGTTACGTGAATGTTCCAATTAAATTACATCCACAAGTAACGGCTGAAATTCGGGTTCATATTGCAGAAAAGTAATTAACGATTCAGTTGAAGGAGCGGTATCGTTATGGATAATGCACCAGTGCAGGAAGAGCCACGCGATCTGGATGCAGAAAAGGCGGTCTTAGGGGCAGCCTTTTTGAGTAAGAACGCATTGGCTGATGCAATGGAGTACTTACAACCGCATGATTTTTATCGGAAAGCTCATCAAATCATTTTTCAGAAAATGATTGACCTAAATGATGAGGACCAACCGATTGATCCTCTGACGATGAAGAGTGCTCTTGATAAGGACAATCAAACAGAAAACATCGGTGGGGTTGCCTACATTGCCGAACTGGCCTCCGCGGTACCAACAGCTGCGAATGTTGTTTACTATTCGAAGATCGTTCACGATAAGGCTATTCGTCGGCGACTGATTAATACAGCTACAAAGATCATCAATAAGAGTTATGCGGATGATGATAGTATCAGTGACCTTCTCGACAGTTCTGAGCAGCAGATTATGTCTGTATCCCAGGATAATGTCCAAAACGGTTTTCAGAACATTAAGGACGTCCTGGAGCAATCACTGAGTCATGTTAACCAGCTATCCCAAAATGATAGTGAAGTGACGGGACTATCGACTGGTTATGCACAGCTGGACGAAATGACCACTGGTTTGCATAAGGATGAATTGGTAATTATTGCGGCCCGGCCAGCTGTTGGGAAAACCGCATTTGCCCTGAATATTGCTCAAAACGTGGCGACTAGTTCTGACACGACAGTGGCTATTTTCAGTTTGGAAATGGGCGCCGAATCACTGGTTAACCGGATGATTTGTGCAGAAGGCAATATCAACGCTAACCACCTGCGGACTGGACAATTAACTCAGGATGAGTGGAATAGTCTGTTTGTCGCGACTGGTTCGCTTTCCAAGGCTAACATTTACATTGATGATACGGCCGGAATCAAAGTGGCCGAAATTCGTGCTCGTTGTCGGCGGTTAGCAAAAGAAAAGGGTAATTTAGGATTAATCGTTATCGATTACTTGCAGCTTATTGAAGGAACTAACCCTGATAACCGGCAACAAGAAGTTTCTGAAATTTCGCGGCAACTAAAGAAACTTGCTAAGGAACTGGAAGTACCAGTCATTGCCTTATCACAGCTCTCACGGGGAGTTGAACAGCGGCAAGACAAACGGCCAGTTCTATCTGATATTCGTGAATCTGGTTCAATTGAACAGGATGCGGATATTGTATCGTTCCTTTATCGTGATGATTATTATGAACACGATGAGGATGACGACCAGGAGGATAATAACCAACAACAAGACGATGATGGCTCAAACGTTAGTGAAGTTGAAGTCATCATTGAAAAGAACCGTAGCGGTCCACGGGGGACAGTAAAGCTGCTATTTGCTAAGTCCTATAACAAGTTTGCTTCGGTTTCTTATATTCCAGAAGATAATAATTAATGGCATGAGGGCATCTTACGAGAGATCGAGCGAGAGGCCCTTTTGTATGTTTTTTAGGTTTTAGTAAATGAGGAGGCGGAAAGATGAATCGTCAAGGAATTCAATTGCGGTGGTTGCTGCTCGGCATGTTTTTAGGGAGCATAGGTAATAGTTTTGTATGGCCATTAACGACTATTTATATGCATCAACAGTTACATGAATCATTAACGGTTTCGGGGATTGTCCTCTTGCTGTATTCTGGGGCCAACGTGATTGGGTCCTATATTGCCGGTTTACTCTTCGATAAGAAGGATCCCCGTCGCCTCATGCTTGGCGGCACAGTAACAGCAACTATTGTGATGGGATTATTAATTGCCTTCAACGGGTGGCCAGTTTACGGTATCCTGCTGACCGTTATTGGGTTCTTGAATGGCTGGATCATTACCATGGTGAACTCATACGGCACGCAATCTGGTCGCGATGGACGGTATGTCTTCAATATGCTATACTTTGCGAATAACTTGGGGATGGTGATTGGAACAACGATTGTTGGCCCACTTTACCAGTATGCTCATGGCAATATCTCACCAATGTTCTCCATCACAACTGTCTTGTATATCCTTTTTAGCACCGTTGTTTTTATTTTCTTTAAGAGTGATGATAATGGTAGTGAACAAATTTCTAATCGTGGTCACCAGGTGGATACTAAGGCGAAAATTAAGTTACCATTAAGTAACCTGATGATCTCGTGGGCATTCTTCGTTAGTCTCGCGGTCATCTGGACAATGTATGAGCAGTGGTCCAGTAACCTATCTGTCTTTATGACTGATCAAGGTATCTCCATGACGAAATATAGTCTCCTCTGGACGCTTAACGGAGTATTGATCGTAATTATTCAGTTGATTATTACCTGGATCAATCGCTACCATTCAAACTTATATCGCCAAGTCTTCTTGGGGATCTTTACCGTTGCCTTATCATTTGTGATTTTACTATTTGCCAAGTCATATCTATGGTATGTCCTTGCGATGGTCGTTTTGACGATCGGTGAAGCAACGGCATTTCCAACAATGCCGGCGATTGTTAATGAGCTATCGCCAGTCGAAGTAAAAGGAAAATATCAAGGGATACTGAATGCTTTTTCGTCGATTGGGAAAGCAATCGGGCCCCTTTTCGGTGGGATTGTAATTGAACTAGCCAGTTACCGGATTTTGTTTGTGGTTTGTGCCTTTTCTGTAATGGTTGTCCTGATTGCAGTATTTATCATTGTAAAGTTCAATCAGTCAAAGACAATCCGGTATTAATAAATGAAAAACGGTCAAGTAACGTGTTAGCCGTCACTTGACCGTTTTACTATATTCCCTTGGAAATAAAAAAGCAGGTCATCAATGACCTGCTAAAGATATGATGGGCAGTCAGGGGATCGAACCCTGGACCCACGGATTAAGAGTCCGTTGCTCTGCCAGCTGAGCTAACTGCCCATATCTTGACAACAGATACTATCTTAGCAAGCTTTAGTGATCTTTGCAAGGGTTAATTTAAATAATAATGATAAATTCTGGGACAAGAATTAATTGAATATTCGGCTGATCCCCGGTAGAGTAGATGTTAGCAATATTAGTGATAAAGGGATGAGAACATGAAAGGCGCAGTCTTAAGTTTAAACCATATTATTTTGAATACTGATGAACTTCAATTTCAAGCATGGCGTGAACTAGCCATGTATGAGTTTGGAATGGGGCTTCCGGGGAAGATGGCGCAAAGCCTAGCAGGACTGAGCAGGCAGCAGGCACTACAAGTCGTATTACAACACTTCAAGCAAACGGATGCTGATGAAGAGGCTCTGCTAAAAGAACAATATGAGATGTATGGAAAGGCAATTGATGGGATTACCGATGACCAATTATTGCCGAATGCTAAACGCTTGATCATCAACTTCTATGATCATTATGTGGACCTAGCCGTTAATGATACCGACGGCTATGCTCATGATATTCTAGAAAAGGTTAACCTCGATGATTACTTTAACGTTGTCGTTGATGACAACCACACTGATAACCTATATTTAAAGGCATGTGAAGAATTATCAATTGAACCTGCAGACTGTATTGGAATTGGTACCAGTCAACATGAGATTCAATTGATGAAGGATGCCAATATCTTATCAGTTGGTGTTGGTGACAGTAAACAAATTAGTTCTGCTGATTATCAGGTAACCCAAGTAGGAGATCTCCGGTACGCAATGTTACGTAAGTTATGGGAAGATCGTCAAGAATAATTACAAAGGCTGAAGAGTAAGCTTTAAGAACTTATTCTTCAGTCTTTGTAGTTTATCGGTATTCTTCGATACAGAAACTCTTCTGATGGCACTCAGGACACTTGAGTTTACGTGTATTTGGAGTATGAGCAGCCCAAAACCATTGTTTGAAATGCGGCACAAATATAGACTGACAATGGGGACAAAGGTAACGGGCGTGATGATAGTAAGCCCAGGTGATTTCTAAGCAAAGCAGTAGTGAAATAACTAAGCCAACAATAAACCAGCTAATGGAAACGCCTTGCCAAACCACAACCGCAAGACTACCCCATAATAACAAGTCAACAACGGCTCCCCTGATCAGCATTTTAGAGCGGAAACGATGTAACTTGTGGCTTTGTTGGAGATTAAAGTTCAAGTTTTGATCCCAATGTTGGGGTAAAACACCAAAATGATCTAAGTGCTTTTCCATAAAAGAAAGGTTTTCGATTTGTAGTTGAGATTGCTGTAAGATTTGCCGAGTTACTTGTTGCTGCTTTTTAATCAAGGCTTGTAAGACGGGGATATTATCCTGACTATCCAGCAGTTCTTTGATGTCTTTAATGGAAAAGCCAAGTTGGCGGTAAGTAATTATTTGTTGTAAGCGGAGTAAATCTGCTTGCTGATATTGGCGGTGATTATGAGCCGTTCTAGTTGCATGAAGAAGTCCTTGCCGATCGTAATATTGAACTGTGCGAACAGAGACATGACATTGCTTAGCTAGCTGACCGCTTGAATACATACAAAACACCTCTTTTGTATTTTTAATTGTACAAAATGACGCCGCGTAATTTGCAAGGAAAATATGAAAAAGAGACTGAAGAATTAACTTCAATCTCTTGAAAAACTAAATTAGGCTAATGTATATCAAGCGATGAAACGATCACTGCTTTGTCGCCATTTTTCAACTGAACTCTTATTTTTGAGATAAAAAAAGAGATTGAGGAATAAATCTCAATCTCTGTAAACCTCTGATGGGCAGTCAGGGGATCGAACCCTGGACCCACGGATTAAGAGTCCGTTGCTCTGCCAGCTGAGCTAACTGCCCATTTGTTCAATCAGAACATTATTAATTTATCATTTGTCATGAGTGATGTCAATAATAAATTTCAAAAAACCGGCAAATTAGCCCGTTGACGATGGTGTGCTATAATATATGGCAGTATATTGAGTAATAAGTAATTAGTCAATGATACCCGTTTGGAGGGGAATATTTGTTATGGCTAAGAAAATTTTAGTTGTTGATGATGAAAAACCAATTTCTGATATCATCAAGTTTAATTTAAAAAAAGAAGGCTACGATGTAGTTGTAGCTTTTGATGGAGAAGAAGCTCTTGAAAAAGTTGAATCGGAAAAACCCGATTTAATTATTCTTGACCTCATGTTGCCAAAAATTGATGGCTTAGAAGTTGCTAAGCGGGTTCGTGCTAAGCATACGACACCAATCATTATGGTAACCGCTAAGGACTCCGAACTCGATAAGGTCCTCGGACTGGAACTGGGGGCTGATGATTACGTAACTAAGCCATTCTCTAACCGGGAATTAGTTGCTCGGGTTAAGGCTAACTTACGGCGGCAAGCAGCTACAGCAGCACCAGCTGAAGAAGAACATAATACGGATATTCAAGTTGGTGACTTAACAATTCACCCCGAAGCATATACCGTTACTAAACGGGGTGAAAACATCAATTTGACTCATCGTGAGTTTGAACTACTCCACTACTTAGCTGAGCATATTGGCCAAGTTATTAATCGTGAACATCTCTTACAAACTGTTTGGGGTTACGATTATTTTGGTGATGTGCGGACTGTCGATGTGACTGTTCGGCGGTTACGGGAGAAAATTGAGGATAATCCTAGTCATCCACAATGGCTGGTCACTCGTCGTGGAGTCGGTTACTACCTAGCAAATCCTGATCAAAATTAGAGGCACCACGGTTGTGAATAGTAAGTTAAAATTCTATCAATCGATTCAGTTTAAAATCGCCCTCGTTTTCGCGTTAATGCTCATGTTAACGTTGGAATGCGTTGGGGCGGTTTTTGTGCGTCAATTGGAACATCAAAACTTGAATACTTTTAAGCAAACCATTGAATTGCCATCATACGTCGACAATTCTTTGAGTGAGCAATTGGTTCGTTCTAACCACAAAAAAGCGAATAAAGAAATCAAGCAAATCTTGGCCGAAGTCAATAACAATAACATTTCGGAGATTCGGGTTGTCGATAGTCAAGGTGTTGTCCGTGGAACCAGTAGTTACAGCAATCGGGATATTATTGGTCAAAAGACGACCGACCAGACACTAAAACAGACGCTGGTCAACAACCGATCGCACACGGAGAATATCTATGACCGCTCTAACCATACGCGGTACTACGTAAATATGATTCCATTAGTCGATAACAATAACAATAACGTTGTTGGGGCAGTTTACCTGCGGGCTAGTTTGGAAGATGTCTACACAAACATTAATAACATTACGTTGATTTACCTGTCGGCGGCGCTAATTACAATTGTGATTGGGCTGCTATTGGCAGTTATTATTTCCCGGGAAATTACGCGGCCAATTGAAGAAGTCCGGAAGCAAACGTTACGAATAGCTCGTGGAGACTTCTCAGGACAAGTACGAGTCTTGGGTAATGATGAACTAGGGCAATTGGCAGGCGCTATCAATAACTTATCTGTACGGGTTGAAGAAGCTCAGGAATCAAGTGAATCTGAACGACGGCGGTTGGATAGTGTCCTTTCCCACATGTCGGATGGGGTGTTAGCCACTGATCGGCGCGGAAATGTCACAATTGTTAATAATATGGCACTGCAACTGCTAGGAGTCGATCATGAAGACGAATTGATTGGTAAGTCCATTATTGACGTCTTAGACATCCGGCATGATTACACGGTTCGTCAATTGATTGATTCTGACCAGAAAGAAATTTTGCTGGATATGTCCAACACGGGAAGCAACATGATTTTGAACGCATACTTCTCCCCAATTCAGCGAGAATCTGGCTTTATCAATGGTTTAGTATGTGTCCTTCACGACGTTACGAGTCAGCAAAAAGAGGAACGCGAACGGAAACAATTTGTTTCCAACGTTTCTCACGAACTACGGACACCATTAACAAGTGTTAAGAGTTATGTTGAAGCCTTAAGCGATGGGGCTTGGCAAGATAAAGAAATTGCGCCGCAGTTCCTGAAAGTTGTCCAGGATGAAACGGAACGCATGATCCGGATGATTAATGACCTGTTAAGTCTGTCACGGATGGATGCTGGAACGACTAAGTTAAACTTGGAATACGTTAATATTAACGAGCTTTTCAATTACATCTTGGATCGCTTCGACATGATCATTAAAAAAGAAGAAGATCCCAAGAGTAAGAAGTACACTATTGAGCGATTCTTTACTAAAAAAGATCTGTGGGTAGAAATTGATACCGATAAATTTACCCAAGTCGTTGATAACATTATGAATAACGCGATTAAGTATTCGCCTGATGGTGGGGTAATTACCGCGCGGCTATTAGAAACCCATAATCACGTGATTTTGAGTATTTCTGACCAAGGGTTAGGGATTCCACGGAAAGACCTGGGACACATCTTTGATCGGTTCTTCCGAGTGGATAAAGCTCGTAGTCGGAAACAAGGTGGTACCGGCTTAGGATTAGCTATTTCGAAGGAAGTTGTCAACATGCTCGGCGGCCAAATTTGGGTCGACAGTGTTGAAGGCAAAGGTTCCACCTTCTACATTTCATTACCTTATGTTCCATACGAAGAGGGAGATGAATGGGATGACCAAAAGGATAAAGATTAAATGGCTCGATATAGCATTAGCGACCGTCGTGATCATTAGTCTGATCTTATCAGGAATTATTTGGACAAATCCCTTTCAGTATGACCACCCTCGTGACACTAGTAGTGGAAATCAAAATACTAGTGCTCAATCGATTGGCGACTTGTACTTGCCAACACAAGTTGTTAAAAATAGCAGTGGTCAAGACCAAAATCTTCTCTATAGTTCACGAGTTAATCTGGTTCGACAAGCCCAACGGCAGATCAAGCATTGGCAGTTGGGATGGAGTGTCCTTGTTAAGAATAATAACAGCGATGTTTATTTAAGCTACCTGCGCCAGCCAGATTCTCTCATGTTGTCATATTCTGACCCGGTACCCGCCACGATTTTTAATGAGACTTTTGCCCAGACAATTGACACTAGTCGGATTAAGCAGGTGGATCATATCTTGATCCACCTTAATCATCCACGGAGTATTTACTTACTGTGCGATCAAGGTTACCGGGTTTACCGGGTACGGATTGGTCGTGGCAATACCGATAAATACCTTAAGCCGTTTATCGGTAACACACATTCAATTGACAAAGTAGCTGTTGAACACAAGATTATCAATGGAAAAACACTACTGCTTTATCCGCATTCATTCTCATTGCCAGTATTTGGCTACCAGGTCACGGCGCAGAATGCTGACACCTTAAGTCAAAACTTGATATCAAGCAATAAGCGGTCCACTGTTAATACTAACCATAATGGTCATATAACAACGTATCGTGATGGTGATGATAAGCGGGTCTTTTATGACCACTGGAATGGAGAAATTCATTACCGTAATTTCTTGAGTAAACAAGATGTCCCGGCAAGCAGTGAGCTGTATAGCTATTTCTACCGGCTAATTGCGCGGACAGGCATTCCGTTAAATAATTTACGCTATGATGGGATTAGTCAGCACCAACGGATGATTAGCTACCGAAGCTATGTTGAGGGCTTCCCGATTTACAACCATGATAGTTATGGTGCAATCAAGGTTAAGGCAGCTAATGATGGTAAGCTGCAGTTATGGATGAGCCTTTACAATATCCAAGTTCCACTGCCAATCGACCGCCAGGCAGAAAAAATACCGTCCACAACAACGGTCTTTAATGAATTACGGGAAAATAATAAACTTAAGGATATTTCTGATATTAGGGTCGGTTACCTCTGGCGCAGCGACTCAACGAGTAAGGTTGTCCGGTTAACACCAACCTACTTTGTTAAGTACAATGGTAGTTGGATTAATTATCAGAAATTGGAAAAGTAAGGGGGAAATAAACAATGAATTTTAAACGAATTCAATGGATCTTCTTCTTTGCTTTCCTACTGTTTGATGTAATTATTGCTGGTTCCTTATTAGTCGAAAATCGGTTTATTATCGCTAATAATATTGGTGATAATTCCGAAGTAATCATGAAGGAAATGCGTAATGACTCAATTACCTTTAATAAACTCAGTAGTAGAGTCCATACCGGTTTTTACATTTCTGGTAAACGATCAGCTAGCGATGGTCAGTTAGACTCGGCCACGTCGCGATTAAGAAATCAGGATCAACATTTTAATGGCTATACACTTTCTAGTGAATTTGACCGTTCTATTCGGGTTGATCCCCAAGCACCAGAAGAACGTTTGAACCAATTAATTAAAAACAGCCACCAAGTTGCTTTTGGCAGTCATTATCGTTATAATCCTGCCTTATCGAAGGGCCAGACAGTAGTTTACTCACAGGTAATTGAAGGACGGCCTCTTATGAATGGCGATGGTCAGATTAAGTTCCACATGAATAATTCGGGGGAAGTTACTGGCTATAACCAAACTTATTTGGAAGATGCAACTGTCCTGCGTCCAGATACGCCCCTAATCAGTCAAAAGAAGGCTGTAACCTGGTTATACAAGCACAATCAAATTCCTAATAATTCTCGTATCCGCTGGTGTCAACTTGGTTATTCTCGTCTAATGACGACCAATACGGATAACAAGAACGTGTATATTCCAACGTGGACAGTTCAAATGAAAACGAAAAACTCAGGCGAGGTCGAACAGATTGCGATTAATGCCTTTAACAGTACAATCTTGAAGAATAACCAACAGACCAGTATTAATACTGATTCATTAAATCGGTAAGTAAGGAGTGTTGTGATGTGGAAGAAACAGATCCGTTACGTTATAGCATTTTAGCCAGTGGGAGCACAGGCAACGTTACCTATCTGGAGACAAAAGAACACCACATTTTAATTGATGCCGGCTTAAGTGGTAAAAGAATTGCGGGATTAATGGCCCAGATTCATCGTTCATTAGATGATGTGGACGCGATTTTCGTTACTCACGAACACTCCGATCATAGTCATGGTGTTGGTGTGTTAGCACGCCGCTACGGGATGGATGTTTATGCTAACCAAGGAACATGGGATGCGATGGCAAATAAGATTGGCAAGATTCCATTGGAGCAGAAGCACATTATTGCACCAAATAGCGTTAAGGACCTTGGTGATATGGATGTTGAAAGCTTTTCGGTATCCCATGATGCAGCCGAGCCGCAGTTTTATCAGGTCCACCATAACAACAAAACTTTCTGCATTCTCACCGATACAGGTTACGTATCAGACCGCGTCGAAGGTACTATTCGTGATGCAGATGCATACCTGATGGAATGTAACCATGATACTGAAATGCTGCGGATGGGTCCCTACTCATGGCCATTGAAGCAACGAATCCTTAGCGACACAGGCCACCTTTCGAATGAGGAAGGCGCAGATGCATTGATGGATGTGTTGGGGCGGCGAACTAAACGGATCTTCTTAGGACACCGCAGTCAGCATAATAATATGCGGTCATTGGCCCACCTAACAGTAGCTAGTTTGATGAAGGAGCATGATTTCGGTGTCAATCATGACTTTAAGTTATTAGATGCTGAACCAGATCATCCATCAAAGTTAATGACCCTATAAAGTTAAATAATCGCTACAACTAGTTCAAACTTTCTTCATATTCTTGCGATATGGTAAGAATGAATTAATTTTGTAAACGGGAGGATCATCAATGTCAGAACAAACACAACGCTCAAACCGCTTTTGGTTAAAAGTTGCGGGAATCGGACTCGTCGCTGGATTAATTGGTGGAGGCCTGTCATTAGGTATCGGTAGCGCAATTCAACACCATGAACAGGTTGCCAGTACGAAGGTTCCTGCTGGATCTAACAAAGCAGGCGGGACAGAAGTTCACAAGAATAAGGCAGAGTTAAATGGTGAATCAACCAAGGCATATAACTCAGTCAAGGGTGCGGTTGTTTCTGTGATTAATAAGCAACAAGTCCAATCATCCAATCAAGGAATTATGGGGATGTTTGGTGCGATTAATGGTGATGCTGACGACCAAGAAGGAGCACAGGGTAACAACAGTTCGAACTCTAGTAAGCTGCAAACGGCCAGTGAAGGTTCTGGAGTGATTTATAAGAAGTCTGGTAAGACGGCCTATATTGTCACTAATAATCACGTCGTTAAGGGATCTAGCGCCCTGCAAGTGATCATGAGCAATGGCCGAAGAGTAGATGCTGAACTGGTTGGGGCTGACGCAGCGACTGATTTAGCAGTATTGAAGATCAATGCTGCAAACGTCACAACAGTTGCCTCGTTCGGTAATTCCAATTCAATTGCCGCTGGTCAAGATGTTTTAGCGATCGGTTCACCAATGGGTAGTGAATATGCTAATACGGTTACCAAGGGAATTATTTCTGCTAAGAACCGGACACTGAAAGCTAGTTCAGATGGTACGATGACGTCAGTTATTCAAACTGATGCAGCGATTAACTCTGGTAACTCTGGTGGTCCTTTAATTAATTTAGCTGGTCAAGTCATTGGTATTAACTCTATGAAGCTCGCTGGTAGCAACGATGGCTCGTCAGTTGAAGGGATGGGCTTCGCAATTCCAAGTAATGAAGTCGTCAAGATTATTAACCAACTAATTAAGGATGGTAAGATCTCACGGCCAGCGTTAGGTGTGGGGATGATTGATTTGAGCCGGGTCACAACGGACCAACAAAAATCAGTCCTTAAACTGCCTTCTTCGGTTAACCGGGGAGTAGTTATTATGCAGGTTCAAGGTGGTTCACCAGCTGATAGTGCGGGATTAAAACAGTATGATGTAATTACGAAACTTGATAATGTTAAAATTACAAATACTGGGTCATTGAAATCAGCACTGTACAAGCATAAAGTTGGCGATACCGTATCAGTAACCTACTATCGTGATGGTCATCGCCACACTGCTAACCTGAAGCTATCCCAGACAGCAGCGGCCAACAGTGATAACAATAATAAACAAAGTGACGATAATCAGCAGTAATAATTTATCGCGTCGGTTCGTTAAGCGAACTAGACGCGATTTATTGTTTTAACAAAGTAAGTGGAGGAAAAAGAATGAATAATCCAAAGTTTAAATATCCAGATACGAAGGCATATAATTTCGTAGTGCAACGATTGCACAAGCGGGGTGTTGAGCTCAGTGACTTAGCTCAGGTAGCTTATGATACCCAAGTTAAGTATGAACCACAGTTGACGATGGCAGAGTGTCAAGAAGCAGTGGTTGATACAATGCATAAGCGGGAACTAATGAACAACGCTATGGTGATGCTTGAGCTGGATCGCTTGACTGAAGAAGGAAAGATTAAAGAACCATTATCTTCGATTATTAAAGCCGACGCAGGGGTATTTGGCGTGGATGAAACCCTTGCCCTACAGATTGCAACAATTTACGGAACGATTGGGACTACTAATTTTGGTTATTTTGACCGCGTAAAAACAGGGATTATGCAGAAATTTGATACTGATGGCACTCACGTTAATACGTTCATTGATGATTTGTTATCAGCGATTGTCGCTGCTGTTTGTGGAAAAATTGCCCATAAGTATGCTTAATTGATGAAAAAGCGAATGATTAGGAATTTAATGGTAATAATCATTCATAAAACCACGGATTGTGATATTTAGTTCACGATCCGTGGTTATTTTAATCTATATATTGTGGTGGGGATAACTGTGGAAAACTCTGTGGAAAGTTAAAGGGATTTTTCAACACTAGCAATAAATGTTAATATAGCAAGGATGAATCCAGTGTAAAAGTTATCCACAGGAGTGAGGGGTAATTGTTGATAAGTGGAAAAATTTAAAATATATGGATCATAAACGTTGATATATCAACGATAGATAGATGTGCTATCAAACACATGTTTCTGTTGATAACTGTGGATAAGTAAAACACTAGAAATCGGTTTCACCGAAATTTTACTAGCGAACATTCGGGAAATCGGTGGATAAAGTTGACTGCCTGTGGAAAACTTTGTGGATAAAATGTTGAAAGTGGTGGATTAGTAGTGAATATCAAAATAATTGGTGTGGGTAAGCTCAAAGAGAAGTATTTTAAGGCTGGGATTGCAGAATATGCTAAACGGCTCAGTCGCTTTTGTAAATTCAAGATTGTTGAAGTTCCCGACGAAAAGGCTCCTGAATCCTTGAGTCAGGCTGAAATGGATGAAGTCATGGCAAAGGAGGGTGAACGGATTCTTGCTAAAATTAAGGATCGTGAGTATGTTTACGCATTAGCGATTAAAGGTAAGGAACGAAGCTCAGAAGAATTTGCTAAAGAAATTAATCAATTAGCAACGTATGGTCATAGCGATATTACCTTTGTTATTGGTGGTTCATTAGGACTTAGCCCAGAAGTGCTGAAGCGAGCTGATACACAGATTTCCTTTGGTCGATTTACTTTGCCACACCAATTGATGCGGTTAGTGTTGTCAGAACAAATTTACCGGGCCTTTACTATTATTAATGGTCTGCCTTACCATAAGTAAAAAGAAGCATGTTGTGATGATAATGACATTATCACAACATGCTTTTCTTATGATTATTTAAATTGTGAAGAAATTTAGTCTAAATTATTAAAGCAAACTTTATTTCATTAAGAAAACTTATCTCTTATCTTAATAGTATTTAGATATCTATGTACGCATAGTATATTATGATCAGCAAATATCTAAAAGCTTAATAATAGGTTTTCCCCCTATGACGAATGCGGATAGATAGAAAGCAACTCAATCGTTACTTTTTATTTTGATCACAGGAGGATTATGATATGTTATCAAGAAATAATGTCCAAATGATGAGTCGTAAATTTAAGGCTCAAAGGGAACACTTCGGCCTACGTAAATTAAGTATTGGTGTGGCATCCGTGTTGTTAGGATTAACATTCCTGGGCGCGAGTAGTGTTTCGGCCGATGAAACAGTACATCAGGGACAGCAAGAAAATCAAGTAGAATTAATAAATGTCCAGCCCGCCAACATTACTAATGATGAAAGCGCGAGGCAACCTAGCTACAATGATGTAGTGAGTAGCAGCTCAGCAGAAACGGTACCAGTTTCGAGCGAAAATGCTCCGCAAGTGGTGGCAAATCCAGCCAATCAAATACAAAATTCGTCAGCATTATCAACCACGCAACCTGAAGCGAATACTTCTTCAGGGGTGGAAGCCTCGCCTGTTTCTTCCAACGCCGGAATAGTAAGTGAACAGTCAGAAGAATTAAAAACAACTGCTGATTCCTTAAAGCAGCCAACTGTTGGAGAAGTAGGGATAATCCATAATGACCAGACCCTAAAAGATAAGTATGGAATTGACATTAATCATTTAGATGCGAAAAGTGTTCTATTACTTGCATCATTGTTCCATATTTTTGCTAATGAAGCGAATTTAGGAGCAGATGTTAATGGCAATATTGCGGTTGGAACTTTAAATGGAATAGTTGATTTTGGAACTCGTGGAGATTCTATTCATTTAACTAATGGTGATATTTATTACATCCAACAATTATCAGAAGCGTTAAATAGCGGGTCGTTTCGAAATCCTGAATTTAACCATGTAATTTTCGGCAGTGACATAAATGTAGAAATTATTGATGATAAAGTATACGTTAATGGCAAACCGATGGATAATCTAAAACCTGAGGAAGTATTTAAAGACACGGCAGGATCACAATATATTAATTTTGCGGCTGTATTTCAGCGATTAATTAATGCTTCTAACTTCTATTCTGACCAATCAACTTCAGAAGGAGTGGTAATGGACTTTAGTGATATGAATAATCAAGTTATTGATGTCACTAATGCAAAGCCAACCGATAACGTTATTTATGTCAATATTCCTGCTAAGTATTTACAAGGGCCTCAACCAATCAAGATAAAGGGACTTTCCAGTAAAACTGATGGACCAACTATTATAATTAATGTTATAGATGGCATCATGGGATTATTTGAAGTTAATTCACAAATTCATTTGTACTACGATGGAAGTAATAGTCCTGTAAATAATGCGGAAAGTCATGAAGTTCCAAACCATGTTTTATGGAATTTCGGTACTGATGCAAAGAAAATTGATATCATGAGTGGTCGTTTCATGGGAAGTATTTTAGCACCTAATGCAATCGTCAATGCGCATGTTAATATTGATGGGAACATTATTGCTAATATCGTTAATATTATTGGTGGTGAAACTCACAGATGGGATATTCATCCAGTAGGCCCACCTTCATTTATTGAAATTCCAACGCCAGACCCAGATCCAGATCCAACCCCGGATCCAAACCCAGATCCAGACCCGGACCCAGATCCAGATCCAACGCCAGACCCAGATCCGGATCCAACCCCGGATCCAGACCCAGATCCAGATCCGGATCCAACGCCAGACCCAGATCCAACGCCAGATCCAGATCCAACGCCAGATCCAGATCCAACGCCAGACCCAGATCCAACGCCAGACCCAGATCCAGACCCAAACCCAACGCCAGACCCAGACCCAGATCCAGACCCAACGCCAGATCCAGACCCAAACCCAACGCCAGACCCAGATCCAGATCCAAACCCAGACCCGGATCCAGACCCAGATCCAGATCCAACGCCAGACCCAGATCCAACCCCGGATCCAGATCCAGACCCAACGCCAGACCCAGATCCAGATCCAAACCCAGACCCAGATCCAAATCCAAACCTAGATCCGGATTCAACACTAGCCCCGGGCCCAGGTTCCAATTCAGATCAGTCAGATAATGAAATCTCTATTACAGATAACATTGATGGAACACATACTGAAATTAAAGGAAATGATTCAACAATCGTAAACAAAATGACAGTTACGAAGTCACAACAAGATACTTTGCCACAAACTAGTAATAAATCAACTCGTGAAGTAACATTAGGTGGATTAGCATTGCTTCTGATTGCTGGGGCCCAACTGCTAATGGGCAGCTGGCTTCAACGTAAGAAACAGTAATATAACCTACTAGCTATTCCATTAGGGGATGGCTAGCTGAGGACGGCAATTAATTACTATTAATTGATTGTCGTCTGTGGTTAGCCATTCGGCTAGGGGGAGCGCCGAGAGTGAGAGCTCTCGATAGGCTAATAAGGTTTCTGATACTCAAGGATCCGAGTATTGGAAGCCTTTTTGATATGGTCAAATTATTAATATTTGTTCCACATGAAACACAGGATGAAACTGCTAATAAGACAAATAGATCAAATTGGTTCACTAGCTTAGCAGAATCGTTCTAGTAGGTGCCAGGTTATAATAAATCTAATATTAATTGGTATAGTGAATAAGCCAGCTGCTTTTCTTTGAAATAAACTTCACATTAGTGCATAATGAAAGCGTATTCGATTAGCTTAAGGAGGCTATTTTTATGAATAGACAATTTGACTTTTTAATGCCTAGTGTTAACTTCTTTGGCCCTGGTGTAATTGAAAAAATTGGTGATCGTGCCAAAATGCTCAATATGCACAAAGTATTAGTTGTTACCCAAGATAACTTGGCTGCCATTGATAATGGCCCAGTTAAGCAGACCTTGGCTTCCTTAGAAAAGGCCGGCGTTGATTACGCAGTCTTTACAGGGGTTGAACCTAACCCAAAGATCCGTAACATCAAAGCTGGTAAGAAGATGTACGAAGAAGAAAAGTGTGACTCCATCATTACTGTTGGTGGGGGATCCGCTCACGACTGTGGTAAGGGAATTGGTATCATCTTAACTAATGGTGATGACATTACTAAGTTAGCCGGAATTGAAACTCTGGACAACCCACTTCCACCATTGATGGCTGTTAATACCACTGCCGGAACTGGTTCAGAATTAACTCGTCACGCTGTTATCACTAACGAAAAGGACCACCTGAAGTTTGTTGTGGTTTCATGGCGGAATATTCCATTGGTATCCTTCAACGACCCAATGTTAATGCTTGATGTGCCACAATCAGTTACTGCTGCCACTGGTTGTGATGCCTTTGTTCAAGCAATCGAACCATATGTTTCTGTTGATCACAACCCAATTACGGACAGTCAGTGTAAGGAAGCTATTCAATTAATTCAAACTGCCTTACCAGCTGCCGTTGCTAATGGTCACAACGTGGAAGCTCGTACTAAGATGGTTGAAGCCGAAATGCTTGCCGGTATGGCCTTCAACAACGCTAACTTGGGTTATGTTCACGCAATGGCACACCAACTTGGTGGTCAATACGATGCTCCTCATGGTGTATGCTGTGCCCTTTTGCTGTCCACGGTTGAAGAGTACAACTTGATTGCTTGCCCAGAACGGTTTGCTGAATTAGCTCAAATTATGGGTTATGACACTACTGGTTTAACAACCATGCAAGCTGCCCAAAAGTCCATTGACGGAATGAAGGAAATGTGCAAGGCTGTTGGTATCCCAGCATCTATCAAGGAAATTGGTGCTAAGCCAGAAGACTTCCCATTGATGGCTGAAAATGCTTTGAAGGATGGGAATGCATTCTCCAACCCACGTAAGGGTACCAAGCAAGAAATCATTGACCTTTACCAAAAGGCATACGATGGTATTTACTAAATAGAACCTTATTAAGCATTTGAAGTACTCTTGATAATTTCTACGCTTTAGAATCCACCACTAATCATCACTGGTTAGTGGTGGATTTGTTGTTTAATGATCAAACTAATTAGTTCATCAAGCACTTAATATCATATGATTTCATACGATTTATTAGCGGTTAGTCAAATGTAATCGCTTTATAAGACATTTGATTTGTGATACGCTAAACAATGTAGAGTCGTGAAACGATCACAGGAGGTTTTGTCTTATGAAAATTAAAGCTGCTGTTGTAGATCAGAAGGGTGCTCAATTTGACATCCGAGACGACGTTGAATTAGCTGATATGCAAGCCGATGATTTACAAATTCATATGGTTGCATCTGGAATTTGTCACTCAGATGAAGCGCTACGGAAAGGTGACGCTGAAATCGGCTATCCAATTATTTTGGGTCACGAAGGTGCCGGCATTGTTGAAAAGGTGGGCCCTGAAGTTAAAAACTTTAAGCCTGGTGACCATGTTATCCTGTCATTCTATGGTTGTGGTAACTGCATTAACTGTTTGAAGGGTAAACCAACTAAGTGTTTAAACTATGCTGCTAACAATCTATCTGGAGTTCGTCCAGATGGTAGTGCCCACTTTACTGAAAATGGTCACCAAGTTGACGATATGTTTGACCAATCATCATTCACCACAACGACGGTTGTCCGTGAGCGGAACGCTGTTAAAGTACCAAAGGACTTGGATTTGCGGAAGTTAGGACCACTGGGTTGTGGCTACGTTACCGGTTCCGGAACTGTCTTTAATACCTTAAAGCCAGAACCAGGTTCCACAATTGCGGTTGCTGGTACTGGGGCGGTTGGCTTGGCCGCAATGATGGCCGGCAAGATTTCTGGCTGCACCACAGTTATTGCAATTGACCGAGTTCCAGAACGGCTGAAATTGGCTAAGGAACTAGGCGCTACCGATACTATTAATACCAATGATGTTGACATGGTTAAGGCTGTTCAAGACTTAACCGACGGCAAGGGAGTTGACTACTTAGTTGATACTACTGGGGTAACAAAGGTTCTTGAAGACTCCATTCAAGCATTAGCTCAAGGTGGTGTTCTTGCAGCCATCGCAGTTACTGCTAACCACATTGACGTTAATACGTGGACTGATCTTTGCCCAGCTGACCGGACTATTATCGGTGTCAACATGGGTGACTCGATCCCACAAGTTGATATTCCACGGTTAATTAAGTTCTACCAGCAAGGAATGTTTGACTTTGATAAGACTGAAAAGTTCTATGACTTTAAGGACATTAACCAAGCCAACGCAGATTCTGTATCAGGTAAGACGATTAAGCCAGTCTTGATCATTGACCCAGAATATAAGCCGGGAGAATAATCTTTATATTTATAAAATAAATAACAGCCACTAGCGTTTTTAAACGTTAGTGGCTGTTATTGTTTCATGTGGAACAGTGATTACCAATCTTGAGAGAATCCCTGTTGACGAATGGCATCAGGCAATTGATCGCGGTGGTTATTGTCACCCTTATCAAGCTTCTCACCCGCAATTTGGTGAGTAAAGGAATCAATGCGCTTATTGGTATCACGCAAGTCGTAATATTGTGCAACTTCCTTATCGTAGTCAGCAAGATCGCTCGCTTGAAAATCGCGGTGGTATTCATTATCAAATGCAATGAACTGTAACGGTAATCGGGGCTTTAACTGGGGCTTTTGGTCTGGTACGCCGACTTGTAAACCCAAAATAGGAAAGGTCATTTTTGGTAAATTAAGGACTTGAATGAGTTTTAAAGGATCATTCTTGATGGAACCTAGAATCACCCCACCAAGGCCCATACTTTCAGCGGCAGTTAAAGTATTTTGAACGGCCAAGATGGCATCTTCGCTAGCTTGCTGGAAGAGGTCAGTGGTGTGGAGAAGTCCATCATCTTTACCGGCTGCCTGACGAATCTTTTGATTGCGGTACATATCTACCAAGAAGATAAAGAGGTCCCCATTAGCACCAACGTAGGGTTGCTTGGAAATTTTCCGAATAGCAGCCCGTTTTTCAGGATCAGTAACATGGATGATACTGAATTGTTGCCAGAAATTGCTGGTTGAAGTATGACTGGCAGCGGTATACAAAGTGGTCAATTGTTCTTTGGTTAATGAGTGGGGTTTAAATGCCCGGATTGAACGATGATTAAATTGCTGATCAAGGGTTTGATTATGAATCATGAGACTGACCTCCTAAGCTATTTCTAACAATAATTTTAAATCAAAAAACGGACCATGACGGACCGAATTTAGTTAGAAAATTGGTGAAAGCAGCCGGGAGAATTGTTGCTTGAACTTTAACCAGGTCGATTGTTGAGCAAAGTATTCTTCAGTCATTGGCGTGCAATTCATCATGTCATCTTCAAAGATTTTCTTGAGCTTAGCAGATAATTCTGGACTATAAGTGAAGGCATTAACCTCAAAGTTGAGTTTATAACTTCGGTAGTCTTGGTTAGCGGAACCAACAGAAGCAATATTGGTTCCAGAAACAATCGTCTTGGCGTGAATAAAGCCGTTATCGTAGCGATAAACTTTAACACCGTTATGAACGAGGTATTTAGCGTAATATTCGGTCATTCGATAGACAAATGGGTGGTCTGGCATACAAGGCACCATGATGCGGACATCAACCCCACTTTTGGCAGCAATAATTAATGCTTCCAGGACCGAACTTTCGGGGATTAAATAGGGTGATTGGATGTAGACATATTTGCGAGCTGTTGCAATGATTCCTTCGTACCCGCGGCGAATAGCGTAATGGTCATTATCGGGACCAGAAGAAACAATCTGCATCGGTACATTATCGGACTGTGTTTCGTCAGGACGAATAACGTTAAATTGTGCTAACTCTTTGTCTAACTGCAAGTGTTGCTTATGTGTGCGCCGGCAAGTGGTGTTCCAGTCCATTGCAAAACGAACTTCCATCATTAAAGCAGCTTGTCCAATAACCCTTAAGTGGGTATCACGCCAATAACCGAACTTAGGACTGTCACCAAGGTATTGATCACCAATGTTAAAGCCCCCAATATAGCCAAGCTGGTGATCAATAATAACGAGCTTCCGGTGAAGGTGATAGTTCAGGCGAGGCGAGGTATACCACTTAGGTGAACTTGAAATAAATGCCTGAGCTTCGCCACCGAGCTTTGTCAATGGGGCAAAGAAAGCTGGTTTCGTTCCCCGTGAACCACTAGCATCGTACAAGACGCGTACCTTGACGCCGCGTTGAGCTGCCCGTACCAACGCATCAAGAACGCGATGACCCAGGTGGTCAGCATAGAAAGTGTAATACTCAATGGCAATGGAGTGTTTTGCATGGTCGATGTCGTCAATTAGTTGTGCAAATTTGGCGTGGCCATCAGTGAAGACTTTAACCTGATTATTAAAGGTCAAGATGGCATCGTCGTTGTTTAAGTTTAATTCGGCTAACATACGAGCTCGTGGCTTACGATCGCTGCGTGGCAATAGTTGGTGCTGGTTTAGCAATTGATGCTGTTTGTCTAAGAAAGAATCACGAAAGGCCGCCTGTTCTTTTTGAATACTAAAAATATCATCATGCGATAGTTGACGCCCAACGAACATGTAGAGAATAAAACCAACATAGGGGAATACTGATAAGACAAGTAGCCATGCCCACGTTGCTGCAATATCACGACGACTCCGGAAAACCGTCCATATTGCAAAACCAATGTTAATCAGCCATAGTACTTCAATGATGCGTCGAATAACATCCCAAGACCAAACCATTATTTTTCTCCTTTAAAAAATGATATTAATCAATAATCTCTTATATCATACGCTATTTAAGCTTCGGGTGCTTATTCATTATAGGGATTAACACTCCAAATAATGCATATAAAAAATGACCTCAAGGCAACTCATACTTGAGGTCATTCAGAACCTATTTATCCAGTTCTTTTCTTAAAATTTGCCACATTTCTTCATGCTGACCATTGAAGAAGTGCGGTGGTTGCTGATCTAGTGACCAGAACTTTGTTTCATTGGTTTCGGTCGGCTTAGTTGCAAAATGTTTATGGTTAGCTAATTTAACAAGGAAAAAGGCGTTGATTGGCTGGACCTTATCACCATTTGGGTAAGTGTAAAAATCTTGATCCATTAGTTGCAATAACTTAATAGGGGTAACCTCAAAGCCGCCATCTTCCTTGAATTCCCGCTTAAGGGTGTCGACAAATGATTCGCCATACTCCATATAGCCACCCACCGGGGAAGCCCCAATCGCCCGTATCGGCACGGCTTTGCAAGAGGACTGCCCCCTGATCATTTAATAATGCACCAGATGCAGACGTCATGATTAATGGTTCATGCCCCACCTTATCGCGAATGCGTTTAATATATGCCATATTAGTAATCCTTATTCACGTACGAAGCCATTTGCCACAAACTTGGTTCCAAATTCAAGCGTGTTACGAACGGGACACTTACGTTCAACTTCCGCCATAAACTTTTGAACATCTTCGTCTGATTCGTCGGTACGAAGGTGCGGAGTGAAACGAATCTCGGTAAATTTACTGCGGTTATCACCGTCAGCGACATCTTCGCGACCAAGGTCACCGTCAATATCAATCCAAAATGCGCGTAAGTCAAAATGCTTCTTTCTGGCAAGTTCATGCGCTGTAATAGCGGTACATGCACCGAAGGAGGTTAGCAGCACTTCTACCGGGTTCATCCCCGTGTTGGTGCTGTTTGGTTCGTCGAAGGTGATTTCAAAGCCCCGGGTGCTGGCGGAAACTTGGAGACCGGTCGAGGTCTTGGTTGCTTTAACTTTAAAAGTACTCATAATGTATCAACTCCTTTATTGTTAATCACAGTATGACGAAAGAGGGAGGGGATGGCAAATAATATGCATAGAGTGCGAGCCGGATTAGAAGGACGTATGGCTAACCTAAGACAGTGCTTGGCGTGCAAAGCACGTCAAGTATCTGTCTGTAGTTAGCTACTAGTCCTTCCCGGCGAGCACGTTTTGACTCGGTAGCATTAGAACGTCATCGTGCGGTCACGGCGAGCATATTTCGACTCAGTTGCATAAGAAAGGCGAGCACGTTTCGACTCGGTCGCAGTAAAATTTCATTTAAATAGCAAAAAAGCCACCGCGGGGAGCAGTGACTTTTTTGTAGAATTGGAATGAGTAAAATAGTTATTCCCAGATACTTGGGGGAATACCTGGGAATGATCAAAGCACACATAGAAAAGAGATAACAATCACTATCTTTGCCATTCCTCAATTGATTAAGAGATTATCATTATTCTAATCTTTTTCTAATATATGTCAATAGTTTTTAAAAAAGAAAATCCAAAAAATTTAAAAATATTTCACTTTTTTGCTATATCACACTTGTGTTATATCACAAATGTGATATACTAGTAGATGTAAAGGAAGTGAGGTTATGCGGATTGATGTTAAACACTACTTGACAGTCCATAATTTGACGATTTATCAAGTATCAAAGCGGTCCGGATATGGTTACACGACTTTACACAAATCTTTCAATAAACCACAGTCGAGCTCAACCTCACTGAATTTGCGAGATTTGGACGCTTTAGCCCAAGCCCAACACAAGCGAATGTGGGAAGTGCTGAAAGAATTGGAAGAGCACTATTTGGAATGAAGTTATGATAAGTCGATGTAGCCTGGAAGGGATTATTCCTTTAACGAAAAACAAGACTACTAATTTGGAATGAATATACTTTTAAGGGGGATTGCAATATGGCTCAAAATCCAATGAATCCATTTGACAGTGACATGAATGACATTTTTAACTCATTAATGGGTGGCATGAATGGTTACAATTCAGATAACCGTCGTTACCTTATTAATGGTCGTGAAGTTACTCCTGAAGAATTTGCCCAATATCGGCAAACAGGACGGTTGCCAGGCGGTGCAAATCCTCAAGAAGGCCGTCCTGGTCAACAAAAGCAAGGAAAAGAAACTATTTTACAAAAGCTCGGTCGTAATTTAACGGAAGAAGCTCGTCAACACAAGCTGGACCCAGTTATTGGCCGTAACAAAGAAATTCAAGAAACTGCTGAAATCCTAAGCCGGCGGACAAAGAACAACCCAGTATTAGTTGGTGACGCTGGTGTTGGTAAGACTGCTGTTGTTGAAGGCTTAGCTCAAGCCATTGTGTCTGGAGATGTTCCAGCTGCGATTAAAGATAAGGAAATTATCTCAATTGATATTTCCAGTCTGGAAGCTGGTACTCAATACCGTGGCAGTTTTGAAGAGAATATGCAAAAGTTGATTACTGAAGTTAAGAAAGCCGGAAACGTTATTCTCTTCTTCGATGAAATTCACCAGATTATTGGTGCTGGATCTGCAGGTGATGCCGACGGTTCTAAAGGGATGGCTGACATTATCAAGCCAGCTTTGTCACGTGGTGAAATCACGGTAATCGGTGCTACTACTCAAGATGAATACCGGAACACAATTATGAAGGACGCTGCTTTAGCTCGGCGGTTCAACCCAGTAACGGTTAACGCCCCAAGCAAGGCTGACACTTTAGCAATCTTGAAGGGTATTCGGACATTATACGAAAAGCACCACAACGTTAAGTTGCCAGACGATGTCCTTAAGGCAGCGGTCGACTACTCTGTTCAATACATGCCACAACGGTCCTTACCTGACAAGGCAATTGACTTGGTTGATATGACTGCCGCTCACTTAGCTGCAAAGCACCCTGCTCACGATGCTAAGCAAATTGAAAAGGACATCGAGAACGAAAAGAAGAAGCAACAAGATGCTGCTAAGAAGGAAGACTACAAGACTGCTCAAGCTGCCAAGGATAAGATTGCGGAATTGCAAAAGCAACTGAAGCAAGGTTCTGAAGATGATAAGGTTACTGCTACTCCAGAAGATGTTGCTAAGGCAGTTGAACAGATGACTGGTATTCCAGTATCCAAGATTGGGGCTTCTGATGTTGAACGTCTAAAGGACATGGACAAGCGGCTTGAAGGCAAGGTCATTGGTCAAGACGAAGCTGTTGAAGCGGTTGCTCGTGCTATTCGTCGTAACCGGGCTGGTTTTGACGAAGGTGACCAACCAATTGGTTCCTTCCTCTTCGTTGGACCTACCGGTGTTGGTAAGACTGAATTAGCTAAGCAATTAGCACTTGACATGTTTGGCTCCAAGAATGACTTGATTCGGTTGGACATGTCAGAATACTCTGACCGCACTGCTGTTTCTAAGTTAATTGGTGCTACTGCAGGTTACGTTGGTTATGAAGACAACGGTAACACATTAACTGAAAAAGTTCGTCGTCACCCATACTCCATCATCTTGCTTGATGAAATTGAAAAGGCTAACCCACAAGTTATTACCCTTTTGCTCCAAGTATTAGATGACGGTCGTTTGACTGACGGTCAAGGGAACACGGTTGACTTCAAGAACACCGTTATCATTGCTACTTCTAACGCTGGTTACTCTAACGATGCTCCAGTAAAGCTTGGTGAGAACCAAAGTGAAGAAGACTTGATTAAGAAGTTGACAGCATACTTCCGTCCAGAATTCTTGAACCGGTTCAACGCCATTGTTGAATTCCACAGCCTGACTAAGGACAATTTGAAGAAGATTGTTGACTTGATGTTGGCAGATGTTAACAAGACGTTGGCTAAGAAGGACATGGATGTTAAGGTTACTGACACAGCAAAGCAATACCTGATTGATGAAGGTTACGACAAGGCCATGGGTGCTCGTCCACTTCGTCGGGTAATTGAACGGGAAATCCGTGACAAGGTCACTGACTACTACCTTGACCACTTGGACGCAAAGCACTTAGTTGCTGAAATGCAAAATGGTAAGTTAGTAATCGTGGATGCTAAGGACGCTGTTGCTGATGACAGTAAGGAATACACTCCAGTTGACGACCACCAAGAGGACAAGAAAGAAGATACTAGTTCAGACAAAGACTAATCCTAAATAATAATGAGCCTCCTAGTGACGCAGATGCGCCGCTGGGAGGCTCGTTTTTGTTCACAAAAAGGTTTAGACTGAATAATTAGTTATGAGAAACGGAAAGAGAGATTCAACAATGGATCATGAAGTTAAACGTGGTGATATCTGGTACGCTCATTTATCACCAGTAGTTGGTTCAGAGCAGGGTGGGGACCGGCCAGTGGTCGTTGTGCAGAATGATGTTGGCAATCGCTTTAGCCCAACGGTCATTGTTGCTCCGGTCACCACTCAAACCCAGAAAAGGCGCTTTCCCACGCATGTTCCAATTACTAAAGCGGTGACGGGAATTCCCAAAAATTCAGTTATTTTGCTTGAACAGCTGCGGACAATTGATAAACAACGTTTAATGGACAAAATAAACCACTTAGATGATGTAATGATGGCCCAAGTGGATCATATGTTGAAAGTGAGCTTGGGACTAGCGGATTAATCCTTGCATAAAGTCGTTATTAATACGGTGAAGTTTGTTGTCACTACCTAAGTTAAGTTCGTACCCTAGCCGTTGGGTATCGATTTTATCCTTGACCGTCACAATCCCTCGTTGAATAAAGCCAAAATCAGCAGCCAGGTGTTGGACGGGTTTATTTAGTTTATGCGTATCCAAACGGAAATTCTTCATTCCCTGCATTTGACCAATCGTGAGCAAATTAGAAAACATAAACTTAGAAAGGTGTTGACCGCGGAAATCGCTGCTAATGGCAAGACGGTGAATGGTGGCATATGGTGCATTAGGTTGTGCCCACTGCCCGTGATGAATAACCTGGTAAGATGGCTCGGGGGTTAGCTGTAAGGTTGCCGTGCCAGCAACTTGTTTACCAACCATGAGGACCCAGTTGTCTTGTCGCGCAATATCGCTGGTTAAGACTTGCCGGTTGGGGTGGCCATCCTGCCATTGCGGACTGCCATAGGATCTCAGAAAGGATTTTGCTTGGTTGATAATTTCCATAATCGAATCTAAATCGCGGGTTTGACCGCGCCGTAGGTAAATAGCTGTCATATAATGTCACCTCTTGAATTTGTCCCTATTATTAGCGCATCTGAATAATATTTCAAATTACGGTAATTTCGTTTGGCGAATCATTGGTTCGTCCTAATGATTGAGTTAAAATATACGTAACTAATTGGATGATAAAGGGGGTTATGCAATGCTATTGACGTGGAACATTATCAAATGGCTATTAATTGCAATTATCCTCCTAAACGAAGTGGCAGCCATCTTCACCGTTTTCCGTGAAAAACGGGATATTGCGGCAACGTGGGCATGGCTACTGGTGTTAATGCTGATTCCGGTAATCGGCTTTATTTTTTACGCCTTTTTGGGTCGGAAACTACCACAACGGCGGTTGGAACGGATCAAGTCGCAAACCCAATTAAAGCTTAAAAAGGCTGTTGACCGGCAGAAAACGCAATTTCAAAATATGCCTCGACCGAAACACTCCACGGTCCAAACGTACCGGCGCACGATTATGCTGTTCCAAAGTTTGGATAATGCTTTTTTAACGCGCCATAATCACGTGGACGTCTATACCACCGGTAAGGAATTTTTCGCACACCTATTTGAGGATATAGAAGCGGCCACCCAAACGATCAATATTGAATTTTATACCATTTATAACGATCAAATTGGTAACCAACTACGGACACTGTTGGAACAAAAAGCGGCCGAAGGGGTCGAAGTACGAGTCCTGTATGATTCATGGGGATCAATGGGAGTCCGCAAGAGCTTCTACGATGGCTTACGGAAACGGGGCGGCTATGCAGCACCATTCCTGATGACGCATAGTAACTTCATTGATTTCCGGCTAAACTACCGTGACCACCGGAAGATTGTGACAATTGATGGTCAAATCGGTTATGTCGGCGGCTTTAATATTGGTGACCAGTACCTAGGCCTTGTTAAAAAGTTCGGCCCATGGCGTGATACTCACTTACGGATTGTTGGTGGTGGGGTATATAGCCTGCAGCAACGATTCATTCGTGACTGGAATGCCACGATGAAAGATCCAGCTGACCGAATTAGCCACTACGGTATCTTTTTCCCTGAAATCAAAATTGATAAAGATCAGCCAGACAATGATACCGCTTTACAAATTGTATCTTCAGGACCAGAAGCACCATTGGAAAATATTAAATTGGGTTACTTGCGGCTAATCAATGCGGCCACTGACCATATCTGGATTCAAACCCCATACTTGATTCCCGACGATAGTGTATTAGACTCTTTGCGGGTGGCTGCTCATTCAGGCATTGATGTTCGGATTATGGTGCCATGTAAGCCAGATCACCCCTTTGTCTACCGGGCAACTCAATACTATGCTCGGCAGTTGGCAAATGAGGGTGTTACGATTTACTTCTACCAAAAGGGATTCCTCCACGCCAAGACGGTCATGGTTGATGACAAGATGGCCTCAGTGGGATCAGCAAACGTTGATTTTCGGAGCTTCAAACTCAACTTCGAAATTAACTCATTTATTTATGACCTTGAAATGACTGACCACCTTGAACAGATTTTTGTGAATGATATTCGTGATAGTCGCGTTATAACCCCAGAAATGTTTGCGGGGATGTCGCGGTGGTTGCGCTTCAAGCAGACATTTTCACGCCTGTTTTCACCAATTTTGTAACAGGATAAGGAGGCTTCATAATGACAGTTCCATCAATCGGCTTGATCGTTTATTTACTTTTAGGAGGGATCGTCGCAGGAATTCTTTCATCTGCCGCCTCATTTGCTTCCCTTGCGTCATACCCATTATTACTGAGTGTCGGGGTGGCACCAGTGTATGCGAATGTTACTAATGATGCGGCGCTGATCTGGAACAGTCTCGGGGCCGTCTTTGCTTCAGGACGAGAGTTACATGGGCATTGGCGGCAGGTATGGACATACGGCCTTTTTACCGTGGTGGGTTCAATTATTGGCTGTTTTTGCCTCTTAGCTTTTCCGGGCAAGGTATTTGAACGAGTAGTACCATTCTTTATCTTGATTGCTGGTGCGCTGATTTTAATTTCTGGAAAGCATCAACCGGATTTAACTAAGCAAAAGCCAGCATGGCTCAAAGCCTTGTATATTTTTCTGTTAATCATCGTCGGCGGTTATGCTGGTTACTTTGGTGCCGCTAGTGGAATTGTTATTCTGGTCTTATTAACGTATTTGACAGACGAAAACTTTTTGGTTTCCAACGCCATTAAAAATGCTGTCTGTGGGTTAACCAACCTTGTTGCCCTAATTATTTACTCTTTTCGCTCACGGATTTATTGGTGGTATGCGATCCCGATGGCGGTGGGGATGTTTATTGGGGGCTACCTTGGTCCTATCGTAGTCCGTCATGTTTCTGCACGATTAATGCGGTGGTTAATCGCGTTACTAGCAGTAACTCAAGCAATTATCTACTTTAAACAGGCTTATTTATAATTTTCTTTGGCTGTCATTGAGCAGCTTTTTTGTTACCTAAGTAAACGTCTGTTCGACTGCGTATGTTACAATAAAATGCGAATTTATTCTTATGAGAAAAGGACGGATCAGCGTGGGAACTCTTAACTTTGTCTTAGGGACGGAAGCAATGGATCACCAACAAGTCTTGATTGACCAATTGGCTGACCAGGTACGGACAGCACCACAAAAGGACCAATTCTTTTACTTGGTGCCTAACCATATTAAATTTGAAACAGAAATAAATGTTCTAGCTGGTTTGCGGCAACGAGCAGGGATCAGTGATAACGGTCGCTTTGCTTCTGATCGGGTTCAAGTTCTCTCTTTTAGCCGACTAGCGTGGTTCCTAATGCGTGATCAACCGGAATTTCAGCGGCCGCGATTGTCCCAAATTGGGATGGCAATGTTAGTGTCCAAAGTCGTCCAAGAGCACGAGGATGACCTTCACTTGTATGCTTCTGAAATTCACCAACCTGGTTTCATCCAAAAACTCCGCGATCAGCTGACAGAATTACAGACTGCTAATATTTCACCCGATGAATTCCAAGATATTATTTCCCGGGTAATAAATGAAAATGATAATGTTAATCGCGCGTGGATTGCTAAAATGCAAGACGTTGCGTTAGTTTACCAAGCGTATCAGCAGCAATTACACAAGCACTTCTTATCCAGTGGCGAACTGTATCACCAGCTTGCGGCCTTTTTGGCTGATAGTCCAGCAACCAAGCATATGCATTTCTTTTTGGACCGCTTTGCCCAGTTTACTGCTAGTGAACAGGAAGTTGTTAATTCTTTAATCCTTCACGGAGCTTCTACCACCGTTTCACTCAACCTTGATCGGGGATACCCTGATCAGAATCACCCGAACCCCCATGACTTGCCATCCTTAAATGACTTATTTTACTCGGCAGCAATGCAGTATCGCCGTCTTTGGAAAATAGCCCAAGCACATCCAAACCAGGTGGAACTGGTAAAAAATGTGATCTTTGCTGACCAGCCGCGGGTAAGTACGAGTCTGCAGCAGGTAGATCATTACTTTAAACGATATGCGCAGGGTCCCCTCACAGATGAAGTGGGTGAGCAACTCGCTGATCCACGGCAGGTCACCTTTTCAACGATGATTAATCGCCGGGCAGAGCTGAATGCCGTTGCCACCAAAATTCGACAATTGGTTACTAGTGGCCGTTATCGTTATCGTGATTTCTTAATATTAAGCCGTCACCTGGATGCATATCAGACAATGATTGAGCCAGTTTTTGCTAATCATCAGATCCCCGTTTTTAATGACCATGAACGAAAAATGGACCAACATCCATTAGTACTACTCCTGTCATCCTTACTGGCGCTTCCCGAACACAATTATCAGCTGGCGGATGTGATGCAGGTTCTTAAAACCTGGCTGCTTGTGCCGCGGAATGATAATGGTGACCTCATGGCAATTACCGATTTTCAGGAAGCGGTTTTTGCCACAGAAAACTGGTGCCTTAAGCATGGTATTAAGGGCAAAAATGATTGGCAAACGACCAATTCAGATAAGATCAATCAGTTATGGCAGACCCACGATGATAATCCCCGGCACCAAAATGACCCATCATCAGCGGTGAACGTTTTAAACCGTCAACTGTTACTAGTTAAAGACTATGTTAGGACTCAGCTGATCCCGCTATTTGATCGCCTGTTTTCTGCAACTGATGGGCAATCTTTAGCAACAACATTGTTTAATTTTTTGCAGGATGCTGGCGTTACTGAACGGTTATACCAATGGCAGCAATACCAAAGTACTCGTGATTTGGACCTGGCCCAGCGGCCCCAACAGGTGTGGGATACTTTTTGCCAAATACTTCAGGAATATGTTGATATTTTAGGAGACGAGTCCATTCCAGATGGAAAAGGGTCAGCAACCCTCGCCACCTTCAGTGAACTTTTACAGTCAGGGTTTGCGGCGGCTCAATATTCACAAATTCCAGCAACCTTGGACCAAGTCGTTATTTCTGAAACGGGAATTGTCCAGAGCCTGAATAAAAAGATTGTTTTTATGATTGGCTCGACGGATGATGTGATGCCAGAAATGCAAGACAATGAAGGACTAATTACTGATCAAGATAAAGAATTAATTGATAATTACTTGGACCACGATTACCAGTACTTACCGGGCGATGCTAACCAGGAACTGGCCAATGAACCGTTTGTCAACTATAGTGGCATGTTAACTGGTCAAGAACGGCTAATAATGACGGCACCTTTAGCTAACAATGATGATCAAGAGTTATCGCCGTCACCATACCTTACGGATATGGCCAATTACTTCCATCAGGCGGTAAACTTCTACCCGCTAGCTACTAGCAAAATGGGTCTGGATCACGCCGGATTATTCTTGTCTGCACCACAAGCAAGCCTTAATCAATTAGTTCAAGTTGGTCGTCTCGCCCGTGATCAAGCTGTTCAAACGCATCAGCCTGAGCAGTTGCCAGTGAGCTGGCACTTACTTGCCAATCAACTGGTTAAATTAAGTGCAGAACCTGGACAGGAACACCTGAAGCGGCAACTAGGACTTATCGCCCGTGGCTTTAACTACGCTAACACCGTTGATAGTTTGGGTCGGCAACTGGCCGAAGCACTTTATTTACGGACAGCGCGTGACCGTAATGAGCAGCATGTCCTCTATGCTTCGATCTCCCAATTACAAGACTTCTATACTAATCAATACGAGTACTTCTTAAAGTACGGGTTACGTCTGCAAAAACGTGATCAGTTAGCGATGTCAACTGACCGAGTTGGGACATTCTTCCACAAAGCGATGGAGACCTTTGTTAATCAGGTAGTGGACAATAAGTTGAACCTTAATCGCCTTAACCAAGACCAGCAACAATTGCAAGAATTAATTAGGCAGTCTTTATCCACGGCAACTGACAGTCAACCAGATATGGCACGGCTAGCAGCTGGATCTGCCCAGGCAGCATTCCAGTATCAGCAGTTGCGTAGTATCGTTACAACGATGATCAAAATTTTGTGTAAGCAGGCCCAATACACGGGACTACGACCATTTAAGACGGAAGCACAATTTGGACGGATTGGCAGTCCTGACCACGTGAACTTACAACCACTTGATTACCCGTTGAGTAATGGTAATCGAATCTATTTGCGCGGACGGATTGACCGCATTGATCGGCTAACTAACGCATCCCCTGACCAAGACTTCTTGACCGTGGTGGACTATAAGTCTGGCGATCGACGCTTTGACCTCACGTCTGCTTATTACGGGATTTCTTTGCAATTGCTAACATACCTGAACGGCTTGCAGGCTAACTTGACCCAGTTAAAGGTTCCCAGCGCTCAACTGGCGGGTGCCCTGTATTTGCACTTGGCTGACCCTAAATTTAATTGGAATCGCAATCAAAAGAAGACGCTGGATGAATTAGAGTTATCCGCTCACCAGTACAAGGGAATCCTACTTGATCAGCCACAATTACTGGACCAACTAGATCACAGTATTCAGGAACAACAATCCGTGTTGTATCCATTGCGGGTTACCAAGAAAGGGAGTATTTCAGCACGCAAGGACGCCTTGCTGGTGAATGACCAGCAGCTAAAATGGTTGCAGGAGCATAATCGGCAACTAATTATCAATGCCGGAAATCAAATCCTTAGCGGTGACCTTCACCTTAATCCATACCGGTTAATTGAAGGCAGTAATCGTAAAACGGGACTTGATTATAGTGACTTCCTGGATATCTATCAGTTTGATAATATGCTAGATCAGAGTCGTTATCGTCAGTTGAATCCTCAAACGGCGGAAGACGAATTTAAACAGGCTGGTCACAATGATGATCATCGGAAAGGGGAATAATCATGGCAGAATTTAAACCTACCCCGGCACAACAACAGGCCATTAATGACCGTCATCAGAATATTTTAGTATCAGCATCTGCTGGTTCAGGGAAAACGGCCGTCCTGGTTCAACGGGCGATCGGTTTAATTAAAGAGGGGATTGATGTTAACCGCCTCTTGATGGTGACGTTTACGGATGCTGCCGCTAAAAACATGCGCGACAAAATCCGCGCAGCTCTTCAGAAAGAGGCCACTGCTGCGACCAATTCAGTCGCGATGAAGCGGGCAATGGCTAAACAGATGAATTTGGTTGCAACTGCTGATATTAGTACGATCCATGCCTTCTGTTTGAAGCTGATCAAACGCTATTACTACCTTATTAATTTGGACCCGCAGTTCAGACTGTTAACAGATGATACTGAGCGGTTACTCCTTCAGGAAGATACCTGGCAACAGTTCAGTGAGCACTTGTACGCTAATGCGGACTACCAAGCAGATGATCGGGCTTCGTTTCATGAACTGGTTCTTAATTTTTCCCGCGATCGTGATGATACAGGATTAGATGACCTCGTATTGCGGTTGTCAAAGATTGCAAATGCCCAACCTGATCCTGAAGCGTGGTTAAGGCAGCTACCAGAACATTATTTCCTGGGAAATAGTGATATTACTGAATCAAAATTTTTTGTCAATGACCTGGAACCACTAGTTGCTGAACAACTGGAACAGTTGATTAATGATAGCCATGAATTGGTATTGCGAATGCAAGACACTGGTTATGAAAAGCCAAGCGCAGTGTTAACCGCTGACCAGGAACTGTTGCAACAGTTAAAAGATGAGTTAACGAATTGTACCTGGGACCAACTACGGGCTCATTTCCAAGGTGCTAAGTTTAAGCGATTGGCAGGTGGTCCAACTAAGAAGGATGCCGGGACGCCAGAATATGAGGATTACCAGGCAATTAAAGCGGACCGTGACCGGATTAAAAAGCAGCTCCGGCAGCTGAGCGAACATTTCTTTATTTATCCAGCCGCTCAGTTAAAGAGCCTGTCTCAAAAATCACAGGCCCTCGTGGCAGAACTAGTGAATGTCGTCATTGGCTACCGTCAACAGTACCAGCAAGTCAAGTTGAACCGGCATGTATTGGAGTTTAATGACCTTGAACACTATGCTTACCAAATTCTGACCCCACCTGCCGATGATGCCGATTGGCAGGCATTAGTAGCCGATTTAAGAAACCATTACCGCGAAATCATGGTTGATGAGTATCAAGATACTAACCCTCTTCAGGAAGGTATCTTGAAGAAACTAGCTAGTCCTGAACGCCATAACATGTTTATGGTTGGGGATGTTAAGCAGTCCATTTATCGTTTCCGGGAAGCTGATCCAAGCTTGTTCACGGATAAGTACCAGCGTTACCAACAAGATGGAGCGGCTGGTGAAGATATTGTCCTAGCAGAGAATTTCCGGTCCATGCGCAATGTTGTTGATTTTACTAACCTGTTATTTGAACAACTTATGGACCGTCAAGTCGGTCAAATTGACTATGACGAGGATGCCCACCTAAAATATGCGGCAACTTATTATGATGAGGATGAACAGAACCAGCCACGACCAACAGAACTGCTTTTGTACGACGCTAATGTTGACCCAGACCAACCAACCGAAGATGATAAATTAACTGGTGAGCTGCAGATGGTTGGAATGCGGATCAAGCAGATGATTGCTCACCAGGAGCAGATCTATGACAGTAATTTGAGACGAATGCGCCCAATCAACTATGGCGATATTGTCATTTTGGAAAGAACAAAGGGAATCAACAATACGTTAATGGAACAGTTTAACAAGTTAAATATTCCATTAACGGTCCATGATGTTGAAAGTTATTTCCAAGCAACTGAAGTGCGGGTCATGATGGCTCTGTTAAAAGTGATTGATAATCCGCACCAAGATATTCCGTTAGTGGCTGTTTTGCGTTCGCCAATCGTGGGGCTTAACAATAAAGAGTTGACCATGATTCGGTTGCAAAACCGGTCGGCAGATTATTACAGTGCTTGCCGCGAATTCGTTGATAACTATGACCAACACAGTGTGCAGCGGCGATCATTGCTGCCTGAAGATGCCATTAACGACTTAGCGACGAAACTCAAACGTTTCTTAGCGGACTTAAATGAATTCGACCAAACCGCACAACAGCAAACGTTGGTGGACCTTATTTGGCAGATTTATCAACGGACCGGCTACCTCGATTATGTGGGCGCAATGCCTGGCGGTCAGCAACGTCAAGCAAACCTGCATGCCTTGTATGAACGAGCTCAAAATTATGAACAGACTTCATTCAAGGGCCTGTATCAATTCACACGTTTTATTGAGAAAATGCAGGAGCATGATCAGGACCTTGGTGTTGCCCCTGCGCAACTGGCTGAAAATACTGTCAACGTGATGACGATTCACGGTAGTAAGGGACTGCAGTTTCCAATTGTCTTCTTGATTGATGCTACTCATGGTTTCAATAATTCAACTAGTAAGGAAAACGCGGTTACAGATGCTGATGCGGGATTGGGAATTCGGTACATGGATGAGCATCGATTAGTTTACGACACGCCCCAACGACAGGTCATCCTGGAACAAATCCAGCGGTCAGAACGTGCTGAAGGATTGCGGGTTCTATATGTTGCTTTAACCCGGGCCGAGCAACGCTTAATCATTACGTCGTCGTTTAACGAACAACGACGGAACCAGAAGCTGGCAACCGCTTGGGAACGATGGCAAAAGGCTTTTCAAAGTGACCAACAAGTACTGGGCGCTCAAGTGCGGGTGAATGCTAACTCCTTTATGGATTGGATTGGCCTTGCTTGTGCTCGCTATCGTCAGTTTTTTAAGCCGGAGGACGTTGCTGTTAACGTTGCGGGCAAAGAGGGGATGAATCTCTTACCAAGTCCACTCGATCATGACCAAGCTTACCCATGGATGCAGAATCAAGCAGTATTTAAGGTCCTATCATTTAGCCAACAACAAGTTAATGATGCATTAGCCCAGCTGAACCAGGCGGCAGCCGATAGTGATCACGAGGTGGAGCCAATTGATCCAGACCTAAAAAATCACTTTGCTGATGTTTTAAGCTATCAGTACCCTCATCAAGTTGCCACCCAAACGACGGCCTACCAGTCTGTAACAGATGTTAAGCGGGTCTTTGAAGATCCAGATAATCGCCAAATGGGTCAGTGGGATTATGATGACCAACGCAAAACGAAGCACCGCGGTGTTTACTTGAAAAATGATTTTGCCACTCCACGTTTCGTTCAGCAAACTGACCAATCACCGGCGGCAGCCGAAGTCGGAACCGCAACGCATCTGGTCTTTCAGAAATTGCCATTAGATAAAAATACAGTTGATCACAATCTTGTGGCTAATACCATCGACAAGTTAGTCGACCAGCAACTCATTGCGCCAGCCGTTGCTCACCAGATTGACCAAGAAGGAATTGTAGCCTTCTTTGCGACAGCAATTGGGCAGCAAATTCTCAATGATCCGACTAATTATCAGCGTGAAGCACCGTTTGCGATGTTGATGAATGGTCATGAACTATTTCGTGATGTTCAAGCACAAGATGATGAACGAATTCTAATTCACGGGATTATCGATGGGTACTTAGAACAACCAACGGGAATTACTTTAGTCGACTATAAGACTGATCACGTTAATACCAACAATACCGCTGCTTCAATTGAGCGGATTAAGGACCGTTATCGTGGCCAGCTGGAACTTTACCGGCAAGCTTTGAATATGATGAAAGAAGAGCCAGTTGTCCAAATGGGTCTATACCTGGTAGAATTGAGAAAGTTTATCTCATTTTCGATTGGAGGAAAAACAGGTGCCGACCATTAAAGACATTGCTAAAGAAGCGGGTGTATCAGTTTCGACAGCTTCCCGGGCGCTCAATGATAATGAACGGATTAGTCTTGCTACTCGCCAGCGTGTGCAGAAAATTGCTAAGCAGTTGGGTTACCAGCCAAACTATACAGCCCGTAATTTAACACGGGGCGAGGCGAATATGGTGGGCTTAGCCTTTCCAGTGACCAGTGATACTGCACCTGCGAACCCGTTCCATATCGATTTAATGCGGGGCGTTAGTCAAGCAGTTCAGCCACTTCACTATGAAATGGTTGTGGCAATCGCACCAACACAAGAGGACCTGTTAGACGAGGTTAAATCAATGGTGACCCAATCGAAGGTTCACAATTTTTTGGTCTTCTACACGATGAAAAATGACCCAGTTACCAAGTATCTTCGTGACCAAGGGTTGAATTATGTTGTTATTGGTCATCCTCAAGGTGCTTACAATGAACGGTTTGTTGATAATGACAACGTGGCGGCAGGGAAGGCAGCAACTGATTACATCGTTAATCACTACCAACCGCACCAAGTGGCCTTTGTGGAATCGTATCAACCATGGCAATTCGAACAAGACCGGGCAGCGGGCTACCAACAGAGTATGCGTGAGCATGATTTGCCAAAGATTGTTTGGCAACTGGCCGATAATGTGCGCTCGTTAAGGGATTATTTTGATGAGCATTCGCAAGTTGATGCGCTGGTTTTCTCCGATGATTTATTATTTGTCCGTTTTGTCCAGGAGGTCCAACAATACCAGTTGCCAGTGATCTGTTTTAATAACAGTCGCCTAATGCGGATGCTGACCCATTGTGACGAGCGGGTAGATTTGCAACCGCGCGAACTTGGGAGGCAGGCTATCAAGCTATTATTTGATCATGATCGACAGCATCAAATTGTTGATTTTAAGGTTGAATATTAAATCTAAACGTCAGTGATGATTTGAAATCACTGACGTTTTTTGACGTTTATAGGATAAATGCCTATTAACTCTTGAAATGTAGAAAGCCTTTTCAGAAATTTTGTGCAAACGGTTGCGCAACTGATTTTAATCTGGTATATTAATACTTGTAAAAATTCATGAAGCGCTTTCATGAATGCATTAAATTGTTAAATCATTTAAGGAGTGTTTGAAATGAGTCAAGAGAAGTCCTCTGGTGCAGGATTACCTTTCCTGTCGAAGAGCGTCATTTGGATGATCAACTTTGGTTTTCTTGGTGTTCAGACAGCCTTCACCTTGCAAAGTTCTCAAATGAGCCGGATCTTCCAAACGATTGGTGCCGACCCTAACAAGCTGGGCTGGTTCTTTATTTTGCCACCATTGATGGGATTAGTTGTTCAACCAATTGTGGGTTATTACTCAGATCGTACTTGGGCACCTAAGCTCGGTGGTCGTCGTCTCCCTTACTTGCTTTTAGGGATGATTGTTGCTGTTATCGTTATGCTGTTGCTGCCAAACTCAGGTAGTTTCGGCTTTGGTTATGGATCATTAGCTGCACTGTGGTTTGGTGCCATTACCGTTGCCTTCCTCGACTTGTCATCTAATGTTGCTATGCAACCATTCAAGATGATGGTTGGTGATATGGTTAACGATGACCAAAAGAGTTACGCTTACGGGATCCAGAGTTTCTTATCCAACACCGGTGCCGTTTTAGCTGCTATCTTCCCATTCCTGTTCACTTGGTTTGGTGTAAAGAACACTGCTGCTAAGGGTGTCGTTCCTGATTCCGTTAAGGTTGCCTTCTATGTTGGAGCTGCTTTACTGATTGTTACTAGTCTGTTCACTGTTTTCCGTGTTCACGAATATGACCCTGCTACTTACGCTAAGTACCATGGTATTTCTGAAGAAGATAACAAGGAAGGTGGAAACTGGTTCACTTTGCTTAAGACCGCTCCTAAGGCCTTCTGGACTGTTACTCTTGTTCAATTCTTCTGTTGGTTTGCCTTCCAATATCTATGGACATACTCTGCTGGTGCAATTGCCCAAAACGTTTGGAACACTACCAACGCTACTTCAGCAGGATACCAGGCCGCTGGTAACTGGTATGGTGTCTTAGCTGCCGTTCAATCAATTGCTGCTGTTATTTGGTCTTACGTCTTAGCTAAAGTTCCTAACAAGTACCACAAGTTAGGTTATGGTGGTAGTTTATTGCTTGGTGGAATTGGTTTTATTACCGTCTTCTTTATCCACGATCAATGGACTTTGATCCTTTCCTACACCCTTGTTGGTATTGCATGGGCTGGTATGAACACTTACCCATTAACAATTGTTACTAACGCTTTGTCTGGTAAGCACATGGGTACTTACTTAGGTCTCTTCAACGGATCTATTTGTTTGCCACAGATTGTTGCTTCATTACTTAGCTTTGCATTATTCCCATTGCTTGGTAACTCCCAAGTTAACATGTTTATCCTTGCCGGAATCGTGTTAATCGCTGGTGGACTTTCAGTATCAACAATCAAGGAAACTTTCGCTGAATAAATTATCAATGAATTGAATCACATATTACAATGAGGGTGAAGGTGAAAGTATTAATACTTTCCTTCCACTCCCATTTGTCTACAAAGAAAGGAATTTTTATCATGAAACAAACTTTTGAAATTGCTCCATGGCATGTTGCAACTCATAAGTGGGATCCTGAAGATAAGCGTCTTCAAGAATCAATGACTTCATTAGCCAACGAAAACCTTGGTATGCGGGGCTTCTTTGAAGAAGGCTATACTGGTGACCACATGCAAGGGGTTTACCTTGGTGGTGTTTGGTTCCCAGACAAGACACGTGTTGGTTGGTGGAAGAACGGTTATCCTAAGTACTTTGGTAAGATGATCAACGCTGTCAACTTCATGAAGATGATCATTAAGGTTAACGGCGAACAACTGGACCTTGCTAAGCAAGCACCAAAGGACTTCAAGCTTGACCTCGATATGAAGCGTGGTGTCCTCACCCGTGAATTTACTGTTGAAATTGGTGGAGCTGAAATGGCCTTCACCTTTGAACGCTTTGTTTCCGCTGTCCAAAAGGAATTAGTTGGTCAACGTCTGCATGTTAAGAACCTCGGCAATAGTGATGCTAAGGTTGAAATTACCAGCATGATTGATGCTGATGTTTACAACGAAGATGCTAACTACGATGAACAGTTCTGGATGGTCTTGAACAAGAGTGCTAATGGTGAACACGCTGAATTGACTTCTGAAACTAAGAAGAACGACTTCGGCACTCCACAATTCACTGTCGGCATGAAGACCACTACTAAGACTGACTTAGACCATGCTGGTGACGGGACTGACGAAAAGGATGCTTACAACACCTTTGCTGGTACGGTTGCTGCTGGTAAGGAAGTTAACTTTGAAAAGCGGACCGTTGTTGTTACTTCCCGGGACTTTGATTCTGAAGAAGCCATCGAAAAGCACTTGGACGAATTAACTGACAAGTTTGATTCCCAAAGCTTTGACGACTTGCTTGATCCTCATGTCCAAGAATGGGCAGATCGTTGGACCAAGTCAGATGTTGAAATTGACGGTGATGAAGGGGCTCAACAAGGGATTCGTTTCAACCTCTTCCAACTCTTCTCCACTTACTATGGTGAAGATTACCGTCTGAACATTTCACCAAAGGGCTTCACTGGTGAAAAGTACGGTGGTGCTACTTACTGGGATACCGAAGCTTACTGTATTCCTGTTTACCTGGGTGTTGCTAACCCAGAAATTGCTCGTAACCTGCTGATGTACCGTTACAAGCAATTGGATGGTGCCTTTGTTAACGCCAAGGAACAAGGGCTTGATGGTGCATTATTCCCAATGGTTACCTTCAACGGGATTGAATGCCACAACGAATGGGAAATCACCTTTGAAGAAATTCACCGTAACGGTGATATTGCTTACGCTATCTACCTTTACACTAAGTACACTGGCGACAAGTCATACGTTCTTCATGAAGGTGCAGAAGTGCTGACTGAAATTTCTCGCTTCTGGGCTGACCGTGTTCACTACTCACAACGTCAAAACAAGTACATGTTGCATGGGGTAACTGGTCCTGACGAATACGATAACAACGTCAACAACGACTGGTACACCAACCTCTTATGTAAGTGGACTCTCCAATACACTCTGGAAATTCTGGATGAAGTGGATGACGAAGTTGCTAAGAAGCTTAATGTTTCTGAAGATGAAAAGCGTCGTTGGAAGGGTATTGCTGACAACATGTACCTGCCTTACGACAAGCAAAAGGACATCTTCCCTGAAAACGATGGCTTCTTAGACAAGGACCTGACACCAGTTTCTGAAATTCCAAGCGACCAATTACCATTGAACCAACACTGGTCATGGGATAAGATCTTACGTTCACCATATGTTAAGCAAGGTGACGTTATCCAAGGTCTTTGGGACTTCATCGATGACTTTACTAAGGAAGAAAAGAAGCGTAACTTCGACTTCTATGAACAATTCACGGTTCACGAATCGAGTCTGTCAGCTTCTGTTTACTCCATTATTGCTGCTGATATTGGTTATGAAGACAAGGCGGTTGAATTATACGAACGTTCAGCACGGCTTGACCTTGATAACTACAACAACGATACTGTTGATGGTTTGCACATTACTTCCATGACTGGTTCATGGCTGGATATCGTGCAAGGATTCGCCGGCATGCGTGTTCGTGATGGTCAATTACACTATGCTCCATTCCTGCCAAAGAAGTGGAACAGTTACCAATTCCGCCAAATGTTCCGTGGTCGGATCCTGAAGGTTAAGGTTGACAAGAATGGTACCAAGATTGACTTGGTATCCGGTGACCCAATTACCATTGATTTAGACGGTAAGAAGTTAGAATTAAAGTAATTTGCTGGAGGCCTAAATATGAAGTTTGAAGATTTAAAGGGATTTGCCTTTGATCTTGATGGTGTGATTGCTGATACTGCTCGTTTCCATGGTCAAGCATGGCACCAACTTGCTGACAAGGTTGGTACTCCTTGGACTAAGGAATTGGCTGATAGTCTAAAGGGTGTTAGCCGGATGGATTCACTAGAATTAATCCTGAAGGCTGGCGGCCACGAAAATGACTACAGCCAAGAAGAGAAGGTTGCTTTGGCAACGGAAAAGAATGACAACTATGTCAAGTTAGTGGAAACCTTGACACCTGCCGACATCCTGCCGGGGATGAAGGACTTCTTGGATGAACTGAAGGCTAACCACTACCACATCGTTCTTGCTTCTGCTTCGAAGAATGCACCAAAGGTTATTAAGTACCTTCAAATTGCGGATTACTTCGAAGGCATTGTTGATCCTGCTAAGTTGACTCATGGTAAGCCAGACCCTGAGATTTATACTGAAGCAGCGAAAACAATGAACTTACCAGCTAATCAAGTGGCCGGGTTGGAAGATGCTCAAGCAGGGGTTGAATCCATTAACCGGGCTGGTGAATTATCCATCGGTTTTGGAGCTAATTTGCAAGATGCTGATGTTAAATTCAACAGTACAGGCGACGTTTCCCTTGCGGCAATTAAACAACAAATGAGTGAAAATTAAGTTTACTAATCATTTCACTTGAGTAAATAAACCAGAAAGCGGGTTCATGATTGATCAAATCATGAGCCCGTTTTATGTTTTTCATTTTTTACAAATCTCATTGCATATTATTAGAAAGTAATGTATCTTAACAGGAAATATTAGAAGTTTCTAATCAAATGAGGTGAGAGAATGTTTAGTCGTGTTGGACAACTTATTTTTGATAATGAAGCAGTGGCAAAAACCTCGGATTTCACCATGGGCATTGAGATTGAAATGCAACGGGTTGATGAGGCAGGCAATTTGAGTAAAGAGCCGTATCCAACAGCGATTGGTGATGAAAAGACAAATCCGTGGATCACCAATGACTTTCTGGAGACAATGTCAGAAACAGTTACTCCATCGGCCAAACATGCTTTGGATGCGATGCATTACTTATATGTCATCAACAACACCCTTCGTTGTGCATTAGCACCTGGTGAATTGCTGTGGCCCCTTTCAATGCCACCACGCTTACCGAAGAATAAAAAAACTTTACAAGTAGCCAAGATGGGGCCAAAAAAGGAAGCCTACCTGCATGAATGGGCTAAGCGTCATGGATATTCACAAGGAACACCATGTGGCGCCCATATTAATCTAAGTATTGATCAACACGTGGTGGACTTAGTATTAAAACATTTCCCTGATAAATTTGCAGATGAACGAGCAGTCCGTAATTATCTCTATACGGTGTTGGCACAAGGATTTGTTCGTTATCGATGGTTTATCACATACCTGTTTGGTGCGAGCCCCGTTGCAGAAGCAAATTATTTTGAACCAGGGCAAGAACCTAAAAAGCCCATGCGGAGTATTCGTCAAAGTAAGTATGGCTTTGGGACTAAGTTTCGGGGCGACTTTACAAATCTTGACCGCTATATTGCCCGGATTGAGGAAGGGGTTAAAGAAGGTGTCTTAACTTCTGACTATGAATTTCACGGACCAGTCCGCTTTAAAGGTAACCGCAATTTAAAGGATCTCCCTAAAAAGGGAATTGAGTATCTCGAATTACGGATGCTGGATTTGGACCCAAGCAGTTCAGTAGGTGTTCGGACTGGGACGTTGCGGTTCATCCGGTTGTTAGCTTCTTACTTCATCATGCACCCAGCATTGAATGAGGATGAAGTCGAACCAGTTCTGGTGAACGCTGATCACATGAATGAAGTAGTGGCAGAGGAAGAACCAACAAGTAAATGTCATTACCAAACAAAAGCGATGGCAGTGGTCAAAAGCTTGGAGCGGTATGCTAATCAGATTCAATTAGGGCCTGAATATGCAGAAGTCTTAGAAGACTTAGAAGATCGGGTTGTGAACCCTTCAACTACGCCAAGTGCAAAGCTGTTGCATTATGTTAAGGATGGTTCCCTAACGGAATATGCTTTACAGCGCGCTAAGCGTTACCAGGAGGCTGCACTGGAGTCAATTCATCCATTTAAGGGATTTGAAGATGGGAAGATTTACACTGCAGATGAACTCCGTGCTGCATTAGCGAAACATTAATAAATAGTGAAGTACAATAAAGAAGCTGGAAATTAACCTTCTCAAGAGCCTGGTGGGCTAACCTAGAACGATGAATGGCGATGAAATCATCAGAATCATTCGTAGTTAGCCTCGAAGGCGCTGGTTAATTCCCACGATTAGACTTGGTAAGTTCGAGACTATTAGTAACAAAGAAGAGGTTGAGGAAAAACATTCTGTTTTTCCTCAACCTCTTTTAATTATTGAATGTTTATGATTGTTGCGCCCGTTTAATCAAGTCCTGGAAGAGGTGCTGAGAATAATCGTAGTGCTTAAACATATTTTCGGGATGCCATTGGACAGCTAGAATTTGGTCACTTTGAACCGTTTCTAGCGCCTCGGTGACGTCATCGTCTGCTTTGGCGGTTACGCGTAATGGCTGCGCCACTTCATGGACTGCTTGGTGGTGTCGCGAGTTGACGTAAGGTCGTTTGCCGACCAGGCTGAATAAGCGACTATCCTCTTCAACGTTAACGTGGTGGGAAGGAAAATTGCCAGGAGCATCTTGAGAGTGCTTTAGGGTTTTATGAGGATCTTCAGATAAATCCTGGTATAAGGTTCCGCCTAAAGCAACATTAATAACTTGCATTCCCCGGCAGATTCCCATCATCGCTTTCCCAGCTTTAAACGATTCCTTTACTAATTCAATTTCAAACTGGTCGCGTCGTAAGTAGGTTGACCCCAATTTTTGGTGTGGTTCTTGATGAAAAAAGATCGGATCGACATCGCTACCGCCGGCAAAAATAATCCCATCAAAGAGGTCCAAGTAATTATGAGCTAATTCTGGCGCCACACTTGGGAAAATAACAGGTAGGCCGCCTGATTTAATAATGGCTTCAATTAATGGTCGTGGTGCAAAAGCAGCGTTACGTTCATTAATGATATTAGTGGCCTCCGTTAAAGTATCGGCTGGAATAGCAATTCGTGGTCGCATAAAAGAACCTCCTTGAATAATTTTAATAGTATTATAATGAAAATTTCATCCAGAGAAAAGCCCAAATTTTTGGTAAAGCCGTGAACATGCTATACAATAGTAAGTGATTACCGGATAGAGAGGATGAAAATGATGATTGAATTGAATAACATTAATTCACGAATGAACCTGAATAATGGAACAACAATTCCTTGCGTCGGTTATGGAACATTCCGAACGCCAGCTGATGTTGCAGAAAAAGCGGTGGAAGATGCCATTAAAGTTGGTTACCGCCATATTGATACTGCAGCTGTATATGGTAACGAAGAAGCAGTTGGTAAAGGGATTAAAGATTCGGGGATTGACCGTAAAGACCTGTTCGTGACGAGTAAGCTGTGGAATGATAACCGGGGTTATGATTCCACTAAAAAGGCTTTCCAGGAAACTTTAGATCGTCTGCAAATGAACTACCTTGACCTCTACCTAATTCACTGGCCAGCAAACCAGAAGCAATTTGGTACCCAAGCTGCTGAAATTAATGCGGAGACGTGGCGGGCGATGGAAGACCTGTATAAAGAAGGGAAGATCAAGGCAATTGGTCTGAGCAACTTCATGCCTCACCACATCGTTGACTTAATGCGGACAGCTAAAGTGGCGCCAGCCGTTGACCAAATTGAAGTTCACCCTGGTTGGCCACACACCGAACAAGTTAAGTACTTGCAAGCTCACAACATTGTCGTCGAGGCTTGGGCACCGCTGGGCGGTCAAGGAGCCCATGTGATGACAAACAAGACGATGTTGGCAATTGCGGACAAGTACCACAAGACGGCCGCTCAGGTTAGTCTTCGCTGGCTAATTCAGCAGGGCATTATTCCATTGCCAAAGTCAGTTCATGAAGAACGGATGATCCAAAATAAGGATATCTTTGATTTTGCATTAACTGATGATGAAATGCGTAAGATCAGTATGTTAACGAACTTAGGCGGACAATGTGCTGACCCAGATGAAGTGGAATTCTAATAATTATCAACAGGACTTAGCCAGTGCTTAGTCCCGTTTTTATTTATCCCTAACTAGCGAATATTGTATAATTAACGGTATTTAAGGGAGGAATACTTGATGCGGGCAGCATGGGAAGATATTCAGGGTAGTTGGCGTGGCTTTAAGCAGCATTGGATAACGTACTTAGCCCTGTTCTTGGGTCTAGATTTACTGAATCAGTGGGTCATTATACCGCTCTTTCGGTGGGTCACAACAGTTATTTTACAAGCGGGGGAAATCCCATTTATTTCCTACCAAAATATCGTCATCATCTGTCAGCAGCACCCGTTAGTGATTATTGGCCTCTTAGTAGAGCTACTCCTGTTGCTAATGGTCGTTTATTGGCAATTTGCTTTACTCCTGCTCAGTATCCGAGAATTTTCAGTGGGCCGGACAGGCTTTTATTCTTTACTGCAGAATTCTTGGCAAGCGGTACGCCGTCTGCGACCAGGGTCCCTGCCGTTGATGCTCATTTACTTTATCTTGATCATTCCATTTGCTGACTTGGTATTTCGTACGCCACTGCTTGCTAAAGTGCAAATTCCGGCTTTTATTGTCGACTTTATGACGCGGAGTGACCGCCTTTTTATCTTCTTTATTGCGACTTACCTCGTCATCCTTTTCTTAGGAATCCGGTGGCTCTTTACTCTGCCGTTAATGGTTTTTCGTGCGCAACGAACACGGACAGCGTTAGTCAATAGTTGGCGCAAAACGGCTCATTGGCAGTGGATATCGGTGATTAGTCGCCTCATCCTGGTGGGCTTGTTAGCAACAATTGGCCTCGGAATAGTGTATGGAGTCATCTATGGCTTTCAAATTGGATGGGATCATCTTCTTCCCCACTCACAAGCCCTCGTTCCGGCAGTCGCTAATTTAACTTTGATTCAGGTTGTTAGTGAAATTGTGACCGTCGGCAGTATGATTTCCAGTTTAATGATCATTACCCAGCAGGACTTCGGGGAAATCCAATACACAACGAACGGGGCTAATTCCCATCATTATGGTTGGGCATTGCTCGTTTTAGTAGTGATTTTTGGTGGCGCGACCATTGCTAACAACCATGTTTACCTTCAAGGAGAAGATGATCAGCGACCAATTACAATCTCGCATCGGGGAGTCGCTGATAATAACGGGGTCCAGAATACGATCCCGGCATTGGAAAAGACCCACCGGCTTCATCCTGATTACGTTGAAATGGATGTTCATGAAACGCGGGACCACCAGTTTGTAGTTATGCATGATGAAAATCTGAAAGAACTCACTGGGGTCAACAAGACACCATACCAGCTGACCTTGAAACAGTTAACGCGGCTGACGGCTCGCGAGAATGGTCATTCTGCGAAAGTCGCCAGCTTCGACCAATATTTAAATGCGGCGGAACACCTTCACCAAAGACTATTGGTGGAAGTTAAGACAACGCCCCATGATTCACCGGGGATGCTCAAGCGCTTTGACCAGCAGTATGGCCAACGCCTCAAACGGGACCATGACCAGGTTCATTCATTGGACTATGGTGTTGTGGCCGAATTAAAGCACCGCGATTCAACTTTGCCTGTACTATATATTCAACCTTACAATTTATCCTATCCAAATAGTCAAGCCGATGGTTACTCGATGGAGTACTCAACCCTTAACTTTGACTTTATCCGGCAGGCGCACCGTCAACATAAGCAGGTTTATGCGTGGACTGTCAACCAGCCATCCCTGATGAAACAAATGATTTACGACCATACGGATGGCATTATCACCGACAACTTACGTGAATTAAATAGTGCTATTGATGATTACTTAAGCCACCAGTCATATGCTAATCGGATTATGAACTTTATTCTCGTTGTTCCAGCGGGCACACGATTAGAACCATAAAAGGAGGAGGACCACATGCCAACTGAACGGACCTATATGTCAATTGACCTGAAGTCGTTTTATGCTTCAGTGGAATGTGTTGCTCATCATTTGGACCCTCTGAACGCCAATCTGGTAGTGGCAGATGATTCGCGGTCCAATAAAACAATTTGTCTAGCGGTATCGCCAGCGTTGAAGAAGTTTGGTGTACCTGGACGGCCCCGGTTGTTTGAAGTGGCTCGCCGGGTCGACCAAGTTAATCGGGAACGGGCCCAACAAGCTAGCCACCACCATCTTTCCAAGTACAAGTCAATTTACCGGCGGAAGCTATTGAAGTCCCTAAATCTGCGCGTCGGCTATAAGATCGTTAAGCCACGGATGCGTTTTTACATGGAAAAGAGCGCGGAAGTATATGCCATTTACCTGCGTTTTATTCGACCAGAAAACATCCACGTTTACTCGATTGATGAGGTCATGATGGATGTGACGGATTACCTGGCAGACCATCATGTCTCTGCCCATACCCTTGCAAAACAGATTATTCAGCAGATTCAAACCGAAACCGGCATTACAGCAACAGCGGGAATCGGTACAAACTTATACCTGTCTAAGGTCGCAATGGACATTGTTGCTAAGCGAATCCCGGCTGATAATGACGAGGTCCGGATTGCCCAGATGAATGAGCACCAATATCGTCGTTACCTGTGGGCGCACCAGCCACTGACTGATTTCTGGCGGATAGGCCGCGGGTACGCCAAGCGATTAGACAAGCTCGGCTTGAAAACCATGGGTGACATTGCCCGGTGTTCGCTAGGTAAGTTGTCAGATCCCCAAAACGAAGAAATCTTGTATCGTGAGTTTGGCAAGAATGCGGAATTGTTGATTGACCATGCCTGGGGTCGTGAAACAGCGACGATTGCGGACATTAAAAACTATCATTCGAGCGAACACGGTATTTATTCCAGTCAGGTCCTAATGACGCCAGATAAGTACCCGGAAGGCCGTCAGGCAGTACTGGGGATGGTTGAGGCCGTAGCTTTGCAAATGGTTAAGCGGCACGTTGTCTCCAGTCACTTTGGCTTAGTCATTGACTATGATCCCACCAGTCTCCAGTACGCCCCTGACTACCAGGGAGCGATCGCCAAAGACTTCTATGGTCGTTCAACTCCTAAGTCCGATCATGCCAATGTTCAATTGGAAAGCCTGACATCATCTAGTTCAGAGCTCCGCCAGGTTTACCATGCGTTATATGACCAGTGCGCTAATCCACGACTATTGATTAGGCGGGTAACCCTCATTGTGACTCACATGATTGATGAAGATGAGGCGGCGCACCTTACCCGCTTTAAACAAACTAACCTGTTTGAGGATCCTCACCAGGAAATTCAGCAGGAAAAAGCAGCTCAAGCCAAGCGGCAACGTGACAAAAAGTTGTCCGATACCATTCTGCGTCTGCAAAAGGTCACCGGTAATAAGAACGTTGTTTTGCGCCTCGGGGATCTAAAGAAGGGTTCCAACACCAAGGAACGAAATGACCAGATTGGGGGGCACCGTGCATAATGGACGAAAAGGAAATTATTGAACGCCAGCTATTTTCGGATACTTCGCGGTATGACGATATTATGGACCTCCCTGCTCATCGGTCGAAGGCGCATTTGCCAATGAGTCAGGAGGACCGCGCTGGCCAATTTTCACCATTTGCGGCCTTGACGGGCTTCAATTCATTAATTCGGGATACGGCCGAGATTTATGCCCATAAAAAATACCTGTCAGCCAAAGCGGAAGCGCAGGTTCGGCAGCAGCTGGTTTATGCCCAGAAGACTCAGCTTCCTGTCGTAATCCATTACTTTAATGATCATAGTGGTTACTACGAAGAATTTCAGGACCGGATTACTAATCTGAAATGGGAACGTGGTCGCGTCTTCTTCGCAGAGCACCCGTCTATTGCGATTGCCAATGTCGAATCTATTCGACGGAACAAAATTCAGAAAGCAGATGAACACTGATGAAACAACATAAATTAGTTGTCATTTCTTTGGACTCACTCGGATTTCGTGATTTGAATGAATTACGTGATTTAGTACCCAATGTTAACCGGCTTATTCAACATGGAACATGGGTCAAGCGTGTCCGGGGGATCTTCCCAACTCTGACTTACCCATCACACACGTCGATTATTACTGGCCAGTATCCCGTCGTACACGGCATTGTGAACAATACGAAGTTACAACCCCGGCGCTTGTCGCCAGACTGGTACTGGTACCGACGTGATATTAAAGCAACCCCACTGTATGATGTAGCGAAGGCGGCGGGGATGACGACGGCCGCATTTCTCTGGCCCGTCACAGCTGGCAGTCAAATTGACTATAATCTTGCCGAAATCTTCCCTAACCGGATTTGGACTAACCAAGTGGCAGTGTCATTAAAGGCGAGTTCACCGTGGTTCTTGATCCAGATGAACCACCGCTACGGAAAGTTACGGCACGGAATTAAACAACCATGGTTGGACGACTTTGTGACAGCCTGTGCGGTTGATACGCTTAAGAACAAGTTTCCCGACCTAGCCTTGATTCACCTGGTCGACATGGACAGCATGCGTCATCGTTATGGTGTGCGGTCTGCCCAAGCCAAGCAGGCCCTGCAGCGACTGGATGGGCGGGTAGCACGGATCATCCGGGCAACGAAGGAAGCGGGAACCTATGATGATACCAACTTTGTTATTTTAGGCGACCACTACCAGATTAATGTTGACAAGATGATCCACTTAAATATGCTGTTTGCTCGTTATGGTTGGCTAACACCGCTTGCTGGTAAGACGACCTACCGGAACAATTGGCAAGTAACAGCTAAGACTTGTGATGGTGAAACGTATGTATATACCCGGGGCAATGTTAATTTAGGCCAACTGAAACAGCTCATCGCTGGTGTTGAAGGTGTCGAACACATTTACGATGGCGCTGAAGCCATTAAACTGGGCGCTGATCCAAAGTGTACATTCCTGGTTGAGGCCAAGCCAGGCTACTATTTTACGGATGAAGTAAATCGGCCAGCAATCGTTGAGCAGGTTGATCCAGAATCGTTAGGTACGCATGATCGTTACCATGGTGTCCATGGCTACGGACCAACTCAGGCTAACTATTACACAACGGCGGTCTTTGCGGGTCCCGCAATTCAAGCGGGCAATGAGGTGGCCCACGCTAATCTAGTGGATGAGGGACCAACCTTTGCCTACTTAATGGGGCTGAAGTATCCAGAAGCAACAGCTGGTCAGCCAATTGATGGCGTTTTTAAGAAGTGAGGGATTCTGTGAAGTTTTCAAAACAACAGTGGCAATGGATTTTTTATGACTGGGCTAATTCTGGTTACGGAATTTTAGTCGTCACTGCTGTCTTGCCAGTCTACTTTAAAGCAGTTGCTGGCCAAGCAGGAGTAACTGCAGCTAACTCGACCGCTTACTGGGGATATGCCAATAGTTTCGGCACCCTGATTGTGTCAATCTTGGCACCACTTTTAGGGGCCTTAGCTGATTATCCAAATGCCAAAAGTCGGTGGCTCAATTTCTTCACCTGGTCGGGAATTATTATGACAATTGGTCTGACATTTGTGCCAACCCAGGCCTGGCAGTGGTTGCTATTTATCTATATCCTGTCGATCATTGGTTATTCTGGTGGAAACTTATTCTATGATAGTTTTTTAATTGATGTGGCGGATGATCGGCAGATGGACCGGGTATCTTCAACTGGCTATGGGATGGGCTACCTTGGTGGTGTCCTAGCATTTATTATTTTCCTGGTTGCCGAATTAACCAACGGCTTTGGCAATCGCTTATCGAACTTGGAAGTGGCCAAGTTTAGTTTCCTATTATCAGCTGTTTGGTGGATCATCTTTGGGTGGCCCCTGTTGCGCCATGGTCGGCAGCAATACCACGTGGCGGCGGTGCAACGGCCAATCATTGATAGCTTTAAACGAATTAGCCAAACCATTCGCCACATTAATAAGTATCGCCGGGCCAGCTGGTTTCTGGTGGCTTACTTCTTCTACATCGATGGGGTTGATACCATTTTTACTATGGCCACCTCGATTGGAAAAGACATTGGCGTCCAAACTACAACTCTGATGATGGTGTTGCTAGTGGTGCAATTAATTGCTTTCCCATTCTCCATTCTGTATGGATACTTAGCGCAACGATTATCCACGCGGACGATGCTCCTGGTGGGGATTGTCGTTTACCTGTTTATTTGTGTTTACGCTTACTGGCTCCATTCTTTACGCGACTTTTGGCTCCTGGCCATCTTAATTGGGACTAGTCAGGGTGGTATTCAAGCGTTAAGTCGGTCCTACTTCGGCCGGCTGATTCCCAAGGACTCCAGTAGTGAATTCTTTGGGTTCTACAACATCTTAGGTAAGTTTTCAGCTATCATTGGTCCGCTCCTGGTCGGAATTGTTACCCAGGTGAGTGGACAATCGACGATTGGAGCGGCCTCATTAAGCGTTCTTTTCTTGATTGGTTTAATTATCTTTATTTACTTGCCAAAGCTAAGTGAATAGTAAAAAGGGATTTAGCGAAGTTAATCGTTAAATCCCTTTAATGCCTTGGCCAACAAAACACTTGAGTGACCAATAACAATCAATTATACTTACAATTAGTAAGTTAAAGAGGAGTGATTATCGTGGAAACTACGGAAGCAATTAAGAGCCGCCATTCAGTTCGCCAATTCAGTGATCAGCCAGTCGACCAAGGTATTATTAAACAAATTGTTCAACTAGCTCAGCGAGCACCGTCTTGGGTAAATTCCCAGCCTTGGCAGGTTTATTGTGCCACGGGTGATTCTCTAACCAGGATTAAAAATGAATATCAGAAGCGAGATCAGGCGGGTGAACATGGTCATCCTGATCTTGCGGTAATGTCACGGGATGACTGGAGTTCGGTGACCCAATCAAACATGAAACAGTGGCGACATGAAATTGTCCACCATTTCACTAACTTTGATGAGGCACATGAGCAAATGACGAAGGCTAGCAATACCCTTTATAGTTCACCAGTGATTCTCTACATTACTATTCCTAAAGCCAGCCCTGATTGGTCAATTTTTGATGCAGGTGCTTTTGCGCAAACATTAATGTTAGCCGCGGCTGATCGTGGTTTAGGGTCAATCCCAACTTACAACAGTGTCCGTTATCCGGATATTTTGCATAAAGTTCTTAACGTACCCCAAAATGAACGTTTTATTGTCGGTATTTCACTCGGTTATGAGAAGCCAGCCAAGATTAATACATATCATTCGAAGCGCCAGCCGCTAAGTGAAGTACTCCATTTTAGTAATTAAAACAGGTCCATAGTTATTAGCATCTCTGTCTAATAACTATGGACCTTTTCAGTTGAAACTATTAATAGTCGCCATCCATGATAGAATTCTTAACGATCTCGTAATCAACCTTGCGGATAGACTCCAGGTCGCGGCCACCAGCGTATGAAATTGATGATTGCAAGTCTTCCTGCATTTCACGGAGAGTATCCTTGATTGATCCCCGGAATGGGACCAGCATTTGTTTACCTTCGACATTCCGATAGGCACCCTTCTGGACTTCGGAAGCGGAGCCCCAGTATTGCTTGTAACGCTTGCCATCAATCGTAATGATGTGGCCAGGTGACTCGAGGTGACCAGCTAGCAGGGAACCAATCATAACCATGGAAGCACCAAACCGGATTGACTTGGCAATGTCACCATTGTGGCGAATCCCACCATCAGCGATCAGAGGTTTCCGCGCCGCCTTCGAGCACCACCGGAGGGCGGATAGTTGCCAACCACCGGTGCCAAAACCAGTCTTCAATTTGGTAATGCAGGCCTTACCGGGACCAACACCGATCTTGGTGGCATCAGCGCCGGCATTTTCCAGTTCCCGAACGGCATCAGGGGTGGCCAGGTTACCAGCCGTGACAAAACTCTCGGGGAGCTGTTTCTTGATGTATTGGATCATCTTAATGACGTAATCTGAGTGACCATGGGCAACATCGATCGTAATGTATTCTGGTACTAATTGTTCGGATTTTAGCAGATCAATGAATTGATATTCATCATCTTTAATTCCCACCGAAATAGAAGCAAATAGTCCCCGATCATGCATATGTTTAACGAACGCGGCCCGGGTAGCAGGCTCAAATCGGTGCATGACATAGTAGTAGCCATTTTGCGCTAACCATACAGCTAGGTCTTCATTAATGACACTTTCCATATTGGCTGGTACAACGGGGATTTTAAAACGGTGCGGGCCAAACTCAATACTGGTATCGGCCTCTTTCCGACTCTTGATCACGCACTTGTTCGGTACTAGTTGGATATCATCGTAGTCAAATGTTTTCACGGCAAAAAGCTCCTTTGAGTGATGCAAATTTTCCGTTTGCTATTATGCACTTTTATTGCAAGACGGTCAACAAAAAAGTGCGGACATTTCTGAAAAACGAATCAAAAATTGTTCGTTTAGTTATTGACGATGAACCGCTTTTCCTGTAACATGAGATAGTAAAAACGTCTTTTACAAATATATATTTTGAGGTGAAAGAACAATGTCATCAGTTGTGATTGTCGGTAGTCAATGGGGCGACGAAGGGAAAGGTAAGATGACTGATTACCTTAGTCAAGAAGCGGACGTTGTCGTTCGTTCCCAAGGTGGTAACAATGCCGGCCACACAATTAGTTTTGATGGGAAGAAGTTTGCTCTGCGGCTGATCCCATCCGGAATTTTTGGTAAGAACAAGTTAGCTGTTGTTGGTAACGGGGTTGTTATTAATCCACCAGCAATGCTGAAGGAAATGAAGTACCTGGAAGACAATGGAATTGACCTTTCTGGTTTGCGGATTTCTTCACGTTCACACATTACTTTCCCTTACCACATCTTATTGGACAAGTGCCAAGAAGCTGCCAAGGGTGATCACAAGGTTGGTACCACTAAGAACGGGATTGGACCTACCTACATGGACAAGGTTTCCCGGGTTGGTATCCGGATGTGTGACCTGCTTGAAAAGGATACCTTTGAAATTAAACTCAAGCGTAACCTGAAGGAAAAGAACGAATTATTCACCAAGCTTTACCACGTTGACCCAATTAAGTTTGATGACATTTTTGAACCTTACTATGAATATGGTCAACAATTGAAGAAGTACGTTACTGATACTTCTCGGGTTGTTAACGATGCCTTGGATGCTGGTAAGAAGGTCCTCTTTGAAGGTGCTCAAGGGGTTATGCTGGATGTTGACCAAGGGACTTACCCATACGTTACTGCTTCTAACCCAATTGCCGGTGGTGTCTGCACTGGTGTTGGTGTTGGTCCTAACAAGATTAATACCGTTGTCGGGATCTGCAAGGCTTACTCCACCCGTGTTGGTGCCGGCCCATTCCCAACTGAATTGACTGACGAAATTGGTGACCAAATTCGGGAAACTGGTCATGAATATGGGACAGTTACTGGCCGTCCTCGCCGGGTTGGCTGGTTTGACACCGTTGCAATGCGACACGCACGCCGGGTTTCCGGTATTTCCGTATTGAGCTTGAACCTACTGGATGTCTTGACTGGTTTGAAGACTGTTAAGTTGTGCAAGGCTTACAAGCTTGATGGTAAGGAAATCGACTACTACCCAGCTAGTTTGAAGGAACTGGACCGGTGTGAACCAGTTTACGAAGAAATGCCTGGTTGGGATGAAGACATTACTGGTGTTAAGAAGTTTGAAGACTTGCCAGTCAATGCCCAAAACTACCTGAAGCGGGTTAGTGAATTATCACAAACTCCATTGGCAACTGTTTCGGTTGGTGCCGACCGAATCCAGACGATTATTGTGAAGGATCCTTGGAAATTATAGAGTGTGAGCTGGGTTAGAAGGACGTATGGCTAACCTAAGACAGTGCTAGGCGTGCGAAGCGCGTCGAGTGTCTGTCTGTAGTTAGCCACTAGTCCTTCCCAGCGAGGGAGCGAACCAGAAACCTTGTTTTCGTCTGTGAGCCCCCGCAAGGCTGATTAGGATAGTCACACCGAGTTATCGGTGTGAATGTCCAATCAGCTACTGCTCATGTTTCGACACAGCTGCAGTAGAACCAAAACATAAGCAAAATTTAACTAAAGCGTCAACGATTGGGATTAACCCAATTGTTGGCGCTTTTCTGATCCATAAAAGTTATCCTGCAAATCTGACTACGCGTGCTTATGATATAATTCAGTCAAATCACACAAGAAAAGATGAGGAGACATCATGGCAAATCCAACATTAACAATTCAACGCCAAACGGTCGACTGGCCACTTGGTCAAACATTAACGGACCAAGAGTTGGTCAACCGTTTTGGCATTCAAGCAACTAGTAATGGTAACAATATTACTGATAAGGTGACCTTCAATACGACCCAGGTGAATGTTAACCAAATGGGGCAATATCCAGTTGCAGTTACGGTTATGGATAGTATGGGTCAAACTGCTTCTGCCCGGTTAACGTTAAACGTTGTTGCTCAACGGGGGACAACCATAATTAACAACAATAATAATGCGCCAGCGCCAAGTAATAATAAGAAGCATTACGGCTTATGGATTGCCTTAGCAATTATCATCGTGATTTTACTCGCTTGGTGGGGAATCTCGGCACATAACCGTAACCAGGCCCAGGAAGCTAACAATGCCCAACAGAGTAGTCAAATTTCAGACAACTCCAGTAGTATCAATAAGCTTAGTTCGGATAACCAGAAGCTGGCTCGGCAGGTTGCTGCATTACGGGCAGCCGCTAAGCAATATGAAAAGGATCATGACCAAGCAGAATTACAAAACCGCTTGAATGATATTTCTAATCAGAACCAGCAAATTCAAAGTCAGTTGCACTCTGATAGTGCTCAACAAAAGCTACAGGATATCAACCAGGTAGTTAACCAAGTTCAACAGGATCCATCTAATGCTTCTTCCACGGTTAACAACTTGAAGAACAAGGATGGCTTTGACGAATTATGGTCTTCCATTACCTCACAAGTCCAAAGTTGGCTGAACAAGTACCAAAACAGCAGCAACTAAGCGGCAATTGGTTGACATGCCAGTATGAGGCGGCTAAAATTACATGTAAATAAAATGACCCTTTAATCTGATTCTGTGAGATCAAGAAGGATACGCTGGTAAATACACCTCTTCTTTACGCTCACCGTAGGAAGGGGTTTTGTTGATTAAGAGATTGAGGAAGTGATAATAATGGCTCATGAAATCGTTGATGGTTCAAGTATGCAACGAGCATTGACGCGAATTACCTATGAAATTATTGAGCAAAACAAAGGGGTCGAAAATCTAGTCTTCGTTGGGATTAAGACCCGAGGAGTTTACTTAGCACAACGGTTAGCAAAGCGACTAAACCAATTGGAAAACGTGAAAGTGCCAGTTGGCGCCCTTGATATTACCTTGTATCGTGATGATCGGCACATTCCTGACCACCACAAGGAACCAACTGTGAAGACTTCTTCATTAGATGTTGATATTACTGACAAGCATGTCATTTTAGTTGATGATGTCCTCTTCACTGGTCGAACGGTACGGGCAGCGCTAGACGCTTTGATGGATATGGGACGTCCACAACGGATCTCATTAGCGGTCTTGGTTGATCGTGGACACCGTGAATTGCCGATTCGGCCGGACTTCGTTGGTAAGAACATTCCAACGGCCATGAACGAAACGGTTCACGTCGCTGTCGAAGAATACGATGGTCATGAAGATATTACAATTGAACATCACGAATAGTTAACTTGTTAATTTGCTCCAGAGAGGGCACAACGGTGTTACTAAAAGCAGAAAAGCACCAGCCTTCTCAGGACTGGTGCTTTTTTAGGAGGAATAATGATGGAACGATTTGAACCCATTGTGGCAATTGATGTGCAAGACAAGCGGGAAGCTGTTCAACTCTTTGATAAGCTATCCAATGATACAGATCATATGCCAATCGTTAAGATCGGGATGGAACTGTTTTACGCTTTTGGCCCGGGAATCATTAAGCAGGCTAAGGAACGGGGATTTAAGGTTTTCCTTGACCTAAAGTCACATGATATTCCTAATACTGTAGAACGTGCCATGGCTCAATTAGGCCGCTTGGGTGTTTCATTCGTCACGGTTCACGCCGCTGGTGGTTCAGAAATGATGAAGGCCGGTTTACGGGGACTGGAACAAGGTGCGCGAGAAGCACGGAATGCGGTTCCTAAAATGCTGGCAATTACGCAATTGACCTCAATTGATGAAAACATTATGCACAATGAACAGCACATTCCAGGAACGGTGATGGAATCAGTGCAAAACTATGCACGGTTAGCGGATGAATCCGGATTAGCCGGGGTTATTTGTTCTGCTAAGGAAATCAAAGCGATTCGGGAAGTTACGAATCCAGACTTCTTATGCATTACCCCGGGAATTCGGCTTGATTTGAATGATCATGACGACCAGAAGCGGGTCGTTACCCCCATTCAAGCAGCGGAATTAGGATCTAACGGGATCGTCGTTGGTCGGCCAATTACCCAAAGCAATGATCCAGTGGCTGCTTATAAGCAAATTCGCCGTGACTTTTTAGGAGGACAACAATAATGAACACCTCAGAAGTAGTTGCTGAATCTTTATTAAAGATCCATGCTGTGACTTTAAGTCCAGAAAATCCTTACACATGGGCGAGCGGGTTGAAGGCCCCAATTTATACCGATAACCGGTTAACCATTTCTTACCCTGCTGTTCGGAAGGCCATTTACCAGGGAATGGCAACCTTGATTCGTGATAATTTCCCGACAGTGGAAGTCATCGCGGGCACGGCGACGGCAGGAATTCCGCATGCTGCCTGGGTTGGCCAGAGTCTGAAGAAGCCGATGATCTATGTTCGATCCAAACCAAAGGATCATGGCCAGGGCAAACAAATTGAAGGGGTTATTGAACGCGGCCAACGGGTGGTTGTGATTGATGACTTGATTTCCACTGGCGGCAGCGTTCTGAAAGCCGTTAAAGCCGTTCGGGAAGCTGGCGGTCGGGTTCTCGGCGTTGTTTCAGTTTTCACCTATGAATTACCGGCTGCTGATAATAATATGGGGGCGGCTGGTGTGAAATATTACTCGGTTACCAATTACTCGACCCTCATTAACGTCGCGATGCGGAACCATCTGATTTCGGCCGAACACTTAGAGTCACTTAAAAAATGGCGGGAATCACCAGCATTGTGGTCTCAAGAACATAATAACTAATAAAAAATGAGATTGACTTTTTCTAGCCAATCTCATTTTTTATTATTTTTTCAAGTAACGTGACCGTGTTAATAACTCGCGCGAACGCTGATCAGCTGGCCGGTACCCGATATTAAATGAGTGCCGGAAAAACATCATGTTGTAAATGGCTCCGAAAACAATTGAAGGCCACGGGAACTGCATTAGCGAGTTTAAACCAAAGAACAGAACAACAAGCGCGTAATCGAGATCCAAGACGATCATTAAAATGAAGTTGTAGTAGTCGCCACGGAATAAGGCTGGCAGTGGGCCAAACCATAGTGTCGTCCACGAAAAGCCCACCTTGGCGATTCGCATTTGTCCCTGATTGTTTACAATTTTGGCATAATTTGGCGGTAGGGGTAGGTTGTTCAAATCAAAGGGATTTTGATTGTTGTTATTGCCATTGCCATTGCCGAATGGGTTTTGCACAGCGCTTCCACTTCTTTCTTGATAATACTCATTATTTTACCATAAAGTTGTTCAAAGCCCCACTAAAGCTCGTTACTGATAAACTTAAGGTAATTAGATATGGTAAACTTATCTTGTGAAACTAAAAAAGGGGATCAGCTCATGCTATTCTTTCTGAATGATAATATCCAACACAACAAATCAGGAATTGAACACGCCCAAATTAAAAGATTACACTTGTTTGAAATGTATCATGAATCTGCCAAAATTGTTACTCGTCAGTATTCCAATGAACTCCATATGGTAACTGAAGAGGCGGGAATTAAGGATAACGACTTTGACAATTTATTTGACTACTTTCAAGGTGTCCGGCTTTTCCCCCAGCATGATGTGACGATCAAGGATTTAAACATTGATTCTAGCTGGGATCGTAAATCTGATGGTATTAATTATAATTACTATCGTAATGGCAACCGAGTTTTATATGTACGCCGTCGTAATGACCGTCAAAAACACATTATTAATGTCCAATATTTTGATCATTTTGGCAAATTGTTAAAAGTGTCTTGGTATGATAACCGGGGATTTATCTCAGTCGAACAGGTTTATGACTGGGATGGCAATATTGCAATTGAAAATTACCTGCGTCCTGATGGGTCAATTGCTATCCAGTTAACTCACTTGAAGAACAAGCGTAATAAAGTTGTTGATACCTATCATTTGATGAACTATCGCGGTCATGACTATCAATTTGCTAATTTTGATGAGCTTACCCGCTTTTTCTATGATGAATTAGTGACTGATCCACAACTGACAAATCATGAACCTGTCGGCCTGGTTGTAGACCGCTCGTATGAAGTTGGCTGGTCAGTACTGCATATGAAACATCGTGTCTTTCGTGCTATGCAATTGCATAACGATCATGTTAATAATAACAATGATATGCTACACTCACCCCTTAATTACAACTATGCTTGGGGATTAAATCATATCAAAGATTGGGATGGCATTATTACTTTAACCCCTCAACAACAAGTTGATGTTAAAGACCGGTTTGCTAAGTATGGAACAAAGATTTATCGTATTCCAGGACCAATTGTTCCTAAGGCCGTGTTAATGGCCAAACACATTCCATTTAAAAAACGGACTAAGGACCAGGTAGTTATGGTTGCCCGTCTTTCTCCAGAGAAACAACAAGATCAGCTTTTAAAAGCTTGGCCGCAAGTTCTTGCAAAGGTGCCAAACGCCAAGTTGGATTTTTGGGGATATGCAAACGATAACTTTGATAAAACGTTACAAAAAATCGTAAAAGATGAAAAGCTAGAAGACTCTGTTACTTTCCATGGTTATACTAACAACCCCAATGCAGTTTACAATGATGCTCAACTGTTAATTTTACCGAGCCGTGCTGAAGGCCTTCCATTATCTTTAGTCGAGGCTCAATCTCATGGATTACCAATCGTTGCGAATGATATTAAATACGGGCCAGCCGATGTTGTGATTGATGGTCAAGACGGGCTATTAACAACAAATGGAGATATCGATGGTCTAGCAGAAGCAATTATTAGTCTTTTAACGGATCAACAGAAGCTTGCTCAATTTAGTGAAAATGCATATCAGGATAGTGAACGTTATTCAGAGGCAAATGTAATGAAGCTGTGGAATGAGCTAGTCAATGATATGAAAATAAAGGAGGCCGCCCAATAATGTTTTTTTTCGTTAACCAATACTTACTTAGTAATAACTCCAGTATTGAACACGCGGAAATGAAGCGGCTGAAGTTATTTAAGGACCATAATGTTCCAGCTAAGCTAGTTACTCAAAGTTTCGATTCAATTATTCATGCCACTTTGAGTCGGTTTGGCTTGAGCGATGATCAATTGGTAAACATGTACGATTTCTTTGCGGGAACAACTGATTATAAAGGACATGTTTTGCATGTATCAGACTTGAATTTACCAATTGAATACCAAGTCGGTACCGGCAATAACTACCAAGAAGTCAAGGATGGGGACCGCCTAGTCTGCATCGTTTACTTTACTGGTGGTACTGTTGGCCTTGTCAACCATGTCGATTGGTTCGACGTTACTGGTAACTTAACCCTACGGCAACAATTTGACTTGCGGGGCTTCAAAGCGGTTGACCAGTTCTTTGGCCAGGACGGGCGGATGAGTTATGAACGTTATTATCGTCCAGATAAGACGATTTATATGGAAAGGTATTATGTTAAGTCTGTTCAGGATACACCAATTAACTCGCTGAATGTTTTGCAGAATTATAATGGAAAAGACTATTACTTTGATAGTGAAGAAGAACTTTTCCAGTTTTTCCTTGATGAACTGAATAGGGCGAATGGCGAAAATAATGTCTTCATTGCTGACCGGCCAGCGATTGCTATTCAACCGGTCCAAAACATGCAAACCAAGGCCAAAAAGTACTTGTGGATTGCGATGAACCACGTCAATGACGGTGATAATTTGAAGACCGGTCCATTGAACGCCATGCTGCAAGGGCCACTAATCAATGATCTTGATAAGTGGGATGGGGTCATTACGATGACTCAAGCGCAAGCGGACATGTTAAAGAAGCGCATCGGGGAAGATAAACCAATCGTTGCGATTAATGCGGTCCCTGTTAAGACTAATTTACAACGGGTGCCAATGAGTGCTCGGCAACGCGGATCACTTATCTACGTTGGTCGGCTGGGTGAAGATAAGCAAATCAGCAAGCTAATTAAAATCTTTGGACGGGTTCAAAAAAAGTACCCAGCAACGCACTTGACGTTGTATGGTTACGGTAATCCTGACGATGTAAAGCGGTACGAGAAACAGGTAGAGGACGCTCAGTTGGGTGGCCTAGTTACCTTTGCGGGTTATCAACCGAACCTGGAGCAGGCTTACAATAGTGCACAACTGTTCGTCGATACTAGCCGGATTGACGGTCAACCATTAGCGATGGGAGAAGCTTTATCACACGGTGTTCCGGTAGTTACTTATGACTACTTGTATGGACCAGCTGAAATGGTTCAGTCTGATGTTAATGGTGAGTTAATTCCACTGAATAACGCTAAGAAGATGGAAAAGGCGATTCTCAACTTATTACAAAACCCACAGTTACTTCAAAAGTTGAGTACTGGGGCGTACGATTCGCTTGATAACATTAGTAATTTACATACTTGGAAACAGTGGGTAGCTTTATAAAATTAAATTAATTAATAACGACCTTGCGTCGCATTAAGGACTTACCTCTTTTTATACTTGAATATAGGAATATCTGGCATTGGTTTAGCATAAACCAATGCCAGATATTTTAAAAATCTTTTTTAAGTTTTTTACATTCAAACGTTTACTTTCGCAATGATAATTTAACCACGGCTTCACACCGAGTTGTTTGAGGCATCATATCCACGGGCTGGATATAATCAACATGGTAAACACTTGTCAATCGACGGAGGTTCCGCGCTAAGGAAGCCATACTACAGGAGACATAGGCAAACTTCTGGGGCTTTTCTTTGAGAATTTGCTCAATCAACTGGTCGTCAAGTCCTGTTCGTGGTGGATCCACTACTAAGGTATCAAAGTGACAACCTTCTCGACGCCAACGGGGCATCACATCTTCAGCGGCGCCAACTTCATAGTGCGCGTTGGTAATGTTGTTCAGGCGGGCATTTTCCTGGGCATCCGCGACCGCCTCAGGGATGGTTTCCATTCCCCAAACTTCTTTTACCTGGTTGGCTAACGATAGCCCAATTGTACCAATCCCGGCGTACGCATCAATTAAGGTATCGTCCGGTGATAAGGACAGGGCCTTAGCTGCTTCTTCATACAGGTTTTCCGTTTGTTCGGGATTGAGCTGTAAGAAAGAGCGGGCAGATAGTTTGAAATCAAGCCCCATTAAGCTCTCGGTAATGTATTTCTCTCCGGCCAGGTGAATCATCTGGTTGCCCCAAACTAATGGGGTATTGCCGGGATTAACATTTTGCATGATCGAAACAACCTTCGGCAGAGATTGTTGAATAGCAGTGATAAGTTGGTACTTGTGGGGCAACTTTGGCGTATTAGTAATAAAGGTCAGTTGTAATTCGCCGGTGGCTCGCGATTCGCGAACAACGAGTGTCTTTATGATCCCACTATTGTGTTGCTCATCATATACTGGAATGGCAAGTTGTTCGATTAATTCCACCACAGTTCGAATGACGTTCATCGTGGCTGGCATTTGGACAGCGCACGTTTTCATATCGACGAGGTCGTGGGAATTCGCTTTGTACAAACCGGCGGCAACCTGGCCATTAACCATGCGGACTTGGAAAGTTGCCTTATTCCGGTAGCCATATTCATGTGGGGCAGCAATCGTCGGTCGTACATCGTAAGCCCGATAACCATAGGGCTTAAACTTAGCTAAACTATCAAGCACCACTTGCCGTTTAAACCGCAATTGCTGAGGATAAGCCAAATTTTCTAATTCAAAGCCCCCGGCAACGTTGGCATACGGATCACGTGGCTGGACCCGGTCCCGGCTGACCTTCCGCAGACGGTGGATTTTCCCTTCTAAGTAGCGGGGATGAACTTTAGTCACTTCGGCGACGACGACTTCATGTGGTAATGCACCGGGAACAAAGCATACTTTATGTTTAAAATAACCAATTCCCTGACCATTAACTCCTAAACGCCGAATGGTTAACGGAAAACGATCACCGACAGCAACTTCAACGGTATCGTGATGGTGTAATGGTTTCATCTTAAAAAACTCCTTTTAAGTGAGCAGGTCGATGTAATGACGCCTTATTGTAGCATATTTATTGAATGCCATTCTGAATAAATGGATGATGCTGAACAGGTCATTATTAATAATCGTAATTTATTACAATAGATACATGCAAAATACCTGAAAAATAGACTATTATCATAGTAAAATAAGATTTACTTAATAAGAAGAGGAAGTGACATCTTTTGAAGATTGCAGCAATCGCTGGTTCGAATGCTAACCATTCATATAACCGGATGCTATTGGAGTACATGGCTAATCGTTATAAGGATCAAGATCAGTTTGACGTGATCGATATTCGCCCGGTACCCATGTTTAACGAAAGCTTTCGTGGGGACTTGCCCCAGTCAGTTAAGGATATTGACCAACGAATTCAGGCTGCCGATGCGGTGATTATCGCGAGTCCGGAATACAACCACTCAATTACATCGGCTTTGAAAAGTACGATTGAATGGTTATCATATCAGGTTCACCCATTAGACCATAAACCAGTATGGACCACGGGGGCTTCCACCTTAGCGCAGGGAACTTCACGATCTCAAGTTCAGCTACGCGATATTCTCATTTCACCAGGACTGAATGCATCGCTTTGTCAGATGTCTGAATTTTTCTTAAGCGACGTTCGTAATGAAATGGACGAAGATGGCAACCTCACTAACCCCGTCACCATTAAAGTACTCGACAAATGTATGGCCGAATTTCGCCCATTTGCCCGGGCCATTAATCGATTAACAGAGGAGATGAAGCAACAGTGAAAAAGATTTTAGCTTTTGTCGGTACGAATGCGGATTTCTCATATAATCGATTGTTGCTCCGTTTTATGAAAAAGCATTTCAAGCAGATGGCCGAGATTGAAATTTATGAAGTGCGCAAGTTGCCACCATTTAGTGTTGACACGCCGTTATCAGAACAAACGGAAGTGTGGAAGCTTAAGCAGAAGGTTAAACAAGCGGATGGGTTAGTTTTCTCAACTCCAGAATATGATCACGGGATTCCCGCGGTGCTAAAAAGTGCAATTGAATGGTTATCCTACCACACCACCGTTCTTAAAAAGAAACCAACAATGGTCGTCGGGGTGGCTTATGGTCGTCAGGCATCCGCCCGTTCGCAGGTTCAAATGCGACAAATCTTGATTTCGCCAGATTGCGATACTAATTTATTGCCAGGCAATGAAGTCCTCATTGGTAACGTCAAACAAACCTTTGCCAAGGATGGGCGGATCGTTGACCAAGAGATTGTCGATAACCTTGAACAGTGCTTTACCCACTTTATTGAATATATTCAAATCTTTGAAAATGTTAGGAGGACTGATCTACAAATGTCCGTTAAACAACCCACGATTAGTGATGCGTATGTCCAATTCCCAACTGGGCGCCTTACTTTGAAGCAAGTTCAGCAAATCTTTTCCACAATTCCATTTGAAGTGGACCTGATCGATGCTGATGACCGGTTTGCTTGGTATTCAGACAAGCCAAACCGGGAACATGTCCGTAATGTTGCTTCCCTGAATGAGACTGTTCAGGAATGTCATCCACCAATGGCCGTGCCCGCAGTGATGAGTATCATCAATAGTTTCCGTGAAGGCAAGCGGGACGTGGTCACACGACCATTATGGATGAAGGGCCACCGTTCCTTGATCCAGTACTATGCTCTCCGTGATGTAGATGGCCATTATCTCGGTACAATTGAGTTCACGGGCAGTGTGGAATATATTTTGCAGCTCTTTGAAAATGGTGCCTGGGACCAGGACGCAACCACGGGAGCATCACAATCAGGTGCTGACGCTTCTACTGGGGCCTCTCAAAATGATGATGAAGAGTCGTCTGAACCTGATGCATCAACGGGCGCATCTGAAAACGACAGCAATGGTAATAAACAGGCTGATGCTTCTACGGGTGCTTCAGAAACTGGTTCCGTAGATGCTGAAGATGATGATGCCGATGCTTCTACCGGGGCTTCCCAACACGATGATAAATAAGCAAGAGTTAACTGCCCAGCGCCATTCACTAGTTCACCATGCTTTAGGCACGCGGATTGTCCTCACTATTTATGGCGATCAATATTTTCCGTTACTAAAGCAATCGATGCGCTTAATTGACCAATATGAAGATCGGTTAACCGTCAATCGACCGGAATCTGAGGTAATGTCCATTAACCATGCTGCTGGGCGGATACCTAAAATTGTTTCGCCGTCTACCTATGAATTGATTAAGTTAGCAGTTCATTATAGTCGCGAAAACTTTGGCTTCAATGCCTTGATTGGACCACTTGTGAAACTGTGGAAAATTGGCTTTAAGGGGGCCCGGGTACCGACAGATCGTGAAATTCAAGCACGGTTGCGGTTAATTGACCCTTATAAAGTGTTGCTGGATGATGCGGGACATACGGTATTCCTGGAAGAACCGGGAATGGAATTAGACCTTGGGGGAATTGCCAAAGGTTATATTGCTGACCGGATAAAGGACTTGTGGGATACTCGTCATGTTCCAGCGGGCATTATCGACTTGGGGGGCAATTTACTATTTGTTGGTCAATCCCCTCGCCGGGCAGACGGCCACTGGGTAATTGGTGTGCAAGACCCACGATTGAATCGCGGTGAGAACATTGAATTAGTTCAAAAACCAGCTTGTTCAGCCGTCACGTCAGGGATCTATGAACGGTTCTTGGAGGTTAATGGCAAAAAGTACCATCATTTGTTAGATCCACGCACGGGCTACCCGTTACAAACTGATTTATCGAGTGTCACTGTTTTTACGCAACAATCCGTCATGGGTGAAATTGAAGCTAAGCGGTTGTTCTTTAATGGTCAGCCAATAGCTGACTGGCAAAAGCAACCTGGTAACCTGGGAGCTGTCTTTGTTCAGCAGAACGAGCAGATTATAAATGTGGCGGTGACAAATTAACTATAATATATTATTGTCAATTGACTATAAATGTAATATGATAATGGCGGAGATAAAACACGAATGCATTTTAAGTAGACCATCAAGAGAAGCAGCGGGTGGTGCAAGCTGTTGGTCGAAACTCCGGTGCAGATAAATGTGGGCGGGTAATGCCGCACGGCTGATGGCCGTTATCCATCGCGAGGGTGACAAACAGTTGTCAAACTTGGGTGGTACCGCGGAACTAAGAGCCATTTCGTCCCAAAATATAAGGGATGGAATGGCTCTTTTTATTAGGAGGAATTGTTATGTTAGACATTAAAAAGATTCGTAAAGATCCAGATTTCTTTAAGCAGAAGTTAGCTACGCGGGGCATTAAAGCTGAAGAAATTGACGAAGTCCTTGAATTAGATAAAAAGCGTCGTGAATTATTGCAACAAACTGAAGCGATGAAGGCCAAGCGGAATGCCGCTTCCAAGAAGATTGGGGAAGCTAAGCGCAATGGTGAATCAGCTGATGAAGCAGTTAAGGAAACCCGGGAATTAGGTGACCAAATTAAGGCACTTGATGAAAAGGTAGAAGCTAATGATGAAGTCTTCCACGATAAGATGTCCCGGTTGCCAAATATCCCCCACGAAGGCGTTCCTGTTAGCTTAACTGAAGAAGGATCAGTTGAATTACGTAAGGTCGGCAAGATCCGTGACTTTGATTTTCAACCAAAGCACCACTGGGATGTTGGTGAAAACCTCGGAATCCTCGACTTTGACCGTGCTCGTAAGGTATCTGGTGCCCGCTTTGTTTACTACTTAGGCTTGGGTGCCCAATTGGAACGGGCCGTTTACAACTTCATGTTGGATGAACACATGAAAGATGGTTATACCGAAGTATTGCCACCATACATTGTTAAGGCCGCTTCAATGTACGGAACTGGTCAATTCCCGAAGTTCAAGGAAGGGGTTTACCAAGTTAATGGTGAAGATATGACCTTGATTCCAACGGCCGAAGTGCCATTGACTAATTACTACCGGGGTGAAGTTATCCCTGCTGAAGAATTACCAGTTTATGTAACTGCTTTGACCCCATGCTTCCGTTCTGAAGCCGGTGCTGCTGGTCGTGACACCCGTGGTTTGATTCGGATGCATCAATTCAACAAGGTTGAAATGGTTAAGTACACTAAGCCAGAAGATTCATGGGACGAATTGGAAAAGATGACGGCTAATGGTGAAAACATCCTGAAGAAGCTGGAGATTCCTTACCATGTCATTACACTGACGACTAGTGACATGAGCTTCACAGCTTCTGAAACTCACGATATTGAGCTGTGGATGCCTGCTCAAAACAAGTACCGTGAAGTATCATCTTGCTCGAACTGCCTGGACTTCCAAGCACGGCGGATGCACACTCAATACCGGGATGAAAATGGTAAGCTTCAATATGTTCACACCTTAAACGGTTCTGGCCTTGCTGTTGGTCGAACTGTCGCCGCTATTTTGGAAAACTACCAAAACGAAGATGGTTCCGTCACCGTTCCAAAGGTCTTAGTACCATACATGCATGGTGTTACTAAGATTACCAAGGAAAATGCGGTACCATTCCGTAACAAGTAATTGAAATAAACGTCCATTGAGGGAATTCCCCAGTGGACGTTTTTTAATTTATATAGATAATTTGCGCTATAATGGGTATCTGTTAACAGTATGTGGTTAGGAAGGATTCGTATGAAGAAAAGTATTGTATCAGGAATGGCGGCGCTCTTAATTGCGGGAGTGTTAGCTGGTTGTGGAAATAAGAGTGCTAGCACGAACAGTAGCAGTAGTCAAAACAACTCATCCCAATCGTCACAAGTCGCTAGCAGTCAATCTGCTAGTGCCATGAGCAGCTCGTCGACGCCAGTTCAACACGTCGACGATAAAACGGTTGGCGTAATGGTTGCTTTATTAGCCCAGCCTGATTGGTTCAAAAACGGGATTGACGACATGTACTATGGTGTTCACGGTCAAGACGGCGACGATGACGACAGTGGGGACCTGAATGGTTACAGCTATATTACTGCCAATGGGGATCCCACTAGCTTCATCCACTATAAAGTAAATGGCAATATGGTGATCTACAAGCAGTGGATTCCGGGTGATTCGGTTGCTGATGGACACATGGAAACGAAGACTGTGTCGTTGGCCCGTCTGGAGAAAGACTACTATGTTAGTCAATCACAGAAGGATGAAGTTAATGGTTATGCCAACCAACTTAAATCTGAAGCGGCCTACAATAGCTCAATTAAGAACTCAGACAACAATGATGACGACGATGATGATTAAATAACTTTGTTTTTGAAGTTAGTGAAGCGTCTCGAGATATCGATCGAGGCGTTTTTTGTTTACAAATAGGTAAAATGAGATCATTCTTAGAAAATATTGAAAGCGTTATTTGCGACTTAATTTAAATAAGCAGGGATAAAATTTTGCATAATTAATCGACTGAATAAACCGCTATCATCTTGATTTTGCACGGACCTAGCTTAATTCTATTCACTTATGACGTTGGCAATGATAAGGTATTAGCAACGTTAAGATTTGATTAGAAAAAGGGAGTCGGTATAGATGCAAAGTAATCATTGGAAAAAATTTATTACTGCCTGCATTGCAGTTCTGGGAATTGTGATTGGCTGGCAGTTAGTCGAACCTCAGCAGGCATCTGCCGATGAACCTACTTACACCTTCGCTACGAACAACACCTTTGAACCATTTGAAATTCAGGATAGCAAGGGTGGTTACTCCGGCAAGAACCCCGGGATTGAAATTGAAATCCTGAAGAAAATTGCCAAACATGAACACTTCAAATATGAGTTGAAGCCAATGAGTTTTAACGGTGACCTCCAAGCTTTGGAATCTGGCCAAGTTGATGCCGTGATTGCCGGGATGAGTGTTACCGATGAGCGGAAGCAAAAGTACGACTTCTCAACCCCTTACTACACTGATGGGGTTATGATGGCGGTTGCTAAGAACAGTAAGATTACTTCGATGAAGCAATTAAAAGGCAAGACCGTTTCTGCAAAGTCTGGTACAAGTGCCGCCCTTTTCTTAAAGAAGAACCAAAAGAAGTATGGCTACAAGATTAAGTACTTCGATTCCTCCAACACGATGTGGAACGATGTCAAGATTGGTAACACTGCGGCAACCTTCGATGATGGCCCAGTTCTTCAATACGGAATTAAAGAGGGTGTGCCATTAAAGATTGTTACCAAGAAACCAATTGACGCGCAACCAGTTGCCGTTGGTTTCCAAAAGGGCAAAAACCTCGAATTACAAAAGAAGATTAATGACGGGATTGAATGGTTAAACAAGACCGGCCAAATGAAGCAGATCATTGACAAGTACACGAAAGGTAACAAGACTGCTAAGAACAGTGCCGCTGACCGGACAATTATGGGCCTGCTTAAGACCAACCGGGCAGCCTTACTCCGTGGTTTGTGGATGACAATTGAATTGACGATTGTCGGGATTATCTTTGCGATGATCTTCGGAATTATCCTGGGTGTCCTTGGCATTATGAACAACAAACTTGCTAAGGGTGTTTCAAGTGTCTTGATTTACATCTTCCGGGGGATTCCAATGATCGTGTTGGCCTTCTTCATTTACATGGGATTGCCAAACGTCCTTGGTCATAAAGTACCATTGTTCTTAGCTGGTGTTTTAACACTAACCTTTGATGAAGGAGCCTACATTGGGGCGATCGTTAAGGGTGGCTTTGAAGCTGTTGATAAAGGACAGTGGGAAGCTGCACGGAGCTTGGGACTTCCTTATGGTAAGGCATTGTTACAAGTAATTGCTCCTCAAGGATTTAAGTTGATGGTCCCATCACTGGTTAACCAATTCATCATTACATTGAAAGATACTTCGATTCTATCAGCCATTGGTGTAATGGAATTGACACAGACCGGGACAGTGATCATTTCCCAAAACATGGAAGGATTTAAGATGTGGCTGATTATTGGTGTCATCTACATCATCATTATCACCCTGTTGACATGGTTATCGAATTACGTACAGAAGAGGATGGCTTAAAATGGATAAACGCTACAAAGTTCAAGTTAAAGATTTACACAAAAGTTACGGCAGCAACGAAGTGTTAAAGGGGATTAATCTGAACGTCAAGCCCAATGAAGTGGTGTGCATGATTGGGCCATCTGGTTCTGGTAAATCAACCTTTCTCCGCTGCATCAATAAGTTGGAAGAACCTAATAGCGGTCACGTCTACGTTGACGGGTATGATATTGCGGACCCCCAAGTTGATATTAACAAGGTGCGGCAAAACATTGGGATGGTATTCCAGCACTTTAACCTCTTCCCGAATATGACGGTACTGCAAAACATTACCTTAGCGCCTGTTCAACTTGGCAAGATGTCGAAGGAAGAAGCAAAGAAAGCAGCATACCACTACTTAGACTTAGTTGGCCTACGGGAAAAGGCCGATGCTAACCCAAGCAAACTCTCCGGTGGTCAGCAACAGCGGGTGGCCATTGCCCGAGCATTGGCAATGAAACCAGACGTTATGTTGTTCGATGAACCAACAAGTGCTTTGGACCCAGAAATGGTCGGGGATGTTCTTGAAGTTATGAAGAACCTGGCTAAGCAGGGGATGACGATGATCGTGGTTACCCACGAAATGGGTTTTGCTAAGCAGGTGGCTGATCGAGTTGTCTTCTTCCATGATGGTGATATTCGGGAACAAGGAACTCCTGAAGAAGTATTTGACCACCCTCAGCACGAAGACACGAAGAATTTCTTGGATAAAGTTCTGAATGTTTGATTAAAAACAAATAATTTTTGGAATGCTATTGACATTAGTACGGATTTCAGTATAATTAAAACTAACTTTTAATAATGATTAGCAGACAGAGAGCCTGACAGTCGCTGAAAGTTAGGCCTAATTATATGGCAGATTCGTTGAAATGGGTGGTTCCAGTATCAACCAAGAGGTAGTCATTGACTATAAAAATGGGTGGAACCGCGTTAACAAAACGTCCCTGGTAATGGAAATTACCAGAGGCGTTTTTCTTTTCAATGAATTAAGACAAAACATATTGAGGAGGTCAACTATGAATGAACAACAACATCAAAAACTAGAACGTTCGCTCAAGAGTCGTCACATTACGATGATCGCAATTGGTGGGGCCATCGGAACCGGATTGTTTCTAGGGTCTGGTTCGGCTATTCATCAAGCTGGTCCGTCGATTATTTTGTCATACCTGATCGTCGGGATAATTACTTTCTTTATGATGCGGGCAATGGGTGAGTTAATTCTAGCTGACACGACTAAACACTCGTTTATTGATTCCGTAAAGGTTTATTTAGGTGACCGGATGGAATTCGTGGCCGGATGGATGTATTGGGCATGTTGGTTAACCCTTGCTATGGCGGATTTGACAGCAACCGGGATCTACCTTCAGTATTGGTTCCCGACTTTGCCCCAATGGGTTGGTCCATTAATCATTGTTGTCTTACTAATGTTAGTGAACATGATTAACGTCGGTTTATTCGGTGAATTGGAAAGCTGGTTTTCCATGATTAAGGTCATTGCGATTATTACCTTAATTGCAGTCGGCGTTGTGTTATTAGTTATGCACGGCCGGGTAAATGGCCAAGTTGTTCGCTTAGCCAACTTAGCAAATCACGGGGGCTTCTTCCCCACTGGTGGAATGGGCTTCTTGATGTCATTTCAGATGGTTGCTTTCGCCTTCGTCGGGATTGAAATGGTTGGTATTACCGCCGGTGAAACGAAAAATCCGCGTAAGGATATTCCTAAAGCCATCAACACATTACCCGTGCGTATTGGTTTGTTCTACATCGGTTCGATGATTGCGCTGATGTGCATTTACCCTTGGTTCCAAGTTAAGACGAACTCCAGCCCATTCGTTCAAGTGTTCGCGGCAATTGGCTTACCTGGGGCTGCAGGAATCTTGAACTTCGTGGTATTAACGGCAGCAACCTCGGCAACGAATAGTGCCATTTTCAGTACGAGTCGTTCATTATATGCCTTATCACGGAGCGGTAATGCGCCAAAACGATTTAGCAAGTTAAGTGCGAAAGCAGTTCCTGATAATGCATTAACCTTCTCGTCAGCGATCCTGTTCATTGCGGTGGTCTTGAATTACATTATGCCGGCCGGTATCTTTGACGCGATTGCAAGCATTTCCACGATTACGTTTATCTTTACGTGGATTATTATCATGTTTGCCCATCTTAAGTACCGGCAACAGCATCCAGAAGGGGTGTCCTACTTTAAGATGCCTGGCTTCCCGCTGACCAGCTGGATTACGATTGCCTTCTACTTTGCACTTCTCGTCATCCTATTATTCGTTGATTCAACGAGAATTCCGCTGATTATTACGGTTGCCATTTTTGCCATTTTGGCATGGGGATATAATTGGACGAAGAAAAGGGCCAAATAGCCAAATTAGGTCCTAAAAAGAATACAAAAAAGGCAAAAATGTTTATTATGTAAAACCGCTTCCATTGCTTTAATGGCGCGGTTTTGTTTGATTTTTGGGATTCCCTAATATATACTAAAAGTGTGGAAGGATATCAGGCCGGTGATGTCGAACATCTTCTCATAATAAACTACTTTGAAGAATGTTAATTTAGTAAAAACCATATTAAATTTAACAACACACCCCACTCCACATGAAAACATATAGTTTCCTTGAAAAGCATGTTTAGCTAATTAGTGGCCATATCTAGACAGTCAATTTTATGACATTTGACAGCTAAGGTTCCTCACTTTTGATGAAGAACGACACGGCTCAAACTTAACGGATCTTGATACGTAATAAGTCAAATTGTCCCGGTATGGTATCTTTCCAGCGGAAGCGCGGAGACTGAAAGGTCTCTGCTTTTTTTGTACTATCCAAAACAAAACGCGGTCCACCAGCTAGTGGGCCGCGTTAATTTATTACCATTAGTCAGGATCTTTCAATGATTTACCACTCTGTGTATTCTTGAATGGTTCAAAGGCATTTTCAATGATTGAGTATTCTTCAGTAGTCAGAGTTAAGTCCATTGCTTTAGCGTTAGCAATCACTTGGCTAGCCTTCTTAGCACCTGGAATAACAACTGAGATTAGTGGATTTTGCAGGTACCAAGCTAAAATGGTTTGGGCTACTGTTGCGTTATGGGCGCTGGCTACTGGGCGAACCTTATCAACGGCTTCGAGAATGGTACTGTAACGGGGCTCCTTGAAGTCGGCGATTTGACTCCGGATATCATCAGCAGGGAACTTAACGTCCCGTTCGTACTTACCAGTCAGCAGTCCTGAAGCTAGTGGGAAGTATGGAACAAAACTGATTTGGTGGTCATGCAAGTAATCCAGCATTCCTTCATTTAAGTGATCTTGGTGGAGGAGACTGAATTCATCTTCGACAACATCCACGTAACCATCAGCATTGGCCTCTTTGATTTGGTCCAGGCTGAAGTTAGACAGACCAATTGCCCGAATCTTGCCTTCTTCGCGAAGCTTTTGCAGCGCACCAACTGCTTCAGCCTTTGGTGTGTCGTGATCTGGAAAGTGGATGTAATAGATATCAATGTAGTCTACCCCGAGACGTTCCAGACTCTTGTTAACTTGGTCGGTAAGAAACTTAGGATCATTATTGATTACTTGTTCACCGGTTGAAAAGTCCTGGGCTCCTTTCGTGGCAATGACAATTTTATCCCGGTCATGTTTTGCCACCACATCACCTACTAATTCTTCGGAATGGCCAAGTCCATAGACATACGCCGTATCTAATAGGTTAATACCATTCGATAATGCCGCATCAACTAATTGGCGACCATCTTCATCATTTAAATTTGGGAAGAGATTGTAGCCACCTACGGCATTGGTCCCTAAGCCCAATGGATTAGCGATAACGTCTGAGTGACCGATTTTGACTGCTTTTACCATATTAAGTCCTCCTTAAGGATTGAAAGCGAATACAATTTGCCTTCATTATACTTGATTGGGTTCATAAAGAGTAATTATCTGGTGTAAAAACTATTTAAATTAATAAATTGCTAAAAACTAACGTGCTATAATTTAGTTCCTTGGCAGGGGCGACACGGTCATGAACGTGCCTAAAAACGATGAGTCAGTATTGTTACTGGTTTGTCGTTTTTTATTTATTTTTCTAAAGGGATAAAGTAAGCTGAAGCCTTGAAAGCACTAGGAATTTAAGGTACAGTAGTAGGAGATGTGAAACAAAGTGTTTCACGAAAGGAGCACGATGAATGAATCCGGAACAATTTCGCCAAACATTAGATGATCAAGGGATTCAATTAACCGATCGCCAGATGCAACAATTTGCTGATTATTATCGGTTATTAACAGTGACAAATGAACACGTTAATTTGACGCGGATTACTGAAGAGAATGAAGTTTATTTAAAGCACTTCTATGATTCTTTAACGGGTGCCATGGCTGAACCACGTCTGCAAAGCCAGCAGTTAACCTTATGTGATATTGGCGCGGGGGCTGGTTTCCCATCGATTCCATTAAAGATTGCTTTCCCCCAATTAACGGTGACCATTGTTGATTCACTTAACAAACGAATCAACTTTTTACAAGAACTGGTCGATCACCTTCATTTAACTGATGTGACGCTGGTCCATGATCGCGCCGAAACATTCAGCGATAAGAAGAGTGCTCACCGTGAAAAATATGATTTGGTAACTGCCCGGGCAGTGGCACGGCTGTCAGTATTAAGTGAATTGTGCTTGCCAGCTGCCAAAGTCGGTGGCGAGTTTCTGGCATATAAAGCCAGTGCTGCGGCAGAGGAAATCCAACAAGGTGGCACTGCAATTAAGAAACTCGGTGGTAAAATTAATAAGACAGTGACGATGACATTGCCGGGAACGGATGAAGAACGGAACCTCATCTTAATTGATAAGGTGAGTGCAACCCCAAAGAAGTATCCACGGCGGCCAGGGTTGCCAAACAAAAAACCAATCCATTAGAAGTGAGGGAGAGAATTATGGCTTTTTCGTTATTTGGCATCGGGAAAGAACATTCCGGTGACACTAAGAATAAGGTTGTTAATATTAAGGTTGATCAAATTATCCCTAACCGTTACCAGCCACGGAAAGTGTTTGACCAAAATGGTATTCGTGAATTGGCCCAAACGATTGATGAACACGGTTTATTGCAACCAATCATTGTACGGGAATATGAACCGGCAAAGTACGAAATCATTGCCGGTGAGCGGCGGTACCGAGCTGTTAAATTATTAAAATGGGAAACGGTACCGGCAATTATTGAAAAGATGAGTGACCGGGAGACCGCATCATTAGCGTTGATTGAAAATTTACAACGGTCACAACTGAGCTCTGTCGAAGAAGCTCAAGCCTACCGTCAATTGATGGACCTGAACCACATGACCCAATCTGCTCTGGCTAAGGGAATGGGAAAGAGTCAGTCCTTCGTTGCCAATAAGCTTCGGCTCCTGAAGTTAATTAAGCCAGTTCAAACAGCAATCCTGGACCACCGGATTTCTGAACGGCATGGTCGGGCAATGCTTGATTTGGATGAAGGTCAGCAACGAGAAATGTTAATGCGGGTGGTCAATGAACGGCTGACTGTCCGGCAGACTGAAGATGAAGTTGCCCGTTTGTTAGGACGACCGTTACCGTCAGAATTGGCTAAAAAACGAGCAGAAAAGAAGCGGCAAGAATTAGCCGATCTTGAAGGCTTGCCAGCAAGTGGCACCGCGAATGAAGAAGAGGTTATTGCTACTTCACAACCAGCTAAGAAAGCCAAGAAGAGTAGAAAGAAAACTAGTCGGCGTTCAAAGACTAAGAAGGGTAGTAAGCGGACTACAGCTAATGATCCCCGCCTGGCTTTGAATACCATTAAGAAGTCAATTAAATTGGCTACTGATAACGGCTTTACGGTGAAGACCCACGAGCAAGATGATGACGATTCCTATCAACTCGTGATTGAAATTCCGAAGAAACAGTAGGAGGAAAGTACATGGGATACGTAATTGCACTTGCTAATCAAAAGGGTGGCGTTGGGAAAACAACCACCAGTGTTAATTTAGGGGCCTGCTTAGCGGATCTAGGCAAGAAGGTTCTCCTCATTGACCTGGACCCGCAAGGTAACGCCACAAGTGGTCTCGGCATTGATAAGAAGAGCATTAAGCAGAGCGTTTATGATGTGCTGATCAATGATGTAGACCTGAGCGATATCATTTTGCCTTCTAGCCATAAGGGGATGGATATTGCGCCGACGACCATTGCTTTATCGGGTGCTGAAGTTGAACTGACCAGTTTGATGGCCCGTGAAACCCGTTTAAAAGATGCCTTTGGAAGCGTTAAAGACGAATATAACTACATTTTGATCGATTGTCCGCCTTCGCTGGGTTTGCTGACAATCAATGCCTTCACGGCCTGTGATTCAATCTTGATTCCGGTTCAGAGTGAATACTATGCCCTTGAAGGACTGAGTCAGTTATTGAACACTATTAAATTAGTTCGGAAACACTTTAACCCTGACTTGAAGATTGAAGGCGTCCTCTTAACAATGTTTGATAAACGGACTAACCTTGGTCAACAAGTCAACGCCGAAGTAAAGAAGTTCTTTGGCTCACAGGTTTACCAGACGATCATTCCACGGAATGTGCGTTTGTCAGAAGCACCAAGTCACGGTGAGGCAATCGTTGACTACGATAAGCGGTCAACTGGTGCGCACGTCTACCAGCAATTAGCAAAGGAAGTGTTGGCAAATCATGGCGAATAAAAAGCAAAGTGGTTTAGGACGAGGCATTGAAGCTCTGTTTGAGGAAAACAACCTTGATGATTTAACCTCACAGGAAAGTGTGCAGGACATTGAACTGACTAAGATTCGTCCTAATCCTTACCAGCCACGGCGGACCTTTGACCAGAAGGCCTTGAAGGAACTGGCCGCTTCCATTAAGAAGTCAGGCGTTTTTCAACCGGTTATTTTACGTCAACCAGATCCTAAACTGGAACGGTACGAATTGATTGCTGGTGAACGGCGCTTCCGGGCTTCTAAGTTAGCTAAACAGAAGACTATTCCCGCAATTGTGCGGTCCATGTCTGATGAAAAAATGATGGAAGTTGCCGTACTGGAAAACCTTCAGCGGGAAGACTTGACACCACTGGAAGAAGCCCAGGCTTATCAGACATTAATGAATAAGTTGGACCTGACTCAGGCGCAAGTTGCGACCCGGTTAGGGAAGAGCAGGCCATACATTGCCAATTACTTACGGTTGTTAGGATTACCACCAGAGATCAAGAAGCTTGTATCTGGTGGCCAGTTGTCAATGGGACAAGCCCGGACAATTTTGGGATTGAAGGATCGTAAGAAACTGGTATCCTTGGCTAAGCGGGCCGTGGATCAAAACATCACGGTTCGTCAGCTTGAAGATATTGTGGCCAAGATGAACGGCAATACCAAAAAGAAAACCGCACGGCGCCGTCGCAAGCCAGCATATGCTCGGGCAGCCGAGTCTGAACTGCAAAGCAAGTTTGGTACGAAGGTGGCGGTTGCTCCTGGCCGGAAGCGGAATACGGGGAAGATCGAAATTCCTTATACGAACGCAGAAGACTTTGACCGGATCATGAAAGTATTAAATATTTCATTAGATTAGAACAGAAAGGATGATCACTGATGGCAGCTTACGATAAAGGCGACATTGTAATGATGAAAAAGCAACACCCGTGTGGGACCAATCGGTGGTTAATCACGCGGGTCGGGGCTGATATCAAGATTCAATGTACTGGTTGTGGGCACATTGTGATGATGACTCGCCAAAAGTTCGACAAGGGCTTTAAGAAGGTTCTGGAAAAGGGAACTAATGAAGAAGCTTAATTTATAAAAGAAAAGGAAAGTGAAGAAGACATGTCATTAACTGCAGGGATTGTTGGGTTACCAAACGTTGGTAAGTCAACCCTATTTAACGCAATCACTAAGGCGGGCGCCGAAATGGCCAACTACCCGTTTGCAACGATCGATCCAAACGTGGGGATGGTGGAAGTCCCAGATAGTCGTTTGGACCGTATTAACGAAATTATTCCAGCAAAGAAGATTGTCCCAACAACCTTCGAATTCACCGATATTGCCGGAATCGTTAAGGGTGCCAGCAAGGGTGAAGGGCTTGGAAACAAGTTCTTGGAAAACATTCGGCAAACTGATGCGATTGTGCACGTTGTCCGGGCCTTCGATGATGACGACATCACCTCTGTTACTGGTAAGGTGGACCCTATCGACGATATTGATACCATTAACCTAGAATTAGTGATGGCCGACTTAGATGCCGTTAACAAGCGTTTGGCAAAGGTTCAACGGGCTGCTAAGGGCCGTGATAAGGATGCCTTAGCAGAATTAGCAGTATTGAACAAGATTAAGCCAGTTTTGGAAGACGGCAAGAGTGTCCGGTCAATTGACTTTAATGACGACGAAAAGAAGATCGTTAAGGGCCTATTCTTACTGACGAGTAAGCCCGTGCTGTATGTTGCTAACATTGCGGAAGAAGACATGGCTGATCCCGACAGCAATAAGTACATGGACCAAATTAAGGAACATGTTAAGGGTGATGGTGAAGTCATTGGTGTTGCTGCCGCTGCTGAAGAGCAGATTGCAGAAATGGATGAAGCAGATAAGGCTGACTTCCTTGAAATGGAAGGGGTTAAGGAACCTGGTTTGAACCGTTTGATTCGAGCTGCTTACAAGCTCCTTGGGTTGGAAACCTTCTTCACTGCTGGTGGCCCAGAAACTCGAGCATGGACCTTTAAGAAGGGTACCAAGGCTCCCCAAGCCGCTGGTATTATTCACTCTGACTTTGAACGGGGCTTTATTCGGGCCGAAGTAATGAGCTTTGATGACTTGGATAAGCTGGGCTCAGAAGCGGCAGTAAAGGAAGCCGGAAAGTTACGGCTAGAAGGTAAGGATTACGTCATGCAAGATGGCGATATTGTGGAGTTTAGGTTCAATGTTTAGAGTGCGAGGCCGTAAAAAACTCCCGGTGGCTAACGATTGCTCCGACAAACGGCGACTTGTCGTCGGCGGAGGAGTGCGTTAGCTCGAGGGAGTTTAGGCCGAGCACATTTCGACTCAGTTGCAGTAGAAGTTTAGGCCGAGCACGTTTAGACTCAGTTGCAGTAGAAACTTAGGCCGAGCACGTTTCAACTTAACTGCAGTAGGAATTTAGACTGAGCTGCACCTCAATCCACAACAATTATTTATCCACACCATTTTTAGGAGGAACATTAATCGTGAGCGAACAAGAACCACGAAATGCCCAAGCTGGCCAACGCCAACGCGAACACCTGAAAAAGGATCGCCAAGCAGTGGGCAATGAATTTAGTAAGTATCATTTAACAAAGAAGAACGAAGAATTCGTTTTTCAATTGAATAAGCAATTAGAACGGCAAAATGTTGCTAGTGAGAAACGTCCAGAAATTATGAAGACGACGATTGAACAGTTACAGGCAGCACAAAAGAAGGGGCAAACCGCTAAAAGCCTGTTTGGTACCCCAACGCAATACGTTAAGGACCTTAAGGATCCTAAGAAGCAGAGCAATGCTAAACACATGACCAAGCAAACCATTAAGCTGCTCTCTGTTGATAACATGATTATCTTCATGAGTATTTTCACTTTCCTGTATGGCTTGATGTACTGGTTAGCTCCAGCAGCAATGCAGGTTCCGCACAATGGAAGTTCTGGAATGACTTCGATTGTGATTGTCGCAATTACCGGTGGGGCCATCTTTGGTTATGTTGCTTGGCAATTGCAACCAAAGAAGAAGAATGGCAAGTGGGTTCAAACAAATCCGCTGTGGTTCCGGATCTTGACGATTGCCTTTGGACTAGTTGTTTGGTTGGCAATCTACATGGGAGCCAGCCTCTTACCAAACGCTCTCAACCCGCGGTTGAATGTCTGGGCTTACCTGATCATCGGAATTGTCTTCTTCATTGGCGATATCATCTTCCGGCAGCGGTTCCACATTCAAGGTTCACTGTTTGGTAACCGCCGTAAATAAAATAAAAATTGGTGAGTGTTCATGGAATAGGCCGAACATTCACCAATTTTTTCGTTTAAATTAATTTTTGATTTAATAAAATACCGAACTTATGTAATTACATTAAACACAAAAGTTAGTGTCGTCTGAAACAATCATGCGCTAAATTAAGAAAATTAACCACGAATTCCGGTTTTTCCGTTGATTTTTTGAATGAATCCTAGTACAGTATATCTAATCAAAAATCAAAGGGAGTGTCTAGTCACATGTCAAATTGGGATACTAAGTTTGCCAAGAAGGGTTTAACTTTCGATGATGTTTTATTGATTCCTGCAGAAAGTCACGTGTTACCAAATGAGGTTGATCTGAGTACAACCTTAGCTGACAACCTGCATCTGAACATTCCAATCATTTCAGCCGGAATGGATACCGTTACTGAAGGATCAATGGCGATCGCAATGGCTCTTCAAGGTGGACTAGGTGTAGTTCACAAGAATATGTCTATTCAAGCACAAGCTGGTGAAGTCGCTAACGTTAAGAGCGTTGGGGTTCCAGCTAATGCTACTAAAGCAGCCGTTGATGACCAGCATCGTTTACTTTGTGCGGCAGCTGTTGGTGTGACTAGTGATACTTTTGAACGTGCCCAAGCTCTGCTCGACGCTGGTGCGGACGCAATTGTTATTGATACTGCTCACGGTCACTCTGCTGGTGTTCTGCGGAAGATTAAGGAAATCCGCGATCACTTCCCTGATGTAACCTTAATTGCTGGTAACGTTGCTACAGGTTCTGCTACTAAGGCCCTCTTTGATGCCGGGGTTGACGTTGTTAAGGTCGGCATTGGACCTGGTTCAATTTGTACTACCCGAGTGGTTGCCGGTGTTGGTGTTCCACAAATCACGGCCATTTATGATGCTGCCCAAGTTGCACGTGAATATGGCAAGCCAATTATTGCCGATGGTGGTATCAAGTACTCCGGTGATGTTGTGAAGGCCTTAGCTGCTGGTGGTAATGCCGTGATGCTTGGTGGAATGCTTTCCGGGACTACTGAAGCTCCTGGTGAAGTCTTCGAAGACGGCGGTAAGAAGTACAAGGCTTACCGTGGAATGGGTTCTGTTGGTGCAATGGCTCAAGCTCATGGTTCTTCTGATCGTTACTTCCAAGGTGGCGTTAATGAAGCCAACAAGTTGGTCCCTGAAGGAATCGAAGCCCGTGTTCCATACAAGGGTGACGTGGCAGATGTCCTCTTCCAAATTGATGGTGGTTTACGTTCAGGAATGGGTTACGTTGGTGCACCTGATATTCCAACGATGATTGAAAATGCCCAATTTGTTCAAATCACCAATGCCGGTCTTCGTGAATCACACCCACACGATGTTCAAATCACTAAGGCGGCTCCTAACTACAAATAAAGTTAGCTGAGACTATCAAAAAGGCGACTGGAAATTTCCAGTCGCCTTTTTAGTTACAAGTTAATAAACGATTACTGGTTCATGCACCTCTAAGGCTTGGTAGCCTTTCGGCGCGTCAGCCGGTTTCATATTCGCACAGCCATGGGAACCACCCTTTGTGACACTATTTGTCTTCAAGTAAGCGGTCTTGGACCAGTCCGTTCGCCATGGGGCGTCGTGAAAACCACAACCGCTATTGGTAAATTGGGACCAGTACTTAACCTTACTTGAATATTTCGAGCCATCATCATTAGAACCCTTCAAAACGGATGGTGATTGCTTATACATGATGTACCAGACACCGTGGGGAGTCCGATCGCCAGGTTTGTTAGATCCCGTGACGATATCAGCATCAAAGACGCGTTTACCATTACGATAGAACCAAGCGTGCTGGTCGGCAATCGAAATTACCGCATACGTCTTACCGATCCCGTCGTTAGCTTTCTTTCCATAACCGGTTCCGCCAGTGTAGTAACCCTTACCATAAATATCATTAGCTGCGTTTACTTTTGACTGGTTCTTTTCCAGAGCGGTCGTAAATGACTGTTGGGCTTTCGTTTTACTGATCTTCCAGCCATAAGTTCCTTTGTTACTGGTTGTGATCCATTTCCCAGTGGGGGTCTTAAACTTGAACGACCGGCCCAGAGTGGCTTGCTGACGATTAATGCGATTAATGCTGGAATTCAACTTATGCAGGTCAAACTGGTATTTACCGTGCTGATAGGTAGCAGTGGTAATGATTTGAGCAGCGGTTAAATGATAAGCTTTTCCGGCAACGGTGTAGGTCACAGCCCGCTTTTGTAGATTTTGCAACTGGGTTTTTTCATGCTGGACAGTAGCACTAGAAGCTGACAGGGGATGCATGTGGTGTGCAGTAATTCTGATTGTTCCCTGGGCCGCCTGCTGGTTAAATTGACGCATCACGTCTGCTGGATCGTACATATCACCAGCTTTCGCCGGAACGATTGATACTTGATTATCCTTGAGTTGGGCGTAAGCATCAACGGGTCGTTGCCGTCCTTGATTCATTCGCTGTAAAGCATTAGTAACAGCCGTCTGCAGAGCATTTTTACGGTCTGCTGGGTTGTCCGCTGGTGTTAAAATTAATGCTTGCTTCTTCTTGGAAGGGAAGAAAGTGCGTTGCTTTTTCTGAAGTCTGGTCATTTGTCTTTCTTGAGAATCTTGGATACCAGAGTTGGAAGGCGCCCCCGAATAAATTAGTTGTCCATTAAGGTAAACACGATTTAGCCTTTTAGCAGTTTTAACTTTATTAAAGGCTTGTTTAGTGTTCAACCCGCCAACCCGGACACCATTAATGGTCGTATTTTGATTGAAATAGGTGTGTTGGTGATGAATCATCAGGCTAGTGACGATTACTAAGATGACAATTACGATTGCCCCACACCGTTTGATAGATAGTTTCATTGTGATTCCTCACATGTTTGAAATTTGTTCGATTACTTTTCATATTGTACTGTATCGATGGATAAATTCAATTAGTTGATACTAAAAAAGACATAAAAAGCGCGAAAGCGGGAGTTATCCTTCTTTAATCAAAAGAAATTATGACTATTAACAGAAAAGCTGGTACAATCAGTTTATAATTCTGTTTTTATTGAGGGAGAAGAATCATGAATAATAATTCGGGAGATACAGAATTTCCATTAACAAGGTCGGAATATCAACACCGGATGCATGGTAATGGGGGTAACAATCGTCAACCGAAAAACTGGGGTAATCGGATTTTTTGGTCAATTGTTCTTTTCTTAATTGCCATTATTGTCATCTTTGGTGGGATTGCTTGGCATAATGTTCATCAGACCAGCAATGAAATGTTTACTTCCGCTGGTGCTAATAAGGAGCGGAATGCCCAAAAGGTCTTAGCTGAACGGCGGCCAGTTTCAATTTTGCTACTAGGAACAGATACTGGTGACCTGGGTCGTCATTACAAGGGACGGACTGATACAATTATGCTCATGACGATCAATCCTCAAACAAAGCAGACCACGCTAGTTTCCATTCCACGTGATATGAAGGTTAACTTGCCAGATTATCCTGATGAATCACCGGCTAAGATTAATGCGGCCTATGCATACGGTGGAACCAAAGAAACGATTAATACTGTTCAGAAATACTTCAATGTGCCGGTCGACTTCTATGCACTAGTTAATATGGCCGGGATGAAAGAAGCAATCAACCAGGTCGGCGGAGTTACGGTAACGCCACCACTAACCTTTGACTACGAAGGGGCCTCATTTGTTAAAGGAAAGCCCCAGCACATGAATGGGTGGACGGCCCTTAAGTTCTGCCGGATGCGGTATGATGATCCAAAAGGTGACTATGGACGTCAACAACGGCAGAAGATGGTCATTGAAGCCTTGCTGAAGAAGTCGATCTCATACAAGACTGTACTTAACCAGAAGTTCCTTAAGACGGTTTCTAAGAATGCTAAGACGGACCTGAAGTTTAGTGAAATGATGACCTTAGCGCAACATTACCGGCAGGCTACCAAGAACATTAAGCAGAGTCATGCGCAAGGAACAAGTGATGACTCGGATGGTCAAGCATTCCAAGATGTTTCACATTCAGAACGACAACGAATTTCCGACTTGCTCCGTTCCAGCTTGGGACTCGAACAAGAAGACCTCAATACAAATAATTAATCTTTAATGACCTGAGTAGGCATTTGCTTGCTTGGGTCATTTCTATTGGAAAATGGTATGATGGAAGTGTGTGCAAAAAGCAAATATTTCATTAAGGTAACCCGTAAAACACGGTGATGAAACATAAAATGACTATAATTAACTCGTTAAAGTAGTTAAAGGGTGAATGATATGAAAATTTTGGTAGTAGATGACGACAAAGAGATTGTTCAACTATTAGAAATTTACATTCGAAATGAAGGCTACGAGCCAGTCGCTGCTTACAATGGGAAGGAAGCAATGACCAAGCTCAATACTAATCCGGATATTGCATTGATCATTCTGGACTTGATGATGCCTGAGATGGACGGGATGCAAGTAATTAAGCAGGTACGCAAGGATTCTGATATTCCAATCCTTGTTCTATCTGCTAAGACCGCCGATATGGATAAGATTCAGGGCCTGGTTTCCGGCGCTGATGATTACGTAACGAAGCCATTTAATCCGTTGGAAGTAATGGCTCGGGTTAAGTCATTATTGCGGCGCAGTCAGGGTGAAGTTACTAACGATACCCCAGATATATTGAACGTGGGTCCATTGACGATCAATAAGGACTCTCACGAAGTCAAGACGATCAAGGGCGACACAATTCAATTGACAGCCCTGGAATTTGGAATCTTGTACTTGTTGGCTAGCCATCCTAACCGGGTCTTCTCAGCGGACGACATTTTTGAACGAGTATGGCAGCAAGAGAGTGTTGTTTCTGCCAAGACGGTCATGGTCCACGTTAGTCACCTTCGTGATAAGATCGAAGAAGCAACAAACGGTGAAAAAGTAATCCAAACCGTATGGGGTGTCGGTTACAAGGTTGAAGACCACTAGGATAGTACGTGTGAATATTTGATGGAGGAACGGTTGTGAAACTAACTGGACGCGAAAAAAGTTCATTAATTTTTGAGGGGATTGTGACGGTTGTCCTATTAATTCTCCTGAATCTGGCAATTATCACGATTGCTCAAGATATCGTGGAATCAAATCCGGGAATCACAAGCGGGATCTTCATGATCAAACAGTCATTGCGAATTGGCCCGATGCAGGCGCAAATTTGGAGCTACCAGCGGATCATAATTGCGTTCTTGATCATTATTGATATCTGGGTAGTGTGGTGGCGACTGCGCCGGCGTTACCACCTGTATCAAATGAACCATATCATTGGTGAATTGCACTATATTGCGCAAGGTCACTTAGACCACCGGATTCCCTTTAAATTAAAGGGAAATGAGCAGCACGTGATCACGAGTGTGAATGCCCTTGTTGATAGTGCTGTTCAGTCGATGGATGATGAACGGAAGATTGAAAAATCCAAGGATGAATTGATTACCAACGTTAGCCATGACTTACGGACACCGTTAACTAGCATTATTGGCTACTTGGGACTAATCGAAGACAAACAATACCGGAGCGAAGATGATATCCTCAAGTACACCCACACCGCTTATGAGAAAGCTAAGCAGATGAAGAACTTGGTGGAAGACCTGTTTGAATATACCAAGGTGCAACAGCATGGGGCACCAGTCAATATCATGAAGATTGACCTGAACCAGTTACTGGAACAGCTGACTGCTAGTTTTGAATTGGAAGCTCAGCATCGAGGAATTGAAATTACTTCGCACGTAGAACCAGATCCACTGATGCTGGAAGCAGATCCAGAGAAACTGGGCCGGGTGTTCTCTAACCTGGTTTCAAATGCTTTTAAGTACGGCAATGGCGCTTCCTATATTAAAATTGATGCCCGTCAGCGGGGCACCAAAGTTGTGGTGAAAGTTAGCAACGACGGGACGCCGATCCCTGCGGAATCAATTGACCACTTGTTTGAACGCTTTTACCGGGCTGAGGCATCGCGTTCACGGGCTACCGGGGGAACTGGGTTAGGCTTAGCGATTGTTAAGAGTATTGTTGACCTTCATCATGGGACCGTGAAGGCTGAATCAAATGAACAGCAAACCTCATTTATCGTTACCTTACCCCTCAAGCAGCATAAATAAATTAAGTTTGGAAGACGGAAAACATTAAAAAATTCCGCCTTCCTTTTATATTCACCGAATGTTGAATGTGTTAAACTAAAAGAGCATTGTGTCGGCTTCTGTACGAAGCTAGAATACAAATTAATTGGAGGAAATTCTGTGTCGGCAAAAGCGCAAATTAATCCTGAAAAAGCACGGTGGCTTGAAGTCCTCGGCATCTCAATGCCCCTTTGTCTGAGTTACATTCCAATTGGGGTAGCCTGTGGGATCTTACTTCACGCAGCGGGCTTTAACTTTATCATGACACTGATTGTTTCAATCGTGGTCTTCTCTGGAGGAGCTCAGTTCATTCTGGCATCGCTATTGACAATCAATGCCCCACTAAGTTCGATCTTTATGACGCTTTTCTTCTTGGAATTGCGGTATGCTCTTTTAGGATCAAGTCTTTCTAAATATATCAAAAATGAGTCACAGCACTTCATCTGGCTCTTTGCGGTTTCAATGAATGACGAAAACTATGCCGTTAACTATTTGAAGTTTGCAACGGATAAAAAGTGGCATCCTAAAGATGGCTTGTTAGTAGAACATTATTCGCTGCTATTCTGGTCAGTTTCCAACATGGTGGGGGGCTTAATTGGTAGTGCAGTGTCGATCAACCTGGAAGTGGTTGATTTCGCATTGACGGCTCTCTTTATTTACATGATTGTCATGCAATTACGAAGCCACCTGGCATTGCTGATTTGCTTACTATCGGCTGTCCTAGCTGTTATCTTTATGGTATTAACCGGGAGCATTATTGGGGTTGTTATTGCCACCCTAATTGCTTCGTTCGTTGGTTTCCTGATTGAAAATACCGTTCGTGAACATGCAAAGGTGCCGAAGAACAATTGGTTCTTGGCCAAGCTCTTCCGTCCACGGGCAACGCGGATTACTATTGAAGATCAGAAAGCTGAAGAAAAAGAAGAACAGGAAGAACAAGAAGAGCAGGCAAGCAAAGCTGAAGAAGCAGCGGCTAGTCATGACGAACCGCGTCAGCATAATTAGTGGAGACTGTTAATATGGATTTGTTGAGTAATTTACAGTTAATGATTAGTGATACATTTGCTAGTAATAAAATTCTTTACCACGTGGTTGTAATTATCTTTGCAGCCTTCGCGGCATTCATTCCTCGTTACTTTCCAATTCGCTTTTTATCTTCACGTAAGATTCCGGAATGGTTTAACGAATGGATGAAGTATGTGCCGGTTAGTTTGTTTACGGCACTGGTTGTTAAAAACATCTTCATCACCACGAAGGGTTATCATTTTGTCCCCTTCGGTCATCCCGACCAAATCGTGGCTGCATTGATTGTTATGGTGATTGCTTACTTTACTCGTTCGATGGCGATTTCAGTTGTTGGTGGGTTAGTATCAGTGTGGTTGCTATCGATGGTCATCTGAATAAAAATGCAAAATAATGGTTGACAAGCATCATTAATGTGATTATTATACTTGTTAAACAAAATACCTTTAACTTAGTCCTGTGAGGCTAGGAAGGATCTAATTGAACGTGATAAGTATAGCGCCTTTCCAGTCCACGGCTGGGAAGGCTTTTTCTTACCTGTCGTGAACATGAATGGCTGCCAAAGCGCCAATTATAATCTGGGTATTTTATCGCTAAACCATTTAATTGTTCCTGTGAGGACATAATCGGTGTGCTGATTAAACCCATTCATATTTAATCAAAAACAGCGTTAGTCTAATCAGGAAAATGGTTAGCTAATGCTGTTTTTCACTTAGGTTTGATTAAAGGAGTACAGATTATGACATACGCACAACACGTTGCAAAGGCACTTTTAGACATTAATGCGGTTACCTTGAGCCCTGACGAACCATATACCTGGGCTAGTGGACTGAAGGCACCAATCTATACTGACAACCGTCTGACCATTTCATATCCAGACGTTCGCCAAGCAATTGTTAACGGTATGACCACTCAAATTAAGTTGCACTACCCAGATGTCGATGTTATTGCTGGAACCGCGACTGCTGGGATTCCTCATGCGACTACCGTTGCCCAAGAAATGGGCTTACCAATGGTTTACGTTCGCGCTCATGCTAAGGATCATGGCCAAGGCAAGCAAGTCGAAGGTGTTATCCGTGCTGGCCAAAAGGTAGTCGTAATCGACGACCTGATTTCTACTGGTAGCAGTGTTTTGAATGCCGCCAAGGCAGTAGAAGATGCCGGTGGCAATGTTATCGGGGTAGTATCAGTATTTACTTACCAACTGCAAGCCGCTGAACAAAACTTCCTGGCAAACGGCTTGAGCTACTACTCAGTAACTAACTATTCCACGTTGATTAATATCGCTAAGGAAAATGGTGACATTAGTGCCGACCACCTGAAGTCGTTACAAGAATGGCGGCAAAACCCAATGGCCTGGAGTGAACAACACAAGCTGGCCGTAGTTGGCTAAAAAAGAATATTTGAAGAAATAAAATCGAGGGTGAGAAAAAGCAGAACGCTTTTTCTCACCCTCTTCTGTTACTAGTAGTCTTGAACTTACCAAGTCTAATTGCGCGAATTAACCAGCGCCTTCGAGGCTAACTACGGATGACTCTGATAATTTCATCACCATTCATCGTTCCAGGTTAGCCCACCAGGCTCTTGAGAAGGTTAATTCCCAGCTTCGATTTTTGTTACTTGTTACTTTCTTTGTACATGTATTCCCGCGTCATTGGTAAGTTCTTACCAGAAGCACCCTTCGTCATCAGGTATTGGATAACATCGATATTTCCAGACTCAAATGAAGCGGCACATGCTTGCAGGTATAAATCCCACATCCGGGTGAACCGTTCACCCATCATATCTTCAATTTGGGAACGGTGAGCATTAAAGTTCATATCCCAAATTTCCAAAGTCCGTTGGTAGTGACGCCGCAACATTTCCATATCAGCGATTTGCATATGGTTTTCAACGATGTGGTCAACCATTTCACCAAGACCAGGAACATAGCCACCAGGGAAAATGTACTTGTTGATCCAACCGTTGAAAGCGCCACCTTGTTGACGGGTAATACCATGAATTAAGGCCACCCCGTCATTGGTGAGGTACTTGTAAATGTCCTGGAAGTACAGGCCTAAGTTTTCTTTTCCAACGTGTTCGAACATCCCCACGGAAGTGATGTAGTCCCACTTTTCGTCACCAAGTTCACGGTAATCCACGAGGCGAACTTCAGCGACATCTTGCAGGTCTTCGTCTTCGATCTTCTTTTGAACGAAGCGGAATTGTTCTTCACTCAGGGTGACCCCAGTTACTTTCAGGCCATATGACTTAGCAGCCGTCAGCATTAAAGTTCCCCAACCACAACCGATGTCGAGGAGCTTCTTTCCTGGTTGAGGGTCCAGCTTCTTTAGGATGTGGTGAACCTTATCCTTTTGGGCCTTAGTCAGGTCATTCCGGTTGCCACCTTCAAAGTAGGCACAGGAATAAGTTAAAGTGTCATCAAGCCATAACTTGTAGAAGTCATTACCAACATCGTAGTGACTTTGAACGTCGGTCTCACTTTCCTTTTCGGAATGGCCTTGTTTAGGAAGAAACTTGCGGAATTTAGAATTACGCATGAATGAACCGGCACTTTCGTAAGCAGAGGTGATTAGCTTCTGGATACTACCGTCAATTTCAATTTTGCCATCCATATATGCTTCCCCAAGTGCGATGGAGGCGTTACGAGTAACTTCCCGGATTGGAATCTTTTCCTTGAAAGTAATCGTTACTTCGGGTTCTCCGTCACCATAAACGACACTTTTGCCATCCCAGAAAACAACCTTAACGGGGATGTTGAATGAGTGACTAAGTAGTGACTTATAGAACGTCTTTTCTAGCATTTTAAACGAATCCTTCTTTCACAAAGTATGCAGTTTATTATAACACTAGCTTGTGAGCTTTTCTGATGAATTGATTGTCACCAATTAAAAATACCGGTAAGATTGAGGACAGAATATTGTTATGGAGGAAAGTAATATGACAGATGTCTGGCATCGTTTTATTAATAATGTGCGATTACGCCGCTTTGTGGTATTGATGCTGATCATTTTGGTCCTGTGGATGATGCGATCAATGATGAACTTGATCTTGTTTACCTTTATTTTGACCTTTATTGTGGTTAATTGGGTCCGGTGGGTCCAACGCCGCCTGCCGAAGGTCCCGACAACGTTGACCGTGGTGGTCACATATGTGGTTTTGGTGGCTGCAATCTACTTTGGGGTCACGAAGTACTTGCCAGTACTAGTTAACCAGGTTATTAAAATGGTTAATTCAGTTATTAAGTTTTACAGTACCCATCAGGCAACCGTCATTTACCATTATGTTAATCATTTTGTTAGCACAGCAACGATTATGAGTCAGGTCCGGCACGGCTTGACGATTGCAGTTAACACTTTAACCAGTCTTGGAACTGGAACTGTGACCTTTGTGCTTTCGTTAATTCTTAGTTTATTCTACTCGTTAGAATTAAAACAAATGAATGAGTTTTCCCGGTCGTTTCAGACCAGCGATTTTGGTTGGTTCTTCCAAGATATTGACTTCTTCGGTAAAAAGTTTGTGAATACTTTTGGGGTCGTTTTGGAAGCCCAATTCTTCATTGCCATTTGCAATACCGTGATTACGACAATCTGCCTGATTTTTATGCACATGCCACAGATCTTTGCTTTGGGATTAATGGTGTTCTTGTTCTCACTGATTCCAGTTGCTGGGGTCATTATTTCGCTGGTGCCATTGAGTATGGTTGCCTACTCGGTGGGTGGCGTACGCGATGTTATTTATATTTTAATTATGGTTGCCGTCATCCATACCCTGGAAGCATATGTCCTGAACCCGAAGTTTATGTCGAGTAAAACGGAATTACCGATCTTCTATACCTTTATTGTTCTGCTTGTCAGCGAGCACCTCTTTGGGACCTGGGGCTTGATTGTTGGGGTACCGATCTTTACTTTCTTGCTGGATATTCTGGGGGTAAAGTCGATCCACCATAACAGAAAGAAACCGTTAAGACACCGCCAACCAACTAGTTAAGTAAAATCTAAAGTTCTTCTTTTCTGATCTCCTAGTAAATCTTACTAGGAGATTTTTATATTAAAGGCGAATAATAGTGCGTGCATATTTTATTTTGTTCGTAAATAGGATTGATTTATCGATGGGAATTTGCTATCCTGAAAGCAGTTTTAAGGGAGGTTCCATTATGAGTCAAATTTCTGTTGTTATGGGTAGCAAGTCAGACTGGCCAACGGTTAAAGAGACTTGCCAGATTTTAGATCAATTTGGCGTTGATTACGATAAGCAGGTTATTTCTGCTCACCGGATGCCAAATGAAATGTTCGCTTTTGCTCAAAGTGCAGTTGATCATGGGACTAAGGTGATCATTGCTTGTGCTGGTGGGGCCGCTCACTTGCCAGGGATGATCGCGGCCAACACCCCATTGCCAGTGATCGGTATTCCGGGACAAACCAAGGCCCTGGGCGGGATGGACTCGTTACTGTCGATTGTTCAAATGCCAGCTGGCATTCCTGTTGCAACCACGGCGATCGGGGTTGCGGGGGCAAAGAACGCGGCATTGCTGGCTCTCCAGATTCTTGGCATTAATGATCATGACATTCAACAACAGATTGTGGCATACCGGCAACAAATGCACGATGCCGCTAAAGAAAGCAGTGCTGACCTTGACTAAAATGATTCAACAAGGACAAACCATTGGAATTATTGGCGGTGGCCAACTCGGTCAAATGATGGCACTGGATGCTAAACAGACGGGGATGAAAGTGATCATCCTTGATCCAACGCCGCATTGTCCAGCCGGGCAGGTGGCTGATGAACAAATCGTGGCACCATACGCAGACGTTAAAGCAATTGAAGAATTAGCACGGCGGTCAGATGTGCTGACTTATGAATTTGAAAATGTTGACCTTCATGCTTTAGAGGATGTTGCCGATAAGGTCTACGTGCCTCAAGGGACTCACTTGCTGTATACTACCAAGAACCGGATTCGTGAAAAGACCTTTTTGCGTAATGCAGGACTAAAGACGGCCCCATTCATGGCCGTCCATAACCATGCTGACCTTGACAAGGCAGTGGCCAAGATCGGCTTCCCATCCGTCCTCAAGACCTGTGAAGGTGGCTATGATGGTCATGGCCAGGAAGTACTGCATTCTAAGAGTGACCTTGCTAAGTGCGATGGCATCCTATCCACTAAGGACGCCATTTTGGAAGGCTGGGTACCGTTTAAACTAGAATGTTCCGTCATGGTGGGACGAAACGAAAATGGTGAAGTAACCGTCTTCCCCGTATCTGAAAACATTCACCATGATGAAATCCTGCACCTAAGTATCGTCCCTGCACGAATTTCAGCTGAATTACAGAAGAAAGCCCAACAAATGGCGGTTAAGATTGCCGATGCGATTAACTTACGGGGCATCTTAGGGGTAGAAATGTTTGTTGGTCATGATGGCGAGATCTACATTAATGAATTGGCGCCACGGCCACATAATTCAGGGCACTATTCGATTGAAGCTTGCAACTTTTCACAGTTTGCCGTCCATAATCGGGCGGTCTGCAATTGGCCATTACCAAAAATTAAATTGTTATCACCAGTTGTGATGGTTAACGTTCTAGGACAACACGTTGCGGGTGTTCGTGACCAAATTGCTAAGCGACCAAATTGGCACTTCCATGATTATGGCAAAGCCGAAGTCCGGCATAATCGTAAAATGGGGCACGTCACGATTTTGACAAATGATGTCAACCAAACAATTAAGGAAATTGCTGACACTCATATTTGGGATAAATAGCGAATTCGTGCGATAATGGAACAGTAATAAATTTAGAGAGGATTTTTGCAGAGATGATTGATCGTTATACCAGTCCAGAAATGGAAAAGATTTGGAGCCTTGAAACGCAATACCAATGCTGGCTTGAAGTCGAAATTGCGGCAGATGAAGCGTGGAGCAAGCTTGGTCATATTCCAGCAGAAGACGTTGAAAAGATCAAGAAAAACGCTAAGTTTACTGTTGATGGCATTGCGAAAATTGAAGCGGTTACACACCATGATGTGATTGCCTTTACTCGAGATGTATCAAAGTCACTGGGACCGGAACGGAAGTGGGTTCACTATGGCTTAACCTCGACTGATGTTGTTGATACTGCCCAGGGGTTACGGCTGAAGAAAGCTAACGACATTCTGCGTAAGGACATTGACAACTTTATGGATGTCTTGAAGACAATGGCTGAGAAGTACAAGTACACTGTCTGCATGGGACGAACCCATGGTGTCCACGCTGAACCAACGACATTTGGCTTAAAGGCCTTGCGCTGGTATTCTGAAATGAAGCGGAACAAGGAACGTTTCGAACATGCTGCCCGCGGGGTTGAAGCTGGTAAGATTTCTGGTGCGGTAGGTACCTTTGCTGAAGTGGACCCATTTGTGGAAAAGTATGTATGTCAAAAGCTAGGCTTGCGGGCACAAGAAATTTCTACGCAGATTTTGCCACGGGATTTACATGCTGAATACATTGCCACTATTGCCTTAATCGGTACTAGTCTGGAAGAAATGGCCACGGAAATCCGTTCCCTGCAACGGACAGAAATCCATGAAGTTGAAGAACACTTTGCCAAGGGGCAAAAGGGGTCTTCCGCAATGCCACACAAGCGGAACCCAATTGGCTCAGAAAACATTTGCGGTTGTGCGCGGGTATTACGCGGTAATGTTGTAACTGCTTATGAAGATGTTCCTTTGTGGCATGAACGGGATATTTCCCATTCCAGTGCTGAACGGATGATTTTGCCAGATTCCACATCCTTACTGGATTACATGCTGAACCGGTTTGGGCGGATCTTACACAGCTTGGATGTCTTCCCTGAAACCATGAAGAAGAACATGGATAAGACCCTGGGCTTGATTTATTCTGGTCGGGTGCTCTTGAAGCTGGTTAACAGCGGGATGACCCGGGAAGCAGCTTACGACCTTATCCAGCCATATACTGCTAAGTGCTGGGCTGACCAGGTTCCATTCCGGCCATTATTGGAAGCTGATCCAACAATCAAAAAGCAATTAACCAAGGAAGACCTTGACGACGCCTTTGATTACCATTGGCACTTGCGTCACGTTGATGACATTTACAAGCGGGTTCTTGGTTAAATAAAGAAAAACAGACGACTAACGTTGATACGTTAGTCGTCTGTTTGCGTTTTAAATGAATATTTTGTTTTATCGCCGAGAAGGACTAGTAGCTAACGGTTTTACTGCAACCGAGTCAAAATGTGAGCAGTAGCTGATTGGACATCCACACCGATGAATCGGGTGTGACTATCCTAATCAGCCTTGCGGGGGCTCACAGACGAAAACAAGTTTTCTGGTTCGCTCCCTTGCCGCGACAGCAACTTCTGCCTTCTAATGCTCCCAGGTCAAGACATGCTCGCCCTAATCTCCCTCGAGCTAACGACCTCCTCCTCCGACGACAAGTCGCCGTTCGTTGGAGTATTCGTTAGCCACCGGGAGATTTAACGTGCTCGCACTCTCATTTCTAGAAATGCCCCTTCACATCCTTATCCTTAAAGGAATTAGGATCAGGGATAAATGAAATATCGGTATCGATAATCCCAAACTTCTTCCGGAGCATCCGCTCAATCTTTTCCGACAACTGGTAACTTTCCAAAATGGTCATTTTACCGTTGACGGTCAGTGTGGCATCTAATGAAACCACATTGCCGTTATAGTGGGCTTTTAATTCAACAACCTGATGAACCTTATGGACATCCAGAATAGCTGTGCGGTATTCTGCTTCCGCTTTAGGATCAAAATAATCGGCCAAATTCAGGCTCGTACTAAAGAATATTTTGATCCCTGAATAAAGGATGAACAAACCAACTACGATACTGGTAACTCCATCAAGCCATGCCAGATTGAAAGCGAGGGCACCGCCAATAGCAACCATTGTACCGATACTGGTAAAAGCATCGCTTAAACTATCTTGGGCGGATGCCAGTAAAGCGGCGTTCTTTAATTTGCGTCCCGTCTGCCGGTTCATATACCAAACCACGAGCATAATTACAGAAGCAATGCCGGCCCCAACTAAGGCAATGGGCTGAGGAACAACACGGGTGGCTGGATCAGTAAGACCGTGAAAGCCATCAGTAATAACACTAAGGGCGATGGAGATCATCACAACCGCTGTGACCAACGAAAAGATGGTTTCGTAACGCCACCGGACAAATTGGATTCGCTGATCGCCGCCCAAGAACTTTTTAGTCTTCATATTAGGGAGCTTAATTCCCGCAATATCATCGTCATTAATGTCTTGGGCAATATGTAAACCAAGCATTAATAAAACCGTGGAAATGATTCCTGATAAGTTGTTAAAGGCGTCCGCCCGTAAAGTTTGCGATTTACTGATGGCGGCTAACCAGTATTCAATTATCGAAATCGCTAAATAAGCCAATAGATTATAAATGAGATGGCGTTGGGAAGCGCGGATCTTTTGGAGTTCAATTCCTTGATCGGCCTCCCAAACGGCCATCTCATTTTTTACGTGTCGTTTGATTTTACTCAAATGCTTCAAAATCCCCCAAAATTAGTAGATTACGACTATTCTAACACTCTTCAGTGCTTAGAGGGACCAACTATTGGCAATTGGTAATAGTGGATAATCACACTGTTTTTGGAGAGCTGCCGCTTCTGTCGTTGATAGGGTCGGGGTGATACCTGCCCACCGGTCATTGTTGGTCGAAGTCTTTTGCCAGGCTAAATCGACTGGCGGTGCTTGTTTAGCAACTGCCAAGTAGGCCTGGGGGAGGTCATTGATGGAGTTAGTCGTCAGGTGGTTGTGATAACCATTAAATTCTTTCCCACAGTCGAAGTTCATGATGTGGTCCGCCACCGCCACCAGATCACTCAAAATACTGTTGGCCGTTGGCTCTGCGCCGGCACCTGGACCAGTGTAAACGGTGGTTCCTAAGGCATTAGAGTTAACTTCAATTGCATTTTGAACGCCCGCAATCTGTGCTAATTGGGCGGTTTGCGGCAGCAGGGCTGGACCTACAAAGGTGAAAATACAGTCACCTTTTCGACGGGCAATGGCCAATAACTTAACAGCATAACCGAGTTGACTAGCGGCGGCTAACTGTTGCTTACAAACCTGGTCAATTCCGGTCACAGTGAGCTGGTGAGGATCCAATGCCCGGCCAAAGGAAAATTGGCTCAGAATACTTAACTTATTAGCAGTATCAATTCCCTTAACATCGTTAGTTGGGTCGGGTTCGGCGTACCCCTTTTCTTGTGCCTCCGCCAAGGCATCCTGGTAGGAAAGACCAGCGGAGCTCATTGCAGTCAGAATATAGTTAGCTGTTCCATTAATAATTCCAGTGATTTGATTAATTTGATCAGTAACTAAGCTATTGGAAAGCACCCGCAGGATGGGGATCCCCCCGGCAACACTGGCCTCGTACATAAAGTCAACGTGACGGAAACGGGCAAGTTCTGCTAATTGTGGACCATCAGTTGCTAGGAGGTCCTTGTTAGCGGTAATAACTGATTTGCCCCGGTAAATAGCCTTTTTAATCACGTCACGCGCTAGATTAACCGTCCCCATGGTTTCAATTACTACTTGGATATCCTGGTCATTCAACACGTCATCGATGTTGTCGGTTAAGGTCGTGCCAGATGGCAGCGGGTCATTGCGGTGCTTCGCTAAGTGGGCGACTGCTACCCGCTTTAAGTGGAAATGGACTTGGGCGGTTTGCTCGAGCTTTGCTTGTTGGGCCTGTAATAGTTTAACCACGCCGGAACCAACTGTCCCTAATCCCAGTAGGCCAAGGGTAATTGTGCGCATGATGGAGCCTCCTTTTTAAATTTGATCGAGGGCCTGTGATAAGTCAGCAATTAAGTCATCAGCGTTTTCAATCCCCACAGATATCCGGATGAGGTCAGGGGTCACACCGGCAGCCTTCAGTTCTTCAGGACTTAACTGAGCGTGAGTGGTTGAAGCAGGGTGAATGATCAATGACTTGGCATCCGCCACGTTAGCCAACAGTGAGAATAACTTCAGGTGGGAAATCAGTTCCTTACCAGCCTTTTCACCACCAGTTAAACCAAGGGTGAAGATCGAACCAACCCCCTTAGGGAAGTACTTGTCAGCTAATGGCTTGTATGGGCTGTCTGGTAATTCTGGGTAGTTGATCCATGCAACCTTTGGATGGTCGTTTAAGAACTTAACAATCTTCCGGGTATTAGCAACGTGTCGTTCAACCCGTAATGACAGTGATTCTAGTCCTTGGAGGAGTAAGAATGAATTGAAAGGACTAATGGTAGCACCGAGGTCACGGGCAGTTTCTGCCCGCACCTTAGTCGTAAAGGCGGCCGGTGCGAGGTCGGCAAAAACGAGGCCGTCGTATTGAGCATTAGGCTTGGTAAATCCAGGGTAACGGCCACTGGCTCGGTAATCAAACTTACCGTTTTCGACGATGACCCCACCCATTGTGGTTCCATGACCACCAATGAACTTCGTTGCGGAGTGGACGACCACATCGGCACCTAAATCGAGCGGCTTAACAAGGTAAGGCGTCCCGAAGGTGTTGTCAACGATGAAGAGGATCCCGTGGTCATGGGCAATCTTGGCAATCTTTTTGAAGTCCACGAGGTTAATGCCCGGGTTACCAATACTTTCAACGTATAGGGCCTTGGTATGTTCGTTAATTTCCTTGGCAAAGTTTTCTGGATCATCAGGGTCAACGAACCGAGTCTTGATACCGAGCTTTGGCAGGGTCACGGAAAATAAGTCGTATGTCCCGCCGTAAATGGTGCTGGCAGAGACAATCTCGTCGCCTTGTTGGGCAATGTTGAGAATAGCTGCGGTAATGGCAGCCGAACCAGTAGCTAAAGTGATTCCAGCTGTCCCGTGTTCCAAAGCGGCTACCCGCTTATCAACGACTTCCGTAGTTGGGTTCGTCAGTCGTGTATAAATGTTACCGGGTTCCTTGAGACTAAAACGGTCAGCTGCTTGTTTAGCGTCTTTGAAGACGTAAGAAGTGGTTTGATAAATCGGGACAGCACGCGCACCAGTTTCATCGATATGTTGACCAGCGTGAACTTGTAATGTTTCAAAATGATATTGTGGTTGTTTACTCATAATTAATTACCTACTTTCTGAAGTGCAAAGGCGTGAAGCCAATTTTGATAAATAATGTTGCTAGAAGTTTTCCAGGAGAAATTGATTTCTCCATTGTGATTGAAATAGTGAAGCGGTTGCCGGATGGGGAGCCGCTTTTTGCGGTCACGGTAGTATTCACTAGCGAGGGTATCGACTTCGTATTCTGGATGCCCCGTGATGTATGTGCGGTGATGTTGATTGGATCGCAAGATCAGTGGACCAATTTGGTTGTTGCTGGCCACAATTTGCAGGTCACCGGGTAAACGTTGCGGGTCGATATCACTGTTGGTATGCCGAGATTGAGGCATCTTTAGCAGGCCTCCTGCTCCAAAGTCGTTGGCTAATTCTGGAGCAAGCTGGTCGGCTTGGTAAATGCCGAAGATCTTATGGTTAACTGGGTGTTTAGTAATTGCAAAATCGTGATAGAGGCCTGCCTGAGCGGCCCAGCATTCCAATAGTGTTTGATGGGCGTGCCGCTCAGCCCAGTCACAGATAGTTTGAAATTCTTCCCAATAATCAACTTGTTGGAATGGTAGTTGTTCAACTGGGGCGCCAGTGATAATCACGCCGTCAAATGTCTGACCCTCAATTTCAACGAGTGATTGGTAAACACGTGAAATTACTGAAAAAGGAGTTCCCTTGAAGTGATGGGTGGCGGGATAGATAAAGGTGATGTCAACATCATGATCCAATTGATTAAATTGGGTTAAAAATTGTCGTTCCGTGGCTTCTTTGGTAGGCATTAAGTTAACCACCACGATTGATAGGGGATTTAACTGAAAGTGGTTGTGCCATTCGCCACTTCTTAATAAGAAGCCATTTGTTGCATTTGCTGTCATTTCTAAAACTCCTTTCTAGGTAAAATAAAAAGCTTTCGTCCAGACCGATTACTCGATCTAGGGACGAAAGCTTTCGCGGTGCCACCCTTAATTTATTGCTAATTCACAATAGCAACCTCAATAGGTACTCCAGCTAACTGGAAATACCCGGCAAGATAACGGTTGCTACCGGCCTGCCCGGCCATTGTGACCAAGCAAACTAACTCAGAGCTCATCTTCATGCTCTTCAATACACTTCGTTCCACCACCTGAAGCTCTCTTGCTGGATTGTTGAGCACTACTCTTCTCTTCAAAGTCTAATCATTTTCTAATTGCTTTATAGACTACTCCTCATTTTCTCAATGTCAACCACTTTTGCAAATTTTTCTGGTAATCATCATGAATAACGAACATATTTTCAATTCATGCTCTTAATTTACATTATTTTGCCTAATAAACGAACAATAATGTAAAATTTAAAAATAAAGTTAGCAAATTATATTGACAACCTATGGGGCCCAGCGTATATTGAAACTAGATTTTAACGAATAAAATCTAGTTTAGTTGTAGTAATGTTCGGCTTTTAATAGAGGAGATAATTCTAATGGAAAAGTTACTGTACACCGGTAAGGCAAAGCAAATGTGGCAAACTGATGACCCTAATGTTTTACGGGTAGTTTACATGGACCAAGCAACTGCGCTGAATGGCAAGAAAAAGGAACATTTCGCCGGCAAGGGCCAAGCAGCCAATGCCATTTCAAGCTTAGTTTTCCAATACCTCATTAAGAACGGGATCCCGACCCACTTCATTGAAAAGCTATCAGCAACCGAAGATTTGGTAAAGAAGTGTCAAATGTTCCCATTAGAATTTGTGACCCGGAACGTTGTCGCTGGTCACTTCGCAACCCGTTACGGATTAAAGGAAGGTAAGGCTTTGCCTGAACCGGTTGAAGAAACATTCTACAAGAGTGATGAATTAGACGATCCATTTATCAATGAATCTGGAACAATTGCTCTCGGGATTGCCTCTCATGAACAATTGGCAACCATGTGGCAGCTGTGTCGGCAAGTAAACGCGTTGTTAAAGCCATTGTTTGAAAAAGCCGGAATGCAACTGGTTGATTTCAAGCTCGAATTTGGCCGGCTCGAAGATGGCAAGATTGTCTTAGCCGATGAATTTTCACCTGACAACTGCCGTCTTTGGGATTTACAAACTGACCAACACCTGGACAAGGACGTTTACCGTCGTAAGTTAGCTAATTTGACAAAGACGTACGATGAAGTCTTAGCACGTTTGGAAAAGGTCGTTAAGGAGGATAAGTAAATGACAACTGTTCGTATTTTCGTAACCTACAAGCCATCGGTTTTTGATCCTCAGGGGTCAACGATTAAGGATGCCCTCCATACGCTCGGCCACAACGATGTTACCAATGTTCAGGTTGGTAAGTTCTTTGACGTAACCATCGACGAACAAGAAGAACCTGTCGAAGAAGCCGTTAAAAAGATGGCGGACCAATTACTAGTTAATTTCAACATGGAAACATACAGTTACCAAGTATTGGAGGAAGCTAAATGAAAATTGCGGTTATCGTTTTTCCAGGTTCTAACTGTGACGTTGACCTCTATGAAGCTCTCCGGACAGTTTGCGACGCAGACGTGGAATATGTTTCTCACCACGACAGCAGTCTTGATGGCTTTGATGCGGTGATGTTGCCAGGCGGTTTTTCATATGGTGATTATCTACGTCCCGGGGCAATTGCCCGGTTCACCAACATCATGCCGGCAGTTGTCAAGATGGCCAATGAAGGCAAACCAGTATTTGGAACTTGCAATGGATTCCAGATTTTAACCGAAGTTGGTTTGCTCCCGGGAGCACTAAAACAAAATAACCAGCAACGTTTTATCTGCAAGACGGTTCCACTGGAAGTTGTCAACAACCAGACAATGTTTACCAGTCAATACCAAGCCCACGAGCGGATTCAATTACCAATCGCCCATGCTGATGGGTCATATTTTGCTGACCAAAAGACGCTTGATGAACTTGAAGCCCACCACCAAGTTGTCTTTCGTTATGCTGAAGAGAATCCTAACGGTAGTTTGCGCAACATTGCGGGAATTGTGAACCGGCGAGGCAATGTTTTAGGGATGATGCCGCACCCAGAGCGGGCAGTTGAAGCAATCTTGGGCAACACCGATGGCTTAAAACTATTCAAGTCGTTATTAGAACATGGTCGCATTACTGTGGAGGGGTAGAGAATGAAACAGGCAATGACACCGGAAGAAATTAAAGCAAAGAAGCCCTACCTGGATTGGAGTTTAAGTGAAGTCGAATACGACTACATTAGTAAGAAATTATTAGGACGGTTACCTAACTATACCGAAACTGGGTTATTCGCTGCCATGTGGAGTGAACACTGCTCTTACAAGAAGTCTAAGCCAGTGCTCCGCCTCTTTCCTAACAAGAATTCGCGGGTTTTACAAGGACCTGGTGAAGGGGCCGGAGTAGTGGATATTGATGATGGCCAAGCTGTCGTTTTCAAGGCAGAAAGTCACAACCACCCCACCACGGTTGAACCTTACCAAGGGGCGGCCACCGGAATTGGTGGGATCCTGCGGGACATTTTCAGTATGGGTGCTCGACCAATTGCTTCACTAGATTCTCTGCATTTTGGCGAACTTAGTGACCCACAAATGCGGATGAAAGTTGATGGCACAGTGCGTGGTATTGGTGACTACGGCAACTGTATGGGAATCCCAACGGTAGCCGGCGAAACTACTTTTGACCCTTGCTACCAAGGCAACATTTTGTGTAATGCGATGAGTGTCGGCTTAATGGACCAACGCGACCTCCAACGGGGGACAGCTAATGGGGTCGGCAACGCAGTGATGTATGTTGGTGCCAAAACTGGTCGTGATGGGATCCATGGGGCAACTTTTGCATCGGCTGACTTTAGTGATGAACACGCTACCCAACGATCAGCTGTTCAGGTCGGTGATCCCTTCATGGAAAAGCTCTTACTGGAAGCATGCCTGAAATTAATTCATCAGCACCCAGACTGGCTCGTCGGCATTCAAGACATGGGGGCAGCCGGAATTGTCTCATCTAGTGCGGAAATGGCTTCGGAAGGTAAGAGTGGGATGGAGCTCAACCTTGACCTGGTTCCGCAGCGTGAACCTAATATGTCAGCTTATGAAATCATGCTGAGCGAATCCCAAGAACGGATGCTGCTGTGTGTTAAGAAGGGTCATGAAAAGGACGTCCAAAAGATTTTTGACTTTTATGACCTGGATGCCGTGACCATTGGCCGGATTACAGAGGGTCATGATTATGTTCTCTACCATGATGGCCAAGAGGTTTGCCATATTCCAGTTTCCAGCTTAACTGATGATGTTCTGGAAGAAGAAAGTCGGGAAGCTAAACCGGAACGAATTACCAAGGCTGAACAAGCCCCTCAATGGCAGCCACAAATTACTGATCCGGCAGCGACGTTACGGGCACTGCTTCAACAATCAACGGTGGCGGACAAGAGGACTTTCTTCCAACAATATGATTCGCAAGTGCGGACATGTACAGTTGTTGGCCCCGGATCTGATGCCGGCGTTATCCGTGTACGGGGAACAAAGAAGGGCCTGGCCATGACGACTGATGGTAACGGCCGTTTTGTTTACCTTAACCCGGAAGCTGGTGGCCAAATGGCTTTAGTTGAAGCGGTCACCAATGTCGTGGCTTCCGGGGCTGAACCACTAGCCATTACTGACTGCCTGAACTACGGTGACCCGAATGATCCGGAAATCTTCTGGGAATTACACCAGTCTGTTCAAGGGATGGCTGATGCTTGTCGCGTCTTTGATACGCCGGTTATTTCTGGAAACGTCTCCTTGTATAACGAAAACAATGGTAAGGCAATTCACCCAACACCAATGGTCGGCATGGTGGGTCTCATCAAAGACCTAGACTACATTGTTCCATCATTTGCTCAACATGCAGGTGATTTAGTGTACCTGGTCGGCCAAACCGGTGATGACTATGCTGGTTCTGAATTGCAAAAGATGATGAAGGGTGACATTTCGGGAACAGTACAGCTGTTGGACTTAGATAATATTCACCATTACCTCCAACAATTACTGGCCCAAATGCAAATTGGCAATGTTGCTTCTGCTCACGACATGAGTGAAGGGGGCTTAGGAGTAGCATTAGCAGAAACGCTCTTCAAGACCGATCTGGGGATGAACCTAGATTTGCGTTCGCTAAGTGCGGCCCAGCTATTTGCTGAAAGTGCCGGTCGCTTAGTAGTCACTGTCCCTGTTAGTGCGCAAGCAGCCTTCGAAAAATCATTGGGTCATGACGCCCAATTAGTTGGGAACGTCACCAACACCCACTGGCTGGAATTGCACTTACAAGATGCAGAATTAAATCAAAATGTTACGGAATTACAACACTTATGGGAGGAGGCCATCCCGTGCCAGCTGAAATCAAAGGATTAAATGAAGAATGTGGAGTCTTTGGTGTTTTCGGGGCCGAAGACGCTAGCCAGTTGGTTTACTATGGTCTCCATACTCTTCAGCACCGTGGTCAAGAGGGTGCCGGGATAGTTTCAACTGATGGTACTGAATTATACCAACACCGTGATCGCGGATTACTGGCCCAAGTGTTTAAAGATCCGGCTGAATTAAAACGGTTGGTCGGTCGGGCAGCAATTGGTCATGTCCGTTACGGTACGAGTGGCCATAATTCAATTGCTAATGTGCAGCCATTCCTGTTTCGTTTCCACGATGGGGATGTTGCCCTTGCACATAATGGAAATTTAACGAACGCGCAAACCCTGCGTCGCCAGTTAGAAGACCAGGGAGCGGTTTTCCAGTCGGACTCGGATACTGAAATTTTGATTCACTTAGTTCGGCAGCACATTAAAGACGGCTTTATCCCTGCTTTGAAGTGGAGCCTTAATCAAGTACACGGTGGTTTTGCCTACTTGCTTTTACAAAAAGATCGGCTGATTGCTGCGCTGGATCCAAATGGCATTCGTCCGCTTTGTATCGGCCAATTAGCCAATGGTTCTTACGTAGTGGCTTCAGAAACGTGTGCTTTGGATATTGTTAATGCCACTTTCGTGCGGGATGTCCAACCGGGTGAATTGATCATTATCGATCGTGATGGCCTTCATATCGACCACTACACCACTAATACCCAACTCGCGATCTGCTCAATGGAGTACATCTATTTTGCCCGGCCGGATTCTATTATCCATGGGGTCACCGTTCATAATGCTCGTAAGCAAATGGGGCGCCTATTAGCCCGCGAGCATCCAGTAGACGCTGATATGGTGATCGGGGTGCCTAACTCATCCCTGTCCGCTACTTCCGGTTATGCGGAAGAGTCCGGGTTACCTTATGAGATGGGTCTGATTAAGAGTCAGTATGTTGCCCGGACATTTATCCAGCCAACTCAGGCGTTGCGTGAACGCGGCGTGCATCTGAAACTATCAGCGGTCCGTGGTGTGGTGGCTGGCAAACGTGTGGCTGTCGTAGATGATTCGATTGTCCGGGGCACGACTTCTAAGCAGATTGTCCAAATGCTCCGGCACGCGGGTGCAAAAGAAGTCCACCTCTTGATTTCATCACCGCCATTTCGTTTTCCATGCTTCTATGGAATTGATATTTCAACTCGGTCAGAATTAATGGCCGCTCACTATTCCGTAGAACAGATGCGTCAATTTATTGGGGCGGACTCGTTAAACTTTCTTAGCGTAAATAGCTTAATCAAAGCCATCGCAGTACCTGATGCTGGGGATGCGCCTAATGGTGGGCTAACGGTCGCTTACTTCACTGGTGAGTACCCAACCCCGCTGTACGACTACGAAGCAGGATACCTAAAGTCCCTGAATGAACAGGAACGGTTAGCACGAAAGGAGCACTTATCATGAATCGCTATCAAGAAGCGGGAGTCAATGTGAATGCTGGTTACGAGTTAGTTGACCGGATTAAAAAGGCCGTTAAGTCAACTCACCGGACTGGTGTCCTTGGCGGAATTGGTGCTTTTGGCGGTTTGTTTGACCTTGGAGCCTTGAATTACCATCACCCCGTGCTTGTTTCTGGAACAGACGGTGTTGGAACAAAACTGTTAATTGCTCAGAAAATGAACAAACATGACACGATTGGGATCGATGTCGTCGCCATGTGTGTGAACGACGTCCTTGCTCAGGGAGCCGAACCGCTATATTTCCTTGACTACATTGCAACTGGACATAACGATCCAGTTAAAATGGCCGCAATTGTCAGCGGTGTGGCTGCCGGCTGCCGCGATGCTGGCGCAGCCCTAGTTGGTGGTGAAACCGCAGAAATGCCAGATATGTACGCTCCCCAAGAATATGATTTGGCGGGTGCCGTAACTGGGGTGGCTGAGAAGGATGAACTGCTGACTAGTGAACGCCCCCAAAAAGGGGATGTGTTACTGGGCTTAAGTTCGAGCGGACTCCATTCAAATGGTTTCTCGCTTGTTCGTCAAATCTTGTTTAAGGACCACGATGTCCAACTTGATGCCCAGCCGACTGAACTCAACGGTCAAACGGTTGGTCAAGCCCTTCTGGCCCCCACACGCATCTATATAAAACAAGTTTTGCCTTTAATTCATCAGGACCTGATTGAAGGAATTAGTCATATTACTGGTGGTGGCTTGATTGAAAATGTTCCCCGCATGATTGGTGATAACTTGCAAGCAGTGATCAACCAAGGGCAATGGCCTGTCCCAGCTATTTTTACTTATTTACAGAAACTGGGTCACTTAGCCGCTAATGATTGTTGGCAGACTTTCAACATGGGGCTAGGGCTGATTTTAGCTGTTCATCCAGACAATGTATCAATGGTTCAAGAACAGTTAACCGCTAAGGGTGAACAACCTTACGTCATTGGCCGCTTGCAATCCCGACCAGCAGACGCAGCAAAGATTGTAATTAAGTGAGGCAGAACAATGAGAGTAGCAGTATTTGCTTCCGGTAACGGGACAAACTTTGAAGCACTAGCACAACATTTTCAGGATGGTGACATTCCAGGAGAATTAGCATTGCTTTTTTGCAATCATCCGGATGCGCCCGTTATGAAACGGGCCCAACGATTCGGGGTACCTGCAGAAAGCTTCACTGTTAAGTCCTGTGGTGGAAAACAACCATATGAAGAACGGTTATTAAAGTTGTTACAACAATATCAGATTGACTTTATCGCTTTGGCAGGCTACCTCCGCGTGGTGGGCCCCACCATTTTGGACCATTATGACCACCGGATTGTCAACCTGCATCCGGCTTGGTTGCCGGAATATCCTGGCTTACATTCTATCGAACGGGCCTTTAATGACCACCGGACACAAACGGGAGTAACGGTTCATTATATTGACTCCGGCCTGGATTCGGGGCCAATCATTGCTCAGAAAAGAGTGCCGATTTTGCCAAATGATAGTGAAGAAACGTTGGAAGCCCGGGTTCATGAAACCGAACACCGACTTTATCCAGCCGCAGTTAAGAAGGTTTTGACAGCATTAGCAGCAAAGGAGAAGGATTAGATCATGAAACGTGCATTGGTAAGTGTTTCCGACAAGGAAAACCTGGTTCCTTTTGTTAAGGGGTTAGTCGCAAATGATTTTGAAATTGTTTCTACTGGAGGCACGAAAAAGGTACTTGATGATGCTGGTATTCAGACCATCAGCATTGAAGATGTCACCCACTTTCCAGAAATTTTGGATGGCCGGGTTAAGACCTTGAACCCCTATGTTCATGGTGGCTTGTTAGCCCGTCGTGAATTGCCAGAGCACATGGCAACACTAAAGAAACTCAACATTACGCCGATTGACCTGGTATGTGTCAACCTCTACCCATTCAAACAAACCATTGAAAAACCAGATGTTAAATTAGCTGATGCTATTGAAAATATCGATATCGGTGGCCCGTCAATGGTGCGCTCAGCTGCGAAAAACTACCGGGATGTTACGGTGGTTGTCGATAAGGGTGACTATGACCAAGTACTGAGTGAAATTATGGAAGAAGGAAATACTGACCTGGACACCCGGGCACGGCTGGCTGCTAAGGCTTTCCGCCATACAGCCGCATATGACGCCCTGATTTCTCAATACTTGACAAAACAAACCGGCTTGGAAGATCCCGAGCAGTTGACGCTGACCTGGGATCTGAAGGAGACCATGCGCTATGGTGAAAACAGTCACCAGAAAGCATGGCTCTACCAAGATGCTTTACCAAAGCGTTTTTCTGTTCTTTCTGCTGAACAGTTGCACGGGAAGAAACTGTCTTACAACAACATCAAGGATGCTGATGAAGCATTGCGGTGCATTCGTGAATTCGACCGGCCAACCGTAGTTGCTATGAAGCATATGAACCCATGTGGCATTGGTCAGGGTGATACGCTGGAACAGGCATGGGATCGCGCTTATGAAGCCGATTCGGTTTCTATCTTTGGTGGTGTTATTGCTCTGAACCGGAAAGTTGACCTAGTAACCGCGGAAAAAATGCATAAGATCTTCTTGGAAATTGTGATTGCTCCTGGATTCGATGATGATGCTTACGCCGTGTTAGCTAAGAAGAAGAATATCCGGCTATTGAGCCTTGACTTTAGCAAAAAGGATGAGCCAACTAAGCATGAAGTTGTTTCTGTTATGGGCGGGATGCTAATGCAGGAGCAAGATACTTTGGCAGAAGATTATCATGACTGGAAGTGTGTCACTAACGTTCAGCCAACTGAAGAACAGTTGAAGAATTTAATGTTTGCCTGGAAGGCCGTTAAACATGCTAAGTCAAATGCGATTGTATTAGCTAATGATGAACGGACCCTTGGTGTTGGTGAAGGGCAACCTAACCGGATTGATTCACTGAAGATTGCCGTTAAGCACGCTGGGGATGATATTGATGACCGGACTGTGATGGCGTCCGATGCCTTCTTCCCATTTGGCGACTGTGTAGAATTTGCTGGTCAGCATGGTATCAAGGCTGTTGTTCAACCGGGTGGTTCGATCCGTGATCAAGAGTCGATTGATATGGCAAATAAGTATGGAATTGCCATGGTGATGACGGGAGTAAGACATTTCAGGCATTAAAAAGGAGAGAGTGCGAGCCAGCAAAGAGCTTGCGGAAGGCTAGCAATTTCTCCTGACGAAGGCGTTGTACGCCTAGGAAGGAGGTTGCTAGCTTAGCAAGCTCCTGGCGAGCACATTTCGACTCAGCTGCATTAGAACGGCGACTTGTCGTCGAAGGCGGAGCGCGTCGCATCAAGAAAGGAGTCCAATGATGACTGGTGTAAATTTATTGGTGGTTGGTTCAGGTGGGCGTGAATTTGCCATTGCTAAAAAGCTCAAAGAAAGCCCACGGGTTGCTCACGTGTACTGTGCACCGGGCAATGTTGGGATGCCAACTGTCGGTGTTGAACCAGTTGACATTGATGAAGAAGATTTTTCATCGTTAATCCAATTTGCCAAGAATCATCATGTAGAATGGACATTTGTGGGTCCAGAAAACTGCTTAGTGGACGGCATTGTGGATCAGTTTCAGGCAGCTGGACTCAAGATCTTTGGACCAAATGCTCGTGCCGCACAATTAGAGGGTTCTAAACAGTATGCGTTGGATTTCATGAATAAGTATCATGTCCCCACTGCGCGCTTCCTGGCTTGTCAGGACGAGGAAACTGCTATTAACCATATTGACAAATTCGGTTTCCCACTAGTTATCAAAGAAAACGGGTTGGCAGGAGGCAAAGGCGTGGTAATTGCGCCTGACAAAGTGACCGCTGAACAGACCGTTAAAGAAATGTTTACGGCGGGCCAGACAGAAGTATTATTAGAGGAGTGCTTGGTTGGCCCCGAATACTCTATGTTTGTGGTTATTAGTGGCGCACATTATGAAATGCTGCCGATGGCCCAGGATCATAAGCGCGCTTATGATGGTGATCGTGGTCCGAATACTGGGGGGATGGGTGCTTATAGTCCGCTTCCCCAATTGCAAGATGCGGATCGTCAACAGATGATTGACCAAGTGGTTAAGCCGACTGTTCATGGCCTTGTGGCGGGAAACTATGATTATCATGGCATCTTGTACATTGGCTTGATGTTGACGGAGGATGGCCCAAAGGTAATTGAATATAATGTCCGCTTGGGGGATCCTGAAACGCAGGTGGTTCTGCCACGAATTTCCAGTGATTTTTATGATCTGATTGATGCAGCCATTAATGACCGGCCTTTACCGGCAGTAGTGGAAGACCCTGCTGCAACCTTTGGGGTGGTGTTGGCTTCCAAAGGCTACCCTAAACAACCAGTCCATGGTCAATCATTAGGACAATTACCAATGGATGACCAGGTGATGATTGATTATGCCAACGTGAGTGGTCAGCTTAATGACCTGGATGGTGCTGGCGGACGTTTACTGATGGTATTAGCTAAAGCACTGACTCTCCAAGATGCTCATGATGCGGTTTATAAGTATTTAAAACAATTAAATGAACCCGAATGCTTTTACCGTACCGATATTGGTGCCAAGGCGGGACTTAAATAAGATAAAAAAGTAATGGAGATTGTCCAGAATATTCTGGCAAACTTTATCTTCATTACTTTTTTTGTTCCCTGTTTCACAGTTGGAATTTATAGGGGATTGAATTATAATATTAAACGTATATTGTAAATAAACTATAAGAAGAAAGAGGTCAAGAATAACATGGCTAAATTAGTTCTGATTCGTCACGGACAAAGTGAATGGAACCTTGCTAACAAGTTCACTGGTTGGATTGACGTTGATTTAAGTGAAAAGGGTGTTGAACAAGCTAAGCAAGCTGGTAAGGCCCTTAAGGAACACGGTATTCAATTCGATTATGCTTACACTTCTGTTTTGAAGCGTGCCATCAAGACTTTGCACTATGCTCTTGAAGAATGTGACCAACTTTGGATTCCTGAAACCAAGACTTGGCGTTTGAACGAACGTCACTACGGTGCATTGCAAGGACTTAACAAGAAGGCCACTGCTGAAAAGTACGGTGACGAACAAGTTCACATTTGGCGTCGTTCTTACGATGTTTTGCCTCCATTGCTGAAGGCCAGTGACGAAGGTTCAGCATTACATGACCGTCGTTACGCTAACTTGGACCCACGGACTGTTCCTGGTGGTGAAAACTTGAAGGTTACCCTGGAACGGGTTATCCCATTATGGCAAGACCAAATTGCTCCAAAGCTTCTTGATGGCAAGAATGTCATCATCGCAGCCCACGGTAACTCTCTCCGTGCTTTGAGCAAGTACATTGAAAACATTTCTGACGAAGACATCATGAACCTGGAAATGGCTACTGGTCAACCAGTTGTTTATGACTTCGATGACAAGTTGAATGTTTTGAACAAGGAAAAGTACTAGAATGACTGTTTCTTGTTAAATATCAAAAACGTCTGGTGCATAATTGCATCAGACGTTTTTTTATGGGAGTGTTGATTTGTAATCGCAGGTATTGGCTTAATTAGGCCTTTACTGTTTGGACTTCAGCAGCATTGTCGATGTGATGACGGTCCATGTAGTCGATGATTTCTTGAATGGTTAAAAATGGGACAGTCAGTTGACTAGCCAACTTTGCTAAGTCATCGCGACGGGCCATGTGACCATCGTCTTTCAGGACTTCGATAATGACGGCAACTGGAGCTTTCCCCGCTAAGAAAGCCAGGTCAACGGCAGCCTCAGTATGGCCAATCCGGTCTCGCAGGCCACGCGGCTGGGCATATAAAGGTTGAATGTGACCAGGGTGGTTAAAGTCACTAGCCTTTGCATTACTTTTAGCGATTTGGTTAATGGTCGCTGCGCGGTCGAAAGCCGAGACACCAGTTGTTACACCTGTTGCGGCGAATGTTCCATCAGCGGTAACCATAAATGGTGTCTGGTTTGGATCGGTACTGTGTTCGACCATCTTCTTAAACCCCAGCTGGTGAGCACGCGTTTCGGTCATTGGTACGCACATCAGACCATTAGCTTCCTTTAGCATTGTGTGGACAGTCTCAGGGGTAATTCCTTCGCCCAAGGCGACTAGGTCACCTTCATTTTCCCGATCCTCGTTATCAGCCAAGATAATGAAACCACCATTGCGTAATTGAGTAAGTCCTTCTTCAACAGTTGCAAAATTCATTTAAATCGCTCCTTTAAGATTCCTTGGTGACAGTCAACCGTTCGAACGTGGCTTAATGATAACGAACAATTAAGTTTAAATCAACCTTAATTTAAAATAAATTACGAACAATAGATAATTTTAAAACGGTATTTATTATTTAAATAAGAACATTACCATGAAAGAGCGACCAACACCATTATTGTTAAATATGAAAAAAGTTTGAAAATCATTCTCGACAAATTGAGCTTTTCCTAATTTGTGTTATCATCAAGTTTAAATTCAAAAATATGGAGAGAGTTATTAATGAAAAAACGTTATAGCCTATCCTTAAAGAAATTTATTAAGGATTTACGTGCTTTAGTGAAGCCATATCAACCTGCAATGTGGCCATTAGCAGGGATAATGGTGATCTTCTTGGCTTTATCATTTATTGTTGGTTTCTATGCTCAAAGTGCTACCAGTGCAGTGGGGATGGCCATCATGATGTCGATGTACGGAATGGCTTCCCCAGCAGCAATTGGCTTATCTGTTCTTGAAATTATTGTTGCCATTGTTATTTTGCTGGCGTTGTCATTCTTCTACTCATTCTTTACAACGGCGGTTGAATTTACTTACCAGGATCGCCTGCGTCATCCAGAACAAGTTGTTTCTGCTGGTGCTGTTTGGATGCACTTCAAGCACTTGCGGAAGAATCAATTATGGCGGATTATCTTGTACATGGGATTGTTCCTCTTCCTTTGGACATTGCCATTGGACATTATTTCTGGCCTGGTTGCCAAGAATGCTATCTTAGTGATGATCTGCCGGATTGCCAATGACTTAATCTTGATTTGGAAGGGTATTGAATATTCTCAAGCTAACTTCCTTTATCGGGATAAGCAACCACAATTCCTGGGGCAATCGATGCGGCATTCATTAACCGCTAGTCGGCGCTTTATGGGTGGCCGGAAATGGAACTATATTCTGTTAATGCTGGTGACGGTAGTTGTTCCAGTTCTAATCTGGGAAGTCATTTTTGGTGGCTTAACCTGGTGGGGAATTTACACGGCTACGAATGCTTTCATTTACATTGGCCTCGCAGTCATGATTTTGGGATTTGCTTTCTATTTGCCAGTGATGTTGGCAGTACCTGCTTTATATTACGAACAAGCACGAGCAACAGCCCAAATGAATGAAATCTTTGCTGGAACCTTCAAGCCAGTTGCTGAATTAACTGGTGAAGCATATGTCCATGACGTATACGTTCCGAAGAAGAACCATAAAGAAGATAAGAAATCTGATCCAGTTGCTAAGGGCCAGCAAAAATAGTTATGAGAACAGCTGCCTCTCTGGTGGCTGTTTTTTAGTATCGAGGGTTGACAGTGACGAGGGTTCATGGTTAAAATAACGGCAACAATAAAGGCAACGACGTAATCACAGTAGCTAGTTAGTTGGACATTGAGAAACTTAGCAGTCGCTGCAAGCTAAGCAATACTGATTAGCAAATTACAATTACCGAGCCTTTCAGCAATGAACGGATCGTCTCGTTATCGACTAGAGAGGCAGCTAGCAATAGCTGCAAATCAAGGTGGTAACGCGGTAAATCGTCCCTGACTTCATTTTGAAGTTGGGGATTTTTTCGTTCTACTTGGAGAAATGGAGGCAGATAGGATGAACATTATTGATGAATTGGAATGGCGGGGTGCCATTAACCAGACGACGGATAAAGAAGCACTCAAGAAGCTAACGGAAGAAAAGTCTATTGGCCTGTACTGTGGAACTGACCCAACTGGGGACAGTTTGCATATTGGCCACTTGATTCCTTTCATGATCTTGAAACGATTCCAATTAGCTGGTCACAAGCCAGTGATTATTATCGGTGGTGGGACCGGTGCTATTGGTGATCCTTCCGGTCGGAAGACGGAACGTGAATTGAAGACGGAATCACAATTGGACCACAACAAAAAGGCCCTAACCAAACAAATGGAGAAACTGTTTGGTACAGAGAACTTTACCATTGTTGATAATTACACCTGGTTACATAAGTTAACCATGATCGACTTTCTACGTGATTATGGGAAGCTGTTTAACGTTAATACCATGTTAAACAAGGAAGTTGTTGCTTCCCGATTGGACTCAGGAATTTCCTTCACTGAATTTACCTACCAAATTCTCCAAGCCATTGATTTCTTACATCTATATGAAAATAATGATGTTCAACTAGAAATTGGTGGTTCTGACCAGTGGGGGAACATCACTTCTGGAATTGATTTGATCCACAAGATTAAGGGCCCAGAAACTAAGGTATATGGTTTAACCATTCCACTAATGCTGAAGTCTGATGGAACCAAGTTTGGTAAGACTGCTGGTGGTGCCGTTTGGCTTGATCCAGAGAAGACCTCGCCATACGAATTCTATCAGTTCTGGATTAACCAAGACGACCGGGATGTTGTTAAGTACCTGAAGTACTTTACCTTCTTATCCAAGGATGAAATTGATGCATTAGCAGAGAAGGTAAAGACTGAACCATGGAAGCGTGAAGCACAACGCCGTTTAGCTGAAGAAGTTACTAAGTTTGTTCATGGTGAAGAGGGCTTAGCAGAAGCTCAACGGATTAGTAAGGCATTATTCTCCGGGGATGTTGCTGACCTTTCTACCAAGGAAATTGAACAAGGCTTTAAGAACATGCCATCGATGGATATCAGCAGTGAGAAGAAGAACATCATTCTCTGGCTAGTTGATGATACAAAGATTGAACCTTCACGTCGTCAAGCACGGGAAGATGTTCAAAACGGTGCTATCCACATTAATGGTGAAAAGGTTGATGATGTTGATGCAGAAATTGATCCAAGTAGTCATTTTGATGGTAAATTTGTTATTGTCCGTAAAGGTAAGAAGCGTTACTTCTTAGCACGTGTAAAATAAATTAAAATCTAATTGTTCATGAAATAAAGCATCTAGACCAATTCGGACTGGGTGCTTTATTTATTTTGACGAAATCTAACGAACATTATTTTGAAATATAATTGTAATGTTTCTGTTTTTGAAAATACAACGATTTTCTGCAAAATTAGTGCTTGACGAAGAGAGGACTAGAAGGTATAGTAGTTAACGTTGTCGCAAGGGATTAGCAATTTTGCTTCTAACTTAATTAGAAAAAGTTGTTGACAGATTGATGACAACTTGATATATTATAAAAGTTGCTTGTCAGAGCGCATTACAAATGACAGTTAAAACAAATTAAAATTTGTTCTTGACTTTGATGATAAGCATCTGATATAATATTGAACGTTAGTTAGCGCTTAACGCTGACTGAGGTAGACCTTTGAAAACTGAACAAAGTTTTGACGAACTAAA
>NZ_AZER01000015.1 GCF_001436045.1 Limosilactobacillus frumenti DSM 13145
TATCGAAATAATACCAATGACCATTAATCCATAACCACTGATCTTCAGCAGCAGTACCATCATCCTTAGAGTATGTCCAACTGCCGTTATAAACATGCCAAGTATTTGTCATGTAATGGCCCCACTGATCAAAGTAGTAATCCTTCCAGCTTCCATCAGCTAACTTCGTACCATGCCAGCCATTTGCTGCCATTACTTCGCTATCGAAATAATACCAAT
>NZ_AZER01000016.1 GCF_001436045.1 Limosilactobacillus frumenti DSM 13145
CTTGTGAAATGATAAATTCGCGGAATTTAATTTACACCAACATTTTGGACTTGACCTCTTCAAAGGTACATAAAAGGCCAACCGCCAAGGGAATAGTCGCTGGTACACTTGGTGCGCTAGGTGTGATTGCACTGTCTGCGGAAACGGTTAGTGCTAACAACACAGTGCAAGTTAAAAATGGTGATACTGTTTGGTCAATCGCCCAGCAACATGGTGTTTCTACTTCTGCATTAGAGAATGCCAATGGCACAACGATCAAGCGCTTGAATTCAAGTGTTGATTTAATCCAAGCAGGTCAACAATTGACCTTGCCTAGCGGTCAAAAGGCCAGCCAGAGCAATGTAACAGCAGATACTTACGTGGTTAAGTCCGGTGATACATTAAGCAGTATTGCTGCTCGTTTCCATGTTTCTGTTGCTAACTTGGTGGCTTGGAACCACATTACTAACCCTGACTTGATTTATGTCGGTCAACAATTAACTGTTCACGGTGGGGTTACTAATAATAGTCAAGCACCAGTCAAGCAAACGACTGCGCCAGTAACAAATCATTCAACTGTTACCACGGTCAGTGCTAGTCAGCAAACTAGTTCAGCTGCCCCAGTTCAATTAACTGCAACTACGGTTCAAACACCAGTTGCTCAGCAATCCACTGCAGTAATCACCAATGATACCGCTACTACTGCTGCTACTAATAGTGCTTATGTTGCTTCACAGTCAGTAAATACTAATACTCAAGCTTTGAATGTTAACACTAACACTCATCAATCTCAGTCAACGATTGTCAACACTAACGCTCAGCAATCACAATCAACGATTGCTAACGCTCAAGGTGCCGATCAAGTAGCTTCACTCTATGGTCAATCATTTGTTCAATTGAATGGTTCACAGGGTGTTCAAGGAACTGCGAACACCAATAGTTCAGCAACTGTGAATACCAATAGTCAAACCGCCGCTACGACGGGTCAAGTTGCTCAAAATGTTCCAAGCCAAGCACAAACTAATAACACTCAATCACAAGCCAACAATCAGGCTCAAGCTAACAATCAAACCCAGCAACCAGTTACTAATAACCAAACTAATAACAATGGCGCTGGTCAAAATGTTAACTTGCAAAGTGGTTCTGTTGTTAGTTTGGCTACTAAGATTGCCAATACAAACAGTGTTCCTTATGTTTGGGGTGGTAGTTCCTTGAATGGGATGGACTGTTCTGGACTTGTTGATTATGTTTACGCTAATGCAGAAGGTAAGTCCTTACCACACAACACGGTTGCACTAGAAAGTTACGTTAACAAGAAGGCTGTCAGCCAAGCTCAACCAGGAGATCTGTTATTCTGGGGGAACCAGGGTGCAACTTACCATACCGCCATTTACACGGGTAATGGCCAATATGTTGCTGCTGCTCGTCCCGGGACGAATGTTTCCACATACAAGATTAGTCAATACTTCATGCCAAGCTTTGCGGGAACAGTTAAATAATTCATATCTAAAAAATTAGCAACCTTGCTTTGGTGGGGTTGCTTTTTATATTAAAAAAGAACGTCTAGCAATAAAATGATGTTAGACGTTCTTACTTTTTTATTGTTCTGGTACTTGATAAAACGGATATTTTGTTGAGCTAACAGTTAAATCAAAAAAACGGTTGCCCATCTCTTCACCGTCAATTTGGCCAAATTCAAGTGATGTGGTAGTGTAGTGGATCTTATGAACGTGGTAATGACGTGCCCATTTAGAGTGACTAAGCTTGCCACGAGCAAATGCCCTGATTACCCACAACGTTTGTAACCAGTTCTTCCGTTCAGAAACGACCATATCGATTGCTGGGTCAGTGATCCTGGCGGTATCGATAACCTGAAAGCCATCACCAATAAATGGATGATTTGTGGCCACCACAATAAACGCACGGCCATACGCATCCCGATGCCCATTTGCTTGGACCATTAATGAGAATGGTTGTTGATCATAGATGACGCCAATTGCTTTGCGTAAGTAAGCGAACCGCCCTAAGTGAGCACGGTTTAAACGTTTCTTAGCTGAAGGATGGTTACTGCGGCTAATGATTGCTGCATCAAAACCAATTCCAATATTGTTAAGGAAGTAGCCATGTTCATTTTTAATGGCTTCCGTATACTTGCCAATATTTGTTTGATACGCATGGTCGGCACTAAGGATTTGCTGGAGAGCGTGGGCGGGTTTCATTGAAATACCATAACCACGTGCAAAATTGTTGCTACTACCAGCTGGGATATAAGCTAGTGGTATTTGTTGATCATTATCCACTTGTCGTTCTTGAAGACCATTTAACGTATTATGGAGGGTACCATCACCGCCAACCACGACGATAACAGTATTGGTTAGGTTACGTGCAGCCAGCTTGTTAGCAATATAAGATTCATGCTGGGGGTGATTAGTTAAATGGACTGAATAGCTGACCTGGAGCTGATCCAGTAAGGATTGCACAGTCGACCAGACATTCTTAGCGTTACCATTACCAGCATTTTCGTTAACAATGATTTCATAGTGCATGGGGGATGCGCCTCTTTTCGTGAAGAAATAAGAAAAGCAGCCAAGCAATTGGAAATGGCATTGGCTGCTAATTTCTTGTTTAGAACTTGGTTAACTTAAAGTTAGGGTTCTTTTTCTCATATTCGAGAGCCTTGTCATCAAGTTGTTCAACAAATTCAATATTGTAATCGGTATTTTCTTCAACCAATAATAGCGCTTGGGCTTCAGAATCTGCTTCAAGGTATAAAGATTGAGTGTTTTCACGAACAGGCCGAGCTGACTTATCCGGTTGATAGTATACTTTAAAAGTCATACTGACAAAAACTCCTTATATATTAATGTACTCATGTTATTTTAGCACAAGTAAATAGTGATGTTCCAGTTTAACCTAACATGGTATTATTAAATTAGGATTATTGGAACGGAAAGTAGTGATTAGATGTCATTAGTATGGATAATTGTGATCGCGGTAGTGATTGTAGCGGTTTTATATGTTGTTGTACATCGATTACTGATAAACCGTGCTACGATCATGCTGAGGCGCCAAGCTCAGCAAACTACTGACCAAGCAGTTAATGCAGTGATTAGCGATCTGCTAGGCAACTCACTCAACTTGTCTTCAGAAATTGTTGCGGATGTGTGGGGTAAAGGTGTATTAGCTTTTGAATATAGCATTGATTGTCAAAAAGCGCGGTTAGACCTCTCAATGAATCAGAAATTTAACCGCAAGCAAATTGAGGATCAGCTTAATCAGTATGCACAGCAGGAAGACATTCGAACTTTACCGAACGCCAAGCGGACATTTGTGGTGTCCGATTGGTGGACGTATGAGGGGAGACTACATATTGATGTTGCCTACATTTTAAATGAGGCTACGAATGAATATGTTGCCGACCTTAAACGGTTAGATGGACATAGCAAGTAAAATAGTTGTGAACTAAATATTGACAAAAATGGCACCCAGTGCTCGGCTAAACCGGACGCTGGGTGCCATTTGGTTGTTTTGTTTTTATTTAGGAAATCATTACCGTGTCTTCTGGAGCATCAAACGGGTGTTGCTTGTTAATATGGTCATAGAAAAGGACACCATGTAAGTGGTCAATTTCATGCTGACAAACAATTGCTGGGTAGTGTTTCAAACGAACGGTATGGGTTTCACCATTAACATCTTGGTAACGAAGCGTGATTCGGTCGTGGCGTGGCACATAACCGGGGATGTCCTTGTCTACTGATAAACATCCTTCTCCTTCGGTTAATGCTCCATATTGGACAGATTCACTAACAATCACCGGATTAATAATCACATCTTTAAATTCAGGCTTACCGTTTTCTTCCGTTGGTGGTACCAAGACCGCAGCCATTTGCTTCGATTGACCAACCTGAGGAGCTGCTAACCCGACGCCGGCACGCAAACCATACTTTTTACATAGGTCGGGGTCTTGACTGACTTCTAGATATTCCATCATTTTTTTAGCAAGGGTTTGATCTTCCTCAGAGAGGGGAAATTCGACCTTGGCTGCGCGTTTACGTAAGACTGGGTTACCATCACGCGTAATATCTTTCATTAAGTACACGATGAATTCCTCCATATAAAGTAATTTAATTAAACATCATTAGTGTATCACACTCGTCTACTGAAGCATGAAATTAAAAACTAGTTGTTTTAAGTAAAAATTTAATAAAATTAGTTTGGTAGCGCATAACTAGTGGGATTATTAGTCAAAAATGCGTAGATTAGTCTATGAAAGCGCTTGTTTTATGACGAAAAAAGGGTATACTAGAAAATGTAAGTAAGCAAGCAATCGCTTACATTGATGTTAATTGGATTTGGAAAGGGATGTTTTATAATGGCCAATACCAAAGCTGTTGACTTTGCAAAGATTAAAGCCGAAGAAGGCGCTCCATACGCAAAGCCTGTTCAAATTCTTGATAACGATGGGAACGTTGTTAACAAGGATCTTATGGCTAATTTCAGTGATGACCTGTTAGTAGATTTAATGAAGAAAATGGTTTGGGAACGTGCATTACACGAACAAACTATGAGCTTCTCACAACAAGGTCGTCTGGGATTCTATGCTCCTACTTGGGGTGAAGAGGCCTCAGAAATGGGTACCGCTTCCGCATTTAAGAAGCAAGATTTCCTGTTCCCTGCATACCGTGACTTGCCACAATTAATCCAACACGGTGCTACTGTTGCTCAAATGTACCTTTGGTCAAAGGGTCACTTGAAGGGTAACATGTTCGACGCTCGTGCATTGCGTCCACAAATCATCATTGGTGCCCAAATGGTTGAAATGGCCGGTGGTGCCCTTGGTATCAAGAAGAATGGTGAAAAGGACGCCGTTGCTTATGCTTACACTGGTGAAGGTGGTTCTTCACAAGGTGATACTTACGAAGGTATGAACTTTGCCGGCGCATTCCAAGCACCAGCCGTATTTATCATCCAGAACAACGGATGGGCAATTTCTTACCCACGTAAGCTTCAGACTCATGCTGAAACTGTTGCTCAAAAGGGTGTTGCTGCAGGTATCCCAGGTGTTCAAGTTGATGGGATGGATGTATTAGCATGTTACGAAGTTGCCAAGGAAGCACGTGAATTTGCTGCTGCTGGCAACGGTCCTGTTTTGATTGAAACCCTTACTTACCGGTTCGGTGCTCACAGTTCTGCTGGTGACGATCCTAGTCGGTACCGTACCAAGGAAGAAGAAAAACCTTGGTTCGATAAAGACCCTCTGATTCGGCTTCGTAAGTACTTAACTAAGAAGGGCCTCTGGTCTGAAGAAGAAGAAAAGAAGTACGCTGACGAATGCAAGGAAGACTTCAAGAAGGCTATCAAGGAAGCTGACTCTGTTGAACCAGAAAAGGTTTCTGACATGTTGAAGCGGACCTTCGAAGTTCCTACCCCTGACATTAAAGAACAAATTAAGGAATACGAAGCAAAGGAGTCGAAGTAATCATGGCTAAAAAGACTTATATCAAAGCTATTACTGAAGGTATTGACATTGCTTTGAACGAAGATCCTAAGACCTTGGTCTTCGGTGAAGATGTTGGTAAAAACGGTGGTGTGTTCCGTGCTACTAACGGTCTTCAAACAAAGTATGGCAAGGATCGTGTATTCAGTACTCCATTAGCTGAATCAGGTATCCTTGGGATGTCAATTGGTTTAGCTGCTACTGGCTGGCGTCCAGTTCCAGAAATTCAGTTCATGGGCTTCACTTTTGAAGCTATGGACTCAATGGCTGGTCAGATGTCACGTGTACGTTTCCAATACGATGGCACTAAGAACATGCCAATCACTATCCGTACCCCTTACGGTGGTGGTACTCATACTGCTGAACTCCACGGGGACGATCTTGAAAACTTCTTCGTTGGTATTCCAGGACTTCGTGTTGTAACCCCAAGTTCAGCTTACGATGCTAAGGGATTAGTAATTTCCGCCATTGAAAACAATGACCCAGTTCTGTTCCTTGAAAACCTTCGTCTTTACCGTTCTGTTAAGGGTGAAGTTCCTGACAAGAAGTACACTGTTCCTTTGGACAAGGCTAATGTTGTTCAAGAAGGTAACGATGTATCTATCATTACTTATGGTGGGATGGTTCCAGAAGCTGTTAAGGCTGCTAAGAACTTGGCTAAGGACAATATTTCTGCAGAAGTTATTGACCTTCGTTCACTTTACCCACTTGACACCGACACTATCTTTGAATCCTTGAAGAAGACTCACCACGCAGTTGTTGTTCAAGAAGCTCAAAAGATGGCTGGTGTTGGTGCCCAAGTTGCTTCTGCTATTTCTGAAGGGGCTATCATGTACTTGGACGCTCCAGTTGCTCGTGTAGCTGCTCCTAACTCTGTATATCCATTCCCTATGGCAGAAGACGTATGGCTTCCACGTGCTGCTGAAATCGAAGAAGCAGTTCGTAACAACGTCAACTATTAATCAACGTGTTTAGGCACCCTGATTAAGAAAGGAAGTTAAATCAATATGGCATACAAATTCAGACTACCAGAAATGGGTGAAGGCCTTACTGAAGGTGACGTTGCCTCATTCCTTGTTAAGGAAGGCGACAAGATTAAGGCTGATGATCCATTAGTAGAAATTCAAACTGATAAGTCAACTACTCAATTGGTATCACCAGTTGACGGGACCGTTACTAAGATTGATGTCAAGGAAGACGATCACGTCGAAAAAGGTGACGACCTGGTTGAAATTGATGATGGTAAAGATGGCGAAAGCACCAACGTTGAAACTGACGATTCCAGTTCTTCTGATGATTCCGCTGATGAAGCTCCAGCTGAAGAAGAAAGTGCTCCTGCAGAAAGTGAAGCACCAGCTAAGCCGGCTACTCCAGCTGCAAAGCAAGGTAGTGTTGCTCCATTAGCTGAACCTAACAAGTTAGTTATGGCCATGCCATCAGTTCGTCAATACGCTCGTGATAAGGGTGTTGACATCAGCTTAGTACAACCAAGTGGTAACCACGGTCAAGTATTGAAGGAAGATATCGACAACTTTAATGGTGCTGCTGCCGCTGCTCCAGCTGCTGGTGCTACTGCTGCCGCTGCTCCTAAATCTGGTAACACAATTAAGCCTTACACTGGTGCTGGTGAAGATGCCGAAACTCGTGAACCATTATCCAAGATGCGTCAAATTATTGCTAAGAATATGCGTGAATCTGCAGATATTAGTCCAATGGTTACCGTATTCGCTAACGCCGAAGTATCTAAGATTATGGCTAACCGGAAGAAGTACAAGCCAGTTGCTGCTGATCAAGGTATTCACTTGACATTCTTACCTTATGTTGTTAAGGCAATTGTTGCCATGATGAAGAAGTACCCAGAATTCAACAGCTCAATTGACGACAGTACTCAAGAATTAGTTCAAAAGCACTACTACAACATTGGTATTGCTACCAGCACTGATCATGGTCTGTACAACCCTAACATTAAGAACGCGGACTCCAAGAGCATGTTCGAAATTGCTAAGGAAATTTCAGACAATGCACAAGCTGCTGAAGACAACAAGTTAAGTCCAGAAAGCATGGCTCATGGTTGCATTACCATTTCTAACATTGGTTCAATGCGTGGTGGCTGGTTCACACCAATCATCAACCAACCAGAAGTTGCAATTCTTGGTATGGGTACCATTGCTACTGAACCAATTGTTAACGCTGATGGCGAAATCGTTGTTGGCCACAACATGAAGTTGTCATTAACTGTTGATCACCGTTTGATTGATGGTGCTTTAGCTACTGAAGCTTTGAACTACTTGAAGAAGCTTCTGGAAGATCCAGACTTATTAATGATGGAGGGCTAATCTAATATGGCAGATGTTGAAAAGAAAGATACAGTAATTATCGGGGGTGGCCCTGGTGGTTATGTTGCCGCTATCCGTGCTTCCGAACTTGGTCAAAAAGTAACCCTGATTGAAAAAGACAATGGGGAACCAAACCATTCTGGACTTGGTGGTGTTTGCCTGAACGTTGGATGTGTTCCTTCTAAAGCATTAATTGCTGCTGGTCACCGTTTCCAACAAACTCTCAATTCCAGCACTTATGGTATTGATAAGACGAATGCTAAGATCGACTTTGCAAAGACCCAGGATTGGAAGCAACACAAAGTTGTCGACCGGATGACCCGTGGTGTTAAGATGCTGTTGAAGAAGCACAAGGTAGAAATCATCAATGGGGTTGCCATGATGGATAACGACCATCAACTTCGTGTTCTGAAGTCTGGTCCAAAGCAATTCATGGACTTTGATGGTGGTAAGAAGATCACGTGGAATAACCTGATCTTGGCTACTGGTTCACGTCCAATTGAAATTCCAAACTTCAAGTTTGAAGGTCGAGTTATCGACTCCACTGGTGGTTTGGGACTTAAAGAAATTCCAAAAGAATTCGTTGTTATCGGTGGTGGCTACATCGGTACCGAATTAGCGGGTGCATATGCTGACCTCGGTTCACACGTAACGATTTTGGAAGGTAGTAACACGATTCTTGGTGGCTTTGACCAAGATATGGTTAAGGTTGTTGAAAAGAACCTGAAGAAGAAGGGCATTGACATTATTACTAATGCCATGGCGAAGAATTCTTCTCAAGATGCCAATAGCGTTACCGTAACTTATGAAGTTGATGGTAAGGAACAAAGTATCAAGGCAGATTACTGCATGGTTTCTGTTGGTCGGAAGCCAAATACTGATAACTTTGCTTTGGACATGACTTCTGTTAAGTTAAACGACCATCACCAAGTTATCGTTGATAAACAAGGTAAGACTAACGTTGACCATATCTACGCTGTTGGTGATATTGTTCCAGGGCCTGCCCTGGCTCACAAGGCCTTCTTTGAAGGTAAGACTGCTGCTGGTGCAATTGCTGGCAAGAACACTGCTAATGATTGGGTTGGTGTTCCAGCAGTTTGCTTCTCTGATCCTGAACTTGCTGAAGTTGGCCTTTCCAAGGCTGCTGCAGAGAAGAAGGGGATCGAAGTTGCTACTGCGCAGTTCCCATTCGCAGGTAACGCTCGTGCCGTTTCACTTGATGAACCTGAAGGATTTGTTCGTTTCATTTACACTAAGAAGGAAAAGAACGTCGTTGGTGCACAAGTTGTCGGCCCTGAAGCAAGTACCCTTGCAGGTGAGCTTTCATTAATCGTTAACTGTGGTATGAATGTTGAAGATGTTGCTTTGACTATTCACCCACACCCAACCTTGAATGAACCTATTCAAGAAGCTGCTGATGTGGCAATGGGCTTGCCAACTCACATTTAAGCCGAGACATCTTAATCTAATCCAAAACGTGTCGTCATAATGGCGGCACGTTTTGTTGTTTAAATAGGGTATAATAATGAGAGAATATGAGGTGATAAGATGGCACGAGCAAGTTATACGTATCCGCTGGCTGATGATTGGTCAGTCGCTGAGATTAATACTGTTATTCACTTATATAACTGTGTAGAACAAGCTTATGAGGGTGGTATTCCTCGAGAGGATGTGTTAACTGCTTACCACAATTTTAAAACGGTCGTGAATGCAAAGTCGCAAGAAAAACAATTATCACGGCAATTTGAAAAAGTGAGTGGGTATTCGATTTATCAAACTGTTAAGGCTGCTCAAGAAGGTTCATCCAAAAGAGTGAGGTTGAATGAACATGATCGCTGATGAAAAGCAATTACAGGAAATCGATAGCGCAGTTCAAGTAATGTTTGGATCGTTGAGAGAGCGGACGTTAACTTTAATGCAAAAGCCATTCTCGGTGGACACTAAAACGAGCCAAAATGACCTGGTAACAACAGTTGATAAAGCTAATGAGCAATTCATTCGTGAGCAATTAATAAAGATTGACCCCCATTCTCGGATTATCGGTGAGGAAGAGTCATATGGTCACCAAATTGCCCCTTCATTAGTTGGTCATATATGGATTATTGACCCGATTGACGGAACAATGAATTTTGTTCGCCAAAGAAATCATTTTGCTATTATGCTGGCGCTGTATATTGATGGCCAGGCAACACTTGGCTATATTCTTGATGTAATGAATGATGATATGTATCACTGCTGGCGTCATCATGGAGCTTTTGTTAATCGACAACAATTGTCTGCACCAGTGGAATTACCGTTATCTCAGGGGTTGGTCGATATTAATCGTTACCTGTTATTGAGTAACGTCCATAATCTACAGGATGTAGCCAGACAGGCAGCAGGGTTGCGGATGTATGGTAGCGCCGGCATTGAATTAATTCATGTGTTTACTGGTCAGTTAAGTGCTTATATCTCACGGTTAAAGCCTTGGGATTTAGCGGCTGGGCGTGTGTTTGCAGAAGAACTGGGCCTTGACGTGAAAACAATTGACGGCCGGCAATTAAGTGTGTTATCATCTAACACTGTATTAGTAGCAACAAAACAGGCTAGTCAAGAAATTGGGTGGCTGCTTAAATAGTTGTGCAAACTGTGACGATGGTCGCAGTTTTTTTATGAAAACACCTCGCGGATAGAGTATACTAATATCGATGATATATTCAGATGAAAGGAAGAATCAAACTTTGAAATCACGTGACGACATTCGTAACATTGCGATTATTGCCCACGTTGACCACGGTAAGACTACTTTGGTTAACGAAATGTTAAAACAATCAGATACGTTGCCTGAACACTTCCAAATTCAAGATCGGGCTATGGATACTAACGCTATTGAACGTGAACGTGGTATTACTATCTTGTCCAAGAACACTGCTGTTAAGTATGGTAAGTACCAAATCAACATCTTGGATACTCCTGGACACGCCGACTTTGGTGGTGAAGTTGAACGGGTTATGAAGATGGTTGATGGTGTTCTTTTGGTTGTTGATGCCTTTGAAGGAACCATGCCACAGACTCGTTTCGTTTTAAAGAAGGCATTGGAACAACACTTAACTCCAATCGTTGTTATCAATAAGGTTGACCGGAAAGGGGCTCGTCCTGAAGAAGTTGTGGACGAGGTCTTGGACCTCTTCATTGAACTTGGTGCCGATGAAGATCAATTGGACTTCCCAGTTATTTACACTTCTGCTATGAATGGAACTTCTAGTTATGATTCTGATATTTCCACTCAGAAGCACACTATGAAGCCACTCTTTGATACGATCGTCAAGACCATTCCAGCTCCTGTCGATAACTCAGATGAACCTCTTCAGTTCCAAGTTGCTATTTTGGACTACAACGACTTCGTTGGTCGTATCGGAATCGGTCGTGTTTTCCGTGGCAAGATCAAGGTTGGTGACACAGTTACTTTGATGAAGCTTGATGGCTCCAAGAAGAACTTCCGTGTTACTAAGCTGTTTGGTTTCTTCGGTTTGAAGCGCTTGGAAATTAAGGAAGCCGAAGCGGGTGACTTAATCGCTGTTTCTGGGATGGAAGATATTAACGTCGGTGAAACGGTTACTGACCCAGAACATCCAGAAGCATTAACACCACTACGGATTGATCCACCTACGTTACGGATGACTTTCCGCACTAATGATTCACCATTTGCTGGTCGGGAAGGTAAGTTTGTCACTGCCCGTCAATTGGAAACTCGTTTGAAGCGTGAGATGCAGACTGATGTTTCTCTTAAGGTTGAAGACACTGATGACCCAGGTGCTTGGACTGTTTCTGGGCGTGGTGAATTGCACCTTTCAATCTTAATTGAAACTTTACGGCGTGAAGGCTATGAACTTTCTGTTTCTCGTCCAGAAGTTATCTATCGTGAAGTTGATGGTGTCATGTGCGAACCATTTGAAGAAGTTCAAATTGATACGCCTGATGAATACACGGGTGCCGTTATTGATAGCCTTTCTAAGCGAAAGGGTGAAATGAAGAACATGGAACCTTCTGACAATGGTCAGACCCGGTTAATCTTCTTAGCACCATCGCGGGGCTTGATTGGTTATTCTACTGAATTCATGACGATGACTCGTGGTTATGGTATCTTATCTCACACCTTTGAAAAGTACGCTCCAGTTATCAAGAACTGGAACCCTGGTCGTCAAAAGGGTACGCTGGTTTCAATGAATGCCGGCAAAGCTACTACTTATGCCATGATGGGTATCGAAAGTCGTGGTCAGTTGCTTATCGATCCAGGTACGGAAGTTTATGAAGGAATGATTGTTGGTGAAAACAGTCGTGAAAACGACATTACTGTTAACATCACCAAGGGTAAGAACCTGACCAACGTTCGTGCCGCTGGTTCTGATGAAATGGCCCATATCAAGACGCCAACTCACTTGTCACTGGAAGAGTCACTGGAATTCTTGAACGAAGATGAATACTGTGAAGTTACTCCAGAAAATATTCGTCTGCGGAAGAAGATCTTGAATACCAATGCTCGTGAAAAGGCTGCTAAGCGTCGTCGTGCTGCTTCTCGGAAGTAACAAAATTTAAATCATAATTATACAATACCTGGTCTTGCGAAGACGGAATGAAATCTTCTTGGACCAGGTATTTTTAGACTGATCGTGTATAATATAAGAGACTTTTTGAAAAAACGGTAGGTGCGCTTAGTGAAACATATTCATCTGAGAAAAATTCATTTATCAAAGGTTTGGCACAACTTTCAATACTGGGATTATTACTTATTAGTGCCTTACCTACTGTTGTGTATGGTCGGTATTGTCATGGTTTTTTCCGCTAGTGCAGCAATCAATATGCAAAATGGCGGTTCACCATTAGCATATTTAATTAAACAAACAATTTATGTCCTGATGGGGATATGTTTTCTTACCTTTGGGGCTAATTTTTCACTGAAGCATTACCGTACCCGGGGCTTTTTAAAGTGGTCAACCATTGTCGTTGTTGGGATGCTTTTCATTGTTTTGGTTTTTTCTCGTGCCGTTAACGGTGCGAAGGGATGGCTGAATTTAGGGATTATTAACATTCAACCAGTGGAAGTATGTAAACTGTACCTTATTTTGTATCTGTCAGACCGGATGGCGCGGATTAAAGCACGTCATGCTCACTTTCTTGACTTTCATCAGTCAAGTGGACCATGGTTAATTATTATTATATGTTTTGGCTTGATTGCCCTCCAGCCTGATATTGGGGGATTAGCCATCAATGCGATGATCTTTGGAGTCTTGCTACTCGCCTGCGACTTTAAATGGAGTGCGGGGATTAGTATCCTGCTTTTGATCCCATTAATTGGGTATTTTGGTATTGAAAAGATGGTCGAAAGCGGGGTAATTCATGGTTACAAGATGGCCCGATTCGTCGCTTTTATGAACCCATTTGGTAATGCCACTGGTTCGGGGAGTCAATTAGTTAACTCATATTATGCTATTAGTAATGGCGGTGTTTTCGGCGCTGGCCTTGGAAACTCGGTTCAAAAGATGGGGTATTTGCCAGAACCAAACACGGATTTTATCATTTCTATTACTAGTGAAGAGCTCGGCTTGGTGGGAGTAACTGCCATCCTGCTCTTATTAATGTTGATGATTTGTCGAATTATTCAAATTGGTGTACGCGCCACGACTGTTTATCAGATGCTCTTATGTTATGGAGCAGCAACCTTTATTTTAATTGAAACATTCTTCAATATTGGTGGGGTATTAGGCCTCTTGCCAATTACTGGTGTGACGTTCCCATTCATTTCGTATGGTGGTTCAAGTATGATTATCTTATCTGCAATGGTGGGGATCATTATGAATATCAGTATTGAACAAAAGAAGGAACGTCTCACATTGCAAAGAACTCAGCTAGGCTAATGATTGGAGGGGTACGAAATGTTTACACTGACAAAACGTCGAGCATTGATTGTGTATATTAGTGGTAAGCGAGTAGTGCGAACTCTCCAACACTATGGGGCCATTCGCTATGTCTCTAAACGGATGCATTACGTCGTTCTATACGTTAATCAAGATGATTTAACAGACATTAAGACGCGTTTGCAAAAGCTGCGAGCAGTGCGTCATGTCCTGGAGTCCGCACGACCGGATCTCGATCCAACGTTAACGGATTTGGAACAAACGGGACTGTATAAAATGCATGATGAGGATGATTAGTCATGAGAATAATTTCAGGAGAATATGGTGGTCGCCGTTTAGTTGCTGTTCCAGGAATGAAAACTCGGCCGACAACCGACAAAGTTAAAGAGGCCCTTTTTAATATTATTGGTCCCTATTTTGATGGTGGCAACAGCCTCGACCTCTTTGCTGGTAGTGGTGGTTTAAGTATTGAAGGTGTTTCACGGGGAATTGAACATGCGTTTCTAATCGACCGTCAGTACCAAGCAATTAAAACAATTAAAAAGAATATTGCGGTTACCAAACACCCCAAGAAATTTACAGTGATGAAAATGGATGCTGTTAAAGCCCTCTATCGACTTGCGCATGACCACCATCACTTTGATATGGTATATTTAGATCCACCGTATGCTAAACAGCAAATCGTGAAGAATATGACGACAATGGCTGAACTTGGTTTATTAAATGACAATGCCTGCATTGTTGCCGAAACCGACCAAAATGCTAACTTGCCAGTTGATATACCATATTTCAAACAGATTCGTTGCCAGAGCTATGGCATTACCGTATTAACCATTTATCAATTTGGAAAGAAGGATGAGTAAATATGAAAATTGCTGTTTTCCCTGGGTCATTTGATCCTTTAACTCTTGGTCACCTGGATTTAATTAAGCGGGGAAGTGCCTTGTTTGATCAATTAGCTGTTGCTGTGATGACCAACAGAAGTAAGGAACCATTGTTCACTGTTGATGAACGGGTTGAACAAATTAAGGAAGCCGTGTCGGGACTAGACAACGTTTCCGTTATTACCACCAGTGGCTTGACTGTCGATTTGATGAATCGCATTGGTGCTGATTACTTAATGCGGGGCTTGCGAAACACGACCGATTTTCAATATGAGCGTGACATTGCAGCAATGAATAACTTCCTGGATGATCAATGTGAAACTATCTTTTTCCTTGCTCGTCCAGAATACCAGCACCTGTCCAGTAGTATGCTTAAGGAAGTTACCTCTGCTGGTGGTGATATTTCGGCTTACTTGCCAAAGAATATTAATGAAGCATTGAAACAGCGCTTGAAAGAGAAAAAGTTACTTAAGGTAAAGGAACATAATGAAAAGACAAGATAAAATAATCTTACGACGAATTGCACTAACGTTATTCGCCGTATTATTTCTCGGTTGGTTTTTATTTTGGCCATTACCTTCATATATTGAGGGGCCCGGTAGTGCAGATAATCTTCAATCATATGTCCACATTAAAGGACATCCGGATCGACAGAAGGGAAGCTTTATGATTACTTCAGTCATGCTTTCCCAAGCACGACCAGCAACGTACCTATGGGCGAAGGTGACTCCTTATCATTCGATTGAGAGTGCTGATGATGTGACTGGTGGACAGAGTGGGGCCACTTTCAACAAACTACAGAATTTTTATATGCAGAGTGCGATCAATGAGGCAATTGCCGTTGCCTACCATGCTGCTCATCAAACAGTCCATGAAAAGTATTTGGGAATTTACGTTCTTCAGGTTCAAAAACATTCTAAGTTTAAGAAGTATGTTAAAGTGGGCGACACGATAACGAAAGTAAATGGTCACCACTTTGATACTGCCCATGGTTTTCAAAAATATATTGCTAAGCGAAAAGTTGGTACTCCACTGCAAGTAACTTATCTTCATAATGGTCATCAACGTATCGTCACCAAACCCCTGGTTAGGATTGCTGGTTCACGAGCCGGAATTGGCATTTTATTGACTGACAACGTCAAAGTCAAAACAGATATTCCAGTGAAGGTAACTCCCGGTCAGCTAGGAGGGCCTTCTGGCGGCTTGATGTTTAGTCTCCAGATCTATTCCCAGCTAACTAATCAAAATTTACGTCACGGTCAAAAGATTGCTGGAACAGGGACAATCAACCCGGATGGTACTGTTGGTGAGATTGGCGGAATTGATAAAAAAGTAGTTGCTGCTCACCGCGCTGGTGCTAAGGTTTTCTTTGCTCCGTACGTTAAACCTAATAAACTATTATTAAAATATGAAGAGGGTCACCAGACAAATTACCAAATGGCTAAGAACACAGCTAAAAAGGTGGACCCAAACATGAAGGTAGTGCCGGTTACCTCTTTCCACGATGCTCTTCATTATCTGCAAACACATTAAGCATTAAAGCTCGAAATATTTTTTCGGGCTTTTTTCGTGCAATCAATTCTATTTATTCGTTTATTAAGTTATGAAGGGAGGAATTATGGAAAAATTATCAGAACTTTGGTTAGCTTATCGTCATTGGATTTTAATTAGTGGCGGCGCACTATTAGTCATTATTATGTTTTTCTTTACTAGCATGTCCCATAATAATGTGACACCAACTAAGATGTCTGATGTTAACAGTTCTTCGGTCAGTAATTCGCCAGATACCCAGTCAACTAAGCGATTTATCTATGTTGATGTTAAAGGGGCGGTTATTCATCCCGGAGTGATTCGATTATCCCGTGATGCTCGAATTGAGGAAGCATTGAAAATCGTTAAACCAACGTCAGATGCTGACTTGAAACAGGTTAATTTGGCTAAGCAGTTAACTGACCAACAGGTATTATATATTCCTAAAATTGGCGAACAGGCTAATACATCTGACTTGGGCACACCAGGTAGTGCCAATAGTAGTGAAACAGGATCGAAGATTAATATAAATACCGCTGGTAAAAATCAGCTTTGTGAGATCACTGGAATTGGCGATAAGAAGGCTGATTTAATCATTCAGTATCGCCAAGAACATGGTCAATTTAAGAGTGTAGATGATTTAAAAGATATTTCTGGATTTGGTGACAAGACAGTTGAAAAGATAAAACCACAACTATCAGTTTGATATTGGATTAAGAAGCAATTTGCGATAACATTACAAAGTAATAGGAATAATTGTTCGGAATGGAGAGTGACACTATGAAGAAGCGGATTGATTGGGATCAGTATTTTATGATGCAAGCCGCATTATTAGCTTCGCGTAGTACCTGCACTCGTTTATCCGTGGGAGCAGTGCTTGTCCGTGACAAACGAGTGATTGCGGGTGGATATAATGGGTCTGTATCTGGAGACACTCATTGTATTGATGAAGGATGCTACCTGCGGGATGGCCATTGTGTAAGAACGATCCATGCAGAAATGAATGCTATTTTGCAGTGTGCCAAATTTGGTGTTTCTGCGGACGGGGCAAGCCTCTATGTTACTGATTTTCCATGCTTGCAGTGCACCAAGAGCCTATTACAGGCAGGGATTAAAGAAATTAATTACTTACGTAACTACCACAATGATGAATATGCAAAACGCTTGATTAAGCTTAAAAATGTTCAACTACACCAAATTCATTTAGATCAAAATATTTTAGAAGAGGTTAATCTGGATCAATACATTAATCCAGAAAACAAGTAATTAGACATTACCTTGTTTTTCCTGCACTCTTTGTCGCATCACTTGCGACAGTAATTACCAGTGGTCATTTTTGGCTAATGCTCGGCTCACTATGGTTCTTTGTTCGGATCCTGTTATTAGATAAGCGAAATCTGACCATGATTAGCCTTTTATTGGGGATGGTGATAACAGGTTATTCTTGGGGGTTAAAGAATCATTTATACCGACAACAGGTAACGCAAACTACTGAAGTTCGTCAACACGTGGTAACAATTCCTGGTGACCAATTTCACATTAACGGTAATCGTCTTACTTTTGTCGGTCGCGATAATTCAATGCACCAAACTGTTGCTGGCATGGCTTATCTGCGTGACCGCTATCAAGTGCAGCAATTGCAACATTCCACAATGGATATGCAAATAACGGTCGATGGTCAATTGCAACCGTTGATGCCACCCACGAATACTAATCAACATGACTTTCGTCCGCGTTCTTATTCTCAAGGTATTAGTAACCAGCTGCTGGTAAAACGGATTGATAATATTAGACTTGTTGAACTATCCCGGCTAGATGTTCATTATTATCGGTTGCTAGCCAGTCGATATTTTGAGCATCTGCCTAGTCCATTAAGTAATTATTGTGCCCAGCTAATTTTAGGAGAAACGGTCCAGCAAAGAGATCATGACTTTCAGGAAAGCGTTCGTCGTCTGGGTATTATTCATTTATTTTGTATTTCAGGATTACATGTGTCGGCCCTCGTTGCGGGGATTAGTTTAATTTTGACTTATTGTCGAATTACCAGGGAAACTAGTGAGTGGCTGCTTATCGTATTATTGCCATTTTACGCAATTATTGGTGGACAATCCGTGGGACTCGTTCGGGCTGTTTTAATGACTGAAGCGCACCTCATTGGTCGTAAGTACTACCAACTGTCCGCACTTGATACTTGGGCAGTCAGCCTTATCGGTGGAGTATTTATAAATCCATGGATCTTCCTTGGCCTAGGTGGGCAGCTCTCTTATTTACTATCCTTAGGCTTACAAGTATTTCCTAAAGAGTGGGGTAACTTTCGGCAGTCATTAACGCTAAATCTGTTAAGCTTACCGTCCATTGTTAGCTTTCTTTATGAAGTGCACTGGTTAACATTTATTACCAGTTTCGTGATGATTCCATTATTTACTTATTTTGTTTTCCCAGCAGTTATCATTAGTGCAATCACTTACCGATTGTTACCTGGCTTGGCATCAATTACAAATAATCTCTTATTAGGTATTCAGAGGGTGTTAGTTACAGTTAGTGCTTGTCCAGGAATGATAACGTTTGGTAAGCCTCCATTAATCGTTGCGATTGGACTACTTTTGGTAACGTGCTTGACGATTGATCACCACTGGCATTTCAGCTACTTTGCTCTTGGTATGACATATTTAATAGTGTTTATAATGATTCATTATCAACCGTTGGGGGAAGTTGCTTTTGTGGATATTGGACAAGGAGATTCAATCATTATTAGGACTCCTTTTAATCGCCGAGTATCGTTAATTGATACAGGTGGGAAATTACAATTTTCAAAGGCAACTTGGGCAAGACCTATTGATGCCAGCAATATGGCAGAACGGACAAGTGTCAATTACTTAAAGAGTAAAGGAATTCAACGCATTGATACAATTTACCTTAGTCATCATGATGCTGACCATATTGGGTACCTGGCGTCCTTTATAAAGAATTTCAAAGTCAACGAAGTTGTTGTCCCATCTGGAATGGAGAAGCAGAGGGTTGTTCATCAATCAATCGAGGTGGTGTCTAAACCGCCAATCGTTAAACCAGTAGTTGCTAATCAGTCTTTCCCCACAGGGTTAACATGCCTGCACCCATTTACAGTAGGTAAGGGCAATAACGAAGACTCACTTGTCCTGTGGGGACACTTTGGCAAGTTACGTTTTATTTTCTCTGGCGACCTGGATCAACAGGGTGAACAAGCAGTTTTGCATCGTTATCCATGTTTGCGAGCGGATGTTGTTAAGTTAGGTCATCATGGTAGTAAGACTTCGAGTAACAAGAAATACTTAGCTGCTTTGCATCCACAAATAGGAATTGTTTCCGCAGGCCGCCATAATCGCTATGGTCATCCTAATCAGGAGACACTATCAACACTTCAGCAGTTACGAATTAGGAAATTATCAACTCAGCAGTATGGTATGATTCGTTATCGATTCTGTGGTCCGTATTCTTATTGGACTACTACATTGAAAGGGGATGAACTCTCGTGGACATTAAAACCCTCGAAAAGCAATTAACAACTAAAGCACCGGCGATGATCTACCTTGTTTTAGGAACTCAGCATGTGCTCCTGCAACAGGCTGAACAACTATTTTTAAAGTTAATACCTCAAGAGCAACAAGTTATGAATGTGGGCCGCTATGATATGGAAACGACACCGGTGGCCATGGCAATTGATGATGCAATGTCAGCACCATTTTTTGGTGATCGTCGACTAGTCTTAATCAGCAAGCCATATTTCTTAACTGGCGAAAAATCGAAGGCTAAAGTGGATCATGATTTAGCATCCTTACGAAAATACCTTCAAAATCCGGAACCAAGTACAGTTCTTGTTTTTCTAGCACCATATGAAAAATTAGATGGGCGGAAGGGACTAGTAAAGGTGCTGAAGAAACAAGCGGTTCAAGTTGATGCAGCACCGTTAAATGAGCGTCAAGCGAAACAACAAGTGGTTGATGAATTGGCTGGGGATGGCTATCAGATAGATAATTCGGCCTTGGAGGCATTAGTTCAACGGACAAATGCCGATTATGGACTCATGACGGCCAACCTCCCTAAGCTCAAATTATTAGCATACCAAAGTAAAAAAATTAATCAGCAGGATGTTATTGACCTGGTCCCGCAAACATTGGATGATAATGTTTTTGACCTGGTGACGGCTGTTTTAAAACGTGATCAAAAACGGTCATTGTCTCTATACCAACAACTGTTGGATAGTCAAGAACCACCACTGCGGATTAATGCCGTACTGGTCAGCCAGTTTCGTTTGTTGATTCAGTTAAAAGTTCTGAATGCGCGGGGACTAAGTCAGGGCACATTAGCTAGTCGTCTTCATGTCCATCCATATCGTGTCAAGCTTGGTTTGCAAACGACGCGGCACTTTTCATTACTGTCGCTTGAAAATGCTTACCTGGGGTTGATTAAGATTGAGAAGGCGCTGAAAACTAGTCAACGTGATCCAGCGTTAATGTTCCAGTTGTTTATGTTGCAGTATTCCCAGCAAAAGGTTTCATAAAGCACAAAAACGGACCCAGCATCAAGCTGGGTCCGTTTTTTAATTAACAAATGAAAAAAAAGACTAGGCAATTACTGCCTAATCTTTTTTATTACTTAGCGTAACGTGCTGAAAGACGTGACTTGTCACGAGCAGCCTTGTTAGCCTTGATTAAGCCCTTGGAGTGGGCGCGGTCGATTGCTGAAATAGCAGCTTTGTATAGATCGTCAAGGTTGTCGGCACCGGCAAGCTTAGCCTTGTCGAATTTCTTAATAGCAGTCCGCATTTTACTTAATTGGGATGCATTACGTGCTTCGGCCTTTTCGCTAGTCTTAACACGTTCGATTGCTGATTTGATGATTGGCATGAGTTTCACCTCCATTACCCAATATTAAGTTGACCAGAATTTTCAACATTTGTCATTATACAAAAGAGTTGATGCCAATGCAATAGGAAACAATTATTTCGGGAAAGGAGCTTGCAATTTATTCTAAAATTAGGTATATTACTTGAGGTTACTTAACCATTTGCCTCTTCTCAGTTTTACGATCCTCACCGACGTAATACTTAGAACTAGGCGGACTATAAATTTGAAAGGTGGGAAATCACATGGCTATTTCAAAAGAACGTAAAGATCAAATCATCAAGGAATTTGCTACTCACGAAGGTGACACTGGTTCAACTCAAGTTCAAGTCGCTGTATTAACTGCTGACATTAACGAACTGAACGAACACCTCCGTACTCACAAGCATGACTACCACTCACAACGTGGTTTGATGAAGAAGATTGGTCACCGTCGTAATCTGTTAGCATACTTACGTCGGACTGACTTGGATGCATACCGTGAATTGATCAAGAAGTTAGGTCTTCGTCGATAATTCATCAAATTTATACTCGTCCTTTCTGGGACGGGTGTTTTTTTATTCTTCGATTAGTTTCATTGCTCCTAACTTGTGTGTTAAGATGTTATTAGCGTTTTATGCACGTATAAATTAATCACAACAATCAAGTGAATAAAAAACTAAAGGAGCTCTTTGAATGAGTAATGTAAAAGTAATTCCGTTTGGCGGGGTTCGCGAAAACGGGAAAAATATGTATGCTGTTGAAATTGGTCATCAAATTTTCATTTTAGATGTGGGATTAAAATACCCAGAAAATGATTTGATGGGGATCGATGTCGTTATCCCTGATTGGGAATATTTAAAGCAACGTAAAAACGATATTGTGGGTGTTTTTCTGACACACGGACATGCTGATGCAATTGGGGCTTTGCCATATTTCTTAATGGATTTCAATGTTCCAGTCTTTGGTAGTGAAATGACGATTGCTCTTGCTAAATTAGCGGTCAAGAGTCATAAAGAAGTTAAAAAGTTTAATAACTTCCATGTTGTTGATGAGAGCACGGCCATTGATTTTGATGACGTCACCGTATCTTTCTTCTCCACCACGCATACTATTCCCGACACTTTGGGTATTGTCTTGGAGACAAAGCAAGGCAACATCGTTTATACTGGTGACTTCAAATTTGATCAAACCGCAACGAAAGGGTACCAAACAGATTTAGCGAGATTAGCTGAGATTGGCTCACAAGGTGTTTTGCTTTTGATGAGTGATTCTGCTGGTGCTGGCATCACTGGTGCTTCTGCTCGTGAAAAAGATATTGGCGAATATATCAAAGAAACTTTCAAGTACCAAAGCGGTCGGATTATTGTTGCTTCTGTAGCATCAAATATCATGCGGGTCCAGCAAATTATTAATGCGGCTGTGGCTGTTAATCGGAAGATTGTGTTGTCTGGTGAAGATATTGAGCAAATCATTGATACTGCAATGCAATTAGGTAAGCTGAAGCTGCCAAACGATCTTCTTATTAGTATGAAAGAGGCTGATAAGCTTGATCCTAATCAGGTAGTGATCTTGGAAACTGGTAAGATGGGGGAACCAATTAAATCATTGCAGCAAATTGCCAATGGTGATAACGCCAACCTCCATTTAACGGAAGATGATTTAGTATTTGTCACCACAACGCCATCGTATGCACAGGAAACTGAGGTTCAGAAGACTAAGGATATGATTTATCGGACCGGTGCTGAGGTTAAGTTTATTTCTGATGATCTTAATCCGTCTGGTCATGCTAACCAGGATAATGAACAATTGATGCTCAACTTTATGAAGCCAAAGTTTTTTGTCCCAATCCAGGGTGAATATCGTCTGCTAGATCGTCATGCTGAACTAGCTGAAGAAGTTGGTATCCCTGCTGATCATATCTTCCTGTTGAATAAGGGCGACGTTCTGACTTATAAGAACGGTACCTTCCACGTGGGTGAACATATTGATGTTGCTAATACTATGATTGATGGAACAGGTATTGGTGACATTGGAAATATTGTCCTGCGTGATCGTCGGGTTCTCTCTGAAGATGGAATTTTTGTTGTTGTCGCCACTATTGATCGGAAGAATAAAAAGATTGTTGCCCGTCCACAGATTACGTCGCGGGGCTTTGTCTTTGTTAAAACCAATCGTCAACTGATGAAGCAAAGTGCTGATTTGGTTGAAAAAGTGGTTGAAGAAAACTTGGCGGAAAAAGAATTTGATTGGGGCCACCTTAAGCAAAGTGTCCGCGAGAAGCTTAATCGATTCTTGTTTGATCAGACCAAACGGCATCCAGTGATCCTGCCGGTTATTATGGAAGTTAATCAGCACGCTCATCGTCGTAACAATAGTCATTCAAACAATAAGAAGGAAAATACGCAGCCTACTAAAAAGCAGAAGCAGCGTCATCAAGGACGCGGTCGGGGTCGTAAGCATCATCAAGATAATAAGGACAAATAGTATTATAAGGACTGGGATTGTGCCCAGTCCTTTTGATATTTACCTAGCAAGAAACCGCAGGAGTGAATGACATGAATGAGGAACAAATAAAAATTGCCCACGAGGCGGAAAAGTTTGAACACAATCAGGATTGGACAAGGGCAGCAGATTGTTGGAATGACCTTAGTGAGCAGGTTGATGATCCCCAAATAACATTTAAAGCGGCGCGTACACTATACCTGGCAAAAAGATTTCAGGAAGCTTACCATGCCGTGCTTCACTTTCCAGATTCAGCAATTGATGTACATAATGGCTTGCTAATTATTAATATCTATTTGGCAGTTAATCATTACATTTCGGGGCGAATGATTATTAATCAACTACCTGCAACAATTCGTCCACAGGCCAAAACATTAGTTAAAAATGCTGAAACTGAATATCGGCAAAAGTTTCACTTAACGATTCACAATCAGCTACGCACGTTTTACCATTTGGGAGACTGTTCTTTAGCGGAACAACAGCAGCGGCTTGCGAGTGCAGATCAGTTACCACTACCAGATTTTATGGTGGGGTGTCAGTTCTTACTTCGTGATCCCTTTACTAACCCATTCGTGCGTTCTGAATTATTAAATATTCTTCAACAATTACGATGGGAGAGGGAAGTTGTAATGCTAACGATTGATGATGAGGAGCATCACATTGTTCCAGCAAATTGTCCATCGGCGTATCAGGCAACTGCCATTAAACAATGTCGAAATATTATTGAACGGCAATTCACCAATACTAATCCCCAGTTATTGAAGACTTTAAGTCAGCAGCTTGATCTTCAAGCCATTCTATTAGTGCCAATTGCCAATCAGATTATCCAGCAGCCAGACAAGTGGGTTCAGGTATTAAAAAGTTTGATGTTAGGCGAACCAATGCCAACCAATTCTGCCGGTGAACAACAGTGGCAGCGTAAAATCAATCAAATTATTGAAAAAATCAACTAAAGTCGAATAAACTCATTTACAAATTCAAAGATAGTTGATATCATGTTAAAGAATTCTTCTTGAGAGCCATGTGATTAATCTTTTCATTGGCGAAAAGAAGTAGTACAATATCTATAAGGGTGTGTCAGTCACGTGTTGACTGGCATTATACTTGTAAATTCACAGGAGGTTTTCATTAATGGCTGAAAAAGAACATTATGAACGTACAAAGCCCCATGTAAACATTGGTACTATTGGCCACGTTGACCATGGGAAGACTACTTTAACTGCTGCTATCACTAAGGTATTGGCTGAAAAGGGTCTGGCAAAGCAAGAAAAGTTTGAAGATATCGATGCCGCTCCAGAAGAAAAGGAACGTGGTATCACTATCAACACTGCCCACGTTGAATACGAAACTGAAAAGCGTCACTACGCACACATCGATGCTCCAGGTCACGCCGACTACGTTAAGAACATGATCACTGGTGCTGCACAAATGGATGGTGCCATCTTGGTTGTTGCTGCGGATGATGGTCCTATGCCACAAACCCGTGAACACATCCTCTTGGCTCGTCAGGTTGGTGTTAAGTACATCGTTGTCTTCCTGAACAAGGTTGACCTTGTTGACGATGACGAATTAGTTGACCTTGTTGAAATGGAAGTTCGTGACTTACTTAGCGAATACGATTTCCCTGGTGACGATATTCCTGTTATCCGTGGATCTGCTTTGAAGGCTCTTCAAGGTGACCCAGAACAAGAAAAGGTTGTTCTTCACTTGCTCGATGTTATCGATGACTACATTCCAACTCCAAAGCGTCCTACTGATAAGCCATTCATGATGCCTATCGAAGACGTCTTCACTATCACTGGTCGTGGTACCGTTGTATCTGGTCGTATCGACCGTGGTACTGTTAAGATTGGTGACGATGTTGAAATCGTTGGTTTAACTGACAAGGTACAAAAGTCAACTGTTACTGGTTTGGAAATGTTCCACAAGACTCTTGACCTTGGTGAAGCCGGAGATAACGTTGGTGTTCTTCTTCGTGGTATTTCACACGACCAAGTTGAACGTGGCCAAGTTCTTGCTGAACCAGGTTCAATCCAAACTCACAAGAACTTCAAGGGTGAAGTTTATGTTATGACTAAGGAAGAAGGGGGCCGTCACACTCCATTCTTCTCAAACTACCGTCCACAATTCTACTTCCACACCACTGATGTTACTGGTACTATTGAATTACCAGACGGTGTAGAAATGGTTATGCCTGGTGATAACGTTACCTTCACTGTTAACTTGCAAAAGCCAGTTGCCCTTGAAAAGGGTCTAAAGTTCACTATTCGTGAAGGTGGACACACTGTTGGTGCCGGTGTTGTATCCGACGTCTTAGACTAATTTATTAATTAGTTAACAGTCAAAAGGATGCGGAGTTATTCCGCATCCTTTTTTTATTGCAACTAAGCTTCCAATAAGTTGCAATTAACGAGTCTGTAGGGTACACTATTAAAGTATGTAAAGACCAGCCTTTTAAAGGATTATGGTCAATTTGATCAATATTGGAGGAAATAAAATGTCAGCAAAATGGGAACGCGATAGCGAAGCCAGCAAGGGCACTTTGACATTCGAAATTGATGTCGAAACTATTAAGAAAGGTCTCGATGAAGCATTTGCCGAAACTAAGAAGAAGATTACTGTTCCAGGTTTCCGTAAGGGCCGGGTTCCACGTCAAATCTTCGACCAAATGTATGGTGAAGAATCACTTTACCAAGACGCCTTAAACAAGGTTCTTCCAAATGCTTACAGTGATGCTGTTAAGGAAACTAAGATTGAACCAGTTGCTCAACCTCAAATTGATATTAAGAGCATGGAAAAGGATCAACCTTGGGTCTTAACTGCTACTGTTGATGTTAAGCCTGAAGTTAAATTAGGTGAATACAAGGGCATGGAAGTGCCTGAACAAGACACCAGTGTTAGTGATGCCGACGTTGATGCTGAATTAGACAAGAAGCGTCAACAACAAGCTGAATTAGTTTTGAAGGAAGATAAGCCTGCTGCTAAGGGTGACACCGTTGTTATTGACTACGAAGGTACTGTTGATGGCAAGAAGTTTGATGGTGGTTCTGCTGATAACTACTCCCTTGAATTGGGCTCTGGTTCATTCATCCCTGGCTTTGAAGACCAATTAATTGGTCACAATACTGGTGACGATGTTGAAGTTAAGGTTACCTTCCCAAAGGATTACCATGCTAAGAACTTGGCTGGTAAGGACGCTACTTTCAAGGTTAAGATGCACGAAATCAAGGAAAAGCAATTGCCAGACCTTGATGATGATTTTGCTAAGGATGTCGACGAAGACGTTGATACTTTAGCTGAATTACGTGACAAGACTAAGAAGCAACTTCAAGAAGACAAGAAAAACCAAGCTAAGGCTGCCATTGAAGATGCTGCTATTGAAGCCGCTGTTAAGAATGCTGACATCCAAGACATTCCACAATCAATGTTGGATGATGACACTAACCGTCAAATGCAACAATACTTAGCAGGTATGCAACAACAAGGAATCAGTCCTAAGATGTACTTCCAAATTACTGGTACTAAGGAAGAAGACCTTAAGAAGCAATTTGCTGCTGATGCCGCTCAACGTGTTAAGACTAACCTGGTTCTTGAAGCAATTGTCGATGATGCTAAATTAACTGCCTCTGATGATGAAATCAAGGATGAAATTAGCAACTTGGCAAAGCAATACAACATGAAAGAAGATCAAATTAAGAATGCTCTTTCTGAAGATATGTTGACTCATGATATCAAGATTCGTAAGGCCGTTGACTTAGTTGCTGATTCAGCAAAGCAAGTTAAGTCAGCAAAAAAGGACGACAAAAAGTCTGACAAGTAATCTTGCATGTGAACTAAATAAAAATGTCCAATCAAACTGATTGGGCGTTTTTTTTCCGGGTTTAAAGAGCAAACATTCGTATTGCATCCATTATTTTGGTATCATGAAATCATAAGTCTAGAGGAGGCTGAATCGATGTTTGAAGATACTAATGGGATGGATTCTGTCCACTGTTCATTTTGTGGTAAATCACAAGATGAGGTTAAGAAGATTGTGGCAGGACCAGGAGTCTACATTTGTAATGAGTGTGTCGACCTCTGTCAGCATATTATCCAGCAAGAATTAGCCGATGATAATAAACAAAGCACATTCAAGGTTCCGACTCCCGAAGAAATTATGAGTCAATTGAATGACTACGTTATCGGCCAAGAAGATGCTAAGAAGACCTTGGCTGTTGCCGTGTACAATCATTACAAACGTGTTAACGCCATGGTAACTGGCGATAATAATGATACTGAACTCCAAAAGAGTAACATCGCTGTGATTGGACCAACCGGATCAGGGAAAACTTATCTGGCGCAGTCGCTTGCTAAGATCCTAAATGTTCCTTTTGCCATTGCTGATGCAACGACTTTGACTGAGGCGGGGTATGTTGGTGAGGATGTTGAAAACATCATCTTAAAGCTCGTCCAGGCCGCTGATTATGATGTGGAAGCTGCTGAAAAGGGCATTATCTATATCGATGAAATTGATAAGATTGCTAAGAAAGCTGAAAACGTTTCGATTACTCGTGATGTTTCTGGTGAAGGGGTTCAACAAGCCTTGCTGAAGATCTTGGAAGGAACGATTGCCAACGTGCCGCCTCAGGGTGGTCGCAAGCATCCCCAACAGGAATTTATTCAGGTTGATACAAAGAATATCCTCTTTATCGTTGGTGGAGCGTTTGATGGCATTGAAAACATCGTTAAAGAACGTTTAGGTGATAAGACGATTGGTTTCGGTACAGACTCCAATGAAGCTGCTAACGTAACGGAAAAGAATATTCTACAGCATGTTATCCCGGAAGATCTATTAAAATTTGGATTAATTCCCGAATTCATTGGGCGATTACCGGTAATGACTGCCCTGCAGAAATTGGATGAGGATGACCTGGTCCGGATCTTAACTGAACCAAAGAATGCCCTTGTAAAACAATATCAAGAGTTAATTCGTCTTGATGGTAGTCAGTTGAGCTTTACTGATGGGGCCTTACGGGCAATGGCACAATTGGCTATCAAACGAAACACGGGGGCTCGTGGCCTTCGTTCCATCATCGAAGGGGTCATGCGTGATGTTATGTATGATTTGCCTAGTCGCCAAGACGTTGAAAAAGTGATTATTGATAAGCGGTGTGTTACTAACCATACTGAGCCGCGGTATGTAATGAAGGACCAGCAGGCTTCATAACTAAAGGAGGATGAGGATATGGAAGTGCACAATGTTGATTTAACTATTAGTGCGGTCGATCCCAAGCAATACCCATCTACTAATTATCCAGAGATCGCTTTGGTTGGGCGCTCCAATGTTGGCAAGTCTTCGCTAACGAATGTCCTCATTAATCGTCGCAACTTTGCCCACACATCTAGTCAACCGGGCAAGACCCAAACGCTTAACTTTTATGAAGTGGAACATCAGATGTATTTTATTGATGTTCCTGGTTATGGGTATGCCAAGGTTTCAAAGAAAGAACGAGAACGTTTTGGCCAGATGATTGAGGAGTACCTAACGACCAGGCAACAATTACGTGGCGTCATTGAACTTGTGGATGGCCGGCATAAGCCGAGCGACGATGATATTTCAATGTATCAATGGTTACGGTATTATAATATTCCAACGCTGGTTGTTGCTACTAAGATTGACAAGGTCAAGCCTAGCGCACTCAATCGGACAATTAATGAAGTTAGTCGGGCGTTAGAATTACCGTCACCTGATGATTTGCAACTTTTCTCTGCCGTTTCGAAGCAGGGTAAGGATAAAATTTGGCAATGGATTGAGCAACGAATGGGGAAATAGTAATGGATTTCAATGAGTATCAGAATGCAGCTAAAAGAACGCTTTATGGTAATGAGCAGGTATTAACTAATTGCGCGTTAGGGTTAGCTGGTGAAGCTGGACAAGTTGTTGATTTGGTAAAGAATTATACTTTTCGTGGACAAAAGCTTGATCGTCAGCAATTGACCCATGAAATGGGTGATGTCCTCTGGTACCTTTCGCAAATTGCTGAATGGGCTGATATTCCGTTTGATGATGTTGCTAAAAACAATATTGCAGAACTTAACCGGCGGTATCCAAAGGGGTTCACTAAGAATAATTAAATTGTGGGTGTATTAATGCTTATTGCATAACAAAAGGGCCTAGCGTTCAAGAAAGTAAGAACGTTAGGCCTTTTCGAATATTATTCCAATAAACTATTTTGTATCTTTAGTTGGAGAATTTTTATTATTTTTCTTTGACTTGACTTTAGAATCAGTTGGTTTCTTTTTCGTGTCTTTTGGATCAACGGCAAATTGATCAAACATTTTGTCCAGTTGCAAGCTACGTCTTGTGACTAGTCCCATTTGATTCACCCCTTTATTATTTATCGTTACTGTAGCATATGTTAGTAATAATATGCAATTTATCAAGCTGTAAATTACCAAAGAAAGGAAAGATCACGTATAATATAGTTTTGGATTAAGGAAGGAGTCAGTAGATGGCGAGTGAGCACATTGAACATAAATTAGCCCTGTTACCCGATAAGCCGGGCTGTTACTTAATGAAGAATATCAATGATCAGATCATCTATGTCGGTAAAGCCAAGAATCTGAAGAATCGGGTGCGGTCTTACTTTAAGAGTTCCCATACTGGTAAAGTGGCAAAAATGGTCTCAGAAGTTGCTGACTTTGAAACCATTGTGACTTCAACCAATAAGGAATCATTCCTATTAGAGATCACCTTGATTAAGGAACATCAGCCTTATTTCAATATCAAATTGAAACAGGGCACAGGATATCCATACATCAAGATTACAAATGAACGGGATCCACAAACTAAGATTACTGGACAAATTAAAAAGGACGGAGCTTATTATTTTGGTCCCTATCCGAACGTTTATGCAGCTGAAGAAACGCTCCATTTCATCCAAAAAGTTTATCCACTCCGTCGTTGCAATGGGTACCAACATCGACCATGTTTGTATTACCACATGGGGCAATGCCTGGGCGCTTGTTTTAAGACCGTTCCTCCAGAAGAATATGATCGTCAAATTCAGCGCATTAAATCATTTTTAAACGGCAACACGGCGAACGTGAAAAAAAAGCTTATTGCTGAAATGAACCAAGCGTCAGCAAATCTAGAATTCGAACGAGCAGCTGAGATTCGGGACCAGTTACACTATATTAAGGTCACTGTTGAAAAGCAGAAAATTATTTCGAATGATAAGACGCCCCGCGATCTATTCAACTTCTATATGGATAAGGGTTGGTTATCAATTCAAGTTTTCTTCATTCGCCAAGCGCGGTTGATGAAACGTGAAAAGCGGTTGTTCCCGATTGTTGATACGGCAGTCGAAGAAATGACTAGTTTCATTTTACAATTTTATAATCGTCCAAATAATATTTTGCCCAAGGAAATTCTTCTTCCGCGGGGCTTACCAAATCAAGAGATTAGTGAAATCCTGGGAGTACCTGTTCGTACCCCTGAACGGGGCGAAAAACGTGACCTAATGAATATGGCCAAGGAAAATGCCCATTTAACTCTGGATGAAAAGTTTCGATTGCTAGCGATGGATGAAAGTAAGACTACTGGGGCAATGAAGGAAGTTACTGATGCTTTAGGCTTGCCAGCGGGTCACAAAATTGAAGCTTTTGACCATTCACATATTCAAGGTGCGGATCCCGTCAGTGCAATGGTGGTTTTTGTCGATGGTAAACCAGCTAAGAAACTTTATCGTAAGTATAAATTAAAGACAGTTATTAATCATGCCGATGAGGCCGCCAGCACGCGGGAGGTTATTCGGCGTCGTTATACCCGCCTCTTGAAGGAGAATCAACGGATGCCCGACATGATTTTTATGGATGGTGGTGAAGTGCAAATGAATGCTGCTCGGGACGTCTTAGAAAATGAGCTTAATTTAGATATCCCAGTGGTGGGGATGGTGAAGAATAATAAGCACAGGACAGCTGACTTATTATTTGGTGATGATGATCACCACATTAATCTCAATCCGCGTAGTCAAGGCTTTTACCTCGTACAGCGAATTCAAGATGAAGTGCACCGGTTTGCAATTACTTTTCACCGTCGTGTTCATGCGAAGAATTCATTGGCTTCCCGTCTTGATGCAATTAAAGGTGTCGGTCCGCGAACACGGACAAAGCTCCTGCAAAAATATGGGTCCATCAGTAAGATTGCTAACGCATCAGTCGATGAAATCCATAGTTTAGGAATTAATCGACCAACAGCCCAATTAATCAAAGTATCTCTCCAGGGTAACGCAGAGGTTGCTAAGGGGAGCAGTCATGATTGATTTTGACGCTTGTTAAATTATTCAATATACTAGTTATTAGATTGAAGAACGGAGAAATTAATAATGAACACTTTTGTGGATCAAATTAAAATTGAAGCACACGCCGGTAAAGGCGGCAACGGAATGGTTTCTTTTCGCCGGGAAAAATACGTTCCTAACGGTGGACCATCAGGTGGTGATGGCGGCTGCGGCGGAAGTATCATCCTTAAAGTTGACGAAGGATTGCGGACGTTAATGGATTTTCGTTACCACCGTATTTTTAAGGCTAAGAATGGCGGTAATGGGATGAGCAAACAAATGACTGGTCCCAGTGCTGAAGATACTGTGATTAAAGTGCCACAGGGAACGACCGTCCGTGACTTAGATACTGGTGAAATTATTGGTGACCTGATCAAAAATGGTCAGGAACTAACAATTGCTAAGGGTGGTCGTGGCGGTCGTGGTAATATTCACTTTGCCAGCGCCAAAAATCCGGCACCGGAAATTGCCGAGAATGGCGAACCAGGGCAGGATCGCTATGTCGAATTAGAATTAAAGATGTTAGCTGATGTTGGTTTAGTGGGCTTCCCGTCAGTTGGGAAATCAACGCTGCTTTCTGTGGTCACGGGAGCTAAGCCGAAAATTGCTGCTTACGAATTTACAACCTTGGTTCCCAATCTTGGTATGGTCCTCCTGCCAGATGGTCGTGACTTTGCAATGGCGGATATGCCAGGACTGATTGAAGGTGCATCTAAAGGTGTTGGCTTGGGCTTAAAGTTCCTTCGTCACATTGAACGGACGCGGGTCTTGTTACACCTGGTTGATATGAGTGCTGAAGATCCTGATCAAGGTATTGAACGCTATCGACAGATTAACCATGAGCTGGCGAACTATGATCCGGAATTATTAAAGCGTCCGCAAATTGTTGTTGCCACTAAGATGGACCTACCGAATGCCCAGAAGAATCTGGAACACTTCAAGAAACAATTAGCTGCAGACCATACGTTGGAAAAGCAGCCACAGATTTTTCCAATCTCTGCGGTGACTCATGATGGTGTTCAGCAGCTGATGCAACTGACTGCAGATTTACTAGATCAAACGCCAGCATTTGATAGTGAGAGCCATGATGAACAACTCACTGCTACGTATAAGGCTGCGGCACCAGAAAAGAATACTCCTGACTTCACGATTGATCGTGATGATGATGGTACGTGGGTTCTCAGTGGTGACAAGCTTGAACGTTTGTTTAAGATGACCGACTTGACACATGAAGATAGTCAGCTTCGCTTTGCACGTCAACTACGTCGTATGGGAGTTGATGATGCTCTTCGTAAAGCGGGAATTAAAGACGGCGACATGGTGCGGATTGATAAATTTGCTTTCGAATTTATTCAATAACCATGGTTTAAATGATAAGGAGAAGAAAACATGCAACTAGAGTTTTTAGGTACTGGCGCCGGCTCACCCAGTAAGCAGCGTAATGTTACAAGTGTCGCTCTTCGTCTACTGGAAGAATTGAATGAAGTTTGGTTGTTCGACGCTGGGGAAGCTACCCAACACCAAATCTTACGGACGACAATCCGTCCTCGTAAAATTAGCAAAATATTTATTACTCACTTGCATGGTGATCATATCTTCGGGTTACCAGGCTTATTAAGTTCCCGTTCTTTTCAAGGCGGTAATGAACCGCTTACCATCTATGGACCAGTGGGGATCAAGCGGTTTGTTTTGACTGCTTTACAGGTTAGTGAATCGCGTTTGAGTTATCCCTTACATTTCGTCGAAATTGACCATGACCAGGTTCTTTTTGATCAGAATGGCTTTAAGGTGACGACGATGCATCTAGATCATAAGATTGCCTGCTATGGTTACCGGATTGAAGAAGCTGACCATCCCGGTGAATTACTAGTTGATAAGCTGAAAGCAGATCATGTACCATCAGGACCACTCTACGGACAACTTAAGGCTGGTAAGACCGTTACTTTGCCTGATGGTCGTACCATTGATGGCCATGATTATATAGGTCACCCACAACCAGGGCGAATTGTTGCAATTATGGGTGATACGCGCAAGACTAAGAATGCAATCATCTTGGCACAAAATGCTGATGTTTTAGTTCATGAAAGTACCTTTGCCAAAAATGAGGCGCAGATGGCGCGGAGCTATTATCACTCCACTAGTCAACAGGCGGCAGAAGTTGCTAAGGCTGCCCATGTTAAGCGATTACTATTGACCCATATTTCCGCGCGCTACACTGGGAAAGCTGCTTACCAGCTGGCCTACCAAGTACGTGATATTCTGCCAAATACGCGGGTAGTAAATGATTTCGATGTAATCGATATTCCTTTCAACAAGTAGGGAGGAGGGAAAACAATGCTGAGACGATTTAAAACGTTACGTTTTTTGAAGAACAAAGTTGTCCTGATCACAGGCGGGTCGAGTGGTATCGGTAAAGCACTTGCCTTAGAAGCAGCTCGACGGGGAGCAATTGTGGTCGTCGCTGCTCGCAATATTGAGCAGCTTCGTAAAGTTGAACAACAGTGCTTAATCCTCTCAGGACGGCCATCATTCTCATATCAGCTAGATGTGACCGATCCAGATCAAATTGACCAGGTCCTTGGAAAAATTAATCACGAAGTTGGGGGAATTGACGTGCTTGTCAACTCTGCCGGTTTGGGTGATTTCTCTGAAGCAGTTCATGAACAATGGTCCACATTTGCGCAAATGGTCAAAGTTAATTTATTAGCGGCAATGTATATTAGTCGCTGTGTTGCTAAACAAATGATGGATCAGGGATATGGTGCCATCATTAATCTTGGATCTATTGCGGGGAAAATTCCTACGCCAAATAGTGCAGCCTATTCTGCTACTAAGGCTGGCTTGATTCAGTTTGATGATGTTTTGCGGATGGAAGTTGCTGATTATGGTGTACAGGTCTTAACTGTGAACCCGGGTCCAATTGATACACCATTCTGGCGACACACGAGTCCAAACAGTCAATACCGTTCTCATTTGCCGAAGTGGATGTTCATTTCGGTGGATGACTTGGCGCGTGAGGTGTGGGACAATGTTGGTTACAAGACCCGTGAAATTAATGTGCCAACCTACGTGTCATACCTCAGCTGGGTTTACCGGATGATTCCAGGATTAGGCGATTGGACAATTAAGAAATTTTTTGATTTTCAACAAAATCGTAGTGAACTTTAAATAATGAGACTGGGTATTGTGCCCAGTCTCGTTCATGTTTATAGTACAGGAAATGGGGAAACCGAATGATCAATGCTCATTATCAATGGAAAATAACACAACTAACAAAGGATGAGCAGGGGTTAATAGATGATTTGGCAAAACAAACAGGTTGCTCACCAATAATTGCCCAATTATTGATTTCAAAGGGTATTAAAACTCCTGAAGCAGTTCAAGCATTTATTCACCCCGCAATCGACAGTATTCACGATCCACACCTGTTACACGATATGGACAAGGCAGTTGATCGAATCCAGCAGGCAATTGCGGACCAGGAACGAATCACGATTTATGGCGATTATGATGCCGATGGAATCACTTCAACAGCGCTGATGTATGAAACCTTGCAAGACCTCGGTGCTGATGTTCACTATTACATTCCTGACCGGTTTAAGGATGGGTATGGACCTAATGCGGAAGTTTATCGGCAGATTGTTAATGATGGGACGAAACTCATTGTGACTGTTGATAATGGTGTTTCTGGAAAAGATGTGATTGACTCAGTAATGGGACAAGGAGTAGACGTGGTTGTCACAGATCATCACGAAATGCCTGGCGAATTGCCAAACGCTACAGCGATTGTTCACCCGCGCTTCCCAGGAAGCAAGTACCCTTTCCCTGACCTCTCTGGGGTGGGAGTTGCCTTTAAAGTCGCTTGGGCATTGACGGGAGAATTCCCTGAAGAGATGTTGGACCTAGTTGCAATTGGTGAAATTGCTGATCTGGTATCTGTTAATGATGAAAATCGATCTTTGATTTCTTTTGGTATTCAAGCATTGCGTGCTGGTACTCGTCCAGGTCTGCACGCGCTCGTAGATTTAAGCAATGTTAATGAACAAAACATCACTAGTACCGATATTGCATTCACCATTGCACCGCGACTGAATGCGTTAGGCAGAGTTAGCAATGCTAGCAAGGGTGTCGAATTACTGACGACTTTTGATGAGGCCACCGCCAAACAGTTAGCCCAGCAGGTGGAAAACGCTAATGATAGGCGGAAACAATTGGTCGACCAAATTGTGAAGGAAGCACAACCAATTGTTGACAAGTTGATTGAGGCTGGTTCGCCAACGTTAATTGTTTTTGGACATAACTGGCATCAAGGAGTGCTGGGTATCATTGCATCACGGATAGTTGAGCAAACTGGAAAACCGACAATTGTTGCTTCCGTCAATGATGGTGATGATGTTGCTAAAGGATCAGGACGCAGTGTTGATGGCTTCGACCTTTTTCAGGCATTAGATGGGCACCGTGATCTGATGACAACGTTTGGTGGCCACCCTGCTGCTTGTGGATTATCGTTTATGGCAAGTAACTTAGAACAGTTGCAAGATGCTTTAAATGACGAAGCGGCCAATCAGGGATTTAGTGGTCAGAAAAAGCAGTCACTTCAAATTGCTGGTCAGCTCACTCCGACGGAAATTAGTAATCAACTATATGAGCAGCTAATGTTATTATCGCCATTTGGCCCTGATAATGATGAACCAATCTTTGAGGTCGATACTAATTCAGTGACTGATGTTCGAACAATGGGACAGGATCATACTCATCTAAAATTTAAGGTTAATGGTGTTCAGGTGGTCGCCTTTAATAAGGGGGCGCTAGCTTCGCAGTTATCAGCTCAGTTTAAGGGACCACTGAAGCTTGCTGTGAAGATATCTGTCAATGAATGGCGAGGTAAGCGCAGTATTCAATTGATGCTTGTCGATATTCAATTAGCAAATCCAGTAGTGGTTGATCAACGAACCAATCGCTTATCACCAACATTATTTAGTGCTCCTGGGTATTATATTGTTTATGATCAGAAATTATTGGATAATATTAAAACGCACTTGCCAGCTGGGATGGCTATCAGTGCCGAGCAGGCGGTTCAAGTTGATTTTAGTAATGCAACTTTGACAATTGTTGATTGTCCACCAAGTTTAGCCAGCTTTGAAGATCTTTTTAAGAATGGTAATACTGTTCCTTCGTTGATTCGCTTGCTTCTTTTTCAACCACATAGTATTTACCTGGCGGGGATGCCGAACCGTCAAGATTTTGCTAGTCTTTATCGTTTCTTATATGGTCAGCACAAACTAGATTTAGGCCAGTACTTCACGCCGCTTGCTAACTACCTAAAAATCAATGCAGAGAAACTAAAATGTATGATTAAAGTGTTTTCTGACGCAGGATTTGTTACAATTAATGATGGCATTTTAAACTTAAGTAACCACTCAACCAAAGTTGACTTAAAACAGACTGACCAATATTTGAAAATGGCTGCTCAATATCGAGCGGAAAAGATCCTTCTGTTTAGCGACAGTAAAGAGGTTGCTGAGTGGTTGTTCAACTGTTTAAACGTTAAATAAAGGAGAACATAACTTTTATGACTTTAGACCTGTATAAATATGTTGCAAGTATTCCTGATTATCCTGAAAAGGGGATCATTTTTCGTGACATTTTACCATTAATGGCTAACGGTAAGGCTTTTAAGCAAGCAACTGACGAATTAGTTGCATATGCCAAGGACAAGCAAGTTGATATGGTAGTTGGACCTGAGGCCCGGGGCTTTATTGTTGGTTGCCCAATTGCTCGTGAGCTTCAAGTTGGTTTTGCCCCTGCGCGTAAGAAAGGGAAGTTACCGCGTAAGGCAATTTCATCCACTTATAAATTAGAATACGGAACGGCGACGTTGCAGATGGAAGCAGATTCTATCAAGCCTGGCCAACGTGTTTTAGTTGTCGATGACTTACTTGCTACCGGGGGTACGATCTCGGCAACAATCGATATGGTGGAACGGATGGGCGGCAAAGTTGTTGGTTGTGCCTTTCTAATTGAGTTAAAGGATCTTCATGGTCGGGAAAAGATCAAAGACTACGATATGGAAGCATTAATGGAATTTTAGATTGGAGTATCTGTTATGGTTTTCTTGATTATTCTTGGTGGCCTATTTCTGATTCTTGGTGGCTTTTACTTAGCAAATTCTTGGCAACAGTATCGAGAATGGAAGACAGGAACTATTATTGTTGTCCTGAGTATTGTTGCGATTGCTTTCGGAATTATCAAATTACCGGTATTTAATCACAACTCTTCTCAATCTAGCTCCAATTCGAGCTCGGCCCAAGTTGCTTCTGGTAATAATTCCCTTTCTTTCTCTAATAAGAGTGGAATGAATGGCCAAGATCAAGATTCTGCTGTTCAAGAAAATAAAGCAATGGCGGTACTACGTCAACTGCAAAAGGGCTACTCCAAGTTTGGAACAGTGGACTATTCAGCTAAGAGCAAGACCTTTAAGATTACCCCAACTAATGATGATACCGTTGAGGCACTGAAGGCTTTGGCCCAGGATCCAAGTCAGGCTGAACAAATGGGTTGGTCTAACTTGACTAAGTCGATCAAAACTAATTCTAAGGATATTTCAAAGGTCCTTGGGAATGGCTATTCTATTAGCATTGTTAATCCTTCTGATAGTAGCCAGACGATGTATAAGGCTACTGATGGACGGACGGCATATGATATTGCAAATCAATAATTATAAATTATTCAGCGCTTTACGAAGTTAGTGAACTTTGTTAAAATAAGAGCGTTGAATTATGGAGAGTTGGCAGAGTGGTAATGCACCGGACTCGAAATCCGGCGAACCCGTGTAGAGCGGGCGCGCAGGTTCAAATCCTGTACTCTCCTTTATTATAAAAGCGTGTAAAAACGCAAATAGCTGTAATTCCTTGATATATAAGGGATTACAGCTATTTTTTATTTTTTAAAAACGTATAAAAACGGGTGAAGCAGTGAGGTTGGGTACCAAATGGGTACCATTTTACATCTTCAAACTAATTTGAACTATGAGTTTTGATTGAAAATCACCCCGAAGTATTAAATGACGACCAGGTTCCCTTTAATTGGTAAGGCCATCTGGTAAAAAGTGTTCGCCTCAAGGTCTGACCGCCTTTAATGACCCTAACAGAATGCTGAACTAGATTATCTTTGATAATGGTGCATAATCCTCCCAGTTAGCTAAGATGAGACATATTAAGATATCCACACTCAACTTGAAAACGAGACATAAATAGGAACTGTAACGAATTCTATCTGAAAGATCAACTAATTAACCAATCGCTGTTCTATCTATACCAAGCTGTTCAAACAATTAGTGTCAGGCTACGCAGCTATACCAGGCAGCACAAAATGTTGTCATTTTTTAGTTTCGTATCCGTATTGTACTTGAATTTAAAAATTGAGTATATTATCTAACCATCATCCCAGTGAGATAATCAATTACCCAAACTAGCCAAGCAATAACGGCATAATTGCGTAAAGCTGAAGGCAATTGATTGGATTGTTTCTTCCATTGTCTTATTACCATAACTAACAAGATCAACATAAGGAATAATGCAAGATATCCTAACAGGCTATGAAAAACAAACATTGGTGTTACCTTAGTTTTGGTTTGTTGACCGACCAAGAAAAACAATAAGGTGCCGACAAAATCGCAAAGCCAACTGACGGTTAAGCCTATAACATGGGATTTACGAAGTTGCTTACGCATTTTAAAAATGCTCCATGTGTATAAGATTAATGCAATGGTAGTTAAAATAATTGCTGCAAATAACATAGATACAACTGACATTTTATATCCTCCTAAAAATACGCTTTCATTATCAATAATAGTACTATTAGGCGACATATATAAACATTTGTATCAATGGTGTTGTTTGATTTGATAGAGAAGTATTGACAATGTATATAAATTGGCCCACTATAATGCTCTTTAAGTATGCAAATGAAATAGAAAATTCATCTAATACAGGGGTGAAGTTAACGTATAACATATAGCCCCAGAGTTAATTTGCAACTCTGGGGCTATACGTTAGCTTATATTTAAGCCTCGTTTTTTATTAATTATTTATTACGTAAGCTGGGAATCTGAACATCATTCGTGGTGTTAGGGCTCCACCATCCGTGCTTGTTAATATAACCACTTGGTAAGCAGGTAATGACCAAGTAAACAATTTCCAGCACAGCCATTAAACCAGTGCAGAATCCATTATCAATGTTTCCCAAGATAATGGAAAGTAACCAAAAACCTAACACAAACCACCCAGATAGGCCAGCGTCGCGTAATCGGCGTACTGTAATGGCGATGGATGGAAATATCGTGGCAATAGAGAAAATTATGGTAATAATTACCAAAATGACAGCAGTTCCAAGACCTTCAGTTGTTCCTTGAATTAATGAACCAATTGATGAAATGCCAGAAGCCATCATTAATAGACATAGGATGACATAGATGATTACGTTCACCAACACAGGCCACCAATAATCAGCACGGGTGGAAGTTGCCTGGTACTTAAATGCGTTTTGCCAGTAGTATTTATACGCTCTAAACATTATGTATTCCTCCTTTAAACAGCTACTAATATATCATACTGTTAACAAGAAAAGATATGATTATTTCCAAGAGTATTGGTAGTAATTACTATGCTTTGATTTACCAATTATCGCATGGCCTGTGCGAATGGTGGCCTTGAGTCCGTGATGTGCTTGCCGCTTGGTTATTAGGTGATTATTTTGCAAAACTTGGATCGCCAGTCCCTGAACCTGGTCCAGAATGCGCGTCTTGTCTGCTTTGTTCATTGTGCTAAAACTATTTTTGACTTCAACGACGATGTGGTCATGCCCGGTATATTTAATTTTCTTAATGAATTTAGCATAATCATAGTTGCCTGGATCATCATTGGCATACGCTTGGTGAGTTGCTAGATCTTGCTTGAGTTCATGATTAGCAATTGTTTGTTGACGATTGGCCGCATCAGCTGGTGTAGCAATCATCCAGACTAATAATGGTATGATTATTATTGCAAACGTTTTGATGGTGATTTTCAAGTTAACCCCTTCTTTGTCTTTGTGTCTAGCAGTTTAATTGAAAAGCGAGGGTAAATGGTTAAAATAGGTCCCTGATTCCGCTATAATAATTGTATTATCCTTTTGGGGAGTTGAAAATGAGCAAAAAATATTATGCGGTCAAGCAAGGCCATCATCCGGGAATTTATTTGACATGGGCTGATTGTCAAAAACAAGTGAGTGGCTTTTCTGGAGCGGTTTACAAAAGTTTTACCACCCGTAGCGAAGCTGAAACTTGGTTAAAACCATCTCAAGCGGTGCACGATCAACCCGATGATGCTGCTGATGTGATCTATGTATTTACCGATGGTGGTTCACGAAATCATGGTAATAAACAAGGCCAGCATGTAAAGCAAACTGACAAAGCGGCCTGGGCACTTTTAATTATGAAAAATGGTCAAAAATTTACATCCACTGGTGGCGAATATGGGGCCACGAATAATCGGATGGAATTGATGGCTTTACGTAATGCATTGTACATTCTTGTTAAAAATGGCAAGCAGGACGAGAAAATTATTGCAACTTTAGATTCCCATTATGTTCTCGACCCGATCATGCAGGGATGGTTACAAAGTTGGCAGCGGCATAATTGGCGTACAAGTTCTGGAAGTGCGGTTGCAAATAAGCAGTTGTGGTTGCAAATCATGCAACTGTTACCTCAATTTAGGCATCTTCGTTTTCAATGGACGAAGGGTCACGCCGATAATGATGGAAATATTACAGTTGACCACTTATTAAATCAAACAATGGATAATATGGAGGCACACTAATGCAAGTTGGAATTGACAAAATGGCTTTTGCTACGACTGATGAGTACGTGGACTTACGTGAATTAGCTCGCACTCGGGGGGATGAACCTGATAAGTACACAATTGGGATTGGTCAGGACCAGCAGGCAGTTGTTCCACCAACTCAGGATATCGTAACTTTGGGTGCAAGGGCAGCTGCTAAGTTGCTAACAGCTGAAGATAAGCGACACCTGTCAACGATTATTGTGGCTACTGAGTCAGGAATCGACAATTCAAAAGCTAGTGCAATTTATATTAAACATCTATTAGGCCTCGACGATTTTGTGCGCGCTGTGGAATTGAAAGAAGCATGCTATTCTGGTACTGCTGGAGTTCAGTTTGCAAAGGGATTAGTAACCATGAATCCTCAATCAACAGTCTTAGTAATTGCCGCTGACATTGCCCGCTATGGATTGGCCACACCGGGGGAGGTAACTCAAGGTGCCGGGGCCGTTGCAATGTTAATTTCGACTAATCCACGAGTCCTTTCACTTGAAGATACCAGCGTTTCATATACGAAAGATGTAATGGACTTTTGGCGGCCACTATATGCTACTGAAGCCCATGTGGATGGTAAATATTCAACGAATGTGTATATCGAGTTTTTCTTGCAGTGTTGGCAACGGTACCAGCAGATCACTGGTCATCAGTTAGCTGACTTCGCTGCACTGACTTTTCATCTTCCCTTTACGAAGATGGGTAAGAAAGCTTTAGAAGGCTTGCTTCAGGCTGACCAGTCAGCAGTTGCCGAAACCCTCCGCTCCCAATTGACAGCTAGTCAGATTTATAGTCGAAAGGTTGGTAACCTGTACACTGGTTCTCTCTATCTTGGTCTAATGTCTCTGTTACAAAATGGCACTGTTAATGCTGGCGACCGAATCGGCTTATTTTCATATGGCTCCGGTGCAGAGGGTGAATTCTATACTGGAATTGTTCAACCTCAATTTAAGAAATATTTGAATGATGTGGCTGATGACTTGGGAGCTCGTCAACGGGTTTCCGTTGGGCAGTATGAACAAGAATTCAATGCGCAACTTGGTTTAAACCAGGCTGACATTGCTTTTGACCTCAGTAATGACCATGAAACCTTTGTTTTAGCTGGTCAAAAGAACCATCAGCGTATTTATCGTCGTCAATAAAAGAAGCGGCCAAACTTTAGATAGCTTGGTCGCTTTGTTATTAGAAGATGTGACTCCGGTATAGGCCGATAACTTTACCAAGAATGGTGACCTTATCCAGAAAGATAGGATCCATCGTGTCATTTTCTGGTTGAAGACGGAAGCGCCTCTTGGATCGTTCTTTGAAAAACCGTTTGCAGGTTGCTTCGTTATCTTCATTCATTGCAATCACAATATCACCATTTTTAGCGGTTGACTGTTTTTTCACAATTACATCATCACCATTAAAAATGCCAGCTTTAATCATACTAGTACCGCGGATTTTCAACATGAAAATATCAGTTGGATTTTTAATATTAGGTGGCATTGGGAAATAGTCAGTGGCATTTTCAACGGCTAAGATTGGTTTCCCAGCAGTGACTACACCGAGCATTGGAATTTCCTTTTGAAGAGGACGAACGCCTAAGACATCCAGACCTTTGGGGGTAATTTCAAGCGCCCGGGGCTTAGAAGGGTCTTTTTCCAAGAACCCCTTTTTCATTAAATTAGTTAGGTGTGAGTGGACGGTTGAAGTAGATGAAAGGCCAATTGCGGCGCAAATTTCGCGTACCGTAGGTGGATACCCGTGCTCCTCCACATGTTTATAGATATAATTTAGAACAGCCAGTTGTTTCTGACTTGCCGTTTGCGGTAACATGATGACACCTCATTATGAATTACTTATGATGTTAGAATATCATACTATTTATACCATTTCAAACGTACGTTCGTCGCTTGAAAACTGGTGGTAATTTGGCTACCATTGAACATGTTCATTATTAGAAAAGAGTGATCAAATGACTGAATCAAAAGAGCAAGATAAACTATTAAAGCGTATTAATGAATTAGCACATAAAAATAAAAATGAGGGTTTAACCGAGGAAGAAACAAAGGAACGGGCACGCTTAAGAAAGCAATATCTAAAGAACTTTCGTGAAGCAATGCGTTCAAACATTGAAATGATGCGCATCTATGATGACAATGGCAAAGAAGTTACTCCGGAAAAGGTTCGGGAAGTGCAGCGTAAGAAAGGGTTACGTGACGATTAAGTCCTTTTTCCCTTTTCAAGAATGTAACTTTCGTGTAGTATTAAAAGGTAATTAAAAAAGGAGGCAATAACCGTGAGTTTAGGTTTAGCAATTGCCCTAATCGTCTTAGCCCTGTTGGTGGGCTTGCTTGGTGGCTTCTTTGGCGCTCGTCGTTACATGGAAAACTACCTACGGAATAATCCACCAATCAGCGAAGAAATGCTGCGGACGATGATGTTGCAAATGGGTCAAAAGCCATCTAGCCGTAAATTACATCAAATGATGCAAACAATGAAGAACCAAGCTAGAAAGGCTAAGTAAATAAAAAAGATATGGCCGTTGTCGGTCATATCTTTTTTTGTTAAAAGTCATCATCTTTGGGCTTCGGTGGCATAATATATTTGAATGTTGGATCAATTTGTTTATCTAGTTTATCAAAGGCCTGTTGCATTTCGTCCTCTAACTTGTGCTGATTTTCTTCAGTCAAACGCATTTTACGGTCGATATAAATTGGTTTACCAAAAGCAATTTTACGTGGTTGGCGACTGAAGAGTTTACCAAAATGTAATGGTCCTTGGTAGACTACCGGTAAGAGGGGGACATTTGCCATTTTTGCAATGACGGTGGCACCACCCTTAAGCTTACTGGAGTAACGAGATCCACTGGGAAAAATGATGGTCGAAAGTTGTGTCTTTCGTAAAGACTGCACAGGCTTCTTAATTACTGAAGGGCCAGGGTGCTTGCGGTCGACTGGATAGGCGTTTAAACGTCTGAGGAACCATCCAGCGAATGGGTTTTGGAATAGTTCCTTTTTTGCCATGAAACTGAATTTCTTGGGGTAAACAGCTAAGGCAATCAGGACTGGATCCATCCAAGTCCGGTGAGGGGCAACTACAATGTAATTGCCTTCTGGAATGTTTTGACGATTATAAATTTTGGTAGGGCCATTAATAAGCCACAGAAACGGCTTAACAAGCCAGACCAAGATTGAATATAACATGAAATCACCTAGTTATAATTGTTATGCTGCAGTTAAGTATGACTAAAAACAGTCGTGGTTGCAAGTAGAATTGAGGTGCAATTTTGCCAGAAAAAGAAATACTAAAGGATAACGAACGCATTGATCAGCTGTATAGCAGTGATGTTCAGATTATTCAAAATCCGAATTGCTTTGCTTTCTCATTAGATGCTGTTTTGCTGGCTGACTTTGTTCGTCCTAATCATCGTCACAAGTTAAAAACGGTTGACCTCTGCGCTGGAAACGGAGCAATCGGCCTTTTCCTGCATCAAAAAGTGGGCGGTCATTTTTGGGAGGTTGAATTGCAACCACAAATAGCTGATATGGCCACACGCAGTATTAAATTAAATCATCTTGAGGATCGATATACAGTCTTAAATATGGATCTTAAGGATGTGAATAAAACAATTCCTAAAGATTTTGCTGATATTGTCTTGTGCAATCCACCGTATTTCCCAGTTACGCCAGCTAGTCAAACCAATCCTAACCGCACTCTTGCGATAGCGCGTCATGAAATAACAACAAACTTAGCCGAAGTGGTTACACAAATGAGCGGTCTCCTTAAAATGAATGGGCGAGGCTACCTTGTTCACCGCCCGGACCGACTGGCTGAAATCTTGCAAGAATTAACTACCCATCGGCTGGCCCCCAAGCGAATCCGATTTATTTTCCCTAAAGAAGGACGGAATGCCAATATCGTATTAATCGAGGCTATTAAGGATGGTCGCCCTGGTGGCATTAAAATAGTTCCACCTCTGGTTGTGAATGAGGAAACGGGTAGTTATGGCCCAGAAGTCAGGCGAATGCTTTATGGAAAGTAAACCATATTATATGTATGTTCTTTATTGTGCTGATAATAGTTTGTACTGTGGATTCACCGATAACGTTCAACATCGTTTTAGCCAACACCAGCATTTTAAGGGTGCTAAATATACCAAGGTCAAATCTCGTCATCCACTACAGTTGATTTATTGGCATGAGTACACTACCAAACATGATGCATTAAGTGCTGAATACCATTTCAAACACCAGACACGACCACAGAAGGAGCGTTATTTAGCAGAGCGGGGAGTTTTACTCAAACAATTTCACTAACTTGATTAGAAAACCTTGTTATTATTTTCTCTTTTATGTATACTGTATATCGGTGTTAAGCGCCAATTTCACACCCGGTAGGATGGTGACTCTTGTGCTATCTAGTGGAGCTGCCAGGAGAGTACTGGGGAGGAAAAAACATTTTGGAGGTACATAGTTTTATGTCTGTTGTTACTATGAAGCAATTGCTTGAAGCTGGTGTTCACTTCGGTCACCAGACTCGTCGTTGGAACCCAAAGATGGAAGAATACATCTTCACTGAACGTAACGGTATTTACATTATCGACTTACAAAAGACTGTTAAGTTGATTGATACTGCTTACAACTACATGAAGGATGTTGCTGCTAAGGGCGGCGTTGTCCTCTTTGTTGGTACTAAGAAGCAAGCACAAGACTCAATCGAAGAAGAAGCTACTCGTGCAGGTCAATACTACGTTAACCACCGTTGGTTAGGTGGTACTTTGACCAACTGGAAGACTATCCAATCACGTATTGCTCGTTTGAAGGAATTGAAGAAGATGTCTGAAGATGGCACTTTCGATGTTCTTCCAAAGAAGGAAGTTGCTGTTTTGACTAAGCAACGCGAAAAGCTTGAACGTTTCTTGGGTGGTATTGAAGATATGCCACACATTCCTGATGTTATGTTCATCGTGGATCCTCACAAGGAACAAATTGCTGTTAAGGAAGCTCAAAAGCTTCACATTCCAATCGTTGCCATGGTTGATACTAACACTGATCCAGATGACATCGACTACGTAATTCCATCAAACGATGATGCTATTCGTGCCGTTCGTCTGATCACTTCCAAGATGGCTGATGCAATCGTTGAAGGTAAGCAAGGCCAAGATGACAACAAGCAAGCTGACGCTTCACAAGACGAAGCTGCCGATGAAACCGTATCTGAAGATTCATTGAAGAACCTTAAGAACAGTGTTGAAGGTAAGTAATTTTAGATAATTAAGTATATCAATACTTGGGCTGTTTTGTACGGACCATTGTGGCCTGAGTACGAAACAGTCTTTTTATTAAAAAGTAACTTTATTAAAGGAGAGATCAAGTCATGGCTGAAATTAAAGCTGCTCAAGTTATGGAATTACGTAAGAAGTCAGGCGTCGGTATCATGGACGCTAAGAAGGCCTTAGTTGCTTCTGATGGTGACCTTGATAAGGCAATGGATTACCTTCGTGAAAAGGGTATTGCCAAGGCTGCTAAGAAGAGCGGTCGGGTTGCTGCGGATGGTTTGGCTGACATTGCTGTTAGTGGTAACACCGCTGCAATTGTGGAATTAAACTCAGAAACTGACTTTGTTGCTGCTTCAGATCCATTTAAGGATTTATTGAAGAAGGTTACTAAGTTAATCAGTGAAAACAAGCCAGCCGATGTTGATGCTGCTTTGGCTTTGAAGACTGATAACGGTACTTTAAAAGATGACTTGATTGCTACTACTCAAAAGACCGGTGAAAAGGTTAGCCTTCGTCGGTTCCAAGTAGTTGAAAAGAATGACGGTGACAGCTTTGGTGCATACTTACACCAAGGTGGTAAGATTGCTGCTTTAGTTGTTCTTGAAGGTGGCGATGAAGCAACCGCTAAGGATGTTGCTATGCACGTTGCTGCTATCAACCCTGAATTTATGACTCGTGAAGATGTTTCTAAGGATCGTCTGGACCACGAACGTTCAGTATTTAAGGAAGAAACTCTTAACGAAGGCAAGCCTGCTAAGATCGTTGACAAGATTGTTGAAGGTCGTTTGAACAAGTTCTTGTCAGAAATCTGCTTGGCTGACCAATCATTTGTTAAGAACCCAGACCAAACCGTTGCTGAATTTGTTAAGGCAAATGGTGGTAAGTTGAAGTCCTTCGTTCGTTACGAAGTTGGTGAAGGTATTGAGAAGAAGCAAGAAGACTTCGCTCAAGAAATTCAGGACCAACTTAACTAAGCGTTCGACCATTAGGACGTACTATTCATTAGTGCGTCCTTTTTTAGAATCGATCTCTCTGGAGGAATAAACCATGACAGATATTAAGTATAAGCGTGTTATTCTCAAGCTGAGCGGTGAAGCATTAGCCGGTAAAAAGGGCTTTGGTATTAACCCACCAGTTCTGAAGGATGTTGCTAAGGAGTTAAAGGAAGTTTACGATCTCGGCGTTCAGATTGCTATTGTTGTCGGTGGTGGTAACATGTGGCGTGGAGTTACCGGAGCCGAATTAGGGATGGAACGGGCTCAAGCTGATTACATCGGTATGTTAGCGACGATTATGAATGCTCTGTCCCTGCAAGATGCGTTGGAATCTATTGGTGTTCCGACCCGTGTCCAAACATCAATTGAAATGCGGCAAATTGCAGAACCTTATATCCGCCGAAAGGCTATTCGGCACCTGGAAAAGGACCGGATCGTTATCTTTGCAGGTGGAACAGGCAGTCCATACTTCTCAACTGATACGACAGCTGCACTAAGAGCTGCGGAAATTAATGCGGATGCTATCTTGATGGGGAAGAATGGTGTGGATGGTGTCTACTCTGCTGACCCTAACAAGGATCCTAAAGCCGTTAAGTTTGATCATTTAACACACATGGACTTAATTGAAAAGAACTTACACGTGATGGATACCACGGCTAGTTCTTTGTCGATGGACAACCACATTCCATTGGTTGTGTTTAACCTCAATACACCAGGTAATATCATGAAAGTAGTTACTGGCCAGAATGTTGGTACTACTATCAAAGGAGACTAAATATGGCTACAGGAAAACAAATCTTAGATGAAGCTAAAACCAAGATGAAAAAGTCAGGTGAAGCTCTTCAACGAACTTTAGCTGATATTCGTGCTGGTCGTGCTAACGCAAGTTTACTGAATTCTGTTAAAGTTGATTACTACGGTGCGCCAACACCGCTTAACCAAGTGGCTTCAATTACTATTCCCGAAGCACGTCAATTATTAGTTACCCCATTCGATGAAAGTTCTTTGGATAACATTGAAAAGGGAATTTATGCTGCTAACTTGGGATTAACTCCCCAAAACGACGGTAGCGCTATTCGAATTGTTATTCCACAATTAACGGAGGACCGGCGAAAGGAATTAGTTAAGGAAGTTAAAGCTGAATTGGAAAAGGCTAAAGTTGCCGTCCGGAATGTTCGTCGTGAAGCAATGGACGACTTGAAGAAGGGTAACAAGTCTGGTGACTTTAACGATGATGAGTTCCACAATTTGGAAAAGAAGGTTCAAGATGAAACCGACAATGGAATTAAGAACCTTGAACAAATTGCTGCTGGTAAGGAAAAAGAATTAATGGCTAACTAAGCTATCAAAAAGAGGTTGGGATTTTACCCAACCTCTTTTATTTTTAACCGGTACATTCTTTTCTGGCTTGGCTTTTTTGGGGAATACATTTATAATTAATGGGTAGTTTTGCGGAAATAAATAAGACAATTTGGAGGAAACGAGATTGTTTTCCAAAAAAGCAGATTTATCAAATAATCCTAAACTAGATACAGAACGAATTCCGGCTCATATTGCGATCATTATGGATGGTAATGGCCGTTGGGCACAAGCGCGTCACTTACCACGGGTGGCTGGTCATAAGCAAGGAATGCAAACAGTGAAGACCGTCACAATGGCGGCGAGTGATTTAGGGGTTAAGGTGTTAACCCTTTATGCTTTTTCAACAGAAAATTGGAAACGACCTAATGATGAGGTTAGTTACCTTATGCAACTACCCATTCGATTCTTTAAAACGTTTGTACCAGACCTCGTGGCACACAATGTTCGCGTCATGGTTATGGGAGACATTTCTCGCTTACCAGGAGCTACTCAACAAGCGGTTAAAGATGCAATTACCGATACCAGTAAATGTACGGGGATGATCCTCAACTTTGCCCTCAACTACGGTAGCAGGGATGAAATTGTTCGTGCAGTCAAATCCATTGCGACTGAAGTTCAAACTGGGCAACTCAGTCCTAACAATATTACTGAACAAACAGTCAGTGATCACCTAATGTCCAGTCCATTAGGTTCACTTGCTGATCCGGACTTGTTGATCCGGACTAGTGGCGAAGAACGGATTAGTAACTTTCTTTTATGGCAAATTGCTTATAGCGAATTTGTTTTTACAGATACTTATTGGCCGGACTTCGATGGTCAAGCTTTGCAAAAAGCAATTATTGAATTTCAAGGACGCCATCGCCGTTTCGGTGGCTTAAAAAATAATTAGTGGGGAGCGAACCATATTGAAAACACGAATAATTACTGCCATTATTGCTTTAGCTATTTTCATTCCTTTGATTGTGTATGGTCAGTGGCCATTAACAATCGCTGCTTTAGCATTGGGCGTTGTGGCAATTGCTGAAATTCTGATTATGAAGAAGATGTTTTTAATTTCTTTTGAGGCAGTTGTTAGTTACTTAGGTGTGATGCTCCTGATTTTGCCAGACCAGTGGTTGGATTGGTTGCCAAGTGCAACTACGCGGTGGTCGGCTTTCTATTTCTTAGTATTACTTTTACTGTTACATACCGTAATTCGTCGACAACGTTTTACGTTTGATGATGCTGGTGTATTAACACTGGGGATGCTTTACGTGGGATTAGGCTTCCACTACTTCATTGCTGCTCGCGCAATCAACTTCGAAACGTTATTATATGGAATGTTAGTTGTGTGGATTACTGATAGTGGTGCTTACCTGATTGGTCGTAAGCTTGGTAAGAATAAGTTAGCACCGAAGATCAGTCCTAATAAAACGTGGGAAGGATCTATCGGGGGAACAGTTTCAGCAACGATTATTATGGCAATCTACCTTTACTTCATTCCAGTGGGTGGCCATTATGTCACAATGGTGATCTTAACGTTACTCTTGTCAGTTGTCGGTCAGTTTGGTGACTTGATTGAGTCATCACTCAAGCGTTTTTATGGTGTTAAGGATTCTGGCAAAATTCTGCCGGGCCATGGTGGCATTTTAGATCGTTTTGACAGTATGTTGCTAGTAATGCCAGTGATGCATTTCTTAGGCATTATCTAACCTGAAAGAAGAAGTGGTTTTGTGATAATAACAATCATCACATTTATAATCGTTTTTGGTGTTTTAGTATTGGTTCATGAGTATGGCCACTACTTTTTTGCTAAACGAGCTGGGATCCTTGTCCGGGAATTTTCAATTGGTATGGGCCCCAAAATTTGGTGGCGTCAATCAGGTGGTACCACTTATACCATTCGTATTTTGCCACTCGGTGGCTATGTCCGCTTAGCAGGGGCTGATGACGAAGATGAAAATGAAATGCGGCCTGGGACACCGGTGACGATCCAGCTTAATGACAAAGACGAGGTTGTAAAAATCAATGCGAGTCAAAAAACAGGGCTATTTCATGGGATCCCTCTCCGAATGGTTGATAATGATTTGACTGATGGCTTGTGGATCAAAGGGTACATCAATGGTGACGAAGATCAGCTGGTCACCTATAATGTTGACCATGATGCATTAATTACTGAACGTGACGGCACCGTTGTTCAGATTGCTCCCAAAGATGTCCAATTTAATTCTGCAAGCTTACCAGCAAGAATGATGACTAATTTTGCGGGACCAATGAATAACTTTATTTTATCGTTAGTGGTCTTCATCATTCTGGGATTTACGCTTAGTGGAGGCGTTCCAACCAATAGCAATGTGATTGGTAACGTTAATCACCACTCAGTAGCTGCGCAAGCAGGGCTAGTAGCTGGTGATCGTGTGACGAAGGTTGGTCATAGTCAAATTAATAATTGGGCAGATTTGTCGACTGCGATTTCAGCTCGACCAGGTCAAAAAACGGCTTTCACTTATAAACGAAATGGTAGGATCCATACGACGACTATCCAGCCAAAAGCAGTTAAAGTTAATGGTCAAAAGGTTGGCCAAATCGGTATTCTGGAGCAAACTAGCACAAGCTTTACCGACCGAATTAACTTTGGTTGGCAACGCTTTATTCAATCAGGAACCTTGATTTTTGGTGTTCTTGGGCATATGTTTACTCATGGATTTAGTCTTAATGATTTAGGTGGACCAGTTGCAATTTATGCTGGAACTTCAGAGGCTACATCTCTAGGAGTGAATGGTGTATTGAACTTCCTAGCATTACTTTCCATTAACCTCGGGATTGTCAACTTATTGCCAATTCCCGCTCTTGATGGTGGAAAATTATTGTTAAACATCATCGAGGCAATTATTCGGCGGCCGATTCCAGAGCGTGCCGAGGGGATTGTGACTATGATCGGTTTCTTACTATTAATGATATTAATGATTTTGGTCACTTGGAACGATATTGAAAGATACTTTATTAGGTAGAGAAGGGGAAAAAAGAGAAATGAAACAATCAATGATGTTAATCCCAACTAAAAAAGAGGCACCTAGTGATGCTGAAGCGCTGAGTCATAAAATGATGATTCGAGCTGGGTATATTTACCAAGTTTCTGCTGGTGTTTGGTCATACTTACCACTAGCTTACCGGGTTATTCGCAAGGTTGAGAGTATTATCCGTGATGAAATGGCTAAAGCTGGTGCCGTTGAAATGATGATGCCTGCCTTGCTTCCAGCGGACCTTTGGCGTGAATCTGGTCGGTATGAAACTTATGGTGATAACTTATTTAAACTTAAGGATCGTCGTGACCGTGATTTTATCTTGGGACCTACACATGAAGAAACCTTTACTTCCGTTATTCGTGATAGCATTAAATCCTACAAGAAGTTACCATTAGTTGTATACCAGTTACAGGACAAATTCCGTGATGAAGATCGTCCACGGTACGGGATTCTTCGTGGTAAGGAATTTGAAATGCTGGATGGCTACTCTTTTTCCGCTAACCAAGCTGGGTTAGACAAGTCGTATGATCTTCAAGCACAAGCTTACCGGAATATCTTTGACCGTATTGGAATCAATTACAAAGTTATTTTGGCTGATTCTGGAACAATGGGTGGTAAAAATTCACAGGAATTCTCTGCCCCAGCCAAAATCGGTGAAGACATTATTGCTTATACCGACGGTGGTTATGCAGCTAACATTGAAAAAGCCACTAGTAAGTTCACTGGCAAGCAACAAACTGCTGAACCGGCAAAACTTCAAAAGAAACCTACCCCAGGTGCTCATTCGGTTGACGAGGCGGCGGAGAGTTTAGGAATGGATGCTGATCAAATCCTGAAGTCAATGCTTTTTGTTGCACGGACTGGTGAAGATGAAGAGCCAGTAATGGTTCTAATGCGTGGTAATGATGAGGTTAACGAAGCCAAAGTGACTGATGCTTTAGGTTGCGATGATCTTGAACTGGCTGATGAAGAAGTTGCCGTTAAGTACCTAGGTGCCCATCCTGGTTCACTTGGACCAGTTGGTGTCGGTGACAATGTAAAGATCTTGGCAGACAATTACGTTAAGGTTTTAGTTAACATGGCCTGTGGTGCTAACGATGATGGTCATCACTACATTAATGCCAATATTGACCGGGACTTCCGGGTTGACCAATTTGGTGATTTTCGGAATGTTAAGGAAGGCGAGATCGCACCTGATGGTCATCCGTTGAAATTTACGCCTGGCATTGAAATTGGACATATCTTCAAATTAGGTACCCATTATTCAGCAAAACTTGGCGCTAAGGTTTTAGATGAAAATGGTCGTCAAGTTGATGTCATTATGGGGTGCTATGGTATCGGTGTAACTCGTTTACTGTCAGCCGTTGCCGAGCAAACAGCTGATGAAAATGGCCTTGTTTGGCCGGACAGCATTGCACCATTTGATGTTCATGTGATTCCTGTTAATGTTAAGAAGGATGAACAAGTGAAGATGGCTAATGAACTGGACGAAGCATTAACTGATGCTGGCTATGAAGTCCTTGTTGATGATCGGAAAGAACGTGCTGGCGTTAAGTTTGCCGACTCAGACTTAATTGGGATTCCAATTCGAGTTACTGTTGGTAAGAAGGCTGGCGATGGTATTGTTGAAATTAAAATTCGTAAGACTGGCAAAACCATTGAAGTTAAGCAGGAAGAAGTTGTCGACACAGTCAAAATCTTGCTTAAGCAGTTGGCAGATCAAAATCAAAACTAGTATTCGTTAAATGTAAATGTGGCTGCAGCTTGCAAGTTGCACCACATTTTTATTAGGAGGTTTAGTCGACAGTGGGTTTATCTCAACAAGAATTATTTACTAAACTACTCGAACAAATTCATTTTCCGGAAAAAGACAATCCGGCTTTTAAAGACGGACGAATTCGGTCGCTTGTTGTGCATAAAGCTTCGCGTCAGTGGGAGTTCCACTTACTGTTCCGCCATCCACTCCCGTTTGATCTTTTTCAAAGCTTTCAAAATGCATTACGGATTGGTTTCAAAGATATTGCAGGAGTTCAGGTTAAGATCAATAGTCCAGAAACTGATCTTGATCAGTCGTTGATTGATGACTACTGGCGTTATGTCATTCAGCAAGTTGCACCAGACTCACCGATGACCCAGCAAGTATGCACGCAAACTGCGCCAGAAGTTCAAGATGGTCGGGTTACTTTGGTAATTGAGAATGAACTGATGCGGGACTTTTTGGTTAAAAAGAGTATGGCGCAAATTGAAGAAGCGTATGTGAATCTGGGATTTCCGCATTTTCGCATTCACCCATTTGTGGACCAGTCTGCTTCTGAGGCAAAAATTAAGGAATTGCGTGCTAAGCACGAAGAGGCCGATGCTAAGTTGGCTGCTAAAGCTATGGAGCAAATTAAGAAAAATAGTGCTGCCAAAAAGCAACGGCAAAAGCAAAAAGTGGCTGCCAGTGCAGAGGGCCCTGCTCAATTAGGTCGTGTCATTAATGACTCCCAGGAAGTTGTCCAGATGAAGGACATTCACGAAGAAGAGCGGTCTGTTGTTGTTGAAGGTTACGTTTTTAGTACGGAAGTTCGAGAATTACGGTCTGGCCGGCAATTATTGACCTTTGAAATTACGGACTATACTTCTTCTTTCGCGGTTAAGAAGTTTTCTCGTAATGAGGCTGATGAGGCTCAATTCGCTAACATCAAGGAAGGAATGTGGCTAAAAGTCCGAGGACCGGTGCAAGAGGATACTTGGATGCATGACCTGGTTATTAATGCTTATGATATCAACGAAGTTAGTCATCAAGAACGTCAGGACCAGGCTCCGGCTGATGATAAGCGAATTGAATTACATACCCATAGTGAAATGAGTCAAATGGATGCCACTAATTCCATTACTGAACTGGCTACTCAGGCTCACAAATGGGGTCAACCGGCGATTGCCATTACTGACCATGCTGATGTGCAAGCCTTTCCAGAGGCTTTTAAAGCTGCTTCTAAGCTGGGGATTAAGATGATTTACGGTGTAGAAGCCAACGTTGTCGATGATGGTATTCCTTTAGTCTATAACGAAAATCATGCTGTTCTATTGGATAACACCTATGTTGTCTTTGATGTGGAAACGACAGGTTTGTCAGCAATTTACGATAAAGTGATTGAACTATCAGCTGTCAAAATGAAAGACGGTGAAGTTCTGGAACGGTTTGATGAATTCATTGATCCGGGCTTCCCGTTGTCTGAGCAGACAACTAACCTCACCAGTATTACCGATGAGATGGTTCATGGTTCAAAGTCTGAAGAAGAAGTATTTAAGATGTTTAAAGACTTTTGTGATGGCTGTATCATTGCTGGGCATAACGTGTCCTTCGATATGGGCTTTATGAACACCGGATATCGTCGCCATAATATGAGTGAAATTACGGAACCAGTTATTGATACGTTACCATTAGCGCGATTCCTCTATCCACATATGCGTGGATACCGGTTAAACACCTTAAGTAAGAAGTTCAAAGTGGCACTAGAACATCACCACCGGGCTAACTATGATGCCGAAGCTACCGGACATTTGTTATACAAATTTTTGAAGGATGCCGAAAAACGGTATGATATTCGTTACGTTGACGATCTGAATAAGCACATGACTGATAATGATGCTTATCGTCATGCCCGGCCATTCCACGTCACAATCCTAACGCGGACCCAAGCTGGGTTGAAGAACCTCTTTAAGCTTGTTTCTTTATCAAATGTTACTTACTTTGCTCGGGTACCACGGATTCCGCGTTCTGTCCTGACCAAATATCGGGCAGGTTTATTACTTGGAACTGCCTGTTCATCAGGTGAAGTGTTTACCGCAATGATGGAAAAGGGGTATACCGAAGCTAAGCGCAAGGCCCAATACTATGACTTTATTGAAGTGCAACCGAAGCCAAACTATGCACCACTACTGGAGCAAAAGGTGATTGCTGATGATGAGCACCTCGAAGATATTTTGAAAAATATGGTCAAATTAGGACAAGAAATGGACAAGCCCGTTGTGGCAACTGGGGATGTCCACTACATTGATCCGCATGATGCCATTTATCGGCAAATCCTGATTAATTCTCAGGGAGGGGCTAACCCGCTTAACCGCACACACCGTCCCGATGTTCATTTCCGAACTACTGACGAGATGCTTCAAGAATTTAGTTTCTTAGGTGAGGATACTGCTCATCAAATAGTGGTCACGAATACCCATAAAGTTGCGGATCTAATTGATGATGATATTCGGCCTGTTAAGGATAAGCTTTACACTCCTCATATGAAGGGAGCTGAGCAGGAAATCCAAGACCGAACTTGGCACACCGCGAAGGCTTGGTATGGAGATCCATTGCCAAAGCTGGTGCGTGACCGTGTTGAGTTGGAATTAAATAGTATCGTTAAGAATGGATTCTCGGTCATTTACTTAATTGCCCAACGGCTGGTAGCAAAATCAAATAAAGATGGTTACTTAGTTGGATCACGGGGATCTGTTGGTTCTTCAGTGGTTGCTACTTTATCTGGAATTACTGAAGTCAACCCATTGCCACCTCATTATCGGTGCCCAAAGTGTCAATATTGCCACTTCTACACTAAGGGTGAATACAGTTCAGGATTTGACTTGCCAGAACGTCGGTGCCCCAAGTGTGGGACATTGATGGTTAAGGATGGCCACGATATTCCGTTCCAGACTTTCTTAGGATTCAAGGGAAATAAAGTTCCTGATATTGATTTAAACTTTTCAGGAGACTACCAACCAATTGCTCATAACTACATGAAAGTTTTGTTCGGTGAAAAGAACGTTTTCCGGGCTGGAACAATTGGTACGGTTGCTGATAAGACTGCCTACGGTTACGTGAAAGCCTTTGAACGAGATACGGATCAGCAATTCCGCGGTGCAGAGGAAGATCGACTGGCTCATGGTGCAACTGGTGTTAAACGGACGACCGGTCAGCACCCGGCAGGAATCATCATTGTGCCTGATGATATGGATATTTACGACTTTACGCCTGTTCAATATCCGGCTGATGATCAAAATGCTGCCTGGGAAACCACTCACTTTGATTTCCACTCGATTCACGATAATATTCTGAAAATGGATATTTTGGGTCATGATGATCCAACGATGATTCGTGCCCTGCAAGATCTTTCGGGGGTTAATCCAAAAACAATTCCGATGAATGACCCGGGGGTAATGTCCTTATTCTCTAGCCCTAAAGCACTGGGCGTTACTGAGGAACAAATTCAATCTAAGACCGGGACACTCGGTCTCCCAGAATTTGGGACCCGGTTTGTACGGGGGATGTTAAACGACACCCACCCAAAGAACTATTCACAACTACTCCAGATTTCTGGCTTATCCCACGGAACTGGTGTGTGGTTGGATAACGCTCAGGAGTTAATTAAAGAGGGCACTGCCACGATTGCCAACGTGATTGGTTGTCGGGACAACATCATGACTGACTTAATTCACTATGGACTGGATTCGGAAACTTCTTTCCAAGTTATGGAATCGGTGCGGCACGGTCGCGGAATTCCTGAGGATTGGCAGAAGAAAATGCGAGATGCTAATGTTCCGCAATGGTACATGGATTCTTGCTTGAAGATCAAGTATATGTTCCCACGAGCACACGCGGCTGCTTATGTCCTGATGGCGCTTCGGATTGCCTACTTCAAAGTTTACTTCCCATTGGTTTATTACTGTGCCTTTTTCTCTGTACGGGCAGATGACTTTGATATTGTAGCGATGGCACACGGGAAAGACGCCGTTAAGCAGCGGATGAAGCAGATCAATGATGAAGGAAATGATGCCAGCGCGAAGGAGAAGAGTTTATTAACAATTCTTGAATTAGCAAATGAAATGCTAGAACGCGGCTACAAATTTAAGATGGTTGACCTGCAGCGCTCGGATGCTTCTAATTGGCTGATTGATGGTGATTCATTAATTGCACCATTTAGAGCTGTGCCTGGATTAGGGCTGAACGTCGCTAAACAGATCGTTGCTGCACGGGAAGAAAAACCATTCTTATCCAAGGAAGACTTAGCTGAACGGGGAAAGGTATCTCAAACACTGATTGAGTTCTTAACGGAAAATCATGTGTTAGATGATCTTCCTGATGAAAATCAACTTAGTCTGTTTTAGAAGTGGTGAACGACAAGCCGATGCTTGCTAAAAGCTACTTAGGATGATAAAATAATAAATGTTAAATAACTCGTGGTGGAGTGAGCAGCAATGCTCACTCTTTTTATTGCAATTAGTGGAGGTGAAATCATGAGTACCAACGAGATTATTGATACAGTTAATTCGTTAGTTGAACCAATCTTGGATAAACATAACTTTTACCTCTTTGATATTGAGTTTGTAAAGGAAGGCCATTCTTGGTATCTCCGTGTTTACATTGATAAGGACGGCGGTATTACATTGAATGACTGTGCACTAGTCAGCGATGAATTAAGTGAAGCGCTAGATAGTGCTGAACCAGATCCGATTCCCCAAGCTTATTTCTTGGAAGTTTCTTCACCAGGTGCAGAACGTCCTTTGAAGAATGAACGTGACTATAAGAGTGCAGTTAATCGCTACATTCATGTGTCGCTTTATGAACAAATTAATGGAAAAAAGTGGTATGAAGGCACATTAACCAATCTGACGCCAGATGAATTAACCCTTGATTACTTGGATAAAACACGGCATCGTCAAATCACAATTGATCGGCAAAAGATTGCTAAGGCCCGGTTTGCCATTGACTTTAGCAAAATGTAAAGGAGTGTATCCACGGTGAGCAAAAAGAAAACGAATACTGAAATGATTGCTGCTCTTAACTACTTAGAAAAGGAAAAGGGCATTAAAAAGGAAGTTGTTATTGAAGCTTTAGAGCAAGCTTTGGAGTCTGCATATAAGCAGAATTATGGTGAAAAGAACGTTGAAGTCGACTTTGACGAACAAACTGGTAATATTAAGGTGTACGCAGTAAAAACGCTGACTGATGATCCTGCATTGGTTGAAGATGACGCCAATGAATACATGAGTTTGGCTGAAGCACGAAAGTTGCCTCATGGTCAAGGTTATGATGCCGGGGATGAAATTCGGGAAGAAGTTACTCCGCGCGACTTTGGTCGAATCGCTGCCCAAACTGCTAAACAAGTTGTAATGCAACGGTTACGTGAAGAAGAACGCAAAATTATTTACGACAAGTACAAGACCTATGAAAATGAAATCATCACTGGTGAAGTTTCACGGGAAGACAAACGCTTCACGTGGGTTGATCTTGGTGATGGCGTAGAAGGAGCTATGGGCTTCCGTGACAAGATGCCAAATGAGCACTACCACATTCATGACCGCATTCAGGTTTATGTTTCCAAGGTTAATGATGACCGTCACGGTCCACAAATCTTTGTTTCTCGGACTGCGCCAGAACTGTTAAAACGGTTGTTTGAACGTGAAGTTCCTGAAATCAAGGATGGAACAGTACTCATTGAAAATATTGCCCGTGAAGCCGGCGATCGTGCGAAGGTTGCTGTTTACTCCAATGATCCAAACGTTGATCCAGTCGGGACTTGCGTTGGTCCACGGGGTTCACGTGTGCAAGCAATTGTTAATGAACTAGACGGCGAGAATATGGACATTGTGGAATACGTTAAGGATCCGGCAGAATTTATCGCTAATGCTTTGAATCCTGCGGAAGTATTAGACGTTATTTTCAATGATCCTGGTGAACCAACTGTTGATGAAGAAACTGGCGAAACCATTGAACCAGAGCGTTCCGCAACCGTAGTTGTTCCTGATAATCAACTTTCCTTAGCCATTGGTAAGCGCGGTCAAAACGCCCGCCTTGCTGCTCGTTTGACCAAGTACAAGATTGATATTAAGTCAGAATCAGAAATGGAAGATCTGGATAATTCAGTCGATGATGACGCTACTGATACTTCAGATGATGAAGTTGAAAACACGAGTGAAGATTAATAATTAGCAACGGGGTGAAAAGATGAAAAAGAGAAAAGTACCGATGCGAAAAGACATCGTCACTGGCGAAATGATGCCAAAGCGGCAATTAATTCGAGTTGTTAAAAATAAGGAAGGTGAAGTATCCATTGACCCAACTGGTAAAAAGTCAGGTCGTGGTGCTTACATCGCCGTTGATGTAGAAATTGCTAAACGAGCAAAGGCCGAAAAGACCTTTGAAAAAGCATTTCACGTTAAATTGGATGATTCATTTTATGATGAACTGATTCAATACACTGACCACCTTCAAGCACGTCAAGCATTATTTGGTAATGATCAAAAATAAACGCCAAACGATGAACCTTTTGGGGATAGCCAGACGTGCCCAAAAAGTTGTTAGTGGGGAAGCAACCGTATTAAAAGCAATTCAAACTCAATCAGTCCGGTTAGTCTTTTTAGCTCAAGATGCTGGTTCAGCGACCAGCAAAAAATTCAACGATAAGTGTGCATACTATAATGTGCCGTTAAATCAGTCGTTTACAAAGTTGGAGTTAAGTCAGGCGATCGGGCAATCAAGAACAGTTATTGGAATTACCCAATCTGGATTTGCAAGAAAGTTTGAGGAATTATTAGCAATGGATTAAGGAGAGTGAACACATGGCCAAAGAACGAATTTATGAACTGGCAAAAGAATTAAAGATGCCAAGTAAAGACCTGGTTAAAGTGGCCAACCAACAAGGGATGCAGATTAAGAGTCACATGTCATCTGTAACCCCTGAACAAGCACAAAAACTGCGTCAAGTTGCGAAGGGTAACAATGGCCAGTCAAAAAAAGCTGGTAAAGAACCAGTCAAAGGCCAACAACACGGTCAAAAGAATGAGGGCCACCGCAAGAATCAGCAAAAACGTGATGGTAAAAAGACTGCTAAAGTGCAACGTGATGAACACAAGCATGAGCAACGCCATAACAATGACAATGCTAAAAAAACTGTTCAAAACGACAATCACCAAAAGCAAGGCCACAAGCAACATGGTAACCAGCAACGGAATAACCAGAACCATAATGGCCGTTTTGGTGGCAGCTTAAATAATAACGATCATAACGGTCGTAACCGTTTCAACAAGAAAAATAAGAAGCGGAATAAGAAGCACAACAAGGGTAATAATCGCTTGCGTGAAGTCAAGCAAAAGCAGCCAACTCAACGAAAAGACCGGCCGTTACCAGAGGTGTTAGAGTACACTGAAGGAATGAATGCGCAAGATTTAGGTAAGATTTTGCACCGTTCACCGGCTGAAATTATTAAGAAGCTCTTTATGCTTGGGGTCATGATTAATCAAAACCAATCCCTTGATAAGGACACAATTGAGTTATTGGCCACTGATTACGGTATCGATGCTAAGGAAAAGGTTGAAGTCGATGTTTCAGATATCGATAAGATGTTTGAAGACGAAGAAAAGAACACCGACCACCTCGTTTCGCGGCCACCAGTCGTTACAGTTATGGGTCACGTTGACCATGGTAAGACGACCCTGCTGGACAAACTTCGTCACTCCCACATCACTGAGCATGAAGCTGGTGGGATTACTCAGGAAATTGGTGCTTACCAGGTTCACTACAAAGACAATTTGATTACCTTCTTGGATACTCCAGGACACGCTGCCTTTACTGAAATGCGTGCACGGGGTGCTAACATTACTGATATTACGGTCTTAGTTGTCGCGGCTGATGATGGTGTTATGCCACAAACAGTTGAAGCCATTCACCATGCTCAAGCAGCAAAGACACCAATCATTGTTGCTGTTAACAAGATTGATAAGCCAGGTGCTAACCCTGAACGAGTGGTTGAAGAACTGGCTAAGTATAACTTAATTCCTGAAGACTGGGGTGGCGATACCATCTTTGTCAACATTTCTGCTAAGTTCGGTAAGAATATTGACGAATTATTGGATATGATCCAATTGCAGGCTGAAATGATGGAATTGAAGGCTAACCCCGATCAAAATGGTGCTGGTTCCGTTGTTGAAGCTCGTCTGGATCAAGGAAAAGGCTCCGTTGCAACTGTCTTAGTACAACAGGGGACATTGCATGTCGGTGACCCAATCGTTGTTGGTAATACTTATGGTCGTGTTCGGACTATGACGAACGAAAATGGTCGACGGATCAAAGAAGCTACTCCATCAACACCTGTCGAAATTACGGGTCTAAATGCTGTTCCAGAAGCCGGGGATCGGTTCGTTGTCTTTGATGATGAAAAGACCGCCCGGGCTGCTGGTGAAAAGCGTGCTGAACACGCGCAAGAGGAAGAATGGAAGCGGACTTCACATGTTACCCTTGATAACTTGTTTGCAACAATGAAGGAAGGCCAAATGAAGACCTTGCCATTGATCATTAAGGCCGATGTTCAAGGGTCGGTAGAAGCCCTGAGTCAAAGCCTGCAGAAGATCAAGGTTGACGGTGTTCGGGTTGACATTATTCACCAAGCAGTTGGTGCCATTAATGAATCAGATGTCACATTGGCTGAGGCATCAAATGCCGTTATTATTGGGTTTAACGTTCGGCCAACACCGTCTGCTCAATCATTAGCTGACTCCACGAACATTGACATTCGTCTGCACCGGGTTATTTACAATGCGATTGACGAAGTTGAGAAGGCAATGAAGGGGATGCTTGAACCAGTCTACAAAGAAGAAACGATTGGTCAGGTTGAAGTTCGTCAGCTTTACAAAGCTTCTAAAGTCGGTACTATCGCTGGTGGAATGGTAACTACTGGTAAAATCACTCGTGATTCGAAGGTACGCCTGGTCCGTGACGGTGTTGTTGTTTACGAAGGTGAACTGGGTAGTTTAAAGCGGTTCAAAGACGACGTTAAGGAAGTTAAGGCCGGCTTCGAATGTGGATTGACAATTGAAAACTACAATGATATCAAAGAAAAAGATGTTATTGAAGCTTATCAAATGAAAGAAGTTCCAGTTAAGTAAACTGAGGTGATATTCCATGGTTAACAAGCGTTATCGTGTTGACCGTTTAGCTGGTGAAATCCAGCGAGAGGTTGACGATATTCTCTTGAAACGGGTCCGTGACCCGCGAGTTCAAGGGGTTACGATTACGGGGGTTGATGTTACCGGTGATCTCCAACAAGCAACTATTTATTACACCATCCTGTCTGATAAAGCATCAGATGGTGAAAAGACTCAAGCAGGCTTAGATAAAGCGACTGGCTTAATTCGGAGTGAATTGGGTGCACGGTTGAATATCTTTAAGACTCCCGAGATTAAATTTGAACGAGATAAGTCGATTGCTTATGGTAGTCGGATTGACCAATTAATCAATCAACTTCATCAGCAAGAAAAGTAATAAGAAACGGGGTTATGGTGACTAAAACCACAACCCCGTTTTTATAGGAGGATTAACATGGATGGAATTATTCCTTTGTATAAAGAGCGCGGGATGACTAGCTTTGACTGTATTCGCCGTTTACGTAATCTTTTAAAAACAAAGAAAATCGGTCATTCTGGGACCCTTGATCCTTCGGTCGATGGTGTCTTACCCATTTGCGTTGGTGCCGCGACAAAAGTTGTGCCATACTTGATGGCTTCTGGAAAAGTCTACCAGGGGGAATTATTAATTGGTAAAGCTACTGAAACTGAAGACCTTGATGGGGCAGTGATTGAAACCGCAAAGGTTTCACATGCTATTACAAATACTACTATTCAAGATGCAATGAATAAATTGACTGGTCAAGTTCGGCAACAACCACCTATGTATTCAGCGGTGAAGGTTCATGGCAAGCGTTTATATGAATATGCCCGTGCCGGTGAAACTGTTGAACGACCAGTGCGGACCGTCCAAGTAGATTCATTTCAGTTATTGCGGACAAAGTTTGATGAGAAAACTCAGAGCCAGCGGGTTACTTTTCGTGTTGCCTGTGGCAAGGGAACTTATATTCGGACCCTTGTGGTTGCTTTGGCCCGCCAACTGGGTTTCCCGGGGACAATGAGTTCTCTGACGCGAATTAAGAGTGGCGGTTTTACATTAGAAGATACACTCAGCCTAGATGATGTTCAAAATGCCTTAGCCAGCCAAAGTCTGTCCAAGTTGATTTTCCCGTTGGATGCGGTTTTTAGTGATTATCCGCATGTGGTTCTTACCACTGACCAGTGGCACTATATGCAACATGGTTCCTGGTTTAAGAGTAGCGAATTGGACACTAATGCTGAAACCGTTGCATTGGTATATAATAATCAGGTTAAGGCGATTTACCATATCGATGCAGATGGACAAAATTACAAGCCTCAAACAATGCTGCGATTGAATTAGGAGGTCATCACGATGGAAGTGATTCGGCTACACTATCCCCTTAAACAAAACAAGATCCCTAATGAACCAGTTGTGTTAGCAATGGGTTTCTTTGATGGTGTTCATCGTGGTCACCAGCAGGTTATTTTGCAGGGACAAAAGGAAGCTAATAAGCGGCATTTGCCATTAGCTGTTCTTACATATGACCATGCCCCGGGGATTGTTTACCAAGAATATCCCGGTGGTTATCGCTACTTGTCATTGCTTCGTCGGAAGATGGATTTACTAACGCAATTGGGGGTTGATCGTGTATATTTGATGAGCTTTACTTCCCAATTTGCCGCACTGTCACCGCAATCTTTTGTTGATGATTTTCTGATGGCCCTTCATCCGCAAGTCGTAGTTGCCGGGTTTGATCATACTTATGGACATAAAGACGTTGCTAACATGCAAAAATTACCGGGATATGCACGCGGGCGGTTTGATGTTGTGACGGTTCCAAAGTACACAACGAAGGCTGGTCAGAAGGTCGGTTCGACTGCTATTCGGCACTTATTGGACAAAGGACAAATTGCAGAAGCCAATCAACAGTTAGGATATTATTACGTTACGACCGGTTTAGTAGTACATGGTTTAGCACGGGGTCGTACATTGGGCTTTCCGACCGCCAATATTGAGTGGCCGTGTCACCAGTGGATTCCCGCAGTGGGAGTTTATGTTGTCCAGTTAAAGATATCTGATGGTCCATGGATCGGCGGAATGGCTAGTGTTGGTTATAACATTACTTTTGGCAAAGCCCGCCACAAGACCTTAGAGATCAATTTGTTTAATTTTCATGAAATGATATACGGTGAAGCAGTCCAAGTTCGCTGGATTACTAAACTACGTGGCGAAGTAAAGTTTAATGATGCTAACGGACTTGTTGCCCAATTGAAACAAGATCAAATTGATTCGGAGAAGTGTCTTGCTCATTTACCAGTGATTGATCATCAAATTGTTAAATAAAAACAGGACCAGGATGTTTGCTTAAATAAATATCCTGGTCCTATTTTCATTTAATGACGACTGGCTCGGTAATTGCCAGATCCCTTGATTTTATGAACTTTACGTTTAAATTTAGTTCCACCATCGGAATACAATTTAAAATGACGCATCTTGGCTTCGAAGGGGCTCCCTGATAAGCGAATGCTGACCCACCGCCGCATCACATCAGCCATATTTTCCAATTGTTCTAGTTGCTTTGGGTTGCCTTCCTTAACAGCTGCATCATGAATATCATCGTTTAAGCGGTGGACTAAGTTATTATGGTAATCTAATAGCTCGCGGGTGAGTGGGGCATTGCGATACTGATTAAATAACTTTTGAATGAGCTCCATTGCTTCACGAACATTGTGTGGTTGTACGTAACGATGCTGTTTATGCTTCATGGAATAATCTCCTTGAAAATAACTTTGACATTTCTTGACTTTTAGGACACTGATTGGTATATTATACAGTGTGTTTAGCACTTGGACTATTAGAGTGCTAAAAGGAAGTGATAATAATGCTAACACAGCGTCAAAAGAAGATCCTGCAAGCGATTGTACGTCAATACACGTCAACAGGTCAACCAGTCGGCTCGAAGCACTTGGTGGAAAAATTGCCATTCAAGGTTAGCTCCGCGACTGTTCGTAACGAGATGGTTGTCTTGGAAAAGAATGGTTTGATTAATAAACAGCATTCTTCGTCAGGACGGGTGCCTTCGAAAAAGGGGTACCGCTATTACGTTGACCATCTCCTAGATCCGTCAGCAGTGACGGATAATGACCTGTTAGTCATTCAGAATTCGTTAGGGGATAACTACCAGAAGATTGATGAAATTGTTTCTCATTCAGCTGATATTCTTTCCAACTTGACTTCATACACTGCCTTTGCACTAAAGCCTGAGCAGGCAGATGTGCGACTTAGTGGATTCCGTTTGGTTCCATTAGGAGACCAAAAAGTCATCGCGATCCTCGTGACTGATTCTGGTAATGTGGAGAGTCAATCGTTCACACTTCCACGGAATGTTGATACTGAGGCAATTGAGTCAGTTGTTCGGCTGATTAATGACCAGTTAGTTGGTCATGAGTTGTCTGAGGTTGTAAAGCGGCTCAATACCGATATTCCGATTAAGGTTACGCACTATCTGGAAAGCCCCGAAGGATTCCTGGATATCTTTGACAGTGTCCTGAAGAATGCTGCCCGGGATCGTTTCTATGTTGGCGGTCGGTTAAACCTGTTGGGCTTTTCTGATCACCAGGATCCACATGACCTGCAAACAATTTACCGTTTATTGGATCAAAGTGATAGTTTATCACATCTGTTAGATGCAGATTCCAAGCCTGACGGTGGTGTTCATGTCCGGATAGGTAACGAAATTGCGGATAATCAAGTATTGGATGATTATAGTTTAATCACTGCTACTTATGACGTTGATCAATATGGTAAGGGCATCATTGCGGTGCTCGGTCCAACGAGGATGCCATATTCGCGGACGATTGGGATTGTTAATGCCTTTCGTCAGGAGTTAGCAAAACGATTGTTAGGTTATTATCGTCATTTTTATGATTCATAGGAGGCGAAGATAGTGGCTAAGAAGGAAGATGCAAAGTCTGCTGACTCACAAAAGCAACAAACTAGTCAAGCAAAGCAAACGACGGGGCACCAAAAGGCTACTGCCAAGAAAGCAAAGGCACCATCAAAAGAAGAGCAACTTCAAAAACAGGTGGCTGACTTGCAAAAAAAGCTTGATGACAAAGATGACCAGTACTTGCGGGCAGAAGCAGAAATTCAAAATATGACAACACGTTTTAATAAAGAACGTGCTCAAATTTTGAAATATGATGGACAAGATTTAGCAAAGTCCATCTTACCAGTGTTAGACAATCTTAAGCGAGCCCTCCAGATCAAAGTGACCGATGATAACGGCAAACAATTGATGAAGGGAATTCAAATGACCCATGATCACTTAGTGGCAGCATTGAAGGATCATGGCATTACTGAGATTGAGGCTGAAGGTAAACCCTTTGATCCGAACCTTCACCAGGCAGTTCAGACTGTTCCGGTGCAGGGTGATCAAAAGCCAGATACAGTTGCAAAGGTGTTGCAAGCTGGTTATCAGCTAAAAGATCGTGTTTTACGGCCATCAATGGTTGTTGTGACACAATAAATTAGATATCAAATTATAAAGAGGGAAGAAAACATGGCAAGTAACAAAATTATTGGTATTGATTTAGGTACTACTAACTCAGCGGTTGCCGTAATGGAAGGTAAGGAACCAAAGATTATTACCAATCCAGAAGGTAGTCGGACAACTCCATCTGTTGTTGCATTTAAGAATGGTGAAACTCAAGTTGGTGAAGTTGCTAAGCGGCAAGCTATTACCAATCCAAACACTATTTCATCAATTAAGAGTCACATGGGTGAAGCCGGATACACTGTTGAAGTTGATGGTAAAAAGTACACTCCACAAGAAATTTCAGCAATGATTCTTCAATACCTGAAGAAGTATGCTGAAGACTACATTGGTGATACTGTTGACAAGGCGGTTATCACTGTTCCTGCATACTTTAATGATGCTCAACGTCAAGCTACTAAGGATGCTGGTAAGATCGCTGGCCTGGATGTTAAGCGGATCATCAACGAACCAACGGCTTCATCACTGGCCTATGGTTTGGACAAGAAGGACAAGGATGAAAAGATCCTGGTTTACGACCTTGGTGGTGGGACTTTCGATGTTTCCATCCTAGAATTAGGTGACGGGGTCTTCCAAGTTCTCTCAACTAACGGTGATACTCACCTTGGTGGGGATGACTTTGACCAAAAGATCATGGATTGGTTGATCGATGGCTTCAAACAAGAACATGGGATTGATCTGTCCAAAGATAAGATGGCATTACAACGTTTGAAGGACGCCGCAGAAAAGGCTAAGAAGGATTTGTCTGGTGTTCAAGAAGCTCAAATCAGCCTACCATTCATTGCTTCTGGTGATGAAGGCCCTCTGCACTTGGAAAAGACGTTGACGCGTGCTCAATTTAACCAACTGACTAATGACTTAGTTGAGCGGACGAAGCAACCAGTTTTGAACGCATTGAAGGATGCTGACTTATCATTCGATGACATTGATGAAGTTATTCTCAATGGTGGTTCAACTCGTATTCCTGCCGTCCAAGAAATGGTTAAGGAATTAACTGGCAAGGAACCTAACCACTCAATTAACCCAGATGAAGCGGTTGCACTTGGTGCTGCTATCCAAGGTGGGGTTCTGACCGGTGATGTTAAGGATGTTGTTTTGCTTGATGTTACGCCACTTTCTCTTGGTATCGAAACCATGGGTGGTGTCTTCACCAAGTTGATTGATCGGAACACGACGATTCCAACTTCAAAGAGTCAAATCTTCTCTACTGCCGCTGATAATCAATCTGCTGTTGATATTCACGTTCTCCAGGGTGAACGTCCAATGGCAGCTGATAATAAGACATTAGGGAACTTCCAACTGACTGACATTCCTGCTGCTCCTCGTGGTGTGCCTCAAATTAAGGTTACCTTCGATATCGACAAGAACGGGATTGTTAACGTTTCCGCTAAGGATATGGGAACTGGTAAGGAACAAAAGATCGTTATCAAGTCTAACTCCGGTTTGTCCGACGCCGAAATTGAACGGATGAAGAAGGATGCCGAAGAACATGCCGAAGCCGACAAGAAGAAGAAGGCTGAAGTTGACTTGAAGAACGAAGTTGACCAAGAACTCTTCCAAGTTGACAAGACTTTGAAGGAAGTTAAGGGCAAGGTTCCTGAAGAAGATATCAAGAAGGCTGAAGATGCTCGTGACGCATTGAAGAAGGCTAAAGAAAGTGGCAACCTTGATGATATGAAGGCCAAGAAGGATGCTTTGAACAAGGTTATTCAGGACCTGAGTGTCAAGCTTTACCAAAAGGCTCAAGGTGCTCAAGGTGCTCAAGGCGGTCAAGCCGGTGCAGCTGGTAACAACAATGCTGGTGGCAACAACGACAACAATGGTAATTCCGGCAATGATGGTAATACTGTTGATGGCGACTTCAAAGATGTTACCCCAGATGATAAGAAGTAAACTAGCGCGCATACAGGTTAGAGATTAATAAGTAAAAGCCTGTGACAAGTGATGTCATAGGCTTTTCTTATCAACTAGCGTGTTATTAGTTATAATGTCGCGTTCTATTCTTGAACATCAAAATATGTTATAACTAAACAAGAATTTATTTATGGGGGATCCATATGGCAGAAGAAAGTTATTACGACATTCTAGGAGTTTCCAAAGACGCTTCTGATAGTGATATTAATCATGCTTACCGGCGTTTAGCAGCCAAGTACCACCCTGATGTCAACCATGCACCAGGTGCAGAAGAGAAGTTTAAGAAGATTAATGAAGCTTACGAAGTTTTGCACGACAAGCAAAAGCGTGCTCAATATGATCAATTTGGCTCTGCTGGTCCACAGGGTTCAGGTGGTCAAGGCTTTGGCGGATTTGGTCAGGGTCAAGGCTTCTCACAAGGTTTTGGTGCGGGTGGCTTTGACGACATCTTCAGTCAGTTCTTTGGCGGCGGTCAACGTCGTCAGGCTGATCCAACAGCTCCACGTCAAGGTCGTGACCTTCAATACACCATGACTTTGAAATTTATGGACGCTATTTTTGGTAAGACGACAACCATTAAGTATGACCGTGATGCTGAATGTAAAACCTGTCACGGCACAGGAGCTAAGCCTGGCAAAGCACCAGTTACTTGTTCACGTTGTGGTGGCCGGGGGTTTATCACCTCTGTTCGGCAAACACCGTTGGGGAACATTCAAACCCAAACAACTTGTCCAGAATGTAATGGCTCTGGTAAGATCCTCAAGCCAGAAGACCGGTGCACGACCTGCCACGGATCCGGTCATATTCACGAAAAGCATGAACTGGAAGTTAAGATTCCTGCTGGTGTTGATGATGGGCAACAAATGCGTCTTCAACACCAAGGGGATGCAGGTGCTAATGGTGGCCCCGCTGGTGACCTTTACATCATCTTCCGCGTTACGCCGAGCCGTGAATTCCGTCGTGATGGCTCCACAATTTATGTCGATCAAGACATTTCATTTGCTCAAGCTGCTCTTGGTGATCAAGTCAAGGTTAAGACGGTTCATGGTGACGTTGACTTGAAGATTCCAGCCGGCACACAGTCTGAAACGAACTTCCGGTTGCGGGGCAAGGGTGTTCCACACTTGAACGGTAGCGGTAATGGTGATGAACATGTGACTGTTCATGTTCGGACACCAAAGAGCCTTAATAAACGGCAACGGGAAGCTATGATGGCCTTTGCCGCAGCTTCCGGTGAGGATGTCAAGGGTGTTAAAAAGTCCGTCTTGGATAAACTCCGTGATGCCTTTGAAGATAAATAAACCGAGTTTGTACACTTCAATTTAGTACTAATAATTGATGACCTCTAGCGTTAGCATTTCTGCGACGCTAGGGGTCATTTTGGTGGCTAATTAGGGATTCCCTTTTCCATCGGTGAGGGGTCTTTGGTATACTAGACGTAGTATTTTGGTAGAAAGTAGTGAGTAGATAACAATGACAATGAGTTTAGACGAAATGAAAGAACGTCAAAAACATATCCGTAACTTTTCCATTGTCGCTCATATTGACCATGGTAAGTCGACACTGGCTGACCGGATCCTTGAAATGACGGATACGATTAGTAAGCGGGAGATGAAAAACCAAGTCTTAGATGATATGCCCCTGGAACGAGAACGGGGAATTACTATTAAGTTGAATGCGGTTGCTTTGACCTACCATGCCAAGGATGGGCAGGATTACATTTTCCACTTAATTGATACCCCAGGTCATGTGGACTTTTCATATGAAGTTTCACGTTCACTTGCTGCTTGTGAAGGCGCTTTGCTTGTCGTCGATGCTTCACAAGGGGTCGAAGCTCAGACGCTGGCCAATACCTACCTGGCACTTGATAATGATTTGGAGATTCTGCCAGTGATCAATAAAATTGATTTGCCATCGGCTGATCCGGAAGGTACTAAGAAGCAGATTGAAGATGAGATTGGTCTCGATACTGAAGATGCCGTGGATGTGAGTGCGAAGACAGGGCTAGGGGTAGATAAGGTCCTCGAACGCATCGTTAAGGATGTCCCAGCACCAACTGGTGACTTAACTGCCCCTCTCAAAGCATTGATCTTTGATTCAAAGTACGATGATTACCGAGGGGTTGTGCTCAGTGTGCGGGTTTTTGAGGGAACCGTGAAAAAGGGTGACCACATTCGCCTGATGAACTCCGGCACCGAATATGAAGTGGCTGAAGTTGGGATCAACTCACCAAAACCATTGGCGCGGGACGTCTTGATGGCCGGGGATGTTGGTTATATCACTGCCAGCATCAAGGACATTAAGGATACGCGGGTCGGTGATACGGTCACTAATGCTGATCACCCAACCGGTAAGCCACTGGAAGGTTACCGTCAAATGACCCCAATGGTTTATGCAGGGCTTTATCCCACCGATAATGCCAAGTTCAATGACTTACGGGATGCCCTGGAAAAATTACAGTTGAATGATGCGGCGTTGACATTTGAACCGGAATCGTCACAAGCATTAGGGTTCGGTTTTCGTTGTGGATTCCTCGGCCTTTTGCACATGGATGTTGTTCAAGAGCGGTTAGAGCGAGAATTTAACCTGGACTTGATTACGACAGCGCCATCGGTTACTTATCATGTTGACCTTCATGATGGCAGTGTCAAGGACGTTGAAAACCCAGCCGAAATGCCTGATGCATCATCTATTAAGGACATTAAAGAACCATTCGTTAAGGCCTCTATCATGGTGCCAAATGATTACGTGGGGCCAGTGATGGAATTATGCCAGCGGAAACGTGGCCAGTTCGACACAATGGAATACTTAAGTGACACACGGGTGAACGTGATTTACCATATTCCGTTGTCTGAAATTATTTTTGACTTTTTTGATAAACTGAAGTCATCGACGCGTGGTTATGCCTCCCTGGACTACGAAATTGATGACTACCGGCCAAGTGACCTCGTCAAGATCGATATTTTACTGAATGGTGACAAGGTCGATGCCCTCAGTTTCATTGCCCACCGTGATTTTGCGGCGGAGCGTGCGCGGGATATCACTTCTAAACTGAAAAAGATTATTCCGCGACAAAACTTTGAAATTCCTATTCAGGCCGCCATTGGTTCGAAGATTATTTCTCGGACCAACATTAAGGCTTACCGGAAGGATGTTACTGCGCGGATCCACACTGGGGACCCTGATCGGCGTGCTAAGCTACTGGAGAAGCAGAAGCGTGGTAAAAAACGGATGAAAGCCGTTGGTAAGGTTGATATTCCCCAAGAAGCCTTCATGGCCGTTTTGAAGACTGACGAAGAAGTCGACGATAAATAAGCGTTGATATTACAGCATTCTCGCCATTCTGTTTAACAAAACTAGGGCGATTCATTGAGTAGTTTTCCCTGAATAACAAATTTGATCACTTTCCTAGTAAATGGGAAAGTGATTTTTTATGCTCTTATAAAGCATAATTAGCACAAAATTAGAAAATCATTATAAATTTGTTATTGACAAAAAATAAGCAAGATGATATATTTACAAATGTACTCAAGAAAACGAAAAAGAAGGTGAACTCATGTTACAAACTTATTCAATGTGTTGTTGTCAATCAATTATGAATAGCGGACATACTGACATGGGTTCAGTTGGCCGTTCTTTTGGGATTGATTGATCGTACCCAGTAGAACGACATCTTCTATCAAAAATGATAGGGCAACGGATCATGTTAGTGATTCGTTGCCCTTTTTGTGTACTTAGAAATGGAGGAGTGGAGTAAATATGGTATTAGATAGACAAGAAGTTTTGGCCGCATTACATAACCAAACCCCTAAGCATGTGCCGGTATCTTTCTGGCGGCACTTTGCTGACAATGAATTTACAGACGCGGCCGTAAAACCAGCAGTGGTTCAAACAAATTTGAAGGGTCACCAGGATTACTATGATAAGGTTCACGTTGACTTTGCAAAAACGATGTTGGACGGCTACTTCCCATATCCTTTCCGCGGTGTGGACAACCCATTAGATCCGGATCAATTGGTTAACTTGCAACCATTGACTACTGATGATCCATGGATTACCGGTCAAGTTGAATTGGCCCGCCAGCAACAAGTTATTGTTGGTGATCGTCCGGTGTTCATCACGATGTTTTCGCCATTAATTTTATTCAAATGGGCACTGTTTGAACACTACATTGAACCGTTGACAACTGGTGACCATCGCTTTGCTGACCTTTACGAAAAACATCCTCAGGTCGTCGTTGCGGTGCTTAAACAAATGGCTGCGGACTTGAAAACGCTTGTCACGGTTTTGATGGCCAATACTAAGATTGATGGAATCTACTACAGTACCCAGTCCATTCAAGATTCACGAGTTAATAATCATCACTTTTTCGAACAAGTAATGGAGCCAATCGATATGGAAGTGCAAACCGCTATTAATGCCGTTTCACCACTGAACATCCTTCATATCTGTGGCTTTGATGGGGCGACAAACGAATTATCCTGGTTCAAGGATTATTCCTTGCAGGTTATTAACTGGGCAACAGGGGTTGATCACTATACCTTAGCTGAAGGGAAGAAGCTTTTTAATGACCGTCCTGTCCTTGGTGGCTTTGATAATAGTGTTAAAGGCCTTCTGTATACTGGAACAAAACAACAGATTCAAGATGAGGTCCACCGCCTCATTAGTGAAGTTGGGAAGAAAGGAGTTCTGCTTGGTGCTGACTGCACGGTACCACGTGATATTTCATACCAGCGCCTTAATTGGGCCATTGAGGCTGCTCATCAAATCTAAGAAGGGGTTATCAAGATGTTACTAGAAGTCAAAGATTTACAAAAACAATTTAATGGTCACCAGGTGTTAGATGGCGTTGACCTTCAAATTCACCAGGGCGAGGTACTTGTTATCATTGGGCCATCTGGTTCCGGAAAAACTACTTTATTGCGCAACTTAAATTTCTTAGAACATGCTGATTCAGGAACGATGCACTTTGCTGATCAGACGATCGACCTGGGTAAACCTAGTAAACAACAAGTCCAGTGGGTTCGTCGTCATACCGCGATGGTCTTCCAAAATTATAACCTCTTTAAAAATAAGACCGCTCAACAGAACATTGCGGAAGGATTGATTTATGGACATGGGGTGGATGCTAAAACTGCCAATCAGAAGGCCGCACAAGCATTAAAGAACTTGGGCTTGTATGATCGTCGGCACTATTTTCCAACCCAACTGTCTGGTGGTCAGCAGCAACGAATTGGAATTGCGCGGGCGACGGTTTTGAAACCAGAAGTGGTCCTGTTCGATGAACCAACTAGTGCTTTGGATCCTGAGTTGGTGGGGACGGTTCTGAAAGATATGCAGCGCTTAGCTGAAAATGGGCAAACAATGGTCGTGGTTACTCACCAAATGTGGTTTGCCCGCAATGTTGCTAGTCGGGTGGCGTTCTTTGCAGATGGTCAAATTCAGGAGATTGGCAAACCTGCCGACATCTTTGATCATCCCCAAAAGCAACGTACCAAGCAATTCTTGAATGCCTTAGCAGATAACTATTAATAAAGGAGGGTCATCAAAAATGAATAGCCAAAAGATCCTATCAGTAATTTGGCGTGGCTTTCCCAATACCTTGACACTCCTGATTTGGTCATTCATCTTTGCCACTATCTTAGGATTGGCACTGACTTGGCTTGACTTACGAAAGAATAGGTTTGCCCGGGGAATTGCCACGGTCTACCTCAACTTGGTTCGGGGGACACCACCGCTGTTGATGCTACTGATGGCCTATTATGGACTACCAGTCTTGTTGAAGGCAATTGGTATTGACATCGACCATTGGACCAGAATGACGTTTGGGGTTCTGGGACTCACTCTGGGCTGGAGTGGATATTTATCCGAAGCTTTCCGAAGTGCATATCTTTCAGTTGATCGCGGTCAAATAGAAGCAGCGCGGTCAGTTGGAATGCCCGATCGGACAACTTTCTGGCAAATCATCATTCCCCAGGCAGCAATGATTGCCTTGCCGAATATTGAGAATCTAGTTGTTGGGTTGGTCAAAGCAACTTCATTAGTGTATGTTATCGGTCTTTATGATTTGTATAACCAAGCCTCAAATCTTTCCAACCAGACAGCAGGCCTCCATCAGTTACAGATTTTTGTCCTGCTGGCTTTAACTTACTGGCTACTGGTTCTCGTGATTGAAGCCTTGTTCCGTTTGATCCGCCGTCGTTACCGGCAAATGATTTAGGGAGGTGGAGTTCAATGTTTGATATTAATTTTGCTCGTGATTCATTTAGTCAGATTCTGGCAGCCACTCCCCTCACATTGTTGATCACGTTTGGTGCTACGATCATTGGCCTCTTGCTCGCAATCTTAGTGGTCATTGCACGGGAAAAGAAGATTCCCGGATTATCGCAAGTCTTGGCTGTCCTGGTTTCCTTTATTCGGGGAACTCCCATCCTGGTTCAGCTATACGTCGTTTATTATGGTCTGCCACAGTTGCTAGTTTTGATGAAAGGGTGGGGATGGAATACTAATCCTGATGGTTTGCCGGCAATTGTAATTGCCTTCTCGGCCTATGGATTGAATGCCATGGCCAATCTTTCGGAAAGTATTCGCGCAGCATACCATGCTGTTGATCCTGGTCAGTATGAAGCTGCCCTGACAGTGGGGATGAGTCCGGTTAAGGGAATTACTCAAATTGTGATTCCCCAGTTGACTGTAAACCTGATTCCGAACTTCACAAATATTTTTCTTGATTTAATCAAGGATACCGCCCTTGTTTATAACATTGGGTTGGTCGAAATTATGGGACAAGCTAATATTATTTCCTCAATTGGCTTTAAGTACCTAGAAACTTACACTGATGCTCTCGTTATCTACATCATCTTGTGCTGGATCTTTGCACGAATCCTGCGGTTAATTGAAGCACGGTTGCGACAACGTTACGTCATTGCTCAATAGGAGCAGAAAGGAATTGTATTATGAAATTAACTAAATTATTTACTCGTTTATCATTAGCCGGTCTCGTCGCGGCGACGGTTGTGTCAGCTGGGGGAACAGTCCATGCGGCTAAAACCGTGAATGTAGCTGCTCCTAACGGTAATCCAGCTTATATCGTAAACACCGACCACGGTCCGGAAGGTTACTATGGTGAATTAATTAAGAAAATTGATCATGACCTTCCTCAATACAAGTTTAAGACAACCTTTACTTCACAAAATGCGGTTTTTTCCGGACTACAAAGTGGTAAGTACGACATTGCCTTAAACAACTCGTGGTATAACAAACAACGTTTTCAAACTTACTACCACACTCGTGCAGTGGGACTCGATGATTTGCGACTGGTTTATCGGAAGAACGGTAAGAAAGCTGCTTCGTTGAATGAAGTTGCTAAGAAGAACCTCAAATTAGTACCAGTTTCTACTGATGATGCCCGTTACAGTGTTTTACAGGATTACAACAATTCCCACAGTAAGAAAGTTAACTTAAAGGCCATCGGTGACCAATCATCCGCGGATGCCCTAGCTCAAGTAGCCAATGGTAAGTATGATGTTGCTTTATATCCATATGCTGCTTACAAGCAAGTCGCTAATTCCAAAAATGGTAAAAAGCTAACCGCTTCAAAGTCCATTGATCAACGGTCTGCCTACTTGTTAGTTCACAAGAGCAGTCAAAACAAGAAGCTGACTAAAGATCTTAATAAGGAAATTCAGAAGCTTTATAATGACGGTTACTTAGAAAAGTTAACCAAGAAGTACCTGTATGAAAATACGTTTGCATTGCCTAATGCCAAGAAGGAATACAATGCTGAATTCAACAAGTAATTTTTAAAATAAAAAAGAGATCGGCGACAAGCCGGTCTCTTTTTGCTATAACAACTAAAGTAAATTAGTTGTTTTGAAGCTTAGCCATACCATCCTTAGCAACCTTTTCAAGGGCAGCTGCAGAAGCATCCATGGCCTTCTTTTCACGGTCATCTAATGGCAATTCAATAACCTTGTCGATACCGTTTGCAGAAACAACTGCAGGAGTACCAATGTAAAGGTCGTTGATACCGTATTCACCGTTCATTGGAGCACCAACAGGGAGTACAGCATGTTCGTCACGTAAGATGGCACGAGAAATCCGCATCAGGCAGGTAGCAACACCATAGTAGGTAGCACCCTTACGGTTAATGATTTCGTAAGCCTTGTTACGAACGTCATCTTCGATCTTAAGAAGTTGATCCATTGAAACATTGTTTTCCTTAGCAATGTCAAGTAATGGCTTACCACCAATAGTAGCGGTTGAGTAAGCAGCAAATTCAGAGTCACCGTGTTCAGCAACAATGTTTGCGGCAACATCGCGTGGGTCAACGTGGAACAACTTAGCCAAAGCAATACGAAGACGTGATGAGTCCAGTGAAGTACCGGAACCAATAACCTTGTTCTTTGGGAAGCCAGAAAGCTTTTGAACAGCGTAAGTTAAGATGTCAACTGGGTTAGCGGCAATCAAGAAGATACCGTTGAAACCAGACTTAACGATTGGTTCAACAACAGACTTCATGATCTTCAAGTTCTTGTCAACCAATTGAAGACGAGTTTCACCTGGCTTTTGAGGAGCACCAGCAGTGATAACTACCAAGTCAGCGTCCTTGCAAGTGTCGTAATCAGCAGAGTAGATTTGCTTTGGGGCAGTGAAGACAGTAGCATCTTCAAGGTCCAAAGCGTCACCTTCAGTACGCTTCTTAACGATATCAACAATGGCTAATTCTTCAGCCAATCCTTGTTGAACCATTGCGTAAGCATAACTTGAACCAACGGCACCGTCACCGACAAGAACAACTTTTTGATGATTCTTAGACATAATTAAACAGTCTCCCTTTCATCTGTGAATATGCAATTTGAGATTTCTCTCACATATTGATTATACCATTCCTTGTGAAAATTGCTATCAGATTTGGATATAATTCACGAATGTGTTAATTATTCACATATTCATCGAATAAATAAAATTTTGTTTACTTTTCATTAACGGATCCTTTTGCACTCTGTTAACCATGTGATAAAATATATCTGTATCTAAACAATCTATGAATAGGAGGAGGTGATTACCATGCTGAATCAAACCAAACGTTTTATGCGTGACCATGATTTGATGTACAAAAAGGAGTACATTCGTCCGATGATGACTCCCCAACATGTATACGTTTTTCGTTTTGGTAAACATAAACTCAACAACCGGGTAATCATTCGATACTCCCACACTTGGACGGGACGTCTGCGAATTAATGAAATTGACGTTCGTCTGCATCACCAGCATCATCCACGAATCTTTTTGACTGAAGCAGATTTAATTGATTATCTTAAGAGTCACTTTGAAAAAGATGATCAAACGACTAATGATAATAGTGATGAGTAAGTGCGACAGTGATGCTGCATATTAAAGGGGCTGAGCGTAAAACTCAGTCTCTTTTTCATATTGAACAACGGATGGAGGAATATACATGGGCTGGACAGCGATTAAGGTCATTACTACGAATGAGGCAGTTGAAGCGGTTTCGTATATTTTGACTGATGAAGGGGCGGTCGGTGTGCAGATTGATGATGCTGCCGATTTCGCAAAGTTAAAGCCAGGACGGTTTGGCAAACACGGTGAAATTGTTGATCCAAAGACAATCCCTCATCGGGCCTCTGGCGCCGCAATTACTGGTTACTTTCCTGAAAAGACGTTTGTTCCAGAATTAGTGCCGATCATCAAGCAACGGGTTCAGCAATTAGCTCAGTTCGATTTGGATCCGGGAGAGGGGTCCGTTGTTGCTGATCAAGTTAATGATGAAAAATGGGCAACGGTTTGGCAAAAATATTATCATCCATTACGAATAACTAGCCGCTTAACAATTGTCCCTGAATGGGAGAAGTATCAACGCCAGTCACCAGACGAAAAACTTATTATTCTTGACCCAGGAATGGCTTTTGGAACCGGGACGCATCCAACAACGCGGTTGATGTTAGAAGCCCTGGAAATCGTCGTGCGGGGCGGTGAGTCGATGATTGATGTCGGTACAGGGTCTGGGGTGTTGAGCATTGCTGCCAAGCAACTCGGCGCGGATGATATTGCTGCCTATGATATCGACGAAGTGGCAGTTCATTCTGCCAAGCGCAATTTAGCACTGAATCCGGTAGCTTCTGATGTCAAAGTGGGGGTTAACAGTTTACTGGATGGGATTCATACGCAAGTGGACTTGATTGTGGCCAATATTTTAGCGGAAATCATTGTCCCGTTAGTTCCACAAGCAATGGAAAATCTTCGTCCAGGCGGGCACTTCTTAGTATCGGGAATAATTAAGGATAAGGCCGAGTTAGTTCGCAATAAGTTACACGCAGCGGGCTTTATTATTGACCAACAGCTGCGGATGAAGGATTGGTATGGCATGATTGCTCATAAACCAACGGAGGATGAACAGTAATGCAGCACTATTTTGTTAACAGAGCAGTACCTAATCAACGTTTTACATTGCCTGATGATATTAGTCACCACCTTGTAACGGTGCTCCGTGCACAAATAGGAACGCGATTTGAGCTGGTCTTTAATGACCATCAATGCTACTTGGCTGAACTAACATCGACTGCTCCCACAGTTTCAGCAACGATTATTCATGCATTAGGGCGAAATCCAGAACTACCAGTGCATACTGGAATTGCATGTGGAATCCCTAAAACAAAGGAAAAGCCTGAGATGATTGTGCAAAAGGGAACAGAAGTAGGTGTTCAGCAGATCATCTTTTTCGATGCAGAACGATCAATTAGTCACTGGCAAGGTAATAAAAGAGCCCGGAAGCTGGCAAGACTCCAGAAAATTGCCAATTCTGCTGCTGAACAATCACACCGCAATGTGCAACCACAAATTTACTACTGTGATTCACTAAAAGAACTGCTTAACAGCTATCCGGCTACCCATCGTTTGGTTGCCTGGGAAGAATCTGCTAAGCAGGGGGAAACGAGTGCCCTCGTTAAGGTACTTCGCCAAACGACAATTGGGGAATCATTGTTAGCCATCTTTGGCCCTGAAGGTGGCTTAAGCAGCGAAGAAGTTGCCACAATGGAAAGTCAAGGTGTTATTCCAGTTGGTTTAGGACCACGAATTTTACGGACGGAAACAGCACCACTGTACTTTCTATCAGCTGTATCGGTAATTACTGAATTGGTGTCTTCTGATAAAAAGTGAATGTGGTACAATTATGACCACAATATTATAAGTAAGTGTAGGGAAGTAAAGATTAATGAGTGTAAATAAGAGAACTTGGGGAGCAATTGATTTAAAATTATGGGGATTTAGTATTCTCTTTGCGGTCGTGATCCCACTATTGGCTGGTAAATTACATTTAGTTCATCGAACGTGGCTGGTGGGACTATTTTTGCTGATTATCAACACGATCGTGTGTGTCTGGGTTGGTCATTACCTGCGTAGCAATCAGTTGCGGTGGTGGAACATATTTGTCCTGCCCGGATTGTTTTTGATTATGGCCTTCTTCTTTCTTCCGAAGTATACTTGGTATTTTGCAATTTTTTACTTAGGGGTTATTTACCTATCATGGTCAATGATGCAAACTAACAACTAAACAAGGGGTGATTGATGTGTCGGAAGTAAAAGAACTTACTCATGAAGATGTTCAAAAGATGGTTGCCTCATATATGAATGAGGAACACGTTGCCTTGGTAGAAAAGGCCTATCGTTTTGCTGCTATCTGTCATCATGATCAGCGGCGGAAATCTGGCGAACCTTATATTATTCACCCTATTCAAGTAGCTGGTATTTTGGCCAACTTGCAGATGGATCCAGAAACGGTTTGTGCGGGTTACCTTCATGATATTGTTGAGGATACGGGGGCAACTTTGGGTGATATTAAGGAACTTTTTGGCCCTACAATTGCACTCATCGTCGATGGTGATACTAAGCTTGGTAAGATTCAATATAAGTCGAATAAGGAACAAATGGCCGCTACCCACCGGAAACTATTGTTAGCCATGTCTAAGGATATTCGGGTTATGATTGTCAAACTTGCGGACCGCCTCCATAATATGCGGACGCTTCAACATTTACGTCCCGATAAGCAACGACGTATTTCTAATGAAACGTTGGAAATTTATGCACCAATTGCCGACCGATTAGGGATTAGTACGATCAAGTGGGAACTTGAAGATTTATCCCTTCGTTACTTAAACCCGCAACAATACTACCGGATTGTCCACTTAATGAATTCGCGGCGTGATCAACGGGTGGAATATATTGATGAAGCAATCCAAGAAATCAAGAAGGCCATTAGCGATTTAAATCTAGGCCCAAATGTTGAAATTTACGGCCGGCCAAAACACATTTACTCCATTTACCGTAAAATGGTGAACCAGCATAAGCAATTTAGCCAGATTTATGACCTTTTAGCGGTGCGGATTGTTGTCGATTCGATCAAAGATTGCTATGCCGCACTGGGGGCAATTCACACGAACTGGAAGCCAATGCCAGGACGATTTAAGGATTACATTGCGATGCCTAAAGCTAATGGTTATCAGTCATTGCACACGACAATCATTGGCCCTCATGGAAAGCCGCTTGAAGTGCAAATTCGGACCCACCACATGCACCAAGTGGCCGAGTATGGGGTTGCTGCTCACTGGGCCTACAAGGAAGGAAAGACCAACGGTGTCCAGCAGACGAAGGATAGTCAAAAACTGAACGTGGTTAAGGAGATCCTTGAACTACGAAGTGAAAGTCATGGCATAGATGAATTTATGCAAGGGGTCCAAAGTGATGTCTTTACCGACAAGGTGTACGCCTTTACGCCTAAGGGGGATGTTATTGAATTGCCTAAGGGTTCTGGTCCGTTGGATATGGCTTATCAAATTCACACCGAAGTTGGTAATCATACGACAGGAGCAAAGGTCAATGGCCGGATTGTTCCACTAGATTATGAGATTAAGACTGGTGATATTGTCGATATCTTAACTTCCAGTTCATCTGCTGGCCCAAGTGCTGACTGGTTGGACTTAGTGTCAACCCGCCGGGCTCGGAACAAGATTCGGCAGTTTTTCCGTGCTCACAACCGGGACAAGAACATTGAAACGGGAAAGCAAATTGTGGAACATGAGCTCCAAGAGGCGGGCTATGATCCATTTGATTTAATGACTGAGGAAAAGAGCCAACAGGTCGCTAAACAGATGCACTATCAAACGGCTGATGATCTCTTTGCAGCGATTGGTTTTGGTGATATTGCTCCGGTCGGTGCGCGGAATCGCTTTACTGCTGACTTACGACAGAAAGCGGAAGATGATCGTAAGCAGGCCGCTGAAAAGGCGGTTTTGGAAGATCACGAGACTATTCAGAACTCTGACGAACGCCAACAACGGAAACAGGCCAAAGCAACCAGTGAAGGGATCGTGGTTGAAGGGGTCGATAACCTCTTAGTGCGGTTGAGTCATTGTTGTAGTCCAGTACCGGGTGATGATATTGTTGGATACATTACGAAGGGCCGCGGAGTTTCGGTTCACCGTAGTGATTGTCCGAACATCAAGGCCGCTGAAAAGAGCGGCCAGCGAATTGTTTCAGTATACTGGGCCAATCCTGAAGGTGACCGGACTAATTATGATTCTAATATTGAAGTTCAGGGGTATAACCGTAATGGCTTGTTAAATGACGTTTTACGGTCCATTAACAACAATACCCGGTTCTTGAACTCCGTTAACGGAAAAGTGGATCATAATAAGATGGTGACGATTAGTTTGACGATCGGTGTCCGCAACCTCGGGCAGCTTCAGTTTATTATGGATAGTTTGAAAAATATCAAGGACGTTTATGTTGTAAAGCGGATTATTCGTTAAGGAGGACTTACTGTGCGTGTTGTATTACAACGAGTGACTCACGCGTCAGTTTCAATTGATGGTGAGACAGTGGGGGCAATTAAAAAAGGTTATATGCTTCTTGTTGGTTTTGCTCCTGATGATAATGATGAGAAACTGGATTACTTAGTCCATAAGATTGTTAATTTGCGTGTTTTTGAAGATGAAAACGGCAAGATGAACAAGGGCTTGAAGGATGTTGATGGAGCTATTTTGTCAATTTCTCAATTTACCTTATATGCCGATACTAAGCATGGTAACCGGCCTGGATTTACTAATGCTGCCAAGCCGGAGATTGCATCACCGTTATATGACCGTTTCAATGAAAAATTACGGGCTGCGGGTGTGCATGTTGAAACCGGTCATTTTGGTGCAGATATGCAAGTTGATTTAGAAAACGATGGACCCGTTACCATCATTTATGAAAAGTAATATTAAAAGGGTTGCTACCTGCATTCAAGATGCTTGCAGCAACCCTTTTTGTTACCGATTAATAATTTGCCAAGATATTATCTACTGATGGTCCATAGCTTTCCCCGAATAGCACGAGGTGCATGCAAAGGTAGTAGAAACGGTACCATGGAAGACGGTCATTTATTCCTGCCGCCATTGGATAAGTCGCGTTATAACCCTGATAGAAGTCTTGGTTAAAACCACCAAATACTGTTGTCATTGCCAAATCAAATTCTCGGTCTCCGTATACTGTGTCGGGATCAATTAAGTATGGTTGGTGATCAGCAAACATAAAATTACCGGCCCACAGGTCGCCGTGGAGTAAACTAGGCTGAACCTGATGAGTTTGATAATAGTGCTTAAATTGGTCAACCATTTGATTGAAGTGACTTTGCCGCCATGTGTTCCATCGCCCACGCTGACTAGCTACTGCCACTTCTGGAAGTAAACGCTGGTTGACGTAGAAATCAGTCCAGTTATTGTTCCACGAATTATCTTTAACAAGCGCCTTTGTCCGGTGATTTTCCGTGAAGCCGAATTTCCCATTCGGACTCATTTGTTGGTGCATGGTTGCCACTTCTTTACCTAGTTCGAATTGACTACCTGTACTCTCGTTGAGCCAGTTCAGCACTAAGTAGGCATTATTATCAATAACGCCATTATAGATAGGGGTTGGGGTATTGATTATTTTCCCAATAGCCTTTAATCCATTAATTTCATGTTTAAAGTAATCGGCTGGTTGGTTGGGCTGAATTTTAATGAAAAATGACTTATGATCAGCTTGAATGCGGTAAGATTCATTAATGTCACCGCCACTGACTGGGCGAAAACTTTCCATCTTTTGAAATGGTAATTGTTGAAACCACTCTGCATTAATTGCTCCCATTACAAAACCTCCTCTTATCGTTTATTTTCTATTATAAAGAAGCTTCCATTGGCTTGTAAAATTAACAATAAATGTTGATGGTGGTATTGACTTTCATTGTGGGGACTAGTAAGGTAAAAAATGAATTTAATATTAAAAACCAGTAATAAAAGAATGCTCGGTGCCTTTACAAAACAAGCGAGCGGTGATGGTGGAAGGCCGCATGCTAAAGAATCGATTGACACTTTTAATGGTTGGGCAGATTGCTCCGTCACTTGTTGACGTTATCGTTGAGTTGATACCAAGGTGGTACCGTGCATTAAGCACCCTTGCAGATAGCAGGGGTGCTTTTTATTTATTATTGGGTAAAAAGGAGCAGGCGAGAATGAAGAGAACGAATTATTGTGGAGACACAAATGAAAAACAAGTCGGTCAAGAAGTTGTCTTGAAGGGCTGGGTCGCTAAGCGGCGTAACCTTGGTGGCTTGATTTTTATTGACTTATGGGATCGTGAAGGAATTGTTCAGCTGGTCTTCAATGAAAAGGTGAATGAAGAAGCCTTTAAGGTTGCCAATGCTGTTCGGAACCAATATGTACTAGAAGTCCGGGGAAAAGTTCAATTGCGGGCTGATAAGGAAATTAACCCTGACATGAAGACCGGTAAAGTCGAAGTCGCTGTGGAAGAAGTTCACGTATTAGCACAATCCGAAACAACGCCATTTGACATTGCTGATAATGTTGATGCCACTGAAGATTTGCGGATGAAGTACCGTTACCTTGACCTTCGTCGTCCAGAAATGATGAAGAAGCTAATGTTACGTTCAAAGGTAACCCATGTTATTCACCGGTATTTTGAAAAACACGGTTTCTTAGATGTTGAAACCCCCGACCTGACCCGGTCAACACCAGAAGGGGCTCGGGATTACATTGTTCCATCACGGGTTTATCCAGGACACTTCTATGCTTTACCACAGTCGCCACAATTATTTAAACAGTTGTTGATGGCTGCCGGGGTTGATAAGTATTACCAAATTGCCAAGTGCTTCCGTGATGAAGATCTTCGTGGGGACCGTCAACCTGAATTTACCCAGGTTGATACTGAAATGTCATTTGCTACTCCTCAAGAGATCCAAGATATGACCGAAGGCTTAATCAAGGATGTTATGAAGGAAGTTCTCAACATCGATGTTAAGACCCCATTCCCACGGATGGAATGGCAGGATGCAATGGATAAGTATGGGACGGATAAGCCTGATACTCGATTCGGAATGCTTATTCATGACTTGAATGATATCGTCAAAGATTCTTCATTTAAGGTCTTCTCTGGTACAGTTGCTGATGGTAACTATGTACGCGCCATTGCTGTTCCGGGTGGTGCTGACAAGTACTCACGAAAGGATATTTCAAAATTAGAGGACTACATTAAGCGTTATGGTGCAAAAGGCCTTGCTTGGGTTAAGGTCACAGCAGATGGCTACAATGGACCAGTTGCAAAGTTCTTAGCGGATAAAGAAGACGCAATTAATGCTGAACTTGGCGCTAAGGCTGGTGACCTTATCCTCTTTGTTGCTGGTAGTTTCCACGTAGTTTGTGATTCTCTTGGTTACCTACGGCGGCACTTTGGTCACGAATTAGGGTTAACCAATCCAAATCAATGGAATTACGTTTGGGTTGTTAACTGGCCAATGTTTGAATATGATGAAGGGTTTGGTAAGTGGATTGCTGCTCACCACCCATTCACTATGTTGAATCCTGAAGACCTTCATTACTTGGAAGATGGCGAAGATCCTCATAAAGCTCACGCCCAGAGTTATGATATTGTCTTGAATGGTCAAGAAATCGGTGGCGGTTCGATCCGTATCCATGATCCAAAGGTTCAAGAGAAGGTTCTGAAGGCTCTTGGCTACACTAAGGAACGGGCAGAAGCACGGTTTGGGTTCTTGCTGAAGGCCTTGACGATGGGGATGCCTCCTGAAGGTGGTTTAGCTATTGGCTTGGATCGTTGGGTAATGTTCCTTTCTCAGACTGATAATATCCGGGATGTCATTGCCTTCCCTAAGAATTCGAAGGCAGTTGAACCATTAACTGCCGCTCCAGGAAAAGTTAGTCAACAACAACTGGATGACTTGAAGATCGAGTTTGGCGACAAGGTCGATTATAAGTTAGATAAGTAAATTGAATATGAAAAGAGCGTGGAGCCAATTCATTGGCTTCACGCTCTTTTCATTTGTAATTATTTCAATATCTTTTTCAAAAATTCTTGGGCACGAGGGCTCGTAGGATGAGCAAAGAAGTCTTCCGGCTTGCCTGTTTCTTGGATGTAGCCATCAGCCATAAACCAAATTTGATCGGCCACTTCTTTAGCAAACCCCATTTCGTGGGTGACAACAACCATTGTCATTCCCGAAGCAGCGAGGTCACGCATTACTTTTAGTACTTCATCAACCATTTCAGGATCAAGGGCACTAGTCGGTTCATCGAATAGCATTACTTGCGGATCCATAGCGAGAGCTCGGGCAATGGCCACCCGTTGCTTTTGACCACCGGATAACTGATCAGGGTATTGATCAGCCTTGTCAGCCAAGCCAACCTGTTTTAATAATTTCATTGCCGTTGACTTGGCTTGTTCCTCATTAGTTCCTTTAACTTTAATTGGGGCAATCATGATGTTCTTTAGAACGGACATGTTAGGGAAGAGATTAAAGCCTTGAAAAACCATGCCCATCTTTTGTCGAATGTGATCTAAAGCCTTGTCACTGAGGCCCACCAATTCTTGACCTTCAAAGAGTACCTGACCACTAGTAGGTTGTTCCAGACCATTTAAACAACGAAGAAAGGTACTTTTACCAGCTCCTGAAGGACCAATAACACAAATGACTTGTCCTTGGTTAACGTGTTCACTGATATTTTTCAGGACAATATTATCTTTAAACTTCTTTTGTAAGTCTTTAACTTCGATCATTTTAGTGGGCATATTTCATCTTCCTTTCAAAGTGCAGTAAAATCCGGGAAAGGGTAAAGGTAAGAACAAAGTAGATCAACATGGTGATGAATAATGGAAGGACCCCTTTATAGGTTGCCGACTGGACCAGTTGCGTTTCGTACATTAACTCACCAACTCCAATAACAGAAACTAATGAACTATCTTTTAACAGGGTAATTAGTTCGTTTCCTAAAGCTGGCCAAATATTCTTTAGAGCTTGCGGCATAATAACTTCTTGGAAGGTGGTCTTTTTACTCATTCCAAGACTCCGCGCTGCTTCGGTTTGGCCCAGGGGAATCGATTGAATCCCTGAACGGATGATTTCCGCAACGTAGGCCCCTGAGTTCAGGGAGACAGCAATAATTCCGGCAATCAGCGCTGGCATTGATTGAATAATTGCCCCAATGCCGAAATAAACAAACATAATCTGAACCATCATTGGGGTACCACGCAAGAACTCAATGTAACAAACGGCGATTGAGTGTAATAGTTTGTTCTTTGATAACCGCATAAGTGCGAAGAGCGTACCCAAGATGAAACCAAAGAAGACGGATAATACAGTAATGATTAAGGTATATTCAACCCCTTTAGTAAAGTAGCGCCAGTAGGATAGTACAGTATTTTGCTTTTTATAAGATTTCATGTGCGAAGCTGCAGCGGGCAGGTACTTCTTATTAATTAGGTCTTTTTGCTGTACGTTAGCAATCGTCTGGTTAGCGGCGGCCCGTAGTGAGTTATCGCCCTTGTGGAATGCCATCGCTGTTCCAGGCACCTTAGTATTCATGGGCACTTTGATGGCTGCTAAGTTAGAATTGTTTTCCGCATAGGCTTTAGCAGTTGCTGCATCGGCCATCACGGCATCAACTTTGTGTGACTGTAAACCGATTACCAATTGGGATAGCTTGGCCAGTCCTTTAACTTTAGCACCGGGGATGTCATCCTTAGCCATTGTATATTGGGTGGTTCCATTTTGAGCGCCAATGGTCTTGCCTTTGTAGTCGCTTAACTTTTTGAATTCCGCCTGATCACTCTTGTTGACCAGCATGTAACTGTGGCCAGTGTAGTAACTATTGGAAAAGTCAACACTCTTCTTACGTTCAGGAGTGGCATTCATTCCTGCAATTACACAGTCAACCTTACCAGTTTCCAACGCAACCAGGAGGGAATCAAAATCCATGTTCTTGATGACTAGCTTAACACCAAGATCCTTAGCAAATTGACGGGCCATGTCCATTTCAAAACCAACGTATTTCGTTTTTCCATGATCTTTGGTAGTAAATTCATATGGCGGGTAGTCTGCACTGGTTCCAACGACTAACGTCCCTTTTTGCTTGATTCGCTGAAGCGAGTCGTCAGTAGTGGTTACCTGACTGCTAGAACTGCTGGCGGAACTGCTACTAGAACTAGCAGCAAATGCGCCGAGGGGACTAACAATCAGGCTAATACAAAGTGTCAGTAATAATAGTAAAATATGGTGTTTTTTCATTAGCCTTCTACTCCTCTTTCAAATGTTGGTGACTAATATACACTTAATAGATTAAATATGCAAGATATTTTAGTAAAAACGATTAAAAATACTAAAATATGCAATAAAATGAATAAATACGTGGATGCTAGCTCGATAATTATTACCATTAGTTAAATAAAAAAAGTTGGTAATCAATATTGACAGTCTGAAACGAATTAGGTACAATTTCTTTTGTAGTGTGAAGATTGCAGATGCAATCTCTGATACGTAACTTTAAGCTCGGAGGGAGGGAATCAACATGTCAAAAACAGTCGTTCGTAAGAATGAATCTTTGGATGACGCTCTTCGACGCTTTAAACGTTCAGTTTCACGTAACGGAACTTTGCAAGAATACCGCAAACGCGAATTCTACGAAAAGCCAAGTGTAAAACGTAAGTTGAAATCCGAAGCGGCACGTAAGCGCAAGAACAAGCGCCGTCGTCGTTATTAATTCCAATAGCTCCTACCAAGCCTTGGTAGGAGCTTTTTAGTATACAAGGGGGTTAATCAAATGAGTTTATTACAAGATTTAACTAAAGATATGGTTGCGGCTATGAAGAGTCGTGATAAGGAAACTTTGAATACTGTTCGGATGCTGAAGGCCGCTGTCAAGAATGAACAAATTGATAAGGGTCACGATCTGACGCCAGATGAAGAAGTTGCCGTAATGTCACGGGAATACAAGCAACGGAAAGAATCTTTAGAAGAATTTGAGAAGGCCGGTCGTGATGACCTGGTAAAGCAAACGCAGGCTGAAATGAAGGTTGTTGAGAAGTTCTTACCAAAGCAGTTATCTGCTGATGAAGTTAAGAAGGTTGTTGACGACACGATTGACCAGTTAGGCGCTTCCGGGATGAAAGACTTTGGTAAAGTCATGGGAGCTGCCATGGGTAAGCTGAAAGGGCAAGCCGATGGTAAGGTTGTCAACCAGACTGTTAAGGCAGAATTGAACAAATAGGACCTTATTGCTCATTGCAGGTGCTTATTAATGCCTGTGTAAAGAAGGGACGAATAGTTATGTGCACTTCAGTTATTTATACGGTAGGCGATGCATATTTTGGTCGCAACCTGGATCTAGAAGTATCTTTCGGTCAACAAGTAGTAATTATGCCGCGTGATTTTGCCCTACATTTTCGTAAACTGCCAACCATCGCTCATCACTATGCAATCACCGGGATGGCACTCGTCCAGGATAACTACCCGCTATATTTTGATGGTGCCAATGAGAAGGGCTTAGGGATGGCTGGATTAAACTTTGATGGTCCGGCACATTACTTCCCAGAACAGACTGATAAACAGAATGTGACTCCATTTGAATTTGTGCCTTACGTTCTTGGTCAGTGTGCAACGGTTGCTGAAGCAAAGAAACTATTAAAGAATGTTAGTTTGATTAATATTAACTTCTCTGATAAGTTAGCGCTGTCGCCATTGCATTGGTTAATTGCTGATAAAAGTGGGGCATCGATTGTTGTTGAATCAACCACTGCGGGATTAAACGTTTACGATAATCCAGTGGGAGTTTTAACCAATAATCCGGAATTCCCCCAACAATTGCAAAATTTGGCTAATTACCAGAGTGTTTCGCCAGCTAATCCAGAAAACACATTAGCGGTTAACTTATCGTTACCAGTGTACAGTCGCGGACTGGGGTCGCATTTTCTTCCAGGCGGGATGGACTCTGAAAGTCGGTTTGTCAAAGTCGCTTTTACGAAAGAAAATGCCCCTGTTGGTAAAACAGAGGATGAGAACGTTATCAACTACTTTCACATTCTTCATTCTGTGGAACAACAAAAGGGACTGGATGAAGTCGCACCAAATACATTTGAATACACGATCTATTCTGATGGAATGGATTTAACGACCGGAACCTTTTATTACACCACCTACACTAATAACCAAATTAATGCTGTTAAGATGCCAAAAGATCATTTAGATCAAGATCAACTAATGACGTTTGACTTGCAAGACAAGCCGACCATTAATTACCAAAACTAATAATTACGTAAATAGCGTGAAGATCAGCGGAATGCCGTTAATCTTCATGCTATTTTTTATACAGAAATATATTCAATTTATAGTATATTTACCCAAAATTTAAATAAATTTAGTATAAAGTATTGATTTTTATTCATTGACCGTGTATTGTATTTATCAACTTACAAAATATAACTTTAATTTGGAGGATGAGAATATGAGTAAAGAAAAAATTGTGTTAGCTTATTCTGGTGGTTTAGATACCTCCGTTGCTATAGCCTGGTTAAAGGATAAAGGTTATGACGTCATTGCATGTTGTATTGATGTTGGTGAAGGGCTTGACTTAGAAGCCATTAAGGAAAAGGGAACTAAGGTTGGAGCTTGGAAGTCCGTAGTGATTGATGCTAAGGAAGACTTCGCTGAACAATTTGTTTTACCAGCCCTTCAAGCCCATGCAATGTATGAAGAAGCATACCCGCTTGTTTCTGCTCTTTCTCGTCCTCTGATCGTGCAAAAATTAGTGGCAGTTGCTAAACAATACGGGGCCACTGCCATCGCTCATGGTTGTACTGGTAAAGGTAACGACCAAGTTCGTTTTGAAGCTGGCATCCACGCCCTGGCACCAGAGATGAAGATTGAAGACCCCATTCGTGATTGGCATTGGTCACGGGAAGAAGAAATTCAATATGCGAAGGATCATGGTATCCCCGTTCCAATTACGAAGGCGAGTCCATATTCAATCGACGAAAACCTATGGGGCCGGGCAAACGAATGTGGGATCCTGGAAGATCCATGGGTTGCTGCACCTGCAGACGCCTATGCACGGACAGTTGCTATCGAAGATACTCCTGACACCCCGACTACTATTCAAATTACCTTTACAGAAGGGGTGCCAACTGCCATTGATGGCGAAGAAATGCCATTAGCTAAATTAATCATGAAATTGGACAAATTAGCTGGTGCCAATGGGATCGGACGGATTGACCATGTTGAGAACCGGTTAGTAGGTATTAAGTCACGGGAAATTTATGAATGTCCAGCAGCAACGGTTTTACTAGCTGCTCATAAAGATTTGGAAGACCTAACTGAGGAACGTGAAGTGGCACACTTTAAGCCGATTGTTGAGCATCAAATGAGTCAATTAATTTACAATGGCCTTTGGTACTCACCATTAATGAATGCCTTAGTAGCGTTTATTGATCAAACGCAAAAGGTCGTTAATGGGGTAGTCAGAGTAAAGTTATTTAAAGGAAACGTGGTTTGTGAAGGTCGGAAGTCACCTAATTCGCTTTATGATAAGAACCTGGCAACATATACCTCGGCTGATGAATTCGACCAGGAAGCAGCAACTGGCTTTATTAAACTGTGGGAACTTCCCGATAAGGTATATGGTCAGGTCCAAGCCAAGGCTAATAAAGGTCACTTAGCGGCATCAAATAATAAAGGAGATTTTGCCCATGCCAATTAAACGAATGTGGGGCGGCCGTTTTGAATCCGCTGGTAGCGACTTAGTGAATCATTTTGGCGCTTCCATTCAGTTTGATCAGGAAATGGCAGAAGAGGATTTGGAAGGATCATTGGCCCACGTCAAGATGTTGGGGGCTACTGGAATTCTTTCCCCAGACGATGCTGACAAGATTGAACAGGGACTGCATACTTTGCAGAAAAAACTCCATGCGGGGGAACTCCATTTTTCGATTGACAACGAAGACATTCATATGAATATGGAAGCCTTATTAACAGCTGAAATTGGTCCTGTCGCTGGCAAGCTTCATACTGCCAGAAGTCGGAATGATCAAGTTGCTACTGACTTTCATCTGTATTTGTTGAAGCGTCTTCCGAAGGTGATTGCGGCGATTCGTCACTTGCAAGCGGTATTAGTTGCAAAAGCAGCAAATAATGTGGAAACGATTATGCCCGGTTATACACATATGCAACATGCTCAGCCGATTTCGTATGGTCAATATTTGATGGCATACTTTCAAATGTTCCAACGGGACGTTGAACGGTTTGAATTTAACGTTAAACATACCAGCCTCTCCCCATTAGGAGCGGCAGCTTTAGCTGGGACCACTTTCCCGATTGATCGTTCAATGACCGCTAAAGAATTAGGCTTTGCTGATATTTATGCTAACTCGATGGACGCTGTATCTGACCGCGATTTTGCTATGGAATTTCTTAGTAATGCTAGTATTTTGATGACCCACCTTTCGCGGCTATGCGAGGAAGTTATTTATTGGTGCTCGTACGAATTTGGCTATCTTAGTTTAGCTGATAGTTACTCCACGGGTAGTTCCATCATGCCTCAGAAGAAGAACCCTGACATGGCAGAGCTGATTCGGGGGAAAAGCGGCCGGGTTAACGGGCACCTCATTGCTTTACTAACAACGATGAAGAGCTTACCGCTAGCCTATAATAAAGATATGCAAGAGGATAAGGAAGGGGTATTTGATACTGTTAAAACGATTATTCCGAGCTTGAAAGTGATGGCGGGAATGTTAGACACGGCGACCGTTAATAAAGAACGGATGGCACAGGCGACTCAACACGATTTCTCAAATGCCACCGAGTTGGCTGATTATTTGGCAACCAAGGGCATTCCGTTCCGCCAAGCGCATGAAATTGTTGGCGAATTGGTCTTGAAGGGATTGAAAACGGGGGTAGGGTTGGCTGGCATCCCATTAGCTGAGTACCAACAAATTGATCCCCGGATTGGTGAAGACGTTTACCATGACCTCCAGTCCGAGGTTGCGGTTGAACGGCGGCATTCAGCTGGTGGTACGGGCTTTGATCAAGTCAAACTGCAGATCAAACAGGCTCAACACCTTCTTAAAGCAGCCCAGAAAGCTCAGAATTAAGTTATAAATATCCAGTTAAAGAGGGATTCCAACTAGTGGTTTGTACCAGTGTTGGGATCCCTTTAGTTAATGATCTCAAATACTTGCAACCCGCTGAGCTATGATATAATCTGAATTGAAACTATTTTATTACCAAAGGAGATTGCTTTCTTGGCAGATACACAGGACGAAATTGAACAAATATTTAAAATCGCTAGCCCCGAAATTGAGGTCGGCATTTTAGGCGCGCAGGATAAGTTTGTATCCCTATATGAACAGGGAATGGATGTTACCGTTAATCCCTTCGGTGAGGACATTAAAATCAAGGGACGACCAGAAGATGTCAAGCTGACGGCGGATGTTTTCCATGCCTTGATGGGTGTCATTGAACAGGGGATCCATATTCATAGTACGGATATTGTCTCAGCAATGAAGATGGCGCACCGAGGCACCCTGGAGTACTTTGCTGACTTATATAGTGAAACAATTATTAAAGATCGCCGGGGTCGTTCAATCCGTGTTAAGAACTTTGGCCAACGTCAATACGTTAATGCCATGAAGCATAATGATATTACTTTTGGAATAGGTCCAGCCGGAACTGGGAAGACTTACTTAGCAGTTGCAATGGCTGTGGCAGCTTTGAAACGCGGCGAAGTTGAACGAATTATTTTAACCCGGCCTGCCGTTGAAGCGGGGGAAAGTCTGGGCTTCTTACCGGGTGATTTGCAAGAAAAGGTTGACCCGTATCTCCGACCAATCTATGATGCGTTGAATGATATTTTTGGTGCCGACCATACCCAACGGTTAATGGAACGGGAAATTATTGAAGTTGCTCCGTTGGCTTATATGCGTGGAAGGACCTTAGATGGTGCGTTTGTTATTCTTGATGAAGCGCAAAACACGACCAATGCCCAAATGAAGATGTTTCTCACTCGGTTGGGCTTTGGTTCTAAGATGGTGGTCAATGGTGATATTTCACAGATTGATTTACCTCATGGTACCCGGTCTGGATTAGTATCTGCTCAGCGCATTTTAAAAGATATTAAGTCCATTAAATTTGTTCAATTTAGCGCCGAAGATGTTGTCCGCCACCCAGTGGTCGCACGAATTATTACTGCTTATGAAGACTCAACCGCTAAACATCTAGCTAAGCAGGACGCTGCTCGTGAAGAGGCTGCTCGCCAAACAAAGGAGTAGGAAAAATGGATCTGGAAGTTTTCGATCATACAGAAGATGGAGTTGCTCAATCCCAATTAGACTTAGTCAACCACTTACTAGAATATGCAGGAAACTATTTGCACCTGGCTGACAATACTGAGGTTTCAGTAACCCTGGTTAATAACCCAGAAATCAAGAAACTGAACAACGAATACCGGGGAGTAGATCGGGCAACTGATGTCCTCTCATTTGCTGCAGAAGAAAATGGGGACGAAACACCAATTATCATGGATCCGGAAATGGCGGCTGAACTGCCAACCAACCTTGGGGACCTATTTATTTCAGTTGATAAAGTTGGTGAGCAGGCTAAGTTTCTTGGCCATTCTGTTGACCGTGAATTAGGTTTCTTAGTGGTTCACGGTTTTTTGCACTTAAACGGCTATGACCACGAAAAACCAGCTGACGAAAAGAAAATGTTTAGTTTACAAGCGGAGATACTAGATTCATATGGTCTCAAAAGATAATCATCACCAGACAGGTAAAAATCATCACTTAATTCAGGCAATGGGTCACGCCATTGATGGGATTTATGATGTTCTTAGTGAAGAACGTAATATGCGCTATCATTTATTAGCGGGCGTAACAGTCGTTATTTGCGGCTTTATTGTTCATATTTCCCGTTTTGAATGGATGTGGATCCTATTAGCTATCTTACTGGTCTTTTCTGCCGAGTTTTTGAATACAGTGACTGAAGCAGTGACAGACTTACTCAGTGAACACCACTATGACCGCTATGTTAAACGGGCCAAAGATGTTGCGGCAGGGGGAGTACTGTTAACTGCTATTTTTGCCGTATTGATTGGCCTGTTGGTATTTATCCCAGCAATAATGCGTTTGTGGTAATAGGAGGAAAAAAGAATGGATAATCCAAATTTTAAGTCTGGCTTTGTTGCTATTGTGGGCCGACCAAACGTTGGTAAATCAACCTTTTTGAACTATGTTGTCGGACAAAAAGTGGCAATTATGAGCAATGTTGCCCAAACAACCCGGAATAAAATTCAGGGGATCTATACCACTGCGGATGCCCAAATCGTTTTCATCGACACACCGGGAGTTCATAAACCACAGACTAAGCTCGGTGACTTCATGGAAAAGTCAACGTTGTCTGCCTTGGACGAAGTTGACGCTGTCTTATACTTGGTGAGTGCCACTGAAGACCGTGGACCGGGGGATGACTTTATCATCAACCGTTTGAAGTCCATCCAGCAGCCGATCTTTTTGGTAATTAATAAAATTGATCAAGTGCATCCTAATAAATTGCCGGAAATTGCGGCTCAATATCAAGATTCCTTGCCATTTGCCGGAACGTTTCCCATTTCAGCTTTGCAGGGGAACAATATCAACCCATTAATTAACAAGTTAGTTTCGATTTTACCTAACGGACCACAATATTATCCTAGTGATCAGATCTCTGACCACCCCGAACGCTTTGTGATTGCGGAAATGATTCGTGAAAAGGTTTTTGAGCTGACACGGCAAGAAGTCCCACATTCTGTTGCTATTGATGTCACCTCAGTTAAGCGAGAAGACGAAGAACACGTTCATATCTCTGCTAATATCATTGTTGAGCGTCCAGGCCAAAAGGGTATTATTATCGGGAAAGGGGGTTCTATGCTAAAGAAAATTGGCACACGGGCCCGTCAAGATATTGAACACCTGCTCGGTGACAAATTGTACCTTCAACTATGGGTAAAAGTAGTTCCGGGTTGGCGTGATAAGTCAGCCATGCTTAAGGACTACGGTTACCGGAATAAGGATTATTAGTCTTTTGAATTTGAGCATGGGAGAAAGTTGGTGATGTGATGAGTAGGATCACCACGGACTTTACCGGCATTATTATGTTTCGACGTGATTATCGGGAGCGTGATTTATTAGTCAAGATGCTGACCGATAAAATCGGGCCGGCAATGTTCTTTGTCAAAGATGCAAAGAAACGCGGTTTTCGAATGCAGTCGGATATTCTACCATTTACTCATGGTACTTATATCGGTTCTTTATCTAATGACCAGTTAAGCTTTATTAATACCGCTAGTGAGACTCATCAATATCAGCGAATTGCGACGGACATTAGCCGGAACGCATATGCAACTTACTTGTTGGCGTTAGTTGACGCGGCATTTCCAGATGGACGGAGCATTGGTGGCTGGTTTAACCAGGTGGCTGCTGCGTTGGACCTCATCAACCAGGGCTTGGATGAACAGATTATTACCAATGTGATTGAGAGTCAGTTATTGATTCAATTTGGGGTGGCCCCGACTTGGGACCATTGTGTTATCTGTGGACGTGATGATTTACCACTAGATTTTTCTGAACAATATGGGGGAATGCTTTGTCGCAATCATTGGCATCTTGATGATCACCGGATGTTTTTAGATCGACGTACTGTCTATTATTTGCAGCGATTGTCAACGTTAAACTTGCAAAAGATTCAACGGATTCAGATTAATGCGGCAACAAAACGACGCATTCAGTCCGTATTAGATACGATTTATGACGATTCGGTCGGTTTAAATCTAAAGAGTAAACGGTTTATCCGCCAAATGGCTAAGTGGGAACAAAATTTAAAAAATAATCAGTCTGACGATTGACAAGTCCAGGCTGATTTTTTATCATAAGACACGTATTTGAATATATGTCGTAGCGATGACAAAGATTAGATTACCAAGATAATGGTCAAGCGATGGAAGAATTGGTGTGAGCTTCCTTCATTAATGGTGATTGGGCCCTTTAACAGCTACTACAAGCAAGCTGTTTTGTAGAGATACAAAAAAGCAGGGTGGAACCGCGAATCTTATTTTCGTCCCTGTAGGAACTGGCATAGTCTAGTTTCTACAGGGATTTTTTGAAAGGAAGTATTTATATGTCGAAGAAGCTGAGTGTTCAAGACATCATCTTTACACTTGAAAAGTACTGGACTAAACAGGGTTGTATGTTAATGCAGGCCTACGATACTGAAAAGGGTGCTGGGACAATGAGTCCATATACCTTCCTGCGGGCGATTGGACCGGAACCATGGAATGCCGCCTACGTTGAACCATCCCGGCGGCCCGCTGATGGTCGATATGGGGAGAACCCTAACCGTCTCTACCAGCACCACCAGTTCCAAGTGATTATGAAGCCTTCACCAGATAACATTCAGGACCTGTACTTAGGTAGTCTCCGTGAACTGGGGATTGACCCACTAGAACATGATATCCGGTTTGTTGAAGATAACTGGGAAAATCCTTCAATGGGGTGTGCTGGTGTCGGTTGGGAAATCTGGCTTGATGGAATGGAAGTTACGCAATTTACTTACTTCCAAGTTGTCGGTGAGTTACCAATGAACCCGGTTGCTTCAGAAGTTACCTACGGATTGGAACGGTTAGCTGAATATATTCAAAACGTGGATTCCGTTTATGATTTGGAATGGGGTCATGGCGTTCTATATGGTGACATTTTTAAAGAACCTGAATATGAACACTCTAAATACGCATTTGAAGAAAGTAATCAAGATATGCTTCTGCAAGCATTTAATGATTACGAAAAGGAAGCTAAACGTTTAATTAAGTTAGGACTTGTGCACCCGGCATACGATTATGTGTTAAAGTGCAGCCACACCTTTAATCTCCTTGACGCACGAGGAGCTGTTTCTGTAACTGAACGGGCCGGTTACCTGCACCGTATTCGGATCATGGCTAAGTCGATCGCTAAGTCATTCGTTGAAGAACGGCGGAAGCGTGGTTTCCCATTAATCCACGATGAAAAACGACGTCAAAAGACGCTTGATGAATACACTAAGAAAGCGGAAAAAGCCAAGCAACGGGCTGCTAAACAAGCAGCTAAGAAGGCTAAAAAAGCGCAAAAGGGGGACAAGTAAGATGGCTAATTCATATTTGCTAGAAGTTGGCGTGGAAGAAATGCCGGCACATGTAGTAACGCCAAGTATTAAGCAATTACATCAACGGGTTGCGGATTACTTAAAGAAAGAACGCATCTCATTCAATGATATTCATGAGTTTGCAACACCACGGCGGTTAGCCTTATTGATTGATGGCTTGAGTGACAAGCAACCAGATGTTGACCAATCAGTGAAGGGGCCGGCTAAAAAGATTGCTCAAGACAGCGATGGTAATTGGACTAAGGCAGCAATCGGTTTTACCCGTGGACAAGGGGCAACCGTTGACGATATTCAATTTAAGAATGTTAAGGGTGAAGAATACGTCTTTGTTGAAAAGCACATTGCTGGAAAGAACGTGGCTGAAGTTCTGCAAGGATTGCCTGATGTTATCACATCAATGACGTTCCCAACATTAATGAAGTGGGGCTACTATAACCTGCAATTCATTCGGCCAATTCGCTGGCTTGTTTCATTATTAAATGATCAAGTTGTACCTTTCAAAATTCTCGACATTACTGCTGGGCGGACTACTCGTGGCCACCGCTTCTTAGGCCACAAGTTTGATTTGAAACAAGCAACTGACTATGAAAAGGCATTGCATGATGATTTTGTCATTGCTGATCAAGCTAAGCGGAAGCAAGTTATCGAAGATCAAATTGATCAGATTGTGAAGGCTAATGATTGGGTTATTGACAAGGATGCAGACTTGTTGGAAGAAGTTAATAACTTAGTTGAATGGCCAACCACCTTCTCCGGATCCTTTGATCCTAAATATCTGGTCTTGCCTGATGAAGTTCTGATTACTTCCATGAAGGATAACCAACGGTTCTTCTACTTACGCGACCATGATGGCAAGTTACTGCCTCACTTCATTGCCGTGCGGAATGGTAATACTGATTACCTTGATAATGTTATTAAGGGCAATGAACGGGTCTTGGTTCCCCGACTTGAAGATGCAAAATTCTTCTATGAAGAAGATCAAAAGATCAGTATCGACGAATACGTTGATCGTCTGAAGCGGGTTAGTTTCCATGATAAGATCAGTTCGATGTATGACAAAATGCAACGGGTGGCCGCAATTGCCCGTGTTCTAGGTAAACACCTCCACTTAAGTGACCAAGAAATGGCTGATTTGGACCGAGCTGCTCACATTTACAAGTTTGACTTGACTACTCAAATGGTTGGTGAATTTGCCGAATTACAAGGAATTATGGGTGACATTTACGCCAAATTATTTGGTGAGGACGATGCAGTTGCTACCGCTATCCGTGAACATTACATGCCAATTTCTGCTGATGGAGATTTACCAGCCAGCAAGGTTGGGGCTGTATTAGCCGTGGCTGATAAACTTGATAGTATCATGAGCTTCTTTGCGGTTGATATGATCCCAAGCGGTTCCAACGACCCATACGCATTACGTCGTCAGGCCTTTGGAATTGTACGGATTATCGCTGACCGGGACTGGCACCTGCCATTACTGGATATTCAACCAGAAATTGTCCAAGCCTTTAACGATGACCAACTCAATGTTTCAATCGATATTACGAAGAATGCTGATCAAGTTCGTGCGTTCTTCATGGACCGTATTCACCAACTATTAAGTGAGAATAAGACTGGTCATGATGTCATTGATGCAGTTACTAAAGCGCAAACTGCTGATATTGAAGATGTGCTTGAGTCGGCTGAGACTATTAAGCAACACCATAGTGATGATGACTTCAAAGAGAACATTGAAGCGTTGACGCGGGTATTACGGATTGCTAAGAAAGGACAAGGTGCTGCGCAAGTGGATGCTAGTCTGTTCCAAAATCCATCTGAAAAGGAGTTAGCTGATGCCGTGAATAAATTAAATGATCACGCTGATCACAACTCACCAGCAGATAACTTTGCGGCATTGAATGCCTTATCCCCAATCATTAATCGTTACTTCGATGAAAACATGATTATGGACAAGGACGAGAAGATTAAGAATAACCGGTTGGCATTATTGAATCAGATTGCTCATCAAGTTTATCAAATTGGTGACTTAGACCAATTAGTAATTAAGTAAAAGCATTTTGATTGTTTTGTTGATGACTTGTGGTATCATATATATTAGTTAATTTTGGGCTAATTTACAGTAAGGAGGTCGCATTCCGTTGAGGTTGCGACCTTTCGTACCTTTGAACCAGTAAGTGGGGTGAGTCAATGGCACGAATACCGCGCGAGTTAATCGACCAGGTTCGTGATGCGGTTGATATTGCTGACGTGATTGGTCAATACGTTCAGCTTCATCAATCCGGTAAGAACTTTGTTGGTCTCTGTCCTTTTCATGAAGAACGGACACCCTCCTTTTCTGTTAACGAAAGCAAACAGTTCTTTTACTGCTTTGGCTGTGGACGGGGAGGAAATGTATTTCAGTTCTTGATGGATCTTAAGCACTATTCTTTTGTTGAGGCTGTTCAGGAAGTTGCTCAACTGGGGAACATCACTATCCCGGATCGATATCGAGAGGACAGTCATCAGGAGAAGATCCCTGATAATAGTGAAAAAGGCCAGCTAATGGCAGTGCATGAGCAGGCGGCTGAGCTGTATCACCATATTCTAGTTAACACTCCGGCGGGGGAACCAGCATTAAAATACCTCCATCGGCGGGGCATGAGTGATGAAATGATTAAGCAGTTTCAAATTGGTTATGCCCCTGACCAGAAAATCTTGAAGCCATTTTGTGATCAACACGGTTACCAATATCAGTTACTTCGGAAATCGGGGCTATTTACTGAGAGCAGTAGTGGTGAGCTTCATGATCGGTTTATTGACCGGGTCATGTACCCGTTGAAAAATCAAAATGGTCGGGTAATCGCCTTTTCTGGACGAATCTTGAATACTGCCAGCAGTGATTTGCCAAAGTATTTGAATAGTCCAGAGACGCCTATTTTTAACAAGCGGCGAACGCTGTTTAACTTTGATTTAGCCCGTAAGGCAGCACGTAAAGGAAACCAGCTATATCTTTTTGAAGGCTTTATGGATGTCATTTCAGCGTTTTCTGCAGGCGTCGAAAACGGCGTTGCTTCGATGGGAACGAGCCTGACTGAAGAGCAAGTTGGCCTGTTAGGACGTGCGTGTCGCCACCTGGTAATTTGCTATGATGGTGATTCTGCTGGGCAAAATGCGATTGATCGGGCAATTAGCCTTGTCAATGATCACCGACCTGCTGGCATGCAGCTCCGAATCGTCCAGTTACCAGCTGGAGTTGATCCCGATGAATATGTTCAGCAAAAGGGTCGTGAAGAGTTTAAGAACTATCTAGGAAGTCATGTTGAGACGCCAGTCGATTTTTATTTTAACTTCTATCGTCATGGTCACAACCTTAACCAGCAGAGTGATCTATTGGCTTATATTAACCAGATCCTCAAACTGCTCGCTCAACTTCAATCGCCAGTTGAACAAGACCTCTATCTTGAACGATTGGCGAGTGAATTTAACCTTGATAAAGCGACGCTGAAGGTACAACTAGAAGAGATTCGTCCGCAACCACCGCAATACCATTATCCGGCAGCTAACCAAGGATCATCAAACAACTACAATCCCGGTAGTGCTCCCTTAGATCGCCATACCCAAGCAACCGTCAATCGCACTGAACGGGCAGAGCAGTTGTTATTGCGTTATATGTTGGCTGACCGCGAGGTGTGGACCCATGTTACTGCCCACAAGGACTTCCACTTTGTTCATGAACGTTACCAAACGTTATATCTAGTTGCTACGAGTTATTTTGCTGAACAAAATAACTATTCAGTTGCAGGATTAATGGATTATTTGAGTGAGGATGAACTGCGTACGACACTGGGCCAGATTGAGGAACTAAACGTTGATGAACGGGTTGACATGCAAGTAGTTGATGACTGTTTGCAATTGATCATGAAGTCTACCCCCTTGGAAACCCAAATTAAAGATGTCCGAGCGCAGCTACGTGAAGCCAGTTCGTTGAATAATAGTGAATTAGCGACCAACTTAACCATGAAACTAGTAGATTTATTGAAACAACAACAGCAATTAAAAACGGAGGAGATTAATTAGATATGGCAAAGAGTAAGAAAAAAGAAGTCGTTATCTCAAATGATGAAAACTTTGACTCACATAAGTACGACACCGCCGTTGGTAAATTAATTCGGACATACAAGAAGCGTAAACACATTAAGTATGATGATCTAACGTCTTTAATTGCTAAGCCATTCGAATTGAATGCTGATGGGATTGACAATTTGCTACAAAATGTTGAAGACTCCGGAATCAGCGTCGTGGATGAGAATGGTGATCCTGACCCGCGTGCTTTAAAGGCGACCGAAAAGTTGTCTCAAAAAGCTATGAAGGATACTTCTGCACCAACAGGTGTTAAGATTAATGATCCTGTGCGGATGTACTTGAAGGAGATCGGGCGTGTTAGCCTATTGACCGCTGACCAAGAAGTGGAATTAGCCTTACGAATTGAAAAGGGTGATGAAGAAGCTAAGCAAGAACTAGCCGAAGCTAACTTGCGGTTAGTTGTCTCCATTGCTAAGCGTTACGTTGGTCGGGGGATGCAGTTCCTTGACTTGATTCAGGAAGGAAACATGGGTCTGATGAAGGCTGTTGAAAAGTTCGATTACCGGCGGGGATTCAAGTTCTCTACCTATGCAACTTGGTGGATTCGTCAGGCTATTACACGGGCTATTGCTGACCAGGCGCGGACAATTCGGATTCCGGTCCACATGGTAGAAACGATTAACAAATTAATCCGGATCCAGCGGCAATTACTCCAGGATCTTGGGCGGGAACCACTTCCTGAAGAAATCGGTGCTGAAATGGATATGCCTACGGAAAAGGTACGGAATATTTTGAAGATTGCTCAAGAGCCTGTTTCATTGGAAACACCAATTGGTGAAGAAGATGACTCGCACTTAGGGGACTTCATTGAAGACCAAGATGCTACTAGTCCTGCTGATCATGCTGCTTATGAAATGATGAAGAAGCAACTGGAGAATGTCTTAGACACATTAACTGATCGGGAAGAAAATGTTCTCCGCTTACGGTTTGGCCTGGACGACGGGCGGACACGAACTTTGGAAGAAGTTGGTAAAGTCTTTGGGGTTACCCGTGAACGGATTCGACAGATTGAAGCCAAGGCTCTTCGCAAGCTGCGTCATCCATCACGTTCAAAACAGTTAAAGGACTTTTTGGAATAGTCTAGAAAAAAATCGCTAATAAATTAACTATAAAAACTACACAAGTAATTAATTAGCGAATAACATTTCGTAATGATTAATTTAGGTGCTTCGGGAACTCAAGTGTCCAGGAGCACCTTTTTTTATTAAGCAAACGAGTAGAATGAGGTTAAAATTAAAAACAAATTAAAATAAGCTTGACGAATCCTTATTTGATGCTGTACACTTAACTTGTTTAAGTTAATATAAATTTAACTTAATTTTATTAAGCTAGTTGATTTATCATTGAGAGGGGAAATAGCTAATGCCAGAATTATCAGCAGATTTAACTGGTACCATTAATCATAAGTTAGCAGCACAGTCACCGTCCGGGATCCGGGCATTTGACCGTTCAGTTTCACAAATTCCGGGAATTATCAAACTGACCCTGGGTGAACCGGACTTGAATACGCCTGAACACGTAAAACAAGCTGCCGTTGACAGTATTCAAGAAAACGATTCCCACTACGCTCCACAAATGGGTAAGCCAGAATTGCAACAAGCAATTGTCAATTATCTGAAGCGTACTCGTGATATCAATTATGATCCTAACAGCGAAGTTGTTGTAACGGTCGGGGCAACAGAAGCGTTGACAGCAACCCTATTCTCACTGTTAAACACCGGTGATAAGGTTATTATTCCAACACCAGTTTTCTCCTTGTACTTCCCACTAGTAGCAATGACCGGTGCAATTCCTGTTCAAGTGGATACTTCTGCCGATGGCTTTGTATTAACACCTGAGCGCCTTGAAGAAGTCTTAGCAAAGGATGGGAACGGGGTTAAGGCAGTGTTACTGAACTACCCATCTAACCCTACTGGTCGTGAATATCCTAAGGAAACCCTTCAAGGATTAGCTGAAGTCATTGCTAAGCACCATTTGTTTGCCATTGCTGATGAAATCTATAGCGACTTAGTTTATGGTGTTGATCACTATTCCATCGCTGCCATGATTCCGGACCGCACCATTTTGATTTCAGGGCTTTCCAAGTCACATGCGATGACGGGTTGGCGGCTTGGTTATGTCGTTGGTCCACGGCAGATTATGGCAAGTATTGGTAAGATGCATGCCTTTCTTGTCACATCCGTTACTGATAACGTTCAAGCAGCGGCCATTGAAGCTCTGAACAACGGTGACCAAGATCCTCAAGAAGCTCGCAAGATTTACCAGAAGCGGCGTGACTTTGTCGTTGATGGGCTTCGTAAATTGGGCTTTGAAATGTCCACCCCACAAGGGGCTTTCTACATTTTTGCCAAGATTCCAGATGCTTTCGGTACAGATGACTTTAAGTTTGCAACTGAATTAGCTCACCAAGCTAAAGTCGGGGTTACTCCTGGTTCAGCTTTTGGGGCTGGTGGTGAAGGATATGTCCGTCTGTCCTATGCTGCTTCTGATGAGGACCTCCAAGAAGCCCTCAAACGCATCGGTGACTTTGTCAAGTCCCTTTAATAAATAACGGATATAGATAATCAGGTGAATAAACGTCAATTACAGTCCTCGAGTAAGCTAACAGTTTCTCGAGGACTTTTTTCTTTGGTCATTTACCAGTCCATTTGCTCGACATACTTACTTATTTGATATACTAAAGGTAACGTTGAATAAGGAATGATTACATTGGACGCACAACATCTATCAAAACGTTTGGCAGTCGTGGCTTCCTATGTTCCACAGAATGCCCGGTTAGCGGACATCGGATCTGACCATGCCTATTTGCCAGCGGCATTAGCTTTACAAGGAAAAATTGACTACGCTGTGGCTGGTGAAGTGGTGAAGGGACCATACGAAAATGCGGTTCATGAAATTAATAGTTTAAAATTGAGTAACGTTATCCATCCGCGACTTGCCGACGGCTTAACAGCCATTACTGATGATGATCGAATTGATACCGTCACGATTGCGGGAATGGGTGGCTCGTTAATTGCCCAGATACTGGACACTAACCCACGTAAACTGGCGGGCGTTAAGCGTTTAGTCTTGCAACCAAACATCGGGGAATTACGTCTGCGTAAGTGGCTGATGGTCCATCGCTTTCAGATTATGGCAGAACAAATTATTGCAGATGATGGCCACATTTATGAAGTGATCGTGGCGGAACCGTCACTTGTTCCGTTTACTTATAGTCAATTTGAGCTGACATTTGGTCCATTATTGTTAGAGCAGCGGGGACCGGTATTTGATCAAAAATGGCAACAAGAGTTTAAACGTCAGCAGAAAGTTCTCAAGCAGATTGAAACAGCACCGGTTCCTCCTGCTGACAAGGTCAGCCAGTTACGTCGGTATCTTAACTTGATCAAGGAGGTTTTAAACCATGACGAAGGGAATTGATTTAATTCAGCGCTTTGAACAGTTTGCCAATCCCCAATTAGCCGAATCTTGGGATCATCCGGGCCTACAAATCGGCAATCCAGAACAACCAATTCACAAGTTGATGACAACTTTGGATGTTCGGCCGGAGATTGTGCGTGAAGCAATCAAGAACCATGTTGATTTTATTTTTGCTCACCACCCGATTATGTTTCATCCAGCCAAGGATTTAGATACCCGGAACCCACAAAACGAAATGTATGCGGATTTACTGCGTCACCAAATCACGGTTTATGCAGCACATACAAATCTAGATACTGCTAATGGCGGGATGAACGATTGGCTGGCCGACCAAATGCATCTCACTGCAACACACCGCCTATTAGACCATGGTGTCGATCCTATTTCCGGTGAACCAGTCGGAATGGGCCGGATTGGGGAATTAGCCGACCCAATGACCCCTGCCGAATTTGTCCAGTATTGTATCAATATTTTTCACGTCCCTGGGGTCCGGTGGGTCCAGAACCCCACTGATCGTAACCACCTAGTTCGTCATGTTGCAGTCCTCGGCGGTGCGGGACAAGATTTCTGGTCCGCAGCCGTGAAAGCCGGTGCGGATGCATACGTTACTGGTGATGTTACTTATCACTTTGCTCACGATATGGTTGCTAATCATTTGATGGTGGTTGATCCTGGTCATCATATTGAAGCAATTTGTGAACCACGTTTAGCTGACTTATTTAAGCAGTGGAAATCTGAAAATGGTTGGCAGTTTGAAGTGGTTCAAAACCAGATCAACACTGATCCGTTTCACTTTACATTGTCATAATGAAAGGGAGTTTACACTATGACTGAAGACAAATACGCTGGTTTGTTAGACCGTTTTTTGGATTATGTTAAAACGGAAACTCGTTCTAACCCCGATTCTGACACTGTTCCTTCTGATCCTAAAGAGACCGCTTTTCTCCAAAAATTAGCGGCTGATTTAACCCAGATGGGCCTGGATAATGTGCATATCAACCCGCAATGTTCTTATGTTTACGCTACTATCCCATCTAATTTGGATTATGATGTGCCAACGATTGGTTATATTGCTCACGTTGATACTGCTGATTTTAATGCCCACAATGTTCGGCCACAAATTGTTGAGAATTATGATGGCCACAGTGATATTCAATTAGGTGATGATGGTCAGTACATTCTGAGTCCGCAAGAATTTCCGAATATGAAAAATTACCAAGGAGATACTTTGATTACTACTGATGGGTCGACTCTTCTTGGTGCTGATGACAAGTCTGGGGTGGCAGAAATTGTGACCATGGCGGCTTATTTGATGAGCCATCCAGAGGTTAAACATGGTGAAATTAAGATTGGCCTTGGCCCAGATGAAGAGATCGGGACTGGAGCAGACCACTTTGACGTTGATGATTTTGGGGCCGACTTCGCGTATACAGTCGATGGTGGGCCGCTAGGCGAATTGGAATACGAAACTTTCAACGCCGCGCAAGCGGAAATTAGTATTTCTGGTAAGGATGTGCACACGGGCGTTGCCAAGGGAACAATGGTTAATGCTATTCAGGTGGCCATTGACTTACATGATTCATTGCCAACCCATGAACGAGCTGAAAAGACAGCAGGCCGGGAAGGCTTTTTCCACCTATACAAATTTGATGGGACAGTTGATCATGCAAAGATGGTTTATCTGATTCGTGACCATGATCGGCAAACGTTTGAAGAACGGAAGCACCTTCTGGAAAGAATTGTGGCAGGCTTGAATAATGAGCTTGGCGAACAGCGGATCCAAATGAAGCTGTATGACCAGTACTACAACCTAAAAGATGCGTTAAAGGGTGACATGCAATCGGTTAATATTGCTAAGCAGGCTATGGAACAATTAAACATCAAACCGGTAATTTATCCAGTCCGAGGTGGTACGGATGGCTCGACAATTTCTTATATGGGTCTGCCAACACCAAACCTGTTTGCTGGTGGAGAGAACATGCACAGTCGGTATGAATACGTTTCATTGCAAACAATGGAACGAGCACTTGATGTTCTCTTGAAGATCAATGAACTTAATGCTGTTCGTCAATAAAATAACAACGGCCGATCGTAGTTGATTATGCTACGATCAGCCGTTTGTTTTTAAAAAAGTAAATGCCCACTCACAAGGTCGTAGTGGGCAACTTTTTATTAATGCTTGTTAGGATCAGCACTGCGCGTGATAAAGTAAATGCAGTTGGCTGCAACTAAGCCAAAGATTACTGCTAGGATTCCGGATAACATGTAGTTAGGGGTGGCAGTTTCCAATTGACTGGTGATATAAGTTAAAATTTCACCCAGGATTAAAGCCATAATGGCGCCACCAATATTAGCGGATAAGTATCTCACCGGGAACATCTCCTTTGGTTTTACTAATCATCTATTAGTTTAACACCCTTCGCAAATGGCCGCTAGGTATAAATTATGGGATCGAGAGAAATCTTTGTTATAATCTTGATGAAAGAGGTGAAGTTGATGGTGTTTGTACCGCTACAAGTTCATAGTTCATTTAGCTTGCTGCAGAGCCCAATTCGTATCAAGCAACTTGTTCAGCAGGCAAAACAGCTGGGATACTCTAGCCTAGCCTTAACTGATCGAAACATTTTATATGGTGCAGTCGATTTTTACAATGCCGCTCATGAGGCGGGCATCAAGCCGTTGATTGGTCTTGAATTAACCGTTGCTTTGAACAATGTTGATGGAACAACCTTAGATATTGTTTTGCTTGCTAAGGATCGTAAAGGGTATCAGCACTTAATGGACTTGTCCACGCTTCACCAGACAACTGATTACCAGAAATTGCCGTTAACCTTGCAAAATATTGTGCCCCATTTAGCGTCACTAATTGTCATGATTCCACCGCAAACGAGTGTTTATTCATGGCTTAAGGATGATGTAACAACTTTGATGACATTGAAAAATGCTGTTGATGACCACAGCTTATACTTAGGAATCAATCCGCAACTAGACCTGGTCCAACGGGAGACCTTACAACAACTCAGTACGAAAACGCGGTTAGCATTAGTAGGGCTGAATTCGGTGGACTACTTAAAACCAACAGACTTGTTTGCCAGTAAGGTCCTCAGAGCAATCGGTCAAAACGTTACCTTGGATAATCCAGCCCAGTCTGCTCGTCAAGAAGGCACCCATTATCTTCGGAGCATGTCTGAAGTTGAGGCAGATTATCGAACCGCACACTTGTTGCCGGCAGCCGAGAGGACGGGACAAATTGCAGATGCCTGCTCACTAGACTTTGAATTTAAAGCACCGGTGTTACCACATTTTGCGACCCCAGACGGGCTTAGTTCTCAACAATATTTGCGGCAGCTTTGTATTAAGGGATTAAAAAAGCGTCAGGTTGCCCCGGGTTTGACCATCAAGGATTACCAACAACGATTGACGAAGGAACTTAAGGTGATCCACCAGATGGGGTTTGATGATTATTTCTTGATTGTTTGGGATGTCATGAATTTTGCCCACTCAACCAATATCACTACTGACCCAGGTCGGGGGTCTGCAGCTGGCTCGTTAGTCGCCTATGCATTAGCGATTACCGAAGTTGACCCGTTACAATACCGGCTTCTCTTTGAACGATTTTTAAACCCTGAACGAGCGCAAATGCCAGATATTGACCTTGATATTCCTGATAATCGCCGGAATGAGGTTTTACAATATGTTCACCAAAAATATGGCCACCAACGTGTTGCCCAAATTATCACGTTTGGTACCCTAGCTGCTAAACAAGTGATTCGGGACGTGAGTCGGGTTTTTGGATTAACGCGCTACCAAGTTAATGAGTTAACAGGAGCCCTCCCACATGGCCTTCACCTAACTATTGACTCGGCATTAAAGGAATCGCAACCATTCCGTAATTTATTGGATGACCATCCAGAATACCGGTTGTTAATTCAAGTTGCTCAGCAACTAGAAGGATTACCGCGGCATTATTCGACTCACGCCGCTGGAATTGTATTATCGGAAAAACCACTATCAGACATCGTGCCACTCCAAGAGGGTAGTGATGGCTTATTGATGACCCAGTTCCCAAAGGATACCGTTGAGGCGCTGGGACTGTTGAAGATGGACTTTTTGGGGTTGAAGAACCTCTCAATTTTGGATGCAGCTGTCCAGTCCATCCGTAACACTTCTCCAGATTTTGATTTGACCAAAATCTCTTTGAGCGACCCCACAACAATGCAGTTGTTCCAAAAGGGCGATACAGACGGGGTCTTTCAGTTTGAATCAGCGGGAATTCGTCAAGTGTTAGTCAGTTTGCACCCAGATTCATTTGAAGATATTGTGGCCGTTAACGCTCTTTATCGTCCAGGTCCGCTGGAAAATATTCCCCACTTTATTGCTCGCAAACATGGTCAGGAAGCAATCACTATTCCTGATCCATCTCTAAAACCCATCCTGGGTTCAACCTATGGCATTTTGGTGTACCAGGAACAAGTAATGCAGGTGGCATCAGCAATGGCTGGTTTCTCATTAGGGGAAGCCGATTTGTTACGGCGGGCCATGAGTAAAAAGAAGCGTCATACCATGGAAAGCATGCGGAACAAATTTATTACTGGTGCTCAGCAACGGGGGTATAGCAAAGAATTAGCTCAACAAGTATTCGATTATATTGATCAATTTGCTAACTATGGTTTTAATCGCTCTCACGCGGTTGCGTATTCCAAATTAGCTTTTGAAATGGCATATCTGAAGTGTCACTATCCGGCAGAATTTTTTGCTGCACTGATGAATGCGGAAACTAACATGGCTAAAATGAAACAGCATGTTAGTGATGCTCAACGGTTTAATGTTGCTGTTTCAGGGCCGCGGATTAACATTAGTGATCGTTCGTTTACCCTCAATCAGGGAACCATTTATTTTGGCCTAGGTGCAATTAAGGGGATGCGGCGCGACTTTATTGCGACGATTATTGATGAACGACGCCTTCATGGTAAATATAAAGATTTACGTAACTTTATTGACCGTTTACCGAGTAAGTGGCAAAAAGAAGAACTGATTAGTCCATTAATTTACACGGGGGCCTTCGATGGTCTTGGCTATAATCGTGCAGAAATGATTGATTCACTTGACCAGTTGATTTCGGGCATTAAGTTATTTGCAGGGACAGAAGGACTTGAGAGTGATCCCAGTCTCCAGTCCAGTATTAAACAACGCGCGGAGTATCCATTAATTACGCGATTGACAAAGGAGAATGATTATCTAGGTGTTTATTTATCGGGTCACCCGGTTAGTCAATTTGCCGAGTTGGCGACCCGCTTGCATGCTGTTAAGATTGCATCATTACCACTTAATCGCCCCGTCACCGTGTTAATTTTGGTTAACCGAGTGAAGGTAATCCACACTAAGAAAGATCATCGACAAATGGCATTTATTACGGGGTCTGATCAAACGGGTTCAGTCAATGTGACGGTTTTCCCGCGGCAATATGATCGGTTTGCTGAATTACTGAAACCCAATACGGTTTTGGTAGTTCGGGGGAAAACCGAAGAGCGCTCCGGACACGGTTTACAAATTGTCGCCGACAATATTGATAATGCTCAGCAAATGCAGCACCGAACTCAGCCGAATATTCAACGGTGGGTATTGAGAGTTACAGATGAGAGTAAGAAGGAAGTATTGCTTACTCAGCTCCACCAGTTAACTCGTGGTCATCATGGAAATACACCGGTTTTAATTTATTATCCGCAAACAGACATGAAGTATTTAGAAGCTGCTCGGTACTGGCTTAATACAAGTGAAGAGGTTCATCACACACTCAACCGGATATTTGGAGCAGATAATGTTGTCTTACAACAGCTCCATAAGAAGCATTAAATGAGGATTTCATGAGAAGAATAAAAATGATAGCGCTTTCTTGATAACTTTTCACAAAAAGGTACAGACACTGATTTTGAAAAGTGCTATCATACAGTTGTGCAAATGAGGGATGCAAATGCAGACCGCAGTTGATGCATAAATGCAAAGGAGAGATTCATTTATGAAGAAAACCAAGATTGTAAGTACGCTTGGTCCTGCAAGTACAGATGTTGATACTATTGTTAAGTTGATCAACGCCGGTGCTAATATTTTCCGGTTCAACTTCTCACATGGTGATCATCCAGAACACCTCGGCCGGATGCAAAACGTTAAGAAGGCTGAAGAAATCACCGGTAAAGAAGTTGGTATCATGCTTGATACCAAGGGTGCTGAAATTCGGACTACTGTTGAAAAAGAAGGTAAGATTAACTTCGAAATTGGCGACAAGGTTCGTATTTCCATGGATCCTTCTATTGAAGGTACCCACGACAAGATTGCCGTTACTTACCCAGGCCTTTATGATGATACTCATGTTGGTGGCCATGTATTATTTGATGATGGTTTAATTGACATGGTTATTGATGAAAAGGATGAAGAACACCGTGAATTAGTATGCCACGTTCTTAACCGTGGTGTTCTTGGTTCACGTAAGGGTGTTAACGCCCCTGGTGTTTCCATCAACTTGCCAGGTATCACTAAGAAGGATAGTAGTGATATTCGGTTTGGCCTTGAACACAACATTAATTACATCTCTGCTTCATTCGTTCGTAAGGCTCAAGATGTTCTTGATATTCGTGAATTGCTCAAGGAAAAGAACATGGAAGATGTTCAAATCTTCCCTAAGATTGAATCTCAAGAAGGTATCGACAACTTCGAAGAAATCATCGAAGTTTCTGACGGTCTGATGGTTCCTCGTGGTGACATGGGTGTTGAAATTCCACCTGAAAATGTTCCATTGATTCAAAAGCACATGATTCGTCGTTGCAACGAATTAGGTAAGCCAGTTATTACTGCTACCCAGATGCTTGATTCAATGCAAGAAAATCCACGTCCAACTCGTGCCGAAGTTTCTGATGTTGCCAACGCTGTCTTTGATGGTACTGATGCAACGATGCTTTCTGGTGAAAGTGCTAACGGTGACTACCCTGTAGAATCTGTTTCAATGATGAACCGGATTGATATCAAGGCTGAAAACCACTTGGCTCAATACGGTACTGAAACCTTTGACTGGGATAAGTCTGATGTTACCGAAACCATTGGTTCTGCTGTTTCACAAGCTGCTAAGGATCTTGACATCCACACTATCGTTGCCGCAACTGCTTCTGGCTACACTGCTCGGATGATTTCTAAGTACCGTCCAAATGCTGATATCTTGGCATTAACACCAAGTGACCGTGTTGCTCGTGGCTTGATGATCAACTGGGGTGTTCAACCACACGTTGTTGACAAGTTGGATTCCACCGATAAGATGTTTGACTTAGCTGCCAAGAAGGCTGTTGAACTTGGCTTTGCTAAGAAGGGTGACAAGATTATCATTGTTGCTGGTGTTCCTCTGGGTGTTCCAGGTGCAACCAACATGATGCGGATCAAGACCATCGACTAATTTTTATTAGGTTGAAAGGCTGGGAAAATTCCCGGCCTTTTTTAGTTTAAACTAGATGGGACTAGCTAAAGATTGCCGACCCGTGTAGAATAAATAGGTGATACGGAAAATTTGAGGAATGGTGAAATATATGAACACTGCATTAGGTAAAGTTGTGACTGCCATTATGATTGATGAGAATGAACACGATTATTTTGTTCAGCCGGATCGTAATGGGCAGACCTACCGCTTACCCAAAAAGGAGAGTCCCCAAGTTCTGCACATTGGTGGCCAGGTACGGGGATTCGTATATGAAAATGAAAATCACCAGTTACAAATGACTTGCCAGCATATTCCGACCGTGCAGGTTGATCACTACGATTACGGGACAGTTGTTGCAGTGCGGCGGGACCTCGGTGTCTTTGTTAACATTGGTTTACCTAATAAGGATATTGTAGTTTCTTTAGATGATCTGCCAACGTTGAAACATCTGTGGCCACAACCAGGTGACCGTTTGCTGATGGCACTGAAGGTTGATGCTCAAGACCGCATTTGGGGACAGTTGGCTGACGACCAAATTTACCATACAATTGCTAATCCACCTTCGAAACGTATGATGAATCGTGATGTAATGGCAACGGTTTACCGTCTGAAGATGGCAGGGACTTTTGTGATTACAGATAATTATCACTTGGGATTTATCCATCCTAGTGAGCGTGATCAAGAACCACGCCTCGGGGAACACGTTAAGGCACGAGTAATTGGTCTTTCTTCTCATGGCAGCCTAAATCTTTCCCTGAAGCCTCGTGCATACCAAGCCATTGGTGAAGATGCGCAAATGATCTTGACCATGTTGGAACACAACGTTAATCATCGCTTACCATACACAGACAAAACTGATCCGACAGTGATTCGGTCGGTTTTTGGAATTAGTAAAGGGCAGTTTAAACGGGCCGTGGGGCACCTCCTTAAAGAACGTCTAGTTAAGGAAGAAGCTAACCAGCTTATTTTACTGAAACAAAGTCATGACGAATGAAATTGATACATTTACCAGGTATTTAGCACATCAAGGCCGTTCGCAAAATACGGTTGATTCTTACCGGCTTGATTTGGAAACCTGTACCGCATATTTTCAGACAGTCGGGATTAACCAATGGGCGACAGTGGATCGGTATGCCATTATGAATTTGATTACTCACTTGCAAAAGCAGGGCCGGGCCAATACGACAATTAACCGTTTTTTATCAAGCCTCCGGCAACTATATCGATTCCTGATTCAAGAAGGCTTAGTCAAAACTAACCCGTTAACGTTAATCCACCAATTACCGGTTCAAATTGATCAACAGAGTTCACAGACCGTCTTAAAGAATGATGAGGTGCAAGCCTTACTACAGGCACCGGATACTAGTCAGCCATTGGGTCTTCGAGACCGGGCATTATTGGAAATGTTCTACGCGACCGGAATGAAAGTCACCGAGATTCTGCAATTGTCAATGGATCAGCTTCATCTGGATCTCCGAGTCATTAACTTTCAGGGAGATCATGGCCGGGCACGAATTATTCCCCTTTCACCAACTTGTTGTGAATGGTTAGCAAAGTATTTAACGGTTAGTCGTCCCCAACTGGTGAGTGATCATGAACCGTTTGTGTTTGTTAACGCCCATGGTCATCACCTCACTCGTCAAGGTATTTGGAAAATTTTACGTCAGCAAACAAATGCTGCTAACCTGAAGCGTGATGTTACCCCGCAGTTATTGCGTCATACCTTTGTTGCTGATTTGTTGACCAATGGTGCCAGTTGGCAAGGAGTGCAGTCATTATTGGGGCATACACCGACTAATACTGCTTATGCGCAATTGCTAACACTGTCGTCGCAGGAATTAATAGACCTGTACGATCGTTATCATACAGATATTTAGTTATAAGAAGGAGTATCTGAATGCTGATTCGGTATCGAAAAGATTATCAAAAAATTGCTGTTGGGCTGTTAACATTTCGACCAGAATTGCGTGGTTACCATCAAGCGTTAGGTGTCCTTCAGATGGCCCTTGAAAAGCACTTTCCAATTTTTCTATGGAAAGATACAGATGACAACCACTTTATTGCCATTGCAATTGTCGAAACGGGACCTCATTACGCACTCTTGCGGCAGTTATCATTTACGCCGACAGAGCGGTCTGGCAGAAATGTATTTGCTGTCCTGACGGCAATCCATGAACAATTTGCTGGTGTTCGTTTAATGGGCACTTTGAAGACCCAGCCATTGATTTCGACATGGGAGCGTAGCAATGAAAGACAATGAAGAAGTTATTCCACGATATCCATTTCAGCCAACGCTAAAAATTGGTTCTTTTGAAGGACCCTTGGATTTACTCTTGCATCTTATTCGCCAGTCCAAAATGGATATTTACGATATTCAAATTGAACCCATCACTGAGCAATATATGGACTACTTGCGTCAGATGAAGGAACACCGGTTAGAGGTCGCTGGTGATTATTTCGTAATGGCGGCAACTTTGATGAATATTAAGAGTCGTTTATTGCTTCCGCAGAGCCCTGATGTGGAGGAAGAACAACCGGAAGAAGAAAGTGATCCGCGTGAGGAACTGGTTCAGCAGTTGCTAGAATATCAGCGTTATCAAAAGGCAGCTGCGCATTTAAAAGATCGAGCAGACTTTCGTCAACAGGAGTATACTCGTCCGGCAATGCAGGTTCCTCGGGAAATGGTAGCTGCGCACGTTCAGCCAGGCGTTACTTTAGGCCAATTGCAAAAGGCTTTTGGTCAAGTATTGCAACGTCATCAACTAACGCGACCAGTGACTGAAACTGTGGCGGCAGAAAAGGTCTCAATTGGTCAGCGAATGCGTTTAATAATGGAAAGTGTTCACCAGACCGCCACGCGTTTTAATGACCTTTTTGAAGATGACCAGACACGCGATAATTTGGTAACTACTTTTTTGGCGTTACTGGAGTTGACAAAGCACCAAGCAGTTACTGTATATCAAGAAACATTGTTTGGACCAATTATTGTAACGGAGGGACCACATGGTGAAGAATTCCGCGCCAAGCAACTTAGCACAAATTGAGGGATTACTCTTTATTGCAGGTGATGAGGGTATAACTTTAGGTGATTTAGCGAAGATTACTGGCTTTATGAAACCGGCGATTGTGGGAATGATTGACCAATTGAAGACGAAGTATGCTGAGGATTCCAATAGCGCCCTTGTTGTATTGAACAGTGCTGAAACATATCGTTTGGCCACTAAGCATTCGTTATCTCCAGTGATCAAACGCTATTTTGAAGTTCCACTGACCATGCCATTGACCAAAGCGTTACTGGAAGTTTTAGCAATTGTGGCTTACCGACAGCCAATTACCCGCTTGGAGATTGACGATATTCGGGGTGTGCAGAGCTCAGGCTCCCTTCAGAAATTGATGGCGCGGGGGTTGATCGATACCCATGGCCGCTTGGATGCCCCGGGGCGTCCATTCTTGTACGTTACCACGGAGGCCTTCCTCAACTATTTTGGGATGACTACTATCAAGGACTTACCACCGCTTGCTAAACAGGAAGATTTGGATCTTGACCAAATGAATGGTGACCTCTTCTTGGAAGCATTACAAGCACGACAGAAACAACAGGAGGCAGATAATGGAAAGACTACAAAAAGTAATGGCTGAAGCCGGTGTTGCTTCCCGGCGAGCCTCTGAAAAATTAATTGCCAGTGGTCACGTTAAAGTGAATGGTCATGTTGTTACTGAGATGGGAGTTAAGGTATCGGCTCATGATCAAGTTGCGGTTGATGATGTGCCAATTAGTCGTGAGGCCCACGTTTATTACCTACTTAACAAGCCCCGCTCAGTTATTACTAGTGCTCATGATGATAAGGGGAGACGCACGGTCGTTGATATTCTTCATGATGGCGGTGTCGATGAACGGATCTATCCAGTGGGCCGACTGGACTATGACACCACGGGGATCCTGTTATTGACTAACGATGGCGAACTTGCTAATCGCTTGATGCATCCTAAGTTTGAAGTTGATAAGGAATATATTGCTAAAGTAAAGGGGATTATCAAAAATGATGATCTTCGTCAGTTGCGCTTAGGGGTGATGGTCGACGGTCGTAAGACCAAAAAAGCCAAGACAAAGCTCCTCGAAGTTGATCGTGATCATCAGACTAGTCGGGTTCGTTTGACCATTCATGAAGGACATTACCACCAAGTTAAGCGGATGTTTAAGGTCATTGGTCATCCAGTGATTAAACTTCACCGGGAGAGTTATGGACCATTATCACTTCAGGGACTGCAGTCAGGTGAATTCCGTGAACTTCGTGAAGAGGAAGTCAAGTTGCTGAAGAAGATCTAGATTGAAATGTTTGACATTCATTATTACCGTTACTTATAATCAATATTGTACAAAAAAATAATTTGAGGTGTCTTCAAGGTCGGGTGTAATTCCCAACCGGCGGTATAGCCCGCAACCCGCGTCAACGGTGGATCTGGTTAAATTCCAGGGCCGACAGTATAGTCTGGTATATAGAAGATTTCTACAATACATTTTTAAAGCCTTGGCCCCCAGTGCCGGGGCTTTTTGCTTTTGAAGGCAATCTCACTTTGGAGGTTGTTTATTATGTCAAGTTCTCGTCAGCAGATTCAACGGATGGTTGGAATTGCCTGTTTAAGTGCATTAGCATTTATTTTAATGCTCTTTGAATTCCCCATCTTACCAGTTGCCCCATATTTGAAGATGGATTTTTCTGATTTACCGGTACTAATTGGTGGTTACATTTATGGTCCGGTTGGGGGAATCTTAATTGCCTTTTTGAAGTGTCTGATTCACGCTTTGATTCGTGGCTTCTCTGCCGGAGAATTAGTGGGGGTCTTAGGAAACTTTATGTCGTCGCTAGCATTATTACTACCATTTTGCTGGGTTTGGCGCCGTCATCCACAATGGACTGCTAAGAAACAATTATGGATGGGTGGCATCAGTGCCACGGTATGTCTGGTCGTGGTAATGGCATTACTTAACTGGTGGGTGCTCACACCACTATATATGGCATTGTGGAACTGGAAATCCACGCTGCCAATTCCAGAATTAATTGCGGTGGCCGTGGTGCCATTCAACTTAATTAAGGGGATTGCTGTCTCGCTGGTATTTGGATTAGTTGCCGCCCGATTAAGTAATTGGCTTAAGGTTCATCAACAAGCGTAGTCAAATTGCATGGCTAACTGTCAATCGCAGTTGGCCATTTTTATTTGAAAAAATGCAAAATCATCCAAAGCACGTTTATAATTAATGGGTTAGGATTTAAAATTATGGAATACTTATTAAATTTTTTTGATGAACATCAAGCACGACGGATTAAGGTAGTCGAGAATACCTTAACTAACCGCCGCACGGTATCAAACTTATTTTGGGCTCAGCAATATGGACTTTTACGTTGGACCGGTGCTTATCGACGATTAAATCGTGAACAATTTGAAAAGGCATTGCAGAACTTCGCTAATCAAGGCTTTTTACAGTTAGCCAATGATCAAGTTAAACTAACTAGTAAAGGGGTAGTGGAGCAAGAAGAACTTCGGGAACACTGTTATCAACCATCATTTTATAGTTGGTATTGGTTGGCAAATGTCAATAAGATCGAAGAACGCTTATTGTTGGCCGTTCAAGTGTTGTCAGAACTTACCCACCACCAGCGACGATATGTGCCAGTTAGTAGTTCTACGTATCAGTTACAATGGATTCGCAATTGGTTATATCGAGAACTTCGTCGGACTCCGCAGTTGAATCAGGAGTTGTTAAAGGAATTGATGATTGTTGGTGAGTCACTTTCACCGGGCCGCTAATCTTTTCAGCTATATGTTGGTCGGGTTCCAGTCGTCTGGCTGGACATTAAATGATGCGAGTCAATCACTGCATACTGAATTAATCGAAACCCAATTTATTAAAACTGATATTATGCTGGCTGTTGGGGCCTTTGCTGCCAATAGCCGGGGTGTCCTTCACCGTTTATTGGCTGATTTGCTCAGCGATGGTCCATTAAGTAGGAGTGTGGAGCGGACAATGGCCTTATTTAAACGCGGGCTGACGTTTGCTGAAATTGCGCAACATCGACGGCTAAAAGTGAATACGGTACGTGAACACTTACTTGAGGCCGCAATTGTTGAACCCAATAGTTATTCGTGGCTGGATTTAATCCCCAAAACGGTCCGCCATCAGTTAGATGCGCAATACGGTCAGCTGATCGCCAGTGATTGGCAATTTAATGGGGATTCTGGTGATAGCGAACAGTTCTTTTATTTTCGTTTGTATCAAATTATTCAGGGAGGCCAGCATGCCAGCTGACGATCAACAACTTTATCGTGTGTTAAAAAAGCGGTTTGGCTATGCCAACTTTCGGGACGGTCAATTAGAGACGATTCATTCTATTTTGGCTGGTCAGAATGTTTTAGCAGTTTTACCAACCGGTGGTGGAAAGTCGCTGTTATATCAGTTACCCGGTTACATTATTAATCGGCCGATTTTGGTCGTTTCACCACTCTTATCCTTAATGCAGGACCAGATTAACCGTTTGCGGTTATTAGGGGAAAAACGAGTATTGCAATTATCTGGTGAACTGCAGGGCCAGCAGCGTAACCAAGCTCTCCATCAATTGGCCCATTATCGTTTTATTTTTGCTTCCCCGGAAATTCTGATTAATCCCGCTGTTAATCGGGCTTTACGAACAGTAAAGTGGGGATTGATGGTGATTGATGAAGCCCATTGTATTTCACAATGGGGACCTGATTTTCGTCCTGAGTACTTGTTGTTGGCAAAGATCCATCAGCAGCTGCACCGACCACCATTGTTGATGGTTACTGCTACTGCTACCCCCACCGTCCGCCAAGACATTATTAGTAAGATCGGTTTATTGCCTGCACAGGTCCACCAGGTTGTCCGATCAGTTAACCGTCAAAACATTTTCTTAGCGGTTGAGCGGTTTCAAAATGAACAAGACAAAATGACCCGTCTCAAGGAGTTATTATTGCATCTGCCATTACCGGGTGTCGTATACTTTGCCAGTCGGAAAATTGCAAGTCAGGTGGCAGAGTGGTTAAGAAAACAGACCAACTTAGCTGTAGCAGCTTACCATGCTGGCATTCCGTCATTAGAACGTTACCGCTTGCAGCAACAATTTATGAAAGGGCAAGTGCAAGTTATCTGTGCCACCAGTGCCTTTGGGATGGGAATTGATAAGAGTAATATTCGGTTTGTTATCCATTATCATTTACCGGCCAGCTTGGAAAGCTATGTGCAAGAGATTGGTCGAGCCGGTCGTGATGGTCGACTGAGCTGTGCTATTTTGATGGTTAGCCCGGGGGATGCACAGATTCAAGTAACCCTAACTGCAGTGGATTTGCCATCGGCTGATTTATTAGACCAAGTAAGGTTGAATAAGTTGCCAGCGCGCGTGCTAGGTGATCAGGCCGACTTATTTAAGTTTTATCTTGATCACGGTTATCATGGTCAGCAAATTGTCCAGTCCTTTCATAAACGGGCTCATGAAAGTCATAGACGGCTGCATAAAATGATGGCGTACATCACTGACGATCTTTGCAGACGTCAGCAGATTGCCAATTACTTCGGTGAGCCTTTACAAGGACAGGTGCCGTGTTGTGATGTGGATCAACCCTCGTGGCTGCAAGATCACTTCTGGCAGGAACAGGTTAATCAACCTAATAGTATCGATGAAGAGGACCAATTAGATTGGCGAAGCCATTTGCGGAGGCTTTTACTACCAGGTAACTTTTCAGGTCAATAATCACCTAGACAATCCATTGCACATTGCGCTACAATCAGAATGTTAAATTCTAAAAAAGGAGGGTCTAGAATATGAGTGAGCGTCGGGAAGAAACACGAAAAAAGGATGACGCCCTATGGGATAAGACGTTTACCGATGATCAAGATTTAGGCAGTGATGGTCACCTTTCCAGGACGGAACACCGTCGTCAACGGGAACATAATTCAATGATCACTACGATTCTGATTATCTTGATCATTTTACTGGCTGCCGGCCCTGTTATTTATTGGGTTAACCACAAGAATTCGCTGAATCACCCTGTTCGGTCAGAACGGGTAGCACAATCGGCTACAAGTCCTAAGAAAAAAGCAGTCAGCCATTCTACCCGCAAACACAAAGAATCAACCAGCCACCAATCTGCTAGTCAGTCGTCAAGGGTGAGTTCTTCGGCTAGTTTTTCCACTAGTTCATCTTCATCAACGGTCGCATCTAGTAGTCAATCTACCCAGCGGTGGGTGACTGTCCCCCGTAATGGTAGTTTGTACCGCGTCGCCGCCAATAATGGTATTTCAGTACAAGAATTAATGCGTTTAAATGGGTTGACCCCAATGCTCGCTTACGTCCGGGCCAACAACTTCGTGTTCGTTAAGGAGAGTGAACTAGTTTGACAAAAAAGTTACAAGTAGCGATTGATGGGCCTGCATCCGCCGGCAAGAGTACAGTTGCAAAATTGGTTGCCAAACGGTTTGGGTATGTCTATTGTGATACGGGAGCAATGTACCGGGCGGTCACTGTTGCGGCTTTAAATAAGGGCATCGCAGTCGATGATCGGCCGGCAGTCGCTGAACTAGTCAAAACCGTTAAAATTACTTTTAAGCCGGGTGACCCCGATCAAAGAGTTTTCTTAAATGGTCGAGAAGTGACACGGGACATTCGTCAGCCAGAGATTGCTAGCAACGTTTCGGCGATTGCTGCAATTCCAGAAGTGCGGGTAGCCATGACTGACCAACAGCGGGCAATTGCTGCTGATGGTGGTATCGTAATGGATGGTCGTGATATTGGAACAACCGTATTACCAAAGGCCCCCGTTAAGATTTTTATGGTGGCTTCAGCTCATGAACGTGCTCGTCGCCGGTACGTTGAAAACAAGAAGAAGGGAATTGCCACCACCAGTTTGGCAGACTTGCAACGGGCGATTGAGTTGCGAGATCAAAAGGACTCTACGCGGAAGGTGTCACCATTAGTTCAAGCACCAGATGCTATCCGTTTAGACACTACCCACTTAACAATTGACCAAGTTGTAGATAAAATTAGTGAAATTATTGAAAAAAAGCGCGATCAATTTCAATAAGGGCTGGAAATGAAGACGCATTTCTAGTAGAATGGTTCTTAGAGTTGATTGTCGCAAGGAGGATTTTTTTTAATGGCTGAAAACAACGAAAACAAGAACGATATGTTAAAAGCTCTCGACAGCATTGAAACTGTTAAGGTTGGCGATGTTGTAAAGGGTGAAGTTTTGGCAATTGATGATGATCGCCAAGCTATCGTTGGAATTAAAGACGCAGGGGTTGAAGGTGTCGTCCCTGCTAAGGAATTATCAACCAAGCCAGTTGAAGACATCAATGATGCAGTTAAAGTCGGTGACGAACTTGACTTAGTAGTTATTTCCAAGATCGGTAACGATAAGGAAAATGGTAGCTACTTACTTTCACACCGTCGTCTCGAAGCACGTAAGGTTTGGGATGACATCCAAAAGAAGTTCGACGCTGGTGAACACATTACTGCTAAGGTTACCCAAGCGGTTAAGGGTGGCTTAGTAGTTGATGCCGGAGTACGTGGCTTCGTCCCTGCTTCAATGATTACTGATCACTATGTAGAAGACTTGAACCAATTCAAGGGTCAAGAACTTGAATTCAAGATTATCGAAATCGAACCAAGTGAAAATCGTCTGATTCTTTCTCACAAGGAAATTGTTAAGGCACAACACGAAGAAGCTGCCAAGAAGATCTTTGCTGAATTACAACCAGGTGATGTTGTTGAAGGCAAGGTTGCACGGATGACTAACTTTGGTGCCTTTATCGACCTTGGCGGTGTTGATGGTTTGGTTCACGTTTCTGAAATTTCATACGAACACGTTGATAAGCCATCAGACGTATTGAAGGCTGGTCAAGAAGTTAAGGTCAAGGTATTGAACGTTGACCCTGATCGTGAACGGATTTCACTTTCTATTAAGCAAACTCTGCCTGGCCCATGGGATGACATTGAAGAAAAGGCACCAGAAGGTTCTGTTCTGACTGGTACTGTTAAGCGCCTTACAAGCTTTGGTGCATTCGTTGAAGTGTTCCCTGGTGTTGAAGGGTTAGTTCACATTTCACAAATTTCCCACAAGCACATTGCTACCCCAGCTGATGTATTGAAGGCTGGTCAAGAAGTTAAGGTTAAGGTTATTAACGTTGATCCAGAACGTCAACGTTTAGGCTTGTCCATGAAGGCTCTTGAAGAACGTCCAAAGGATGAAGATAACGACAATAATAACCGTCGTTCACGTCGTCCTCGTCGTAACAACAACCGGAACTTCATGAACAATGCTCCAGAAGAAGAAAGTGGCTTCTCAATGGGTGACTTGATTGGTGACCAATTGAAGGGTCTTAAGTAATCCACTGGTAGTTTAATATTTCTATCAATAATGGGGTCTGTGACAGGATGATGTTACGGACCCCATTTCATTTATTAAAGGGAAGGAAGGTGTATTCAATTGGCTAATCCAATTGTTGCAGTTGTTGGTCGGCCCAACGTTGGTAAATCGACATTATTTAATCGGATAGCTGGTGAGCGGATATCGATTGTTGAAGATACGCCCGGGGTAACTCGTGATCGGATTTATGCCCATGCTGAATGGTTGGGAAAGAATTTTAGTTTAATTGATACTGGTGGGATTGAAATGTCTGATCAGCCACTGTTAACTCAAATTCGCCAACAGGCGGAAGTTGCCATTGATGAAGCTGATGTGATCATTTTGGTTACTGATATTGAAAATGGGGTCACTGATGCGGATGAGCAAGTTGCACGGATCCTGTACCGTTCTGATAAGCCCGTTATTCTAGCGGTTAATAAAGTTGATAACCCCGAACGGCGCAGTGATGTTTACGACTTTTATTCCTTGGGATTAGGCGAACCTTATCCGGTTTCTGGTGTCCATGGAGTAGGAGTTGGTGACCTCCTAGATGCAGTTATTAATCACTTTCCTGAAACTGCTGATAACGACGATGATAAGACGATTCACTTTTCGTTTATTGGTCGCCCCAACGTGGGTAAGTCTTCCTTGGTCAATGCCTTGCTCGGTGAACATCGGGTAATTGTTTCTGATGTTGCTGGGACGACCCGTGACGCTATCAATACGAGCTTTACCGCTGATGATGGCCGGCAATTTACTATGGTTGATACGGCGGGGATTCGTAAAAAGGGAAAGATCTATGAAAATACTGAACGATACTCACTGATGCGGTCCATGCGGGCAATTGACGATAGTGACGTGGTCTTAGTAGTCCTTAACGCTGAAGAAGGACTGCGGGAACTAGATAAGCATATTGCTGGTTATGCGCATGAGGCTGGTAAAGCCGTGATTATCGTTGTGAATAAATGGGATACGATTCCTAATAAGGATCATCGAACAATGACCGACTTTACAAACTTGATTCGTCATGAGTTTCAATACCTGTCCTATGCACCGATCATTTTCGTATCTGCAAAGACCAAACAACGTTTAAATCAGTTACCAAAGATGGTTGAGGAGGCTTATGATCATGCTCGCTTCCGTGTTCAATCATCTGTCCTGAATGATGTCTTGATGGATGCATTAGCCGCTAATCCGACGCCAACACAAAATGGCCGGCGCTTACGGGTTTATTACGCAACGCAAGTGGCTGTCCAACCACCGACATTTGTTATCTTTGTCAATGATCCGGACCTCATGCATTTCTCCTATGAACGTTATTTGGAGAACCAAATCCGGCAGTCATTCGACTTCTCTGGGACACCAATTCACCTAATTAAACGAAAACGTCAATAATGTTTGATGTTTTAGCTTATTTTATGAAAAAGCCGTAGAACCGCTTGTCATAGGGGTTTCACTATGCTAACCTTAACAATGAAATGATACGAGGTCATCGTATATTTCGTTAATTTTGGACCACTCAAAATTAACACCATTAGCGTGAGCATATGCTTCCGTTAAATGTTGGAGGTGAAATCGAATGGCAAACAAAGCTGAATTAGTAGCTAATGTTGCAAGTGCAACTGGCTTAACTAAGAAGGATGCTACTGCTGCTGTTGACGCTGTCTTCAGTTCAATCCAAGCATCATTAGCTAAGGGTGAAAAGGTTCAATTGATCGGTTTCGGTAACTTTGAAGTACGTCAACGTGCTGCTCGTAAGGGTCGTAACCCACAAACTGGTCAAGAAATTCACATTCCTGCAAGCAAGGTACCAGCATTCAAGCCTGGTAAAGCTTTAAAGGATGCTGTTAAGTAATCACTTTTACTTAACAATGATGGCTGTGGCGTTTGTCACAGCTTTTTTCTTTGTCATTTTCACCATTTACCCATTTGCAAAATGCATATCATAATCACTGTTTCGACAGGAGGAACGAACGATGACCTATTCAGAACAAATGTTGGCTGATATCCAAAAGCAAGACTTAACGGCAGCCAACCGAGATTTTAAGCAGGCTTTAGAGCATGATAATGACGATATGTTATACAGCCTGGCAGAGGAACTGTACGGGCTGGGCATGAGTCAACAGGCTCGTCAAATATACCTGCATTTGTTAAAAAAATATCCAGACGAAGATGAATTACGAACTTCTTTGGCTGAGTTAGCAATTAACGATGGTCATAACGATGAAGCATTATCATATTTGGCTCAAATTAAGCCTAGTTCAGGTGCTTACCTTCAGTCCTTGTTGGTTGCTGCCGACTTATATCAAACTGAAAATGAATTTGAAGTGACCGAAGAAAAACTCAAGGAAGCGTACCAAATTGCTCCCGATGAACCGGCCGTTCAATTTGCGCTTGGCGAGTTCTATTACCTGTTGGGGCGCTTTGATGAAGCAATTAATTACTACTTTGCCCTTATTAAAAGTGGTTACACCGAGTTTGCTAAAGTTGACATTGCTGGTCGATTAGGAATGTCCTATGCCCAGTCAGGTCAATTTAAGCAGGCCCTAGGTTATCTCAAGCAAGTCCAACCCCAGTATCAAACATCTGATATTCGCTTCCAAACTGCTCTGACGGAGTTACAACTTGGGCAAAGTAAAGAAGCAATTAGTGCTTTTCAGGACCTGATTAAGGATGATCCACAATATGCTTCCGCCTATCCAGAACTTGCGAGTGCGTACGTTAAGGAGCAAAAGTATCAGCAAGCACTGAAGACCGTTCAGGAGGGCTTAGGCGTTGACCAATACAATGCGCGTTTGTTTGCTCAGGCAGCGGAAATTACCAGCCATTTAGGTAATCACAAATTAATGAATAAGTATTTACAAAAAGCCCATGACTTGGATCCTGATAATTTGACAATTACCTTGCAATATAGCAATTTCCTGTTGCACCAGCATAATGATCAAGCCAACATTAAATTATTATTACCACTGATTAAGGATGACGAGGTAGATCCTCAGATTTATTGGAATCTCGCGAAGTCTTATAACCGTCTTGAAAAATATGATATGGCAGGAAAATACTATCAGGCTGCTTTACCAGCTTATCAGGATGATCCCACGTTCTTGAAAGACCTGATTTACTATTACCAAACGATGGGGGAGAATGACGAACTAGTGGCTGAGCTCCACCATTACCTCGCGCTTGAACCAACCGATAATGAGATGCAGGACCTGCTTGAACAGTATGAAGATTATCTTTAAAAAGACGAAATCCAGGAAACTACTGATTGATCAGTAGTTTCCTGGATTTTTTGCATTCATTAATGAAGTCAATCGGTAATTAGGCGGTGACGATAATAGCTTAGCGAAGCGGGGTCAAGATTTAAGTGTCTTTCCAGCTCCTGATCAGTCTCCTTTCGGTGGGCAGCCAGGTAATGCAGAACATACGCTTGGTGGAGGTACTTTGGTGCACAAGAAAATCCGAGGTAGTCTTGGTCACGACGAAGATATTTATGGAGACCGGCATTTGTCAGCCCAGGATTAAGTGAATCAAAACGTTGTTTAAGAAAAATCTGTGACGATTGTTGCTTTTCCTGGAGTGGGGTAATAAAACCAGTGAAAGACTGCTTAAAGGCCTTTTCAGCGGAGCTGTTCATTTTCAGTTGATTCCATATCCGCTCAAATCCAGGTTGGAGGAACTCATGAACAGTGAACCCCCGACTACATAAAAGCAGGGTTAGCCGTGTATAAAAGTGAATATGCTCATCGGCCAAAATAGTGTCGAGCTGGAAAAGCCATTTGGTATTAATTCCAGATGCTGGAGACACGGCCTTTCCATGGATAGTTAGCGTGGGAAGGTTGTGAGTAATGTGGTGACTTAGTAAATATGAGAAATATGAATTCAGCTGGGACAGTAGTTTATTGTAGGTACTGATCGTAATGGATTGATAGTCCTGCAGGGCAGCAAGGTAAGCCCGGACATCGTTTTCTGTAATGTCACGAAGCTTGCTGGAGCGGCCCTGATCGACTAGAAAAGTAAAGAATTGGGCGACGGCGGCGTCGTAATTATCAATTGTAATGGCAGATTTTTGCTTAGCTTTTAAAAAACTCCGGAATGGTTGTTGATATGGGTATTGCATCGTTTTCACCTTAATAGTACTAATTTACTTTAACTTAACTATAACACCAAAATTTCTAAAAAGAAAACAACATCACTAGTACCCATTTTGCAGGGGGCAACTGTTCACACTCAGTGATCAGATTTGCTATAATCGAAGGTGATTGTATTTTAGGTTAGGAGTAATTTGATGATTCTCAAAAATTTACCAGCAATTTTTGAACCTGCACGACCTGTCCTTCAGCGAATTGAGCAGGCGGGTTTTGAAGCCTACTTCGTCGGTGGATGTGTGCGAGATACGATCTTAGGTGATCACATTCATGATATTGATATTGCGACAAGCGCCTACCCAAGTGAGATTAAGGCGATTTTTAACCGGACCGTTGATACCGGAATTGAACATGGGACTGTGATGATTCTCGATCATGGAACGGGATATGAAACGACTACATTCCGGACTGAATCGGGATATCAAGATTATCGTCGACCTGATCATGTGACGTTTGTGCGTTCGCTTGCTGAGGATCTCAAGAGACGTGATTTTACCATTAACGCACTAGCTTTAAAAGAAAATGGTGAAGTGATTGACTTATTTAATGGACTGACCGATTTAAAACATCACCTTATTCGGGCAGTTGGTAAACCAGAAGAACGTTTTCATGAAGATGCCTTAAGAATGATGCGAGCAGTTCGTTTCGCTAGCAAATTAGACTTTAACATTGATACTGCGACAGAACAGGGTATCAAAGATAATGCGCCATTATTAGCTAAAATTGCTGTTGAACGGATCCGGGTCGAATTTGAAAAGATGCTGATGGGGCAAAATCCAGCTTCAGGTCTGGCAAAATTCTTAGAGACCGGTCTTTACCAGTATTGTCCCGGTTTAGATCATCAACAAGCCAAGCTCGCCGCCCTATTACCACTGTCAAAGTGGCAACTATTATCAGATGCTCAAGTGTGGTCATTAATGGCTTGGCAATTATCTTTGTCCCGACAAGGGATTTCTTCTTTTCTCAAATCATGGAAGACATCTAATGATCTGATTAAGGCTGTTCAGAAAAGGGTTCCGGCTATTCAAGCAATCCGCGCTGGTAAAGTTGATAATCTGATTATCTTCAAAACGGGTTTACAAGGCTTATTGGATGCTAATGCAGTGGCCAAGGTATTTGGTTGGGGTATGCCAGAACAGCAGTTGCGAGAACAGTTTGCACAATTGCCAATCAAATCTGCTAACCAACTTGCTGTAAATGGTGGTCAACTAATCAAGCAAGCTGGGATAAAGCCGGGTCCCTTATTAGGGCAGATAATTTATCAATTAACGGAATCAGTCGTCAGCGGGGAATTGCCTAACCAAACTGACCAATTAATTTCGATGGCACAAAAAATTGCAAAAGAGGGATAATAATGCAAACAATGCGCGCAGAGGGGCTAACCAGCACGTATGGTGAAAAGGTTTTATTTGATCATGTTTCATTCATTATTAATGAAAATGATCGGATTGGACTGATTGGTGTAAACGGTAGTGGTAAAACGAGTTTATTGAATGTCATTAGTGGGGCTGTCAGTCCAGAGAGTGGAACAATTACTTGTCCAAATGACTATCGGATTGGCTACTTAAAGCAACAACCAGAACTGGATCCTGATAAAACGATTATGGACGCTGTTTTTGCTGGTGATCAGGAAATATTTAAATTGATTCGCCAATATGAGCTCGCCCTTGATCGCTTCAGTAATCATCCTGATGATCCTGAAGCTGTTGATCGTTATACCAAATTACAAGCTCAAATGGATCAAGCCGATGCCTGGGAAGCAGATAGTCAGGTTAAAACTATTCTGACCCAATTGAAGATCAAAAACGTTAGTCAAAAGATTGGCAATTTATCTGGTGGTCAGCAAAAGCGGGTTGGCCTGGCTCAGGTTTTGATTCAACAACCCGACCTATTGCTATTGGATGAACCGACGAACCACTTAGACTTAGATTCAATTATTTGGTTACAAGATTTTCTGGCTTCTTATAAAGGGGCTGTTCTCGTTGTGACTCACGATCGGTACTTTTTGGACCAGGTTACTAATCATATCTGGGAGTTATCATTTGGTAAGCTCTATCATTATGATGGTAACTACCAAGACTTTGTACGACAAAAAGCGGAACGAGTAGAACTAGCTAAAGAGTCCGAACGTAAAAATCAACAACTTTATAAAAAAGAATTAGCATGGATGCGGACCGGTGCTAAAGCTCGTTCTACCAAGCAGAAGGGTCGTATCAATCGTTTCCACAAACTCGAAAAACAAGTGGGTAATTTGCAAACAGATGAAGATATCTCGATCAACCTTGGTTCACAACGCCTTGGTAAGGATGTCATCCAATTTAAGGATGCCAACTTAACTTTGGGTGATCACCGTATTTTAAAGGACTTCAATTGGCTTGTGAAAGCGAACGACCGAATTGGGATTACTGGTGAGAATGGTGCTGGTAAAACCAGTTTGCTGAATGTGATTGCCCAGCGGGTTCCTTTGGATAGTGGTGTACTCAAAATAGGTGATACCGTTAAATTAGGGTATTATACCCAGCAAACTGAAGGAATTGACGATAGCAAACGGATGATTAGCTTCTTAACTGAGATTGCTGATAACGTCACGGATAAGGATGGCAATAAAATTAGTGTTACGCAATTATTGGAACGTTTCTTATTTCCACGCTTCATGCATGGCACACTTATTCGAAAATTATCCGGTGGGGAAAAGCGGCGTCTTTATCTTCTTAAAATATTAATGCAGCAACCAAATGTTTTGTTGCTGGATGAACCAACCAATGATCTCGATATCGGTACTTTGACTGTGTTGGAAGACTACCTGGATCACTTTGCGGGAACGGTGATTACTGTTTCTCACGACCGTTACTTCTTGGATAAAGTGGCTGATGACTTGCTGATCTTCAAGGGTGATGGTGATATTCAACGGTATACAGGGCTTTTCACCGATTACCTCAAAGAACAACAACAGCTAAGGGCGGAAAAGGAAGATGAAAAAGCTGATAAGAAATCTTCAAAGTCTTCTGCAGCTCATGAGCCTAAAAAGAAGGTTAAGACAAAGTTAACATATGCTGAAGAGATAGAATGGAAGCAGATTAATCAGGATCTTGATAAACTGGATCAGTCACAAAAACAGATTGAACAGGACATGGCTGATTCGGCTGATGATTATCAAAAGTTAGCAGAACTGCAAAAGAAGTTAGATCAGGTAAAACAACAGTTAGATGAGAAGACTGCTCGCTGGGAATACCTGAGTAACTACGTTGAATAAACAAGATGGGATGAATGATAATGGCAACAAATAAGAATGAACAACAATATCTTGATTTAGCTCGCTATGTTCTCGATCATGGGCATAGGAAGGGTGACCGAACCGGTACTGGAACGGTATCCGTATTTGGGTATCAGATGCGTTTTAACCTGCAGGATGGTTTTCCAATTTTAACGACCAAAAAAGTCCCATTTGGCTTAATCAAGAGTGAATTATTGTGGTTTTTGCGGGGTGATACTAATATTCGTTTCTTACTCCAACATAAAAACCATATTTGGGACGAGTGGGCCTTTAAAAAGTGGGTGGAAAGTGATGAGTATCATGGACCGGATATGACGGACTTTGGTCATCGGTGGTTAACAGATCCCGATTTTAAAAAGGTTTACTTAGCTGAGAAGAAAGCCTTCTGTCAACGAATCCTCGATGATGACGATTTCGCTGCCAAGTATGGCGACCTGGGCCATGTTTATGGCAGTCAGTGGCGTCACTGGCGCACTAGCCGGGGTGATACCATTGATCAAATTGCTAACGTTATCCATCAAATAAAGACGACGCCTAATTCACGGCGAATGATTGTCACTGCTTGGAATCCGGAAGACGTTCCTTCGATGGCGTTGCCACCTTGCCATACGATGTTCCAGTTCTATGTCAATGATGGGAAGTTAAGCTGTCAACTATACCAACGGAGTGCTGATATTTTCCTTGGTGTACCATTTAATATTGCTTCATATGCTTTGCTTACACACATGATTGCTCATCAGTGTGGTCTAGAAGTAGGCGAATTTATCCATACTTTAGGGGATGCGCATATCTACCTTAACCATATTTCACAAGTTGAAGAACAACTTGGTCGGGAACCACATCAGGCACCAAAATTGATCTTGCCAGATGAGCCCAAGCCAATCGACCAATATCAAATGAGTGACATCAAGCTTGAAGGTTACACGCATGAACCGGCAATTAAGGCTCCAGTAGCAGTATAAGGAGATTTTGACATGAGAGAGATTCATTATATTTGGGCAGAAGATTTAGATGGTTGGATTGGTAAAAATAATCAAATGCCTTGGCATGTTTCTGCTGACATGAAACGGTTTAAGCAACTGACTACTGGCCACCCGGTTATTATGGGACGCCATACATATAATTCATTAAAGCGGCCGTTGCCGAACCGTCAGAATATTGTGTTGACTCACCAAGCAATTGCCAATGATGATGTGACGGTTGTGCATGATGTGGAAACCTTGGATTCCTTAATTGATGCGTTACCTGATGATCAGGTTTATGTAATTGGTGGGGCACGTATCTATGACCTGTTACGGGGAATGGTAACTAATTTGGATCGGACGGTTATCAATGGTCACTATGACGGTGACGTAAAAATGCCACCAATCAATTATGATCAGTGGCAATTGCAGGATCGAACCGCTATTAAAAATGATAATGGTGACATTGAATGTTGGTTTGAAACTTGGCAATTAGACAAATAGGTAAATTGAGAAGAACATCAAAATCGTCCCTAGTAATACAAAGAAATGCCAAATGAAATGGGTGTAAAGTGTTGGTCGACTGTACAGGAGAGCCCCAATGGTAAAGGTAATACCGCCTGCTAACAGAAGCCCAAAGCCAGTTGGCCCGAGTGCTTTCCATAATGGCCAAAACGCGAACAGACATAGCCAGCCCATAATAACGTAGATAGCGGTTGACCAGTGACTCTTTTTCTTAAGCCAAATACTTTTATAAACAACACCAAGGACAGCTATGACCCAAATAATGCCGAACAATGTCCATCCTTGCCACCCTTTAATAGCGACTAAGCAATAAGGCGTATACGTGCCGGCAATCAGAATATAAATCATACAGTGATCGAAAATCTGGAACAGGTGACGTGCCCTAGTAAAGATCAATGCATGGTAGAGCGTTGATGATAAGTAGAACAATAATAAGATAGTTCCATAGATCGTAAATGTTACAATTCGCATGGGACTCCCTGTATGGGCGGCCCTGATAATTAATAGAACTAAACCAATAACTGAAAGCACGGCGCCAATACCATGTGAGATGGCATTACCAATTTCAATAAGTAAGGTCTGACGTGATCGTTGCTTTGAATTCATTACCAACACCCTTTCCTTGTCATTCAATGAATTTGGCGTGATTATTTGTTATACTAAGTTGACAAGAGTTTGATTGAATAACTCCCTTAACTTAGATATAATATTTCTATAAACACGACATCTAGTTTTTAATACTAGATAGATTATAACATAATATTTTCCGAGAAGAGTTGAAATAACGATGGCTAAAATAAAAATTGTTTGTGATTCTTCAGCCGGCCTGACTGATGAAGAAATTAAGAAATACGACATTACCATCATTCCCCTGAGCGTTATGATTGATGGAACTGTTTATATTGAACGTGAAACAATCACGAACGATCAATTCCCAAAGATGATGCAGGAGGCCCATTCATTACCAAAGACTTCTCAACCACCTATTGGTAAATTTGTGGACGCTTTTGACAAACTAGGTGCTGATGGCAGTGAAGTTTTATGCGTCACAATGATGGCATCTATCAGTGGGACGGTCCATGCTGCTGAACAAGCAGCCGCTTTAACTAAGACAAAAGTAACAGTTTATGATTCACAGACAACTGATCGGGGCATGGCCTTTCAAATTATTGAAGCCGCAAAAGTGATTGAAAAGGGTGGATCTGTTAATGATGCGATCAAGCGAATGAAGTATGTGCTTGATCACTCAAAACTGTACTTGGCAATTGATACTCTTGACAACTTAGTTGCTGGAGGTCGAATCAACAAGTTTGCTGGTGGATTGTCCAAGATGCTGAACATCAAGATTATGCTGCAGGTTTATGGCGGACAAATTCACATTATTATGAAGGGACGTGGAAAGAAGGCCCTTCATAAAGAATGGGACCGGATCATCGAAGAAATGAAGCAGGGACCGAAAGTTGTTGCTGCTGGTATTTCGGACGTGGCAGCTGATTCTGAAGTTGCTCGGCTTAAGGATAAGGTGCACAGTATTTATCCTAATTTAAACATTGTTGTTCGCGAAACAGTACCAATTATTGCTACCCACACTGGAATGGGAGCATGTTGCTTGCTGTATTATACTGAATAAGCGTCTTAATTATGTGTTGTAAAGGGCGGGGTCGCTAACTATGGGTTTTAACTCATTGTTGTGCCCGCTTTTTGCGTAAGGAGGATTATATGAAGCCAGGTTTTAAATGGTTGATTGCAATGATCGCCCTGCTGGCCATCGGTGGGATCGGTTGGTTTAGCTACCAACAGCATTTTATTCATCACTCAATCACTTCTCCTCAGCGTGTCGAAAAGAAGAATGTTAAACTAGTTGCATTAGGCGATTCGCTAACTCACGGGCAGGGTGATGAGCAGAAACAGGGCGGCTATGTTAGCATCATCAAGCAAAAAATTGAACATCGTTACCATAAAACAACAGTAACTACTGTGAATTATGGTGTTAGCGGTGATCGCTCTGATCAGATCTTAGACCGGTTAGATTCGCAAAAGCAACTACGCGCAGATTTACATTCTGCTGATGTGGTTACGATGACAGTCGGTGGTAATGATTTGATGCAAACACTCGAACGAGATGTGTTGATGCAGTCAACTTCATCTGTTCAAAAGAGTATTGACCAAGCCCAGGTTACTTATCAGCAGAAGTTAGCGAAGTTATTCAATGCAGTCCGTAAAGAGAACCCACATGCGCCGATTTTTGTCATGAGTATTTATAACCCGTTCTACACTTACTTCCCTGATGTTGCGGTAATTAATAATGCCGTTGTGCAGTGGAACCAAGCAACAGCATCAACGATGAAAAATTACCATTATATGTACTTCGTTGATATTAATCACCTCATGTCGTACGGGCAGTACACGACTAAGGCACAGCGTGAGCAGCTAGTGCAACGCGAACAGGCGGTTAACCATGGAAAGGTTTCCCAATCCCGAGCTCTGAGTATTATGAGTAACAAAGATCATAACTTGAATAATTTGATTTCTACTGATGATAATTTTCATCCGAACCACCGTGGCTATGAGCAAATTGCTAATCGGTTATTTAAGAGTATGGAACGGCATGATGATTGGGAATTCACGAAGGAGTAGCCTATGAAAGAACATCGACAAACGCACAAGAACAGTCTTCATTCATTTAATGGTTGGAAATGGGCTTTTATTGTTTTGGTAGTTTTACTTGTCTTAGGAACAGGAGTCGTATTAAATCGAGCCACTGCTCCTCAGCCTCTCCCTGAAACTAGCCGTTTGGCTAAAACCAGTGACACATCTTTTAGTGTGGTTTTGAATCAGGACCAGGTTAATGCACTATCATCCAATTACTTAAGCCACTTTTTGAAAGATCAGAAGATCAAATATCATTTCTTGGTTGGTAATAAGTACGCCACCTTGACTGGTGATACTAAATTTCTAGGGACAAAAGTTCGTTTTGCAATTAACTTCATTCCTGAACGCACTTCTAATGGGAATGTTTTGCTGACTGCCAAGGGATTGTCAGTGGGACGTCTTAACATCCCCATCAAGTTCGTGATGGGCTATATCGCCAATAATTACAATATCCCCAAGTGGGTTTCCATCAATCCTAAGAAAAAGACGGTGTTGCTGGATTTGAACCGTTATAGTCAGCATCGTCAATTGAAGTACTCCGCCCAAGAAATTAATATGGCTAAGGGCCAGTTTCGGTTCTTAATTACAGTACCATCAAAATAATAGGAAGGAGCAAATGTCATGGCAGTTAGAATGAGTTTTTATCATTACCTTATGACCCAACGCAATCCAAATAGTGCTAACGAGGTAGAACAATTTGCCAATAATGCATTTTTTGATTCTGCTTTTCCAAAACAATCACAAGATTTTGAGGAAATTTCCAAGTACCTGGAAGAAAATGCTGACTATCTACCTTCGATGACCATTTTTGATGCCGCGTGGCAAAAGTATCAAGATGCAATGAATTAAGTAAGGAGGATTATCATGGCTGTAATACAATGGTTCCCTGGTCACATGGCTAAAGCGCTCCGCCAAATTCGTGAACAAATGCCGTTAGTCGACATCGTTTTTGAACTAGTTGATGCACGGGTTCCTTACTCGTCGCAAAACCCAGAAGTTGCTCTCGCGGCTGGAGACAAACCACGTCTATTAATTATGACGAAGACAGACCTTGCTGATCAATCTCGCTTGGACGAGTGGAAGCAATTTTTTAAGGAGCACGACCAACCAGTTCTGGCGTTAGACTCGCGACAGAATAACGTAGGTAAACAAGTTACTGCGGTTAGCAAATCGATTCTGCGCGATAAACTGGCAGCTGAACAGGCAAAAGGGATGAAGAAGCGGCCCATTCGTGCAATGTGTGTAGGGGTGCCAAATGTTGGCAAATCCACGTTATTGAACCATCTTGTGAAGAAAAACGTTGCTCAAACTGGTAACCGCCCGGGGGTAACAACTGGCCAACAGTGGTTACGTTCATCTGCCGAACTTGAATTGCTGGACACTCCTGGTGTACTGTGGCCTAAATTTGCTAGTCAAAAGCAGGGAACAATGCTAGCGTTAACTGGCGCCATTAAAGATAGTCTTTTTGCCAAGGATGATGTGGCGCTATTTGCATTAGCATACCTTCGTCAACAGCAACCAGAAACGTTAAAGAAACGGTATCGGTTAACGGATGCCGATTTAGCAGCAGAAGTTGCCAATCCAGACCTTCTCTTAACGATCACGCAAAAGATGGGCTTTCGTGATGATTATGACCGGGCGAGTGAACGCCTCATCTTTGATTTACGTAAGGGGAAACTAGGGCCAATTACCTTGGAAGTACCAGCTGACCTAAATGAGGATGGCGTTAATGAATAAAATGACAATTGCAGAGATTAAACGGCAATTAGCGACCATTACTGATCCCACGGCGCCGTTAATTAATGAACTGAAAGATGATTCGCGGAAGGGGGTTCAACAGGCGCTGAAGCAATGGCAGCGTCGATTTAAAGCCTACCAAGCTGCTTTACAAGCCTTTCACCAACGTTTCAAGTATGAAAACTATTATTGGACCCACGGCTGTCATTATGTTGCTGGGATGGATGAAGTTGGCCGTGGACCGTTGGCTGGCCCCGTCGTCACTTGTGCTGTTATTTTAGATAGTTCGTTTGATTTAGTGGGCGTCACGGATTCGAAGCAATTAACTCGGCATGAACGGGAAGAACTATACCTCCAAATTGTTAATGAAGCCGTCGAAATTAGTATTGCCGTGAATGATCGTGAGAAAATTGACCGATTAAATATATATGCTGCAACTCAGGATGCCATGATGAGAAGCGTACGGTCATTGAACCATCGTCCTGACCACCTGATTGTTGATGCGGTCCCATTACCTGAACTAGCGGTTCCCCAAACCACCCTTATCAAGGGTGACCAAAAGAGTATTTCCGTCGCCGCGGCCAGCATTGTGGCGAAGGAATATCGTGATCACTTAATGCGTGACTATGATCAGGTTTATCCTGGATACGGATTTGCGGAAAATATGGGTTACGGAACGCAACAACACCTGGCTGGGTTGCGTAAATTAGGGGCGTGCCCGATTCATCGCCGTTCCTTTAGCCCAGTACCAGAATATTTGAACTAATTAAAAATGCTCAATTAGTCGATTGAGCATTTTTTCGTGCAAACAGTTCTATTCCGCCGTTTATATATAATGGAGGGATGAGTATATGTTAACAATTAGGGGATTCTTACTACGGCTAGCATTATGTCCAGGGTTAGGGCCGGTTAGTAAGTATCAGATCTGGGTGCTGGCTCGTTATAAGTGGGCTTTTAATGATATTAACCTACTTGTTGAAGACGAACGCTTGAATAAGCAGGCCCGGCGCGCCTTGGAAAAACACTGGCATAGCCGAGAATTGACCAGGCAAGTTCAACTCAACTTAGAGCAATCTTTTATCACAATCGTCGATTCTGATTATCCACCACAATTAAAAGAAATTTACTGCCCGCCGCTGGTGATCTTTTATGCTGGGCAGCGGACGCTTCTTTCTGGACAAATGTTGGGCGTAGTCGGTGCCCGCCAAATGACGTCGTATGGTGCAGGAGTATTACGCGGCATTTTGCCGACAATGGTTGCGCATAATCTGACGATTGTTAGTGGCCTGGCAGCTGGCGTCGATGGTTTAAGTCATCAATTAGCATTGGAACATCATGGTAAAACGGTGGCAGTTGTCGGGTGTGGCTTAGACCTCGTTTATCCCCGACAGCACAAGAAACTGCAGGCGCAGGTGATGCAGCATGGCTTGGTCCTATCCGAGTACGGCTTGGGAGCAGCACCCCTGGCGTTTCATTTTCCGGAACGGAACCGGATTATTGCCGGATTAGCTGAAACGATTTTGGTTGTTGAGGCGCGACAACGGTCGGGGAGTCTAATCACGGCAAATTTAGCTTTAAATGAAAATCGTAATGTTTGTGCTATTCCGGGAAGAGTTGATGCCCCGTATTCGATGGGGTGTAATGATTTGATTAGGGCGGGAGCCACACCCGTTCATAATGCTGATGACTTACTGGCAGAATTTAGGAGCTTGAACTGATCTTTCTTGCATTCTGGTTGAAATTCGATTACAATCTAAACTCGATCTCAGTGGACTAGTTGACATCCCTGGGTGAAATGGACTAATAATAGAGGAGTATAATGACTAGATTTCCTTATCTAGGTCAAAAAAGTAATTCAGTAAGGAGCCAATTAAATGGCAACCAGTACTAAAAAAACAACTAAACGAAAGACTACGCGGCGGCGTGCTAAGCCGAAGAAAAAATTAGTAATTGTGGAATCACCTTCAAAAGCAAAGACGATTGGTCGTTTTCTGGGCCGGTCATATAAAGTCGTTGCCAGCTTAGGCCACGTTCGGGATTTACCTAAGAGTCGAATGGGAGTTGATATTGAACATAATTATCAGCCGGACTACATTTCGATTCGTGGTAAGGGTGATGTTATTAAAGAACTGCGGAAGGATGCTAAAAATGCTAAGGCTGTCTACCTGGCATCTGACCCCGATCGTGAAGGGGAAGCAATTGCATGGCATGTTTCTAATATTCTGAAATTAGATGATAATGATAAAAACCGGGTTACCTTTAACGAAATCACTAAAGATGCCGTTAAGGAAGCCTTTAAAGAACCACGTTCTATTAACATGGACTTGGTCGATGCCCAGCAAGCACGGCGGGTGTTAGACCGCCTCGTGGGGTATTCAATTAGTCCAATCCTGTGGAAGAAGGTTAAGCGGGGCTTATCGGCAGGACGTGTTCAATCAGTAGCATTAAACCTAATTATTCAACGGGAAAACGAAATTCGCGATTTCAAGCCTGAGGAATACTGGACGATTGATGCGGCCTTCCAGCAAGGGAAGGATAAGTTTAAGGCCACTTTTTATGGTCAAAATGGTAAAAAGGTGGCTCTGCACAACAATCAAGATGTCCAAAAGATCTTGCGAAAAGTTGATAAGAAACAGGACTTCGAGATTACCAAGGTTGTCCGTCGTGAACGGAAACGCCAACCGCAGCCTCCATATACTACTTCGACAATGCAGCAGGATGCTAACCGTCGTTTGAATTTCCGGACCCGGAAGACAATGATGGCTGCACAAATGTTGTATGAAGGAATTGATATTAAACAGGGTTCACCGGTTGGGCTGATTACTTACATGCGGACTGATTCAACGCGAATTGCCTCAATTGCCAAGCACGAAGCTTCAAAGTTTATTCATGAGAAGTATGGTAGCGAATATGCGGCCATTAAACCAATTAAAGGTAAACTCCCTGAAGGGGCACAGGATGCACACGAAGCTATTCGGCCAACATCTGTCTACCGGACTCCAGCAGAAATGAAGCAGTACCTGACTAATGATCAATACAAGTTGTACAATTTGATCTGGTCGCGGTTTGTTGCTAGCCAGATGACTCCGGAAATTATTGACACCATGAACGTCAATCTGGAACAAAATAATGTGGATTTCCGGGCAAATGGGTCTAAGGTAAAATTCGCTGGGTTTACCAAGGTTTATAAGCGTGGTAAGGAGCAGGACAATCTTTTGCCTGATTTGCAAGAGGGTGAACAGGCACGGATGATTAGCGATGATCCTGCCCAGCACTTTACCCAACCGCCAGCTCGTTATACGGAAGCAGCCTTAATTAAAACCCTCGAAGAAAATGGGGTCGGTCGGCCTTCCACGTATGCCCCAACTTTGGACACAATTCAGCGGCGATATTACGTCCGCTTAGTTGCCCGTCATTTCGAACCAACGGAACTTGGTCAAATTGTCAATAAAATCATCGTTAAGCAGTTCCCGGACATCGTAAATGTTAAATTTACGGCGGACGTTGAAGGTGAGTTGGACCAGGTTGAAGAAGGTAAACGAAACTGGGTCAAAGTTGTTGATAGCTTCTACAAACCATTCTCCAAAGAAGTCTCAGCGGCAGAAAACGCTGTTGCCAAAATTGAGATGAAGGATGAACTAGCAGGGGTTGATTGCGACATCTGTGGTGCCCCAATGGTCGTTAAAATGGGACGGTATGGTAAGTTCTATGCTTGCTCGCGTTTTCCAAACTGTCGGAATACCAAGGCTATCGTCCATGACACGGGGATTACCTGTCCAAAGTGCGGCAAGGGGACCGTTGTGGAACGCAAATCAAAGAAAAATAGAACTTTCTATGGGTGTTCTCGTTATCCAGATTGTGACTTTGTATCGTGGGATCGACCGGTTGGAAGAAACTGTCCTAAAGATGGTCACTACCTCGTTATTAAGAAGATTAAGGGTGGCACCCAAGTTGTCTGTCCAAATGGTGATTATAAAGAGCAGCCACAGAAGTAAAACCACTAAAGAAAAGTTTTACTAAATTTTACTATTTAACTAATTTAATTCAGCTCTCTAATCTGCTATTATGCGGTTAGAGAGCTTTTTTAGGAGGCGCTGCATTGTGATTACATTACAAAATGATCAACTAAAAGTGGTAATCAATGAGTTGGGTGCTCAACTACACAGCATTCAACGAGTAGATAATCAAATTGAGTATCTTTGGCAGGGAGATCCCGCTTCTTGGGATCGTCAAGCCCCAATCTTATTCCCGTTTGTTGGTCGCTTGAAGGATGACCAATATCAATTTAATGGTCAAACCTATCATCAAACGCAACATGGATTTGCCCGTGACCGTAAGTTTGCGGTTCTTGATCAATCTGCCACTTACGTATTGCTTGAACAACATGATGACGATGAAACCCGCAAGGCTTTTCCATTCGCTTACTCGTTACGGGTTAAGTATGAATTAACTGGTAACCAATTGGCGGTCACTTATTCAGTTACCAACCCGGATGCAGAACAGTCATTAATTTATGCTATTGGGGCCCACCCAGGTTTCAATATGCCGTTATCAGCAAATGGTCGATTTGATCAGGTTCAACTGAGTGTTAGTCCAGCCGAAACTTATTCTCGCGTTGTGTTAGATGGTCCGTACAATGATTCAGCTCATCCTCTGACAATTGATATGCACCAGCCATTAACCATTGATCATGACCTTTTCAAAAATGATGCAGTTATTTTTGAAACTGGTGGTGCCGACTTCACCGCAACACTGACAGATCCAGCCAGCCAGCATGGAGTTCATGTGCACACACATGGGACGCAACATGTTGGTGTATGGTCACCATACCCAACAAAGGCTAACTTCGCCTGTGTTGAACCATGGTGGGGAATTGCTGATAATGTTGCTGCTGATGGACAATTGCTCCATAAGCAGGGTATGCATCGCTTAGCTCCCCGTGGTACTGATGATTACCACTTTAGCATTCAGCCATTCTAAATTAACTCCACTATAAATAAACCTAATTTCCTAAAAAGGACGTTGAATCATAGATTGTTCTACGATTCAACGTCCCTTTTTCTTATTCGTGTGATTTATGATTCTTAAGATAGTGACCTAATCCGAAGGAAACCATTGATTCTTTGCCGGTCAGGATTCGACCAATATTACTTTTATGTCGCCAAATAATGACAACCGTTAATAATCCAGCAACAATACTTAAAATAAGGTCACGCTCGCATAGGGCAATAATAAACATCGCGCTTACGCCAACGATGCTTGCACATGATGCCATGCTAGTTAACAGTAAAGTGCCAATAAAGAAGCAGCAAGCAACGCCAAACAATTCTGGATTATATGCTAATAAAATACCGGCACTGGTTGCTACCGCTTTGCCACCATGAAAGTGATCAAAAATAGAACATGTGTGGCCTAATGAAGCAAACAGTCCAATTAAGAGGGGGTTAACACTAGCAGAAATTCCAAACAGGTAAGGCTGGCTAGCAGCTAATGTTCCCTTGAGGACATCCATGAAAAGGACGACAATGCCTGCAGTAACACCCAATTCGCGGAAGGTATTGGTCGTGCCAATATTACCACTTCCTAGTTGGCGGATATCCTTATGATAAAAAATTTGACCGATCCATAACCCAGAAGGAATGGACCCCAGGAGATAGGCGATAACTACCATCCCTATGATTTTCATAACCATTAATTACGATCCTCCAAAAATTATTACCCAATTACGATAGCACGAATTATGATTAACTGCTAGCGATAATTCCAATTCGTGTTTGCAATGTTTAATTAAAATGCAGTATTATCTTGTATGTATGTGTACATTCAACGGTATTATTAACTTTAACTGTAGAATGTATGGTAAAATGATTTCACCGAACAAATGTTCATTGGAATATCAAATAATAATGGGAGGTCATTTTGTGACCACAAAGCAAGTAAAATATGATGATTCTTCAATTCAAGTATTGAAGGGACTCGAGGCAGTTCGAAAACGACCAGGAATGTATATTGGCTCGACGGATTCACGTGGCTTGCATCACTTAGTATATGAAATTGTCGATAACGCTGTTGACGAAGCTTTATCAGGATTTGGTGATGAAATTAATGTCACTATTGAAAAGGATAATGCAATCACGGTGCAGGACCATGGACGGGGGATGCCAGTAGGAATGCATGCTTCTGGTAAACCTACGCCAGAAGTTATCATGACTGTCTTACATGCCGGTGGTAAATTTGGCCAATCAGATGGTTATAAGACATCAGGCGGGCTTCATGGTGTTGGGGCATCAGTTGTGAACGCCCTGTCAACTCATTTGACTTTAACGATTGTTCGTGATCATGAGCGTTACCAGGAAAAGTTTAAAGATGGTGGTCATCCTGTTGGCACGTTAAAGAAACTAGGTCATACAAGCGCTGGTACGGGGACTACGGTTTCTTTCAAACCGGATCCAGCCATCTTTACAACTACTGTTTATGATTACAATACATTGGCTAACCGATTACGAGAATCTGCCTTTCTTCTTAAAGGTATCAAGATCGTCCTGACTGATAAACGGGAAGGCCAAGAGCGGCAGGATGTTTTCCAATACAAAGATGGAATTCAGGAGTTTGTTCAATACCTGAATGAAGGCAAGGACACTTTAGGTAAGGTCTTATACTTTGATGGTAAGCAGGATGGCGTCGAAGTTGAGGTTGCGGCTCAATACAACGATGGCTATTCAGAAAACCTCTTGTCATTCGTTAACAATGTTCGCACCCCAGATGGTGGTACCCATGAAGCTGGTTTTCGGGGCGCTTGGACCAAAACATTTAATGAGTATGCGCATAAAGTCGGCTTATTAAAAGAAAAAGATAAAAACTTAGAAGGTAGCGATGTCCGTGAAGGACTGACAGCAGTCATCTCTGTTCGTATTCCTGAAAAGATCCTTCAGTTTGAAGGGCAAACTAAGGATAAGCTCGGGACGCCAGAAGCACGTAAGATCGTTGACTCAATTGTTTCAGAGCAATTAGGGTACACTTTAATGGAAAATGGCGATTTTGCTCAAATGCTGATTCGTAAGTCACTCAAGGCTCGCGAAGCCCGTGAAGCTGCCCGCAAAGCGCGTAACCAAGCCCGTGGTGGTAAACGAAAGAGTCGGAAAGAACGCAACCTTTCTGGTAAATTAACGCCTGCACAATCCAAGAATGCAAAGAAAAATGAACTTTTCTTGGTCGAAGGTGATTCCGCCGGTGGGTCTGCTAAGCAGGGACGTGACCGAAAGTATCAAGCTATTTTGCCTTTACGTGGTAAGGTACTAAACACTGAAAAGGCTAAGCTTGATGATGTCCTAAAAAATGAGGAATTAAATACTATTATCTATACAGTTGGCGCTGGTGTTGGTTCAGAGTTTGATGTGGAAGACTCTAATTACGACAAAATTATCATCATGACTGATGCCGACGATGATGGGGCTCATATACAGATCTTGCTATTGACCTTCTTCTATAAATACATGCGGCCAATGATTGAAGCCGGTAAGATTTATATTGCGTTGCCACCATTGTATCGTTTGCAAACTGGCCACGGTGCAAAAACGAAGATCCAGTATGCATGGACCAATGAGGAGCTTACTAAGCTAACTAAAAATGCTGGTAAAGGAGCCTCTTTGCAGCGGTTTAAGGGGCTTGGTGAAATGAATGCTGACCAGCTATGGGAAACCACGATGAATCCGGAAACGCGGACATTAATTCGGGTCCAGATTAAGGATGCTGAATTGGCTGAGCGCCGGGTTACAACGCTGATGGGTAACAAGGTTGAACCTCGTCGTGAATGGATTGAGGATAATGTTCAATTTACTCTGTCAGATGATCAGGAGTCTGATAAGTTGGTTGAAAATAAGGGTCAAATTAAGTCCAAGACCGAAACGAAGAAAAAGGCTAAACAACAACCCACAGTAAAGACGTGGAACCAAGAAAAACTATTTTAATAGTGAGAAAGGAACAGACAAGTGCGAGACGGAAAAATTGAAATGATGACTTTAGAGCGACTGATGGGCGATCGCTTTGGCCGCTATTCTAAGTCAATTATTCAAGAACGGGCGTTGCCTGATATTCGTGATGGCCTGAAGCCTGTCCAGCGACGAATCTTATTCGCAATGAATAAGGATGGAAATACTTACGATAAGGGGTTTCGTAAATCGGCTAAGTCCGTTGGGAACGTCATGGGTAATTTTCACCCGCACGGTGATAGTTCAATTTACGAAGCGTTAGTTCGGTTAAGTCAAGACTGGAAATTACGAGAACCACTCGTAGAAATGCATGGTAACAACGGTTCCATGGATGGAGACCCAGCAGCCGCAATGCGGTACACGGAAGCCCGCTTAAGTAAGATTGCTGGTTTAATGCTGCAAGATATCGATAAAGATACCGTTGAAATGACGCTGAACTTTGATGATACAGAGAAGGAACCGACAGTCTTACCAGCTCGAATTCCAAACCTATTGGTGAATGGAGCTACAGGAATTTCAGCTGGGTACGCAACGGAAATACCTACCCATAACCTAGGCGAAGTTTTTGATGCTTTAATCTATTTATTAAATCATCCCGATGCTTCGTTGGATAAATTGATGGAATTTGTTCCGGGCCCGGATTTCCCAACTGGTGGAATTATTCAAGGATTAGATGGTATTCGTAAGGCATATCAAACTGGTCGGGGCCGGGTCGTTGTTCGGGCGCGTACCAAGATCGAGAACTTACGGGGTGGTCGTCAACAAATTACCGTTACTGAAATTCCATACGAAGTTAATAAGGCGCAACTTGTTAAGCGGATTAACGACTTACGACTTGCTAAAAAGGTTGAAGGCATTTCTGAAGCTCGTGATGAAACCGATCGTTCCGGATTACGGATTGCAATTGAGCTAAAGCGGGGTGCTAATGCCCAGGGAATTTTAAACTACCTGCTCAAGAACACCGACCTACAAATCAATTACAACTTCAACATGGTGGCAATTGATGATCAACGGCCAATGCGGGTTGGCTTGAAACACATTTTAACTTCCTACCTGAACTTCCAAAAGGATATTATCCGTCGGCGGACGCAGTTTAATTTAAACAAGGCTCAACGGCGGCTGCATATTGTGGAAGGGCTAATCAAAGCCTTATCAATTCTTGACCAGGTTATTAAGACCATTCGGGCAAGTAAGAACCGGAAGGATGCTAAGCAGAATTTGGTTGATCAGTATTCCTTCACCGAAGATCAAGCAGAAGCAATTGTAACCTTGCAACTGTATCGGTTAACCAATACCGATGTGACAGAACTCCAGAAGGAAGAAGCTAACTTAAACAAGCAGATTAGTGAATTCACTTTGATCTTGAATGATGACAATGAATTGTCAAAGGTGCTTCGTTCGGAAATGACTAAGATCAAGAAAGAATTTGGTAATCCGCGGCGGACAACCATTCAGAATCATGTTGACAAGCTAAAGATCGACACTAAGGTAACTGTTGCCAAGGAAGATGTTGTGCTCTTGGTATCACACGCGGGATACATTAAGCGGTCTAGCTTACGTTCGTTTAAGGCATCATCAATTGATGAAAATGGCTTGCGTGAGGATGACTATCCACTATTAATTCAGCAGACTAATACGTTGGCGCACCTCTTCATGTTCACTAATTTAGGAAACGTTATTTATCGTCCAATCCATGAAATTGCGGATGTTCGTTGGAAGGATACTGGTGAACATATTTCACAGACAATTGGTCTGGCAGAAAATGAAGAGATCATAAAGGCAATGGTCTTTGACAACCTGAAACGTCCGGGAACATTCTTGATGGGAACAAATGACGGACAAATTAAGCAGTCCAGTTTTGCTGACTATAAGCCTGGTTCACGTTATAAGAGTCATGCAAGTACTGGGATCAAGCTAAAGAACGCTGATTCACGATTGGTTAGTGTTGACTACTATGAACCGAGAGACCAGAATCAATCGTTAATGGTGGTCTCCCATGAAGGGTACGCTGTGCGCTTCGATATAGCTGAAGTGCCAACAACCGGCCTGCGTACTAGTGGGGTTCGTGCTATCAATTTGAAGGATGACGATTATGCTGTTGATTATGTAATTGTGAACGAGGGCGATGACTTGGCACTTGTCACTCAACGAGGAGCCTTCAAGGAAATGGCCGCCAGTGATTTAGCGATCGGTGCCCGTGCTCGCCGTGGTGAGTTAGTAATTCACCGCCTCAAGAATCATCCGCATAAGATTGTGGACTTCTTAGCATTTTCATCTGACTCGACAGAGACCCTTGAGATCATTACCGATCGACCCGCCTTCCAAGATGTTGCGGTAACCGACCATCACTTAGGGTCGGCAAAGTCAAACGGGACTTTCGTTGTGGATACAGATACCCAGGGGACGCCAGTAAAGATCCGCCACAAATTTGGCGCAATTCTCGCGGTTACAAATGATTAATTATAAAAGGGCTCCCATTTATACGGTTACATGATAGAATAGGAAATGAATACTGTTGGGAACTGAATAATGAGTTCCTTAGAATGACAGGAGGAATTATAGATATGGAAAAAGAATTAGTTTTTGGTCATCAAAATCCAGATACTGATGCGATTACTGCTGCAATGGCATTTTCATACTTCCAAAACCAATTAGGTTACGAAACTGAAGCTGTTGCCCTTGGTGAACCTAATGACGAAACCAAGTATGCTCTGGATCACTTTGAAATGAAGGCTCCACGAGTAGTTAAAACTGTTTCCAACGAAGTTAACAAAGTTATGCTTGTGGATCACAACGAGCCGCAACAAAGTGTTGCTGACCTGGACAAGGTTACCGTTACCCACTTGGTTGATCACCACCGGATTGCTAATTTCAATACTGCTCAACCACTGTGGATCACTGCTCGTCCATACGGTTGTGTAAGTACTATCATCACCGAATTGTTCCAACAAAAGCACATTAATATTCCAGCTCACCTTGCCGGAATGATGCTTTCTGCTATTATCTCTGATACTTTACTTCTGAAGTCCCCAACGACGACTGACCATGATCGTGAAGCTGTTAAGTACTTAGCTAAGGTTGCGGGCGTTGATGACTACGAAAAGTACGGTATTGATATGCTTAAGGCTGGTACTAACATTTCTAAGAAGAGTGATAATGATATTGTTGACGGTGACTCCAAGACCTTTGAACTTGCTGGTAGTAAGATTCGTGTGGGCCAAGTTAACACCGTTGACTTAGACGATGTCTTCTCACGTCAAGCTGACCTTGAAAAGGAAATGCACAACTTAATGGATGCTAATGGTTACGAAACCTTTGTCCTGATGGTTACTAACATTCTGAACAGTGATACTCAACTCTTAGTAGTTGGTGCTAATACTGACAAGGTTGAAGCAGCCTTTGGTAAGAAGCTTGAGAACAAGCGGATGGACTTACCTGGTGTTGTTTCACGGAAGAAGCAAGTTGTTCCTCCATTGACTAAAGCTTTTGAAGGCTAATTTCCAATATTTAACATTAAAAACGCGTCGACAAATTTGTCGACGCGTTTTTAGTTTGCTCCATGTTACTTATTGGACCAGTGTTCTTCTTTGAATTGTTCACGACCACCGGCTTCTTGTAGCGCGTAACGTGTAGGATTTTTCTTATAGAAGTCTTGGTGATAATCTTCAGCTGGATAGAAAGGCTTAGCATCTTCAATTTGGGTGACGATCTTATCATCCCCAAATTGCCCCGATTCCTGTAGCGCTTTTTTAGATGCTTCAGCAATTTTACGCTGTTCAGGACTATTAACAAAGATGACGGGACGGTAGTTATCGCCACGATCCTGAAACTGGCCCATTGCATCGGTAGGGTCGGTTTGATGCCAATAGATTGTCACTAGGTCATCATAAGAAATTATGTCAGGATCAAAAGTGATCTTAACCGCTTCAGTATGCCCAGTTTTTCCAGAACAAACTTGCTCATAGGTCGGGTTAGCAACGTGACCACCAGTATAACCAGAAACAACGGATTTGATGCCAGGGTAAGTATCAAACGGCTGGACCATACACCAGAAACAGCCCCCTGCAAAGATTGCCGTATCTAAACTCATATATATCAACCTTTCTCTACTCTCTCAAAGGATTGGAAGATTTTTCAAAACAGCACAATTCCGAGTAAATACCAAGAAAATCCGATAAAAACGAAATGCTTTGCCCCATGGATTCCCCATATAAGAAAACTTTTTTAACCAATCCATTAGGAGTTTTTAATTATTTTGTCATCAAAGACGACAAATTGCAACCAATGCGCTTGAAATCTATCAATCAAAGTGCAATCAGCCTTTATCTATGTGATAATTAATAGTGGTTAAAACGATTTCAAGGTTAAAGTGAGGTTATCATTATGCGAAAACCATTCATTGCGGCCAACTGGAAAATGCACAAAAATGTGGCAGAATCGGTTGACTTTGTTAAACAGATTAAGGATAAGTTACCGAACGAAAAAGATATGGAAGTAGGGATTGCCGCTCAAGCTTTCTCACTACCAAGTATGGTCCAGGCTGCTGGTCAGTCAGGATTAAAGATCATTGCCCAAAATGCGGCTGCTGAATATTCAGGGCCTTATACTGGTGAGATTAGCCTCCGCGGTTTACATGATGCTGGAGTTTCCTATGTTATGTTGGGGCATATTGAACGTCGTCGCCTATTTGGCGAAACCAATGAGGATGTTCATAAGAAGGTACAATTGGCATTACAGCGGGGCGTAACCCCAATCATCTGTACTGACGAAACAATGGTTCAGCAAGAAGTTAATGGTGAAATTCACTATGTTTTCCACCAACTAATGACGGTGCTCCATGGAATTTCATTAGACCAAGTAAAGCAAATTGTCGTTTCTTACGAACCATCCTGGGCGGTTGGTGCTGGTCAACATGCGAACCCAACCTTGGCAGAAGAAGGCTGTCGTTTAATTCGGCGGACAATTGCGGATTATTATAGCTTTGAGATTGCTGACAAGATTCGGATTCTTTATGGTGGCAGTGTCAATCCTAATAACATCAGTGCCATCATGGCCAAGCCAAACATCGATGGCGTGCTGATTGGCCGGGCTAGTCTTGATGTTGACAACTTTTTACGTATGATTGACGCCGCTAAACAAACCGAAGATGAAGCGAAGGGGGACAAGTAATGAACATTAAACAGGCAACAATGAGAGATTTGAAAACGGTAATGGCTCTGCTCCGCGACGGTCGTGATCAGCTGGCTGAACGGGGAATTGACCAATGGCAGGGAGATTATCCCAATGAGCAGCATGTTCAAGAAGACATTGAGAAGGGCTTTTCCTACCTAGTAAGGTCTGATGACCAGCAAACGGTAGGAACTGTGGCTATCGTTCCTGCTCCAGATCCGGTATATGATCATATTAACGGTCATTGGTTAATGGAGACCGATCAGTTTGTAGCTATTCACCGGGTTGCCATCCACTCAGATCACGCTGGAAAAGGATATGCCTCCAAGCTTTTCACCGCGATTATTAAGTACCTCGCTGCAAATTATCCTCATATTGAGTCTATTCGTTTAAGTACCAACGAGAACAACTTAGCAATGCAGCATGTAGCAATCAAGAGTGGTTTTCAGAAGGTCGGTACAATGGCTGGCGCTTATCGCCCTGAGGAATTGTCGTATGTTTACGAGTATTTGATTAAACATAACTAAAAAGAACGTCAAGACTCACTAATTGTGAAGCTTGGCGTCCATTTTAGTTTTGATTAATTTTTTTGGCATATTCACGAGCATTGTAAAGTTCGTAGACAACAAGGGTTTCAATTAAGGTAATCAAACAAATAATGAGGAAGTTATAACCATCTGGAACAATAAACAGCAGAAATAAAAAGATCCATGATCCCCAAGACCACATGTTTTCAACTTTAATAACCCGCCGGATCCGCGGCGTTGGTTCCACTCTTCCAGATGAAACGTAAATCTCACGAATCTGTGAGTACCAGACCACTTCAAAACAACTTTCGAGGATAAAGATTCCAATTAAAACCATTAAATAAAGATTTGCCATCACGATAACCCCTTTAGTTAAATCAATTTTATTGTAAATGATTAGACCCAACAGAGCAATTCTTGAGCGGACAAAATGCGGTAAAATATAAGTAAATGATAGTAGGAGGTTATTATGATGAAAAAACGCGAATTGAAACGAGAAGTTGCCACCTTGCAAGCCCAGAATGCACGCTTATCGCGCGTTCTTTCGATTATTACCTTAATGATGACGATTGCTAACTTATGGATGACGATCGCAAAATTTAAGAATAACCAACACCAGCAGGAAGATGATCACCATGCGGAAAAGTAATCACCCGCAGAATGAACGTGAACGTTTAAGGAAGAAGGAAGCACTCTTCCTAGTTGTTTGGATCATCGCTTGCTTCACAATGATGGTGATATACCAGAAAATGTCCTAATATCTCTGCCCATGGAATGAAGGTGAGACCTGAATGGTGAATGATAACCTGACTGATTGGCAAAGAATGCAGTTAGCACAACTGGAGTACAATGACTGGCAGGTAAACGATGATGTCCTGTTGCCCGATGGGATCATGATCGGGACCGTGATTAAAGTGATCAATACTAATGATGGCTTCCGCGCAACCATAATTAAGTCAGGACCACATGAATTGACATTACTGTTCAGAGGTTCCTCTGGTGTTCGTCATGGTGATCCAACGACCTGGACTAATGAGTGGCTACGAGTCAACTTGCCCGTTGGTGACGCAATTCTTAATCAGGTGCCAGAAGTACCTGGTGAAATGTGGACTGCAGTGAACCATTTGAATGAACTTCTCGAACAGAATCCGGGAAGAAAAGTATTTATTTATGGTCATTCTCTGGGGTCGATTAATGCTCAATTTGCGCTTGCTAACTGTCGCTATCCTCAACAAATCCAACGAGCTTACCTTTACGAAGGGCCGAATATTTATTGGCTCTTGGATAATCAGCAACGTAAAATCGTCCTCCAATTACGGACTAAGATTTTTAACTATATTGATCCGCTGGATGTGATTGCACTTGGATACCTCGATCGGCAGCATACAATTGGCCTCCTGCAGGTCGTCGATTCGATCATGTCAAATCCGGTTAATCAACATATGTGGGGTGGTTACCAATTTGATAATCAGCAACGCTTAAAGATCCTCCCAGAGGGGATATTGTCACGACGAGCCATTATTGACCAACGGCTATTACAACATGCAGCCCAGTTCAAGGGGGAGAGGTAATTCATATGACGGGTGGACCAATATTAAATAATGCTTACATTAACTTTTATTCAGGGAAATTAAGCCTTGAAGAAGTCGATGCTCTTTTTCGGACAATGCCGTATGAGCTAGACTATATTAATGCTGATGATCAATATGAATGGTATTCACCTAATCCTTGGCGTGATGATGACCGTCTGCACCAGCGACTAAATCATCATGTTTATGGATGTCATCCTAAACGGGTGTTACCAATGGTCAAGCAGGTGCTTCAGTTATTGAAGAGTGGTAAAAAAGATATGCTCGAATCACCACAAATTATGGATGGTAAACGAACCCTTATTCGATATTATGCGGTCCGGGCAGTCAATGGTCACTACCTTGGCACGTTGCAAGTGACCGAATATGTTGAGCACATTGCTCAGTTGACAGAACAGCATGCCTTTGAACATGGCATTGTTGAAGGAAAGGTCCCTGATGCAATAACTAGTGCTTCACAACATCAAAAATAAATTAACACCCTTAGCGATGAGACATTCTCACTAAGGGTGTTTGATTATGATTCAAGATAATTAATTAGGTTAGGTAAAATAGCTTGTGCTTCCCGTTGGCCCGTTTCGTATAGTGCACGGATTTTCTTAACATTGGGTTCGACCCGGCCTACCTTGACCGGATTCTGAGGAGCAATATTAAAGACCTGCCCAGTGCGTTCAAGATGTTCAATTTCTGCCACTTGACGATTGTACACTTCTGGACGGTTGATCCCAGCATCAGCGAACAAAGGATAATCTTTAAAATATGATCGATACAGTTTGGCCACTGGTCGACTAGTGGGTTTCTTGCGATAATTAACATCCCTGGTCCGAACAACAACAATTTTATCGTATCCTTGCTGACGGGCGACATCAAAAGGAATTGAGTCCACTACACCACCGTCGAGGCATAATCCCTCAGGCGTTGGGGCCGGATCCATCATGAAGGGCATTGAGCATGAAGCAATTAAAACTTGAGTCAACTTTTCACCGGTCATGTCAGTGAATAAAGCGGCTTTTCCATCTGCCAATCGAGTAGCGACGGCCGTAAAATGAGAAGCCGAACGAATGTATGCTCGTTCATCAAAATTGCGCCAGGAGAGACCGTGATCTTCAAAAAGGTAGTCCATATTGATAACTTTCTTTTTGAAAATTCGGGCCATAGAAATATAATCACGATCATGACGATGCTGAATATTGATATTAGCTGCCCGTCCGTATTGCTTAGCGACAAAGTTGACACCATTTAGTGAACCAGCTGATACCCCAATGACGCTGCTGAATTCAATATGGTGAGCGAGTAACATATCGCAAACACCAGCAGTATACTGTCCCCGAAAGGCACCACCTTCAAGAACTAATGCTGCATTATACAACAAAACGAACACTTCCTTTCCACACCTCAAATAGTATTATTATACGTGGATTATTTACTTATTGCTAACACTTTCTCGATCATTTTCAGTCAGAAATTGCAAAAAGCGGGTAGCGGCTGGTGAAAGCGGGATATTCTTTCGCCAAGCAATGACGTGGCCGGTTTCTTTAGCTGGAGCAAACGGCACGAATTTAATTTGCGGATCATTATAGAACTGGTTGACTCCTTGGATGCCAATTCCATAGTATTTACCTGTTCGTAATAATTCTAATGCATTATTCGGCAGGTTATTGGTGGCTTTGACAGTCAGTTTTCGTTGATCAAGCCCCAGGACTTCACTAACATCGTCCCGGACAATGTTTCGGACTGGGAGGATGAGTGGTACTTGGTATAAGTCGGTCTTAGTGATGTGCTTTTTATTAGCAAAGGGGAGGTCCCGACGCATAAATACTCCCCAGCGTTCTTTAATTGGCATAATGACGTAATTGTATTTTGCAGCTTCGATTGGTTGAATCAGAACAACCAAATTTTCTAATCCAGTGTCTAGTCGCTGCTTTAGAAGATCACCGTTACCATCATAGATATTGAATTGTACATCGGGATAGCGTTCCTGAAATGCAGCCACTTTTTTCATAATGTATGATGAAGCGTTAGAAACAACACATCCTAGATTTACTGTCCCCACTAAATCATGGCCGCTTTGCTGCAACTCTTGCTTTGTTTGATCCAATAATGATAGCAGGAGCATAGCCTTTTGTTGAAAGAGAGCTCCCTGTTTAGTTAACTGGAGATGCCGATTCTGCCGGTCGAATAATGTAACACCGAGTTCTTGTTCGAGATCCATGATTTGACGGGAGAGGGTTGGTTGGGTGATGTGTAGTTTGCGGGCAGCTTTGGTGATATTATTAGTCCTAGCAACAGTTAAAAAGTATTTTAAAACTCGTGTTTCCATTTTTGCGTACCCCTTATTATTTAAAGTATTGAAAGGAAGAAGAGTAATAATGGCACAAAATGTTCTCATCCTTTATTATTCGCAATTTAATAACACTGCCAAATTGGCAACTAAAATTCAACAAGCAACGGGTGCGGATATTCTCCGCATTAAAGTGGCGGAAAACACATTTCCAGATGACATGACGGCCACTGACGATTTGTATAAAAAACAGCGGTCCAGCAACCAGTTGCCAACTTTGACGACTAAACTGCCACCATTATCCGGATATGATGTGATTTTGATTGGCGGTCCGGTATGGGATGGTCAGATTTCTTCGCCAATTATGGCTTTACTAAACCAGATACAAGGTTATCAAGGTCAAATTGCTCCGTTCAGTAGTGGTTGGAGTGACACCGGGAACTACCAACAAGATTTTATTGCACACGCTGGCAAATTACGGGTTGCCGCTGGATACCATGTTCTCACTCATGCCACACCAAAATTTGCATTGAACACCCTTTCTTCCTGGTTACGTAAATTATAATTCATTATTTGTATCAGTACATACTTGTAATAGGTATTTCACATTTACAATTTGACCCCATATACTAAAAATATCAATTAGCTGAAAGGAGTCAGATTTCAATGGTTAAAAATGAAGATGCGGTAAAAAATGATATGTTTGGTTTTGGGGACAAGAATGTCGCTTATGCCAAGTATTTTGTTGGTACTAGCTACTTAAATGGTTTGGTTTCACCGGATAATAATGTTGATGTCAACATTTCCAACGTCAATTTTGAACCTGGTTGTCGCAATAACTGGCATATCCATCATGACGGTTTTCAAATTTTACTGGTGACTGCTGGTGAAGGCTGGTATCAAGAAGAAGGCAAGCCTGCACAATTGTTAAAGTCTGGCGATGTCGTTGCAATCCATGAAGGGGTTAAGCACTGGCATGGGGCAACTAAAGATTCATGGTTTTCGCACATTGCCATTACCAAGGGAACAAGCGAATGGTGCGAACCGGTTGATGACGATTACTATGACAAATTAGGAAAATAATACTAGATACGAAAATAAGGCTCCGACACAGTTATCGCGTCAGAGCCTTATAATTTTACTAATCTGCATATACGGACCGTTTTAGAATGCCAACATAGGGCAGATTACGATATAAGCCATCATAATCTAAGCCATAGCCAACAATAAATTCATTTGGCACCTTGAAACCGATGTAGTCACCTTCAACCTCGACCTCACGACGATCAGGCTTATCCAGCAGTGCGCAGATTTCGATGCTCTTTGCACCGCGGTCTGCTAAAAGTTTTTTGAGGTAGTGGAGAGTGTGACCAGTATCAATGATATCTTCCATAATGATAACAGGACGGTTAGTAATATCATGAGATAAATCTTGTACTAACCGGACCTGACCAGAAGATTCAGAACTTTCGTCGTAACTGGAAACATCAACATAGTCAAGATTGAGTTTGAATGCTAAACGTTTCATCATATCGGTGGTGAAAACCATTGCTCCTGTCATAACAGATACCAAGACTGGAAATTCATTTTGATACTTATTAGTGATGGTTGTCGCTAATTGATCTAGTCGTTCGTTGATCTGGTCCTGGGTGTATAAAACTTTTTCGATGTCGTTGTTCATCGTGATGCTCCCTTATAATAAAGTTCGTTATTTACGAACAATTCATCTTGAATTATTCTTATTGACGTTAGAATTTTACCATAATGCGAACAAATTTAAAGGGAAAATCAAAATAAAAAGCAAAGGATTTTTAAAACCCTTCGCTTCAAATACATTAATTAATCTGTCCAAACTTTCTTGGCGACGTTAAATGCTGACCAGGCATTTGGCCAGCCAACGTAGAAGGCCAGTTGAGTAATCATTTCGGCAATTTCTTGTTTAGTAATACCATTTTTCTTTGCCGCCTGCATATGGTAAGGAAGCTGCTCAAATGCTCCTTTAGTAATTAAAGCAGTAACGGTTAAGAAACTCCGATCACGTGGACTTAATTCCTTTCCTCTGGACCAAACCTGCCCAAACAAGATCATCATTGAGTTCTGCAAATTTAGGTGCAAAATCACCAAGTTGATCACGACCAGCCGTTTGTTTTTTAACCATTATGAAAACTCCCTTCAATCCTTTTCTTATTTTTAATATAGCGCACGGTTAATTAAATGAAAAATGCTAATATTGATTGCTTTGTTATTCACTAAACGCATGACTTAATTGACAAATTAAAATAACTTTATAACTTTTATTATTACTTAACTTGATCCTAGAGTAGGCCACTTATATAGTAGAGTTAAATAAACAAATAATTCTATAATTAGGAGGTGAATCTGTGCAAGAATTAGATTGGTGTTTACGAATGGTGTTAGCAGCCTTTTGTGGTGGTTTAATTGGCTTTGAGCGCAAAAGCAAAGCAAAAAATGCGGGAATCCGCACGCATGCACTAATTGCATTAGGTTCGGCCATGGCCATGGTGGTTTCCAAGTATGGATTCTTTGACCTTTCGACGATGACCCACTTTAATTGGAGTCTCGATCCTTCACGGATTGCTGCCCAAGTGGTTAGCGGCATTGGTTTCCTTGGCGCGGGGACAATTCTCAATCGACACAATCAGATTATCAATGGTCTAACCACTGCCGCTGGAATTTGGGTAACCGGGGCGATTGGCCTGGCCTATGGTAGCGGTCTTTATAGTGTTGGTATTATTGGCACAGTGTTTGTTCTAGTTGCTGAGTTTCTGGGTAAATACTTGGACAAATTTGCTGTTAAACAGGGTAAGCGAGTTTCATGGTTTATTCAGCTTACCGGGAGCAGTACCGAGTTAACGGCGGTTGTTAAACAGCTTAATCAGTATTTTGATGATCAGCTGGAGTACACAATCTATGGATATGGCCATCAGGCAATTTCTTTTCGTATCTTCGGTAAATTAAAGGATAGCGTGACTGTTGATGATATTTTTGATGATTTAATTGCGATGCCAAATATTAAAAGTGCAGAATTGGAGTAAATTCTCAATTGTTCCGATTATACTTTTAGAATTTAAGATTAGTCCCACTTATGAACTTGTTGATTGACTAGACAAAATTACTCGAAAATACGAATACCTGTTGGTTATTAGGATTATTCCTAACAATTAACAGGTACTTTTTGTAAAGTCAGTTTTGCCTAATGGAATATTATTTTTGGATATATTGTCCACCATCGGTTAATTCCGTTGCGGCAGTGACACGACCACTGATTCGTGTAGGAGCATTAATAGCGTCAAGTGATGAGTAGTATTCAGAGTTGCCAGTTAACTGCGCAGTCATTCCACAATCAATTCGACCGTCAACCAATTCCATCATGTGGACGATAATATAAGGCTTTTTCATTTGTAAGCACCTCTCTTTTTGATACTAATTTCATAGTAAATCGGAAAGGCCCTATTTGAAATACTTATTATCAGTTATACTTCATTCCTAAAATGAATAGCTTAGATGCTAATAGCAGCTGAAGTATTGATATTCCTATCCGTGTCAAACATTAAGAAAGTGGGCTGTTCGTATTTGCTATTCGTTATGCAATTTGCTATGTTACCAATAAGATCAAGTATTTTGCAGAAGAACCAATTAAAATGTAAATATCCTGAAAGGAAGATATTACATGTCTGACATCCAACTAATTCGATCACCCTTTACACTGTCAAATAGCCAGTTTCCTAAGGATGAATTGATTGATATTGCGACTGACTTTTATCATTCAGTTCCATTTTATCGGTCCACTCCGTTAACAAAATTACTAAATTTTGCCAGCAAATATCAGTTAGGGACAGTATATATAAAGGATGTTATCGCTTTGATTCACGATTAAAATCTTTTAAGGCCACTGGTGGCCTGTTTGCGATGGCTTGTTGTATTGCTGAACGTGCAGGTTTACCGTTAAAAGGATTGACATATGATCAACTACAAACTCCTGCTGCCAAAGATGTTGCCAAAAAACTAACTTTTTATACTGCCACAGATGGTAATCATGGTCGTGGTGTTGCTTGGGCAGCTGCTAAGCTTGGTACTCATGCGGTAGTTAAGATGCCTGTAGGTTCAACTAAACTCCGGGCTGAACATATTGCCCAATTTGATAGTACGCAAGTCGAGATTACCGACAACAATTACGACGATACGGTTAAGTTAGCTAATGAGTTGGCAAAGCAGGATCCAAATGGCATTCTGATTCAAGATATGGCCTGGTCAGGTTATACTAAGATTCCTCAAGAAATTTCTGCTGGTTACTCAATTATTGTGACTGAGATTCTTGATCAACTGGCTAAGAATAATTATCCTACTCATCTTTTCCTCCAAGCAGGGGTCGGGCAGCTTTCTGCGGGGATTATTAATGCATTATTCAGTAAATTGCCAGCCAAGGATTACCCAATTGTAACGATAGTTGAGCCCTCTACTGTTGCTTGTTACTTTCTTTCCGCTTACAAGGCGGATGGTCAAGCCCATACGGTGCCAGGTTCACCGCAAACCATTATGGCGGGCCTTAATTGCCAGACACCAAGCGCAATCTCTTTCCCCGTTATTAAGAAGACGGCGAGCTTCTATGGCACATTAACAGATGAAATGGCCAGAATTGGGATGCGGGTGCTCGCCCGTCCTAATGGTAATGATCCGGTAATTGTATCAGGAGAATCAGGGGTCGCTGCCTTCGCCTTTTTAAATGCTGCTGTGAAAGATGCCAAATATCGCCAGATGCTCCAGCTTAATTCATCTTCAAGAGTTCTGGTTATTAATACTGAAGGGGATACTGATGAACATGATTACCAAGTAATTGTTAATGAGTAGGGCTATAAATTTTCTTTTCGTATTTCATAAGTTAAAATTCAAATATAGAGATCATTTTTAACGGCTTATAATACCCTGCATATTTAAAGGGCTATTGTAGCCGTTATTTTTACTGAGTCTGACCGAACTTTTTACGTTGATGAAAAAAGCCTCACGGACTGGACCGTGAAGCTTTATTAATTTAATAGTTAAATAAACATTCTAACAAGGAAAAAGAGGACCGGAACTAAGAGGGCGGGGAGAAAATCAAGTGTCTTAATATTCCGTAGTTTTAAGAGCGAAATACCCGTTGTCGCGATGAGAAAACCACCAACAATCGAAATTTCCATGATTAATGGTGTACTAAAGAAACTTGCTGACAAATATTTGGCAATCAAATAAATTCCCCCTTGCCAGCAGAAGAGCACTGGGGCACAGAGGAGCATCCCCCAGCCGAAACTAGCGCCAAAAACCATTGAGGAAACAAAGTCAAGCGTGGCATTAGTGAATAACATTGTATGATCACCCTTAACGGCTGCCATGACCGGTCCAACAATTGAGAGGGCCCCAATACAATATAGTAAGATTCCTGTAGCAAGCCCTTTTCCCAGTTGTGAGCCACCCCCGAAATGCTTAATGAGATGGTTAAAGTGGTCATCAATTCGCCACCATGTTCCTAATACTGCGCCAATCGCTAGACTAACAATAAAGAGGACAGGATAATGACTTTTGGGCATATTATTAATTGCATTTTCTAAACCGATTCCGAGAGCGGCTAATCCCATCGCAGTAAAAAGGACATTCTGATAACGTTCTTTAATACCGCCCTTTAGTACACAACCGATTGAAGTTCCTACCAAAATCGCGATGGTATTGGCAATCGTCCCGATCACAATCATCACTCCATTAACAAGATAATTTAGTGTTCATCATACACTCTTAATCGGACTAAGAAAAGGACAAATAAAAACGTCCCCCTTGAACCGGAGTGGGGGACGTCCACATTATGAAGATTTATTATCTGCCTTGAGCTCTTCACGAGTCTTGACATCGTTAATGTGTAATTCAAATTTCACTAGTTTTAAGCCGGTCATTTTTTGTAATTCGTGGTCGACTTCCTTACAAACAGCTTTGAAAACATCAGGAGCACTTTTACCGTACTCAATAGTAGCATCCATCTTGATAGCCACTTGTTTTTCGCCCACATCAGCATCAATTCCCTTCGTTGGATTAGTTCCAGAAGAAACTTTATCGGCTAATTCCGAAAACATATTGCCGTCGAGTGAGAGAATTCCCGGCACTTTACTGGCGGTAATCCCAGCAATTTTCTCAATGACATGGTCATCAAACGTTAGCTGTTGGTCAATTTTGGCTTCAGGTGTAATAGTAGTTGTCATGATAGAACCTCCTTGTTCTTATTGACTGATGCGTGCGGTAAGACGGCCGGTCAATTTCTTAATAGAAAAGCCCAATGTGTCTAAAATAAAACCAATCGTGGCAAAAATCATGGTTGCTAGCAAGATGCCGAGCATTGACCAAAATCCCCAAATCAACCAGGAAATGCTGATAATGAGACCGCTGATTGCGCCAATGACTGTTAACTTCATGAGTGACAACCTCCTTTAGACAACTGCCACAGCATCGTGGTGGTTGTACGGTTTTAGGTTAACATTCAACTTCCGTAAGCCAATTGCATAGTTATTCTCTAAGTTATTGGCGATTTCTGATTGGATATCAGACTCTAGTAAGTTTAAGTTAGTCCTGGATGAAAGCATCCCTTCGACCTGAACGTCAGCCATCTGACGATTTTTAAGTAACTTAACTTTGGTCTGAGGATTGTATATCTCGTGATGAGCAATTGAATGCCGAACACTATTTTCCACAGCGGCGCGGTCAATTCGTAAATGACTGGCACCATCCCTGGCGATGGTTAGTTGACGACTGGTTGTTGGCCGGAAAATAGCGATTCCCAGTGTTAATAGGGCAGTAAATATCAGGTATCCAGACAAAGCGAGGATTGTATACTGTCCGTATTCCGAGTAGAGCCAATTATCAATTTGCTGCGCCCAAGGTTCACTTCGGAAAGTCCACAATAGGATAATGGCACCGCCAATTAATCCTTGTAACAACATGCCAATGGTCACTAACCATTTTTTCCATGCTGCCATGTCGCATCACTCCTTTCATGATGTGGCTGGTAGTATCTGACGATGTTTAAACTTTAACATAGGACTGATATGATTGGATGCATTTGATGAACGATGTTATTGTTCCTTATGATGCTGATCACAGTTTGTTCACACTTGCGGACTTAATATACAGTTACTGCAGATTGGTTTAAGACTTTTCATTCACTACGTCAGAACTTTCGCCTTATAATAAAGATAGAAAACAGATTGAAGGGGGACTTATAATGAATCAAACATTTATGGCTGGTTATTATCAAGGCGTCGTCGAAGTGGCACCAGCGTCACTATCTGCTGCACAAGTTGAACGTTTGGCTGTGACGATGACCATTCAGCACCTGCGTCATGCAGGGGTCAGCATCACTAGTATTCATGATTTTCTCGTGGACACGATTCATGCCGATGATCGAGTCGTAAAACAGTACCTAAATTTGTCGGCTGCCCAACTGGAAAGTGCCCAGGCTGAATTATTAGCCCTCGCTTTCAAAAATGAAGAGGCATAATAATCAATGATTTATTTGGACTTAAGCAATGGGCACCGCTATATGAAGAATTTTTTCGTAATTTTAGCGTTGCCTGATTTTTTGGATGCCTGTCAACGATTAAGTGATGATGTATTGCTTTACTTTTACTCTCCGCAAACGCCAGTTGTCAACGTTGGCCGATATCAAAATGTTTACCAGGAAGTAAATCTTCCATACCTTAGACAAGAAGGCATTCAATTGGTCCGACGTCAGCCGGGTGGGGGCGCAGTTTATGTTGACCAGGGTGATTTAACTTATGTTTACATAAACACTTCAAAACAAGTGCGGAGCCCCCACTTTGAGTCTTATGCTGCGCCAATTATTAAGACCCTGCGTGATATGCATGTGGATGTTCAGCAGACAGGGCGAAATGACTTGACGGTAGATGGCCATAAGTTTTCGGGAATGGCCTTTTCGAAGAGTGGTGACCGCGTAACTTACGGCGGGACACTGATGGTGGATGTTAACCTTGACAAGGCTAGCAAGGCTATCACCCCTAATATCACTAAACTAAAAGACAATGGCGTTAAATCAGTTCATAGTCGAATCACCAATTTACGACCGTACCTGAAGGGTAAGTATGCTAACTTGACCCTCTCTGAACTGCAAGAACAGATTTTGCAGAATGCCATTGCTGAACATGGTGGTCAGGAGCACTTTCGGCGTGAAGAACTCACTACTGAGGAGTGGCAACGCCTAGAAACGATCGCTCGTGATAAATATGGATCTAAGCAATGGATCATGGGCGGTAATGTTCACCAATACTACTTCGATCACTATTACAAGGGGATCGGAACTGTTGCGATTAGCTTCGATGTTCACCAGCATAAGATCACCGCTGCTAAGTTGTATGGTGATTTCTTAATGGCCATCAATGACCTAAAGCCCTTGGAACACTACTTAATCGGTTGTCCCTTGGAAAAAGCTGCACTAACCAGTGCTTTTGACAATATGGACCTGCGTAAAAATTTTGCTGATATCGATCCCCGTCCACTAATTGATAAAATGATGACGGTAGGCAAGTAACGAAAATGACCTCACGAGTAATTCCCGTGAGGTCATTTTTAAGTCTTATTTACTTGTCGTTATTTTTCTTATCCGGTTCCTTAGATTGTTTTTTTGGCTTGATGTAAATAACCTTGAACTTATTTACATAGGCATTCTGTAAATCTAACGGAATGAAAGAGAAGTTATCAACCCGAATTGGCTTACCAACCTTGAGATCGTACTGTCGTTCAAGGAAGAAACCAGTTAAGGTGGTTACTTCAGAGTTTTCAAACTGGTCAATCTTGGTATTAAAGTACCGTTCAAAGTCGTCTAGTGGCATCTTGCCAGAAACTTCATAAGTTGGGTTGCCCTTGCTATCAGAATCCTGCTTTTCAATCATGTCTGAAGTAGCGTGGTCAATTTCTTCGCCAACCGTGCCAAATAGTTCTTCGTAGATATCTTTATCGGTGATGATCCCAGAAGTACCACCGTATTCGTCTTGAACAACAACAATTGGCACTTGCTTAGTCATCATTTGCTTCAACACGTTGGTAAGTTGCTCATTCTCATAGACAATTGGGATCTTCCGCATGATTGTCCGAATAGAAGCCTTCGGATTAATTTGATTTTGCCGCATGATATCATAAGCAAAAATATAACCCAAAATGTGATCCTTATCGTTATTCGCAACGACTGGAAAACGAGTAAACTTCTTTTCAAAGTAGAGTTGAGCCGCGTCAGCAATTGTGGCTTGAATATCAATGACAGTTAATTGTGTACGGTCCACCATGATATCTTCGGCTACCTTATCGTTCATTTCAAAAGCCCGTTGCATGAACAGCACATCCGCTTTATCCATTTCACCGGCTTTTTCAGACTGACGCGACAAGGTCATGATTTCGTTTTGCGAATAAGTATCTTCTTCTGGTTGAACATTGTAGCCCAAGAGCTTCGTAATCCAAGCAGCAGTCACCGCAAACAACCAAACGAATGGGTAGAAGATGGTATGGAAGAACTGAATGGGGTGGACAATTGATAATAGAATTGGCACTGGGCGGTCAATTGCCATGTTCTTTGGTACCAAATCAGTGAAGACGGCGTGGAAGAAGGTGAAGATCAGCACACCAAGAATTGGCGAAATGATCTCACGAACGTTTGTCGGAACCACTGAAATCTTCATCAACAAGTTGGTAATGTACTGGTCACCAATCCACCCTAAGATCAGGGAAGTCATGGTAACCCCGACTTGGGCAGTCGATAGGTATTCGTTCAAATTACCAACCATGTGCTCTGCTCGCTTAACTTTGCGGGTTTGCTTGAGTTCTTTTAATTCACTCGGCCGTACTTTAACGACAGAGTATTCAAGCAGAGTAAACAGAGCAGCTAACAACAGAATAAGGATAATAATAATTAGTTGAAACCAATTAGAATTTATCAAACTATTCATATTATCTAGTCACCTAAACCTTTAAAATATTTATCAACTACCATTGTATCAGTCTTTGTCAGCAAGGAATACTATTTCGATAGATAAAAAATGAAAAACAATATTAATGATGGTTATTTATGAACTTAATAATTAACACTATTTGCCAAAATGGTCACTAATTCGTTTAAAAACGCTTTCAAGAGAACTAAAATAGGAATAATTATATTAGAAAGAAAGCGATAGAGATGCGTTTACGATGGAAAGCATTACTAGGAGTAGGGCTGTTAGGACTACTGTCAATTGGGTTGACCGGTTGTGGCAATAACCGGGCCGATGGTGTTCAGGGCAGTAAAAAACTGGTGGTTGCTACACCAGGAGATATGTATGCTTCATCATTCCATGATCCTAAGACCAACAAATTAACCGGCTATGAAGTTGATATTGCTAAAGAAGTCGGGAAACGGCTTCATCGAAAGGTCGTCTTTAAACAACTTAATGTTGATGGCGAACTAACAGCAGTCTCTTCTGGTAAGGCTGATATCGCGGCAGGTAACTTCAACTTGTCCCCAATTTATCAGGATAAATACCTATTTTCCAAGCCTTATAAATATTCTTATGGTGGATTATTAGTCCGGGGTGGTGACCAATCAGGAATCCATACCTGGAAAGATATTAAGGGTAAACGGTCTGCCGGCGAAGCAGGAACGTTAAATCAGAAGTGGGCCCAGTATATGGGCGCTAAATTGGTCAACTACGATAACGCAAGTGGGTTGATTAACGACGTTGCTAACGGCAAGGTTGACTTTATTCCCAACGATTATAATGGCCTCAAAATGAATGTTAAGAAAACTCCTGTAAAGGGAGTGGCGATGGCCAAAGGGCTGTATTATCGGACGAACCTCATGGGGAAGGGAATTGGCTTCCTCATTAATAAGAAGGATACTAAGCTGCAGAAAGAAATTAATAAGCAACTTACTGCAATGCGCAAGGATGGCACCCTAAGCAAGATCATGCTGAAGTACTATGATAACGATGTTTCCCAGAAGCCAACTAACAAGCACATTAAGTACTTCAAGGTTCCTCTATCAGTAAAGGGTGACTAGGATGAAAATCACGAGTGTCGACATTATCAAATTGAACTGGCCAGGCTTGGAGAAGTGGTGGCATCCAGTTTGTGTACGTATCAATACTGAAGATGGTCAGTTTGGCTATGGCGAAGCAGGAGTCGCCTATGGAACAGGCTACCAAGGGACAATCGGTGTTTTACATGAATTAGCCCACCGGGTAATCGGCCATGATGCCCTGAATATAAATGCGATTAACCGCGACTTTTACGAACACACCTTTTGGGCCAAGGGCGGCGGCGTTATCTTTTATTCCGCAGTCAGTGCGATTGATATTGCCCTCTGGGATCTGAAAGGGAAGCATTTTGATGTGCCAGTATACCAGTTACTTGGTGGTCAGGTTAATCATCATATTCGGGCTTATGCCAGTCACCTTGAATATGGTTGGGGGCCATTTTCCCGTTACGTTACTAAGCCTCGTGATTTTGAACGGTTAGCGGAACGGGCTGTTAACCAGGGTTACGCAGGCGTCAAGATTGATCCATTACCCCAATTAAAACATACAGCATATATGGAACATGAAGAGATATTGGATTCAAAGCAACTGGCAACTATTAACCAGCGAGTGAAGGCGGTTCGTTCAGGAATTGGCAGTCAGCGCGATCTGATTACTGATTGTCACGCTAAACTCGGTTATTTGGCTGCCAAACAGCTCTCATTAGCGATGAAAGATCAGAACATCCTGTACTTAGAAGAACCATTTGATCCACGAATGACGAGCGAGTTTCAAAAGCTCGCTAGGGAGCAATCAATCCCATTAGCAACCGGGGAACGTTTAACGACCGCCCTCAGTTTTCAACCGCTGATTGAAAATCACGCCATTAGTGTTGCCCAGCCAGACTTGGGCAATTGTGGAGGCTTTTCGGGACTGATTAACATTGCTAACCTGGCAAAAATACACCAGGTCAAGCTCCAGTTGCACGTTTGTGGTGGACCAATTGCGACTGCGGCAGCGTTGCAGTATGAAGCTGCCGACCAGAATTGTATTTACCATGAAGAGCATGAAATTAACTTAAAAGAAGCAAATTACCACTCTGGTAAGTATCATTATCAACCAGAGCAAGGCTTTTATCCGATTCCCGACCGGCCAGGAATTGGTCAAGAACTGACTGATAAGGCATTAGCAATGGCTGATATTGTTACGATTAAATAAATAAACGCCCAACTACCTTTGGAGGTAATTGGGCGTTTCTCTCACTTATCATCCGGATGTTCACTAATCTCATCCAGTGCCTGACGCTGTTTCTTTTGATCAACATGTGTGTACAAGTCAGTCGCTGAGGTACCCTTTTGCCCTAATTGCTGAGCGACAAGAACCTGATCTTTAGTGACGGAATACATTTCTGATGCCAATGTGTGTCGCAATTTGTGCGGGGTGAGGGGATGACCAAAGGCAGTAGAATACTTCTTAACCATTTTTTCAATTGCGTTAGCGGTCATCCGCCGCGTTTCACCATGATACAGGGTTAGAAAGAAGGCCGTGTCTTTTTTCAGGGCATGGTATCGTTGCGCCCTAATTGTGAGGTAGTTCTTAAGGTAAGGCAGAGCCCAGGGTGCAATTGGGACCGAATCCTTTTGACCACCTTTCCGGACGACATCCAGCAGCTGTTGCTTCATATTTAAGTCCTTGAGACTTACGTTGGCTGCTTCAGACACCCGCACACCTGTAGCAAGGATTAAAGTGATAATCGCAATATCACGTTCCTTATTTACTTTATAGGCCGGCAAAGCCCGCTTATCACACATTTTTGGATATTGATTCTCAATAAAATTAATAAAGTCAAACTTCATCTGGCCTCGGTACATATGCGAGGCTAAAGTATGGGCCCGGTAATTAAGGGTTTTGGTGTCGTTCAACGAATCAATTTTGAGCATCACATTTCGGTAAAAATATGGTTCACCATCGTTAACATCGGCGGTCACTGTTAAATACTTAAAGAGGGACCGCAAGGCATTGATGGAGCGGTTAATCGACGTTGGTGAATTCAAATGACCCTGAGCATTGGTCGAATGACGGAGATGATCAATGTAAAGCATAATATCATTTCGCCGGAGATGAGATAATTCATCAGTACTAACAGCTATATTGGTGGGTGCAGAACTAATTCCAGATGCTCGCAACCAGTCGAAGAAACGTCGAATTTCAGTAAGGTACTGATAGGTGGTCGTGACGGCATGGTTAGTACCCAAGTAATAATCATTAACATAATCTGGCAGCTTGTTTAGTTCTTCTTGGATTAGCTTTAAATACTTATCTGATTCCATTACATCACCACCTTAATTACGATAAATAAAAAGACTGGGTGATACCCAGCCTGTAGTAATCGGGAAAACAGGATTCGAACCTGCGACCCCCTGGTCCCAAACCAGGTGCTCTACCAAGCTGAGCTATTTCCCGATGTCCTTGTGACAACAGTATTTAGTATACCCGAATCCCTACGTTTGGTAAAGGCTTTTTCCAAAAAGCTGGTGTCACCACATGATATAATTATAGTCATAAGACGATTGGACCTAAAAGGAGTGAATATAATGAAAATAAATGACATTCACAGGATTGCTAATATCGGTGCTGGGACAATGGGACACGCAATTGCTCTCCAATTTGCGATGAAAGGCTACCAGGTTAACTTGTATGATCATTCTATTGAAGGATTACAACGGGGGATAGAACTGATCAAACATGACTTGCAGACTTTTATTGATGCTCAAGTCGTTACTACTCCTGCGGAAGAAATTCTTAAGCGTATCCATGCGACCACTGATTTAACAGTGGCATTAAAAGATGTTCAATTCGTAATTGAATCTATTGTAGAGAATGCGGATATTAAAAAGCAGGTTTGGCAAGAAGTTGAGCGGGCAGTTGCCGATGATACCGTCTTAGCAACTAACACTTCGGGATTGAGTCCAACGGAACTGCAAGGTGTGTTGAATCACCCGGAGAGATTTGTAGTTGCGCACTTCTGGAATCCTGCTCAACTGATGCCATTAGTGGAGGTTGTACCAGGTAAACAAACCAGTGAGCAGACAGTTAATTTGACGGTCGAATTGATGAATAAGATCGGTAAACATGCTGTTCCATTGAAGAAGGAAGCCCTCGGCTTTGTAGGTAATAGAATTCAATTAGCGGTTCTGCGGGAAGCCTTCCACATTGTTAATGAGGGCGTGGCTAGTCCAGAAGCCGTTGATGATATCATCAAATACAGTCTTGGCCGACGCTGGAATTTAGTTGGACCAATTGCTTCAGCCGACCTTGGAGGATTAGATGTTTTTAAGAACATTAGCTCATACTTATACGCTGATTTGGCCAATGACACCGGTACCGATCCTGTTCTTGCAAAGAAAGTTGATGAAGGTCAACTTGGTCTGAAGACTGGTAAAGGATTTTTCACCTGGACAGGTAACCAAGGTCAAAAGATTGTAAAGAATCGTGATGAACAGTTGCTGGCACAATTGAAAGATGATCAGAAAAGCAAATAATCATCATAAATATTATGTAAACTAAAATTATTCTTTAATTCTCAATCAACATATTAAGTACTTCCACGTTCCTGCAAAGTATAAAGGAATCCAGTAAATTTATATGTCAAGTTATAATTAGCTCTCAGACAAAATGAGATGGACAGTTACCTGCCTAACTCTATTTCAATGTGTCTGAGAGCTAATCTTAGTTTAAACTCTAAATTTGGTTAATTTCACGTGTTATTTATATATAATAACACTTTGAAAAAGCTAGTACAGCAGCATTTGATTTTATCAAAAATTATCGATGTGTTATAATACTGTTATTCAAAAATATAACACGTACTACATAGGAGCTTAAAAATGAAGCAATTAGTACTTCCAATTAAAGATTCGAATATTTTAAATGAGGTTCAAGATACTTTATTGCATAATTTTAAAGCTGGTCGACGGAACTACACGATCTTCCAAGTTGGGAAAGCAACCCTTTTGCGGGTCAGTGATGTTCTTCGGTTAAAGCAAAGTGATGTTTATGAAAACAATGGATTATTAAAACAGCACTCCTATATCAAGGATAAAAAGACCGGAAAGCAAAATACCCTTTACCTGCGTCCAGTTAGTAATGACTTAATTATCTATCAGCAATGGCTAAAACAAATGGGTTATTACCAAACGACTCCTTGGCTCTTTCCATCAACGACCAGGCCAACAAAGCATATTGATGAACGCCAATTCTATAATGTGATGCACCGTGTCGGTGACTTGCTTAATATTAATTACCTTGGCACTCACACTATGCGAAAAACCGGCGCCTATCGAGTTTACGTTCAAAGCAACTATAATATTGGTTTGGTAATGAGCCTGTTGAATCATTCCAGTGAAGCGATGACGTTGGCGTATCTCGGACTAGATCAAACCAGTAAGGAACAAATGCTGAATCATATCGATTTCGGCTAGGAGAATTTAATATGACAATTGATATTAGAAAAGCAAGAACAACTGATTTAGGAGCGATTGTCGCAATTTATAATCAAGCGGTTACCGAACGTGAAGTCACTGATGACGACCAGCCCATTAGTGTAGAAAGTCGCCGCCAATGGTTTAACAGTCTTGATCACAATCATCCAATCTGGGTAATGACTGATGATGAAGAGGTGATCGGTTGGTGCTCATTAGCAGCATTTTATGGCCATCCTGCTTATGACTACAGTCGCAATATTTCGATCTACCTCGCTGACCAAGCCCAGGGGAAAGGGATAGGTTACCAGTTATTAAACTTTGTTTGTCAAGAAGTTAAAAAGGAACATTTACCAATTAAGACGATTATTTCTTATATTTATGAAAATAATCTCGCCAGTCAGCGTTTATTTGCTAAAGCGGGTTTTGGAAAAACAGGAGAGTTAAGGCAGATTGCCCGCATTAATGGTAAATGGCGGACTCTGATGGTCTTTTCACGATCTTTTGATTATGAAGGTTGATATATTGAACTAATATTATGTAAACTAAACTGATGATATTCATGCAGGGGAGGGGATACATGCTCTCCCCTACTTTTTATAAACACACATACATATTTTCAATATCTTATATTGACAACCAGTATTATAGTCGACTATTAGCGCGTTAACAGCATTCAATACCATTACCATTATAAGAATTAGACCTCACGATATTGATATACAAATATTATTGTTATATCTTAAAGTCGTTGACAGGGAATATGTTATTAGAGGTGTTTATAATGAGTTACAAAAATGTATTAGTTGGAATCGATGGGTCACGACAGGCCAAGTTTGCTTTCTACAAAGCAGCAGAAATTGCGAAAGCCAATCAGGCAAAATTGCATTTGTTAGCGGTGATTAATGGACAGAAGTTCCCAGACAGTACACCGCAAGGATACGGATTTGCTGACAATAGCATTTACCAACCAGCAATTGATGAAATGAAGAACCAGTTATCAGAATTGGAACAAACTGCTAAAGATTCAGGCATTAATCAGGTTGAAACATCAGTAATGATCGGTAATTCAAAGGAAGAACTTGCGGTATTTTATCCGCAACAGCATAATATTGATATGTTAGTCGTTGGTGCGACTGGTTTGAACAGTATTGGTCGGCTGATTGTTGGCTCTACGGCTGCTTACTGTGTTCGGGTCGCTTCGTGTGATGTCACTGTTGTTAAAACTGACAATAGTAATAAACCAATTGATATTAAAAAATCTGTTCATCGTTAATATTAATTAACGATACAAAAAATAAATTAAGAATATCAAAAAAGAGCAATCAACGCAGCCAAGAGGGCTAGCATCTGATTGCTCTTTTAATGCTATCAACCTGTCATTAAAATTATAGTTTTAATGCTACCAAATAGAGAAAAATAGCAAATCCTACTACAATCATCAACGTCAGCATTTACTACTTATAACTCGTCGAATGAATTGTTATCAATTAAGTTCCTCTAACCTCATTATTTACAAACTACTAATAGAAACCAGATGTGATGCTCGGAAACCTTTAGTATAAGTTTGTTGACAATTTGTATCCTGGTGCATATTCTTGTTTGTATATGTTTTCAGAAATTTATATGATAGGACAATGGAGGATGAGTATGGATATAAGAAGTGTCACGACACAAAAGCGCATTCAAACTGGTTTCATTGAGCTATTAAAAAATAAAAGTTTTGCAATGTGTAAAGTTTCTGATATCATTGCGTTTGCCCAAGTCAGCAAGAAAACATTTTACACCTATTACAACAATAAATATGAACTTGCGACCGCAATTGAAGATAATTTGATTAATGGATTAAAAGATTCACTAGAACTGGATCGTAAAGCATTTATAAGTGTTCAAGCTAAGTATCCAGTAGATAAATTGGATAAGTTAGCTGATACATCCTTTGACCACACAATTGAGTTTTGTGATCAGCACAAAGTTTGGTTCACAAATCTGCTATCTTCAAACGGCGATATACGATTAATTAATAGGATTTATAAACTTGGCAGTGATGAAATCACAAAAAGATTAACTTATTCGTTTGGATCATCATATGATAATATGAAAAATAATAAACCGGATTTGTTCTTAGCCATGAAAAAATTATATGCTCATTTAGTAATTGACATCACCATCTTTTGGATGGCGAACAGTCAAGTTATGAGTATTGATGAAGTTAAATCACTCATTAGCATTATTCAAACGCAGCCATTTGTGAAGTTAATTGCTTATTTTAGAAAAGCGGCTTCGTCACCAAAAGAAACTAAATAATTTCTTACTGTATCTAACAAAATCATTTTAATATGTAAAACATCTGATAAGGTAATTCATTATACCTGTCAGATGTTTTTGTATTGCTGGTGACTCTTCGTTTCAGATCTTTCCAATGGGTGTTTTTTTCTTAAATCAGTTATTTCACCTCTTTAAACTAGAAAAACAGTTAAGGGAGGTAATTATATGCTGAAGGAAATACCTTTTCACGGTAAAAAAGTTAATATCTACAAGTTGTCACATAAATATAAAATATCTGCTCCAGAAATTCGCTTTCGCTATGAACATGGTTGTCGGGAAAATAACTTAGTCATCAAACATATTAATGAAGAATCCCCATATAGTTTTGTCGTATATAATCACACCAAAATGACCATTAAGGAATTATTAGCCCATTATCCCCATCTAAATACTTTAACGATTCGCGAAAGGTACACTCACCGAAAAAATTTAGTTAAACCATTATGAATTAATGTCACTAGATTCAAAACATTGTACTAAATTTAGTGAGGTGTCAATTAAATTATGAAGAATCGAAATATCCTAAAGCGTCTCGAAATATTATTAATATTAGCAACCTTTATTTTAAATTTTGGCCCAGTAATTTACTATGGTTTTAAAGATGCTCATTCGTATCAACCACGACCAAATGAAAAGAAAGTATTATTTCAGACCCACCGATATACTAATATAGATGGCAGATTACGTAATTTAGGCTATGCGCTTTTAACAGTTTCTTTATCAGAAATGTATCAATTAGTCCGACCAGCTAAAAAATGAAAAAGCTTATTTATTATGTATCATTAATAGTTTTTGTTTGGTCAATTAGTTGCATAGCAATTCTTAGTAATCAGCACCTTCAAATACTTGTTGAGACACAAATGATTAACCTTTACCATCCTAGAATAGTAAAGGAAAAAAGAATAACTTCGAATTTGAGAAGAAATAATAATTGGCAGTCAGTTCAATTACTGTCCTTTAGGAATGTGGTACTAGAATCGATTAGTCACTCTTCAAATTATGTAGGTGCCCTTTTAATACCTTCATTAAAAATGAATGTTCCACTAGCAAATTACACGGATAACAAAGTCTATACTTGTGGTGCCGGAATGTTAACACCAGAATATATAAATACCAACCATCATTTAGTAGTGGGTGCTCATAATTTAGGAGACAAAACTAGCTCGGCGCTTTTTACTCCCCTAGCTTATCATTCACTATCTGGACGTCAGATAATTATCACTAATTTTAAAGACGTAAATCAATATATAATTCTGAGTAAGCAAATTATTTCACCGTGGAATGATGAAGCGGCTTTTAAAGGTGGTGAGAAAACTCTCTCGTTAGTAACTTGTACCTCTGATAATAAGCGAAGAATATTGGTAAAAGCTAAGCTGGTGAAAAGATATTCGATTGCTAATTTAAATATACATACAAAAGCTTGGCTAAATCGAAAATATAAAATCGTTGTGGTTAACTACTAGGTAAATTATCGAAACAATTTCAAATATTTGCTGTATCCCTGTTCTTGAAGTTGATTAACTGGAATAAACCGTAAAGCAGCTGAGTTAATACAGTAACGTAAGCCACCACGATCAACGGGACCATCAGTAAAAACATGACCTAAATGAGAGTTAGCATTTTTGCTCCGGACCTCTGTACGTTCCATCCCAAAGGATTGATCACGTTTTTCCTTTACAACTCGTTGATCAATCGTCTTCGTAAATGATGGCCAACCACATCCGGCGTCATACTTATCTAATGACGAAAATAATGGTTCACCAGACACCACATCTACGTAAATACCCGGTTCATTAAAGTGATCATATTTACCGCTAAATGGCGGTTCAGTTGCTGCTTCTTGAGTAACGGCGTACTGCATTGGGGTCAATTTGCTCTTTAATTCGTCTTGACGTTCATTCATGATTCAAGCCTCCGCATTTCATGTTTGCTTTCAGTAAATCATACTTACTATCGGTATGCGAGAATGTTGCTTACGATATGAGTACTAAATTTGCCATTATTTCAGTTCTATTTCACGATTAAATACCTTTGCAAACCCCAATATAATCAAAAATGGCTAAATCCGTCGGTATTAAGGATGTAGCCACTTAAATTTATTATTAAAAATGCGCCCCCGGGGAGTCGAACCCCGATCATGAGGACCGAAATCTCATGTGCTATCCATTACACTAAGGGCGCCTTATTACACTTATTATTGTAGTCCTTTTTGAGAGAATTGATAAATCTTTTTTATCAATTAATATGTATATATATTATGTAAACTAGCTCCACATTCAAATCATAATAGTGGCGTTATTTAGTGAGTAAAGTATAATAGAAAAGCGTTAATTACTATGATGAGAAGGACGTGACACAATGCTGAAAGCACCGCAACAGTTCATTGCGATTGACATTGATGGTACTTTATATGACGACCATGATCACTATAATATCCAGCGATTCAATCACGATCTCCAGGCATTAACTAATAAGAATATTCAGTTGATTGTTGCAACCGGTAATAGCTACGATGCTGTTCAGCATATTTTCCGGAATTCCCCTGATGTTGATACTTTCGTTGCGGAAAATGGTGGACGAATTATCGTTAATGGGCAAACCGTCATGGCAGCGGTTCATCAAAGGGCCATCCTTCAACAGTTACTGACCTTTATTAGTGACCATCAGCTGACCCCTGATTTGCTGTCCTTATCTGGGGCGACGGCCACGCATATTGCTGAACGGTTCCGTGACGTTCCGGTTCCATTCTATCCCCATCACAACTACTTTACTTCATTATCGGAAATCAATGAACCAATTTACAATCTTAATATCAATTGGTTCAAGCAGCGCCCAACACTTGATCGTGTACTCGCAGTTGCTGATAACATTAATAAATCGTTTGCTGGACAGGTCAAAGCAACTTATAGCGGTGCTTATGGTATTGATATCTTACCAGCGAATGTTAATAAGGCCCGAGGATTGAATCAACTAATTAGTCGTTTTTATCACCAATCGCTCCAGAATGTTACCGCGTTCGGTGACAGTAGTAATGATCTCGAGATGATTAAAGAGGTCGGTACCGGCGTCGCGATGCTCAATGCAACGGCTGACCTGAAACTAGTGGCACAACGCATTACTAAATTTGATAACAACCATGATGGCTTATTGCAAGAAATTGAAGATATGTATTTAAATTAAATATTATGTAAACTAGTTAATAAAGAAGGTGTTACTCACGAAGTTTTTACTCCGCTTATTAGTAAGTTGCGTCTTCATTGTTTCTGTATTAACACCAACTACTTTTGCTGATGATGATCTCCCAAGTCTCAATAATAGTAGTAGCTCGGCCTTCAGCTCAACGACCTCCTTCTCGCTCGATATTGATCACGATCAGAAACTACCACCACATCCCCTAGCCATACCCAATAACACACCAACTCCGAACGAGGGTTATCGTTGGGTCAATCAGCGTGTTTATATTTACATGGATACCGATAATCCCAAGATAAAAAAAGCATTTCGGACTGCTGTTAAAGCCTGGAATAAGCCGCAGATTGTTAAGTTAATTTGGACTGACCACCGTTCTAATGCCAATGTTATTGTTAATTCTGGTGATCTGTCTTCTTCTGCTTCCCAACCCAATGTGGGTTATGTTACTTCGCAACTGGGGTCCACGCAGACAAGTTACAATCCTGACTACCATACAATGATTAAGGCCACTTCGACATTAGATGCTAACCAGCTTGCATATGTTAATGATCAGTTTCGGGCACACGTTGCTGAACATGAACTTGGTCATGCGCTCGGATTGGCCCACGCGCCTGAATATGAACATAGTGTGATGGTTCCACGGAATATTCGGACTGGTATTACGAAGCAGGACATTAAAACTTTGCGGATGATGTACAGATAATAAATAGGACCACCGCAGCGCATAAACTACGGTGGTCTTATTTATTAATAAACGGATCCTGGGTAGAAGTTAAAGGTCGGTTTATTGAAGTCGAATTTGCTTAAATCTGATAGTTTGATAAAGTTATCGCCAATTCCCCAACTCATCAGGTTAATGGGTTGACCCCATAGGTTATCTGGAACAGCAATGAGGATATATTTACCGAGCGCCCGAGCCATCCCTAATTCTACGCCCATTCCAACATCTTCCTCGTGAGGTAAGTACACGGCCAATAAGGTATCGCTGGTTGAAACCCCAACCCGGTCACCATTATAAGTTGCCGTAGCCCATTCACGATCCTCAAGTAGTTCAGGGTGTTCATCTACCCGTAAGCCTTTATATTGATGGTCCAGTGGAATATATGAATTTTCAACGTCAACAGTAGGATTCTTCTTGATGGCTTCCATAGCTTCCTGGTAAGCAGCGTTTTGGTGCTCAGTGAACCAACCGGCGCAGAAATAAACAGTTTTTGTTTTTGTCATGCTGTTCCTCCTCAAAAATGATACTGTACCATTCTATCATGAATCATTCTTAGACAGGACAAATTATTAGTCTTTTTAGTCAGCTTTTAGTATTATAAAATCATTGATTTGCGCAGAAAGGAGCGATAATAAGTGATCAATTTACCACTGGGGATTGGACAAATCCATGCAATGCACGAGCTTTTTCGGTCGAATCCACGCTTGGCAATTATCGTGATGCTCTTGTTGATTGCGCTTGCGTTTTATTTAAATCGAAAACGGTAATGAAAAGGGATCGGTCATGCTAACTGGTCCCTTTTCTTATATTAAAAATGAACTCCTAATGCCATCCGAGCAAATCGGGACATTTTATCTGGTCCCCAAGCTGGTTCCCACACGACCTTAATCTCACACTTATTTATTCCATCAACTGCTTCAACGGCGGTCGTAATATCATGATTTAGGACGTCAGTAAGCGGACAACCCATCATTGTTAGGGTCATTGTGACCAGGCATTTGCCATCTGTATCAACATTAATGCCATAAATTAAACCGAGATTAACAAGGTCGATCCCTAATTCCGGGTCAATGACCTTCTGAAGAGCCGCCAATACTTGCTTCTCAATTGGTGATAAGTCTTGCTCAGTAATTTTTGTCATGAATGTACCCCCTACCCGATTGAGTCGGTCATTTCAAATGAAATCAGCCGGTTTAGTTCCACTGCGTATTCCATCGGTAGTTTCTTCGTAAATGGTTCCACAAAGCCCATGATGATCATTTCGGTAGCTTTTGCTTCGGAAATTCCCCGGCTCATTAAGTAGTACAGCTGCTCTTCAGATATTTTGGAAACTTTAGCTTCATGTTCCATGGCTACGTGTGCATTATCAATCTCGTTGTAAGGGATGGTGTCAGATGAAGACTGATCGTCCATGATAATGGTGTCACATTCCACGTGAGCCTTGGAGCCATCAGAATTTTTACTAAAACGCACAGTTCCGCGATAATCAGTCGAACCGCCAGTTCGCGCAATTGATTTGGAGACAATTGAACTGGATGTATTCTTAGCATTATGAATCATCCGCGCACCGGAATCCTGGTGAATTCCATTTGAGGCGACCGCAATTGACAACATTGTCCCTCGGGCACCCTCACCATTTAGATATACACTTGGGTATTTCATGGTGACCTTTGAACCAAGATTACCGTCCACCCACTCCATAGTGGCGTTTTCCGCGGCTGCGGCCCGCTTTGTTTCCAAACTATAAACGTTATCGGACCAGTTTTGAATCGTCGTGTAACGGCAATAGGCGTCTTTAGCAACGTTCACCTCGACTACTGCCGCATGGAGACTGTCAGATGAGTAGTTCGGTGCCGTGCAACCTTCCACGTAGTCGACACTGGCACCCTCATCGACAATAATGAGGGTTCGCTCAAACTGCCCTGAATTTTCCGCATTAAGACGGAAGTAAGCCTGCATGGGGGTCTTACACTTAACTCCTTTGGGAACATAAATGAAAGATCCACCCGACCACACAGCCCCGTTCAATGCAGCAAACTTATTATCCGCCGGCTTAACAAGTTTGCCAAACCATTTGCGAAAGAGTTCTGGATACTTTTGTAAGGCGGTATCGGTATCAGTAAAGATAATCCCCATCTTGGCAAACTGCTTTTTCATATTGTGATAAACCACTTCGGATTCATACTGAGCGGCTGACCCGGCCAAGTACTTCCGTTCCGCTTCTGGTACCCCGAGGCGCTCGAAGGTTTCTTTCAGGTCATCAGGGACATCGGCCCAGTCGCGATATTTCCGGTCGGTCATTTTCTGATAATACAACATGTTTTTCAGGTCAATTCCCGATAAGTCGGGGCCAAACTTTGGCATCGGCAGTTTCTTAAAGATGCGGTATGACTTAAGACGGTAGTCTAACATCCACCGGGGCTCATGTTTTTCTGCTGAAATTTTCCGCACTACATCTTCAGTTAACCCGCGACCCGTGGAGTACTTGGGCGTTACCTGGTCGTGGAAACCATATTCGTACTGGTCATTTGACTGAACAATCTTATTTGCTTCGTTGCTCACCTGTTTGGTCCTCCTTTGCCAAGGCACGTTCCAATGCCCACCATGAAATCGTTGCACATTTTATTCGTGCTGGAAACTGCATAATGTTGATTAACACCTGTGCATCCCCCAGTTTTTTCAAATCTTTTTGATAGTGGTATTTTCCAATTGCCATGTCCGAAAATGTTTTGGCCATCTGCTGAGCTTCCTGGGTAGATTTCCCCTTAACGGCTTCCGTCATCATACTAGCAGATGCCTGGCTAATTGAACACCCACTGCCAGTAAAGGCAATATCAGCAAGCCGGTTGTTTTTAACTTGAACTTGTAAGTTAATCGTATCACCACAAGTCGGATTGTGAACCGTCATTGTCGTAGTAGGATTTGTTAACTTATGCTTGTTACGGGGATGGTTAGCATGATCGAGAATCACTGCTTGATAAAGATTCCTTAACTTATCGAGTCCCATGCTTAAAGAACTCCTTTGTATCCTGAATTGCTGCCAAAAGCTGGTCAATATCTTGTTGATCATTATAAAATGCCAAACTAGCTCGAACAGTTGCTGGAACTCCTAAACGTTCCATCAGCGGCTGCGCACAGTGGTGACCAGCGCGAACAGCCACCCCATCCATATCGAGAGCAGTTGCTACGTCATGGGGATGAATCCCATCAATATTAAAAGCAATTACCCCTGTATGTTTGTCAGCATCGTGGGGTCCATATACCGTGACTCCAGGCATCTTAACAATTCTGGGTAGCAAGTCTTTAACCATTTCTTGTTCATGATGTTGGATTTTATCCATTCCGACCTGATTCAGGTAGTCAATCGCGGCTCCTAAGCCAATTGCCCCAGCAATATTTTGGGTTCCCGCTTCAAACCTAAATGGTGGTTCTGCCCAGGTGCTTTCTTGTTGGTGAACTTCCGCAATCATTTCGCCACCATATTGGTAAGGGGTCATTTTAGCTAAGAGGTTATGTCGCCCGTAAAGAACCCCAATTCCTGTTGGGCTGAGCATCTTATGACCAGAAAAGGCATAGAAATCTGCCCCTAATTCTTGAACATTGACTGGTAAATGAGCAACTGCTTGCGCCCCATCGACCACGATGACGGCATGATGCTGATGAGCAATTGCTGCCAACTGCTGAATTGGGTTGACCGTGCCTAGTACATTACTGATGTGGGTAACGGCCACAATCTTCGTTCGATCGGTAATCAACCGTGCAGCTTGATCCATCTTCAACTGACCATTTTCATCAATATCGATATATTTTAATTTTGCACCCTTTTGTTTGGCAAGCTGCTGCCAGGGAATCAAATTGCTATGGTGTTCCATTATGGTAATGACAATTTCATCCCCAGCATGAATAACCTGGTTACCATAAGTACTAGTAACTAAATTCAAACTGTCAGTGCAGCCTTTAGTAAAGATGATTTCGTCTGATCGTTGGGCATGGATGAATTGCTGAACCTTGCGTCGAGCTTCTTCATACCGACTAGTAGAGCGTTCTGCTAGGGTATGGACGCCACGGTGAACATTGGCATTATCGTGTTCATAGAAATGAGTGACTGTATCAATTACCGCTTGGGGCTTCTGACTGGTGGCCGCATTATCCAAATAAGCTAGCCGTTCATCATTCACCCGTTGTTTGAGAATTGGAAAGTCATCCCGCCAAGGATTACTCATTCTTTAGCTTCCTTTCTAGAATATTAATCATGTGCTGGCGAACATTCGCCGATGGGATGTTATCAAGCACGGGACCAAGGAACCCGCGAATTACCATTTGTTCAGCTAATTTCCGCGGAATTCCACGACTCATCAAATAATACATCTGATGAGGGTCAACCGGGCCAACACTGGCAGCATGTCCAGCTTCAACATCATTTTCGTCAATCAATAAAATTGGGTTAGCATCCCCGCGCGCCTGCTCCGACATAACAAGAACGCGATTTTGTTGGTCCGCTTGGGAACCATGGGCACCGTGAATGATCTGACCAATTCCGTTAAAGATTAATTCAGACTGGTCGTTGATCACGCCGCGTTGGTTAATTAAGCCTAGGGTATGTTTACCACGATTAGTAACCCGGTTATTGATTCCCACATGTTGTTGGTGACCAGTAACCCCAATCATATTAGAATGGGCCTGGCTGCCGTCACCAACCAATTCTGCATCAATATCGCCAACGGTGTTACAGTCATTCATCATGCCAACTGCCCAGTTGACCTCCGCATCTCGTTTGATCAGCGCGCGCCTGTTAAAGGTAACGGTGGAAGATACACCAATTTCATCAAGAGCGGAAAAATTCACATGACTGCCTGGTTCAGCAATGACCTCCACCATTGAATTGAGCGTGTTTACCTGTTTGCCGAGCGATGACCAGTGCTGGAGGATACTACAAGAGCTATTTTGCCCAGCAATAACTAACACATGTGAGTTTAAACCACCATCAATACGGTTATCCTGGATCAGGTTAAGTTCTAACGGGGCCTTGAGTTCCATATTACGAGGTACTTTAATTATCAAGCCGCTATTCATGTAGGCGTAATGAAAGGCCGTTAATTTACTTTCACTTGGTTTGATTACTTTAGCAAAATACTTTGTCATCGTTGTTGGGTCGTCATGCCATGCTTGAAACATGTCCATTACACGGACCCCTTTTGCCTGCCATTCTTCTGGAAAGGTATGATTGATCACCATCTGGCCGAGCAGTGTGAACTGTGTTGGTTGAATATTACTTGGTTTTGGTGGTAACCAAGATAAATCATTTTCTGTCGTTAACGGCCAATCTTGGTAAGAAAAGCGTTGCATGGTTGGTAGCTTAGTTTTAGCGATCAACTGAAATGCTTTTTGACGAATGTCCCAGAGGGCAGCTGGTTCATTATGAGCTTGACTGATTTGTTTTAATTCTTGCTCGTTCATGCTGTTCCTCCTATTGATCGTCATCAACTAATGGGATGTCGAGACCTAATTCATCCCGTAATCCTGTATATCCTTCCGCTTCCAATTTCTTGGCCAACTCTGGACCACCGTTCTTAACGATCCGGCCATCCATCATTACGTGGACGGTGTCTGGAACAATATAGTTCAATAAGCGTTGGTAGTGGGTAATGATTAATGCTCCAAAGTCCTTGCCACGCATCGAGTTGACCCCTTTGGAAACCACTTTAAGCGCATCGATATCTAACCCAGAGTCGATTTCATCCAGGATTGCAATCTTAGGTTCAATCATCAATAATTGAAGGATTTCGTTTCGCTTCTTTTCACCACCCGAAAAGCCTTCATTCAGGTAGCGCTCCGTCATTGATTCTTTCATGTCAAGCAATGAAAGGTTCCGGTCGAGCTTCTGGAGAAAATCCATGACGGAGATTTGATGATCCTGATCACGACGGGCATTAATGGCCACCCGCAAAAATTCAGCATTGGTTACGCCGGGGACTTCCGCTGGGTATTGCATTGCCAAAAATAAGCCCCGCCGTGCGCGTTCATCAACCGGCATATCCAGAATTGATTGACCGTCTAGTAAAATATCACCTTGGGTAACATGGTAGCCACTTTTTCCCATAATCGTTTCAGACAGGGTCGACTTACCAGTCCCATTTGGACCCATGATGGCGTGAATCTCGCCAGTCTGCATAGTAAGATTAACCCCTTTGAGGATTTCTTTAGTAGATTTACTTTCTTCGTCCTTTACTGAAACATGAAGATCCCGTACTTCTAGTTTTGCCATTTCAATCGACCCTTCGTTTAATTTCTGCTCTTTATTATACCGAAGTCCCGGCAAAAGCTAAAATAACCAGATTAATATTAAAACGGTGAATTAGGCCTCCACTATGACTTCATAGGCATCTAATTCACCGTATTCTTTTTATTTACTTTTTCTGTAAAGTGTCCGTTAATATTTGCTTAGCTGCTTCCGTAACTTTTAAATTATGAGCATCTGCATAGGCTTTCAGTTGTTGATAGGTGGCAAGGTCGTCAGCCCCCCGCCAGATAATGCCAGTCACCTGGCCAAATTCTTTTTTCATATTATTTATACCTCATTTCGCTGACCACAGGATTTGGGCAATTCCATTAAGAATGCGTTCCCGGTTATGAAGTTGGAAATGATTAGTATGGGGCACAACAACTTGATGGTAAGCCAACTGAGGATGGATTCGTACTAATGATTGTAACATTTCTGATTGAATCTTCGGCACTTCATCGTCGCTACCACCCATGATGTTGTAGAAAGCCACATCTTTGTTTGGTGCCCAGGCAGTCATTTGCCGTACTAATTCTTTAAAGTTCTTATCATGGGACTTTTTAAATAGCTCGGGGACAAATTTAACATGGACCCCAAAGCTTTCTTCCACTGGCACCCCTAAAAAAATTACCCTTTGCAGTTTAATCTGGTGCTGCAAAATCGGTGAACCAAAATAGGCATGCATGAATTCAGTCCCGCCATATGAATGAGCAATAACGTTCATCTTATTAATTCCATACCGGGCATGCAGGACTTGTAACACCTGATCGAGTTGGTGAACTTGGGGATGGTAGGAAGCATTATAATTCCAATTATAAAGCACCTGAATCAAGGCATTCTTCTGATCATGATAACTTCCCCTAGTACGGACCTGGCCACTGGGTGAAACCCAAACCGTCATTACTTTTTGGGCAATCTGTTTTTGTTGGTACGTTTGAACCAGCTTGTGGTAGGTCGTTGAATTGCCTCCCCATCCTGGTATCAGAATTGTTGGTGTACGAGTATAGCAAACGTTGGCCTGCTGGTCGGTACTATTAATATGATGATTAGGTAGTGGGCGTAACACGATAAACTGGGCCGCCATCAGCACAATGAAGAATGAGCCAATAATGCCGATCACCCATTTTGCAAATTTTTTCATCCCCCACACCTCGGTTACTACTGTTAATTGTCTTTCGGATAAGCTGTTAATCGTAATTGACCATGAATGTATTCGCCAAGAAAGACATCATTTACTGATACGAAACCACGTTGCTGGACCTGCTGGGTTAACCAGTTTTCATCATGGTGAATTAATTCCAAAACATCGTGATTAATAATACCATCTGCAATCAAAGGAAATTTGATGTTTTCCTCATCATTTTCAATTACTACTAACTGACCATTTTGTTCCAGAATACCACTTTTCACCCGGCTAAGTTCATATATCCCTCGTTCACGTAACTTAAACATAAGATCATTGGCAGACAACCCCATCTTTAAACAATTATCCACGAGCACATGGCCATTTTGTACCAGGACAACTGGTCGCCCATTAATGACATTACGAATCCAATGATTATGATTGGTTGCGAACCGAATTATAGCGACTATTATTGTCCAAATTACTAATACCATCAGAAACTGCAAGATCGTAATATCTTGGTTGTAAATGATTCCACCAATAATTCCCCCAAGGACATAATTCTGTAGTTGATCAAGGGCGTTGTTTGGCGCTAAATTACCTTTCCCCATGATGTTAATTTGGAGGATAAGACAAATCATTCCTAAAGCAAACTTGATAAAGATCAAATTATAATCCATATGGCATCCTCCTTATCGTTGTACATGCACTTGGTGGTTGACCACGTGAGCTCGTTCAAGGGTATAGTTATCACCATTGGGACTCATATTGACCCGGTAATCCTCCTTGTTAAAACGAACGATCACACCATCTGTAAGAGTAGTAGAATTCACCATCACCTGACTATTTTTCAAGTGGTGGTCCTTTGCTACTGCATGGATAAATGGAACCATTTGGCTACTCTGATTGGCGGTTGTGGCAGACTTTTCCATATTAGTGATCTGTAAACCGGTAAAAAAGAGTAAGATCAAAACAAAAATCATACTCAGGTCGCGGTAACGGATTTGCAGGCGGTGACGAGAATAAACCACCAACGTCACAATCAGCGCAATGAGCAATATCGCAATAACTGCGTAGTTAAACAATGAATTAAAATGTTGATGATTCACTAAATATGATTCGGTATAAAACGTCATTTGCTTGTCTCCCTCCTCGTTAATAAAAAGAGTGGGAATACAATCATTCTCACTCTTATTCTGTGTACAGTGCTGTCAACTAACCAAAGAGCCGGGCCCAGAAGCCCTTCTTCTTTGGCCTTGCTTTCTTTTCACTAGCGTCGTTATTTGAATCTTGAGGTGCATTTGTATCAGTCGCTTCCTCATATGGATTGTGTTCACCAATCCACCGGAAGAACTCCGCAGCTTTAATTTCGACGAACTTACCCCGTTTACCATTGATACCATCCACACATAGCTCAATTGGTAGTGCATTCCGGTACTTCTCAATGCTATCGGCAGTAAATCCATTGAAGGTATTTAACTTGGAAATATCAAACAATAAACTCTGGTCTGAGCTCCGGTACTTGAAGTCATCAGACTGCGTCAGGTACAACTTAGCCCACCGGTTCCGAGAGCTTTCCTTGAAGTCATCCACGACAGTCTCTGGGAAGTAAGAAGGTACGTCCATGTCAACCATTTCATAGTAATGCTTAAAGATTTGCCGGGTCATAGCGAGGAAGTCTAACCGCCCACTTTCCTGGTTGAAGGACCGCCAAGGAGTTTCGTCATCTTCCAGTAACTCGGCCATCCGCATGACAAAGTCCTTGAATAAGGTGTTGTTAAGGGTTTGCCGGACATTGTAAATGTACTTATTGGCGTCCCCCTTCTGTGATTCGTCAATGACCTTATCAATCTGCAAGTAGTAGGTCCGCCGAGCCGTTTCACGGAGCATGGTGAAGCCAGAATCGTAGTTGGTAGTTCCAATCAATGGTGCGATGGCGTGGGGATGGTTAACCAATTCGTTCATCGTATCAACTACCAGGTGCCGACTGTACTGATCTTGTTGGAAGAAGTATGGTTCAATTTCATCCATCAGTACCGGGTAAGATGATCCCAGCGACATGTAATGTTCCATTGCTTCGACCGTCTTGGCCTTCTTTTGTGGCGTTTGCGATGGGTAAATGGTCCCGAAGTCAATTAAGGAGCGGTCAGTATTCCAAGTTAATTGGTTAATGATTCGAAGTAACGTTGACTTACCTGAACCCGCAGTTGCTCCTAAAATCAGGAAGTTTGGCACATCGTTACCGTCTTCAGGGTTCAAACTAGCTTTAGAACGAATTTCCCACAAAAATGGCGCAGTAAAGGCATAGAGGATTGCTTCATAGAATCGTTTACCGTAGTTATCATCGTAATCAACGACGTACTGCTGGTAGCCCTTCATAACCGCTGCAATGCTCTTTAGGCCATCACGAATCTGGCTAATAGTGGCAATCTTACCAAACGGAATTGGGTGCGTCCCAGTATCGTTTGGCACAAACAAGCCACTCGCATGGTTGGCCAGGTTCCTTTCCATTGGGCGATCGTATAAGAAGGTCGTGTACTTCTTTTCGGCATCACGTTGCTGTGGCGACATACCTGATACCAGTGCTTCATGAACCTCTTTAGCAATCTTTTCCCGGGTCTTTAGTTTTGGCTTGGCTGCTCGTGGCGATACAGACTCTTTTTGAAGATTGTAGATGGTGTCATGCTGCTTAACTGCGCGGGCAATGTTTTCTTTGTCCTGTGTGCGGTTAGTCGTCACATCTCGCATGGCCTTAGTGATCATTTCTGGTAAGATATCATGATCGATGTCTTGCTGAACATCGTGCTTAATAATGTCTGTGACATCTTGTTCAGCGATCCTATCAGTTTGTTCGTTATCCAGAATGACTAGTGCAGAACCAGTACCATCTTCACTATCCTTTTTGCTTTCTTCAATTTGTTGCTGAGCAGCCTTTAACAAATTGGTCGAGAAAAAAGACCGTAATACTGGTTGGAGGTCCTTCTTGAAGTGGTCAGCCAGATTATTAAACAACATCCGGTCATTATCAAAGACCAGAACTTCTTCGTATTGATTGTGTTGTTTGTCAAACGAGTGTTCATCAAGGTTAACAGAACCAAGAATAACTCGACAGTCATCATTATCAGAATTGGACAACAAGTAAAAGCGAGAATGGATCACCTGAGTTGGTGCCACTTCAATCTTAAACAGACTGTCGAGAACGTTGCTTTGATTCTGTGAGCTTAAAGCTGAAAATAGCTTGGCTGGTTTCTTGTTAGCTGCAGCCAATAACGAATTTGCTAAAGCAACTTTAGTGACCATTTCGTTACTTGAGTATTGGTGGTCAGTCTCGTTCTGACTAATGGCAATTTCCACTTTCAGAAACTTACTCAAATACTGGTTAATAAAGTCAGCAGTAACGTTCCCCGTTACAGCCAGTAACTGGTTAAATTTACGAGGATCAAATAGCTGGTGTATCTTCAATGGCGGAGTGTCCTGACCATCGAAGGCAATATGAATCTTATTAATACTTGATGATTTTGCCATCTTTCGTTAATCCTTCTCTATCAATAAACATATTATATTTATTTTCGTTTATTTAACGCTATTTTGCAAGTCTGCCTCAGTTGGGTAACTTTATGAATTATTAATATCTTCCACCCAGAATATTCAAGTTTGTTTCTTACAATTGAAATCATCAAATAAATAATTGCAACACCACAGATAGGAGGACAATTATGACTAGCAACATTAAACAACGCACAATTACTCTACTGGCCGTAACCACCCTCACTACCAGTGCATTGGGCGGTATCGCAATCAATCACGAAAGTGCCAGTGCAGCAACTGCCAGCACAAAGCAAATTAAGATTGATGAAAATACAGCAGTGAAGAAATTTAAGCAAAAATTCAAGGACAGCAAGGTTAACGAAATCCAGCTAGAAAGCAACCGCGGGCAATATCAATATGAAGTGTCTGGGTTTGATGGTAATAAAGAATACACCGCTGACGTCAATGCAAAGACAGGTAAAGTTACTAAAACCGAGACTGAACGTCTTGATCAGGACGAACAAAAATCAAATGATTTGGACCTTAGCCAATTAATTTCTCGCAAACAAGCTACTAAGATTGCCGAGAAACAAGTTAAGGGTAGCCATGCTAAAGAATGGGTTCTGGAGAATGAGGATGGTACGCCCACTTGGAAGGTTACTGTTCATAAAGATGGTCAATCGACCGATGTAAAAATTAATGCCCAGAATAAACAAGTATTGCAGGCTGAAAAAGACAGTTAAATGGGTTCTTGCAATCGATCACAAGGAGAAATTTGGGAACGTTTATCTCATTGACATATCCTAAGTTTTCTCCCTTTGATTCTGTTATTTCATCAAATAAACAATAAATCCCCATAGGAATCACACGACTTCTATGGGGATTTGATTTCTTCAATGTTGTATCACATAAAAATATTACGTATTTATGCTAAACGAGAAAACCGTAATAAAAAGTAATGCAACTACCCATTTATGTAGTTCAATCAAAACAAATCTAAGTGACACTTTTTAATAAAACTTTCAATGTCATGGTATTCGGGTCATCGTTGCTTGACCGCCCCATTGGTATAGTTGATATCAATGTTTCTCTGGACATTCGGCACGAACACATTAAATTTCAATGACCCATCCTTTGATAATGCCTCAATGTGCGCTCCTGAAGGCACTAAATTGTCACCATCATAGATATCAGTCACTCGGTAACGTACCTGATGATTCTGGTCTAATGCCCGCCGCACGAGCCCTTCATAATAGTTTTGCCCAGTCGACATCGAGCTCCGGGCTTCGTTAGCCCAAGCGGTCTGCGTAGCAATATTTGCTGGATTTGATTCCGAAGCATCAAATTCGCGGATTCCGCCAACTAATGCATAGCCAAGCAAGTGACCACGATCATAAGCATGCGAATAGCCACCCGTTAAATGGCTTGCTTGTAAGAATCCTGCTGGTCGCCATTCAGAAGCCCCGTTACCAGTCTGCATCCGGTTCCGGTATTGGCGAGTGGTCTTATTTAACCAACTATCACCACGCCAAGCACGTCCTTGATTGTCAACCTGGTTGACAGCGTACGGCGCACTATTAATTTTGGCATTTAAATGCGGCTGATTATCATCAATGATGAATGCGCCACTGCCGTTCCATTCAAACTGCTTGCCGACCTGTTTCTTAACTGCTGAAGTCAGGACCGCTTCGGCTTGCTCCTTCGTTGGTGGCAAATTATGGTGAGATGGACGCGCGTACCCACCCCAAGCAACCAACCTTTGAATTTTATTCTGAAAAGCCGCGTAGCTATTTGTTGGTTTAACTGTTACAAAAGCGACTGAAGCAATAGCTAATATTGCTAGTAATAAGTGACGAATTGGATGTTTCTTCAAAGTACTTTTCTCCTCGTAAATTTAATACACACTCATTATTTTATCTTATGAACATATGTTTGCATAGTCCTAAAATAAAAGCTCCGCATATTACTGCGAAGCTTTTAACTTTTAAGCTTTCTCGACCTGGCGTTTAGTGTGAAGCTTAAAGATAATTGACATTATGATCAAAAAGATTGCGCCGACTGAAACAGAAACCCGCGTATCTGGGTTAAAGAACATAAAGAGTAAAATCACTGACAGAGCAATCAAACTGAAGTAGTTGTAGAACGGATAAATAGGCATTTTGAATGGGTGATCGACCAATTGATCAGGATTGTTCTTCCGGAAGTTCAATTCTGAAAGCAGGATGACAAACCATGGTACCATCCCTGGTAAAACACTGGAACTATATACGATCACGAAGATATTACCGGCCTTAGCATTGAAAATCGCCAATAATTCGTTGACTGCAAAACCAACAAAGATCCAGAAAGAAATTGTCAAGATCGCCACATTTGGCACAATCCGTTTAGAAAGCTTGCTGAAGAACTTTGGCACTTCACCATCGACCGATAGCTTGAACAGCATCCGACTGGCACTGTAGATACCAGAGTTGGCACCAGAAAGGGCGGCCGTCAAGACAACAAAATTGATAATCCCGGCGGCACCGGTAATGCCGACCTTAGTAAAGGTTTCAACGAATGGTGAACCAACGGCCTTTAATTGGTTCCATGGGTAAATGGAAACAATTACGAAGATCGCACCAATGTAGAAGATCAAAATCCGCCAAATAACGGACTTAACAGATTTAACAATCGCGTGCCGTGGTGATTCAGCTTCACCCGCCGTGATCCCTAACAATTCGATTCCTTGGTAAGAACCGGCAATCACTGACAGTGAGAACATGAAGCCCATAAAACCACCAGTAAAGAATCCCCCATGAGACCACAAGTTTGAGATCCCCACTGGTTGCCAATGGTTACCAAGACCAAGCACGATAACCATCAAACCAATAATAATCATGACGATGATCGTAACTACCTTAATCATGGCAAACCAGAATTCCAATCGACCATAAGACTTAGCTGATGCCAAGTTCGCTAACGTCAAGATAATGATCATGATCGTTCCTGAAATCCAATCGGGAAGATTTGGCCACCAGTAGTTTAGATATTGAGACATGGCAATGATGTCGGAAATACCAACAATGATGAACTGGAACACGTTACTCCACTTGGTCAGATACCCAGCAACTGGGTGAATGTACTTGGAACCGTAGTCCGCAAATGAACCAGTCCCTGGACTAATGTAAATCAATTCACCTAATGCTCTCATAACACCGTACAGGACTAGCCCAACGAAGGCGTATGCCAGTAATACTGAAGGCCCCGTCCACTTGATAGTGGAAGTTGCCCCCATGAACAAACCACTACCGATCGTTCCACCGATCGCAATCATTTCCATCTGGCCAGGCGTCATCGTCCGATTTAACTTTACTCGTTTATCACTCATAAGCATTCTCCATCCTTTAACTAAAAAAGCTACCCAAAAAGTCCCATCAACCAAATCTGTTAACTGAATTGGTTGAGTAACTTCTGAGTAGCTGTTGCTATCTAATTTTGAAGTATATTAAAGGTACTCAACCACGTTGCTTGTTGTTGTGGTTGAGGTGGAGGTTACTTGAATGATTGATTGTTGATTTGACATAATTAATTTCCTCCATTCCTTGATGCTGAAATTAGAATACTATGAGAAAATTAAAAATGCAAGGACTTTTTAAAATAAATGCAAAAATAATTGAATTATTTGGAACGACGTTGATAGTAAGCCTTAATCCATCGTCCAGCGAGGAATCCGGCTAGTAACGTTAACAGCATTCCCACCAATGTTGTTCGGTTATCGGTCTCGTTACTGGTCTGTGGCAGCTTTTCCTGTTCTAACGAGCGTCGTAACGCTTGGTCCTGCGTAAATAAATTGGCAAGTGACGGATCAATTTCTTCATTGTTTCTTTCCAATCTAGAATAATCAGCACTCACTTTTGGACTATCAACTTTTGCAAGTTCTGGCTTCGCATCTTTGTTTATGGGAACGGTTACGAGGTCATCAGTTGGTGTTCCCTGGTTATATGCGTGATATTTAGTGTTGATAGTGTTATGTGGCATTGGCCCAGAATTTTTCCCTCCTTTCTCACCTGCTGAATTGGCTGTGATTGCTTGATTTTCCGTTTGTTGAGCTGTTGAAATCATAATTGGTTGCTTAATAGTCGTTTGTGTATCGATGTCTACTTGTGTCGGATGTTCTGTCTGCATGCCGCTTGATTTACTGGTGATATGTTCGTTAGTTTGAACTTCTTCATCCTTGCTGGTTAGAATCGGCTTTGTTTGTGTGCCAATTGCCATGTTATCTGTAGTTGGTTCTGTTTGGACACTCAAATCAGCGACTGTCACTTCATCGGTCTGTGAATTGGTTTTACTTAAAGACATATGATCAGTTTGTGTCCCAGTGGTCTCGTTTTCTGGTTTCATATCAGTTTGGACACTAGAATTGCTGATGGCCGTTTCATTGGTTTGTGTATCTGTAGTCACTAATGGTTGCAAATCGGTTTGAGTAACACTGTTCTCATTCTCCGGCTTCATATCCACTTGTGCACCGGAGTCAGTAACAATAGTTTCATCCGTCTGTGCATCAGTGGTACTTGTGGCCAAACGATCAGTTTGCGATCCCGTTGTGTCTTGTGTAGGATTATTAGTTTGTGAACTGGTATCAGTTAAAGGGGTTGCCTCCGTCTGTGAATCAACTGTGACTCCAGTTACCGGAACAGTTTCAACTGCATTATCCTGGACTGTGACGTCACTTGTTTGCGTGGTCGCAGTCTGCAGGCTGTCGTTACTGGTCTTTTCTTCGTCAGTTTGGACACCAGTTGCTGTAAACACGTGCTTATCCGTTTGAGTAGCGCTGCTGCTATCCTGTTTCTTTTGGACGATTTTCTCACCAGTAACTTCCGGCTGGGTGCCGACTGTACTAGAACTCTTTTCAGCTGTTTGTGCGCTATTACTGGTTTGCAGGAATGAAATGTTATCTGTCTGATTACCAGCTTCATTTGTAACAACATCATCGGTTTGGGAATAAGTTGCTTCGTTTTTAGACTTCACGTCTTGATGCACTTCATCTTTTGGTGCTTCATGAGAATCCTCAGTGGTCGTTGTTGATTCACCTTCATTTGGCGTATAAGAAACAATGACGTCCTGAATTCCTTTATCAAAGTCATTCATTGTCAATTGCTGGGCTGGGACTTTCTTTACCGACGAAGAATGGCCATCGACTTGTGGGGCATCAACGACTGAAAATGAATCGATTTGCCAGGGTGAAACTTGCCGATACATCCCATTAGCTGAGGTAGTTACCATTCTTTTAGCGTAAGCCTCTTGGATCACCTCTTTGTCGCCTGATGGCAGTTTAAAGACTACTCGACGTGTTACACGTTTAGTCTCAATCTTGTCGTGAACATCATCTGCACTCTTCTTTACTGGCAAATAGATGTTTTGCGCATTCTTCGTAATGTAGATCTTATCAGGATGATTACACATGTATTCATATCCAGTTGGTGCGGGTGGGAAGTCAAGCCACTCACCTAATTTACTTTTAACTACCGTCTCAATCTTCTTGTCTCCGTCAGCATCTTCAGCGATTACATGTAAAAACCCTTGGTTATGCGGCGAAACATTGCTTAAATCCACCGACCGATATTTGATTGTGACATCTGAAATTGTTTCACCGGGGGACACCACCAGCGGCTTGACCGCAGTCTGAAGTGGTGAGTAATTATCATATTGGACTGGAAAAAACGGTGGCAGAAAATTACTGTTCAGTGGCTGCCACTGATCACCTTGTTTAACAAAATGAACCGTTTGTAACTGAACTTGTGGTTGCTTAAAGTGTGGATCTACCACAATAATCTTGCGGGTGACTGTTTGTATTTCCTTTTTTGCCGCCATGCTTGTTCTGACATTTTCTTGGTCCCTGATTGATGCCTGAATTGGCGTTACTAAACAGTTACTGCCAACTGCTAACGTCATTAGGACCGTGGCAGACGTAATTCCTAATTGTGACCTAATTTTGCTAACTCGTTTGGACATAAAAAAACTCCTTCGCTATTTTGTGGGTCTACTACATAAAAAACGAAGAAGTTAGGTCTTTTGCACTTTTTGTTACAAAGAAAATTAAAATACAATGTATTTGTTGACATGCTCGTCATTATCTGTGAAAATATACTTACAGATCAAGTCCAAAGGGCCCTAGGAGTAGGTGTTGGACTAGCAAAACCTCAGTTCTGTGTATTTGCATAGTTCTGAGGTTTTTGTTTTGGGAAGGTGATATTTTGACAGGTACTGATAATTCGAAACCGTTTAAGACATTGAACCAGCAGCTATCAATTTTGCGCAGTCGCGGTCTTGATGATGCTCACGCTAAAGCAAAGCGTTCACTAGAACAAATAGGATATTATTCATTAATTAACGGTTATAAGTGGATGTTTTTAGCTAGAGGCACTAACGGAGAAATCATTCATCCAGAAGTATATAAAGATGATGCTTCTTTCGATGAAATTAAATCACTATACGATTTTGATTTTGAATTACGAGCTATTCTTTACAGGTCCTTACTTAAATATGAAACTATGTTAGGTGCGGAAATAGCTTATCGCTTTTCTGAACAATACCCAGAAGAGCATGCATACTTAGCAATGGATAATTTTTTCAGAGACGCCCAACATGTTTCGTCTGTTGTAGGTACTATAAGTTCTTTATCAAGTACTATCAAAAAGTATTCAGATCGTCGTGGCAAAAATGCTATAAAACACTATGTCAATAAACATGGTCATGTTCCTCTTTGGGTTCTTGTAAACTTCTTAACATTTGGTGAATTAAATTATTTCTATGCAAATTGTACTGAAGATATTCAATTAGCAATTGCGCGTGATTTCCGCAATATGAAATGTACTTCATACAATAATTCTCATCAATCCGCAATTACACCCGGTGCCATTCGTAGCATTAATCAGATGGTAAATATTTTTAGAAACGCGGTGGCTCATGGTGAAATAACCTATTCAAAAATAGTTTATCGAACACCTCATATGGGGGAAATTAAGTCTGCTGCAGGTATCAATAATATAGCATTAAGAAGTCAAGCTGGCGTTTTTGAACTGATCATTGCAATGAAAGCTGTGCTTCCAAAGAAGAATTTTAGACGTTTAATTAATGATATGAATAATTTAATTGAAAATTTTAAAGATAATTTTTCTCCTGTCAATTATTCCACATTATTACAGGATATGCACTTTCCAAGCAACTATAGGAGCATTCTTTAACCCCTTCTCCTGTAATGACGATATTAAATATGTCACCGATCCACTTTTTCATTTTTGTGTTAATAAACTAATACAATTAAGGATATATTACTACACACCATTCAATATGGTTGGAGTACTCAAGTAGCCACACAACCAAAAGTTTATCTGCACATTACATCCAAGATTGAAGAGTATGTGCTCAAAAAATGCACAACTTTGCCCCACGAGTGCCCCATGAAAACTAGATTCATGATATTAATTTATTCGGTATAAAGAAAAAGGCCCCATCATATACAAGCTAAAGATGCTGATATGGCGGGGTTTTCTTTATAGTGAATGTAAAACTTTTTCGATATCGTCAACAATTTGTTCTGGTGTCAAGTGGTACCACTCGTACATAACGTCCAACGGAACATTATCCGCAAATTCACGTGGTGCTCCGAAGTTCAGTACCTTGGTATCCTTTGGTCCATAGTAACGTGCGATTGTTTCACCAAAGCCACCAGAAACATTACCATCTTCAAGGGTGACCACAATGTTGTGATTTTCAGATAAGTGGTGCAAATAGTTTGGATCAATCCCAGTCACGGACTTTGGATTAACCAGCGTGGCGTCGATGTTCAACTTCTTTTGCAATTGGTCCCGCACTTCGACACCTAGTTGCCAGAAGTCACCAACTGCCATAATAGCAACCTCACTCCCTTGATGGGCGACGTCATACTTGATATGACTGTAGTTATCTTGGCTAGGAGTACCATGAATTAACTCTTTTTCTGGCTGGCGAATAACAACGGGTTGTTCCCGCTGCTTAAGGGCCCACTTTAACATCGAGATCATTTCTTCTAAGTTAGTTGGTGCCAAGTATTCAATATTTGGCAAGTCGGAAATCATGGAAATGTCAAACGAACCTTGGTGGGTTGCTGATCCAGAGGCAATCGTTCCGCCACGCACAATCATGACCACTGGCGAATCATTAAGGGCCATGTCATGAATCAGCTGATCGTATGCTCGCTGTAAGAAGGTACTATTCTGGAATACAACCGGCTTAGCACCCGCTTCAGCCATGGCAACAGCTGTGGTGATGGAATCTTGTTCAGCAATACCAACATCATAATAGCGGTCAGGATATTTCTTTTGGAAGGACTTCAAGTTAAATACGCCTGGAATAGCTGCATTAATGGCGACTACTGGTTCTCCAGCATCAATTTGCTTGCCCAGTTCGGCTAAAATGGCATCAGAGTAATTTTCACCGGCTGGCTTTTCCTTGCTTTTGCCAGTCTTGATGTCAAATGGTCCTTGCCAGTGCCACTTCATCTTATCCTCGACTGCAGGTTCATAGCCCTTACCCTTGAGAGTATTAACGTGCAAGACGATTGGGTGGTCAATGTCCTTAACATCTTTAAAGGTATCAATCATCGTCTGCAGGTCGTTGCCATCAGCGATGTAACGATAGTCAAAGCCCATAAATGTGAAGATATTATTCGGATCCTCGCCATTGGATTCACGCAGCTTTGCTAAACCTTTGTACAGGCCACCCTGATCCTTATCAATGGCCATCTGGTTATCGTTAACCACGATGATCAGGTTCGAATTCAGCTTAGCAGCATTGTTGAAGCCTTCAAAAGCCAAGCCACCACTCAGGGAACCATCCCCAATTACGGCCACAATATTATCCTTTGAGTCTGGATGCAACAGGTCGCGTGCCTGCGCTAACCCAACGGCTAGAGAAACGGAAGTCGAGGTGTGGCCAATCTCAAAGAAGTCATGAGCACTTTCTTCGGGTGAAGTGTACCCACTAATATCTTCATAATGATCAGGATCTAAGAACCCCAGTTTCCGTCCTGTCAACATTTTATGTGGATAGCACTGGTGTGAGACATCCCAAATTACCTTGTCATGTGGAGAGTCAAAAACATAATGGTAGGCAATCGCCGTTTCCATGATTCCTAAGTTTGGCCCCACGTGTCCACCAATTGCAGCATCGCGTTCTAAGACCAATTGGCGCATTTCCGTTGCTAATTGTTTCAACTCATCCAACGACATTTTCTTAATATCTTCCGGTTCGTTAACCCGGTTTAATAAGTAATCTGGATGTCGATTCATCTCAGCCACCCCTTCAAAAGTTTTTACCAGCGTGATCCTGGTACGTCAAAAACACTGTCTATATTTTACCACGTTTCACCAATGTTCGTGATCTGATGGCCGCAACAAATTGACGAAATCGTCCCGCTCCAGTAAGATTAGTCTGAGATGGAGGTCAATTAATACATGACTAGTCAAGAAAATCAGGCAACAAATAAGCTTTCACCATTTAAGCATTTAACAACGGAGCAACAGCACCTTGTTAATCAAATCATGACCTTTACAGTGAATCATTTAACTGGTAACTACCCGGCCATCTACACGATTTACGGGGATGCTGGTACGGGAAAAAGTGTCGTTTTATCGCACCTCTTTAACCAAATTCAAACGGCTGCCCGGCATGACCAAAACTCACCGCTTTATGGAACCAGCAATTACTTTGTGGTCAACCATCCCGAAATTTTGAAGGTTTATCGTGAAATTGCTGGTGGCATTAAGAGCTTGTATAAAAAAGACTTTGCCCGACCAACATCATTAATTAATCAGTTGTCTAAGCAGAATAAGACGATCGATGTAGCGGTGATCGATGAAGCCCACTTATTACTTTCCAAACCAGACCACTACAATAATTTCTATCACGATAATCAGCTTGTTGAGATTATCAAACGAGCCAAAGTTGTGATTCTTGTCTTTGACCAATACCAGGTCTTACGGATGAAGAGTTTGTGGACACCGCAACGGTTAGAAAAAATTACCCACCAGTATCCACATCAGGAGTATCATCTTAAGCACCAGTTTAGAATGACCGCTAGCGATGACCTGATTGATTGGTTTAATCATTTTACCGATGATTATGAGCTCACCCCTTTGCCATCAGATGCGCGCGATCATTATGACTTTCGCATCTATGACGATGCAGAAGCAATGCGGCAGGCAATTGTCAAGCGGAATCAGGAAGTTGGCCTATCCCGCATTCTCTCGACCTCAGGTTACCCTTCGACGCTTGATGGCGGTAAGCATTATATTGTTGAGGGAAAGTTCAAAATGCCGTGGGACCAGTATAACTATACTGTGACGCCGTGGGCAGAAATTCCCCAAACGATTGATGAGGTAGGTTCCATTTACACGTGCCAAGGGTTTGATTTGAATTATTCTGGCATCATTCTCGGTCCCCCAATCAGTCAAATTCCTGATACAATGAAATTACAGATTAATTTAGATAAGTATACGGATTCTGAAGCATTCAAGCGCCGGGCAGACTTAACCGATCCCGATGAAATTATTGCGTTAGAAAAACGGATGATTATGAATTCCTTAAATGTACTCTTCAAACGGGGCGTTAAAGGAACTTACTTGTACGCCCATGATCCCTTACTACGGGCCACTTTGGTTCAATTATTCAAGGAAGCAGGATTAACTTTTAATGGGAAGTAAACATCGAACAACTAAATTAGGGCGCGGCTGGTTAATTACCTTGGCGGTTGTTTTATCAATAATTGTAATCGCTTTTATTGTCAATAACTATCACGCCGAAATTCACCTATTACTGCATCCCGTCCCTGGCGAACGAGCGAAGTTACTCGCACTGATGCGGCAACATGGCCTTGTTAATTCTATTCTTCTGTTAGCTTTGGTCGCCTTATTTAACGCCATTCCAGGGATGTCGAATTCAGTGGTCTGCATTTTTGTGGGGCTTTGTTACGGCCCCTGGTTAGGGTTCATGGTCAACTGGCTGGGCAATATTTGCGGAAACTGTCTCGTCATTAGCTTATTAAACCATATTGACATTTCTAAGCGCATGAAGAGTCAACGTATATTGGACCTGCTATTGAACCAAAAGCACCCGTTAATTGGGTTGACGATTGGGTTTATGATTCCGTTCATCCCCAGTATTCTTGTTAACTACGCCAGTTCCCAAATGCATATCGACCAGCGGCGGTACCTCGCAATGTTATTTGTCGGCATGGCACCAACATCATTCCTGTATGCCTTCGGTGGGGATGCAATCTTCAAAGGAGATTTCAAAAGGTTTATCCCCATTATCATTGCGCTCTTGATTATCTTTGCTTGCTACTATGTGATTCGTAAATTCTACAAGCAACATAAGGCTAATTTAGCAGAATAAGCAAAATGCACTAGCAACATCGCTAGTGCATTTTTTCGTTAATTAAACCGGTGTTCAAATTCTGCTAAATACTGAGTCGTCAAACTTGTTGGTTTCTTTACTAACTCATCTGGTTGTCCTTCCGCAACAATTTGACCACCTTTGTTACCGCCACGTGGGCCCATATCGATTAGGTAGTCAGCATTGACCATTAAGTTCACATCATGGGTAATCATGATGATTGTCGCGCCCTTATCAATCAATCGCTGCATAACTTGCAAAAGGGTTTGCACGTCTAACGGGTGCAGACCGACGGATGGTTCATCAAAGACAAAGAGGGTTGTTTCTTGCCGGTGGGACAAGTGTTTTACCAGTTTCAGACGTTGGGCTTCCCCACCGGATAGTGAAGGCGTACTTTCACCAAGGTGGAGGTAACCGAGACCAACTTCATCCAATAGTTTCAACTCTCGTTCGATCTTCGGTACCTTTGCAAAGACCGGAATGGCATGGCGGACATCGAGATTCAATACATCAACAATTGATCGGCCATTCCATTGGACCTTTTGAATATCATTATTATAACGATCACCTTGGCAAACTGGACAAGTCTGTTGCATATCCGGCAGATATTGAATATCAAGCGTAACGATTCCAGTACCGCCACAGTTTGGACAAGCGCCTTGTTTATTGTTGTAAGAGAAGTATGAAGCCGTGTAATGCTTTTGCTTAGCCAGTGGTTGGCGAGCGTATAGCCGCCGTAAATTATCCATGATACTCGTGTACGTAGCCACTGTTGACCGAGTAGACTTCCCCACCGGTGTCGCATCAACCGAAACAACATGCTCTAATGAAGTTGTCAATGAATCAACCTGTTTAGGCAATGGTTCCCCCTTCTCTTGCCGCTGCAGGGCAGGTACCAGCGAATCAAGAATCAGACTAGTCTTTCCAGCGCCAGAGAAGCCTGTTACTGCCGTTAAGCGGTTTGTGGGAATCTTGACGCCGACGTTGTCCAAGTTAAAGTAGTGGTTAATCTTAATTTCCGTATTTGTTTTTGTTGGCACAGGTTGCGTCTGCCGAACCTTAATCTGAGCCTGACCATTCAAAAATGGACCAATCAGGGAGTCGCTCGTCTGGCGTAATTGGTTTGGCGTGCCCTGAGCAATGATGTTGCCACCCTCTGCCCCGGATCCTGGACCAATTTCAATAATCCAATCAGCTGCAGCAATGATATCAATGTTGTGGTCTACCACGACTAATGAGTTCCCTTGAGCAACAAGTTCCTTAAAAACGTGGAGTAAACCAGCCACATTATCTGGGTGAAGACCAATAGAAGGTTCATCAAGCACATACAAAACCCCGGTTGTCTCCGTCCGTAGAGTCCGCGCTAACTGAATCCGTTGAAGTTCCCCAGTTGATAAGGTATTCCCGTTCCGTGACAGGGAGAGGTAGTCCAACCCCAATTCCAACAGTGGACGGAGATTATCTTCAAATTGTTTGAACACGGAAGTCCCTAACTTGTGCATATCAGCTGGCAACTCATCCATGACCTTCTTTTGCCATGCTGGGAGTTCCGCCAGAGTCAGGTTAGTTACTTCTGCAATATTCAATCCACCGGCTAACTGCTTCAACAATTCTGGCTTTAACCGTGTCCCATGACAAACAGGACAGGTGGAGAAGTGGAAAAACTCCTTGATCCGTTCTTGAGCACGAGCACTCTTACTCGTCCGCGCTGACTCTAGAACGGCGCGGTGGGCATTTTCATATAAGGCATTAAAGTCGTGGAAAACACGGCCGGTGCTTGAAGCAAAATCCATCTTGTACTTCTTGCTTGGACCATTGAGAACAAATTCCTTCTCCTTATCGGTTAGATTCTTATAAGGAATATTAATCCGGACCCCCGCTGCTTCCGCTACTTGCGGCATGAAATTTCGCCCTGGCAAGTGCCAAGATGCAACGGCTCCATCAGCAAGTGACAGGTTGGGATCGCCAATTAGCTTGTCTTCGTCTAGTTCACGAACTTTCCCGGTCCCCTGACAATTAGTGCAGGCCCCATCGGAATTAAAAGCAAAGTCTTCCGCACTATATGCATAGAACTTTGCACCGCACACGGGACAGGTTAGTTGACCCATTTCATCACCTGATTTACTCATTGCCTGAGCAATTTTTAAACTGGGCTTTAAACGGTGGCCATTTGGGCAGACCGGTTGACCGAGCCGAGAGAAGATCAGGCGGATAACGTTGAAGAGCTCGCTCATTGTCCCCACGGTAGCGCGTTCGGAAGGCACAGATGGTCGCTGGTGGAGCGCTAATGCTGATGGGATATGCTTAACTGACGACACTTGCGCCTGCGCCCCCAACTTGATCCGCCGTCGTGTATATGTCGACAAAGCTTCTAGATAGCGACGCGACCCTTCTTCATAAAGGATGCCCATTGCCAATGAACTTTTACCGGAACCCGATAATCCCGAAATAGCAACAAATTGGTGGAGCGGAATATTGACATCAATATTCTTCAAGTTGTGAACCCGACCACCGCGAACTTCAATCTGGGCCGGGATGGTACTCTCTTTTGTCTTGATCATAAAAAGCTCCTTTCTGAATTTAATTCTTCTGCCATAAGAACTTGATCAATGCGCGATCAACTTTGGCATTTTCGTGTAATTTAGAATGTTGGGCATTTTTGCCGGTGAATTTAATTTCGGTATATGACTTGGCCCGTGAAGCAACCAGGTACTTTAGCGAACGGGACGAAACATTCGTTACCCGACCATCAGTATGGTTGCCAATGTCACCGTAAATATTCAAAACCGCGACTTGGTTTTGCGGATAGATCTTACGGGCCGCCGTCATTTGCCGATAAGTAGCATTCATATGGTTAGGCTTCCCTTGAGCATTTAACTTCATTCCGGCCGGCTGCTTAATGGCATCCGGAATACCAGCAAAGTCAAGTCCACCAAAATGACCGGCAATGTCTACTTGCTTCTGTAATTGCGGCATATGCTTATTCTTGCCATTTTGTAACATGTAGTAAATGATCGATATATTGCCGAGGGAGTGGCCGACCATATTAATTTTCTTTATTCCATACTGCTTTTGAAGCAGCTTAGCAACATTGGTGGCATATTTACCATGTTTATTGAAATCAAGCTGACGGTTGTCCTCATAGTTAACTTCAACAATTGGGTTAATGGCGCCACGATGCATATTACCATGCAAACTGACCTGACCGTCTTTCGTAACATCTGCCCTGATAATGGTATTGGTAACCCCGGCACGCTTAGCCGCGTTCACCATGCTATCTTCTGCCCGATAAGAACTGCCACCGCCATGGAAAAATAAAGTTGCAGTGGTTGAATGGACAAACTGGTTTGTCTTTCGCGTATGGAAAAATGCACCACCAATAATGGCAATTAAGATAATAACCACGGTCAAAAAGATGCCGACCGAACTCTTTTTCATGAATAGCTACTCCCTTCATTGTGGTTTCAACAATTAATTATATTATTAATTGAAATGCTGACAAAATAAAAAGGGTTCAAAGCACACAGTCTTTGAACCACTATCCTAAAATTAACCAAACTGCTAAGAGGCCACCTCCGTAAGTCAATACTAGATAACTCAGTAACTTACCATAGGCGTGCTCATCAAACATTGCGACTAATTCAGTATTCAGCGTTGAGAAAGTGGTATAGCCACCCATAACACCAACACCCCAAAAGAGGTATTGTCCATTAGCAGAGCCAAAATGTCTAATCACGAGGCCTAAAAGACCTGCACCAGTCACGTTGATGAACAACGTGGCAAACGGCCAATCAATTTGGCTCCGTTTCCACCAGGTAGTCACGAGATAACGGACGACTGCCCCAATTGCTGATCCAAGGCCAACGTTAATCATGGTATTCCTCCATTTCCACTAATCGTTTAGCTAACCAATAGCCCATTAAAGCGAGAACAAAGCCGCCAATCAAACTCGCTAAACCATAAACAAGCGCAAATCGCCATTCATTGTTGCCTAATTGAATGGTTGTTGTCGTGAACGAAGAAAAGGTGGTAAACGCCCCAATCAGGCCGGTACCTAGTCCTAAGTTTAACCACCCAGCAATAAGGTCGCGTTCGATCACGTAATAAGTTAAGAATGACAAGAGCAGGCAACCTAGCCAATTAGCTAATAAGACGCCCATTCCTGGGGCAATAATTGTTAAAAGATAGCGTAAGATTCCACCAATAAAGGCAAATCCGGCGACACTTAAAATATTTTTGACTTTCATCTTTATCCTCCGTGTGTTTTATCTTACTAGGAGCGTCATGGTTTGGCAATTCTTTTCGGAATTCAGTATAATTGACGCTGGTAAGGAGGTCGAAACAATGAAGATGAGAAGGATTGACCACGTGGTCTTAACCGTCAGCAATCTGGAAGATGCAATGCGTTTTTATCACGAGGTCTTTGACATGCCAGTGATTGACCAACAAACGACTGATGATGTCATTACCCTGCGTTGTGGTCATCAACTGATCCGGTTGCAAAAAGCTGATCGGGACACGGATCTCAAAGCTCCCCACCCAACAATCGGTGCGGCTGATTTATGTTTAGTTGCTGGAGACAAGTTAGATGATATTCTCCATCATTTCCGCAGTTACTACGTTGATGTCGTTACTGGACCAATTGAAAAACGCGGTTCCGAAGGCCCAATGACCTCAATTTATGTTCACGATCCTGACAAGAACTTAATTGAAGTTTCCGTTTATAAGAATAAATAGCAAAATAAAGCTTCCGAGAATGCTCCCGGAAGCTTTATTTACTTATATGAGGATTTCAGCAACCAGAAGTGCCACAATCACAATCATCATGCTGAACCAAGGATGGTCACGCAAAATACCAAGGTAGTCGCGAGTAACTGCCATGGGTTGGTGGCCCAGTGGGGTCGGTGCAGCTACCAATGTCCACCCCAGTTTTTGCTGACGACAGTATGTCCAAGCGCGGATCAAGTGAAAAGAACTCGTAACGACCGCAATTTTGCTTTCTTCGCTGATTCCCAAATTTTGTAATAAACGTGAGCTGAATTGCAAATTTTCCCACGTGTTGTGAGCATCTTCTTCTAGCAATATTTGTGTTCGTGGTACCTGACAATGATGTACTAAGTAGTCAGCCATCGCTGCGGCCTCCGACAAATGGTCACCACGTAATTGCGCGCCAGTGACTACTAATTTGGCGGTGGGCTGCTGGAGCCATAACTGATTGGCAACGCGAAGCCGACTAGCTAATATCGGTGGCACTTTGTCATCGTGCAAACCGGCACCAAGGATAACAATTGCCTGTAATGATTCGCCCGCTGGTTGCATCACTGGCAACCACAAAGTAATGAACCAGAACAATAACAAGCCGACCGTGATCAGTCCATTGATCATCAGGGCAAGTAATGAAACTTGTTGGGTGATGATCCCAAATTGATTATGCAGACAGATTTTGACCTGCAGCGGCAATATTAGTAGCATGTCCAACAGCTCCAGAACAAAGACTTTGGCGTTAAACGACTGGGCATTGCCGATGTTTTGAAACCGACGCACTAAAATTATTTGTAAAATTTCTAACCAAACCAAGAGACAGGCACCGGCAACAGCTAACGGATACATAAGCCATTGTCGCCACACCATAAGAATCACAACTGTCCCGATCATCGTCCATGCCCCTGGCCAGCGCAATTGTTGTGCCTTTGGCCACCACAATAAGACGAGTAGCAAGAACCAGCTAAAGAGGTAGATCATTAGTATCGCTTCTTTCGGGCACGTTTCTGCCGCCACCGCGTAATTAATTCAGAGGATACCAAAATGATCACGATCACAATTGCAATCGAGTAGCCGGTGACACCAAGCCGATAAATATGCGGATGATCAGCACTTCCCTCAACAAGTAATGAGGACCCTACAATAATAGCAGCCAGGATAAGGGCCACCACCAGTCGATTGGTAATTCGTAACAAGAGCTGGCTAATCCGCTCTTCATTTTGATACTTAAAGTTCAGACGGGCATCCCCATTAGTTAAAGCATCTAAGAAATCATTGACGTGGCCAGGGAGCTGAATTAATTGGTGACCAGCCTGGTAGCTCCCCCACAAGTCATCCTCAAGACGATTCCGCAAGTTAAAATGCTGCTTCAAATACCGTCGGCCAAATGGTCGGGCCACTTCCATCATGGAAAGGTTAGGATCAAGCTTGGCAACCGTTCCTTCTAGAATGCCAAAGGCGCGTACTAGCATCGTCACCTCAGCCTTCATTTGCAGGTGATTATCTGCACACAGATGGATGATTTGATAAAGCAACGTTGAAAAATCAATCTCGCTTAAACCAGTTGACATGTATGGACGCAGGAAATGCCCCAGATCCGTGAAAAATTGCTGTTCATCTACCGGTCCTGTCTGATTGCAGACTGCCAGAATGGCTTGCCCAATCTGCCGGGTATTCTTCGAATTAATCGCCAAGACAATTTTAGCAATGCCATCCGCCATTGCCGGCGTCAAACGGCCCATCATCCCAAAATCAATTAAGTTAATCCGGTACGGTGGTAACACTCCTTGACGTTGGTATTCAAAGTTTACGTTACCAACCTGACGACTCATTTCGTGTTCGGTTGCTATCTCAGGTTCATCAACCTGTTCAATTAAAATGTTACCTGGATGGGGATCCGCTTGGAAAAAGTGATCAACGAAAACCTGCTTGATAAAGTTATTGACCAATGTTTTCGCAATCATCTCACGGGTTTGGACCTGCATGTCTTTAGTTGCCTGATCGCTACTCAATTTTTGATTAACGAGGTGCTGAATACTTTGCCCCTTCATCAACTGATTAACAAGGATCTTCGGTGCACAGTATTCACGGTAAACTTTTGGTACGCGAATAATCCCGGCCTGATTGTTAAGTCGGTAAAACTCTTCCCCGTTCTGCACCTCTCGCATCGTGTCAATCTCTGCTCTCAGGGATCGACTGAGTTCAGTAATAACAGCTGTCGGGTTAACCACTGCCTTTTCAGTTGGTACATACTTCAGTAAGTCTACTGCCCGCTGCAGCAAATGCAGGTCAGTATTTACCAAGGTCGTTACTTCCGGATGCTGAACCTTGACGACCACCGGCGTCCCATCTTGTAAATGGGCGTGGTGTACTTGGCCAATGGAAGCCGAAGCAAATGGCTGTTCATCAAAATCCTTAAAGACCGCACTGATCTTTTTGCCGGTCTCTTCTTCAAAAGTTTGTTCAACACTGGCAAAAGGGTCTGCGGGCACATCATCGCGCAATTTACTGAGCGCTTTAATATAACTAGGTGAAACTAGGTCGGCCCGCGTTGACAGAATCTGGCCCAGTTTGATGAAAGTGGGTCCTAATTCCTCTAGCGCCGCACAAATCTCCTCTGGGTTGGTCTGCCGGTAAAAATTACGCAAAAAGTGGTGTTTGCGCATCACAGCCATTATTTCACGGACCCGACTTTTGCCACTAATTGTTGATGAGTCACTCATGACAATTTCCTTTCCTATTCGCACCGCATGTTTGGAACACAGTTACAGTCCACTTCATCCGGAGCATCCGGTAACTTTTCTGCTAGTATCTTCTGCAATCGTTGAATATCACTCTTGCTCAAGGGTCGCTGTTTGATCACATGGGCAATCGTGGAACCGACGTGCATTTCACAAATACTATCAAACAGCTCATCGGCGGACTGGTTCATTGTCGCCTGTTCCTGAACGCAAGCAGTATAGATGAAAGCCCGACCATGACGGGTTGTTTGCAGGGCCCCCTTTTCGACTAATCGCCGCAATAAGGTTTTTATCGTCGCTGGTTTCCAGTCTGTCTTCTGCTGCAGAATATCAATAACCTGGTTGCTGGTCGCTTTCCCCAATGTCCAAACAATCCGCATAATTCGCCATTCAGCGTTGGTGATTTCTAATTTATCTGCCATTTTAACACCCCATTATTAATTATATTTACATCCGTAAACTTAATAATCTTATTATACCATCTCTAATTTTGGCATTTGTTAACAATTAGGTCAATTCCCATTGCAGCCCCGGACCAGTCCTGTTACACTGAACCAAGTTATTTTTGAAAAGGAGTTTATCAATTGACTAATAAGCGCATCCAACGGGCCCTGGTGGTCATGGTCTTTGGGACCTTTTTTGGTATCTTGTGTTCAACCCTCATGAACATTGCCCTGCCAACCTTCATGCAAGTCTTCCACATCTCCGCTGCACGTGTCCAGTGGGTGACTAACGGCTACATGCTGGTGAATGCCTTGATGATTCCGGTTAGCTCGTACTTAATTAAGCGGTTTTCATTTCGGCGTCTTTTCCTCTGTTTCAGTATCATTTTCATGATTGGAACCATCACGGGTGCAATGGCCAATAGTTTTAGTTTCCTGGTGGTTGCGCGGATGATTCAAGCGATCGGAGCGGGGATGATGATGCCACTCGTTAACGTGCTCGCCATCCGCTATGCCCTGCCTGGTCACAAAGGCCGAATTATGGGAATTATTGGGTTAGCATTTAACTGCGCGCCCATTCTAGGACCAGCCGTTTCTGGATTCTTACTCCATTATTTATCTTGGCGTTTTCTTTTTATCTTGGTATTACCGTTTGTCATTCTGACAATCATTGCGTCCCTCATCACCCTGCCCTCGATCCCGCATAATGAGTATCCCCGCTTCAATAGCTTAGGATTTACAGTCATCACGGCGGGACTATGGTGTTTATTAATGGGGCTATCCAATGTTTCCACGCAGCCAATCATCTCTTGGCAAGTTACGGGACTGACCTTTATTGGTATTATCCTGATTGCATTCTTCTACCTCAACCAACGCCACAGTGACCATCCACTAATCAACTTAAATGTTATGCACCACCGTCAATTTGTCCTGGCCACCAGTATTAACATGATGATTACTGCTACCATGTATGGTAACGCAATTTTAATCCCGTTATTGGTCCAGATTGTCATGAGGCAAAGTACAATTGTATCTGCAATTGCGGTCTTACCAGGAGCCATGCTTACCGGATTGCTTTCCACCACCAGTGGACGGTTTTATGATCGTTACCCAATCCAATGGCTAGTTGGTGCCGGATTGCTAATCGATATTTTGGGAACGGCTTGTCAGGGGTTTATTGGTGCTCGTTCATCGATTTGGTTAATTACGCTTTTTCAAACGATTCGCCAGTTTGGACTGGTTACGATGCTAATCCCGTTGCAAACCCAGGCACTGTCCTTATTACCAAATGACTTGGTCCCTGATGCGGTTGCTTCTTTCAATACTTTGCGACAAATTGCGGCGGCATTTGGAACCGCCTTAATTGTGATGGTGGTTGACCTCGTCAATCAACAAGTCCACTCAGCTGGTTCTCACTTAGGAATCCAGGCTGGCTTCGGTTTCTGTCTGATGATCCTCCTCGTATCATTGGTACTGAGCCGCAAGCTCTATCACAAAATCAACGCCGAATAATATGAAAAGGTCCTAGGCAATGCGCTTAGGACCTTTAATCTAGAAAATGAAGTTGACCAACAGAATATATGACACCGTCCCCACCAACAGGGAGAGGCACATGTTTCGCCGCCACAGGTGAATTAGGACCGTGATAACGGTCGCAATAATGTCAGGCAACCCATGAGTACCACTCAGAAAATTGACGTTCCGGAAACAGTAAACAACTAGCATCCCCATAATGGCTGGTGGGAGAAATTTTCCTAGTCCTTCAATAAAAGGACTGATTTCATCCGAGCCATTTTTATTGTGATCGAAAATTAAAAATGGAAAGACACGTGTTAAAAAGTTAGCAATTGCAGCAATGCTAATCGAAATGATTTGTTGGATAATTGTCATTTCTGTGCCCCCTTCTGCCGTCGTTTAGTCAGAAGATAGTACTCAAGGACTAACAACAATAGCGTGACCACTAAGAAATATGTCTTACCGAATGATAATAAGCAAATAATAGTAATTGCAATTCCACTAAAGGAACTAATGTGACTATCTTCCTTTAAGAATTGATCGAGCGCCAACACAATAAAGAGTGCGGTCATCACAAAATCCAATCCCTCAATTTGTAAATGAAGAATAGACCCAAGAAAGCCGCCCAAGAAAGCACCAAGAACCCAGTAGAACCAATCAAGCAAAGTGATCCACAACTGTACTTGAGTTCGGTCATAACCTTTTGGCACGGTGGAATAGTAATTTAATACAAAAGTTTCGTCCGTCAAGCCAAAAATAAGTAGCCATTTTCGCCACCCAGCACGTCGATACTGTTTCAGCATCGATAAAGCATAGAAAAATTGGCGAAAACCAACTACTAACGTCACTAGTAACACGTTCAGTGGTTGAAAATGTTGAATTAGCATATTAGCGATCACGAACTCAACTGAGCCCCCATAAATCGTCAACGCCATTAAAGTGGGATAAATAAATGAAAATCCCAGGTTATGCATATATAAACCGTAACCCAACCCCAGGGCAATGTAACCAAATAAAACAGGGATTGATTGACGAAAAGCAAACCGGAATTCACCGCCCTTAGTGGACATATCAATCGACTCCTTTAACCAAAACTAGTAACATCTTAGCAAAAACTATTTGTAAATACTACCAGCAATTAGGGATAACTTGGGTTGCCAGATATCGTCGACTGAACTAATGTTATGGATGAAAAGGAGAATTTGCCATGCAAGTACAAATTGAACATGTCCAACCAAGTGATCTTGATGCGGTGGTTCGAATCGAACGGCTCGGGTTTTCGCCTGCTGAGGCTGGGACACCGGCAGCATTTAAGGATCGGATCGCCAAGATTAGTGATACCTTCCTCGTTGCTAAAACAAAGGGACAAGTGGTTGGCTTTATTGTTGGCCCAGCAGTCAATGAACCATTCGTCACTGATGAGATGTATACCAACACACCCATTAATTTACCGCATGGGGGTCACCAATTAGTCTTATCGATTGCCACTGATCCTGCCTACCGAAGAAACGGGATTGGCAGCCAGCTGTTGGCAGCTCTGGAAGAGGTCGCTCGGGCAGCTGGTCGGGCGACGATTTCACTCGATTCGCTCGCTAAGAATGTGCCCTTTTATGAACACAATGGCTTCCGTAAAGTGAATGTATCTGCTTCTGGTCACGCGAACGAGACGTGGTACAACTTAGTTAAAAAATTGTAGTAAAAGGGTGGTAGCTAATTTTGACATTACCTACCACCCTTCTGAATTTTAAACTGCTATTTTGGCATCAAATATACTCTTTTTGGTAGCTAAATTGGTAGCTAAAACGAAATTGTGAAATTTTTTAACGAATTTCACGGTTTCTGTTAAGCCCCGCAATTCTTACTACCACAAGGTATTTGTCAATTTAGCTTTCAACTAATTTTCGCCGTTTTCTGGTTGAGTTACTAGTTCGTAAACATATGATTCTTCCTCAGGCCGGTAGACTCCATGGAGCTCCCCAACCTTCTTGAAGCCATGCTTAGTGATTAGGTGTTGCATGATCTTATTGTGCTCATGCGTATCAATCCGCAATGACTTGATATCCTTGCGATTATTCTTAATGTAGTCAATTACACTAACAAATAATTTTGAGGCATAACCCTTTCCAGCATGGTTAGAGTGAATAGCGACTCGGTGAATAACCTGGTATTGCTGGGTATCTAATAGCCACTGTCCATCCAATTCATCGTAGGAGTGATCTGGAGCATCCACAATTGCTAAGGCCCCAACGGTCTGTTCATCATCAGATTCAACCAAGTATGCCCAGCCATGCTGGATGTCTTCTTTGATGTGTTGTTCGTTCGGATAGTCGCCCTGCCATTGGTCAATCCCTTGTTCAGCCAGCTGATTACGACCATCACGCAGAATGTTCATAACAGTATCCAAATCATTTAAGGTTGCTTTCCGTAATTGCATATTTCTCCCGACCTTTCTTACATTTGATAAGTTAAATAAGATAACCTAAACAATTTATCAAAAAGTGATATTAAATTCAACACTTTAATTAATAAGTATTTCTAACTCACCCACATTATAACTCGTTTAATATAATAATGGTTATTAACCAAACCATTACCGAACTCGATTGACAATATGCTTTGTCATCTGGAAATATTGTTTATAAAGTGCAGTTAACCGGCCATGATTCATGGTGATCAGCCATGGTTTATCGCGTCCGCAGTAATGGAGAATAACGGTATTTTTAATCACCCAATCTAACGTCCACTCGCCAAAAGAAATCGTTGCATAGGTTGCCAGGTTACGGGTATCGAAGTTAAATAACTGGTCTGGAACTGACTTGATTTGGTCACCATACAAGGCATTTAAGACGTCTTGATCAGGTAATAAGAGGATATGTTCCCGAATATAGTCAAAAATATCTTCTGCTTTTACCGTTTCTCGGATTAGGTCGAGATTCATCAATAAAACTCCGGAATTGTAATAACCATCTGCCGAGAAGTTCTGGAGACGAATCTTATTAATCACATCCGTCGTATTAGTTAGGCTGGCGTGAATTGCCGATGCATACAGCTTTCCGGTAAGGTCTGTATCGTAAAGCTGTCCTAAATCATTAATGCATAGCAGGTCAGCATCCAAGTACAGGATCTTATGGATAGATTCCGGCAACATCTGATGCGCTAACAGCCGATAGTAAATCGTCGTTGGATAGCGGTCCGTTACTGGCGCATGGTCGAATAATGTTTCATCCACCAATACCCGGTGATAATGCATGCCAAACTCATCGGCAATGGCTTTTAGCTCTGCCTCTTTATTTAGTGGTGTTTTTTGCAAAACATAAATGTCAATATCCCGTTCTTTAGTATTAAGGTGAATGGACAGTAGGACTGTCTCCAATTGACTGACAAAGCGATCATCAATCGCAAATAATAAATTCATAGCAATATCCCCCAACCCATTTGGTATACTGAAAGTAGTATTAACGAAATGGAGCATCATTATGACTACAGCAGAACAAATTGAAGTCGTCCGTCAATATACCCAGAGTCAACTAGCAAATGATCAAACTGGTCACGGTATGGATCATATCATGCGGGTAGTCAAAATGGCAAAACAAATTGCCCAGGGTGAGCAAATCGACCCCTTTCTTCCGGTCGTGGCCGCCTACCTTCATGACACGATTGACGAAAAACTAGTAGCCGATGTGCAGTTAGCACAACGCCACGTCGCTGACTTCTTAAAGAAGAATGACTTCACTGATGAACAGGTCAAGGTCATCATGGACACCATTTCCAACATTTCATTTGCCCACACCCTCGATGGTAAGGTTAACCTATCTAAAGTTGCCCAGATAGTTCGAGATGCGGATTGGCTAGACGCTATTGGGGCAATTGGCATTATGCGGGCTATCTACTACGGCGGTGCCCATGGCGAAAAGATCTATGATCCTGCCATTGAGCCCCGGACAAATATGACCCGGGAAGAGTACCGCGACTTAAGTCATGAAACTATCATTAATCACTTCAGTGAAAAGCTTTTTCACATCAAAGACAAGTTGTTTACGAATACTGCACAACGCATTGCTGAACATCGCCAACAAGTCATGATTGATTATGTGGCCGAATTTAAGGCAGAATGGCATGGCGAACAATAATAAAATGAGGACCCGTTTAATAGCGAGTCCTCATTTTGTTATTGTTGATCTTTCTTGTCGTCGTGATGGTCACTCAGATCAATCACCACTGACCCCGCCTGCTTTTCTTTCGACTGTGGTGGGAATAATTTGTCCCTCAACCACAGTAAGAATGACCCCAGCAATGGGATTAACAATGCATAGACGAGGCACGTCAACAGTGATACCGGGAATGCCAAGCGAACCACATTTAATGCGCTGCTACTGCCCAATACAGCCACCGCATTTAGCCAAGCTAGGCCCAAAAGGAGCACCAGGCTAGTAATACCAGTGACGAGGCCAATTGTAATTAGTTGCGATTGGGAATACTTTTCATCGGCAGAGCGATGCCAGTCCAGCATCCAAGCATCCACTAAGAAGGCCACTATCATCGTGATGATTAATAACCAGTTGCTAGTATGGAGGATCATCAATCCCAGGTTACCAATAAGTAACAGTAAGAGGGATGACCACCAAGGCAATACAAATAAACTGACAAACGCAAATAACGTGGTCAATGGCGCAATAAACAACCCTGTCGGCAAAACAGCCTTTAAGTTGAGTGGACTTAGCAGTAATAGTAGTGCTAAGCACACCGCCCAGACTGCTCCCTGGAATGTACGGTGCTTATTCATCATGCGAGTGGCTTCTTTTCAGTATCTTGCATCCAAGCAAGGGCCAAGGCACCCTTACCCAGGTGAGTTCCAATAACGGGACCAAAGTATGATAATTCAAAGCGAATATTAGGATGATCAGCTTGCAGTTTATCCATCCACTTCTGACCAGCTTCTGGCACATCAGCATGGATTACCATGGCGCGAACTGGATAATTTAATTTGGCAATATCTTGGTCGAAAATCTGTTCACACCGCAACTTGGCTTTCTTCATTGAACGAACTTTTTCAAAGGCTTCGATCGCATGGGTGGGAGTATTCATCGTGAGCAACGGCTTGATTTTCAAAATCGAACCCACAAAGGCGGCAGCGTTGGATAAACGGCCTCCACGGACGAGGTTTTGCAAGTCGTCAACAACAAATACATTGTTAAATGTATCGCGGTATTCGGTCAACTTCTTTAGGATATCGTCGAGGTTATCACCATTATTAGCCAGGTGGGCTGCTTCTAGTGCTAAGTAACCCATCATTTTTACAGTCAGATGGGAATCAAACGGAATAATCTTGATAACGTCTTTCATTTGAATTGAAAGCTGTTCAATCGTGTTTAAATAGCCAGAAATAGCTTTAGTTAGATGAATCGAGATTACTGCATCATAGCCATCATCAGCCAGTCCCTGGTAGAGTTCCATCAACTGGCCAATTGGTGTTTGGGCAGTTGTTGGGAAAGAACCAGATTTTGCCATCTTGTCGTAAAATTCTGAGGTTGAAATATCAACCCCTTCACGGTAGGTTTGGCCATCCAAGGTTACGGGAATTGGCACAACATGAATATTGTTAGCCGCCGCCTCTTCAGGTGTTAGATAGGCGGTGCTGTCAGTTACAACAGCAATTTTCATCATATCAACTCCGAGTTTTAAAATTTGATCAAATTATTTTTCATTTTACGCTAATACAAAGAGAATACCACATTGACAACGATAAACCAATCATTTATCGACGCTAAAAATTGCGAAATGAGCCTCTTTAACGGTATAATACTACTCGTTACGCATATTATTAAAAGAATTGAAGGAGGCTTTCTTATGGCATTTGATGGCTTCTTTACTCATGCCATGGTGCATGAACTAAATCAAACATTAGCAACTGGTCGGGTTGCGAAGGTCAGTCAACCTTACCCAGCAGAACTAATTATTACCATCCGCGCCCACCGGCACAATTACTCATTACTGTTGTCGGCCAACCCCACTTACCCGCGGATCCAAATTACGACGATTCCTTACCAGAATCCGGCTGTTCCCACAAACTTTGCCATGACAATGCGCAAGTACCTTGAAGGAGCAATCGTTGATTCAATTGAACAAATTGATAATGATCGAATCGTTAAGCTAGTCTTCAACACCCGGGATGAATTAGGTGATAGTCAACAACTTGACCTGTACAGTGAAATTATGGCGCGGCACAGTAACGTATCACTCGTTAACCACCGTACTGGGAAAATCATCGACACAATTAAGCACGTCGGCTCTGACCAGAACCGTGTCCGTCTCCTGTTACCTGGTGCCACTTGGGTAATGCCACCGAAGCAAGACAAAACTAACCCTTATTTGCCTAACCAAATCTACACGGACCTTATTCGCGAAACGCAGGACCCAAAGGAATTGGCTAAGCGATTACAGGCTGCATACCAGGGGCTGGGGCGCGATTCAGCCAAAGAACTCGCCCAGGAATTAGTGACTAGCGATGACTTGCCAACCACTTACCACCAGTTTCTGAATAACTTTGTGCATCCCCACCCCGTCATATACACGCGAGACAACGGCAAGTCCGCCTTTGCGGCGTTCCCGCCACTGGGAATGGGCGATGACAAACTGCAACATTACGATACTCTGTCAGCCCTTCTCGATGCCTATTATGCAAACAAGGCTCAGCAGGATCGGTCTAAGGAACTAGCGGGGCAAGTTTTGCGTGTGTTGCACACCGAATTAAAGAAGGATCGGCGCAAGATCAAAAAGTTGAATCAGCAGCTTGATGACGCTGCCGAAGCAGACCGTTACCGCGTTCGTGGTGAGATCCTCACGACCTACCTGAACCAGGTTAAGCGTGGTATGACAAGGATCACACTGAACAATTACTACGATAACAACCAGCCATTAACCATCAAGCTTAATCCTAACCTGACTCCCTCACGAAACGCCCAGAAGTACTTTACTAAGTACGATAAACTCAAGACTTCGGTGACTTATGTAAAGCAACAAAAGAAGCTGGCAGAACAGGAAATTGATTACCTGGCGAATATTGAGTCCCAGATTGACTTAGCCTCGCCAGATGATATTCAAGAAATTCGGCTAGAGTTGCAGGAACAAGGTTACCTGAAAGTTAAGCGTCAGAAGAGCAAGAAACGGCGTAAAGTCCGCGTCAGCAAGCCGGAACAATTCCACACTAGTAACGGTACTCTGGTGTTGGTTGGTAAAAACAACCTCCAGAATGACCGGCTCAGTTTCAAGATTGCCAATAAGAATGAGATCTGGCTCCACGTCAAGGACATTCCTGGATCTCACGTTGTAATTCGTGACACTAATCCAAGTGACGAGACAATCCTTGAAGCGGCTCAATTGGCTGCGTATTACTCTAAGGGACGTAATTCAGACAATGTGCCAGTCGACTATTTGCCAGTCAAACGGCTTCATAAACCAAGCGGTGCTAAGCCTGGGTTTGTCACCTTTACCGGTCAAAAGACCCTGTATGTGACACCACATAAACTTGAAAATTAAGTCGAAAGAAATTTAAAGGCGGTAGCAGTTGCTATCGCCTTATTAATATGGAATATGTTTCAGGACGTCATGGTTGCCGGTCGTCAGTAGTAAGAGCACTAACCGATTGTTCTCAATCCGATAGCACAGTACCCAATCGTCATTATAGCTCCTGTCGACATGAACATGCCAAACAGTTGGGCGAGTCCCTTTGATTATCCCTAATTTATGTTTTCTTTTTAGCTCCTCGACATCGTTTTCAACGATTAGCTTAACAACTTTCTTCAGTCTTTCCATGTCGTAATGCTTGCGCTTTAACTTTTTAACATTACGCTTAAACGTTGGAACTTGCTCAATCTTCATCTAACGAATCCGCCCACTCATCAAAATTATCAAATGTTTCAACCTGACCTCGATCCGCTTCTGCAATCGCTTGGTCAAGTTCCGAAGTAGCTTTTGGTGTGAATGGTAATTTATTATCTTGAGTTACCCGCTTAAGATAAATCTTAATGCCAGTAGACAAATCTAACCCCATTGACGAAAACACCCTAGTAGCATCCTGCTTAAGGTCGTCATCAATTTTAATATTGATTTGTGCCATTTCAATCACCTCTTCAATAGATATTATACCATTTCGTATACTTTATATATATAATATCTTTATTATTTATTGATAATTAAAGAAGTGCTATTCCAGCCTCGAATAATTTTAGTTCAGTCCACCTTTTTAAAATCAGTTGTAATAAAAAGTACCTCCAGAATTCCTAACTCTGGGGGTATTTTTTTCACATCAATTGCCATGGTCATTTGTTAGTTAATTTAAAATTTGCATCTGCGCACCAATAATGAGGCTGGCGGATGGCCGCCCATCGGATAAGCCGAGGGCCTTGAATGGGAAGGTAGCCCGGTAAATAGCCGGCTGATCGTCTCCCGTAAAGGTTAACTGAGTATCCTGGTCAACAATTAAGCTAATTAGTTGAGCTGGCCAATTAATCCCAGTTGACTTGGACAGGAAAGCAATCTCCGGCAACGGAATTGCCTGCACGACCAGCGGCTGGTAGTTATCCCCAACCTGTTCAAAGACCACTTGATAGAAGCCCACCTTTTCCCGACTCGTGATTACTTCCGTTGATGACTTCATTAAGCTGGTCAGTTCCTGACTATCAATTTCAGCGGGTGTCCGCATCTGTGTCGATTGGTAATTAAAGTCTGTAGCTGACAATAAATCACTCGTCGACGCAATAAAGTGCGCTTGGTGGCCATCAAACAGGAAGTTCAAAGACAGCAACGGGTGTTCTTTGGCCTCGTTGCTTAACATCCGGTCGTCTGGCACCTCAATGATCTTCGCCTGTAAGTCATACTTCTGGAGTTCTGCTACCAGATCAGTATAAGAAGCCGGAATAAAGATCATTTGCGGCTGATCACATTCAATGACCGATAAGATGTTCTCGGGAACTGGCGGTTCAATATACCGCTTATCCGCAATCTCACGGTTCAGGGTAATGGAACTTGGATTACTGTTAATCACAATCGTGTGGTAGCCCAGTTCATGCAACTTCGTCAGTGTCGAAGCCAGGAAGAAATCACCCGAGTTACTGAGTCCCAATCGGATGCCACCTGTTCCGACAACCAGGGCGCTCGGTTGCGAGAGCGTCGTGGCTTCATTTTCATCCTCATATGCGGAGTAAAAGGTCGCCGTATGCTGGTCAAATTCACCAGCGGACGGTTCAATCTCCTTATACTTCAGCGTTAGGTCATGATCCTGAGTCATTTGGTAGACCTGACTAGGCTCCATCCCCCACAATCGCGCAATTAACCGGTTAGTAAGTCCCATTTTCTTGGCGCGGTTCAAGACTGGTTCCTTTCCAGGATGTTCTTGCAATTCCCGCAGTACCAACCGCATTTGATTAAGTTGATCAAAGTAGAACGGATCTATCTTTGTCATCTCGGCCAATTCTTCGACAGTGTAACCCCGCTCCATGGCCTCCAGCAGAGTAAACATCCGTCCAGCATGAGGGTGAACAATCCGGTCAACGATCTGATCTTCATTCAATTTCCGTTGGGTGTTCAGGTGAAAATCTGTTGGTTCGTGATAACGTGACTCGATCGCCTTAAACAAGGCTTCAGCGGGACTTCGGCCAATACCAAAGACCGTTCCGATTGACCGTTTCTCGGTACCAAGAAGCTGCTCATCAAAGTTATCAATTTCAAAGGCCCAGACTGGAATCCGGGCGGCAATATGGTCCATCGTGGGTTCCATTAGTGCCGCATGTGGTTGGAAATTATCACCCAAGTTAATCTCGCGTAATGACTTCCCGGTATACAACTGGGCACAAACCTCAGCGACTGGATACCCCGTTGACTGTTCAACAAAGGCCACCATCCGATCAAAGTATGGGCTATTTTTAATCACATAAAACTTATCACTGGCAGGATCCAAAGCAAATTGCAGGTGGTTAATGCCCACAATCCGTAATTTCCGGGTAATCGCAAATGCCACGTCCCGAATATCCTGGATTTGCCGATCCAGTAAAGTTTGGGCTGGATTAAACGCAATCGAATCCCCCGCGTGAATCCCAATTGGATCCATGTCTTCAACCATGGACAACATCATCATGGTCCCGGTATGATCACGCTGAACAACCACTTCGATTTCCTTATATCCAGCCAAGCTTTGCTGAACAAAGATCTGCCCTGCCCGTGATTGATCAAGACACTTCTTGACCGCAGATGACAGGTCATTCCGGTCATGGACAATTTGACGGGTCGAGTTGCTCTTCGGCCAAACGGAACGCACAATCACCGGATAACCGATCAGGTCAGCTTCTTGAAGGGCATCCTGATAATTATTAACCGTCACGATCTTCTTCATCGGCGCTTCCATTTGCCGGAAAGTCTGTTCAAGTAAGACCGGGTTATTGATCTGGCGAATCGTTGCTTCTGGAACCCCCAGCAAATGGATATTCTTTTGGCGGAGGACCCCTTTATCCAACAGTTCCTGGGTTAAGAGGAATGCTTGCCGGTTACCCAGCGTGGGCAAAATGGCTGTCGGATGGTATTTATCGATGATCTCCAGGAGATGTTCAACCGTCAGTGGGCCAATACAACAATGGTCAACAACTTGACGATTATCGAGGCTGAAGGAGAACGGATTATTATCAATTAAAATGGTCCGGTAACCAGCAACATGTAATTGGTGAGCAACGGAAAAAGTTGCGCTGTCCACTTCATCCCCGTGCTGGATGTCATTGGCTCCCGCACCGATCATTAAAATGGTCTGCTGCTTATTTACCATTACCGTCGCTCCTCCTTTCGCTTCATCGTGTCAACAAACTCGTCAAATAAGCCGTCCGTTTCATCTGGTCCCGGTGCCCCATCTGGGAAAAATTGAACCGAGAAAGCCGGATAACGGCGGTGGCGCAATCCCTGGATACTGTTATCGATCATGTCACGATAAGTCACGAATAACTTTGAGCGGTCTACTGAGTTCGGATCAATTGTGTAACCCTCACCTTGCGTCGCGTAGACCACGTGATCTGTAATGATTTCGTGGAGGGGGTGGTTCATGCCGTGGTGTTCCACTGGCAAAGCAGTCACTTGGGCACCATTTGCCAAACCAAACAGTTCGTGACCCAAGCCAATAGCAAAGAGTGGAACATGCTGTTGGACTTCTTGAATCATTTGCAATACAGAGCTTTTAACAAAATGCGGATCTCCTGGTCCAGAAGACAGGACCACCCCGTCTGGGTCCAGGCGCATAATATCTTCCGCGGTGGCATCATATGGCAAAACGGTGACGTTACACTTCCGCCGACTGAGCTCCCGAAGAATTCCATTCTTTAAGCCAAAATCAACCACAACTACAGATAAGCCAACCCCTGGATTGGGATAGGCCTTCGGAGTGGATACCTGAGCCACCTGTTGGTTAGTCAAAACCGTGGCATGGAGCTGGTCAAAAGCGTGGTCATCAGGAACCGGCACAATACTTCCCTTTAGTGGGTGGTCCGCATTCCGGAGCTTATGAGTAATGGCCCGGGTATCAACATTGGTAATCCCAGGAATATTCATTTGCTTCAAATAACGATCCAGTGTCATCCGGCGAACATTGTCAGTCGCTACATTAGACAAGGAACGGACGATTACGCCCTTGATCGTCGGTTCAATACTTTCATAAATATTACGCTGAATACCATAGCTCCCAATATTTGGTTGGGTGAATGTGACAATTTGATTGTCATAGATTTGGTTTGTAATGATTTCTTGATAACCAGTCATACTAGTGTTGAAGACAACCTCTCCAAAAGTTACCGCTGGTGATCCAAAACCATCCCCAACAAAAATGGTACCGTCTTCAAAGATTAAGTATCGTGATGACATGTAATCACCCCTATTACTCACAATAATTAATGATTTACGCCTGATCGGTTTTGCGTAAGTGTTCTAACATTTTACTAAAAGAATCTGGTAACGGGGCCGTAAAGGTCATCTGTTTACCAGTCCGCGGGTGCTTAAAGCCCAGCAACCGCGCGTGAAGATATTGACCGTTGCCTGGTAAGGTTTTCCGCGGGCCGTACAAGGGGTCACCTGCTAAGGGGTGGCCAATGTACCTCATATGAACGCGGATTTGGTGGGTCCGGCCGGTCTCTAGTCGACAGGCAACGAGTGTATAATGACGGAAACGTTCTAGAACTTTGAAATGAGTCACAGCATGGCGACCATCAGCAACAACCGCCTGTTTTTTGCGGTCCTTTAATGATCGTCCCAGTGGCGCATCAATCGTCCCCCGGTCTTCTTTAATCACACCATGCACAAGAGCCACATATTCCCGCTCATTCGTTTTCGCCTTCAATTGGGCTGCCAATGATCGGTGGGCCATATCATTCTTGGCCACCATCAATAATCCGGATGTATCTTTATCAATGCGGTGAACAATTCCCGGCCGAAACTCACCATTAATCGTGGATAATGGTGAATGGTAAAGCAGCGCGTTTACTAGCGTATGGTCTGGATGACCAGGTGCCGGGTGTACCACCATCCCCTGGGGTTTATTAACTACAATAACGTCATCATCCTCGTATACGATATCGAGGGGTATGTTTTCAGGTTCCAGATCAATTTTTTTCGGTTCCTCGGGAATAATTTCCACCCGGTCACCAACCGTTAGTTTGTACTTACTTTTGACTTGCTGGCCATTAACTAACACGTGGCCATCTTCAATCCATTTTTGAATCTGCGAACGAGAGAATTGACTAAAGTGGTGTCCTAATTGCTTATCAATTCGTCCTGTTAAGGCAGAATCAACATTTAACGTTAAATCAGTACTCATCTAATCATCCTCACGTAGTACTAATACAATTAAGATTATGACACCAATAGTCAGACAGCTGTCCGCAACATTAAAGACTGGAAAGTAAACCGGCAATAATTGAAACATGTCGACAACATAACCCTGTAACATCCGGTCAATGAAGTTACCGATCGCCCCCGCCGTCATTAAGCTCAAAGCAATGGATAACCATCGTTGCTTGCGGTATCGCCATAGCAAGTATCCTAAGACGATCAATACAACAATTGTCAATATGGCAAAGAAGCCTTGCTGACCAGCCAACATACTCCAAGCCGCTCCGTTATTGTGGAGGTTCGTTAAACCCAACACACCAGGGATTAAAACATGTAAACTGCCTTCAGCGAAGTGGGTCGATACCAAAACTTTTACCCATTGATCGAGACCCACCAGGACCAGAATGAGTACTAAATCTAAGCCGATCATTGTTGGTCACCATCACTTGCCAAGGCTAACTTTAACCGTGCAATCGCCTTTTGGGTAAAGGTAAAGTTGAAGATTTCACCATGAACGGTAATCGTCACCGTGTGCTTGGTAAAGCGTGGCTGGCGAATATCAGCAATTGGGATTACAAGGTAGTTCGACTGCAAGACCCGGCTGAAAACCATCTTAGTTGGTGTAATTACCACGGTGCGGCGAAAAATGCCTAAAATTGTTACAATAATAAAGATCAAAAAGAGTAAAGCGGTAATCCATTGAAAATGGGTAATTTCCAACCAGACGACTAACCCAGCTATAAAGATCAGGAAAGTCCAACACCAGGAAATGATTGTCCCGGTCAAATCTGGTTGATAAAAATAACGTGTTTCTTCTTCCATACCGTTTAAGATCCTTTCAAGGAGAGATAATTCAATGATTAAAATGTATACTGATGCCGCCACTAAAGGCAATCCAGGGCCAACTGGCTTAGGGGTGCTAATCATTGACCAGCACCACCAGCGGCAGCTGACTGCAACAGTTGCAAAAGCCTCCAATCATGAAGGCGAATTTCTAGCCGCCATTCACGGTTTCCAATATCTGCTGGACCATTTTGACCAGCAAACCATCTTATATTATACCGATAGTCGGCTTTTAAGTGATGCAATTGCCAAAAATTATAGCAAGCATTACCAAAATTTATTAAATCAACTGAATCAGTTGTTGGACCAAGAAACGATGGTCGTTACCCGGTGGATTCCAGAAAAGGATAATCACGGGGCGCACAACTTGGCCAACCAGGCCTTGCATCAGTTAGAATAGCAGGTTTTATTATACCAAATCTTATGCATAATTCCCGCAGTTAGCGAATCATTCTGCGTTAACTTTCAAATTGGTTGCTGTATAATTAAATTATTCTAATAAAGTCAGGTGACATTATGAGTTCAATTGCTCGTTTTTATGAAAATTTTAAACCAAGTCATTATGATGTTTTTCTTGACATCAACCGTGCCAAAAAGACCATTAAAGGCAACACGACGGTCAGTGGGATTGCTGAACAACCAGTCATCAAGCTCCATCAAAAGGACCTCACCATTGAATCCGTCCAAGTCGCTGGGGAAAATGTCCCATTCAAGGTCGATAACGATGCCGAAGCAATTATTATCACCCTCCCAGAAGATGGTGACGTCACCTTAACCGTGACCTATTCGGCACCATTAACCGACACCATGATGGGAATTTACCCTTCCTACTACAAGGTTAATGGGGAAACAAAGCAAATTATTGGTACCCAATTTGAAACCACCTTTGCGCGTCAAGCTTTCCCATGTGTCGATGAACCAGAAGCCAAGGCCACGTTCAGCCTGGCAATCAAATATGACGAACATCCTGGTGAAACGATCATCGCCAACATGCCAGAAGACCATGAATCTGCTGGCGTCCACTACTTCCAACAAACTGTCCGGATGTCTACCTACCTCGTAGCCTTCGCATTTGGTGAATTACAAGCCAAGAAGACAACTACAAAGTCGGGTGTTCAGGTCGGCGTCTTTGCAACGAAAGCTCACCAGCCAAAAGAACTCGACTTTGCCTTAGAGATTGCTAAGAAGGCCATTGAGTTTTATGAAGACTTCTACCAAACACCATATCCACTGCCCCACTCTTGGCAACTCGCCCTGCCCGACTTCTCTGCCGGGGCGATGGAAAACTGGGGTCTGGTAACCTACCGGGAAGCATACCTGTTGCTGGATCCTGACAATACCTCACTGGATATGAAGCGCCTAGTAGCCACCGTTATTACTCACGAACTAGCGCACCAGTGGTTCGGTGATTTAGTCACAATGAAGTGGTGGGATGACCTCTGGCTCAACGAAAGCTTTGCCAACATGATGGAATACGTTGCCGTTGACGCCATTCATCCAGAATGGAAGATCTGGGAACTCTTCCAAACCTCAGAAGCACCCATGGCCCTGCAACGGGATGCCACTGATGGCGTTCAACCGGTCCATGTCCAAGTTAACAACCCAGCTGAAATCGATGCCATCTTTGACGCGGCCATTGTCTACGCCAAGGGGGCGCGGATGTTAGTCATGGTTCGTTCATTAATTGGCGATGATGCCCTGCGTGCTGGATTAAAGAACTACTTTGCTGCTCACAAATACCACAATGCTACTGGTGCCGATCTCTGGTCTGCCTTGGGCAAAGCTTCGCACCTAGATATTGGAGACATTATGAACTCGTGGCTGGAACAACCGGGTTACCCAGTTGTCTCCGCTAGTGTCGAAGATGGTCAGCTGAAGCTCCACCAACAACAGTTCTTTATTGGTAAGGGACAGGACCAAGGACGCTTGTGGCAGATTCCATTGAACGCTAACTATGACGCTGCTCCCCAAATTATGAAGGATCAAGATATTAGCCTTGGCGAATACCAAGAACTACGGGATAAAGTTGGCAAACCATTCCGCTTAAATCTTGGCAATAACTCCCACTTCATCGTTAAGTATGACGAAACACTCTTGAATGATATCCTCGACCACTTGGATAACCTCGATGCCATTAGCCAACGGCAGCTGCTGCAAGATTGCCGGCTGCTCGCTGATGGTGGTGAAATGTCATACGCGGATCTTGTACCGCTGCTGCCAAAGTTTGCTAACAGTCACTCTGAAATTGTCAACACTGCGCTGTACGCCATCGTTAACCGCTTGAAGCTGTTCGTCCAACCGAAGTCAAAGGAAGAAGACCAACTTAAGCGTTTAGTTGACCAACTGGCAGCTCCACAAGTGGCGCGCTTAGGTTGGCAACCATCGAAGGACGACAGTAATGATGACCAGTTAACCCGGCCAATCGTATTATCCGCCGCCCTCTATGCTGATAATAAGAAAGCTATTGAAGCTGCCCACCGGATCTTCACCAATCACCAGTCCGACCTTGCCCACCTGAATGCTGACATCCGCCCACTGGTTCTGAAAGCTGAAATGCAACACTATGGTAATCCGGCATTGTTCGAACAGTTCATTCGGGACTACCAAGATACTGCAGATGCTTCTTACAAGTCGGACTTGAATTCAGCAATTACTGCTACCAAGAGTCCTAAGCTAATCAGTCAACTTATCACTGATTTTGAAGATAGCACCGTCATCAAGCCACAAGACTTACGTGGCTGGTACCGGAATGTTCTTGCTAACAACGATGGTCAACAAGCTGCCTGGGACTGGCTCCGTGGTGAATGGGACTGGTTAAACAAGACCGTTGGTGGTGATATGGAATTTGCTACTTACATTACGGTTACGGCCAATGTATTCCACACACCAGCACGGCTGCAAGAGTTTAAAGAATTCTTTGAACCAAAAGTTAATACACCTGGCTTAACTCGTGAAATTAAGATGGACATCAGTATTGTCCAAAGCAAGGTTGACTTGATTGCTAAGGAACAAGACGCTGTGCACCAAGCCATTCAAGCTGCTATTCAATAGTCTTAGCCACTACTTTAAAACGAAATTACCTCAGTCATTCGTAATGAATGATTGAGGTAATTTTTTTACACTGAATTTTATTTCTTCGTAATATAGCCCTTAGCCTTCAGTAATTCAGCCAATTCAATCGCACCACCAGCAGCGCCACGAGCGGTGTTGTGAGACAGACCAATAAACTTCCAGTCAAAGATCTTATCAGGACGAAGCCGACCAATGGAAATTCCCATACCGTGCTCAAAGTTGACATCGTAACGGACTTGTGGACGGAAATCATCAGTGAGATATTGAATGAACTGCTTTGGCGCACTCGGCAATTTAAGTTCTTGCGGTACCCCACTGTAGTCTTCCAACGCTTTAATCAAGTCTTCCTTACTTGGATTCTGCTTGAAGTTAATGAAGGTAGCGACCGTGTGTCCATATAGAACAGGAACCCGCAGACATTGACTAGTAATTACTGGCGAATCAGCCTTGACGATCTGCTTGGTTGCCGGGTCAATATGACCAAAGATCTTTAATGGCTCATCTTCAGACTTGGCTTCTTCACCTGGGATATATGGAATAACATTGTTTTGAATTTCTGGAGCAGTTTCGAGCGTCTTCCCGGCACCAGAAATCGCCTGGTAAGTACATGCCAAGACTTGGGTTGGTTCGAACTTTTGCCATGCTGCAATTGCTGGGGTGTAGCTTTGAATGGAACAATTTGGCTTAACCGCCACAAAGCCCTTCTTCGTTCCTAACCGTTCCCGTTGGTACTTAATGATGTCAATGTGGTCCGGGTTAATTTCGGGTACAACCATTGGCACATCAGGAGTCCAGCGGTGAGCACTATTGTTGGAAACCACCGGAGTTTCATGCTTAGCGTATTCGTCTTCCAGCTTTCGCGTATCAGCCTTATCAAGATTAATAGCAGAGAAGACAAAATCAACTTGGGAAGCAACAGCATCGACATCCTCTGCATCCAGGATGGTTAAATCCTTCACATCATCGGGAATTGGGGTATCGCCCATCTTCCAGCGATCCTTAACTGATTCACCATACTTTTGACCAGCACTATGCTTACTGGCCGCAACAACGGTTACCTGGAACCACGGGTGATTAGCAAGTAAAGTCACATAACGTTGACCAACCATCCCCGTAGCACCAATAACACCAACTTTTAATTTTTCACTCATTAAATGAGCCTCCTGACTATTAGTTAAACTGTGCCATAAAAGGACGCAGTCGTTCGATTACTTGATCAATATCGTCGTCTGAAGCGGCATATGACAGCCGGATATGTCCTTCACCACCAGGTCCAAAAGCATGACCAGGGATGACACCAACTTTAGCTTGGTGGGCCAAATCACGGGCAAATTGGAAGTCGTCATCCCCATACTTTGCTGGGATGTCCGCAAAAATGTAGAAGGCCCCGTCCGGAACAGCAATGTGGAAGCCCATCTCCTTCATCGCGGCAGCCAACTTGTCACGACGTTTTTGGTAGTGGGCGCGGAATTCAACTGGGTCGTCTTGCCCATGTTCAAATGCTTCCAGGGCAGCGGCTTGCGCAGTATCATTTGGCGCCGTAACCATGAATGAGTGCATCTTTGAAATCTGGCTAATAAGTTGCTGTGGTGCGGCAACGTATCCTAACCGCCAACCAGTCATCGCATGCGACTTAGACAGCCCCGAAATGACGATGGTCTGATCTGGCAAAGCTTCGGCTAACGAGTAGAATGGCCGATCATAAATCAAATCAGAGTAAATCTCGTCGACAATCCCGAGAAGCTGGTGTTTCTTCAGAACAGCTGCTAAAGCCTGGAGCTCTTCCTTGCTGTAGCACCGGCCAGTGGGGTTATTTGGATAGTTTAATAAGACCGCCTTGACGGAATCACCGTACTTGGCAATCAACTTTTCCAAGCGTTCTGGTGTTAATAAGAAGCCATCGTCCGAAGTGTCCACTTTGACTGGTTCTGCTCCCGTTAAAGCAATGACTGGGAAGTACAGTGAAAAGGTTGGCGTTGGCACAATCACCTTATCACCCGGATTGAACAGGGCAAATGAAGTGGCGGTAATTGCCTCGGTGGCCCCAATCGTGACGATTACTTCACTAGCGGGGTCATAGGAAACGTGGCGTGTCCGCTGTAAGTACTTACTGATTGCTTGTCGTAAGGGTAAATCGCCACGGGCTGCAGAATAATGAGAGTCATTATCTTCAATGCTCTTAATGGCTGCTTGCTTAACGTGTTCGGGAACGTTGAAATCTGGTTCGCCTAACGTCAATTTGACGATTCCGGGGATGGCAGAGATCTCGTCATCAAAGGCCCGGATTTGAGCAGGTGGTAAAGCATCCACCCGTTGGTTAACAATGTTTTGCAATGCTGATGGTAATTCAGGCATATTAGTCACCTCTTACAGGATTTGTTCCAAACCAACAACCATGTGATCAAGGGTAGCTACTTTTTGCAAAGCAACCTTTACTCCAGACATAAATGATTGCCGATCAAATGAATCTTGGCGAATGGTCAATGCTTCACCAGCCCCACCGAATAGCACTTGTTCATGTGCAATATAGCCTGGTAAGCGAACAGAATGAATCTTAATACCGTGGTAGTCACCCCCACGAACATTTGCCAAAGTTTCCGTCTCATCAGGACTTGTTTGATGGCTTGGCCGAACTTGATCAATTAATTTGGCCGTTGATAGTGCGGTCCCTGATGGCGCGTCCTTCTTGTCAGCATGGTGCATTTCGATAATTTCCACGTCTGGGAAGTATTGCGCTGCTTTCTTAGCAAACTTCATTAGTAAGACAGCAGACATACCAAAATTAGGAGCAATCAGTCCACCCAGGTGCTTATTCTCACTAAATTCGATTAATTCTTTCTCTTGATCATCAGTCAGTCCAGTCGTTCCAACAACAGGCATAAAGTTATGTTGCAAAGCAAACTTGACATTGTCATAGACAGCAGACGGAACAGTAAAGTCCAACCAGATATTGGCGACTCCTTCTTGAACGTCATCCAGGGCATGATAGATAGCGACATTGTCTGCAAGGTGGTTAGCAGTGCGTTGATTGTCAGCTAAGTGGGGCGCCAAGACCGCTGTTAACTGCATATCATCCATGGAATTAACTAATTGAACAGCCTTTTGACCCATTGCGCCGGCAGCACCAGCAATTAAAACTTTTGTCATTGCTATTCGCCTCACTTTACAGGTCAAGTGGCAAAGTATGGTTAGCTAATGAATCAGCTGGCAAGTCTAAAGCTGCTTCCAATGCATGCTGTTCGTCGGCGTTCAAGTCCATGATTGGTAGACGGCATGAACCAGCATGCAGACCCTGGGCATTCAAAACCGCCTTTACAGGTGATGGTGATGGGTACATGAAGCAAGCAGCCATCCGAGGAGTTAACCACCGTTGAAGCTTACCAGCAAATTGGAAGTCACCATCATATAAAGCGTTCAGCATTTGCCGCATTTGCTTGACATAAAGGTGAGAAGCAACGGAGATAACCCCATTGGCACCAAGAACACGGGCAGTTAATGCTTGGGCATCTTCACCAGTGAAGACGCAGAAGTCATCAGCGGAATGTTCAACGACGTATTGCAATTCGTCAAGTGGCGTGCATTGCTTAACACCAGCAATGTTAGGATGTTGAGATAACTTAACAACCGTTTCAGGAGCCATCTTAGAACCAGTCCGGCCAGGGATGTTGTAAATGATAATCGGAATATTAACTGAATCAGCAACCTTGGTAAAGTGGGCCAGCATACCCCGCTGGTTTGGCTTGTTGTAAGGTGGAACAACAACTAAGGCGTAGTCAACCCCATTGATCTTGGCCACTTCATTGGTCAGTTCAATTGTTTCAGTTGGATTGTTACTCCCGGTACCCGCAATAACCGGAACTCGACCATCAATGATTTCCGCAAAACGAGTATAGAGTTCAATCTTTTCGTCATGAGTTAATTCTGGCGTTTCACCAGTCGTTCCCCCAATGACAAAGCCGTTACAACCGCCATCAATTAAACGGTTAGTCAGCTTCTCAAGGGCATCAAAATTAATATGATTATCTTCATCAAAGGGTGTTACGATCGCTGTCAGTAAATCAGCATTTGCTAAATTAGTCATTTCAATTCCTCCAAATTAATCTTTCATTCGTGCTTCTAGAAAACCAGTAATTGCATCAACACCGCGCTGAATAGCACTTTCTTTTGGTGTCAATGTTGCGGAGTGCAACTGCGAATCATCATCAACTCCCAACCAGAACATTGTTCCCGGGAACTTGGCCAGTAAGTAACCGAAGTCCTCGCCGGTCATGGCTGGTGCTGTTTCAACAAAATTCACGTTAGGCGCGCTCTTCATATATTTAATAAAGCGTTTGGTTAATGCCGGGTTGTTTTCAACCGGCCAATAGCCACCTTGGTTAAGGTTAAGTTGAATGTCCATATTATACGAACGGCCAACCCCTTCACACACATTTTTCAAACGTTCATCGATCTGCTCAATCATTTTCTGCGTCAAGCCGCGGATCGTCCCTTCAATTCTGGTATGGCCAGTGATGACGTTCCGAATCGTCCCACCAGAGATCTTCCCTAGTGTGATAACCCCGCTTTGAATCGGGTCAATGCTACGGGAAATGATCGTTTGAATTTGCATAATCAGCGCTGCCGCCGCCACCACGGTATCATTGGCATCTTGCGGATAGGCGGCATGACCACCCTTACCATTCAAATCAATGTTAACTTCGGTTGTCCCAGCAAACAACGTTCCCATCCGACAACCAATGGCGCCAGCGGGTAAGTCAGGATTATCATGCAAGCCATAAAACTCATCGGGCTTCCACTTGCCACTAAACAACCCTTTTTCATAGGACTGTTTACCGCCACTCTCGCTCTCTTCCGCTGGTTGGAAGAAGAACAGTAAATTATCTTTGGGTTGGTGATCTGCAAAGTAGGATAAAACACCGAGGGCAACGGTCATATGAATATCATGACCACAAGCATGCATTACCCCAGGATGATGAGAAGCATACGGTAACCCAGTTTGTTCTTCAACCGGTAAAGCATCGATGTCAGTTCGATAACCGACCGTTCGTTGCGGATCAGTCCCGTGGACCAGGACCATCAAGGCTGTCGGCATTGCTTCCGGTTCCCGGACTTCCAAATGGTCTTGGTTCATCTCCCGGACGACCTGCAAAAGGTAATCGTGGGTCTCATGTTCATGGAGAGCCAACTCTGGAATTTGGTGAAGGTGGCGCCGAATTTGAATTAATTCTTGTTCACTTAACATTCGCTACTCCTATAATTTCCGTAAGTCGTCTTCCAGGCCCGTCTTACTGTCGGTTTTGGCATCAACATTCTTAACAAACTTAGCAGGCACCCCGGCGACAACTGTGTGAGGAGCCACATCATGGGTAACAATTGCTCCTGCTGCAACCACGGCACCTTCACCAACGTGGCATCCTTCGATGACAACGGCATTGGCACCAATCAAGACATTATCGTCAATTCGCACTGGTTTAGCTGAAGCCGGTTCAACAACCCCAGCTAAGACAGTCCCCGCACCAATGTGGCAATGTTTACCAACAATGGCACGACCGCCGAGAATGGCTCCCATATCAATCATGGAGCCTTCACCGATTTCGGCACCAATATTAATGGTGGCCCCCATCATAATCACAGCATTGTCACCGATCAGAACTTGGTCACGAATGGTTGCGCCAGGTTCAATCCGTGCATTGATGTTCTTCAGGTCCAACAAAGGAACAGCGGAGTTACGAGCATCATTTTCAATATGGTAATCATCAATTAATGCAGCATTGTCCTTTAAGAGTGGTTGAACTTGCTTCCAATCGCCAAAGATTACACCGGTCTGATCATTAACAAAGGTTTGCACATCAGCAGGGAAATGAATTTGATTTAACTTACCCTTGAGAAAGACCTTAACCGGGGTCTTCTTAGGAGCGTTACCGATGTATTTAATAATTTCTTGGGCATCTAATTTTGCCATTACAATCGCTTCTTTCTTCTTATATATAATGTTAATTTTCGTTGTAGGGGAGGTCGAGAGATACAAGGTCGTCTAACGATTCCCGTTTGATTACTAATTGAGCTTGGCCATTTTCGACAAAGACCACTGCTGGCCGCGGGTTCCGGTTGTAGTTAGATGCCATGGAATAGCCATAGGCTCCCGTATCTAACATTGCGAGAACATCGCCCGGCTTCGTTGCTGGTAATGCTTGGTCCTGCGCCAGAATATCACCGGATTCACAGTACTTTCCGGCGATCCGCACGTGTTCCGTCAATGGCGCTGCCGGATTAGAAGCAAGCACCGTTTCGTATTTTGCTTGGTAAAGGGCCGGCCGAATGTTGTCACCCATTCCCCCATCAACTGCCAGGTACGGTTTCAATCCTGGAACGTCCTTGCGTGAGCCAACCGTGTACAGGTTGTAACCAGCCGGACCAACAATGGAACGGCCTGGTTCAATCCAAATTGCCGGTGTCTTCAGGTTTAAGTTAGTAGCTTCTTGTTTGATTGCCTTGATGATGGCATCCACAAACTCTTCCGGCTTCAGTGGGTGATCGTCTTTCGTATAACGAATACCAAACCCACCACCAACGTTAACTACTTCAGCTTCATAGTCGAAGTCATGCTTCCAATGAGCGGCAACCTCCATCAACTTCTTTGCCACTCCTTCAAAACCAGCTAGTTCGAAAATCTGTGAACCAATGTGGGCGTGAAGGCCACGCATCTTCATCCGCGGATTAGCGAGTACCTTTTGGAGAGCTTCATCCGCTTGTCCGGAGCCCAGATCAAAGCCAAACTTAGAATCAACCTGCCCGGTTTGAATGTACTTATTAGTATGGGCAGAAATCCCCGGGGTGATCCGGAGCATGACGTCAATGGAACTATTCTTGGCAGTTAACACTTCATTTAATAGGTCAATTTCGTGGAAGTTATCCAGCATGATCGTCCCCACGTGATGGTCAACAGCCATTTCCAATTCCTGCCGCGACTTGTTGTTGCCATGGAAACTAACATCTTCCATTGGGAAACCGGCCTTGAGTGCCGTATAAAGTTCCCCTGCTGATACGACATCGACATGCGCACCTTCTGTAGCAGCAACCTGATACATCGCTACTGCCGCGAATGCCTTACTAGCATATGAAACAGCATAATCAACGTGATTTTCTTCAAAAACGTGCCGAAAGGCTTGAATTTGATGACGAATCCTGCTGACATCATAGACCACTAGAGGCGTGCCAAACCGGTGAGCCAGTTCGATGCTATCCACCCCACCAATTTGTAAATGGCCAGCTTCGTTAATGTCCGCAGCGGTTAATTGTTCATTCATTCCAATTCCTCCAAACTAATCACGGGGCAACGCTAATAAAAAATCCACTATTTGCGCGAAACAAACAGTGGATGCATTTCAAATATCCGTTCTGATTTGTCGATAGCGCACCGCAGGCTGTTATTGTCCTGCGACAGTCCGTGAGTTATTCACCCACGCCCCAGCTACCTAGTCGGGCCAAACTAGACGCTTCGGCAACCGCCCTGTTCCGCTGACTTCCCGGCCTGGCCAAGCTCCATCAGTTTACTTGTGTTGGTTGCGCCTCTTCGATTTATGAATATGATAGAAAAACTATATGAGAATGTCAAGCTCATTCCTTAACTTTTCTAATTTTGATCTCATCTTATTTATTCAATTAATTGAATACCCAACTTAATGCCCTCATGACAGTCGAATGTGATACACTATCAGGCATAGGTCTTTTACAACTAAATATTTTGACGGAGGATTTAGAAAAACATGGATACTTTAAATCGAGTTTTTCATCTTGAGGATGCTCATACCACTGTCAAACGGGAGTTAATCGCCGCATTAACCACCTTTGTCAGCCTCTCCTACATCCTATTTGTTAACCCTAACATTTTGCATGCGGCAGGAATTGACAAAGGTGCAGCCTTCACGGTGACCGCTGTTGCGACCGCCGTGGGATGTTTCTTAATGGGATTCATTGCCAACTACCCAGTCGCCCTGGCTCCAACATTAGGGTCGGCCGCCTTTTTTGCCTACAACGTTGTTATTGGGATGCACATTAATTGGCAAACGGCGCTGGCCGCAGTCCTCGTGGCTTCGTTCCTGTTCATTTTGATCACTGTCTTGAAGCTCCGGGAAATGGTGGTCAACGCCATCCCAGCGGATATGAAGTACGCAATTTCGGCGGGAATTGGATTATTCATCGCGTTCATCGGTTTACAAAACGGTAAGCTGATCGTGAATAATTCATCATCCCTCGTTGGCCTGGGTTCATTTAATAATTCCCAAGTCTGGATCACTTTGTTCGGGTTAGTCTTAACCATTATTCTAATGGCAGCCCGGGTTCCCGGTTCCATCTTTATTGGGATGATTGTGACCGCCATCTTTGGCATTATTATTGGTCAAATTCCAATGCCCCACAATATCATCTCCGGGGCACCAAGTATGGCACCAACATTTGGTCATGCTGCATTCCACATTGCGGATATTAACACCCCGCAATTATTCATGGTTGTGTTAACCTTCTTGCTGGTCACCTTCTTTGATACCGCTGGAACGCTGATCGGGATGAGCCAACAGGCAGGGATGGTTGACAAAAACGGTAAGATTCCGGGAATTGGTCGCGCCTTCCTCTCCGATTCACTCGCAATGGTGGAAGGGGCACTGATGGGAACCGCTCCCCTGGGGACTTCCGTGGAATCAAGTGCCGGGATTGCCATGGGTGGTCGAACTGGTTTAACCGCCATCTTTGTCGGAATCTTCTTCTTGATCTCCATGATCTTTAGTCCATTGTTGGCGGTGATCCCCACAACAGTCACGGCTCCAGCGTTGGTGATCGTGGGGGTACTGATGGCCGGTAACCTGAAGTACATTAATTGGGACCACTTCGAAGTTGCCCTGCCTGCTTTCCTAACCGTGGTCGGAATGTCCCTTACCTATTCGATTTCGGATGGGTTAGCTTTGGGGATGATTGCCTACCCAATCACGATGATTGCGGCTCGGCGTCACAAGGAAGTCTCACCGATGATGTATGTGCTCTTCTTCATCTTCATCATTTTCTTCCTGATCACAAACATGAAATAAGTTATTTTGCCAGTCTATGAAAGGCTGGCTTTTTCTTTAAAATTTTTTGTCTGCCTATCATTGCACTTACTTATTCAAGGATTAGTCCTTTGCATAATTATTAATCCATGTTAGAATTCGATTAAAATGTTATGGGAGAATCCCATTAAGTGAGAAGGAGAATTGGAATGAAGGTTGTAAAATTTGGTGGTTCATCCTTAGCCGATGGGCCTGAATATGAACACGCGATTAATATTATTACGGCAGATCCAGAACGTCGGGTTGCTGTCACCTCGGCACCGGGCAAGCGGCATGATGGTGACATTAAGGTTACTGACCTCTTAATTAAGTATGCGAAAGCAGTCATTAATGATGAAGATACTAATACACTGGTCAGTCAGATCTTTAATCGCTACCAAGCGATTGCGGATTATTTCCACTTACCCGCTGATCAGCTAGCATCCATCAAAGGGCGGCTGTTAGCCCTCCCTAAACAGGACTATCCAAATGATCATTACTTGATGGCAGCTTTTAAGGCCCATGGCGAACGGTTAAATGCGGAACTGATGGCCCTCGTATTAAATCACCTTGGACATAATGCCCGCTTAGTAACGCCGGAAGAAGCAGGTATTCGGGTAACTGGTACTCCTAACAATGCCAGTGTCTCCCCTGAAACGTATGCATTACTAGACCGCTTGACTTATGCGGATAATGAATTACTAGTCTTCCCAGGCTTCTACGGCATTACAATGGCTGGCCACATTGCAACCTTCTCGCGGGGCGGTTCTGACATTACAGGTGCCATTTTAGCCCGTGGGTTACACGCTGATATGTATGAGAACTTTACTGACGTAGATGCTATTTACTCTGCGAACCCGAACGTGATTGACCATCCCCAACCAATCAGTAAGATGACTTATCGGGAAATGCGTGAATTATCCTACGCTGGTTTTTCCGTCTTTCATGACGAAGCATTAATTCCAGCGATTCAAGGAAACGTGCCAATTAATGTGAAAAACACTAATCACCCAGAAAAGCCGGGTACCCTGATCGTCCCAGATCAATCATTCCAACCAACAGATATCATTACCGGGATCGTCTCTGGTAAGCACTTTGGCGCGATTTACTTACACAAGTACCTCTTGAACAAGCAATCAGGCTTTACTTTGCGTATTTTACAAATCTTGGCGCGGCACCACGTATCCTATGAACATATGCCATCCGGGATTGATGATATTACGATCATCCTAGATAAAAACCAGATCAATGATTCGTTAATTGATACCATTTGCAATGAGATTCAAAAAGAAATCAACCCCGACCGTCTTGAATGGATTAACAATTACGCCATTATCATGGTAGTTGGTGAAGGGATGAAGAACCGGACAGGTGTCATCAATGATATTTTGAGTCCATTAGCTGAAAAGCACATTGCTGTCCCGATGATTAACCAAGGGGCTTCCCGCATTGCCATCATGATTGGCACTTACAATGAAGATGCTGATGCGGCAGTTGCTGCCATTTATCACCGCTTCTTCGCAAACTAAGGAGGATTTACCATGACCGAATTATTAAAGGTCCACGGCTCACAAAACGCCTTTTTCATTCTGGACCAAACGACATTAGATCAACCATTAACTGACCCGGAACTCGTTAAATTAACCCAGCAAATTACGGATAATGAACATGGCTTGCTGGGTGGCGCGGATGGCGTCTTAGTGGTAAACAAACCAGTGCGTCCCGGTGCCCAAGCCCAAATGCGGGTGATTAATGCGGACGGCAGCGAAGCTTCCATGTGTGGCAACGGCTTACGAACCGTTGCCCGGTACGTTGCTGCCCGGGACGGTCTGGACTCATTTAAAGTTGATACCATGAACGCCAGTCTCCGGGTGCGGCGCCAACCAGACTTGGCATCTGGTATTCCCGCATTTGCGGTCGAAATCTCACCAGTAAAGTTTAACCGTCAAGCACTACCGTTCGAGAATCTTGGTCGTGAGCGAATTATCGACGAGTTTGTCCCGGAACTCGCACCACGTCTGCGGGTCACCACCATTGCAGTTCCTAATCCCCATCTAATTAGCTTTGTGAACGATAAAAGTGAGTTGTCCGATGAATTCATGGGCAACTTGGGAAAATGGTTAAACGGTGATAACCCCTACTTCACTGATGGCGTCAATATTAACTTTGCCAAGATCTTAGGCCGCAACCAATTATTTGTGCGGACCTTTGAACGTGGCGTTGGTTTCACAAATGCCTGTGGGACAGGAATGTCCGCTACCTCACTGGCCTTTGCTTTGACGCACCCAGATCAAGGTGACTTTGACCAACCAATCGATGTCTTCAATCCTGGTGGGAAGGTCCGGACAATTGTTCACCATCAAGACCATGCCTATTGGATTGAACTGATTGGTAACGCAACCTTCACCTACCAAATCGAAGTTGACGAAAGTGCCCTCCATCAGGCAAAAGTCATGGCAGATAACGCTGATGTAACGGCAACTGGTGAGCAAGAAGCTTATTTGAAATTCGTCGATGAATTACCAAAAGTGGAATTATAAAAATAAATAATCGTTATAGGAATCGCAGTTAGTTTCTATAGCGATTATTTTTGTTAAAAGCTTAACATGATAAAATAAAAGTGGTTCTTGTTTCTTTACGTTTAGAAAGCGAGTGATTTTGTCATGAAAATTAACGCAACGATTGCATCACAAAAGGGTCAACCAATCGAAGTTGAAACGGTTGAACTAGATGCTCCTAAAGCCAATGAAGTTTTAATTAAGACGGTTGCAACTGGAATTTGCCACACCGACATTGCTGGTCGTGATATGGGAATGGCTCCCTATCCTGTTGCCTTGGGTCATGAAGGTGCTGGTATTGTCGAAAAGGTTGGTTCCGGTGTTTCGACTGTAAAACCAGGTGACCACGTCGTCGTTTCATTTGGGTATTGTGGTCACTGCGAGCACTGTCTGTCAGGGCATCCAGCATTATGTGATCATTTGAATGAACTTTGCTTCGGTGGCACTAACTATGATGGCACGCATCGAATTCATACAATTGATGGTCACAATATCAATACTTTCTTTGGTCAGTCATCATTAGCTGATCATATTGTGGCAGACATCCATAATGTTGTTAAAGTAGACCCAACAGTTGACCTGAAGTATCTTGGCCCTCTCGGCTGTGGGTTCCAAACCGGTGCCGGGACGGTTATCAATGGTGTTAAACCGGAATTTGGGAGTTCAATTGTCGTCGCTGGTGCAGGTGGTGTTGGTCTGGCTGCTTTAATGGCTGCCCACCTCTATAATCCGTTCCATCTAATCATTCTTGACCGTAATGACAACAAACTGGCATTAGCAAAAGAATTAGGTGCAACCGATACCATTAACACTTCGCAAGTAAATGATGTTGCAGCAGCAATCAAAGAGATTGTCCCAAACGGTCCAGATTATGCGGTGGATTCAACTGGTTATACACCATTAATCAAGTCACAACTGGCTTCGCTCAAGCCTGGCGGTAAACTTTATTTGATCGGGATTGCTGGACCACTTGACTTGACCGGGATGGACATCATGGGTGAATCAAAACAAGTGATCGGTTTAATTGAAGGGGATGCAGTTCCACAACTATTTATCAATAAATTAGTTAGCTACTACCAACAAGGTAAATTCCCAATTGATAAGTTAATGAAGTTCTACCAGTTCAAAGATATTAAGCAAGCATTTAATGATTTTGAAAATGGTAAAGTGGTCAAGCCAGTAATCATCTTTGATTAATGGCTATACAGATATAAATCACCGACTTAGATTATTTCTTAAACCGTCGAGAATACTACGTTAGACCTACTTCGTAATAATTTCGACAAATAAGCATTAAGCGCTTTACATTCGTTAGGATCCCGCGATATAATAAAGACGTTATAAAAAGTTCTAGGATCCAGTGATTCAAATTCTAATTCTAGATAAATAAAGGGAGTTCTTGGTTATTCAGGAACTCCCTTTACTATTGGGACTTATTCAATTTATCTTTATCAGCTTAAACAAAGCGCTCATCTATGTTACTTTGCTACATATTTGTCAAAACATTTTTGCGCACTAAGTAGTTTCTAGTTTTTATTTGCGTTTTCAAACATCTAATTTAATATCTAATTCTGGTAAAATACGACGCAGTAATTCCAGACAAATATCCTGATTCTCCATCACTATCCCGAACATTGTGTCGTCTTTAATTGTCAGGCTTTGCCATTTTTCCTCAAGCTGAGCAATATTTTTCGCTCGATGATCAATTGTGACCATGGTCATCTCCTCCTACTGGTTGGCCTAATATATATAAACGAAAAAATGAACGCATCACACTAATTTTAAGTTAACTTAAATGTCAGCGATAAATTAATTAGCTTACAATATAATCATTATCATCAGAGAAAGGAGCCTTCTAATTGACCAAGAAAAAGCGGCAACAACACAGACTAATCATCATCTTTAGTTGTGTCATCCTGGCAATCGTATTTGCAGTGGTGTTTAGTTTTACTCATTTACGAGAAAACCAACCTGTCCATTATGTCACCGTTAGTCAACTGAATCAGACGACCTTTAACCATTCAGGTTGGTACTATGATGGTCGAAACTGGGCTTACGTCAGGAATAGACACAAGGTCACTGGCTCACTGACAATTAACGGTGTTCATTATCGGTTTAATCATAATGGAATCCAAGAATTGCCTTACCAGGTCAATTACCAATACGAACTGAGCCCAAATCAAGGTTCTAACCAACAAGCGTATTCTTCTTATATTATTTTGCATGATGTGGGCTCTAACTCGAATGGCCAGCAAGCAGCGGCTTATATGCAACGAACTGCCAATTCGAATCAAGCATACGCTAACTTTGTGGTTGGAGATGGCGGCGTAGTTTATCAGATTAAGCAACCCGGAACCGTTTCCTGGGGTGCCGGTATTGAAGCAAATAATAATGCGCCAGTCCAGATTGAACTAGCGCATACAAATAATGATGAAACTTTTCAAAAAGATTATCAGGCTTATGTTGCTTTAGCAAGGGATTTGGCAGGTAAATATAACATCCCCCTCACCCTTGACCAAGGTGGTCGTGGCACCCGTGGAATCAAATCACATCTGTGGGTCACCCAACACCTCTGGGGTGATCACCACGACCCATATGAGTATTTGCAAAAGTTTGGGGTTACAAAGTCAAGATTGGAAAGTGATTTAAAAAGTGGATTTTAGTCAATTAAACAGAAGATGATGGAATTCATCGGCTTCTGTTTTACTTATTATTAATCATTCACATCAATAATTACTTTGATTACATTTTTATCATTGTTTGCCCGTTCAAAAGCATCAGTTACTTTTTCAATTGGGTAGTGAACAGAAACAATTTCAGGAAAGTTATTACTCGGGTTCTCAACATTATTAATCGCTTCAAGAATATCATCAGCATTATAAATAGCAGAGCCAACTAAGCTCAACTCATTCATTGCCAAGAATTGAGGCTTAAAAGATACTTCTGAAGCACCCAAAGCAACCACAACAAACTTTGAATCCATCTTGGCCTTATCGATAAAGTCATTCATGTATTGTGGCAAACCAACACAGTCAATAAAAGCATCAATGTTTAATCGTGGATCGCCTAACAGTCCAGGTGCAGTACCAAACCGTTTTTCTAGTTCTTTGGCCAAGTCTACTTCGTTGGGGTTTAAGGTATCGATATGTAATTCATCTTTTGCAAAGGAAAGCCGATTCTTTGCGACATCAACAATCACAACATTCTTGCATCCCTGCTCACGTAAACCGGATGCTGCACCTAAGCCAACTGGACCGGCACCGAGAACCACATAATTCTTAGTTGGCTTGGGATCTATCAAGTTTTTACCATGAATTCCTACCGAATAAGGTTCGATTACAGCAGCTCGATCCCAGCTCAAGTCTTTATCTAATTCAAATACGTTAAAGTTTAACTTGGCATTTTGAATTAAATCGAATTGAGATAGGCCGCCAGCCATTGCTAACATTCCCGGTTTGGATTTGGCAACTGAGGGGTTAATGAAGACGTGATCACCGACATTAATCTTTTCAACTTTACTACCGACTTCAACAACTTCACCTACAAACTCATGACCAATCGCAGCGCCCTTGAAAATTCCGATCTCATCCCCACCAATATTGTAAGCATGAAGATCCGAACCACAAATACCATCACGCATTACTTTTACTAGAATATCCTTCTCGGTTATCTCTGGTTTTTCATAATTCTCAACCGAGATATTTCTTACACCGTTGTATATTGCTCGTTTCATGATCAATGACCTCCATTATTCTGCAGTCACGCCACCATCAATAACGAATTCGGAGCCAGTAACAAACTTTGATTCATCTGAAGCCAAGTATACACAAAGCATCCCAATATCCTCTGGTGTACCAATATGACCCATTGGCGTTAAATTGCCATACATAGTCTTCTGGTCTTCAGGAATAATATCGGTATCAATATATCCAGGATGGACAGAATTTACCCGCACATTGTACTTATTAGTAGTAGCATCCAGTGCGGCGGATTTAGTTAAGAGACGAACGCCACCTTTAGCAGCATTATAAGGACCGACAGTTGGTGCACCAATTAAACCTTCAATAGAAGAAATGTTAATAATTGATCCACCACCATTCTTAGCCATTGTCGCCATGCCATGCTTAACCCCTAAGAAAGTTCCTGTCAGATCAACGCTAATAACCTTGTTCCAATCTTCCAATGTTTCCTTATCAATACTTACCAACTTTGGAGCAATACCAGCATTGTTAACAACAATGTCCAGTCCACCAAACTTATCAAGCGTTTGAGAAATTACATTTTTCCAGTCATCTTCTTTTGAAACGTCCTGTTTAACGTAAATCACATTCTCACCAAGTTCATCAGCTGCCTTCTTCCCTTTGGTTTCTGTTGGGGAAGTAATAACAACTTTAGCGCCTTCGTTTACAAAGCATTTGGCAATTCCTTTACCAATACCCTGTGTACCACCGGTGACAATTGCAATCTTATTTTTTAACCGATTCATAATATCCAGGTCCTTTCAAATAGCCAAGTAACCGTTTACATGTTTAGTATATCACCTTTAGTTTTCTTTTCGTAAAAGAAAAGCTCAAACTACCGAACACTTCCCCATTACTGAGTTCCCAAGGCTGGCTAAGACTAGACATACCAAGATTTATTTAACCATCAACCCCTAAGGAACGAATCAATAATGAATAGTGTAACAGTATGCTTCGTTAATTCTATCTTAAAAGGGTGTATAAAATTATTAAGCGTCTTGAGTAACATTAAAACTGATGTATTACGCAAGGAAGTCTTTCCCATACGTATCATTATTTGGTGCTTATCTTTTCTACACTAAATCTTGCTTTCCTAGTTATAAAAAGCCCTCTAAGTATAAGATGAATTTTCTATTTCATCTGCATACTTAGAGGACATTATAGACTTAAACCGCCGTTTTCCTACATTTTAATTCCGCCCTCTACAAATATAGAGTAACTGCAATAAAAATCGTAATCTGCCAATTATATTTCATGATAACGTTACATAAAACATCTAATTGGTAGTAACATCATTCACAAATTGATTGAGTGCCTTTTCCCATGTTGGAACCTTAAATCCCGTCTTCTTCACCTTATCCAAACTCATCACAGAGTGCTTAGGACGATAGGCTTTTTGTGGATATTCCGCGGAAATTACCGGACTAACTTTAACATCTTTATCCTTTAAAATTGCTTTTGCAAATTCATACCAAGAACAAGCACCATTGTTGGATAATTGATAAATTCCATAAGGGACCTGCTTCTGTACTGTATACAACATAAACTCGGCTAAAGTACGGGTCCACGTTGGTCGTCCAATCTGGTCATTAACCACGGTCAAATGATCATGAGTCTTGGCTAAACGTAACATCGTGTATACAAAGTTATGACCATATTGACCAAATACCCAGGAAGTTCGAATAATATAGTACTTGTCCATGATCTGCTGAACCGCTTGCTCGCCAGCCAGTTTAGCTTTTCCGTATTCATTCATTGGATGAGTCGGATCATCAACTTGGTACTCACCTTGTTTAGTCCCGTCAAAAACGTAATCAGTACTGATGTACACCAAAGTGGCCCTAGCTTTTTGAGCTGCAATTGCTACATTCTTAGTTCCCTGTTCGTTTACTAACCAATTAAGCTCTTTACCTTCGTCTTCGGCCTTATCAACTGCCGTATAAGCGGCACAATGAAAAACCACTGCTGGTTGAACTTCCGCAAAGCGTTTTTCTACCATTTGGGCGTTTGTAATATCAAGTTCTTGTGATCCAAATGCGTCATAATCAAGGCCCTTTTCATCCAGTAAGCGACATAATTCAGTGCCCAATTGACCATGAGCTCCGGTAATCATAATTTTCGTCATGTGTTTCTCCTTAAAACAAGAGCCGCAAGTAACCTTAAGGATAACTTACGACTCTCTTAATCTTTATTGACCATGCTTCGCATATTTAGCTTCTACGGCTGCTTTTTCATCTTTCCACCAATCTTCATGTTGGGTGTACCAATCAATCGTGTGTTGGAGGCCCTTCTTAAAGTCAGTGAATTCTGGTTGCCAGCCCAGTTCCGTCTTGATCTTAGTGGCATCGATCGCATAGCGCAGATCATGACCCGGACGATCCTTGACATGATCATAAGCATCCTTAGGTTGACCCATCAATTCCAGGATCATTTCCAAAACTTCTTTATTATTCTTTTCACCATCGGCACCAATCAGGTAAGTTTCCCCGATCTTGCCCTTAGTTAAGATATCCCAGACTGCTCGTGAGTGGTCATTAGTATGAATCCAATCACGGACATTCTTTCCAGAGCCATATAATTTTGGCCGAGTACCACTTAAGATGTTCGTGATCTGACGCGGAATGAACTTCTCAATGTGCTGATAAGGTCCATAATTGTTGGAACAATTAGAAATCGTAGCGCGTAAACCAAAGGAACGGACCCACGCCCGGACTAGTAGATCCGAACTAGCTTTTGAAGAAGAATATGGGCTGGATGGCCGGTAAGGTGAATCTGGCGTAAATTTTTCACCCGGTCCTTCACCATGGCCTGGCAAGTCTTCCCGTAATGGTAAGTCACCATAAACTTCATCAGTTGAGATATGATGATAGCGGACATCATATTTCCGACAAGCCTGAATTAGAGTAAAGGTCCCTTCAATATTAGTCTTGATAAATGGCGTTGGATCAATTAATGAATTATCATTGTGACTCTCTGCGGCATAGTGAACAACGGCATCAGCTTTGCTGACTAGTTTATCAACTAGGTCTTTATCACAAATATCACCAACGACTAATTCAACCTTATCCTTTGGCAAGCCCGCAATATTAGCGGGATTACCAGCATAGGTTAACTTGTCTAAGACGGTAATGTGTTCGACTTCCGGATGATGGTTAACTAAGAAGTGAACAAAATTAGATCCAATAAAACCGCACCCACCAGTTACGATAATATTTTTAAATGCTTTTTTCATCGTTAACGAACTCCTTAAATTTCACCATAAACAAAGGTATTATGCTTCTCAAATTCGGTAAAGCTTGGTTGGTGGGCATCCTTTTCCGAAGTAATTGCTTTATCAAAGTCAATTGGCCAATCAATACCTAACTCCGGCGTCTTGAAGGAGAAGCCACCATCCGCTTCAGCATCATAATAGTTATCAACCTTGTACAAGAAGTTGACATTGTCAGTTAGAGTTAAGAAGCCATGAGCGTAACCCCGTGGTACTAATAATTGACGATGGTTACTTGCGGATAAAATGTAACCTTCCCATTGTTTGTAAGTTGGTGAGCCCTTCCGGACATCAACAATTACATCTAACACCGCTCCAGTAACGACCCGGATCAATTTGGTTTGCGCAGCTTTACCGCGTTGAAAGTGCAAGCCACGTAAAACACCAGCCCGGCTAGAAAGTGACTGATTATCCTGGACAAAATTGAAGTCAATGCCTGCTTCTTTAAAGTCACGATCAGAGTAGGTTTCTTCAAAGAACCCCCGATTGTCGTCAAAAACTTTGGGCGTGATCAGCTTAACATCTTGTAACTTCGTTGTTTGTACTTTTAATTGTCCCATCAACTATCCATCTCCTAATCCTGTTCAGCTAACCGTAAGAGGTATTGACCATAGTCATTTTTCTTCAATGGCTGAGCTAACTTGACTAATTGATCACAATCAATATACCCCATCCGATAAGCAATTTCTTCCAGACAAGCCACCTTTAAGTTTTGGCGCCGTTCAATCGTAGCAATAAAGTTGGCCGCTTCGAGCATCGAATCGTGGGTTCCGGTATCTAACCAGGCATAGCCCCGACCCATTAACTTGACATCCAGCTTCCCTTCACGTAAGTATTCCTTATTTACATCCGTAATCTCTAATTCACCACGGGCTGAAGGTTTAATATTCTTAGCAATATCAATGACATTGTTGTCATAGAAGTATAAGCCAGTTACCGCATAATTACTCTTCGGATGTGCTGGCTTTTCTTCAATGGACAATGCATGCATTTGGTCATCAAAGTCAACGACTCCAAAGCGTTCTGGATCATTAACATGATAACCAAAGACCGTTGCTCCATCAGTCTTCTTGGCCGCCGATTGAACAAGCTCAGACAAACCAGCTCCATAATAAATGTTATCCCCTAAGATCAGACAAACACTATCGTCACCAATAAAGTCTTCACCTAGGATAAAGGCTTCGGCTAAACCATTGGGATGTTCCTGTACTTTATATGAGAAATGCAATCCCAGATCAGAGCCATCCCCCAACAAGCCCTGAAATAATTGCATATATTCAGGTCTAGCAATCACCAAAATATCCCGAATACCAGCCAACATTAACGTTGACAATGGGTAATATACCATTGGTTTATCATAAACTGGAATCAGCTGTTTTGAAATGCCACGTGTAATAGGGTACAAACGTGTACCGGATCCTCCGGCAAGAATAATTCCTTTCATAGTGACCTCCCAAGTTTTATCGTATTTATAGAAACATACCTGCGTTATACAAAGCCAAACTTCCTTAAATAATTTAATTAAAACTCCTGCTTTTTCGTTAATATTAAAAGGTACAGCAAGTTTATTACAAAGTTACTCAAGCCTTACACCATCAGTTAACCTCGCCTCCGAATTTCCATTTTTACTTTGTTGACATATAAAAAGCTACCTCGTCAAATTTAATAATGAAGTAGTTACAATCATTTTCAATAATAATTACATTAAATTACTCATATTTATTGCGATTTTTTCTACTGAAATAGTATTTATACATATTATTATAATTATAGTCACTACAATAGGTTAATCTGTATCTGTCGCCAAACTAGTGATTAATTAAACTACAAAATCCATTTTAACAAAATTACAAGAAATCATTAATTACATTTCTCGTTTTCCATTTTAAACCACGTATTTACAATCTAAGTGCCATATCTTCAATTAAACAAAAAGGCCATGAAGTCCAAAACTTAAAATTGAAGTGCACCCTATAAGTTGGACACTTTAATTAGGCCACTTTTTCTAAGGCAAGATTTCGATATTCAATCGGAGTCTTGCCTTTTAATTTATGCTTAATTCTGTCCTGATTGTAGTAGCTTATCCACTCCTTCATTGCTGTAATTAACTCTCACTTAGTTTTATAGTGTTGCTCATAATATAGTTCAACTTTCATGGTATGAAAGAAACTCTCCATTGGTGCGTTATCTAAACAGGTTGCTCGACGAGACATGCTTTGAAAAATGTGATGTTTCTTCAACGTGTGACACCATTTATCCGTTTGGTACTGCACTCCTTGATCGCTATGAACAGTCATGCGGTAGTTAAGTGCCGGGCGCTGCTTAATTAACTCCGTTAATGGTTTCATCACAAAGTCAGTGGTAGGGTGATCACTGATATTAAAGCTAACGATCTCATCGGTACAAAGATCCTTAATTGGTGACAGGTAAATTCGTTCAGCTTGGCCCATATTGCCGTACCGAAACTCACTCACATCCGTTACCATCTTTTGGTATGGCCGATCAGTCTTAAAGCGTCGATGTAAACGATTCTTAGCCTTCTTACCTTGGGGCCCAATTGATGAATCATATTTCCGTGTTTGTCGGTTGTACATTCGTGATAATAGCCCATGTTCACGCATTAACCGATTAACTCGCTTATGATTAACTTTAATTCCACGGCGGTGCGCTTGATAATAGAACGTACTTAGCTTGATGGTGGTATATGGTAATATCTCCGTTAAGCTAAATCCAAATTCATGCCTTAGTTCTTGGATAATTTGATATTCTTCTTTGACTGTGCGCGAGACTGAACTAAGGCCTCGAGTTTTTTTAAGTATTCATTCTCGACTTTCAGAGCTCGATTTTCCGCTTTTAAGCGTTCTAACTCAGATAGTTTTTTACTAGCTTGGCGATTGTGATTGGTTGTCATATGCTTTGCCCGTCCTCTTCTGGTAAACAAGGCCTGGGTACCACCTTGATCGAACTTCTTTTGCCAGTTAGCTATGGTTCCAGCATTACTAATGTCAAAATGAAGCGCTGTTTGTGAGTACGAAGCCTTGTATTGTTTTTTCCAGTTTAAGACACGGAGCTTAAATTTGCCATCATAATCATACTTAGGTTGACGAATTTCTAAACCTTTAATTCCGTATTTTTGATAGCGAGCTACCCACATCAAAACGTAGTTTCTCTGCTTAATACCCAATCGCTGCGCAACTGTGGTTGAACCTATACCAGCTAAATACAGCTGGACAGCTTTCAGCCTAGTATCAAAATTAAATTTAGCCATAGTAAAACCCCCATAGTTGGATTATTTGTCCAACTATGGGGATGCACTTCAAGGTTTCATATTATCTCAAGCACTTTTCTTCTAATTATTTATGGCAGATTGCAAGAAATAAATTGAACAATTTTATTGACGCAGATTAAGCAAAAAGATCTCGATAGGTGAATGCCAATGAAGACATTTAAGTGGCCGAGAATTCAAGTACCAGTTAATCTGAATTAGTTCGTCATCACTTAGCTCTTCAATTGGCCTTCCCTTAGGAATAAAGCGACGTAGAACTCGATTACGGTTTTCATTGCTGCCACGTTCGTGTGGCGAATAAGCGTGAACAAAGTATACCTGGGTACTGATTAATGCTTCAATCGCGCGAAAGTCCGCAAATTCTTTCCCGTGATCAACGGTCAATGTTTTGAGCTTTCCCATTAAGCTGACGAGCTACCTCAACAATTGCCTCTGTCATCGACTGACTGTCCCGACCATTAAGGCGTTTAATGATGGTAAGACGACTCTTCCGTTCTACAAAGTGGTTGCGACTGCCTGGCCCTTACGTTTGCCAGAGAGGACTGTATCAGCCTCAAAATGGCCAAACTCCTGACGAGTGTCAACACTAGCTAAAAGTACCGCGCTTTTCTTGGACTCGATGCCTCCGGATACCATGATCTGGTAAGTCTTTGAGCTGAAGATCAAGCCAGCCTTGGTCGATCCAATTGTAGATTGACTTATAGGCAATGCCGACCACATGGGCAACCTGCTCAGCTGACCATTTCTGGACTTTGATTTTCTCTTCAATCAGTCGTTTGAGATTACTGGTTAGGGCAGGTTTACGTCCCCGTTAGGCAACTTTCTTTTCAAAGTTATCTTGGGCTAATTGCGCCTGATAAGCACCGTTTAGACGATGAAGCTCATTGAAGATAGTAGTTTTACTAAAGCCTAAGTAGTCAGCGATATATTGTAAGGAACGTTTCTCGTTATGAAGAGTTTCAATGACAACGCGGTCTGAAAATGATAAGATGGTGTTGCCCATAAAGGTCCTTCTTTCTATGGAGTGTTGTGGTAACACTATTAAAGACCTTTATGGGTTTTTCTGTCCACTTAATGTTCAACTTAAATTTTACAATCTACCTTATCAAAAAAATATTTACGAGCAGTTGTAATAGCCAAATTAATTTTGTAATTTCGAAATTGACAGTAGATTTCATAAACACTCATAGCAAGAATACTTATTATAAAAGAATATACTATGACTTTAACTAGAAATTTAAAATCATTAGCTGTAGGTATGCCCAGGTCATTTACCATATTAGTAGCTTGATTAACCGTCCCCTTATCCGCAATTTGTGAAAGCAAAGTGGTATATAAGCCGAACTTCATTGAAAAGTATATCGCTAAGACAGAAACGGCTAAAGCAAGCAAACTAGTAAAAGTCCCTAAAATCGTAAATGGAACTTTCCAATCTACTTTGGATTCCTTTTTTGAATCAATAAAAATTTGTACTTTTTAGTACTCCATTGCTCTTTGCACATATTAGAATACAAGTCTTTATCAATTTTTTCGAACATAATTTCCCTTTACGAAGAAACTTACGCCAAGCTCGATGTTGATAATGCCATCCTTGATCAGTGTGAAGAGTTAATTAATAACCGGTAGATGGTAACTGCTTAAGCAGTTGCTGAAGTGGCTTTAAAGCAAATTGAAGATTAGGATGCTGGCCAATTGACCAGGTGAGAATTTGACTAGTTGCTAAATCTTTGATGATCTCTAAATAAACTTTTTTCCCGTTATGAGCTTTCAATTCGGTAATATCACAAACCATCTTCTGATATTTACGATTACTCATGAAGCGTCGATTGAGTTTATTCTTGGCTTTCTTACCATTAGGACCCTTAGACGAGTCATATTTTCGTGTCCGACGATTATATTTGGTACACTTTAAACCCCATTTCGTACATCAAGCGCTGGACGCGCTTGTGATTAGGGGCTTCCTTACCAATTAAACGATAGTATTCTCGGATTTGAGCACTTAAACGACGTACACCGTATTCTGCTTGGTAATAGTTAAAGAGCCCTCTAATAACTGTTTTAAGTTCTTCTTCATCCTCATCCGGGTGTTCAAACCGATTTTGCCAGTACTGATAAGTTGACATGGCAATAGGAAGCGCATCAATTAAATCCTTTAATAGATATTTAGCCTTGAGTTCATAAATTACTTGTGCGAGTTCTTTTTTGGATGCTTCCTCAAGGCTATCAATTTTTTTGAGGCGTCGAGTTGTATCTTTAATAATAAGTTTTCTCTTTGTAGCGCTTGGTACTGCTTTTGGAGTTGAAGTAGTTGCTGATTTCGAGCCTTGTGGTCTTGTTCGACAATGTTTGGGTTTCCTTCCGCGACGTAATTCCATTAAAGCTTGCGGCCCTTGCTTATTATAGATAGCTTCCCATTTTAATACTGATCCTGGCGAGCGAAAGGCAAAGTGAATACAAGTTTTAGGGATTGACGCCGAATTTTCTTGTTTCCACTTTACCAGATTCAGGCGAAAATCCACAGTTACTTTGGTGGATTGAGCAGTGCCTGTTTGCCAAATTTTGCATAAATTCTCACACAAATTTAAAAATCTAGTTTAGAGATTTCATATTTATTTCTGATAGCAGCTAAGCTAGCTGTTCCATTGGCATACTCCTCAACAGCTTTAACCTTAGTATTAATGCTGATTTTGGTCATAGAAATACCCCCAGAGTTGATTTCCAACTCTGGGGTACACATCACTTTAATTACCTAAATAGCTTTTTTCTAACTTAAATTCAAAGAAATGCCTTAATATACTTGACTATTCGTAGAAAAATGAAAATCGGATACAACCAGTTTGGCAGTAACATGTGTTTGTATCCGTATATCTTATGAAAAGCAGTTCTGAGTAACTGACTTCGCTTCTAAGAACATTATAATCACATAATGGTGGCCTACCAAATTCAATTACAATATCATTGAATGTATTACACTCAACAGCTCACAAGGAGACATTAAAGTGATTACACAAATAATTATTCAAGTACTCGAAGAGACGTTAAACATCCGTTCCAAGCAATGGGTTAAATTACTTGTATTCGTATGTTGAAATTAGTCTCATCCTTAAATTGACTCAGCTTTTCGAAATCGGTAATTTTATTATACCTCTAATTCAACTAATTAACATATATGAATCATAAATTGTAAACCAATAGTCTGAATCGTCAATCAAGTATAACATGACTATGATGACACGATGAAAACATTATTGTACCAAACTTCCTTAACTAAATCGTTTTCCAAATTAAAGAAGACTGACGCTGGTTAATATTTCGGGGACGGTTTTCAATCGAACTTCATAAATGCTTCATTATTTTGTGAAGGTAAGGACGGTGCGACTACGGCAAACGGTTGGTGGAAATTGACCATATGATCAGGTTTTTTATCTAGAATTGACGAATTAATTGACTTAATAAATTAAATCAGCACTTCAGCCGCTTTCGTTTGATTAGAAAATAAATACTGTTTGTGATTACAGATAAGGATGTCAAAGTTTGCCAATATCAATTTAATTACCGTTCAATATTAAATTATCAAACTCTATAAGCAGTGAGAAGTCGTTTCACTTAGCTTACAATTAGTTATATATAAATCATATGTCCATAACCATACCCTTATCTATCGCTTCTCTTAATGAGGAATAGCAACGTATTGTCTCACTTTCATTTGCGAAATATTGTTCAGTACAATATTGAGCATTCGATATAAAACGATTTAAAGTTGCTTCAGGTATAAGACTGTTTTTGTAAGCAAATTTATATTCTTTAAAGGAACTATAAGAATGAATTTGAGCAAGAAAAGTTTTGAAAAGTATAAAATTATCAAAATAAACATCTATCGATACTCCATAATGGACATTATGGAACAAATATTTATATAGATCACATGCAAGCTTATATTTAGATTCGCTAGTTATTTTACTATTTAATTTATAATTAGGAATAGTTAAATTAAAAAATTCTTCATCAATAGTTTTCCGTTTAGCTGGCTCAGAAGGATCGTATAAAGCGTTCTCCGACAAGCTTTGAATAAGCTTACCACAAATAACAGCCATAACATCACATATTCTAAGTAAAGGTTCCTCAGCAGAATTACCTCCAGACTCAATAGAAGAAAATTCTAAATTTCTAAATGGCTCCTTAGGAATCCCCTCATCTAGGTGTAAGGAAGCTCTACCGTTTTTTAACCCAGTGTTAATTAGCCATAGATCATATTTAAATGCTATTTTGTTCCAATCAAACGTAGGTTTTCGATAAATTGATGAATTTAGCCCTTTGTATCTCTTAATTATACGTATTAGTTGCTTATAATTTTCACGTTGTGCCTCCATTCTTGGATTATTATTAATAGGATTATTTACAAATTTTATTAAACTTTCTTCCAAAACTGATAAAGAATCTTGAACAGAAAGCGAACTATCCAAAACACAATCAAGAACCGACTGATTACTTTCTATTTCAAGATACTTAGTTAAACTGTACTTTAGAAAATAGGCTTTAGGAAAATCTTCTTTCTCAGCAACATCTAGTATCCAATTTCTAAATTTTGCAGAAGTCACTACAGACATCTTATTTTCTTGAAATAGAAATGGTTTTACGTTATATTTCATTAGCAAATCAAGTACACTTAAATAATATTCAAGTGATTCATTATACATGCTTGCAATTCCATATTTAAAATTGCCTTTTAGTATTTTACTTCCTTTTAACTCTCCACCTACTTCCACTTTTGGAGTTTCTTTATAAGTTTTTTCAATGTCTTCAAATTCTCTAGAGATTTTATTGACATATTTATTATTAAAGCACAATGCCACACCAACATAATCATGCATTTTATCGCTGCCATAATTAAGCTTATCATCCCATTGAAAGTTTGAATCCTTAAAGGTCTCCTGTGGACCTTTTTCATCCATATAAATTGAGTAAGACATTTCTAAATTCCTCCCTATTACCTTCATCTATACTGTTTTTATGGCTCTAAAATATCTGGTGTTGATATAGAAAAATAGCTTTCTATACCAATATCGATCATAAAAAGCCTCCACATTTCTGTGGAGGAATTAGTAAAACTAATAATAGTATATAATAATACACTCACAACTTACCACAGCTAACGGTATATAACAATGGATAATTATAAACGACATGAAGTTAGTAATAATAAGAATTTAATTACCCGAAATGTCAATTTAAATTACGTCGTTTGTTAAATTAAGTTAGAAATATAAAAAGCCATTTGTGATAGACTTTTGAATAACCACAAACAAAACATACTAATCTAAAGATGGATTGTAATTCGACGGAACTACAATTCATCTTTTTCATTTATTATGGAGAAGAGGACGAGATCAAAATGCCCTGGTTCCCTTTGGTGCATTGACGTCGTAAATAAAACTAACGATCTGGTCACTAAACAAAAGTCACTTCTAAGTATGTTGGCACAATGATGCAGTGTATAGAAAATTAGATTAGTTTAGTGATTTGGATTATGGTTTCGTCCTCTTAGGTGGTAGAAGGAATGGATAATGAGAATGTCGTTGTTTTTGGGATTGATGTAAGCAGCCGTAAATCTAACGTTTGCGAAATGATTGGGCAAGATAATGTGATTAAGAGATACGAAATTAGTAATGATCGAGTAGGTTTTAATATTTTACTAAGTAATTTAAAAGTCTTTGCCCAGAAACCAGAAATCATTTTCGAAGCCACCGGGGTGTATTCGGAACGACTACAGTCGTTCTTAGATACGTATCACTTTAACTATTGTCGGCTTAATCCCCTGAAAGCTAAACAACAGTTAATGAGATTTCGCCTGAATAAAACTGATAAGCATGATGCCTATGGTCTAGCTAATTCTCAATACATCTTTCATCGTCATCCAGAGTACCAAATTACTCTGATATATAAGAAATTAAAGTCGTTAGGGCATTACTATGATCAGTTGACTCACGATCTTATTATTTCGAAAAATCGGCTTCATCGGGTTTTACAAGAGGTTTTTCCAGATATCGAACAATTATTTTCAACTCCAAAAGGCGAAAATTATTGGCAATGCATCATTAAATTTACTCATCCTGCATTAGTCAAGACCGCCGGCCTTGATAACACTACCAAACAATTGAGGACGTTAAATGGAATTGGTCATCATCGTGCAAAGTATCTTGCTCAGCGGTTGCTAAGTTTGGCCAATAACACTTATCCATCAGTACCGATGAACTTCCCTCAAGTTGGCCAAGCTCGTGACTATGCACAACGACTCATTATTTTAACTAGTAAACGTAAAGCAGTCGTCACTCAAATGGTTACCATGACGCACCAATTAAAACATGATGACTTATCAATTCTCAATAGTATTCCAGGAATATAAAATACAACCGCAGTCTTACTCTTAAGCACTTTAGGTGACATTCGTCGCTTCCGTAACCCCAATGCCTTAAATGCCTTTGTTGGAGTAGATTTGCGTCATTATGAATCAGGACAATTTACTGCGGCTGACCATATTAGTAAGCGCGGTAACGCAATGGCCTGTAAAATTTTGTACCGAATAATTGACCAAATAGCTTCAGCTATTCGTTATCATCATTGTCACATTCGGACTACTACTCGCAAAAGAAAAAATCTTCTCAGAGCCGAAGCTCTAAGAAGATTGCGATCGCAGCTGTCCATAAACTGATTAGAACCATCTACCACCTATGGTCAGAAATATGATTATCAGCTTGCCAACCATCGTTAATTGACAAAGATAATCTCTTGATCAACATCTATTATAGCCAGTTCAATTACACTTTTAAAATCATTTTGGGACTGGTTGTTTTTAGTATACGCAAAATTAGCATTGAAAACTCTCATTGGAAAAAATAAATTAAAAAAGGTCAATACAGTCGTTAAGTACTGATATGACTTGACTTTAAGTAGAAATGTAGAGGGCGGAATTAAAATGTAGGAAAACGGCGGTTTGAAGTTGTCGTTTTTCTTACATTTTAATTCCGCTCTCTGCAAGTTTCTCTATCGTAGAATAACTTGCAATATAAAATACCCCCTAGGATTCACACTTTTATTATTTAAAGTGTCAACCCTAAGGGGTATTGTACGCGGTGCTTACTTCACTTTTAGTTTTGAAAACCGGTGCTACAATGTTGTGTGTTTCCTTTATAAAAACCTCCTGTACTGAATTTTATGTTTTCAGTATAGGAGGATTGGCCGATCGTGCCTAGACGTATCGTTATTGACTACTTACATTGCATAATCAATCAGCGGCAGAGGCAATTTTGGATCACCTTATCTACCTCTCGCATGTGATTAAGATCAAAGGCAAGTCATATCGACTAGCAATGGCCAATTCTTAAATCGCACTTGACAATATATATTCTTGTTTAAAATAACCCTTATGAGGCATGCTCAAGATCAATGAATTCATAATCATCTTTGTACATGCCTGCAAACTAACTTACAAGATGCCTGATAATTACTAATGCTTTGTTAAGATATTGTCTTTCAAACAAGTAAGACAAAAAAACATATCCCAAAAGATATAGAATAAATGATGCGAGATTATTAAAGATAAAGGTTACTAACTGAAAGAAAGATGTCACCAAGATTATATAGGTATATTCATTAAACCTAATAATATTATGCCTTTTTCGAAATGAATAATCTTCTAAGAAAAACCAGATGAATAATGCTATCAGTGAGGCAAAGGCTAATGCATATATACTATGAAATTGTTCATATGATACGAAGTAAAGCACCAATGATAAAAGCAGTGAAATGATTCCATTTTTTAAATAAGTATTCATCTCACCAGTAACCTTATAATGATTAAATATTATAGTTGTTATAGAGGTGGTGATTGCAACTCCAGGTAATAGGATCCTGAAATAACCAAGTGAGTCGTAATACTCTGGCAAAATAAACTTTATTATCCACTCAATCGGATAATAGCTGATTAATGTTAGGTAAATAAACAACAACATAAAAGCCATATTCTGCGTATAATTATGAATTAAAGTTTTCCTATTTTGACGATTTAAATAAGGAAATAAAACAGTAGAAATTGCTAATACAATAGAGATAGTTAAAGAAATTAAATTATACGAAAAAGAATATTTTGCAAAATTATCTGTGCTAAAAAATAATGAAACAAATTGGTTGTCCAGATTTAATGTAACATTAGCGATTTGTGAAGCAACAGTTATAGGAAAACCAATTTTAAAAATATTGATAATACTCTTTTTATTAAACTTTAAAGTAAACCAAACTATTCTTTCCTTAACAGTAAAAGAATAGATATAAATAAACAGAATAATTATATATGAAGTCAGATACAATACAAGATAGTCGCAATATGTAAATTCTTTTATAATATAAAAATGTAGAAATATTAGAGGTATTCCAATGTTGAAAGTATTAAGAACAGCCAAAGCACTATTAATTCTAGCAACCATTCCAAACTTCATTAAGGCCTGACTTAAAAATTGAAAAAATGTTACAACATTAAAAATGACCGTATATATTCCAACAGCTACAAATATAATTTTATACTTTCCGTTCAGTGCAAATAAACTAGTGGTCATAATAATTATAGAAATTATGATCTCAAGGCAGATAAAAAAAGAAAATAATTGAGATAGTTCCCCTTTTTTTAAAGTGCTGGAATTGACCCCACCATATTTAACCAGTACACCGTCAACAAATCCGAAGTGAAGTAATGAAGCATATGTGCAATATAGCATGAATATTCTGTAATTACCAAAATCACTAACATAAAGTATCCGAGGTAACAAGATTCCAACAAAGACTTGACTAACTAGCAAAATACCATTACTAAACATAATGGTCATTAAGTTTTTCAAAAAACTTGTAATCTTCACCGAAATCTCCTCCATACCATAAGTATGTTAAGTAAACTTACTTTATACTTCTACTTATTTTCAACAAAAGGAACCGTAGATAGATATTGAATTTTGTAGTGAATACAATCTGTTTTATTTTATTTTTTCGACTAAGTTGAAAAAAATTCACTTTACCTTTGATAATTTCTTTATCTACGTCATTAAAAAGAATATGTGTATTACAGTTCTTATTAGGATATTTTAAAAATAAATTATCAACAATTCCTTTATTAATCTCCACATATTTATTTGATAAGAAAGATTTACTTAACCCCAACCTACTTGTCATCATGCTCATCTTAGATAGCATTATTTGACAATCGTTATAATAGTTATTATTGTATTTTCGATCCCTTAAAGCTCTAATGTTATACTTTACCAACGTATATGGATACACTGTTAGTGAATTACAATTAACAAAATAATCACAATTAAAAGCAGCATCCTCTCCGCTTTGCATTTTATTTATAAATGAAATATTATAACGATTAATTATGCTTTTTTTATAAATTTTATTCCATGGTACATTAAATTCATTCTCACTAAAAATAGATGTAAAATCATTAGTAAATTCTGCTTTATTATATTTATTTTCAACTTTATTTTTTACTATTATTGACTTTTTATTATTATTTTTTAAATTATAAGTTTTTATAAATCCAAATAAATAAAGATCAGTATTATCATTTTTCAATTTATTAAGGAATTCTTTCCCATTAAAATCGCAAAGTGTATCATCGGCGTCAACAAACCAAATATAGCTTCCAGTCGCTACATTTATTCCTAGATTTCTGGCTGCAGAAACGCCACAATTACTTGTATTAAAAACACGAACTATGTTATAACTTTCGACTATTTTCAAAGTATTATCCGTAGAACCGTCATTAATAACTATAATCTCAATTTTTTTTAATAACCCCCGAAAACAATTAATAATTGAATCTAAACATGCTGAAATTGTTTTTTCTGCATTATAAGCGGGGATAATTATAGAAAGTGTGTATGCCATTACTAAAATAATCCTTTATTTAATTGTGTATAGGTAAATTAACATCACTGTTTATGATTATATTGTAAAAAGAATTTTCATTATGTGACAAATTCTTCTTGTAAGAAAGCTTATACATTTCCGTGTCCTTTAGTATTGAATTATACTTTTCAAGGTTAAAAGGCTTATTCAAAAGTTTTGATAACTCAAATAAATTTGGATTGTTGAGTTTCTTAGTCTTACTAGTAAAGCTATAAAAATTACTCAAATTGTTCTTCCAAGCAAAAAACAATGCATAATCAATTAAAAAATAGTCAATCAAGTAATCATTCCGAGACCAATATCTCTTAAAGAAGTTGTCCATAAATACAAATATCTCAGAACCTTTACAACCTCCTATTAGGAAACCGGTCCATCTTCCCTTTGCTACAAAAAAATAATCATCGTTTGGAAATCCAGAACAAGTAAATATTGGACTGAAATATTTTTCGGTAATCTCACTAGTAACAAACATTGTTGCATCAAGCCAAAGACCACCATAATTCTTTAATAAGTTAAACCGCAATATATCAGAAAAATGAGTTAGGGTTATCATACCTTTTTCTTCTTTATCAATTATTATGTTAGATATATCAGTGAACTTTCTGAAATTACGCTTATTGATTAATATAACTTGTCTATCACCTGCATACCTTAACACTGATTTATAACATTTCTTTACTATTAACGGCATTTCATCTTTCCCTTGCCACCAAAAAACCCAAATTGGACCATTGTTCTCACTTTCTTGTTTAAAATCGATTACATCAGTGTCATGAAGGGCTTCAAGTAAGTACGAACTAATTCTATTTAGAATTAATTTATGTCTCATCATATTGAATCTTTTCCTAAAACTAACTGAAAGGTTTAACTTCCTGTTAATCTTTGCAACATTTAATAGAAATCTATTATATACTTCGTCTATTTTTGTTATATTTTTCATCATGCCTCGTTCTAACTTTATAAACTAAATTTTTAGGTAAAATACCAATAATTAAAGGTTTTAATACAAAAGGGAAATACCTTACAAAAGGTATTTTCAGTCTTCTAAAGCCATTAAATCTAACAATAGACTCATAAATTCTATATTTATATTTTGATTTGGCATATACTTCTCTTTTACCAACATAATACTTATATAAATATTTTGGAATATTATATCCATAATACCCATTTGAGTATAGCTTCATATACAAATCATAATCCTCAGCTCTGGAGGTAATCTTGCCTTCTGTATACCCATTAACCTTTTGTAAATCCTGTTTTCTAAACATCGTTGCTGGATGCAAGAACGGTGAAGTCCATAAGAAGTTATTTATCGAAGGAGTATTTATAGCGTCTTTTTTTATTAAAGTTTCTCCATTATCTATAAAATAACTAGTAGAAACAAAACTATAGTTAGAATTATTGAGTAGAAACTTGACTTCAATCTCTAAGCGTGTAGGCAAAGAAACATCATCATCATCCATTCTAGCAACGTACTCACCATCAGCATGCTTAATACAGTTATTCAAAGCAGATGCTAAGCCTAAATTATACTCATTTTTTATTACTGTAAATCTACTATCTTCTTTTTCTAGATTCTTAAGTTTACTATATGAGCCATCCGTTGAACCATCATCACAAATAATACACTGCCAGTTTGTATACGTCTGGTCTTTCAATGATTTTATTGCATTCATCCACCTTGGGGAAAGATTATGTACACCAATTATTACTGAAATAAGAGGTGTCGATTCTATTTGCAACGTTATGCCTCCTTAAGTTACAATCTCTTTAACACCAAATGACTAACTATTTACTGCTATTATATAAGGATAAACCATTCCATTATTATTTTGGATAACCTGAATATAGAAAATTAAGCCCAAATAAATAATGAACAATAGTTGGATTATGATTTTTGATAATGTAGGCTTTCTAAACATATTATTAATAATCAAAGGATATCCTATGACCTTTGCAATCCCGAAAACTAATAATAATCTGGCAACAGCCGGAGAAATATTTTGTAAAGGTATCATTATTAATTCAAAAACGATAAGTAAGTAAATAAATATATCAGCTCTCTTATTATTTTCTTTATTATGAATAATGCACCAAAGCATGCAAATAATCATTGGCAGTCTAATAGCTCCAGTTAATAAAATTGGAACTTTAACATTTCCAACCAAATACTCGGAATATTTATCACTAAGGAGTCCCCCAAAGTTTAAAAAACCAATCGTTTTGGGAAGTAAAAGAATTAATGCAGTAATTATGCCGATAGCAATGACTAACTTTTTCTTATCCTTAAACTTCATCACACTATACCCAGTTAAGAAAATTAGTATTCCAATAATTGATGAATTGTGGAAAAGACAGGCTACTGCAAATAACAATATTGATTTAATCCTCTGGTTCCTATACATATAGGCTATTCCTAATAATATAAAAGAAAGTGCAATCATTTGCCTCAAAATATTAAAAGAGGACGTATAAAACATAAAGCAATAGGTCATCCAGCCTAAAGTAACGCTGAGATTCCTAGACATTATATTTAATGCTAAAAAAACATTTAATGCTATCAAGGATTGGCATAAAAAATAAAATACATGAGGACTCAAACCACTTTTTGCTACAAAATAACAAATAATTGAAAAGCCATATTCCACTCCGCTAATATGCTTTAAGCTACCACAATACTGGACCAAATTGGCTGCCGTATTAGCATAGTTATAAAACAGGTTATAATTAACTGTATCCGTCCCAATGGAATAATCACGTAAGCCACTAACTAAAGCAAGAACCAGTATTCCCAACATAACAAATAATATTTGAAAGAATTTACTTTTTCGCTTATTGAATAAAGAAGAAATTCCTATAAAAAGACTTGACATAAAGAAAATGCAATAATAGAACATGTTGACCTCTAAACTTTATTTATTCATGCTAATCACTTGGATAAATTTCATTAAAAATGCAACCTGCACGTGAAATTGTCAAATATTAATTATTAAGTAATTTATCATATACAGCATTAATGCTTCTTAAATTATGGTCTAGCGTGAAATAATTATTAAACATTTCCAAGCTATTTTTTCCCATGCTTCTTACATTTGCAGGATTTTTTATTAATTTCAATATACTCTTCTCTAGATCACTTTGCGATTGGACCAAATAACCATTGATATTGTTCTTTACTAGTTCGGAATTTCCACCAACATTACTTGCTATGATAGGAAGGCCATAACTCATCGCCTCGATGATACTAATCGGAAGGCCTTCATAAAAAGAAGTAAGTATGTAAACATCATTTTCTATTAAATATGGGGACACATCATCCTTAAATCCAACAAAATTAATATTTGAAGAAAGATTTAGTTTACTTACTAATTTTTTATATTGCGTTAATGTACTTCCATCACCAACAAATGTCAACTTCCAAAGGCCTTTGTCAATTTTACTCATAGTATTTATTAGCATTTTTTGATTCTTTTGTTCAGAGAATCTGGCAACCATAACTAATCTTAAAGGATTATGGATTGACAAATTAACATCAGTTCTTTGGGGTTTATATGATCCATTGTGTATAACAACAACATTTGATTTATCAGTTAGTACTCCATCTCTAAGTCCAATTTTCTTATCATACTCTGAAACACATATAAAAAGAGTTGTTAATGAAGAAACGTATTTTTCGATTAATCTATAGACGTATCGTTTAAAAGCAGAAGGTACTCCATCAGTAAAAGCCCATCCATGAACTGTAAAGATAACTTTTGTTCGGCTTCTCAACCCAATACAAGCTAATCTACCGATTGTTCCCGCCTTTGAAGAATGCAAATGCAGGATATCAGGATGCTCATGTGTTATCAATCTTCGTAATTCAAAAATAGCCTTAACGTCACTAATAGGACTAATCTCTCTTTTTAAGGAGGACAATAAAATTATTTTGACTCCCTTAATAGATTTTATCTTGGTCAAAAGAGGCCCTTCATTTCCTACTACAAAGATAACTTGGTTTCCTCTTTTAATTTGATCTTTACATAGTTCCAATACATGCAACTGGGCACCACCCCAGGATGAGCTAGTAATACAATACATTATTTTCATTTTTTATTTACTCCAAAACTACTGTTTCCCTTCATGAATACCTCGACTACGAATTACATCAAATATTGTCTTAAAAAAGATAGAAATATCTAGAAAAAGACTAATATTCAACGCATACTTACCGTCATATGAAGCTTTGTTCTCATCAGTGACTTCGTCTCTCCCATGAACTTGTGCAAGTCCAGTAATACCAGGAAGAATACGTGAAGCTCCATATTCATCACGCATTGCTAAAACATCCTTTTCAGCAGGAATCAACGGACGAGGCCCAATAATACTCATATCGCCCTTTAATACATTAAATAGCTGTGGTAATTCATCTAAACTAGTTTTTCGAATAACTTTTCCAACAGTCGTAATGTACTTTTCAGGATTATCAAAATTTTCAGTAGCCATCTGATGAGGAGCATTCTTATTCATTGATCGGAACTTCAGTATTGTGAATGGTACATCATTTTTCCCAATCCGTATTTGTTTGTTTAAACAAAACTGGTTCGTTTGGTGAGTCCAATTTAATCCAAATAGCAATAAAAAGCATTGGGATAGCTAGTAGGATTACTGCAATTAGGCTAATAACAATATCAAATAAACGTTTAAAAAAGTCACGATACCAGTGAAATGAATGCTGATTATCCAGATCCTCCTCATTGATCATCTGCATTGCTTACCCCTCTTTTCTGGTTTAAAATCCCCTAAAATAAGTTATTTTCCTAAGATAATTCAAAATAGCCAAAACTTCTTTTTCTTCTTCAGTGGACGAATATCATTACTCAAAACATCTTCACCATTGATAATGGAACGGGCATTATCCGCATATTGTTCTGCAAGTGATCGTCCGAACTCTTGACTCATCTTTCCAAATGCCTGTCGCATTTCATATTTGCGTCCCGGTAAATCATGAGCGTCGGAAGCAAAGACATACCCCTGGCCATTGGCAATTAACCGTTGACTGAAATTAGCAACCTTCTTGCCAAACGTGCCAACATAAGAGCTGGCGGTAATTTGAGATAAACATCCCTTCTGTAATAATTCATACAGCAATTCTGGATGTGCTATAATTTTTGTATTTCTTTCAGGGTGAACAATCACTGGCGTAATTCCCCGTTGTTGCAATTCAAAAATCATTTGACTGGCGTAATGAGGGACATCATCATCTGGAAATTCCAACATTAAGTAACGGTTGCCTTCGTCAGCAAATAGGATATCATCCTTATCTAACGCTTCAATTAACCCACCATTAATCCTAACTTCCTGGCCGGGAAAAACCGTTAATGGAATATTATGACTGGCTAACTGCTGACGAAACTGATCAGTTAACTGAATCACGTCTTGTTTGTGATTGACAAAACGACCGTTCATATGATGAGGAGTCAACAAGGCATGTGTGATGCCATTTTCAACTGCCTCACGCGCTAATTGTAATGAGATACCCATGTTTTTTGACCCGTCATCAATTCCGGGAAGAAGATGACAATGCAAGTCAACCATTACCATAATGATCAGTCCTTACTTATTATCAGTTGAATAGCCATATCCGTAACCATAACCATAACCATATCCATAACCATATCCATAGGCGGAATCACCGCCACGCCCAACATCGTTCATGACGTAGCCGAGTAGTCTGGCCTTTGACAATTTAGTTAATTCAACAGCTCGTTTAGCAGCGATCTTTTGAGTTTGACCAACCTTTACGACTAAAACAACGCCATCTAGTTGACTAATTAAAGCTTGCGTATCAGAAACTTCTAATAAAGGTGGAACATCCAAAATAACAACGTCAAAGGCATTCCGCACAGCGTTAAGAAGTGAACGCATCCGCTTTGAGTTAAGCAACTCTGCCGGATTTGGCGGAATTGGCCCAGATGTTATTACCGAGAGATTGTTGACATCCGTTCCACGAACCATACTGGTAATGTCAACAGTTTCTTCATCTGCAGTTAAAATACTTGTCAACCCCACCTGATTACTGAGGTTAAACGTCTTATGCAACGTAGGTCGCCGCAAATCGGCATCAATCAACAAAACCCGCTTGCCAGTATTTGCCCAAACAACGGCAATATTAGCAGCGACAGTGGACTTACCTTCACTAACATTAGCTGACGTAAAAGCTAGAGATTTAATTGGCCGGTCAATACCCATAAATGAAATGTTAGTCCGAATTGTCCGAAACTGTTCAGCAATTACACTTTTAGGCTGAGCCACCGTGATCAACTTAACGCCATTATGAATACTATTGTTATCTACTCGAGAATGCTTACGAAATAAATTAACCACAATTGACCTCCCTATACACGTCGATGACTATGCTTGCTACTGTGTCGTTCATTTACCAAATCCATATGAATATGGCTAACGGCTCCTAAGTTGGTTAATCCTAACTCACTGGTCATAAAGTCATCACTCTTAATAGTGGTATCCGTCAGATCCTTAATAAGAATATAAGCAAATGAACCCAACAGGCCAAATAATGCACCTGCTAAAGTAAATAGCTTCTTATTCGGGAATGACGGTGATGATGGAACCGAGGCATAAGAGACAATCGTCACATTGTTAACCGACATAATCTTCTTAATCTTACGTTTGAAAACAGATGAGACGGTATTAGCTACTGCAGCTGACTTTTGCGGATTATTTGTCTTGACATTCAAACTGAATACCTGTGAGTTTTGCTGAGTTTGAACTGAGATAGCCTTCTTCAATTGTGCAGTAGTGACATGGTAAGACTTATTACGAACCTGCTTAACCACTGCCGGCCGTGATGCACGAATAAGTTCTTTCCGTCCAGCCGCATTTTCCCGATAGACAGCTTTCCGCGCTGGGGTAATCACCTCAACTGGATTATCAAGCTGCTTACTTGCTTCCTTCAGAATAACCTGGTTGGTAATGATATCCTTATACGTGTTGATCATTTGAATATCAGCTTGCTGGTTATTGTAAGCTTGATCACTGTTGTTGCCATGCTTCTGGTTAACCAAGATTTGCGTAGAAGCAGTATATTGGGGAATGATTACAAATTCAGCAACCACAAAGCCAAATACCGCGACAATCAAGGTCCAAATTATCATTAACTTAATGTGCGAACGACAAAGAACGATTAACCGGTGAAGGTCAATTTGGTTATCACGATTAGTCGTTGCTTCAGAATTATTGTTATTCACTGCTAAACTCCTTATTATTTCAAACTATTTTGTAGTAAATTCGTAATTCGTTGTGTTTCATCATGTGAGACGACTTGGAAAGAGGTACCACCCTCGTTGTCATTATCACCGTCAGCGTAATCCTGAACCACATGAGCACGGGCACTACGATAATGACGAGCCAATTGAAGCATATCGTGCAGACTCAGGTCTGTCTGTGAACTGTTAGAAATGGAATTCAGGAAACTCTTATTCAAGACCGTCTTGTAGGAGACCGACTTCTTCAACAAGGCTGCTATAACTAGCCGCTGGCGCTGCTGACGACCATAATCACCATTTGGATCTTCATGCCGCATCCGACTGAACCGCAATGCTTGTTGACCATTTAGGTGGTATGTCTTTCCTTTTTGGAAGGTGCTCCCTTCAAAGCTGAAGGAGATTGGTGAAGTAACATTGACACCACCGACCTTATTAATTGCTTTTTCCAAGCCATTCATATTAACAAGTAGGTAGAAGTCGATTGGAATATTGAACTTCTTTTGAATCGTGTTAATACTTTCCTTGACACCGCCATATGTATACGCCGCATTGATTTTTGATGGAGAGTATTGCGGATAGTTAGGAAGGTTAACTTTCATATCCCGTGGCAGACTGACGATTGTGGTGGTCTTAGTTTTGGGATTGACTGTCAAAATCATAATAGTATCAGTCCGCCCTTTATCAGTACGACCCAATGCACCGGTATCAGTTCCCAATAATAGGATAGAAACTGGTTTCCGTTGTGCCAAGACTTGATTAGCGTTCCGCTTAACATCAGCACCAGATTTGCTATACATATCATTGGAAGTAACACTAATATTATGCCAAGCAACCCCGGCAAAAATTAACGCCACCACAACCAATGCGCCAATTGCGGACCAAAGGATTCGTAATCCCTTTGACATCCGACGATGATGCCGGTGATGATGATGGTGGTGACGATGATGATAATGATGGTGTAAATCAACATTTTGAACTTGCTTGTCAGTCATGCTAGACGCTTCCTCTGTGTTGTTATGCTGACTGTTATTATACAACTTCAAAAAACGCCGAAATCACGGTGCTTATGCCACTTTTTAAGAATTTACTTATATTACTATAAACTGAACAATTCGCCTATTTTATGGACTTTCTTGCAGTTTTTATGATTAAATACAATGTATTGTGTCAATCAAATTGTTTGTGAAACGATAAATTTTAAATTTTTTTAAAGCAAAATGCACATATCAATGGCAAATTATTCCATTGATATGTGCATTATTATTTAATAATATTACCGAACCTTCTTACCCCAGTATTGGAACAAGTCGGTCCGCAAAGCCCCGTTATAAAGCTTACGGCGCTTAGTTGCTCTCGCACCATAGAACTTTTCAAATTCTAAATCAGCCGTCAAAATATACTTACTCCAACTAGTTAACGGTCGATAAAGTTGCCCCATTTGACAGTACAAGTCCCGCACAGTTTCCTGATCACTTAACCGTTCCCCGTATGGTGGGTTGGCAACAATTACCCCATTCTGTTGATCAGTTCGCCAGTCTTTAACCGCGAGCTGCTTAAAAGTAATATCATGTGTAAGCCCAGCAGCACGACAATTTTCTTGGGCAATATCAACCATGTTCTGATCAATATCATAACCATGGATATCTAATTTTACGTCGTAGTCAGCTTTACTATCAGCTTCATCCCGAACATCATCTGACATCCCATCGGGAACTAGGTTCACCCACTGTTCACAGACAAATGGCCGATTAATCCCCGGCGCAATATTATGACCATACAACGCCGCCTCAATTGGAATCGTCCCTGACCCGCAAACCGGATCAACAAACGGATTATCAGGGAACCAATGAGCAAGCATTACTAAAGCAGCGGCCATATTTTCCTTTAGTGGAGCGCCACCCTTGGCTTTCCGATAACCACGTTTAAATAAACTGTCACCGGTTGTGTCTAGAGTCAGTAAGACATGGTCCTTAACGATCGAAACTTCTAACGGATATAAAGCGCCAGTTTCAGGCAACCGCGTACGCCGATGATAAACATCACTGATCCGCCGAACAATAGCCTTTTTGACAATTGCCTGCACGCTCGGGACATTATGCAATTGTGAACGGTGACTTTTCCCTTCAACTGGGAACTCTGCATCGACTGGCAAGAGACTCTCCCAAGGTAAAGCCCGAGTCTTTTCAAATAATTCATCAAAGGTCGTTGCTTGAAATTCACCAACAATGATCTTAATTCGATCAGCGGTTCGTAACCAGACATTTGCCGTCAAGACATCATGCATTGTCCCAGTGAACCGCACTCGACCATTTTCAACCTGGGTGTCATATCCTAAAGCTCTTAGTTCTTTACCGACAAGGGCCTCAATTCCAGAAGCCGCGGTCGCCATTAATTGGTATGTTTGCAAATTATATTACTCCTTGTTCAAATTACTATCATCATTATACTATTGGCCCGCGTCTGGAGCTAGATCAGCTAAGGATTATTGCTTCACTTTTTAATTGCGACGCTGCAATATAATTGCAGGGGTAAGCAGGAAGGATAATTCTTATGTGGATTGAAAAAAGAACAAACCACCGATTTAAGTTTGTTGAACAATACAAAGACCCTTTAACAGACAAATACAGACGCGTGTGCGTCACATATAATCGCAATAACTGTCATACTCGAAAGCAAGCTCATTTGGTATTATCAAAACGCATTAACCAACGACTGATAGTGGCTGGTAATCAAATATTAAAACCAAAGATAACATTAGTTGAAGTGGTCCACCAATGGTTAAATTATTTCAGACCGCGAGTCAAGTTCAATACCTATCGGAATAATGTAAGCCGTGCTAAACATATTCTTAATGATTTGGGCAACGACACAATCATTACAAGAATCAACTCGTGTCTCCTCATGAATTACTTTGATAACTTATTCTACGTTCACCACTATAAAAATTCGACCGTGCAAAAGTTTCGGGGAACTCTCAACAATATTTTTAAGTTTGCGATGCAACATCGGTACCTTAACCGTAATCCTCTTAATAATGTCCAGATAAATTATCACTACAATTTTTCACGAAATCACCTAGAACGTAATTTCCTCGATGATGAAGAACTAAAAGCCGTGCTTTCTTATATGTATCAGCGTTCTCCACATTATGGACGCTTTTGTGAATTCCTCTATTTAACCGGATTGCGGTACGGTGAAGCAGCTTCTTTATATCCAAAAAATATTTACCCGAATAGCCACGGACAAGTAATTGCGGCAGTCCGCGGCACTTTAGTTCAAGGTAAAAAGCAGCCAAGCCCTAAGACAACTGAAAGTATTCGCGATGTAGTTCTTCCAGAACAAGCTATTCAATTATGCATTAATGAGATGAAAAGTCATGATTCACCTGCAAAATTCGTTTTTACATCTGACCGTGGTAAGCCGCTAGGAAACACAGTTCTTAATACATGGCTCCATCATGCTAAGCAGGACCTTCGTATCCGTAAGCACTTATCCCTACATACTTTTCGCCATACCCATATCTCTAAGTTAGCAGAATTAGGCGTTCCTTTATACTTGATTCAAGCCCGTGTCGGTCATAAAGATGCCCAAACTACAAAAGAAATTTACCTACATGTAACAAAAAAAGCAGAATTGATACTTGATAATAAACTAGACCAGCTCTGATTTTCCCCCTATTTGTGTCCATCAGTTTTAAAAGAAATGAATTCTACTAGTTATTCTAAAATTACTCTGGCTATTCTATTATTCTCCCTTTGAATAAACATATAAAAAGTACTAATTGGATCCAATAATTACTTTGAATCATCTCTCATGATATTAAAGTTTTCCTTAAAGTTCAACAGTTTTTAACAGTTTTATCACTCTACGTTACTTTTTGAAGGTAACCTGCACTTTCAGACCAATGGTTGTAAAATTTAAATGAATAAAGTTTATTCATCAAACGATACTCCAAACACGACTAAGGCTTGGAAACATTATTTCATCGTTATTAGTAAATAAAGTATAAATTAATTTATGTCAAGTATAAAATTGAGTATTTTACTTACAAATAATTTAAAAATGGATGATATGCGATAAGTGAAATATTTTCCTAATTTTATATAATAATTTTCTTTCCCAAAATGTGTTTAAGTAGTAAAAAATGGTAAAGATACATAAAAATAAACCATTTTGAACTAAGGAGAAGAAACATCATGAAGAACAATACCTTATTTACTACAACTAAACAGTCAACAACCAGAAACTCCAATTATTAAATCACAAAAAGTTGCTTTGCAGGTAATCGTCGTTGTAAATCATCATAAAATTAACTAAGTATTTCCTGACCGAATTTGCGGGGAATTGTAGTAATTATTAGCTCGTCTTGCCACATATCTCTATTATATTGAACCATCGTTAGAAAACTTATTCACATTTTTTGCCACTGAGATAAGTGAATAAGTAATTTTTGGGTATCGAATAATAAAAGGAAGTTTTACCAATACGATTACGATGAATCGATTGCTGATCTACGTACCAAAAAGCACCCAACTAGTTATGTCATTTAGTAGTTCTAAATTTTTCTCTTTCGATATGTTGTTTTGTTGTTTAAGTTAAAGTAAATAAATACTTTGAGTGCTAATAAAAAACCCGGGACGAACCCGGGCGCCTGTTTGCAAGAATCTGTAGGCCATGTTTTGTCGTAGTATAACCATCAGGCAATGATTATACCGAGGTAATCATCTATCTCAGAGCAAAATGCTCTCCCCTGGAATCACTTCAATTTGTTATCCAAAGCTCCCCTACCGTAGTTTGGGTTTACCGCTTGAGGGGTTTACCGCGTTCCATCTAGCTAGTTTCCTAGTTAGGTCGTCCCTGTGGCACTTTTCAGGAATACTCAGGCATAGTAAAACCGTAGCCGTTTTTTCCGCCGTCACCGAATGAATCGGTGCCCCGCCTTATCGTTTCAGCGAGCACAAACACTACAAGCATCGCAGCTTGTGCGAGCATGGACCTTCCTAACATAGCGCATGGCTATGCTCAATTACCCAAAACTTGCAAAATGTTAATTTTTAAAATTAAAGCAAATGAGAATCGTTTCCTTCGTCGCCACTGTTCATTTGGGTACCAAAGACACGGCGTTCCAACTTGGAAAGACGCTTTAAGATATCCATGTTAGTGGCGTTGGAAATTGGTTGACTGGCAGCGGCACCGTTATTCATTGAAGAGCCGACTTCAACTTGACGGTTCAATTCATCTACCTTTGCCCGTAACTGTTCATTTTCACTGTTCAGGCGATCCAATTCCTTATTAAAAGTATCATAATCCTTGATAACATCGTCCAAGAAAGAATCGACGTCGGCTTCATCATAACCCTTACCAATGTTCTTTTCTTTAAACTGCTTATGCAAAATATCTTGTGCTGTAAATTTAATGTTATCCAAGATTGACACCTCAATTGCTTGATTTCAAATACAATAACAATCATACCGAAACGATTTGGCAATTTCAAGAGTGAATCTGACTGATAGCTAATTCTTTAACGGATATTAATGGATTAATCCCTCACACAACTTTTTCCTTATATATAGGAAACTACTATTCGATGCCCAATCGTTATCTACTATTAATAACCATGTTCGCTCATTTTCTTCTCACGCTCGCGCTCTTCCCATTCGGTGGCCGCTTCTTGGAGCTCATCAAAGTCAATTACGCGTAGGCGGTAATCGTTCCGTTCACCATATTTTTTAACCGCCTGGTAGTCATACTTGGGCTTGCCCGGGTGATCAGGATCATAGATCAATAAACACTCATCGGTATGAGTGAGCATAAAACGTTGGTAATTACGAAGTTGTTGGGGTGATTGGTAAGGATGATCGCTAGTTGAAGCGACAAAGTCGACTTGTTCACGTAATTGTGCTAATTTGACCTGGTTAGCTTCGTTCCACTGCTGGCCAAACTCAGTGAAGGGCAACATCATTGACAGTTTAAGCTGGTGGTAGTCCTTCTTCAAGGCTAGGCCACATTCTAATGCCCATTGTTCTGTCCCTAATTGGGGACCTGTAATTAACCAAAATTCATCGTCACTGGCATCCAACCGCTGATGGAGTTCCTGCTGGAGGACCGACTTAATTACCGTAACTTTGGGATCATCATCCTTAAACACATTTAATTCATAGCTCCGGTAGCCACTAACCCAAATTCGGTGCATAAAAAGTCCTCCGTAATATTTCTGTATCAATCATTCACAACTTTCTCTGGTATAATACATCTAGTTAGGAGAGTGAGCAATAATGACAATTCACTATCCCAATGGTCAGCAGCCACGGAAACACTATTCTGCTTCTCGTGATCTGCCGACTCCTCACCAGTCAATTTACGCTAAGCGAGGAATGTCGTTGGAAGATGAAATCAACCATAGTAACCAGTATTACCTAGCTAACCACATTGCTGTGATCCATAAGAAACCCACACCAATCCAATTAGTGAAGGTTGATTATCCCAAACGAAGCGCCGCGGTCATTCGGGAGGCCTATTTCCGCCGACCATCAACGACCGATTACAATGGCGTCTATAAGGGTTACTACATTGACTTTGATGCCAAGGAAACCCGTAATAAACGTTCCTTCCCATTAAAGAACTTTCATCCCCACCAAATCCGCCACATGCGTGAATGCGTTGACCAGGGTGGTATTTGCTTTGCATTCATTAAATTTACCGAATTAGATCAAATTTTTCTATTACCAGCAACTACCCTGTTCAAGTACTGGGATCAGCAATCTGACGGTGGCAGAAAGTCAATCCTACTGAAAGATATCAGTGCCGCTGGTTTTCAAATTCACTACCGTCTTAATCCCCGCCTCCCCTATCTCGATGCGGTGGACCAGATGATTGCCAATAAAGAGTAAAGGAGAATATCATGTCAAATAACGAGGAAACTCGTCGTGAAGATCTGAATTACCCTAGTTCAGATTACGACGGGAATGGCGGTGGTAAGGGGCCACTGCTGAAACGAATTTTGATCTGGGTTGCCGGGGTCATCCTGTTATTGTTTGTCGCCGGAACGGCCCTCTTCTTCTACTATGCTTCGAGCGCCCCAAAGGTGTCATATAACGAATTGGCCAGTCAGAATACCACCACTATTTATGATGCTAATGACAAGGTCATTTCACGGTTAGGGGCCCAAAAGCGTGACTACGCCAAAGCAGACCAGATTCCTGATAACTTGAAGCATGCGGTCGTGGCGATTGAAGACCGGCGCTTTTACAAGCACCACGGGGTTGACATTCGCCGGATCCTCGGTGCTGCCACTAACAACATTATTGGTCGGTCCGATGGCATGCAAGGGGGATCCACTTTGACCCAACAACTGGTTAAGTTGTCTGTCTTCTCGACCGCTGCATCTGACCGGACCTTCAAGCGAAAGGCCCAGGAAGCCTGGTTAGCAATTAACGTGGAACGGCACTTTAGTAAGAATCAAATTCTGACCTTCTACATTAATAAGGTTTACATGGGTAACGGAGTCTACGGAATGAAGACCGCTGCTCAATATTACTTTGGTAAGAATTTGAATGATCTAGACTTATCCCAGATGGCTTTACTCGCCGGGATGCCGCAGTCACCAACCTATTACAACCCCCTCGCTTCCAATACCAAGTACGCCACTGAACGACGGAATGAAGTCTTGAACGCGATGGTGCGGTCAAATTACATTACCAAGAGCCAAGCCCAAAGCGCTGCTCAAGATAGTGTGACTGATGGCCTCGACCCTAACCACGGTGATGTTGAATCTTCTGATACCAACGTCAAGGAAAAGATCGTTGACCCATATGTTAAGGAAGTTATGACCCAATTATCTGCATTGGGTTACGATCCTAACCGGGACGGCTTACAAGTCCACACTAACATGGACCTGGGTGCCCAAAAGCACTTGTACAATGCCGCTAATAATGAAGTTGCTTTCCAAGGTAACAATATGCAAGCAGGGGTGGCAGTTACGAATCCACACAACGGTCAAGTGGTTGCAATGCTGGGTGGCCGGCATACTGGTAACGTTATCTACGGCCTGGACCGGGCTGTCCAAGAAAACCGGTCATCTGGTTCGGCTGCTAAGCCATTAATGGATTACGGCCCGGCAATCGAATACCTGCAATGGCCAACCTTCAAGACCGTTTCTGATACCAAGTTCTACTGGCCAGGAACGGATAAGGTTCTGCATGACTTTGATAACAAATACAAGGGTAATATGACAATGCGGTCCGCCCTCGTTGAATCGCGGAACGTTCCCGCTATTCGGACGTTGCAAGAAGTTGGTATTTCTCGAGCTACTGATTTCCTAAAGGGCCTCGGCATTTCCCAGAAGAAGCCATACAACCTCCAGAACGGGATTGGTTTGTACATCTCACCACTAAAGATGTCTGCTGCTTATGCGGCCTTTGCAAATGGTGGAACTTACTACAAGCCATACTACATTGATTCGATCACAACCCAAGATGGTAAGACGCGGAACTTTAGTCCATCCGGTAAGCGGGCCATGAGCAAGGCCACTGCTTACATGATGACCGATATGCTGAAGGGTGTCTTCACAAACAGTCAATCAACGGGGACGGCCGCGCACATGAGTGGTGTTAACCAAGCCGGAAAGACCGGGACGACCAACTTCCCTGGTTCTAACCAATCTGGGGTCATGGATTCCTGGATGGCTGGTTACACGAAGAACTACTCTGTCGCCGTTTGGACTGGGTTTGATCACCCATTCAATAATGGGGCCATTAACAGTGCTTATGAACGGACAGCGGTTCTCCTTTACAAGAGCATCATGCAATACCTTGATAATGAGAACCACGCCTCTGATTGGAAGATGCCTGATACGGTGGAAGCCGTTCGGGTTAACGGCAAACGGCAACTAGTCATTAAGGATTCCAAGTGGGCCTTGATGTACGGTGCCTGGACTGACGATGATGAATCGAGTGCTAGTTCTGAATCGAAGAACTCAGAATCAAGCAATTCAATCTCCGAAAGCCGGACTGTTGAAAGTATCTTGAACAGCTCTAGCAAGACGGAGGAATCAAGTGCTAGTTCATCCTCTGCGCCTGCTAGTTCGTCTGCACCTGCTACCACTACGCAACCAAATAATAATCACTAACTAGTAATAATTAGTTATATTGAATAAAGGTGCTTCACAATTATTAGATTTAGGTCTAGTAACTGTGAAGCACCTTTTTATAACTAAATAAAATATATTAACAGCAGAAACTATTAAGCAACTTAATTCACTTCATATCAACAAAACATTATTAGGTCCACCTAGGCAGATAAATCCATCCTTTTATCTAGTAGCAAATTCACTTTTTATAAAACAAAGTCATGCTTCACATTGAATAATGATGCATGACTTATATTTTATTTTGTTTTAACTTGTTAGTGTACTTTATTATATATTACGAGAGGATCATTGAATCCATTAGAATAAGCTAATTATGTTGCTTTTCAACAGTAGCAATACCAAACATTGCCAAAAGTGATCCGGCAAATAAAGCCATTAATCCATTTCCATTACCAGTTTGCGGCAACAGTTGTTTATTCTCTGATTGTTTTTGATCACTGGTCATACCAGGCATCTTTGATTTGCCTGGTACCTCATTAGGGGTTTCACGAGGGTTTAGTCCTGGATTATTTCCGGGAATATTATCAGGATTAGTACCTGGCTTATCACCTGGTTTGTTGTCAGGGTTAGTACCTGGCTTATCACCTGGTTTGTTGTCAGGGTTAGTACCCGGCTTATTGCCTGGATTAGTACCCGGTTTATTATTTGGTTGCTCTGATGGATCAGCTCCCTGATGAGGCTTTAATCCCAAACCAGCACTTCGGTTAATTAAACTCCAATCAACTGGCTTGCCCCATTCACCCGGTAAAGCAGCACTGTTAGCAGCATTCTTATCAAGCACACCGAGCATTTTATCATTGCGGCTTGAATTATCCCAAATCCAATCACCCTGATTAGTAGCTCGTGCCAATACCATTGTAGTATTGTCTGAATTAATTTGAACCAAGAAACTAGGTGCCCAGGTAGCATAATTACCTTTACCAGAAGCAAAATCTTTGTTACTCATATATGAAGTAATCAGAACTTGATCTGGGTGTCCTTCAACTGGTACAGCGAAGTATGAATAAGTGGCGGTTCGCCAATTAGCAGGAACAGAAGCAGTCAATACAACCCCAGAGTTGTTTAATGGCTTGTAAGGACCCATTAAATTATCCGCAACATAACCGATCATGGCGACATTGTCCCCGACAGTTGCATTATCTTTTTGAGTCAGTTCAGTATCTGATCCCCGACTAACACGCGTTACGGAGAAAAGATAATATTTACCACCAAGTTTTACAATATCCGGCCGTTCAACTTCATCACTTGCCATCAATGTAGATACTAGTGGTGAGTAGACTTCATCTACCTCTGGATTGTCTTGATTGTTATTTAATTTCAAGATCCCTAGCGAGCCATTGGCTAGTCCAGCTAATTCACGATCTTTCTTGTTATTTAAAAGTTTAAAGAAGCTCTTAATATTAAAGGCATCATCGCCACCGTAATTAGCCCAGTTATAAATTTGCTCATCACTTTGGTAATCTTCTTTACCAGTATTGGCTTCAAATACTAAGTAGCGATCACCATTTGTTAATTGCACTACATGTGGATCGCGCAAGCAGTAATCATCATCTTTACGATCTTTTCCCTCGGCAAATTGTTGGTAGGTCTGGTAATGATAGCCATCACCTTCAAAGATAACATGATTATTATCAACACTAGCGATTGATACCCCATTATCATCAACGTTTAAGTGCAGGGTAGCTGTAGCCAGCTTTTGATCATTTAACTTAAAATCAGAAGTATCATTAGAAGTATAGAATAATTGAATTGAACCATCGTTGTTCACAATGGCAGAACCCGACCATTCTTGGTAGACATTGTTTTCTTTGTTACCAAAGATTGAACCCGCATTACGCCAGTGTGAGAAGTCATTGTCACCATACTTGTTGTACAAGAGATAAATATGGTTGTCGCCATAGGGTGTATTAGGAATCCCCATCATAGCGATTACTAGCTGGTAGCCCTTGTAATTTGAAACATATCCTGTAACAGCATCTTGTACTGGCCAGGAATCCCACACGTCAAGGTGCGCCATTTTACCCGTTTGTGCATCCACAGCATAAGCAGCTGGCATATTATTAATTTCCTTAGCGTTAAAATAAGGAACTGTATACCGTGGATCTTGCTTAACAATTGCATTGCCAATGCCTTCTAAATCTTTGAAGGTTAACTTAGCACCTTTTTCAGCAGACTTCGAGAAATTAATCTTATTCAGCTCATTAATTTGGTCTTCTGTCAAGTTATTAACATTAATATGCGCATTGTTAACAGCCTGAGCAGCAGAGGGGTTCAACTTTTTTTGATTGTTTTCACTAGGTACTGTATCAACATTAGTGCTTTGTTTTAATTGAACTTGAACGGCACCAGTAATTGTACTAGGGCTAGTGCTGGTGTTACTTGTTACATCAGAGCTGGACCCAGTAGGTTGACTAGCAGTATTGGTCACAACAGCATTATCACTATTAGTAGTAACTTGGTCGGCATGGGCACTAACTACCCCACCCATCAGCACAGAAGTAGATACTATAGTAGCAACTACCCACTTTTTACCAACTTTATACATTTTCTTGCGTTCTTTATAATCCAAAATAATTCCTCCCCCTTTTTTGTTAAACGCTTATCATTTTGAATTATCTGTATAACTTTAACACTTCTCTTAACATTGTCAAGGTATCAAATTAAAAAGCACGACTGGGCATCATCGCTCAATCGTGCTTTTTGTTTCATTTAATAATGGATATCATATGACGCGCGTCGTCGGCCCTCTTGGAGAATGAAGATCGCGATAATAACCAGGGCAATTCCGATGATTTCCACCCAATTCAAGTGGAGGTGGAAGAAAATCACTGACAGAATCGAGGTTGTGATTGATTGCATGGCATCCATGATCGAGACCACGTCAGAGGGTGCAAAACGGGTAGCTTCCATTAAGAGGCCGAATGGTAAGATCGTTCCAAACAGGACCACCGTCGCAACTGAAGCCACCAGGACCCAACTGATGTGTGGTGGATTTATCCAGAATGGCCGGTAGAGGTTAAAGAGAAGTCCCGCAATCATGGTTCCCCAGCCAAGGACAACCACAGGTGGGTTATCTTCAGCGGCCCGTTGTGGCAACACTACATAAAATGCGGCTGTAACCCCGGAACCAAGGCCCCATAACAATGAAACTAACGGTAAGTCTAACTGGGTAAAGTTCCCGCGGGTAATACAGAAGAGAACCCCAAGAAGCGCAATAATAAAGGCAATCACGTCAGAACGGAATGGTCGCCGGTGCTTGAACAGGACCCCACCAATCACGATGAATAGTGGTGATAAGTACTGGAGAATGGTCGCGGCCGAAGCATTCCCTGTTTGAATGGCATAGTAGAAAGTTAATAAGTTAGCCATCAAACCAAGGATGGCATACGAAACCACTGACCATGCTGTATCAGGACGGCTAAAAACGTGGAAGGTTTTCTTGCCATAGAAGACGAATGAGATAGCTAGTAAGATAATCCCAGCAGAGAAGGTCCGCATGGACAACATCCAAGTTGCTGGAATGGCGAGGTTTTGGGAAATCAGCTGGAGAGTCGTTCCAGAGATCCCCCACATGACCGAGGCAATCGCCGCAATGACAATTCCCTTGAGGACGGGGTTATGACTTTGCTTTTTCATGAGGTGCTCCCTTTCTAATTTAGTGCTGGTTATTCATTTTGAAAATGGGAATCTTCGGCCCATCCTTTGCTGGTTGAGGCGACGTAATCTGCCCCTGCCGCTGGCTCTTCCGTTCCTCAAATTGCCGTTCGTGCTCTTGAACATCACGAGCGGATTTCAGTCCCTGGCGTTGCCAATTACGGAGAATCCGGTCCATATATTGCAGACTCAAGGCGGAATTCAGAACTGCTTGCCGGAGGGCTAAGGCAATGATTTCGGCTGGATAATGGTCTTTATCTAACCAGTCATTGATGATCTGCATTTCCATGGGTGACATGGTGCGACCAAACTCCGCTTCAATCTTATTAAAAGTCGTGACCCGCTGGTTAGTACTCTCTTTGGTCCGTGCTTGGTCAGCTTCTTGAAGGTTCAAGTCCGCTAGCTTAGTCAACAATGGCGTGAAGTCCCAGATGGCGTCTTCCTTCCCGTCCGGTAATTGACGGGTCTTCTGGACAACCAGTTGCTTAACCGTCATTTGGTGAAGGACGTTGAAGACCTGGTTATCATCTGTCCCGAGGTGCTTCGCAATCTTCCGGATGTCCGGGTCGAGAATTCCGCGATCCAGATAGGACTTAAATTCTAAATAAACCATTAACTGGCCTGTTGACATCCCCAAATCATGATAATGATGCAACAGCAAGTTGGAAACACTGGTCTGCCCAGCTTGCAGATAGCGTAACAATGCATTTTCTGCCATTCACCATTCCTCCTTTTTCAAAAAGAAAAAGACTGTAGCTGACGCCCGGTCTTCTTCTTTCAAATTACAAGTTATTAATTTCTTGAACGTACTTGCCTGTCTTGAAATTAATCAAGTCGTAGCATAGCTGGTTCTTGTGATTACGGTAAGTTACTTCCCAAACAACCTTGTCGTTAAAGACCCCCGGCGCCACTTTCAAAATCTTCTTTGGTGACCGGCGTTGCTGGGTCATTTGTTCAACCCGACTGGCGCTTAAGCCAGCTGCTTGTTTAACCACCCGAACATCACCACCATGCTGCGGAACAATTACTAAAATCGGTTGATTCTGGTTATTCTGACCACTGATGGTGTAATAGGTACTCTCCCGGTTATAGATGTAGAACCGGCCGGGAGAATGCAGGTGGGCATATTTTTTGGCAATGTTGACGGTCTGCCGCCGCGCATTAGCCCGGGGTTGGTTGGCAAAGAAATAACCAATCACTGCGACCACGATCACCGCAATAATAATATACAGCAGGCGTTTAAGGGTCTTGCCAGCCGAATGCTGTTTGTTTTCCCGCTGGATTTCACGACGACTTTGCATGTAACTGTCCCTTCTTTAACAATAATCTTTCTGATTATACCAAAAATTAGCAGAGAAAGGAAAACTATTTACCCTTGTCAGCCGTTGACGAATGATTCCAATCGTCTAAGAACCGCTGGGCATTCGTCACTACTTGTTTCGTTGGCACTGTCTGGACTGGCATCCCCTTCGGCAAATTATGGAGCATTGAATGACCATATCGCCGCGAAGCAATTCTAGAATCTAAGATAACAGCGCAACCGAAGTCATCCGGTGTCCGTAGCAACCGCCCAATCCCTTGCTGAAGGCGCATGGTCGCTTTTGGTAATGAAGCATGGTAGAACGGGTTCTTGCCCTGATCACGCAACATCCCGTTATAGGCCCGCGTCATAATTTCATTTGGTGCGTCAAATGGCAGGCGGGTGATAATCAGCATCTCAAGGGCCGTCTTCGGAAGGTCAATGCCCTCCCAGAAACTGGAAGCCCCCAGCAGGATAGCAGACGTCCCAGAAGCAAACTGTTTCAGCAGCTTCTCTTTTCGACCAGTAATCCCCTGCGCAAGGATATCGCGCTGGTCAAAGAGGTCGGTTTCACGCAGCTGACTATAAACCTGTTCAATCGTCACCAGGGAATTAAAAAGAATCATCGTTTGACAACGATTATGCTTGGTCAGGTCATAAATGGTCTGCGCCAGGTAGTGAATGTAATTTCCATTGTCACTCCGCCCCGGAACCGGCGCATCCTGGGCTACCAACAATTGTGAACGGTGTTCATAGTCAAATGGTGAAGTAAACCGCTTTTGAATGGTGTGGTCCCGGTCCAGGTCGAGTTGGTCATACAGGTAGTTGGAACGACTGGACGTAAAGAGCGTTGCACCGACAAACAGTGGCTGGGCAAAGTACGGATAAACATTTTCCGTTAGGTAGTGGTTCACGGCGAGCAGGCCCCCGGACAATTGCATCGAACTGCGCTCGGAAGACTGTTGGATGGTCAGCCAGAAAGCCGCCGCATCCCCGCGCTGCTCAAGTGTTGTCGTGAAGCCGCGTAATGTATGGTCGGCACTCACTAATAATTGCCACTGACTTTGGAACTGACTCATCAGGTAACGGTCAGAAAATAGCCAGCGGTCCGCCTGCTGGACAAACAGGTGGTGCAAAGCTGAGAAGTGCAATCGCACATTGGCTAATGCCTGCTCCAACTGCATCATCACAGTGCCATCGGGCTGCAAAAGTGCCAACAAGGCTTTATTATCCAATGGTTGCTCAATCAACTCAGTACTGGTATTGGTGTGCACGTCCATCATGAACTGGCGATACAAGGCCTGCTGGAGCGCATCCAATGAAGTCGTAACGGCTTGCAGGTCATCCCTAAGCAGGTCAACATTGTAGGAACCGAGGGCATCATCATCAAAAATATCAACCAGGTTCCGGTCGGCATTGTGGGCTACCAGGCCGCCCAAAACATGAATCGCTGTCCGCAGTTGTTGGAAGTTCAACGTCTGGCGTGACTGGCGGAGGATACTTTCACTCAGGTGCTGGGCCTCATCAATAACCAGGTATGGGCGCCGGGTACCATCACCAAGCTCTTCCGCGTGGTCCACTAGGTAAGCATGGTTAGTAATGATGACGTTAGCGGTATGGAGTTGCTTCGCCCGCCGAACCAGAAAGTCATCCTGATAAAATTCATTCCGTTCACTGATCGTCTTTAATCCTTGGTGACGAATTTCCGCCAAGTAGGATAGCCGGTGAATATTTAAGTTCAGTTCATCCAAATCCCCACTGGTCGTGGACAATAGCCAGACCAGGATCTGGGCCTTCAACAGTTGAACGAGTTCAGAATCATCAATCACGGCCAGGGAGTGCACAAACTTGGCCAGGTCTAAATAATGCTGGTTTCCCTTCACCACAACACTATTCAACGGAAACGGCAGCACCTGGTCCAGCTGGCGCATCGCCTGCAGGGCAATCTGCTGCTGCAAGAGGTTAGTCGCCGTTGAAACAACAATCTTCTTGTCTGGGTAGGCAGCGTACGCCAAAGGCAACAAGTAGCCAAGTGTCTTCCCCGTTCCGGTCCCTGCTTCGACAATCATCGACTGTGGTTCTTCACTCGTGTAATTCTTATGAATGGCGTTCATCATCTTCGACTGGGTAGGCCGGAAAGTGAGTTGGTCACCAAACAATTTAACCTTGGCACGTTTAGTTGCCGGGTACTTACGCACAGGTGTATCAACTGCACTCGAAGCTGGCCGGACCTTATGCAGGACCATGCCATGCGTAACGTACAAGTCATCGCGTAATGGCAGTGGATGGTTAACGCGACTCGCCAGTTCTTTTTCAAACATACGGCTGGTTTGTTGGGGCAACTTTAGTTTCAACTGCACAAGTTTTTCCAGGGTTAAAGTGGGCAACTGGTGCAGCTTTTGCAAAAGGTCGATTAATAAGTGGGCGGTCGCTTCCGCATCTGAAACCGCGCTGTGCGGGTGGTCGTGTTCAATGGCGAGTGACGCGGTCAAGTCTCGTAACCGGTAGCTCTTTGCCGTGGGCAGCAAGATCTGGCTCATCGTTACCGTATCGATCGCCTTGATCGGCAGTTCGGGATAACCAGCCCGCTCGAGTTCCCCGTTTAAAAAAGGAAAATCAAAGTTAACGTTATGGGCGACAAAGATCGTCCCTGATAAGAGACTGTAGATCGTCCCAGCCACATCTTCGAATAATGGGACATGCCGGACGTCACCATTACGAATGCCGGTCAGCTGTTCAATTGACCGGGGAATCGTTGTCCGCGGATTTATTTTCGTTTCAAATTGGTTAATAATCTTACCATCCTGAACAAGAACCGCCCCAATCTGAATAATCCGATCACCGCGGCGTGCACTAGTGCCAGTCGTTTCAAGATCAACCACCGAATAGATGGGACCACGTGGTTGGCGTTTCTTCGACTGACGATGATTTGTTTTCGTTGACAAACTATCACCATGTTTCATTATGATTAACTGAAAATTCTACTAATATGATACACCACCGAATTATTAAATTATAGTAACAATTAATGGGGAAACTTTGGCAAAAGCAGCAAACTAGGATATGATGGAGAATGGAATTTTTTGAAGAAAGTAGGTTTTGAATGTGAAGGAATTAGGCATCGGCCATAGTCATGCCAAGATCATTTTAATTGGGGAGCATTCAGTCGTGTACGGACAACCAGCCATTGCCCTCCCACTACCGGATGTCAAAATGACCGCCACCATCACACCTGCAACGAACGGTCACACGATTGCTAGTGAGTACTTCACCGGCGCAATTAGTGACCTGCCTGATAAGATGAGCGGTGTTCAAAAATTAGTTCAAGCCCTCATCGAACGTTTTCATGGTCAAAATGATCCGTGGAATCTGACAATTGAGTCTGACCTTCCTGCCGAACGCGGCATGGGATCGTCAGCTGCTACCGCGGTCGCCATTGTCCGCGCCTTTTTTGATTACTATGAAGCAGCCCTGGACCGGGGCCTGCTATTGCAATTAGCTGATATTGAAGAAGAAATCACCCACCGGTCACCTTCTGGTCTCGATGCCGCAACGGTAAGTTCTAAGCAGCCGCTCTTCTTTATCAAGGGACAAGCAGGTACTCCTTTCCAGATGCACTTGACCGGAACAATGGTGATTGCAGATACGGGAATCAAGGGGGCCACGAAAGAAGCTATTGAGGCGGTGCAAGAACAACTGCGGGATAATCACCAGTCAACGGTCGCGCACATCGACCACCTCGGAAAACTGAGTACGGCCTGCAAGGAGTTCCTCACCAACAATGAGTTGATGAAGCTCGGCACGTCATTAAATGCCGCCCAAGCCGACCTGGCGGAGCTTAACGTTAGTTCCCCCGAATTGGATCATTTAATTCAGGTTGCCCGTGAACATGGTGCAATCGGTGCTAAACTGACCGGTGGCGGTCGCGGCGGTTGTATGTTTGCGATTACGCAAACAGCACTGGACGCCCGGAAGATTGCGACCGTTTTAACTAATCACGGTGCCAAACAGGTTTGGCTCCAACCCCTTGAAGAAAGTGAGGCAGGCAAAGCATGACGACCGCGCGTGCTCATACAAATATTGCGTTAGTAAAGTATTGGGGAAAGCGCGATCGGCAATTAATGCTCCCGCAAACCGACAGCCTGTCTTTAACCCTCAATGAGTTCTATGCGACCACCAAAGTAGAATTTGACCCATCGTTGACCGCTGATCAGATCACTATCGACGGGCAAGCAGTCAGCGGCAAGGGGCAGGCAAAAATTACCGCCTTCTTGGACATTGTGCGCCAGCTGAGCGGAAAAAATGACTTCGCCTATGTCCAATCTACTAATCATGTGCCGATGGCAGCTGGCCTGGCTTCATCCGCCTCTGCATTTGCGGCCTTAGCCACTGCTGCAGCCGGAGCAGCCGGCTTACAATTATCGCGGCGTGAATTATCACGGTTAGCCCGACGCGGATCTGGTTCTGCTACCCGGTCAATTTATGGGGGCCTGGTAGAATGGCACCGGGGAACCGATGACCTCTCCTCTTTTGCGGAGCCCATCATGGAGCAAGTCGATTTTCCAATTGAGATGCTGGCCATTCTCGTGAACACCAAGAAAAAGAAGGTTTCTTCACGTTCCGGCATGCAGTCATCCGTGGAGACGTCGCCTTACTACCCTGCTTGGCGACAGGTTGTGGTGGATGATATGAAGGCAATGAAAAAAGCAATTGCTGACCGTGACATTCCAACAATCGGTCACATTGCCGAAGAAAACGCCATGCGGATGCATGCACTAACACTGTCCTCTGATCCTGCCTATACATATTTTGACGCGGAGACATTAACTGCAATTCGCTTAGTTCATGAGTTGCGGGATAGTGGGATCAATGCTTACTACACCATGGATGCTGGTCCCAATGTCAAGGTGATTTACGACCGGCATGACCGACAGGCAATCTTAGATAAATTAAGTCCCGTCTTTGGTCGCGAGCGTTTAGTCGTCTCACAACCGGGACCTGGTGTTACAATAATTGATGATTAATTGATTGAGAGGTTTTTGAAAAGTGATTACTGAAAAAGCACCCGGTAAGTTGTACATTGCCGGTGAATACGCAGTAGTTGAAAATGGTTATCCGGCGATTCTGGTTGCACTAGATCAATTCGTGACGTGCTCAATTGAGGAAAGTGCGAACGAAGTCGGCCAGATCATTAGTCGCCAATACCATAGCAATACGTTGCAATGGCGCCGGCGTGGTGAACAAATGGTCGTCGACAAGCGGGATAACCCATTCTCTTACATTCTGTCTGCCATCCGGGTCACCGAAGAGTACGCACGGAGTTTTGCCCGCGAATTACGGATATATGACCTGCATATCGATAGCCAGCTCGACAGCGAAAGCGGTAAGAAGTACGGCCTTGGTTCATCAGCCGCTGTTACGGTCGCCACAGTCAAGGCATTGTGCCGTTTCTACAACTTGCCCGTTACCAAGGACGAGATCTTTAAGTTAGCGGCAATCGCCCACTTTGAAGTTCAAGGTAATGGTTCCTTAGGTGATGTCGCTGCTTCTGTTTATGGCGGTTGGATTGCCTACCACTCATTTGACCGGCAATGGCTCGCCCAACAACGGCAGTACCTCGACTTGCGTACCTTGGTTGAACTACCATGGCCAGACCTAAAGATCGAATCATTACAAGCACCGGAGAACTTGCAACTGCTGATCGGCTGGACTGGTAAACCCGCCTCAACCTCCCAGTTAGTTGACAAGATCTCCCTATTCAAGGCTAAGCAACAGGCCGAATACCACCACTTCTTGGAAGAAAGCAAACATTGCATCTCCCGGATGGTTGATGGTTTCCATGACGCCGACTTAGCCAAGATTCAGGCAGAAATTCGCTATAACCGTAAACTACTCACGGAACTTGGACGCAAGTCCGGTGTCCATATTGAAACCGAGGCTCTTCACCAGCTCTGCCAGATTGCGGAAGCCTTTAACGGCGCTGCTAAGACATCTGGTGCTGGTGGCGGTGACTGTGGAATCGTGGCGATCGACCGCCACAGCGATTTCAAGCAGGTCTTGAAATCCTGGACGGCTAATAAGATCGAACAACTACCACTATCCGTTCACTTCATTGATTCAGTCAAAACCAGAGTTAAAACCAAGGTTCAACGACACCTAGCAAATCACTTTTAATAATTATCATTGGCACGTCACGTTTTTTACCATGACGCGCCAATTTTGCAACTGGAGGCTTTTATTATGGAATCACCACATGCCCAACGCAAAAATGAACACTTGTCACTCGCAGCTAAATTGTATGCAAAAAATCATGAGACGCACCCCTTTGATGACGTGCAACTAGTGCATAATCCCCTGCCAGAGATTAACCTGGCCGATGTATCAACCACTGTTCAATTAGGACCATTAACCCTTGAACAGCCCTTCTACATCGAAGCGATGACTGGCGGCAGCAAACAATCTGCCCAAATCAACCAAAAACTAGCCCAGGTGGCTGCTAAACACCACCTGGCAATGGCCACGGGGTCGGCTAGCATCATGATTAAGGATCCGGCAACCGCAGACTCATTTAAAGTTGTCCGGCGAGAAGATCCCGATGGTTTGGTATTTGCCAACCTCAGTGCTTCCGCAACCCGCAAACAGGCCCAAGCAGCAATTGATGCCCTAAATGCTGACGCTCTGGAATTGCATGTCAACGCCGTCCAGGAATTGACCATGGCGGATGGCGACCGCAACTTCCACTGGCTAATCAATATTAGTCAACTAACACGGGCATTAGATGTGCCAGTGATCGTGAAAGAGGTCGGATTCGGTATGTCGAAAGAAGCAATCCAGGCGCTAACTGACATGGGGGTAACGCTGATTAATGTTTCCGGTCGTGGGGGGACAAACTTTGCCAATATCGAAAACCGGCGTAATCGCCACGAGGACCTTCACGAATTACTGGATTGGGGCCAAACAACCCCTGAGTCCCTCCTGGAAGCCCGGCAAGGCCGTTCTAATTCCACCACGATTATTTCCTCTGGTGGCGTTTGCTCGCCGTTAGACGTCGTTAAGAGCGGTGTACTTGGCGCCCAAGCAGTGGGTGTCGCTGGTTACTTCTTGAACATCTTGCAACACCAGGGCATTGACGCCTTAGATGATGAGATCAGCCGCTGGGAAGTTGAACTGCCCCGCCTGCTCGCCCTTCTCGGCTGTTCATCCTTTACGGACTTGTCACGCAAGCCATTCGTTCTTCACGGAGCGACATACGAATATGCGCTGCAACGGCATCTAATCTAGGGAGGAAGGAAAATGACCCGTTACCAAAACCTGTTATTTGACCTCGATGATACTTTGCTAGATTATGGGGCGGCCGAAGATCATTCTCTCCGCACCCTCTTTGCGGAATATGACCTGCAACTGACACCCGAAGTTAAACGAACTTTCCAGGACTATAACGTAAAAATGTGGCAACGGTATGAGCGTGGCGAGCTGGACTGGCAAGCCATGCAAGTCCACCTCTTCGGTGATTATTTCAAAGTCTACCACCAGTTGAAAGTTGATGGTCGGCAAGTGATCGAACACTACCTAGACCTCCTGGCAGGCAACCACCAGCTAATTCCCGGAACCCGGACCATCATGCCCTATCTGAAGAAGAAGGGCTACGCGATTTATGCAGTCACCAACGGACAAGCCCGCGTTCAACGGGCACGAATGAAGGATGCCCACTTACGACAGTACTTTGACGGTGTTTTTATCTCAGAAATTGTCGGTGCGCAAAAGCCGAGCAAGCAAATGTTCGACATTGTCTTAGACAAAATTGACGGTAATCCAGCAAACACCGTCATGATTGGTGACTCATTATCGTCGGATATCCAAGGCGGCGTGAATGCGCACCTGGATACGGCCTGGTTTAATCCTGATGCCAAGCGCAACACCACCCGGTTGAAACCAACCTTTGAGTTTCACGCACTACGTGAATTAAAGACAATCCTATAAACAAAAAACAGGAAGGAATTGCAATGCAACTCTTTCCTGTTTATTTTTACTTCTGGTTGAAATAGATTTGGGCAAGCTGGCCAGCAAGTTGGTCAGTCTGTTGACTGGATAGACTATTTGAGAAAAGCATTAGTGAGCGGTAGCGGTTGGTGTAGACGACACAGGTATAGCCATCCACCGTGCCGTTATCATGTAACAGCGGACCATTGACATAAAAGCCGGCAAAGTAGTGACTAGGTGTATTAACTTTCGTACGAACAATCTGCCGAAATTCCGGCCGGTAATGATCCAGTGAATAATTCAGCAACTGCCAATAATTGCGTGGTGTCATTAACAGGTCTCCAGCGCCGAGGGTTGTTGATAGCTGACTCTGCAGGTGTTGCCAGTCATTATTTTGGTCCCCCGTCAACAGTAATGAGGAAGGAACCATCTGCGCATTGCGAATTTGGTAATAAAACTTCAGATCATGAAGGTGAGCTGGCCGCGCAAGTTCCTGAATTAATAGCTCACGATAAGGACGATGGTTAATTTTTGACAGGATCCCAGCCAGCAAAACATAGTTGATGCTAGCATACTGCCAACCAGTCCCACCGGTGGATTGATAATGGGACAAAGAATACGATTCCTGTTGTTGTTGATTAGTAAGAACTTGTTGCGCAAATCGTCCCTGGTCGGCCAACCCAGAAGTATGGGTCAGCAAACGCCAAATGGTAATCTGGTTACTGTCATTGACTTGCGGATAATAGTGGTTAAGGGTGGTATTCAGACTTAAGTGCCCACCTTTAATAGTCCGTAACACCATTAACCCGGTCAGCCACTTCTGCGTAGAGCCAATCGGAAACAGCCGGTCGGCAGTCAAGTGCTGCGCTGATTTTGGATTAACGGTGGCATTGGTTAGCACTAACGGTTGCCGTTTCGTTTGACCATTCACCAGTAAGACCACGTTGGCCTTGGAATGGACCAAGGTCCGTTGAAGTTGTTGTCGTTGGTAATGATTAGGCATTTGGCTTGCGTTCGCCTCCGGGACAACAAAGCAGACAACACTTAAACAAACCATCATCACCAACACTAACTTTTTCATCTTTTAATCCCCCATCATTACATGGATAGGTTGAATTGTACCGCAAGTAGCCACACTCGTAAATGGATTTAAACGAAAAAAGGAACACTTCAAGTCAGAAATGTTCCACAATATTTTATTCTTCTATTCCACGCTTAAATGTATCAAAAATCAATTGATCCTTAATTACTTGCCGATCTGGGGTTAAATCCCATGGTGAACCTGGCTGATGAGTTTGCTTACTTAGTCGAGCAGCATTGTAGTTAATGTAATCTTCATTCACTTTACTTAACAGATCTGCAATCTCACCATCTTGTGAAACCAAATTATAGTCATCCATTGCTTCTTTATCTGGCTTATCAATATCAAGTACACTTTTACCATTAAATTTATCATGTACTTCCGTTATCAATGGGCCATATTGAAAGTGAACGATTGTTGAAGAAAATAACTTATTTCCAGTTGCTGCTAAAAATCTCCCATACGCAATGTAAAGAAGTTTGATGACCTTCATTTGCGTTAACGGGTCAATGTTTAAATCTCCTTCTCTTTCAAAATAATTCTCAACTCGTAGCCAATTAGCTAACTGTACAGCCATAAACTTAGGCTGCTCTTTTGCGATTCAATAATATCGTTACCCTTACTGAGATAAGAGTTAACCTTCGAAACTAATTCATCGGAGTAGTTATTCTTGTCATTAGTAATATATTGTTGAAGCACATTATCATTAATAATGAGTGATTTTAGCATTCTATTATTGGCTTTAGTAGGAAATGCACCCGCTTCGTAAAGTGCAATAGTGTTTGGACTTAATCCAGTTAGTTCAGCTAAATTGCGTTGAGATAGCCCAACTTTAGCACGGTATTGTTTTAAATCTTTAGGTGACAATAGTCCCATTTCATCACGATATTGTTGACGAGCTATTTCTGCAGCTTGATCATCCAGTTTCTTATCTGGAATCAGTTCATTGGTATTACTGTCAAAAAGAGCTGGCGCCGTTACCGTATACTCATGCCCGTTAATGGTATAAGTAGTTGTAAAGTTCTTTTGGTAAGCCATATAAACCTCCTCCTTTAATAATCAAGATGAAAACTGATAAATACCACTTTTTGGTTATTCTCAGTAAACACAAACTTGATGTAATAAGTCTGCCCATCACTAGTCTTAAAATAACCAAATAAATCAACAGTATTTGACATAAAGACGATAAAGCTGAATTCTCAGCTATCAACACCAGTTGGCGAAGAGCCAAAAAAAGGCGCTGCGGTAAACCGCAACGTCTTTCTTATTTATGATTACTTCCAAAGGTAGTTAACTAAGCCAACCTTAGTCATACCGTCAGTAGCAACCTTCTTCAAAGCAGCAGCTGAATCAGCCATTGCCTTGGATTCACGTTCATTTAACGGAACTTCGATTACCTTAGCAATTCCGGATGCATTGATAACTGCTGGAGTACCCAGGTAGTTATCCTTAATACCGTATTCGCCGTCCATGTAAGCACCTACAGGCAATACCGCATTTTCATCACGCAGAATAGCACGAGAAATCCGCATTAAGCAGGTAGCAACACCATAAGCAGTGAAGCCCTTCCGATTAATGATTTCGTAAGCCTTGTGACGCACGTCATCTTCAATCTTCAGCAATTCATCATTGCTAATCCCAAGTTCGTCAGCAACTTCCAATAATGGACGGCCACCAACAGTAGCACTTGAATAAGCAGCAAATTCAGAATCACCGTGTTCAGCCATCACATTAGCAGAGATATCTAATGGGCTAACACCGAGCTTCTTAGCTAAAGCAACCCGCAAACGAGCTGAGTCAAGTGAAGTACCAGATGAAATAACTTGGTTAGCTGGCAAACCAGAAATCTTTTGCACAGCGTAGGTCAAGATATCAACTGGGTTTGCAGCAACTACGATAATGCCATTGAAACCACTCGACATAATACTCTTGGTAATTTGCTTCATGATTTCAAGGTTCTTACCTACTAAGTCCAGACGAGTTTCGCCAGGCTTTTGGGCAGCACCAGCACAGATAACAACTAAGTCTGCATCTGCACAAGCGTCGTAGTCAGCTTGGTAAACACCCTTTGGAGCGGTGAAGACAGTTGCGTCTTCAAGGTCCATGGCGTCACCTTCAGCATGATCCTTGCTTAAGTTGACAATCGCTAATTCTTCAGCTAAACCTTGTTGAACCAAGGCATAAGCATAAGCAGAACCAACTTGACCGTCACCAACAAGGACAACTTTTTGATGATTCTTAGACATAACTTCAGTTCTCCTTAATCAAACCGGAATTACATGAACAGGTGTGCGTATACAGGAACCAAGATGTCCATTGCCAATGAAACAATAACAACGGCAACGGCAGCCATAGCACCTTGAACTTCACCAAGTGAAAGAGCCTTAACAGAACCAACGGTGTGGCCGGCAGAACCAAGGGCTAAACCAGTGGCAACAGCTGACATCTTCTTAAGGCCAAGAACCTTAATAAGGAATTCAGCCAAGGCGTAAATAACAACGGCGTTAAGAATACATGCCATAGCAGTAACGGCAGGAACACCGTGAACACCGGCAGCAATTGGCATAGCAACGGCGGTCGTAGCAGCTTGTGGCAACATTGAAGCAGTTGAAGCAGCTGACAGACCGAAGAGCTTAGATACTAATTGAATCAAGAAGAGTGAAACAAATCCACCGACGAACATGATAACAATAATATCGAACCAGTACTTCTTGAACACGTCGTTAACACGGTACAGAGGAATAGCGAAGGCCATGGTAGCTGGGTTCAAGAACCAGAAAATCATGTTACCACCAGGAAGGTAGTAAGTCTTGTAAACGACAGCGGTCGTAGAACCGGTGCACTTAGCCCAGATAGCTAAGATAACAATACCTAAAATCATACCAACCAGTAATGGGTTGAAAAGGAAGAAACCATTACTAATCTTAGTTAACCACATACCTATTAAGTAAACGATTAATGAAATAAAAATACCAGTGAATGGTAGTGCTAGATTTGTAACAATCGTATTAGCCATAATTTAATTGCCTCCCCTAGTCTTCATCCTTGGTACCAGTGATCTTGTGGTGAATACCCATGACCAAAGCACCAACGTAAGCAATGACAACAAGAAGGATGATTGTTGAGATGATAATTACAATAACATCTTGAAGTCCTTCCTTCTTCATGATGTCCAAGTGGGCAGCCAATTGGATACCTGATGGAACGAACAGGAATGCAATCAAGCCGATCATGAAGTCACCAAATTTAGCAACTTGGTGAAGCTTAACAATGTGACAAGCCAACAGAATGTAGAGCAGAACCATCGCAATCAAAGAAGTTGGTACGACGAAGCTCTTTGGAAAAAGATCAGAAATCAATTGAGAAACAAATAAAATAGCTGCAAAGATTCCCATTTGTACATAAATGTTTGAATCTTTTTGTTTATTGTCCTTTCCCATAAGTTATTCCCTCCCTAGAGAATTAAAAAAATTTGGAATTGATACCAGAATCCTGGTATCGCCTTCGTTATCTAATGTACTCCTCTTTTTAAGAATGTGTTAAATTTCACAGTCGAATGACCTTTTTTTGAAATGAAATGCCCTATAGGCGTCGTGAAATGCCCTATAGTTTGTTAAATAATAAACACAATTAACATTCCTGTAATAGAACACCACTCAGTCAAGTAGCTAAAAATACTTATATATCAACCCTTTTCCCTTAATTGGGTAGTACCAACCAAATAAAAAATGCTGAGCAATGACTTGCTCAGCATTGTGTGATTTTTTACATTCCTAACGCTTGCTTAGTGGCATTAACGTAGGACCGACTAACAGGGACCTTAATACCGCCTTCCAGGGTTAATTCGTAGGTGTGGTTAAAACTTGGCTGAAGTTCCTTTACCTTATTCAAATTGACCACGAAACTCCGGTGAACGCGAATGAAGCGTTGCGGATCCAGTTGGTTAATCAGGGAACGCAGGGTCTGCTTACTGGTAAACTGGCGCTCCGTTGTATGGATGTGGATGCTGCCATTCTCGGCCTGGATGTAGAGGATGTTCCGCTTCTGCAAAACAATTGTCCGCTCATCAGAAGTAATCGACATTCGCGGATTCTTCTGTTGCTGATTAGCAATCGTTTCAGCCGGGTGGACAGCCGAATTCAATTTAGCAACCCGCTCGATCGTTTCATTGATCCGGTCCTGTTCAAACGGCTTCAAAACATAGTCAACGGCATTAGCTTCAAAAGCATCGAGGGCATACTGGTCATAAGCCGTTGCGAAGACAATATAGGGACAGTCCGGTTGTTTCTTCAACTGCTTGGCAAAGGTCATCCCACTACCATCCCCCAGCTGAATATCCAAAAAGACCAAGTCAGGGTGATTCTTATTAATTGCTTCTTTAGCTTGCATAACCCCGTCAGCTTCATTGATCGCATCGACCTGCTTGTTTTGCTCCAGCAGGTAATGTAATTCGTCCCGTGCTAACGGTTCATCATCCACGATTAAGACTTTCATTGCCTGTTCCTCCCTTAGTTTGCAGTGGTAATGAAATAGTGACTTTCGTTCCATTCTTTCCCGTATCAAATTGCAAGTGACTCTGTTGATCATACAATCCGGTCAATCGCTGGTTGAGATTTTGCAAAGCGGTGCCACTCCCGTGTTCAGATGGCACCACTTCCTGCCCAAGCTTGGGCAATAACGATGCTGGAATTCCACAACCGTTATCAGCAACTTGTAAAATCAGACGGTTGTTTTGGCGCCAAATATTGATCAAAACCTTGTTGCCTGATTTACGATTTCCAAATGCATGCTTGATGGCATTTTCAACAAGCACCTGGATTGTAAATGGCGGCAAAAGAACATCATTATTAACCTCACTATTGAAGTGGACCTCATACTTATCAGGAAAACGGGTCTGTTCTAATGATAGGTAGGCATTGACGTGATCCCGTTCCTGCGCCAGGGTGATCTTGGTAGCTCGGGCCCCAATCAAGTTGGCGCGGAAGTAGGTCGATAGTTGCAACAACAACTGGCGAGCTTTATCCGCATCCCGCCGCATCATCGCACTAATCGTGTTAATGGCATTAAAGAAGAAATGCGGGTTAACCTGCGCCTGCAATGACTTAATTTCGGCATCCCGGACTAACTTAGCTTGCATTTCAGCTTCTCCGAGGGCAATCTGGTTAGCAAAGATTTCTCCTAACCCGGTGGCCAGTTGAATCTCGACCGGGGTCAACCGCCAGCTATCGGTGTAGTACATCTTTAACGTCCCCGCGACCTTGTTGCCGATCCGCAAGGGGACGACAATGGCGGCCTGTAGAGGACAGTTGACATGGGAACAGCCAATCTCTTCCGCATTTTTGGCCACGCGGACCTGGCCGCTATGAATCACCGATTCCGATAAATTAGTGACCATTGTTTCTCCCGCAATGTGGTGGTCACTCCCGGCACCGACATGGGCTAAAATGATGTGCCGGTTAGTGATACTGATGGCATCAAAGTTGGTGTGGGCTTTAATAATTTTGACCACTTTTTCAGCGGACTGGCGGTTCAGGCCATTCCGGAAGTACGGTAACGTTTCGTTAGTCAACTGCAAAACCGAGTGCGTCTGGGTCGCCCGCGTTTCCTCTTCCTGTCGCAAGTACATCGTGATTACGGAGATAAAGATCGATGTCCCGATCGACGAAATAATAATCATTGGCAAAGCGATAAAAGAAACTAGCCGCCAACCAGTCGGACTAAATAGGAAGACAAAAATCATCTGGATCGTTTCCATGGACAAGCCGACGATGAAACCGCGCTTCGGCGTCATCCCCGTAAATGAACTGTTCTTATCCTTATATAGGTATCCGGACAACAAGCCAATCAACGCTGAACTCGGAATGTAGAACCAAGCTTGACTGGCAAAGCCACCCTGCATCACCCGGTGCAGACCCGCGATTAAACCAACCGATCCGCCTACCCAGGGACCACCAATAATGCCGGCCATGGTGACGGCCAAAATACGAGCATTAACGATTGAATCATTGTGGTTAACGGCGGTTAATAAAACTTTATCATGGAGGTCATTAGTCGGGTCAATCTCAATCCCAGTGATGTTCGCCAAAATAGCAAATAGCGCAAAAATGATGACGAGCTGCAGGCGGGCAGCAAAGGTTTTGGCAAACAGCAGGCGGCGGAAAGCAGGAATGTTAACTAACAGGAAGGCCAAGATAATGACAATCCCGACCCGTTCCGCCATTAAAATCGAAAGATAAATCATTAGTTACCAGACCCCACTATTGATTTGTTCCGGTGTTGATTACCGGTTGAGTGCCCCGCTCGGAAATGATGGCTACCATGATGTTATTGATGATCTGCAATCTTTGTTCATCATTTAGGTCCAGGTTAGCTTCCTTGGCAAGTCGGTCAATCGCGTCTTCCGTGATGGAAACCGCCCCTTCAACAATAATCTTCCGGGCAGACAGGATGGCAACGGATTGTTGCTTCTGGAGCATTGCGGAAGCAATTTCCGTGGCGTAGGCCAAGTGGGTCAACCGTGTTTCAATAATCTTGACCCCAGCGACATTCAACCGTTCTTGCAGCTCGGCGGTTAAACGATCGGAAACCTCCGTCGGGTTCGAACGCAGGGTCAGGGCATTCTCATTTTCAAAAGTATCATATGGATATTCACTTGCTACATGGCGGATGGCGGATTCAGATTGAATCTGAACGAATTGCTCGTAGTCATCAACCGCAAATAGTGCTTTAGAGGTGTCGACCACCTTGAAGACAATCACCGCAGCAATTTCCACTGGATTCCCCTTCAGATCATTCACCTTCAGGATCTGACTGTTGAAGTTCCGTACCCGCAATGAAACTGGTTCCTTATCCGTGAATGGGACGGTCATAAACAGGCCGGCGTCACGAATCGTACCAATATAGTTACCGAAGAAGGTTAAGGCTTTCGCCTCATTTGGCTGGATAATTGTCAAACTGGTCATCAAGATCAAAACGAGGGCAATCAGGACCACCCCGCTAATCAGCATCCCCAATGAGCCATGGCGAAAGCCAGTATATGCTAACCACAGACCAGCCAAGCCACCAATGATGGCGACAAGCAGTCCCAAGTAACCATTAACATGAAACGCATTCTTTTCTTTCATTGATTATTCCTCCTAAAAACGCAAGCCTTTTGGATAGAAATTCTTAATTGTGCCGTTGACTAACTTTCCAAATCCACACGTATGCCGGTCACAAACTAGCAGGTACCAACCATTCGGCAAGTCATTGTTAGTCTGGACAGTGTCGCCGTGAACATATTGCCGCCATTGGTCCTGAGTTAATACAATCTTCTGGCCCACTTCATCAGGATCCAGGGCCAGGGCCCACGCCAATGCGGGTTCAAAGCGGCGTTTTTTAAACGTCCCCAGGTGCAAGCCGGGACGCATGACTGTCATATCAGTGAGGTCGTCAATCCCAGCTGGCAAGTCATACAACTGGTCGCCAAAGGTCAATAGGTGGTGCGGCTGGTAATTAGGAACCAGGCGCTTTTTCAATGCATTGAATTCCTGCAGCTGCTCCTTCGGCAAGCTGGCATGACCACCACGTTTTTTGCGCCGACGCTTCTTTTTAGCGGGTGCAGGGGGATTAGTCATTGCTTCACCGTACTGCAGTTTGGCAATGAAGTGGCCCTCCCCCTTGATGTGATGAGGGAAGAGGCGGACGGCCTTCGTCAATTCTGGATTACCATTGGCCCAATCTGGACGACCGTCATCCATCCCCGGATACTTCTGCACCTCCGCCATCGTCATGGATGGATAATTGTCCAGAATCCAGGCGATGTTTTGTTCATCCTCTTCAGGCGCAAAGGTGCAAGTCGAATAAACGAGTGTCCCGCCCGGCTTCAGCATTTTAATGGCCGAGGCAATGATCTTCCGTTGGCGGTTCGCGCATTCAGCCGGATAATCCGGGTTCCAGTATTCGATCCCAGCTGGTTCTTTACGGAACATCCCCTCACCCGAACACGGGGCGTCAATCAAAATCCGATCAAAGAAAGCCGGAAACTGTTTTTCCAATTCATCAGGGCTTTCGTTCATGACCACAGTGGACTTGGTTCCCCAGCGTTCAAGGTTTTCCGCCAATACCTTAGCTCGTTTACGGAAAATTTCGTTGGCTACCAAGAGGCCCTGGTCTTTCATCAGACCGATCAGGTGCGTTGATTTACCACCGGGGGCCGCGCACAAGTCCAAGACCCGCTCACCCGGCTGGGGATCCACAATCTCACCGACGTACATGGCGGATGGTTCTTGACTATACACCCATCCCGTGACATGATCGAGGGACTTACCGTTGACCTGCCCGTAATAACCAGTCGGTACATAGGGCACCTTCCCCGATGCTTGGTCAATCGTGGCCGTCGGTTCCCCTGGTTTTAACGGGTTCACCCGGAAGCCAGCATAACTCGGTTGGTCAAAGCTAGCTAGAAAAGCAGGAGCCTCATCCCCCAATAGTTGACGATATTTTTCAACGAACGCAGTCGGTAGTTGCATTAGATAAAATCCTCTTTTTTAGTACAAAATTCTTCATCTATTGTACCTTATTTTGAGGCCGGTCTAAATACCTGGCCCAGAAATTGAGAGTTCACTTTTAAGACGAGCAAGTGTATAATAATTTTTCAACATTGTGGAGGAAGTGAAGCAGATGGACCAGCACTTAATTGCCATTGACTTAGACGGGACGACCCTTAATAACCAGTCTCAATTGACTAGTGAGACAATTCGCACACTGCGGGCAGCCGCTAAGCAGGGTCACATTGTCAGCATTATTACGGGGCGCCCCTACCGAATTGCCCAGCATATTTATGACCAGATTGGCATCCATACCCCCATGGTCAACTTCAATGGTGCACTGGCCCATATTCCCCACCAAATGTGGTCTAAGGAGTATGAAATCAAGCTCACACAAGAGCTCGCGTTTGACCTGGTCAACCATCGGCAACAGTTAGGAATCGAAACCATCACCCTCGAGAGTAAAAACAAATTCTGGGCGAACCGGGAAACAAAGGACGTTCCGGAGTTCTTGCCCAGTCATTTAACGCCAAAGCAGCGGCTGAAGGCCAGCAACGTCGATGAGGACCCAATTACGATCATCATCGAATACCAACCCGGTCATGAACAAGAAATTATCAAACGGGTTAACGAACGTTATGGTGATTTCGTGGAACCAAGTATTTGGGGTGGCCCATATAATGTTCTCGAGTTGATTCACCGGGGGACCCATAAGGAAGCGGGGATGTATTACCTTGCTAAGCAATACGGGATCAGCAAGAGTCATATCATTGCCTTTGGTGATGAACACAATGATCGAGAAATGATCGATGCGGCGGGCCTCGGGGTGGCAATGCGCAATGCAATCCCCGCCATTAAGCAATTAGCTGACGATGTCACGGAATTTGATAATGACCATAATGGCTTGGCAAAGTACTTACAAAAATACTTTAAACTCGCTATCTAACACAAAAAGGGATGAACCAACATTGATTCATCCCTTTTTATATTATTATTCATTTGACATTAACTATTCTTCTGGTTCCCCGATGTACTTACCAACGACTGGCAAGTCCTTTAAAACTGAATCACCGTGAATGCTCCGTTTCATAGCTGGAGTAATATCGTGACCAGCAAGATTACCATGGTGGTGGCCACCCTTCCAGTTAGGGACGCTAGATACATCATAAACGATACCGTTGCAGGCAACGTATGCTGGATGACCATCCTTACCATCAAAGGCAGATAATTGGTCCCCCGTGAATGTGCGTTCTGCCATCTTTCTTTCCCCCCTAGTGAGCTTTGAGTGTCTAAATTGTACATTAACTAATAACGTTAGACAAGCGAAATATGCAATCTCTCCGTAAAATAATTTTATATTCATTATTATAAGTGTATTAATTTTATTATCAATCATTTTATTACTTTTGATTTATATTTTTATTTGTTATATGAATTATTCTACTAAAATTGTTATAATAAAGCTGAAGGTGATTTTGCAAATTACTTTCGCTAACATACTTCTACTTTGGAGACTGGGGTTGTGCTCGGTCTCTTTTTTGGTGCTAATTATTATTTGCAATTTAAAAGACGATGTGTATAATCAAATGCAAGTAAGCGAAAGCGCCTATCGCAAAATAATCGATGTCAGAGAGCATCATTTTGGAGGTTAATTGAATATGCAACAGACAAGTACGCATCTTGCGGAACCAATGACAAAGAACCAGAAGTGGGTCATGGCCTCAACGGCCGCGGGTTTCTCACTGGAAAACATGGACATCATGTTCCTGTCGTTTGCTTTAGCACCAATCATTGCCAGTTTGCACATCTCGAGTGCAGCTGCGGGATGGATTGGTTCCATCACTAATTTGGGAATGCTTGCAGGGGGAGCAATTTTCGGCCTTGTCGGTGACCGGCTGGGTCGTGTAAAGACATTCTCTTACACGATCTTTATTTTTGCCTTTGCCACCGCGGCGATGTTCTTTGCCCACACCTTACCAATGATCTACACACTACGGTTTCTTGCCGGGATCGGTGCTGGTGGTGAATACGGTGTCGGCATTGCCCTGATCGCGGAAAATTTCCAACCACACATGATTGGTCGGTTAACATCCGTCGCTGCGATTGGTGGTCAAGTTGGAGCAATCTTTGCCGCAGTCATGGCGGCCTACATTATCCCAGCATTCGGGTGGAACGCCCTCTTCTTACTCGGGGTCATTCCAGTTATTCTGACCTACTTCATTCGTCGTCACGTGAACGAAAGTCAAGAATTCCTGTCGGCCCACAAGAAGGCAATTGAAACCCACGAAAAGATTGCGGTTAGTCGCCTGTTTGCGACCCCCGGTTTAGCCATCCAAACCCTCGGTTTAATGATCATGACCATTGTCCAGATTGCCGGCTACTTTGGTTTGATGAACTGGTTACCTTCCATTGTCCAAAAGCAACAAGGCTTGTCAGTTTCTGGCTCTTCCATCTGGATGATTGCAACAATTATTGGAATGAGTATCGGAATGATGGTCTTCGGCACCATCATGGATAACTTCGGCCCACGGTGGGCATTTGGGATCTTCCTGATTGGTTCCGCCTCAGTAATGTTCACCATTTTGATGGTCAAGAGTGCGGTTGCCTTAGTACTGGCCGGGGCCTTAATTGGTTTCTTCTCTAACGGTATGTTCGGTGGTTATGGTGCGGTCATTTCCCGCCTCTACCCAACGGAAATTCGGTCAACTGCTAACAGTATCATTATGAATGTCGGCCGGGCCATTGGTGGCTTCTCCTCAGTAGTCATTGGTCTCCTGATGGACCACTACACCCTTGCTGTTACCATGGGTTGCTTATCCGCCCTTTACATTCTGAGCTTTGTTGTCATGTCACTACTCCCTGGAATGCGGAAGTTAAGTCGGTAAATTTAATAAGATAAAGAATACCCAGCACTAGCGAAGTTGCTAATGCTGGGTATTTAATTTTTAAATGATCGTTGCTGTGATATTGTCTGCTTCTAATGCAGCATAGTCGAAACGTGTTCAGCCTAAGCTCCCTCAAGCTAACGACCTCCTCCGACGACAAGTCGCCGTTTGTTGGAGATCTACTGCAACGTAGTCGAAACGTGTTCGCCAGGAGCTTGCTAGAGCTAGCAACCTCCTTCCTAGGCGTGCAACGCCTTCGTCAGGAGAAATTGCTAGCCTTCCGCAAGCTCTTTTCTGGCTCACACTCTACTTAATTAACGAATCCAAAAACGTCACGATATAGTACAACAAAATAGCGGCAATACATAATTGAAGCAACTGCCACATTCCATGCAATACTTTCTTATTCCATTCCTTATTAGATTGATTCTTTGGCTTTTGATCCACGGTCCCTAATCCTCCTGTTTGCTAATGTCAGTATTATACCACGGGGGCAATTTGGTTAGCCAATGGTCATAATATCCATTTCTTCAAGGACATCCCCCACCAGTGCCGGTTGCAAAGTCACCTCACCAGTCGGACGACCGCCAATCTGTGGCAAGAAATAGCGGACAATGGCCCGGTAACCTTCACCCGGCGCCATCTCAGGGTTCCGTTCAATCCAAATTGGCGAGAAGGCATTGATCTCATCATCGTTATACAAGTTATACTGATGAATCACCGTCTGCAGGTCTTCCATGATTCGGCGATACGGGTGTTGGAGACGCAATTGTTCCAAATCTGCCAGAGTTTCCCCGGTACTCGTATCAAATGGCGGATTATCGCGAAAGTAAGATTGGATCCGTTGCAGGCCACTATAGGATAAGGCTGTCACAAAGGTATTGCCCTGGTGAACGTCTTCCAGGTCGGTCAGAGATAATTGGGTTTCACGCGCGAGAACCGACAAGTACTGGTCAGCCATTGCAATCAATTCTGACTCGATTAATTGTAAATCACTACGGGTAATCATAAAAAGTCCTCCTCTCACTTACTTTCGGACGCCAATATAGTAAACACTGTTAATTATGACCATATTTCCCGGCAAAATACAAACATTTCGTTAATTATATGGTTGGTCTAGGCCGTCAATGCTATAATAGAACTTGTAACATTGAAAACGCATACATGCGGATAAGGAGTGATTTTGATGGCAGAACCATTATTTCTAAAGCCAGTATTTCACGAAAAGATTTGGGGCGGTCGTCACTTGGAAACCGATTTTGGTTACAAAATTCCTGATGGAACGATCGGCGAATGTTGGGCAATTTCTGGACACCCTCATGGGCCAAACGTGATTGAAAACGGACCTTACAAGGGCCAGTTATTACCAGACGTTTATAAGGAACATCCGGAACTGTTCGGTAGTCCAAAGTCCCCAGTATTTCCCCTGTTAACCAAGATTTTGGATGCCAATGCTTCCTTGTCCGTTCAAGTTCACCCTGATAACAAGTATGCTGAGGAACACGAACATGAATTAGGCAAGACCGAATGCTGGTACGTTATTCATGCTGAGCCAGGTGCTTACCTAACATATGGTCACACCGCGAAGACCCGTCAAGAGTTAATTGACATGATTGACAATCATCAATGGGATAAGCTCTTCGGCAAGAAGCCAGTCAAGACTGGGGACTTCGTTTATGTTCCATCCGGGACGATTCACGCCCTGAACAAGGGAATCATCGTGCTGGAAACCCAACAAAGTTCCGACACCACCTACCGGATTTACGATTACGACCGGGTTGACAAGAAGACTGGTAAGAAGCGTCAATTGCACTTGAAGCAATCCAAGGAAGTTACCACTGTTCCATTCAAGGAACCTAAACTCCACGAAACCAGTGAAAAGATTGGCGACTCCACTGTCACGACCTTAATCACGCAACCAGATTCACCATTCTTCTCCGTTTATAAGTGGGATGTGCATGGTGAACTGACCCGTAAGCACGAGCATGGTCCATACACGTTGATTTCGATTATTGACGGGGATGGTTCCATCACCGCTGATGGGAAGACTTACGAACTCCACAAGGGTGTTCACTTCATCGTTCCGGCAACGATTAAAGAATGGACAATGAAGGGTGATATGTTGGTCATCGCTTCTGAATCCGTTGAATAAAGTAAATTAAGCTTGTTAATAAAGAAGCGACTCGCATTGAAGCGGGTCGCTTTTTGTTGTATATGACGGTGGTTTACTTTGACAAATCCTAACCGTGTTAATCTTAAAATTTCATCAGCAATAGAAACGAAAAATATTTGCTTGATTAGTGCGAGACTTTTGGCTGACTAATGGAAATACTTATCCAACGTCTTCCCGTAAGCAACAAGTTCCTTCATGCTCGCCTGTTTCTCTGGCTCCACAATCTCGTCAGGAATACGGTCTTCCTCGTCATCGATCTGGTGACGACCCCAAATGCAGAGGGAAAACATTAGGTCACGTAAGGAAGCCCCGGCATCCGTCAATGTCCACTTATGATCGTCATCCTTAATTGGGTTCATAATTCCCAATTTCTGCAAACATGTTAAATTGTGTTCGATTGTCGTATCAGTGGCATTGGGGAGCAACTGTTGCAATTCCGTTTCATCAAATGGACGAAAGCCCAGCCAAAACAGTAACCGTGGTTGCCATTCATTTGACAACACTTGGAGAGCGAAATTAATTCCAGTTTTATTGGTAGCATTTGTCATAATCAGCACCTCGACACTCAAATTAGTTCTCGGTTTCTCTTCTATCCATCATTATTATACCGAATTACCAGACAAATGTTAAAATTATGTACAATATTTCAAGAATTCCTACAATTCGACTGATGGTATCGATCAAATAAAACATGGTAAAAATTGGCATTAAAGTTCTCACCATAAGCTTGCATTGCCGCAGCGGCGACCGTTTGTGCCATAATTTGAAAAATCATACTCTCATGGTGTTGGCGGTGCTGGCGCCAATTATAACCAGCAGACTTTCTGACCATCCCCGTCACATCCCCCTTCCGCGCTCCGTAGTGTCGACACAGATTCTCTAGGGACGACAAGTGAATGGTTCCCACATCGTGAGCCGCCCTACGCATTCGCCGGAAGGTCTTCATATTCGTATCAATAATCACCCGGATCATTTCGCGCTTTTTACCTTTGAAAGTTGCCAATACAGCATCAGCCTCTTCATCAAAGCAATAGTTATCCAAGTAATGGTTCATGAAGTATACCACCGCCGGATTGGTTCGTCCGCAAGTGGGGACCAGCGCGTAGTTACCAGCAACGTAGCCTAATGTCCGTTCCGTAATCATTTGATATAGACACCGCATTTCATAATAGTGGATCCCGGCAACCTCACTGAAGCGGTCTAAGACTTTTTTCAACGATTGGTTAAGGACAATTAATTGGCCATACCGGGTTAGGACTAACGTTTGTTTCTGCTGATAGCGGGTCACCAATAACGTATTATCCCAGCGGACTTCAAAGCCATTGGTGAACTCTTTAATCGGTAAAGTGGTGAGTTTCCGCAAGTCAATTGTTTCGATGATCAACACCCTACTTTCTAAAAAACTTAATTTTTGAATGAATCTTGCTCATCCATGAACAAATATTAAGATATTGGATTTTTTAACCGCTGTCAATCACTTTTTAAACGCCAACAGATCATTCTTATCATTCGCTTAGGAACAATCAATTAGGTTAAATTAACGGTACTCAAGAGCTCTTGGGAATTAAATCACAAAGAGGTTCCCAAATGAAAAATGGTAAACTTTCTGCTGGCCTGATCTACCTATCAGCAAACAATCGCCAGCGACTTATCCATGCCGTACTTAAGAAACTATGTATCGCCCCAAGTGATGATGATTATGACGACCTTTTTCAAGAAGGCTGTTTAATCTTTGCGGATGCTTTTGCTCGTCATCCTGACCCGGTCAAAAATGAACGACAACTAATGAACTTCGCCTTCAAACGGATCTATTGGCGATTACTCGATCAGTTACGCCGGATCAACAAGCAAACTGCCACCACCGTCTTATCGCTAGACGATGACCAGCAATCAGCGGACCAGGTGGAACGATGTCTCACTGATGACACTAGTCAACACCCCTTCGCTCGATTAGAGCACGCGAGCTTCATGGAGATATTATGGCGGGCTTGTACTCCCAATCAGCGGCGTTACTTGTTTGCCTGCCTCTGGTTAGATTACCGGGACAGTGAAATTGCGGAATATTATCATGTCAGTCGGCAAGCCGTCGCCGGATGGAAACGCGGAATGATCACTAAGGCTCGGCAGATTGCCGCCCGTGATCATTTCGACTAGAATGAAGGAGTAGAGAAATGGGGGACAGTAATGAATCCACACCAAACTAGTTGTGACCACGATTGGTTTCACGTCCGTTATCATGGTGAAGACCGTGACGATGGGACATCCAATGAATTAAGTATTAAACCAGCCGTTGATGAAGACCGCCTAAACGTCTTACTGACGAATGTCGGGTTTGACCAGCACTGTTACGACAACACCCTTTCCCTAACACGGGAAGACGCCGCACAGCTTGCTGACTTTCTAAAAGAATGGCTTAATCGGCCAAAATAATGAAACAGCTGTTACCAAGCAATTCGCTTAGTAACAGCTGTTTTAGTTATGGTTGCGGTTGATCAGAATACTCATGCAGCAACTTACTCATTTCACCCCAGTATTCCATGGCCATCAAGGCATCATTTACCGATTGCATCATCAGGTCAATTTCCGCCATGTACTCTAACTGTTCCTTTAACAAACGCATGGAATTATCCATACTGACAACGTTACCCTCCACCTTGGCAATCATTGGTAGCCGGCTCATTACGTCATCTTGGAGGTCATGAATTACATCCAGGTAAAAAGTATTCCCCAGTTCGAACATCATTTTCAGCGGATCACCCTTGCCCAACTGACGAAGATAGGCAATATACCAGTTGCCCATCCGTCGCCAGTACTTTTGCCAGAGCGTCGCCGAAGATGTTTGAGTTGGATTATCAGTAAACGGTGGAATCTTCTTCCATTGATTATAAAGGTCAACATAGAAAGACTGGTGCTCAGTATCACCAAAGTCTTCCAATTCATGAGTAGAAGTTAAATAACCGCCTAATCCTTCAACAATTTGGGTTGGTGTGATTGTTTGCTTAGTCATGAAAATCTCCTTATTGTTAATTATTTATTTGGGTGTGAAAATAGCTGGGCTGCTTTAATCGCCTGTTGCCAACCAGCATACAGGTGGTTAGCCTGGTCAGCACTCATTTGTGGCTCGAATTCGTCGCCGATCTTGGAAAGCTTGCGGAGTTCTTCCTGGTCCGACCAAAAGTCCACTGCCAAGCCTGCCAGGAAGGCCGCTCCGAGTGCAGTCGTTTCTTCCATTGCGGCCCGCTTAATTGGGGTCTGCAAAATATCAGCTTGGAACTGCATCATGAAGTTATTACGGGACGCCCCACCGTTTACGGTCAAGGCCGTCAGTGGCAGGCCGGTATCCTTAACCATTGTGTCCACCACATCCCGAGTCTGGAAGGCAATTGATTCCAAGGTTGCCCGGACAATGTGACCACGGTTTGTCCCCCGGGTTAGGCCGAACATAGCTCCCCGCACTTCTTGATCCCAGTATGGGGCCCCAAGTCCAGTAAAGGCAGGGACAACGTAAACACCGCCAGTTGACGCTGCTTTGACCGCCATGGCTTCGGATTCACTGGCATGCTTAAACAGCTGGAGGCCATCGCGTAACCATTGCACAGCCGACCCAGCCACAAAGATACTTCCTTCCAGGGCATAGTGAACCTGGTTATTTAAACCATAGGCAATCGTGGTCAGCAAGCCATTATCAGATAAGGTTGGCTGCAGGCCAGTATTCATCACGATAAAGGCCCCAGTCCCGTAAGTATTCTTGACCGAACCCTTATCATAAGCGGCCTGGCCAAACAGTGCGGCCTGCTGGTCACCAGCAATGCCAGCAATCGGAATTTGGACCCCAAAGAAGTGGTAGTCTCCAGTATAACCGTAGATCGCCGAACTGGGCTTAACTTCAGGCAGCATCGCCCGTGGAATATCTAACAGGTCGAGGATATCCTGGTCCCAATCCAACTTATGAATATTGAACAGCATCGTCCGGCTGGCGTTGGTAACGTCCGTTGCGTGAACACGATGACCAGTTAAGTTCCACAGTAACCAGGTATCGATCGTCCCAAAGAGTAAGTCACCCTTAGCGGCCTTCTCCCGTGCCCCGGGAACCCGGTCTAGAATCCACTTAATCTTCGTGGCAGCAAAGTAAGAATCAATCACTAAGCCCGTCTTGGCATGGATCATGTCCTTATAGCCATCTTTAATCAACTGTTCAGCAATGTCACTGGTCTGCTTTGATTGCCAAACAATCGCATGGTAAATGGGCTTGCCAGTATGACGATCCCAAATGATGGTGGTTTCACGCTGGTTGGTAATCCCAATTGCCGCAATCTTATAAGGCTTGATCTGCGACTTGATCATGACATCTGAAATAACCGACTGAACACTATCCCAGATTTCAAGGGCATCGTGTTCCACCCAACCAGGTTGCGGAAAGTATTGTGGAAACTCCTGTTGGCTCATTGCAACCTTATTACCAGCATGATCAAAGATAATGGCCCGCGAACTGGTCGTCCCCTGATCAATCGCCATCACATACTGCTGTTCATTCAAAGTTAAAGCCATCCTTTCCAAAATAAAAGGGAGTTAGTCAAACCAACTAGCTCCCTTTAATAGTTACTTATCACTAACCATCTTACCAGCAACACTGTAACGATCCTTACGCATTTCGTTTAAGACGATGTGGATCCGTTCAGCAGGAACGTTGGCATCCTTTGAAATTGCTGCGGTGACATCCTTCACCAAAGCCTTTAATTGGTCTTCAGAACGTCCTTCTAGTAAGTCAATGTGTACTAATGGCATAACATTGCCCTCCTTATTTATTTCTTTAATTTTACCATATTCATCCTAGCGGAACCATTATTTTCCGGTTGATGATTTTGGCGAAGCAAAAGTGCGGCGAATTTCACCCACATGATCATATGAACCAGTGAAGAGAATGTGGTCCCCGGCCTCAATGACTGTATCACCATGCGGGGCCAAAGGTTTACCATGACGGTAGATTCGACTAACCGTCATCTTATCAATGTATGGCAAACTCTTGAGCTCTTGCCCAACATATCGTAAGTTGCGAACCGTGACTTCAAACAGCCCGGACTCAGTATTAGTCATCATTTGATAAGCAGCTGGCGACTCAACCATCGCCCGTAGCATACTAGTTTGAACAATGAAGGAATTAAAGATTTCTACCCCAAGCTTCCGCAATTCAGCAGCGTGCTCCCGGTCAATATTCGGGTGGTTCAAACCAGCAATAATCCGGTTCACCCCGTGAGCATGGGCCATCTTCGCAATCTGGTAGTTCTTACTGTCATTAGGAAAAGCCGCTACCAGGACATCGGTATCAAAGAAGCCCTGCTGATCTAATGCTTCGGCAGTTAATTCTGGTAAATACGTTAAATGGTTTACTTCACTATTATAGGTTTTGTAATTTTCCTGTGCATCAGTCACCATGCGCGTCGCGTACCAATTTTTCGTCAACTGTTGGACAATCGGCACGGTAAATTGATTGGCGCCGATAAAGACTACCCGCTGCTTGATTAAGTCTTCATGAGCCAATTGATAAGTGGAATTGAAGACAATCGGTCCTAAGATACAAGCCACTACCGCCGCTAAAATGAATGCGGATGATTGGTTGTTGGTAATGACATGCAGGTTACGGGCCACCTGTAAAGAAGGCAATACTAATGTAATCGTCGTAACCGTCAAAAAGGTCCCCGCAAACGAATTGCGTTTACCAAAGCGGCGGCGAAGAGCAAGGTAAGCCGGTAGCTTAGCAAGGATGAAGCCAGCTACTAACACCGGAATCAAAGCCAGCGCGGCTTTATTAGCAAACAGCGTCCGCAAATTAAGCCGATCACCAGTCATGATAAAGAAGATGGGAATAAAGAAACCGTACCCGATCGCCGTAATTTTTTCCTGGGTGGCTTCACTCGGCTGCAAGAGCTTCATGACCATCCCGGCTAAAAAGGCCCCCAGGATGTTTTCGGCCCCAACATTCTCGGCTACAGTAACAAGCGCAAAAATCAGGAAGAACGCCAAGCGGATATCCAGCTGGGTTGTTGCCTTAGAAATTTTATTAAACCAAATGAATGGTTGTTTGAAGTGCCGCAAGAGCATAATTGCCGCCACAAACAGCAGAATAATTAACCATAAACGTTCGACATTATGACCATAGATCGAAGCATAAATAGTCAATGAAAGCATCGGGATAACTTCTCCTAACACTGCCGTCAGTAAAATCGTCTGGCCCATCGGCTTATTGACAATTCCCTTTTCCTTCAAGGTCGCAATGACAACCCCCAAGGCAACGGTGGAGAATAAAATTGCTGTCAAGAAAATATCAGAAAAGAGGCCCACCATTCTGAGAATGAATCCCAGGATCACCGCCATGGCAATCACCCCAGTAAAGGCTAAGCCCGCAACGGCGACTGGTGATTTACTGTCACGCTGTTGACCGGGCACGCGTTTAAAGAGGTCAAAATTAATTTCCATCCCGGAGAGGAACATTAAAATAATGACCCCAAGGCTCGATAAGAGGGTCAGAGAAGATGTTTCCTGGACGAGGTTGAACCCACTCTTGCCCAGGACGATCCCGGTGACGATTTCAGCGACCGCAGTCGGCACTGAGCCAATCTTAAACCGGGCCATGGCAATCGGAATAACTAAGGCCGCCAGAATAACAATAAACATCGATAGTTGTGCCATTAAGTGATACCTTCTTCGTTAAAGTTAATGCGGATTAATTATACCAAAAGCGGCCTGTAAAGTCGGCGTTTAATGAAAAATGTTACAATAAAAGCGGATACATTTAATAACAAAAGAGGAGTGCTCATTATGGCAAATAAATTATCTGCATGTACCAGTATTTTGATTGGTAAAGATGCCAGTATTGATGGCTCGATTATGATTGGACGAAATGAGGATGCAAAAGCAGCCTGGCCGAAACATATGGTTGTCCACCCTCACGGTGCGTTGCCTCACCAATTTGTATCAAAAGAAACCAAATTGGCAATCGACCTTCCGGGAGAAAGTGCCGCTTATACAGCCACTCCGGAATGGACAAGCAAATACGGATTATTTGAGGAAGACGGTATCAATGAATACCACGTCGCCATGAGTGCTACAGAAAGTGCCTACTCTAATCCCCTCGTATTAGGAGCTGATCCCCTGGTTAAGAAAGGACTCAATGAAGAAGGAATGGTCACCGTCGTTCTGCCATTCATCAAGAGTGCACGCGAAGGAGTCCACCGCTTAGGAAGTTTAATTGCTAAGTATGGTACCGGCGAAACTAATGGGGTCCTTTTTGCGGATGATAAAGAAGCATGGTACTTAGAATCTGGTGCCGGACACTACTGGGTCGCACAACGGATTCCAGATGATTGCTATGCCGTAGTGGGTAATCAATTAGCTATTCAAGAAGTCGACTTTACGGATTCCAATAACTTTATGTTCCACCCTGATATTCAAGAATTTGTGGAGAAAAATAATTTAAACCCCGACCCAACTTGCTTTAATTTCCGGAAGATATTCGGAACGGCTGACCGTTCAGATGCCATTTATTCTGAACCACGGGTCTGGATTGGTCACCAGATGTTCAGTCCCCAGCAAGCAGGTAATGAGCATCCAGAGTCAACCGAACTCCCCTTCTTAATGAAACCGGACCGCAAGCTATCAATCTTAGATGCCCAGGCCTACCTAAGCAACCACTACCAAGGAACTAAGTTTGATCTGCTCGGTGATACGCCAGAAGCACACAAGTACCGGCCGATTAGTTTAGCCAAGACGCAAGAATCTCACGTCTTACAGATGGGACGGAAAGGACCAGATATTCACTGGTTAGCTATGGGCGTTGCCAATGAAAGTACTTATGTCCCATTCTTTGATGGGATCACCCGAGTACCGATTTCCTATGGCCGGGGCAAGTTACCCGCCCAATTGAATTCAGCATATTGGATCTTTAAACATGCTAGTGTGCTCGTGGATTCCCACCTTCATGACTTCTTACCATTACTGCGCGATGTCCAAAAGGAACGTCAAGCAGCCGCAATGCAATTGGTTAAGGAAACGGATGCTAAAGCAGCTGGCCTGACGGGGGTTGCACTGGCTGACTACTTGACCGGACAAAGTGATAAGTTTGCGAACGAGACACTGGAAAAGTATCGGAAACTATCATTAGAACTGATTACGAAGATGACGGATTATTGTCCACTCAACTTTAAGACGGACGAGAATTTGTAGAGCAATTTTCTAGTAAAAGTAATAATAAATACAAAATAGCTTCTTGCGAAGCCATAGTGGCTTTGCAAGAAGCTATTTTATACTTGTATGAATAAAACTTAAAAATATATTTTAGGACTTCTCAACCGCCGTAACCAGTTGCTCCAACGTCTGTGAACCAAAGATCACCGGGTCATCCCCGATCATCGTTGCTGGTACGGACATAATCTTCTTAGTCTTTCTCAATTCTGGGAAGTGCTGAAGATCAATCATTGTCGCCGTAATTCCCGGATTGAGTGAAGCCATCCGTTGACAAGCTGCCACAACATCAGGACAGAAGTGACAAGTCAATGAGACACCAATTCGAATGTCGGTTGCTGGCAGCTTCTTGATCCGCTCAACCACCGTCGAATCGATCGTTTGGCCAGGGCCAGCGACGTTATAAACACCCAGAACAAGCGAATTTAATTCATGGCCAGTTGGGATTACCGCATAATGCAAACCAGTATCATTCTCATCGGCATCTAGTAACCGCAACTGTGGTAAGTATTTAACATCAGATGGTGCGGCGACAGTCTGAACAGCCAGATGATCATCCAAGGCCGCAAACTCAGTCACAAAACTAACTAATTGATCACTCAATGGTGAGTCGTTCGTCAGTACTTGAAGGGTGACATTCTTGGTCAACCGGGCAAAAATTGGTTTTAACTGCTCGTCAATTTCAGCTGGCAACCAGGCACCAGAGTGTTCAACGGGTTGGTTATCATCCTGGCCAAGGTTAGTTGTCTGGGCAACGGGTTGTGCGGGCTTCTTCACTTCAGCGTGAATTGGCAAGCCCAGCCGTTGTTTCTGTTCAGTGATATAGACTTCAGCTGCTGTTGCTGCTTCGGCCCCATCGGATGCAGCTGTGATGATCTGACGCAAAGACTTATCAATAACATCCCCCGCCGCATAAACACCCGGCAGGTTCGTTTGTCGCTGATTATCAGTAATGATATAACCAGCATCGTTGAGCTTAATGATCCCCTGCAAGTTCTTCGTTGCTGGCTGGGTCCCGACATAAACAAAGACACCAAAAGTTTGGTCACCCTTATCCAAATGATAAGTGTTCTCTTCACCCGTCTTGTTATTCTTCAAGACGGCACTCGTCAGGTAGTCATCACCAGCTACTGATTGAACCTCAGTATTATATTCAACACTGACTTTCGGATTATCCAAGGCACGAGCCGCCACTAATGGTGGACAAGTGAAGTGGTCACCACGGACTAAGACTGTCACATGTTTACCGTAGCGGCTCAGGTAATCAGCTTCTTCAGCCGCCGCGTAGCCACCACCAACGACAAAGATTTGCAAGCCGGAGAAGAGTTCCCCATCACAGGTCGAACAATAGGCAATCCCCCGACCACGGAATTCATCTTCGCCTGTAAAACCCGCCTTCCGTGGTTGAGCTCCCGTGGCGATAATGACCGCCCGGGCTTGATATTTGGTGCCGCTTTGGCCCGTTAAAACTTTGACATCGTGATCCAAATCATAGTTAATAATTTGGTCATGATCAATTTGCACGCCAAAATCAACCACTTGTGACTGCATTTGGTTCATCAACTTTGTGCCGTCGACCTTGGCAACTGCTGGATAATTGTAGACAACCGAGGTCGTGGTAACTTGACCACCAACCGTGTCACCTTCCAAAATCAACGTATCCAACGTTGCCCGGCCAGCATAAAGGCCAGCTGATAATCCAGCTGGCCCGGCACCGATGATGATTAAATCATAAATATGTTGTTCACTCATCGGCGATCCTCCTTATTAAAGCTTGCCGACTAAGTCTAAGCTTGGCTTAATGGAGTCTTGACCAGGCTTCCAGTTTGCAGGGCAAACACGGTCACCGTGTTCACGAACGAATTGCGCAGCTTGGAGGGTCCGGAGAATCTCAGCGGCAGAACGACCAATGCCCATGTTATTAATGGTGTAGGATTGAATCTTACCGTCAGGGTCAACAATGAAGACACCCCGGTAAGCTTGGCCAGCGTCTTCGTCTAAGACATCAAACATGCGGGCAAGTTTACCTGCTGGGTCAGCAAGCATGTGGTACTTGATCTTACCAATCTTTTCAGATGCTTCTGCCCAAGCCTTGTGAACAAATTCAGTATCTTCAGAAACGGAGTAAATTTCTGCATTTGCTGCTTGGAAGTCCGCATACTTATCTTGTAATGCTTCTAGTTCAGTTGGGCAAACAAATGAGAAGTCAGCTGGATAGAAGAAGAAAATACTCCACTTACCAAGAACATCCTTCTTAGTAACTGGCATCGTCTTACCATCTTGGTATGCATTAACCTTGAAGTCGCCAATTTCTTGACCAACGTAATTCATAAACTATCCTCTCCTTAATTAGAATCATTCTTAACTACACTTATAGTATAATCCTTTTCAATTTTTGTGCAAGCCTTATTTAGAATAATTTTAAATTAAAAGCAAGTAATAAAAAAGGAAATGACCTCCAAAACCTGTAAATGGTTTATGTCATTTCCTTTAACTATTCTTAATTACCAACTAGCCTTACGAACGCCAGGAATTTCACCCTTATGAGCCAAATTCCGGAAATTTAACCGTGACATGCCAAACTTCCGCATATAGCCGTGCGGACGGCCATCATAATGGTCACGATTGTGGAGACGAACCGGACTAGAATTACGCGGCAACTTTGACAGGGCAATGTAGTCGCCCTTTTCCTTTAATGCCTGCCGCTTAGCAGCATACTTCTTCACCAATGCTTCTTGGTGACGTAACTTAGCAATTTTGGATTTTTTTGCCATTAAATAATGTTCTCCTTTATATAAGTATGACTAAAGATACCAAACTACTAAATTGAACATTTACGAGTCAATCTATGATAGATTATACTAACTTTTTGTAAGAAATTCAACCATTAATTTGACCTTTGTTGACCAATTCGTCGACAGTAAGTCAAATACTGTTCAGCATATTGGTAACGTTGATTCATCCGGGTTAATTTTTCAGGGTCATGCGTATACGCTTTACCAGTGTGCATCATTAAATCATACAGCTCCACATAAGGGACACTAGACTGATCAGCAATTGCTTGTTCTTCTTGCCGACTGTAGCCCACGTGCCGAAATGAGGTGGCGGCGAGGCCAAGTTCATCAACGTCCAAGATCAGGTAGTGGGCGCGCAAATCACTCTGTAACTTAGGCCAACGGTTAAATGGTTCCCCTACTGCCCCAGGATTGAGCACGATCCGTTCATCACTGGCGTAGCGTAAAATCTCATGGTGAACGTGAGCATATATTGCCACGTCAATTGCGGGGTCGGTATGCGGAAAGAGTTCATCAAAGTTGGCTGACGGCTGGGTGGAGAATAACTTTTGTCCCATATTAAGGTTCGGTAAGTTGTGGGAAATACCGAAAGTAAGACCGTTTACTTGCTTAGTGATATGCAGGGGCCATGAGGCAATTTCGTCAACCATTCCCCGGGGCGCCTTCTCAGCAACATATTGTGCTAACCGTGCAAAGTAAATATGCGATGGGTAGTTAACATCCATTCGGCCGCGGGCCCCATTAACAACTAAGTCATCCCAATTACCACGAACGACCACTGTCGGCTGCATAATTTCCATGAGCTGCCAAATCTCACCAACACTCGGACCAGGCATTAATAAGTCACCAACAAACCAATATTCATCAACCCCTTGCTGACGACTATCGCGGTACATTGCCCGCAAGGCCGTTAAATTACCGTGCACATCAGAGAACACCGCAATCCGTCTCGTCATAAGTAAACTTCCCTTCCATAATTACTACTGCTGCCATTCTACCAAATGATAATCAATAATTTCCATTAGAATGATTAAGGTGGCCGTGTTAGACTGGTTTAGTATCATATTTAAGGAGATGTGAACGTGGCTGCCAAGACCGCAATCAATATTCAAACCCGTCGAATCATCACGGCGGTATTATTAGTATCATGTTTTATTTCATTAGCCAGCCAAACGATGATGGTAACTGCATTACCGGTCATCCAAGCTGACTGTCATGTTTCCCTAAACGCTGCCCAGTGGTTAACTACTGGCTACACGTTAATTATCGGGATCGTAACCCCATTATCGTCTAACATGTATGATAAGTTTACAAATCGCCATGTTTTCTTAGGGACGATTGGTACCTTTATTATCGGTACAATAATTGGCTGTCTGGCAACTAATTTTTATTCCATTTTATTGGCCCGTCTGATTCAAGCGTGCGCTAGCGGGATGCTGATGTCTTTTCAAATGACCACGATGATTTCCATCTACCCACTTGAAAAGCGGGGATCGATTCTTGGCTTATCTTCCCTCGTAATTTCTGCAGGACCAGCAATTGGGCCAACCTTGGCTGGACTAATTTTGGAGTATTTCTCCTGGCGATGGCTGTTTATCTTTGTTTTGCCTCTTATGATCATTGCAATGATGGTTGGCTACTGGAAGCTACCAAACTATTCCACTCCTCGTCCAATTAAGATTGACTACTTATCAGTATTCATTTCTCTTCTCGGGACGGGCTTAGCTTTAGGTTCTCTGACTGCTTTCCAAATGAATCCTTGGCTAGGCCTAATCATGCTGATTGCCGGTCTTTTGATCATTGCGGTCTTCGTTAAACGGCAATTAGGTCTTCACAATCCGATGTTGAAGGTTCAAATATTTACCTACGCCTCTTTTCGGTGGATGACGCTCGTAGGAATCTTTGCCTTCATGATTCTCTTAGGGACAGAACAGCTGCTGCCAATTTTCACTGAAAAAATTCTGGGAACCGGCAGTTTTGTATCGGGCTTAATTTTGTTACCTGGTGCCATTGCCAATGCGATTACAGCCTCATTCGTTGGTCGCTTGTATGACCAGTACGGGCCAAAATGGCTCATCATTATTGGCGGAGTGATTATGCTAGTTGCCTCCCTACCACTAGTGACAATTACCAAACAGTCGTCATTATGGTGGCTAACCATTGCATATACGATCCGAATGATTGGGAATGCTTTTGTCTTTAGTCCCGCACTTTCCGAAGCGTTCTCGGGGTTGAGCAAGGCAGAAAATAGCCATGGAACGGCGCTCAATAACACATTGCGGCAAGTATTTGGGGCGGTCTCCGTTACTGTCTGTGTAGTGATTGCTAATACTCCCGCCTCATTGGTTCTCGGAATTCGCTTAGGTATGTGGTTAACGGTCATCTTTGTGGTCCTCATGCTATTAAGTTTTGGTCGTTATTTGACGCTCAAACAGCCAACACAGTAACTATGCAGCCATCTTGGTTAATGATGATGACGCTCTTAACACCCTTTGATTGAATATAAAGGAGCATGATTTCATGGACAACCACTTATCTGCAAAGTGGCATCAAACATTCTATACCTTGTGGCTTGGCGCATTCATAACGGGAATGGGCTATTCAATGACTATGCCCTTCGTTTCATTATTTATTAATGAGCTTGGGAACTTTAGCCATTTTGAACTTAACCTCTATTCCGGGTTAGCCTTTGGTGCGACCTTTGTTAGTCAGGCAGCCGTCTCGCCATTATGGGGTAGCCTCGCTGATCAAAAGGGCCGCAAGCTAATGTGTATGCGAGCATCTGGCGTAATGGCCTGCACAATCTTTATTACTGGCCTCTCCCAAACCGTTTGGATGATCATTGGAATGCGCTTCTTACAGGGGGCCTTCTCAGGTTATATCAACAATGCGACGGCAATGATGGCGGGAGAAACTCCCCACAGCAAATCTGGCTGGGTCATGTCCGCCATGACAACCGCCGGGATCGCCGGTAACTTAGTGGGGCCACTGCTTGGTGGGGCTTTGTCCGGCGCTTTTGGTTACCGGATTCCATTCTTTATTACTGGTGGCCTCATGTTAGCAGTCTTCTTGTCAACCTGGCTGTTGACAACTGAACACTTTACTCCAATTCAGCGCGCGGCAATGAAGCCGATGAAGGAGATCATCGCTGAAATTCCGAACCCCCACTTAATCTTTATCATGTTCATTACCACCATGATCGTCACCGCTTCAACCATGTCGATTGATCCAATTATTTCACTATACGTTAAGCAATTAATGCATGACCATGGCAATATCGCGTTTGTGGCTGGGATTGTTGCTGCCACACCTGGATTAGGGACATTGATTGCTGCTTCGAAAGTCGGCCATACAATGGACCGGATTGGCCCCGAACGCGTGCTAAAGGTCGGCCTCTTAACCGCCTTTATCCTTTTTATCCCCATGACCTTCACTCATTCGCCATGGTCACTAGCTTTCTGGCGATTCCTATTAGGCCTCGCCAACGCCGCCCTCATGCCAGCAACCCAAACTGTCTTGACATTGGATGTACCAACAGAGGCCTTTGGAAGAGTGTTCTCCTACAACCAGTCTTTCCAGGGCATCGGTTGTGTGCTGGGTTCGATTTTGGGCTCCGTCATTTCCGGACTGTCATCATACCCAATGGTCTTCGCCATCACCGGATTAACGCTATTGATTAACTGGTTACTGGTAATGGCGGTGCGCCAAGTGAAATCGTCAACCAATTAAGGAGGTAATCTGATGGGCAAAAAAAACCGCTTATTGAATGAGCAACAGGTCAACCACCTGTTCACTAACGTTGCCCCACATTATGACTTGCTAAATGATGTCATTTCTTTAGGAACTCAACGTTTATGGCGGAAACGACTTTTCACCGATTTAAAGATCAAACCAACCGATAACGCCTTAGATGTCTGCTGCGGGACCGGAGATTTAACCATTGAACTTGCTAAACGGATTTCTAACGGTCGGGTCACTGGTCTAGATTTCAATCAGGCCATGTTAGATTTGGCAAAGGAGAAAACAAAGATGATCGGCAATTTATTTCTCATTAAAGGTGACGCCATGCACCTGCCCTTTGCTGACCAGCAATTCAACATTGTGACGATTGGCTTTGGCCTGCGGAATGTTCCAGACGCTAATCAGGCTTTAAAAGAAATTTATCTGGTCCTGAAGCCTGGTGGTCAAATCGCCATTTTGGAGATGTCACAGCCGACTAATCCAATCGTTAAGCTGGGCTGGCAAGCATATTTCAAAGTCTTCCCCCGTTTAGCGGCACTTGCTGGTGGCAATGTGAAGAACTACCAGTACCTTGGTCAGTCCAGCCAACAATTTGTCTCGGCTCACCAACTATGTCGAATGATGAAAAAAGTGGGCTTTAAGCGCGTTAACTACCAGTCCTTAAATTTAGGGGCCGCTGCCCTGCACTTTGGCCGTAAATAAGAAATCGCTCCTAACTCTCGTTTTGAGAATCAGGAGCGATTTTCTAATTTAAATCAGGTTAAATGCCAATAGCATAAGTAACCACTTGTACAAGGGAGCCAACCAGTAAAATCTTCACAGCACACGGAAAAGTCTTTAACTTAACCTGCTGGTGAATTAATTTCTTCGTTTGTTTAACGACAAATGGGATAATCACCAACGTCAATAACATCGTCCATGGTGCCAAGTGTAGCAAGACAGCAGTAATAATCATTAAGAATGCCAGAACATTTTTAATGACGAACGCGATTAAACCACCGCGTTGGCCAATAAAGTGAATAATCGTATGCCGATGGTTATCTTCATCTTCTTGGGCATCACAAATATTATTGGCAAGCATCAAATTGGAAATCCAGAGCTCACACGGCAACGCAACCATCCAGATTTTCCCGAGGTTGATCCATGTCCATGCGAAGTTGGGATAAATATTGATGTAAACCGAAATCAACATGATCATAAAGCCCATCGTAAATCCAGAAACTAATTCCCCCACGGGCAACCCATTCATTGGGAACGGACCGGAAGAATAGAGAATTCCCATTGCAAAGCAAAAGATCCCCATCCATAGCAACGGCAAACCCACTTGACTAACCAAGTAGAGCCCGATCAAGGCTGCAATGACACTGAAACTTACCAGCAAACCAAGGACCAGTCGTGGTGAGATGTGCTCCCGACCAATAATATTGGTCTTGCGCTTATAGCCTTGCGTATCAATGGCGTGGTTATAGTCATTGTAATTATCCATCATATCAACTGCCATGTTGAAGAGGAGCATGGCAATAAAGAAGAGAATTGAATTAGTGAAATTGAACGAATGAAAATAATACAGGCTCATGCAGACACCCAATAACATGGGTAGTATGCTGGCGGTTTTCGCCTTAATTTCGACTAATTCTAAAAAGACATCTAAAGACAATCTGAATCCTTCCCATTTCTAAATATTTATTGTTACAATAAGATAGTACACCAATACAAAGGAATTATCGACTGAATGGATAAGAAATATTTCTTGGCTGATCCAGAGCTGGCCGAGGCATTACAATCGGTTAGCCGTTTAATCAACCAACGCATTCAAATCAAGAACACAAACTTAGAGAAAGCCTTGCAAAACATGGCTTCCAACGGTGGTAAATATTTGCGGCCGGCCTTTTGCTTACTGTTTGCTAAAATCACCAATCCAGACGATTGGGATAGCGGCCGATTAATTAAAATTGCCGCTTCCTTAGAAATCCTGCATATGGCCACCCTCATCCATGACGATGTGATTGATGATTCACCAGAACGCCGGGGAGCAGTTAGCATCCAGGCCGCCTTTGGCAAAGATACTGCCGTTTACTCTGGTGACTACCTCTTTACCATTTTCTTCGACCTGCTCGTGGAGTCGATGGCGAAGTCACCATTCTTACAAACTAACGCCCGGGCAATGCGGCAGATTCTCTTTGGTGAGTTAGGGCAGATGGATCAACGCTTTAACCAGCATCAAGCATTATTATCGTACTTCAACAACGTCAATGGTAAAACCGCTACGCTATTTGCCCTTGCTGCCCATGAAGGAGCTTATTTTGCGGGAGCAGACCGACAAAGTGCCTATTTAGCACGCCGAATTGGCCGCTTAATCGGGATCAGCTTTCAGATCTTAGATGATACCCTCGACTATTCTGATGGCAATCACTTGAATAAACCCGTCCTGGAAGACCTCGCAACTGGTGTTTATTCGTTACCGTTACTCCTCGTTCTTCGTCAGTATCCAGACGAATTAGCACCGTTACTGAATCAGGGTCGGCAGATGACTAAGGAAGATATGCAACAAGTTCAATCCATCGTCCACGCCCACCAGGGAAGCCAACAAGCACAACAGATGGCAGCAGCCTTTACCCATAAGGCGTTAACATTGATTGACCAATTACCGCATTCTGCCAGTCAGCAATTATTAAAAAAGCTCACTACCAAGTTATTAACAAGAACAATTTAACAGGAAATAGAAGCTGGGAATTAACCTTTTCAAGCGCCTGTTGGGCTAACCTAGAACGATGAATAGTGATGGAATCATCAGAATCGTTTGGGGTCAACCTAGAAAGCGCTGATTAATTTCCGCGATCGGACTTGGTAAGTTCAAGACTACTAGTAACAGAGAAGAGGTTGAGGAAAAACAGAATGTTTTTCCTCAACCTCTTCCTTTCATTTCATTCTAAGTAGTGGCGTAACGCGGTGGCAGTATACGTGTTCACTTTGCCATTGACTAATTCGTGCGGCGTCCCTGCAAATTGAATATGGCCGCCATAGATTCCTGCATCTGGACCAACATCAACCAGGTAGTCCGCCTGCGTCATTACGGTTAAATTATGTTCAATCAGAATTAAAGTGTTTCCTGCTTCGACCAGCGAGTTAAATAACTTCAGAAGTCGTTCAATATTTTGGGGATGGAGCCCTGCCGTTGGTTCATCAAAAATATAAACCTGACCCGTTTGATTTAACTCGTAAGCTAATTTTAACCGTTGCAGTTCACCACCAGACAAGGTACTAAGCGGCTGGTCCAGGCTAAGGTATTCCAAGCCCACTGCTGCTAAATTCTGGAGTGGTTTACTGATCTCTTGATCATCTGCAAAAAAGCGGCATGCGTGTTCAACCGACATCCCCAAAACTTCCGCAATATTCTTGCCGTGGTAACGGTACGATAGTGCTTGGTCATTGTAGCGTTGACCATGGCAAAGTTCACACCGTTGGACGATTGGGTCCATAAACGCCATATTAGTAATCGTAACGCCCTTCCCCTTACACATCGGACAAGCACCCTTTTTACCATTGTAAGTAAAGTATTGCGTAGATACGCTGTTGGCTTTAGCAAAACGCCGACGAATAATATTAAGGATTTCAACATAGGTCGCTGGCGTTGACCGAATATTACCCGTTAATGCCGTTTGCGTTAAATCAATGTAATGACCGGCTAACTGGTGTTTAATAGCTGTCAGCAGTGAACTTTTCCCCGATCCAGCGACCCCGGTCACGACGGTCATGACACCAAGGGGAATGTTCACTGATACATTATGAAGGTTATTTTGCACAACATGGCGTAATCGTAACCATTTGCTAGCCTGGCGGGGCTTCTTGAGCGGGTAATGTTTTCGTAGCCACTTCCCAGTAAGTGTCTCTGACGACATTAGGTCCGGATATGACCCACTGAAAGTAACTTGGCCCCCGTGTTGGCCAGCTGCTGGGCCAATTTCGATCACATGGTCAGCTAAGGCAATCATGGCGGGATTATGCTCCACGATCATAATGGTATTCCCCTGCTTCTTAAGACGTAACAAAGCACGTTTAATCAACTCAATGTCGTGGGGATGAAGGCCAACACTCGGTTCATCGAAAACGTACAGCATATCCGTAAGCGATGAAGTTAGGTACTTAGCAATCTTAATTCGTTGCGCTTCCCCACCAGATAGGGTGCCAGTAGAGCGGTCGAGGGTCAGGTAACCCAGGCCAATATCAATCAATGACTGCAACTTAACCGTCAGCTCATGAACAATATTCTGACTTAATGGATCCTGAATTGCTTGGAGGAACTGGAGAGCATGGACTAAATCAAGGTGGCTAAATTCAGCAATGTTTTTACCATGAATATGGTTAGTCAAGGCTTTGTGATTTAAGCGTGCCCCATGACAAACCGGGCATGGACGTCGGGTAACTAGTTGGGCGATTGCTTGTCGGTGATGCTTACCTTCAGCACTATACAAGATCGAGCGGCGAATCCGGGGAACAATCCCCTCATAAAGCGCTGTCTTATGCCATTCCTTGGGTGGATTCTTTAATTTAATCTGGGGTGAGTGCATCAATAATTCATATTCATGGGGTGAATAGTCCTTAATGGGTTTGTCATTATCAAACAACCCACTTTGCGTGTACCGACGCCAGCGCCAAGTGTTCACGCCAAACGATACAAATTGAATAGCCCCCTGGTTTAATGATTTATTAGGATCAATTAGCTGTTGTTCATCAATATCATCTACATAACCGAGACCTTGGCAATGCGGACACATTCCCTGAGGCAGGTTAAATGAGAAACTATTCGAATACCCCACAAATGGTTTCCCCACTCGTGAAAAAAGCAAGCGGACCAGGGAATAAATCCCGGTATAAGTAGCTAACGTCGACCGCGCATTGGAACTCAGTCGTTTTTGTTCCACCACAATTGCCACTGGCAGGTTATCAATGGTATCAACCGCTGGTTCTCCATATTTAGGAAGGTACTGCTGGGTAAACGACGGGAAAGTGGCATTTAACTCCCGTCGTGAAGCCGCGGCAATTGTATCAAAGACCAGGGAGCTTTTACCTGATCCGGACAAGCCAACAAAAACCGTAATTTGGTGTTTAGGAATTTTAACGTTAATATTCTTGAGGTTATTCTGCTTTGCACCGTGCACAGTAATATATTCGGTCATTATCACGCCTCCATCATCACTCACTTATTTTAAGGCTTCCTGAAGAGAAGTAAAATTGTACCCAATTGTTTATTGCATTCCGTTAGGTAAAAGGCAATAATTATTATCGACTGGAGGTGATGAGTTTGAGCCGTCAATGGCAAATTATATATCTAATTACAATGGCATTATTGGCTGTTATTTCAGCAATATTAATTCTGTTTGATTTCGCCAATGAAATTAATATTATGGACTACCCATTCAGCTTGATTGATAATGTCATTTTGATCATTTTTGCGGCAGATTACTTTATCCGCCTCTTTCTCGCCAAAAATAAGAAGAAATTTTTCATTCATAATATTCTAGACTTACTCTCGATCATCCCCGTTAGTCAAATTTCCTGGTTATTCCGTCTCGGCCGCATTTCACGGACACTGCGCCTATTGCGTCTGTTGCGTTTAGTAGGATTATCGGGCCGGCTAAAAAGGTTCTTAAATTCGAGTAGCTTAGTATATTATCTATATATTACTAGTGCGGTTCTGCTGCTTTCATCGGGGATGTATGCCATTTCTGAAAATGTCAAATTCTCAACCGCCCTCTGGTGGGCAATCACCACCGCGACAACTGTTGGCTATGGCGATATCTCACCAGAAAAACCGTTGGGTCGAATTGCCGCTGTCCTGCTCATGCTAGTAGGAATTGGCTTGATCGGGGTTCTGACATCATCAATCACCGATTATTTTTCCAAAGATAATAATCAAAATATTAACGACAAACTAGACCATGTTGAAAAGCAAAATCAAGAATTACAAGCGCAGCTGACTAAGTTGAATCAACAGTTAGCAGAGCTGAAAAATAAGAGTGCCAAATAATCGATTAGCGGTTATTTGGCACTTTTGCTAAAATTTAATAATTTTATCTTAGTAGTTCATAACCACTAAAATTTTACTAGTTTAGGATATGTCAACCGGTTACAAGGGCAATGGATTACAAAACTTCCAAATATAATTTTAGTAAAGTTTACGTTCAATAATTAAGAATTCATAGACATGTGAGCGCTTGCTAATTAATTTTTTCAATGGTATATTAACGGTGTTGAGAAGGAAAAGTAGCAACGAGATAATTTTACCTCGGAGATGTTTAGTTTTTTTGGGAGGTACTAATCATGAAAGCTGCTGTTGTTCGTCCACAATGTGATGGATATTTTGACATTAAGGATGTTACGCTTCGTGACCTGAAGCCGGGTGAAGCATTGGTTAAAGTTGAATATTGTGGTCTCTGCCACACCGACTTACACGTCGCTGAAGGTCAATTTGGTAAGGTTCCGGGCCGGATTACTGGTCACGAAGGAATCGGTAAGGTTGTTAAATTAGGTCCCGGAGTTACTAGTTTAAAGCTTGGTGACCGGGTATCAATTGCCTGGTTCTACTCCGGCTGTGGGCACTGTGAATACTGTGTCACTGGTAACGAATCCCTTTGTCGGCATGCCCTTAATTCTGGCTACACCGTTGATGGCGCTATGGCTGAATACTGTATCGTTAAGGCTAACTACGCCGTTAAAGTTCCTGCTAACTTGGACCCAATTAAAGCAACGTCAGTTACCTGTGCGGGAGTAACAACTTACAAGGCCATTAAGACCAGTCAAATTCAACCTGGTCAATGGTTGGTAATGTATGGTGCTGGTGGGTTAGGTAACCTCGGTGTTCAATGGGCTAAGAATGTCTTCAAAGCACATGTCATTGCTGTTGACATTAATGATGCTAAATTGGACGAAGTTAAGCAACAAGGTGCTGACATGGTCATCAACTCATCTAAGGTTGACCCAGCCAAAGAAATCCAAGATAAGATTGGTGGGGCCCAAGCAGCCATCGTCACGGCTACTGCCCCAATCTGCTATGACCAGGCCCTTGGGTCCGTTCGTGCTGGCGGTCGGGTCGTCGCCGTTTCACTGCCAAAGGGTGATATTGATGTTCCAATTGCCAAGACAGTCCTTGATGGCATTGAAATTGTTGGTTCCTTAGTTGGGACTCGTCAAGATTTGGCAGAATCCTTTGAACTTACCGCAGAAGGCGCCATTGATCCAATTGTCCACACGAGAAAGCTTTCGGAAATTAACGACATTGTTGATGAAATGAAGGCCGGCAAGATTGTTGGTCGGATGGTTGTTGACTTTACCCATGGTGCTAATTAAGCAGTAATAAAGTACAGATTGTAACATATAGTTGAAAATGCTACAGCGCAGTACACAAAGGGACTCTAGTGTTCGGTTTTCCGAACACTAGAGTCCTCTTTGTGCTTGCGGGGGTTCGAAAACGAACTAGCAAGCTAGTTCTGTCTCACTCCCTTTTGCTATTTAAATGAAGCTTTAACCTGTTCACGTAGTTCTTCTAATGAGCCAATTCCACACCGTGCCATCACTTGGGGAAGTTGTTCAATAATATGGGGCATGGCTAAAGCATCGTGAAAATGAGCAGAACCCACTTCAACCGCGGACGCTCCAGCTAAGAAGAATTCAATCACATCTTCTGCAGTTGAAATTCCCCCTTCACCGATAATCGGAATTTTAACCGCATGTGCAACTTGGTAGATCATCCGAACGGCGACTGGCTTAACGGCGTTTCCTGACAAGCCACCCATAACATTGCCGAGCGATGGTTGCCGAGACTCAATATCAATCCGCATCCCCAAGAGGGTATTAATCATACTAATCCCATCTGCGCCCGCTGCTTCCACCGCTTGGGCAATGGCCACAATATCAGTAACATTCGGGGTTAACTTAACGTATAGCGGAACATCGCCACATGCTTGTTTAACCGCCTTAGTTAAGTTACCAGCAACAACTGGATTAGTCCCAAAAGCCATCCCACCGTGTTTTACATTCGGGCAGGAAATGTTTAGTTCAAGCGCATCGACTTGCTGAGTTGCCGCTAATTTACGGGCAACTGACACATAATCGTCTTCACTCGCCCCACCAATTGACGCCATCAATGGCAAATCAGGATACTGACGACGTAAAGCAGGAATTTTCGTCTGACAAACAGCGTCAACACCAGAATTCGTTAAGCCAACGGCATTCAAGACCCCATCATGAAGAACATCAATCTGGGGCTGGGGATTACCTGTCCGTGCTGCCGGTGTTGTTGTTTTAATCACCATCGCACCGAGACGGTTGAGGTCATATTTCTTTGCCTGGGGGACATCCCCAAAGCCAAAAGTACCACTAGCTGGCATTACAGGATTTTTCAACTTTAAGCCCGGTAAATCAACCGCAAGGCGTACATCAGACATACTTAGTTCCTCCCTATTTACGTTGGTAAGCGACTTGACCATCTACTAACGTTAAGTCAGTTGTTCCAAAAACCTTTCGACCGGTGAATGGATTATTAACACCTTTTGAAAGGTAAGAAGATTCAGTAATTGTTCGTTCGGTATTGAGGTCAAAAATGGCAATATCGGCCGGTTTGCCTGGTTCCAAATGACCGGCTTGGGATAAACCAAAGATATCGGCGGGCTTGGCAGTCATCCAATTGAGTAACTGCGCTAAAGTAAAGACCCCTGATTTAACAAAGTGGGTGTATAACGTTTCAAAGGCGGTCTCAGATCCCGTAATCCCATTGGCTGCACCGCGCATATCGTCCTTAGGCTTTTCTTCTTTTGAATGTGGTGCATGGTCCGTAGCAATGAAGTCGATTGTGCCATCCAGCAATCCTTTAATAACTGCTTGGCGATCATCCTCATGCCGCAATGGCGGATTCATCTTGTAATAAGAGTTGTTAGCTGAGATATCACGATCCGCCAATAATAAGTGGTGCGGCGATACTTCGCACGTAACATGGACGCCATGGGCCTTGGCCAACCGGACTAATTCGACACTTTCTTTCGTCGAAACATGACAGATATGGTAATGAACACCAGTTGCTTTGGCTAGTACCAAGTCACGAGCGACCTGAGCTGATTCAGAAACGCTCGGTGCTCCCGGTAAGCCTAATTCATCTGCCCGCTTGCCGGCGTTCATAATGCCGCCAAAGAGCAATGAATTATCTTCAACATGGGCCGCAATTGGTAAGTTGACTTGGGCCGCGCCCTTCATTGCCTGATACATTTCACCAGCGGTTTGAATTCCAGAACCATCGTCGGAGAAGGCAAAGGCCCCGGCATCCTTCATTGCTTGAAAATCAACCACCTGTTGACCTTGACGGTTCTTGGTGACTGATGCGTACTGGGCAATATGAACGACCCCATCTTCATGGTTATGTTTAATCATGGCCTGGATTTTATCAGGAGTATCCGGAACCGGGTCAACGTTGGGCATGGCGCCAACCGTCGTAAAGCCACCATGAGCAGCGGCCCGCGAACCAGTGGCGACCGTTTCTTTATAAGTTTGGCCAGGATCGCGGAAGTGAACGTGAACATCGACCAGACCGGGAGCTACTAATTTGCCGGTTGCATCAATCACCTGGTCAACACCATCTGTCGCCAGATTTTCACCAATCGCTTTAATTTTCGTATCAGCTACCAGAACATCTGCCTTAATCAATTGGCCATTCACAAAAGCAGTGCCACCCTTAATCAACCTTTGCATTAGTCTAAACCACCTAACTTACGACCACGGAGGACAGCTTCAAGCATGGCCATCCGCATGAAGACCCCATTTTGCATCTGCTTGTAGAACATGCATTTTGGTGCTTCAACTAAACTACCAGCCAATTCAACATCATGGTTAATTGGACCTGGGTGCATGATGATGGCATTCTTCTTCATCCGATTGTAACGTTCCTGGTTAATACCATACTTCTTGTGGTATGAAGCCGCAGAGAACTTTGCTTCGTTCGCATCCCCGGCATGACGTTCATGCTGAACCCGGAGGAGCATCAGAACATCCATTTCACCAACCAGGTCATCCAGTGGCATAAATTTACCATACTTGTCAAAAGCGTGATCGTACCAGTAATCAGGACCAGAGAAGAAAACGGAAGCGCCGAGTCGGTTCAGAATTTCCATGTTTGATCCGGCAACACGGGAATTAGTAATATCACCGATAATCCCTACCTTTAAGCCGTCAAAATGACCGAAGTGTTCATGAATAGTCATCATATCAAGCATTGATTGGGATGGGTGCTGACCTGACCCATCACCGGCATTAACGATGCCCATGTGGAGGTGGGAACCAGCTGCGGGGTGAATTAATTGTTCATAGTAAGCATTTTTGGAGTGGCGAATAACTGCTAAGTCAACCCCAAGGGCATCCATGACCAACATGGTATCGTACATCGTTTCACCCTTCTTAACTGAAGAGTGTTGGGGATCGAAGAAGATGTCGGTTAAGCCTAATCGTTTTTCCGCAACTTCAAATGAAGTGTGGGTCCGCGTTGAATTTTCAAAGAAGGCATTAGTAACATATACCGGCTTCGTTAGCGTTGGCACTTGACCGCCTTGCTTGTAATATTCTGCCCGTTGAATTAATGACAGCACTTGGTCTGATGATAAATCTTCAACAGTAACAAAGTGGGGTAACTTAACAAGTGGTAATTGAGCCATAAGATTAAACTTCCTTTAGATAAAATTTGTCCTAAAGAAAAACACCAGGTCAGTGGAGGCCTGGTGTTAACGAAGTTTTTAAAGTTAATTGTTCACTTTGAAAAAGTCGTCTTTCTAGCCTCACGGGACTAAATTAAAGGACATTGATTGACCATACTGTACTATCGCCAACCATAATTGTCAATCACTTTTTCAAATTAATTTTGGACACGCTGATCCACCGCAGTCTTTTCAGGGAAGAAGAAGTCCAAGATCGACATTAGCAGATAAGCCAATAAAATCCATCGTGGTAAGAACCACGCTAAAATTAGCAAAATCACGTTAATGATTAGCAATAAAAGGAGCCGTTGCCCCATTTTAACGGCAAACATATGGGGACTACCATCAATTTCCGTAAACAACTGTTCCCACGCGAAAACTGAAATAACGGTTTTCATTAAATTAGCGGCCAAGTAAGCAACACCGTAATCTAAAACGGCTAACCGACTGGGTTCGACCATCATCCACTTTGTCAACACAGGTAGCAAACCTAGTACCGCTAAGAAAATAAAATCACAAATAATCAGTTGCTTACTCGTTTGCTTCAGCATTAATAAAATCCGGTTCAATTCATACCAAAAATTGGCCACAACAAAGAAACTAACACCAAAAATAAAAATGGCTTTCAAAAAGTCATGGTAAGAAACGGCTGCCTGGCTCGGCAACGGAATTTCGAGCACCATAATGGTAATGATGATGGCAATAATACCATCATTCAGACTATCAAGATGGGCTTTGAGGGCCAGCGGCTCATGGGCTTGTAAACGGGCCAACCGTCGCTGCACCTGTTCTTTCGTTGATGGTTGAAGTTTTGAATTCACTTTATTCTGCATATTATCACCATCAATAATTGTACACTTTTCGCCCGCCAAAAGACAAAAACAATCCGCCATACAGTATAATTAAAGTAAGAGAGTTGGAGTTGGGGGGATTGGCAATGCAAAAACTATCTAATAAGCAAAAGTTAAGCATCATTATTGTTGTGGCTTTAATTGCAGTGTTTCTCCAGTATGGATTACACTTTCCGCTATTCGCCCAGGGTCTAGTCACAATTGTCGGGGCCATTGTGGCCCTGTCCATGCTCGTGGGTATGGTGAAGTCCATTAAACAAGGTGATTACGGGGTCGACCTGCTAGCTATTATGGCGGTTGTCGCTACTCTGGCGGTTAGCGAATATTGGGCGGCAATGGTAATTCTGGTAATGTTAACCGGTGGTGATGCCTTAGAAGATTACGCCGCCCGCAAGGCTAATAGTGAATTAAAGTCCTTACTGGATAATTCACCACAGAAAGCGCATCTAATTACTGCTGATGGTATTAAGGAAGTCAGTGTTAACGACCTCAAAATTGGCGACCACGTATTAGTTAAGCCCGGGGAATTAGTCCCAGTTGATGGTCAAATTATTGAAGGCTCAACGACGGTCGATGAATCATCACTAACTGGTGAATCCAAACCAGTCAGCAAGGAAATTAATGATGAAGTCATGTCTGGTTCGGTTAATGGTGACCAATCTTTCACGATGCAAACAATCAAATTGGCGGCCGATAGTCAGTACCAGCAAGTGGTTAAGTTAGTTCAAACGGCAGAAACCACCCCGGCCCACTTCGTTCGGTTAGCCGACCGGTATGCCGTACCATTTACGGCGATTGCCATTATCATTGCCGCTGCGGCATGGTGGTGGGCTGGCGATCCCGCTCGGTTTGCGGAAGTCCTAGTAGTGGCATCCCCATGCCCACTGATCCTGGCTGCTCCCGTCGCTATGGTCTCGGGAATGAGCCGGGCATCACGGAATGGGATTGTGGTCAAAACCGGGAGCGTCCTCGAAAAATTGGCCGCAGCTAAAACCGGAGCATTTGATAAAACCGGCACCATTACCAATGGTCAGCTAACCGTAGATGAAGTATTACCGGTCAATGGTGAAGCGGATGACCACCTGCTCCAGTTAGCAGCGAGTGCCGAGCAGAATTCGTCTCATATCTTGGCCCGTTCACTCTTAGCTTATGCGGAAGAACGCTCCATTCAACTATTACCAGTTGGTAAGCTAATTGAAACAACCGGTAAAGGGATTCAGGTCGCGGTCGATGGTCAGGAAGTCAAAGCTGGTAAGTTAAAGTTTGTGGCTCCTGACAGTCAACAACCTTTATTAGCAACTACCGCAATCTACATTAGCATCGATGGTCAATACCGCGGCGCAATCGCCTTTAGGGACCATATTCGCCCCGAAGCAGTATCAACCATGCAACAATTAAGAGAAATGGGTGTCCACCACCTGATGATGCTGACTGGTGATCAAGCAGCGATTGCCAATAATGTGGCACAAGAAGTTGGGATTACTGACGTCCGCACCAACCTCTTACCACAAGATAAGATTAATGCATTAAAAAACGTGCCATTAGACCAACACCCCGTCTTTATGGTTGGGGATGGGGTTAATGATGCCCCATCATTTGTCACCGCCGATGTCGGCATTGCCATGGGAGCTCATGGTGCAACCGCGGCGAGTGAATCAGCTTCCGTTGTGATTCTGCGGGACGACTTAAGTAAGGTCGCTACCGCGGTTGACATTTCACAAGATACCATCAAAGTAGCTAAACAAGCTGTTTTGATCGGTATTGCCATCTGTACCCTTTTAATGCTTGTCGCCTCAACGGGGATCATCCCGGCCTTTGTCGGTGCCATGCTGCAAGAAGTGATTGATACCGTATCGATCCTCTGGGCATTACGGGCACGGCGGATGGACAGGTAATAATATTAAAAATGCAAAAGTAAACCGCGAGTTCTTTGTTTCAAGAGCCCGCGGTTTAATCGTTTTAAAGGTTAATATCCAATTCAATTGGAGTGTGGTCGCGCCGTTTACCTGAGTCGATCATCTTGGAATCCTGGATTTTATCCGCTAAACGGTCACTGACAAGCCAGTAGTCAATTCTCCAGCCAGAATTGTTTTGCTTACTAGTGATGACTCGTTGCGCCCACCATGAGTAAGCTCCGGCCTTATCTGGATTCAGGTGACGGAAGCTATCGGTAAAACCGGCACCAAGCAATTTAGTAAAGTGTTCCCGTTCTTCATCGGTATAGCCAGCAGAATGGTGATTATTTTCCGGATGGGCCAAGTCAATCGGTTCATGGGCAACATTAAAGTCACCACTAGCCATGACTGGCTTTTGCTGATCCAACTTGTGGAGGTATTCACGGTAACAATCGTCCCAAACTTGTCGATCAGCTAACCGTTTCAATCCATTACCAGAATTAGGCGTATAAACTTCCGTGATAAAGAAGTCCGGAAATTCAAGGGTAATGATGCGGCCCTCATCATCCATCGTCTCGGGAGCCCCAATTTGCGGATAGGTTACTGTCGGTGTGTACTTATTCAGATAAAGGTACATTGTACCGGCATACCCCTTCCGTGCTGGTTCAACTGAACTACGCCAAGCCACGTTATACTCCGGGAATAGTTCTTGGAGAACCGCTTGGTGTTTTTTAGTCGGTCCATTTTTGGAAAGCTTGGTTTCCTGAATAGCAATTACATCTGGATGCTCACCTGCAATTTTATGCAGGACATCACGCGTTTCACCGGCGCGGGTTGACGTTCCCGTCAAGGCAGCATTAATTGAATCGATATTCCATGAAATGAGTTTCATTTTGATTCCTCCACTGGTTAGAATACATCACTTATTTATTATTTCACGACCCATAACAGATTTAAACTATTTGACCGTGATTATTTACGGCTTGGGCCCGCTTAACTGCATTGATAATTATTCGACTGATAAATATTTAAACTAGCTAAAGTAGTGATTCTATTATATGATACAAGTATCCGGGGAGAAAATGAGTGGTAAGCGTTAATCACCCTATTAATAATCATAAAAATAACAAACAAAAAGTCCTCTTAATTGCGACGACAATGTCCAAATACTGAAGACATAAAAAGCTGAACTATTAGGAGAATGATTATGAAAAAGCTATGTTTTATGTTCATTTGTTTTCTGACCGTCATTTTGGCTGGTTGTGGAAACAAGGTTTCTTCCGGAAAATCTGACATTTACAAGGTGGATGTTACCAAGACAACCGTCAATGCTGCCGATCACTGGATTGTGTCCGGAACGACCAGTGCCCCTGACGGCGCGAAGATCGTTGCTCAGGGTCCGGCCAAGCTGAACGCCGCAAGTAAGATCAATGATTACGCATGGGCCAAGGTTAAGAATGGTAAGTTCAAGGCGGAAATTAGTCCACGCTTGGTACTCGATGTCGCTAAATCACATAAGGTTAAGGTCTACCTGTTTGCGATCACCAATTACAAGAAAGAAGTGGCCGACAGTGTTCCACAAAAATACTTGACCGCGTACAAATCAAAATTTGACTTGCACACTTTCAAGTTAAGCAAAGCCCAATATCGTTTCGTCAATAGTATGAGTATGAGTGCGGAAGCACAAGATATTGTCGGTGACAACCCAAAGATCAGCAAAATGGGGAACAACTTTGCGAAAGCAGATATGCTCCAAAAGCTGTTAGACAGCATCGTGCCGCAAACACAAACATTAAAAGACGTTAAGTGTGATATTGACTCTAAGACAGGGAAAGTTAATAGTGTAACCTTCATCTTGGATGATCAAATTCAAAATGTTGGCCAAGACCAGATCGACTTAATGAAGAACAATGTCAATAACGATATGGATTCCATCTGCCAACAATTAGAGATTTCACCAAAACCAACGATTATTTTTAAATCTGAGTCTGGACAGACATATTAGTTCACACTGTCACCGTTAACATTTTGGTAAAGTAAGCAACAAAGGAGATTAATATGGATTTACCTAATTATCGACAACGATTAGTTGCTTTATTACAAGCACAAACTTTTGTAATTTCACTATTACCATTTTTAATTGGATTAACTTTTGCGATTTTTTACTATCGGCAGGTTAATTGGGGCGATTCCCTGCTCCTTTTAATTGCGGTGGTCGCATTTCACTTTGCAGTCAACGGCCATAATCAATATACAGATTATCGACGCTTCGAAAAAGATACTCGAGTTACCCATAGTCAGAACAATATCATTGCTAGATACCATATTGACTTAAAATGGGCGCGTTTAGTGATCGGCTCACTGACCGGTTTAGCCACTATCATCGGTATTTATCTGACAATTAAAACCGGTTGGATCCTCCTATTGATTGGTTGCCTGAGTTTCATCATCGGTTACTCTTATTCTGGTGGGCACCACCCTATTTTAAAGACCCCGCTTGGTGAACCAGCTTCTGGTATCACCATGGGTTATAATATCACGCTTTTGGGGATCTACATTAATATCTATAATGCTCCCCATTTTGATCCATGGTTCTGGCTCAAGGGATTATTGGTTGCTTTACCAGCAATTTTAGTTATTTCAAACGTTATGTTGGCAAATAATACCTGCGACCGAGACGAAGATGTGGTGATCGGCAAGCGGACACTGGTCTACTACATTGGTCGTAATGCTGCTTTGAAACTGCTGCTAGCTTGTTATGCTGGTGCATACATTGCAATTATTGTTGCCGTGCTGGCTAAATACCTCCCCTTCTGGACATTAGGTAGTTTACTAACTATTCCAATCGTCTGGCAGCGGAGCATGATTTTTGTGCATGATCCCCAAAAGGCCACCACCTTTTTCAACGTGATTATTAACCTTCAATTAATTTTAGTCAGCGAAATTATGTTAATCGTTATCGGTATTATTTGGCGCTAATCAGCAGCAAATTAACTAGAAAAACTTAAGCACCACCTAGTTATTAGCCAAAGAGCTAATGATTAGGTGGTGCTTTTTTGCTGGTTTGAAGACATATGTCTATACTGGCTACCCATATCAGGGCAATTAAAGGTATGCTCCGGACGAATACCGTGAGCATGCCTTCCAGGTTAGTTATTCAGTTTGATGTTGTTTTAGGCTCAAGGAGGTAACAGTTAATTATCTTCCTTGGCACTCGCTTCGTGATTACTCCCATTGAATACCTGTTTCTTCAACATTTCATTGGCAACGGGCAAGTTACCGAGATTAGTAAGGTTATCCTTATCCATCACAATCAGATTATTAGGTCCAGCTGCCAATTGGTTGAAACTATTCAAGCTTTGGTTCTTAAAGTAGCTATCATTAGCATTATTCAAGGCTTCCTGAATGGTATCGATCCGGTATTTTTCGGCATCGGCTGCTAATTTCTTTGCTTTAGCATTTGCTTCTGCAGTTGCAACGGTTGCTTCGTTTTGGGCCTTGTTTTCAAGCTTAATACTTTCTGAAGTCCCCTGTGCCTTCGCAATTGCTGCTGTCTTTTCCCGATCAGCAGTTAATTGCTTATCCATAGCTTCTTGAATTTCCTTGCTTGGAATAATTTCATCAATATTGACACGGGCAATTTTAATTCCGTAAATTGCCGTTAACCCATCGACCGCGTCAAAAAGCATGGAGTTAATTTTTTCAGTCGATCCTAAGGCTTCGTCCAAAGTCATGGTACCAATAATATTACGTAAATGTCCACGAACGAGTTGGACCATGGAAGTTTCTGAATCCGTATTGTTGTAGAAGAATTTATAACTGTTTTCGACTGAGTAATTCAAAGTCAAACTAACCCTAATATTGGAGTTGTCTTTAGTAATAATTGAATACTTTTCAATGGCCACTGGCTGCAAGGCCATTGAAACTTTGCGGATCTTCTGAACAATTGGGATTGTTAAAACTAACCCGGATTGAACTGTCCGTTTGTATTTACCAAAGGTTTCTATTAATCCCTCATAGTTTTGAGGAACAATATGAATACCTCGAAAAATAACAAATAATACGATCAGAATAATGATTATATTGAACATAATACCCATCCTTTAGATTCTCCTTATCAGTGGATTAATCGCGTATTAACTACTTTTGTACAAGCTAAGCTCAGCAATTACTTGCATTAGTAATTAACACTTTTAGTATTTTATCATACATTATTTGTTATCAGTTGAAAACAAACAAAGTTGTCTTAATATTTTTGTTTTTTTACCTAGTTTGGACATCAATATTAGATTAACCATTATTCGACAATTGAAATTATCTTAAAGTACCATCAATAGTTCAGAATTCACGATTAAAAGTATTATTTGATTTTTAAAACAAAAAAGAACCCTTGTATATCAAGGGTTCCAGCGTTTAGATTACTTTTCGCTGTCGCGACGCTTTTCAGCGATACGGGTAGCTTTACCAGTACGAGCACGTAAGTAGTAAAGCTTAGCACGACGAACACGACCATGACGGATAACGTCGATCTTTGCAACACGTGGTGAGTGCACTGGGAATGTCCGTTCAACACCAACACCGTTACTGATCTTACGAACAGTGTAAGTAGCACTGATGCCAGAGCCGTGACGTTTGATAACTAATCCCTCGAACATCTGAATACGTTCGCGAGAACCTTCAACAATTCGAGCGTGAACCCGAACAGTATCACCGGCACGGAATTCTGGAATGTCATCCCGTAATTGACTTGCAGTAATCTTTTCGATTAACTTGTTTTGACGCATAAGTATTTTCTTTCCTTTCGCCGACATTCATGTCCACCTTGGGCAGCGGAATACCGTTAATCACGGCTAAATAGCCATAAACTACTATACTAGCTTTTGCCAATCCTTTCAAGTCCTATTTTGCTTGATGTTCCTGATTAATAATCGAATGGCGAATGCCATAAGCGAAGTAGACAATTAAGCCAATCAAGAACCAGATGGCCATCATAATTTTGGCATCACGGTTTAATCCCCAGAAAATGACCAACGAGAACAGGGCCGAGACGGCTGGCAACACCGGATACCATGGCATTTTAAATTGGGCATCTGGTAAATCCTGACCTTCCCGTGGCCGTAGTGCATAAATTCCTAGAGAAACAAAGATGAACGCCACTAAAGTTCCCGCAGAGACTAACGTTGCTAGAAAAGTGAATGGGAAGACCGACCCCAGGATCATTGCCAGAAAAGTAATTAACCATAACGCACGATTAGGCACATGTTTATGATCAATGTGTCCGAGTGTCCGGGGCAACAAGCCATCACGGCCAAATGCATAAATTAATCGCGATGAGGCCAATAAGATAGCAATTAGGGCGGAGAAAATCCCGACAATAGCAACGATGGAAAGCAGGTTAGCAGTAATATAGTGGCCAGAATGCCGCAATGCCCAGGCTGCTGGTTCAGCGTTATTTGCATAACGGTTGTATTTAAACATCCCCACCAGCACAAGTGAAACGGCAATGAAAAAGCCAGTACCAAGCACCAGCGTCCCGATCAACCCGCGCGGCATCGTTTTCTGTGGGTTGACTGTTTCAGCAGTATTGGCGGCAATTGCATCAAATCCTACATAAGCAATAAAGATTTGGGCGGTCCCAGCAATGATCCCCTGCCAACCACCAAATGTGGTTCCAGGTACATGGGGTGGGATAAACGGGGTGTAGTTTTGGGGATGGATTGCAGTTGCACCCACCACAATGAACATCAAAATAACTAATAGTTTGACGGAAACAATTGTATTTTCAATCCGGCTGACCTGGTGAAGTCCCCGCGATATTAGACAACCAACGATTAAGATAGCAACAGCTGCCAGGATATCAACGTAAGACCCTTTATGGGGATTGAAGCCCCCCGTCAGGGCCTTGGGAAGGTAAATACCAAAGCTGCCCAGGAAACCCCGCATATATGCCGACCATCCCGAAGCCACAAAGGCAACCGAGATAAAGTATTCCGCTAACAAGGCCCAGCCAGCTATCCAGCCGAGGAATTCCCCAAAGAGAACGTTAATCCACGAGAAGGCTGAACCTGCGAATGGTAACACGGATGATGTTTCGGCATATGCTAGAGCAGATAGTCCGGCGCCAATTGCTGCCACTATGAAAGCCAAGGGTACTGCCGGACCAGTATGTTCAGCCGCAACGATTCCCGGTAAGGTAAAGATGGCGGTACCGACAACCATTCCCGTTCCTAAGCCGACCAAGTCGAGGGTATGGAGGCTGGGAGTTAATTTAGCGTCCTTATCAGAATAAACTGTCGGATCCTGCTTCCAGAATAGTCGTTGAATTAGTTTTTTCATTCAACTCCCCCCCTATTCTGGTGCATTCGGATCTTGTTCCAGTTTCAGATCCTGTAGCATAATTTCTTGTTCCCTACTAAGCTTAGCCGTCTTTAATAGGTCTGGCCGGCGCTCTAAGGTGCGGCGTAATGATTCTTTCATTCGCCATTCACGAATTTTTTGGTGGTTGCCTGATGTTAAAACTTCTGGAACCTTCATCCCGCGAAAATCAGCTGGGCGGGTGTACTGGGGATACTCAAGCAAACCGTTGCTGAATGAGTCCCCCATTGGTGACGACATATTGCCCAGGACACCAGGAACAAAGCGGACAGTTGCATCAATCATAACCATCGCCGCTAGTTCACCACCCGTGAGGACATAATCGCCCAGTGAAGCCTCATCAGTGACAAGGTGGCGAATTCGTTCATCATAGCCTTCGTAGTGACCACAAATGAAAGTTAAGTGGTCTTCCTGTGATAATTCTTGCGCATAATCTTGATCAAAACGACGGCCTGCTGGGTCCATGAGAATCACCCGGCCACGCGAATATTGGTCTTTAGTCTGCTCATGAACAGCTGCCATTGCGTCAAAAATTGGTTGGGCCTGCAGGAGCATCCCTGCGCCCCCACCAAACGGGGCATCATCAACATGATTATGCTTATCAGTCGTATAATCACGGAAATCAGTGACATGAATATCTAAGAAGCCATTATCCTGAGCCTTGCCCACAATTGATTCGCCCATCGTGGCCTTAAACATATCAGGAAAAAGGCTTAAAACATCAATTCGCATTATTCAAGGCCCTCCATTAATTCAACTTTGACAACATGATTGTCAAGATCCACTTGCTTGATTACTTGGTCAATTTTCGGCAACAATAGGTCTGATTTGCCGGGACGTTGAACCACCCAAACATCATTAGCCCCCGGTGACAGAATTTCTTTGATGGTCCCGAGGTGCTCACCACCCAAGGTTTCAACATCAAGACCAATAATTTGGTGATAATAGTAGGCACCGTTTTCTAACGGCTCCTGGTCCTCCTCAGATACCATCAGCTCATGGTCACGAAAAGCTTGCACATCATTGATATTGTCATAGCCAGTAAACTTGACGAGCATTGACCCCTTATGCGGACGAGCAGATTCAACGGTTAACGCTAGTGGGTTCCCCTTGCCGGCCAGGTATAAAGTTGCGCCTTTAGCAAAGCGTTGGTCAACGAAGTCTGTTGTGGCAATAACGCGCACTTCACCACGAATGCCATGCGTATTAACAATTTTTCCAACGTTATAGAATTCCATTTTTCCTCCTGAAAAGACAAAAACTCCCACAGATAAGTGTGGGAGTTTTTTATTTAATGACGATGATCATTAATCAGTAACCGGACCTTTTTTGAATTGGAACGCCGTGGACGTGCCCCTTCTACTACCGTTCGAAGTGCAGAAGCAACATGTCCTTGTCGTCCAATCAGACGACCGACATCACTAGGATGCACATCGACTACATAGCGATCAAACCGATCATCAGTGGTCTGATGGATCGTTAAATCATCGGGATGCTTTAACAACGGGGTTACTAAACTACGAACCAACGCTTCAATATTTGTCTCAGTCATGATTGATTATCACTACTTCTTAGCGTACTTTGCTTCGTGGTACTTCTTCATAACGCCAGCCTTTTGGAGCATGTTACGAACAGTGTCTGAAGGTTGAGCACCCTTTTGAAGCCAATCCATAACGGCGTCTTCGTCAAACTTAATTTGCTTTGGAGTAGTTAATGGGTTGTAAGTACCTAAAGAAGTGATGAAACGACCATCACGTGGTGAACGTGAGTCAGCAACAACGATCCGGTAGAATGGACGCTTCTTTGAACCCATACGCTTTAAACGAATTTTAACGGACATACTTTGCACCTCCCTGATTTCTGTTAACAGGTAATAATATACCAGTCTTTAAAAAGAATGTAAAGTATTTTTTCTTGACAGGCTTAATTATTTTTTCTGTGGCCAAGGCCAAAACCTAATAACGACAAGAATGAAGCCAATCCAAGGGCAAGAACCCCTTCTGAACTTATTGAACCTGTTTGTGGTAACAAATGTTCAGATGACATCGTCGTTGGCTTCGTCGACGTTGTCGGCTGCGTCGGTGTGGTTGGCTCCGTTGGCGTCGTCGGTTGTGTTGGCACAGTTGGCTGCGTTGGCACGGTTGGCTGCGTTGGTTGCGTTGGCTCTGTCGGTTGCGTCGGTGTGGTTGGCTCCGTTGGCGTCGTCGGTTGCGTTGGTACAGTTGGCTGCGTCGGCGTTGTCGGTTGCGTTGGCGCTGTCGGTTGCGTTGGTACAGTTGGTTGCGTTGGCGTTGTCGGCTGCGTCGGTGTGGTTGGTTCTGTTGGCACGGTCGGCTGCGTTGGCGTCGTTGGCTGCGTTGGTGTCGTTGGTTGGGTCGGTGTTGTCGGCTCCGTTGGCGTCGTCGGTTGCGTCGGTGTGGTTGGCTCCGTTGGCGTCGTTGGCTGCGTTGGTACAGTTGGCTGCGTTGGCGTTGTTGGTTGCGTTGGCGTCGTCGGTTGCGTTGGCGCTGTCGGTTGCGTCGGTGTGGTTGGCTCCGTTGGCACGGTTGGCTCCGTTGGCACGGTTGGCTCCGTTGGCGTTGTCGGCTGCGTCGGTGTGGTTGGTTCCGTCGGCGCTGTTGGCTGCGTTGGCTGTACATTTTTAATATATGGAACGACGATTTCGATAATACCGTCATTTGGCAAACCGTCAATCTGTAATTGGTCAAAGGTTATGGAGCCAATTTCTGTAGCGCCTGTAACTGCGTAGGTGACTTCTCTACCACCGAGCTTTTCAGTAATCTTAGTAGGATCAATTGTGTACTTGTTGATCCTTGGGTTGGCAACTGCTTTGAGAATGCCGGAAATTCTCCAAGCCGAATAGATTTTATGTCCATTGACCTTATCAGTAGTAACAACCCGACTGAATGTTACCTTATCGGAAGTATATGGATCATGGATAGAGTTACCTATCTTTTCATCAATATAGCTGATTGTTTCGGAAATACTCTTATTTTCGACTGATTGTGTTGTACCGTGAATAAAGTTCAAAGTAAATTCAGGGGTGATAGTGGCACTGTAGTTACCATATCCCTTATTTTGCATAAAGTCTTGGTAATTGCCATCCTGATAATATCTAGAACCATCATACTCAGTACCAGCCTCTGTCCGGTTGCCTTGGGAAACTCCAATTAATTGATAGCCTTCTTGCTGTAGTTTTTGAATAGCACTTTCAACAGTACCATAAGTAAACGTGATCGGCTCACTAGTGGAGTGACCAACATTTGCAGAAATTCCATTTGGAGTCTGGGCATCATTATCAAGGTCCTTTTCCACCTTGTTACTCTCTTGATTAACGGCAGCAAAATGAACTTTAGCATGGTAATTCTCTTGTGCTGGTTTTGCGTTCTTAATGTATGGAACGACCACTTCGATAATACCGCCATTTGGCAACCTAGCGATCTGCGACTGATCAAAGGTTATTGAGCCAATTCCTTCGGCACCCGTAGCTGCATAGGTAACTTCATTACCATCAAGCTTTTCGGTAATTTTAGCAGGATCAATTGTGTATTCATTGATTTTGGGGTTAGCAACGGCTTTAAGACTACCAGAAATTGACCACTCTGTTGTTGAAATAACAGCATTTGTGACAGCATCTCGAGTAATTGTTCTAGAGAAAGTAACTGTGGATGAATTGTATTGTGGATACAATTCTTTGTTGGTGCCCTCTTGAATATACTTAATATTTTCTGAGATCGTTTTCTGCTCGGTGGCCTGTTTGGTACCATGAACGAAATTTAAAGTAAATGAATGAACGAATGCATACTTATCATTATGGTGTTCATTGTAATCAGGATTACCATAGGTTCCGTATTTATCACCATCATATTGATGAGATGATGAAGCATCATACAAGTCAGATGAAATATATTTGCCACTGGTCTTAGTCCCGTGTGAGGCGCCGACAAAAATATAGCCAGCTTTACTTAGGTTTTTAATCTCGTCCTGAGCATCCTTAAAGGTAATCTTCGTGTCACTCTCAGCATTGTTTTCACCATCACCATTTAACGGGCTCACACCATGCCCACTATCTAAGGAAACAATCTGATTTTTGTTAGTGACATCCGCAAAGTGCAAAGTAGCAACATAGTTAATATCATGAGTAAATCCGTTTCCACCATTTAGGAAAACAGGAGAAACTGAACTGGCCTTTTTAGTACCGATACCATTAAAGTCTCCTGAAACAGGATTATAAATGATTGCAGGCCCTTGACCTGGCTGCGTCCACGCTGCTGGCATATTAGCGTCAAGAAGTGTGTCCATTTGAATGAAGAATGTACTGTGGGGTGCAGCTACCGTCTTATCACTATTATCACCCACATTATGAGCAAAATCGTGAGTTTGACCTGCGGGATCAGTCGTAACATGAACATGCGCCATGTCCTTTTCATCAAAGTGAATCCCGTTTACCAACGGTGGTTCAGTTCCATTTTTCTTGGATGTGTTTAACTCACTTTGATATTCTGTCCAGCTTAGGTCCTTCGTACTGGAGTTATTCTTAGTGGTAGTGGTAACTGTCAAATGGTCTTTAAGAAATTGCTCAAATGCCGTATCTTCATAAATCCATTGGCCATTTTCATACTTAGCAATATCTTTATAAGTATCATTAATATCCTTCCGGCTACCATCCCTATTCACGGCATCCGGTTGATAAACTCTGAAAACCTTGATAGTGTCAGGTATCAAGGTCTGACCCGCACTGAATTTAGCAGTAAAGTTAGCTGTTTGCAGTGGAGCAAGGATTGTTGAACTAGTATTGCCTGCTCTGCCATAGTTCCATTCGACCATGTATTGCATGGCGAGCCGATTGGCACCAGCTTTAGTGGCAGCAGTTCCTTCAAGAATGTCATGTAAATTATCATCATTCTTATTAACTGATTTAGTATCCTTACTTGCCCAACCATGGGCGATTTCAGCTCGGTCAACCTTATCAGTATACGGAATAATAATTGGCTTAAATGTTTTCGTATTAACCATGGTATTACCACGCTTGATGGTGATGGTTAGTGGAACCTGAGTATTGGTCGTGACATTATTTCCATATTGCAGAGTAAAGCCTAGTGTAAAATCAGCTGAGGTATCCCTAGTGGAGGTAGGCGTAACGGTAAATGTTCCGTCACCATTATTTTTGCTGTTAAAAGCGGTTCCTAATGTTCGAACATCATCCTTTTCCCATCCATAAACTTGCCAGAAGGATCAGAAATGACAATGGTGATAGGTTGCTCCGCATTAAGCAGGTCATTATGATAGGTAACCTTTACTAGTACGGTATTATTTTTTGCCATCACCTTCTGCCCATCTGCATTTGTGTTAGCGGAATCCGGCAATGTTGCCTGCACGTTAGCAGATTCAGCTTGATCAACGTTCTGTTGGGCTGCAACTACTCCGTATTGTTGTGGTGAATAGGCTTGGGTATTGGAATTATTATGGTTAGCGTTAACGTTAATTGTTTGCGTCTGTACCGATTGAGAAGGAACAGTCGGTGCTTCCTTAACAGGAACAGGACTATTTTGATCTATCTGCGTATCAGCAAGAATTCGCCCCTGACTAACCCCCAAATAGACAGTGGTTGATAATAATACTGAAGCGACACCAACACTAAGTTTACGCAAACCGTAATGTAATTTTCTATCCTCCTTTAGCAATGATTGACGATTATTTTTTGATAACATATTTATCACTCCATTTTCAGAACAAAGCTGGATAATTTTTAAATGGTTTATTATCCAATGCTATTCAGAGACAATTGTAAGCCTTTGTTATATTAATAACAAGATTATGGGGATTTGATTAATCAATTGATAAAGGACGTTAGTATCAAATTAATCCGTAAGTAAACCCCACTTTAGGCCACTTAGTTGACGTCATTAACTAACTCTGTTCATTTTCATTTCATTAATCTATTTATTAAGAAAGTTTCATTTATTTTGCAATAATGGTAAATATAAAAGACTGATTAGTCAGAATCTAACAGTGATTTTAAATAAAGCACTGATAAAAGTAGACTAGTCAGTCTTTGTTGTGTATTTAATTGTTAATCAGGTTTCAGAACCAACGCTATCCTTGCTGGCTGTAAATTATCGTATAAATTTTATCCGCGGAAAGTTTTTTAACCAAACACTTTACTTCTTTTTCCGCAGCTTCCGTAGTTTCTTGATCCGCTTCTGCTTATCCTTCTTCATCTTCCGGGCCATCCGGTTCATTGCCATCTGTCCCATCCGACCACCAGGCATTTGACCACCGAATAGGTTCTGCATTCCACTCATGTTACCATTTGTAACCTGCTTCATCATCTTCCGCATTTGGTTGAACTGCTTGATCATCCGATTAACCTCAACAATTGGCCGACCAGCACCGGCAGCTAACCGCCGACGACGAGACGGATTCATCAAATCTGGATTTTCCCGTTCTTCTGGTGTCATTGACAGGATAATTGCCCGGATATGGTCCATTTGCTTAGGATCAATATTCAAGTTCTTCAGTGCCGGGTTATTAGCCATCCCTGGCATCATTTTAATAATGTTTTCCAGCGGACCCATCTTGGTAACCTGGTCCATCTGGGCGAGAAAGTCATTAAAATCAAAGGTATTTTCCCGCATCTTATCCATGGTGGCTTGGGCTTGTTCCTCATCGAAGTCCTTTTGGGCCTTTTCGATCAGGGTCATCATGTCGCCCATTCCCAAGATCCGGGAAGCCATCCGGTCAGGGTGGAAGACGTCTAAGTCAGACATCTTTTCCCCTTCACCGACAAACTTAATTGGCTTACCGGTGACTGCCCGAATTGACATAGCGGCACCACCACGGGTATCACCATCCAGCTTAGTCAGAACAACTCCGGTGATATCAAGTTTATCGTCAAACCCTTGGGCCGTATTTACCGCATTTTGACCGGTCATAGAATCAATGACCAGCAGGATTTCATCTGGATGAACCAACTGCTTGATGTTGGCCAATTCATCCATTAATTGTTCGTCAATTTGCAGACGACCAGCAGTATCGATAATGACGTAATCATTATGGTTCTGCTTAGCAACTTCCATCCCCTGCCGAACAATTTCCACAGGATCTTCGTCAGTCCCCTTTTCAAAGACCGGTACGTCAATCTGGTCAGCAACTTGTTGCAACTGGGTGATGGCAGCGGGCCGGTAGACATCGGCCGCAATGAACATTGGACGCGCTTTTTCTTCGTCTTTTAGGCGCAGGGCTAATTTTCCGGCTGTCGTCGTTTTACCGGCCCCTTGAAGACCAACCATCATAATAACAGTCGGAATATGGGCAGCTTTGTTCAACGGTACCGCTTCTTCACCCATCAAAGCCGTCAATTCATCATTAACGATCTTCACAATTTGCTGAGCGGGGTTTAAGCCCTTCAGTACCTCTGCCCCGGCAGCCTTTTCACGGACCTTCTTAACAAAGTCCTTAACGACCGTAAAGTTTACATCGGCTTCGAGCAAGGCCAGACGGATCTCCCGCATAGTTTCGCGGAGATCCGCTTCGGTAACCTTGGGCTTCCGCCGCAGTTTTTCCATCGCCTTTTGCAGACGATCGGTTAATCCTTCAAATGCCATTTATTCTTCCTCCAAGCTCTCCAAATGACCCACTAATTCATTCAGCTGGGCATCATTTGGATAGTGTTTTTTGACGTATTGTTGAATCTCGTCAGCTTGCCGATTACGAGCTCGAAATTCTGCATCTAAGTGTAACTTGGCCTCGTAATCTTCGAGAATTTTTTCAGTTCGTTTAATATTGTCGTACACGGCCTGACGACTAACATGAAAGTTTTCCGCAATTTCACCTAAGGAATAGTCATCAGCATAATACAACTCAAGATATTGATTTTGTTTAGCGGTCAGTAATGGTTGGTAAAACTCAAATAGCGAGTTGATTCGCTCGTTTTTTTCGATTTCCATCCGGTTCACCACCTAATCAACATCGACTAACCCATGGAACAAGCCATAAACAAATTCACTTGCATTGAACTTCTGCAGGTCAGTAACCTTTTCACCCAGGCCAACATACTTAACTGGCAGGTGAAGTTCGTTGCGGATAGCAAGAACAATCCCCCCACGGGCCGTTCCATCAAGCTTGGTGAGGACAATTCCCGTCACATCCGTACTTTCTTTGAACATTTTCGCCTGGTTCAGTGCATTCTGTCCAGTAGTGGCATCCAGTACTAACAGCACTTCATGCGGAGCATCCGGAATTTCACGGGTCAAAATCCGCTTCATCTTGGCCAATTCCTTCATCAGGTTAACCTTGTTCTGCAGACGACCAGCTGTGTCAACAAATAGAATATCATAATGCTGGTTCTTAGCCTTTTGGACAGCATCAAAAACAACCGCTGCCGGATCACCATTTTCTGGTCCGGTCACAATATCAACACCATCACGTTTAGCCCAAACATCGAGCTGCTCAGTTGCTCCAGCACGGAAAGTATCGGCCGCCGCCAATAAAACTTTCTTGCCCTGATGCTTAAAGAGGGCCGCCATCTTACCAATGGTGGTTGTCTTACCAGCACCATTGACACCAACAAACATGATCACGGTTGGCCCTTCCTTAGCGAAGTTCAGGTTAGGGTTCTCACCTTCACCAGCTTGTTCGTACAGATCAACCATTTTTTCAATAATGACGTTAGAAACTTCCTGCTTACTCTTGGCGTTTTGTAGCTTAACTTCTTCTCGTAATTCGTCTGAAAGTTTCATCGCCATGTCAAAGCCAACATCAGATTCAATCAACATATCTTCCAGGTCATCGAAGAAGTCCTCGTCAACGTGCCGGAAGTTGGCCAAGAAACGGTTCAACCGAGCGCCAAAACCCGTTCGTGACTTCTCCAGACCGCGGTCATACTTATTTTCGCTCTCATCAGTTGAATTTTCTTCTTCATTAGCAGTTGTGGTAGTTTCTTCAACTGGTGCTTCATGATCATCTGGTGAAGTCGACAGTGATGATTCTACTTGACTGGTTGATGACACAGATTCTTCAACACTGGCAGCAACAGATGCGGAGGTTGACACGGAAGTCGAAAGTGACTGCGACGTTTCCTCACTAGCGGTACTAGTTACCGCTTCGCTCATCATAGTGGAATGACTGGTTGATTCAGTCGTGGAGGTTTGACTAGCACTACCAGCCTCAGAAACTGAGTTCATTAATGACGTGCTATTGCTAGTCGATTCGCTACTAGTTTGTGAACTTTCTTCTGGTGCTTTGCGATGACGACGAAAAATATCAAATAATCCCATTGATTACGCCTTCTTTCATGTTAATCTTGGTCTTCATTTTCCAAAGCATCAACCACATCGACGGAGACCATCCGGGAAACTCCGGACTCCTGCATAGTGACACCATACAGAACGTTGGCATTCATCATGGTTCCCTTCCGGTGAGTGATCACGATAAATTGTGGGCCATCCGTCCCAAAGTGGCTGAGGTAATTAGCAAACCGCTGGACATTGACCTCATCCAGGGCTGCTTCTGGTTCATCTAGGATAGCAAACGGTACTGGGCGCACCTTCAGGATGGCAAAAAGAAGGGTAATCGCCGTCAGTGCCTTTTCACCACCAGAGAGGAGACTCATCCGCTGGTTCTTTTTACCAGGCGGCTGGGCCATAATGTCCACCCCAGAGGTTAAAAAATCGTCTGGATCGGTGAGGACTAACTTTGCCTGCCCACCAGCAAAGATCTGCTGAAACGTTTCGTTGAAAGCCTTCGAAACCTTCTTGAAAGTCGTTGAGAAGCGGTCCTTCACCTGGTCATCCATCTCGTTCATGGTGGTCCGTAATTGTTCCCGTGAGGCCAACAAGTCGTTTTGCTGACCAGTCAAGAAGTCATAACGTTCCTTCACCCGTTTGTATTCCTCGATCGCACCAGTATTAACTTCACCAAGGTCGGCCAGGCCCCGCTTGAGTAATTTGAGCTTGATCTTTAATTGATCATCCGGCAGATCAGATAACTTCTGACGAGCTTCATCGATGGTCATGGAATACTGCTCACTCAAATGGTTGAGTTGGTTGTCCATCTTGGCTTCACACTTGACCTTTTGCGAATTGACGTCGTTTACGTCATTTAAGGTAGCCCGTTGCAACCCTACTAAGCGGTCATGGTGGTCTTCGGCAGCGGTTAACTTAGCTGTCAGCTTGGCCAGTTCAGAACCATTTTCATGTAAAGCTTTCTTAGCAGACTGAAGTTGTTCCTCTGTTGTTGCCAAAACGGTTGCCGCCGACTGGTTATCAGCCTGGTGGTTATTCAAGGCCGTCTTGAGTTGAGCTAATTGTTCTTGCAGATGATCAACATTAACTGCCAAATCACCATCTTGATGGTGTAATTCTTGGGAGTGCTGCTGAAGTTGTTGCAACCGTTCCTTAGCCACCGCTAGCCATTCTTGCATCTGATGTAACTGCTCATTTTGGGCTGATGCGTTCGTTTGCAATTCCTGAATCTGTTGCTCCATGTGAGCAATTTGATCCTTGCTCTGGTCAAATTCAGCTTGTGCATTATCAGCTTGTTTAACCAGGGACTGGACCTGCTCCTCATAATCAGCGTGTTGCGATTGTTGTTGAGCAGCTTGTTCTTCGACAGCCTTCAATTGTCGTTCGAGGGTTTGCACCTGACTGGTTGCAATCTGCAACTTACTTTGAATAGCATGCATATCAGCCTGTTGAGCAGTATATTTTCTCTGCAGTTGCTGGTTAACCTGATCATTGGCTGACTGAGCGCGATGTAATTTAGCGACCTCTTGTTCTAACTGAGAAGCAGTCGTCTGTTGTTCCTTCAACGTGGCTTCCAATTGGTCAGCTAACTGCTTTTGGGACAGCAAGCCCATTCTCTGGTGACGGTTAGCCCCACCAGTCATGGAGCCAGAAGCGTTAATCAACTGACCGTCAAGGGTAACTACCCGGACATAATGATGACCAGCTCGCGCAATAGCCGTCGCATTGTCCAGGTTATCGGCAACCACCGTATTGCCAAGCAGGTGTTCAACGATAATCTGGTAACGCGGAGCAAACTTAATCAGGTCTGCCGCCCGGCCAAGATAACCGACCATTGTCGATAGTTGCTGAAAGACATTACTAGAACGCCGTTGGCTGAGCGAATCTAACGGTAGAATTGTAACCCGTCCAGCACGATGACGAACAAGGGCGTGGATAATATCTTTACCAGTAGTCTGAGTGTCGACAACCAATTGTTGCAGTTGGCTCCCCAGCACAGTTTCAATCGCCGTCGTATAACGTTTAGGCACCGTCAAAAGTTCATTAACGGCCCCTGCCAATCCTGGAAACCGGGACCGGTTTTTAAGAACAAACTGAACGCCCTGGTAATAACCCGCGTAGGCATCTTGCATTGATTGATAGTTCTTAATTCGCGATTGAGTCGAATGGACATCCCCCAACGCTTGATACCACTTTCGCTGAGCATCACTGTATTGTTGTTGTAACTGGCTGCGCCGCTGGTTGCTTTCTGTCAGTTGCGTCCCCAGTTGCTTGGCAGCCTTTTCCGCCTGGTCAGCCTTGGCTTGCGCCGCTTGTGCATTATCACGGGCTGCTTTCAGGCGGGCCGTCAACTGCTTACTTTCATCTGCACTTTGCTGTTGACTGTGAAGAGCTTGCTCATGGTTCGTCTTAAGGAAGTTTTGCTGGTTCTGCAGGTTAGTAATCGTCTGCATTAATTCCACTTGGTGGGACCGCTTTTGTTTCAACTGATCAGTTAATTGCGCAATTCGCTCCTCACCCGTCATTTGCTGAGCAGCCGTCAGTTCTTTTTCATGGTCAGCAATGGCGGCCTTTTGTTTATTAACCGCCTGCTTAGCATCGGCAAGTTGGCGCTGGAGTTGGTCCCGTCGCTCTTGGAGGGCTGCTAATTGGTCAGTCAACCGCTGTTGCTCCGCCTCCTGCTGTTCTTTACGAACGGATGCCACGGACTGCTGGTTTTTTAGCTTAGCAATGGTTTCCGTGTGTTCTAGAATATTGGACTGCAACTGGTCCTTTGTTCCCTGAAGCAGTTGTTGGCGTTGCTTGAACTTAAGAAGTTCCTGGTTAGACACTGTGACTTCGCGATTATACTTTTCTTCCAACTGCTTCTTATCAGCTAATTGCTTGGTTAGTTTGGTCAGCTGGTCATGGTGTTGATCGTACGACCGAACAGTTTGGGTCCGATCTAGCAAGTCGAATTGGCCCTTTTGTTCCAGGTAATCCTCCGCCAGGGCACTTTCGTCGGCTAATGGTTCCATCTGGGACTTTAATTCACTGACAATATCGCTAACCCGGTGAAGATTATCCATGGTCGTCGCTAACTTTTTCTCAGCGGCATCCTTGTTTTTTTTGTATTTAGCCACTCCGGCAACCGTTTCAATAATGGCTCGCCGATCAAGTGGTTTTCCGTTAAAGATGGATTCAATCCGACCCTGAGAAATAATTGAGAATGATTCCCGACCAAGACCAGAATCAATAAATAGGTCCACAATGTCTTTCAAGCGGACCGGCTGATCATTGACAAGGTACTCACTATCACCATTCCGGTACAGCTTTCTGGTGATCGTTAATTCGGTATAATCACTAGCCAGATAGTGGTCACTATTATCAAAAGTAATCGAAACTAACGCCCGGTTCAGTGGTGCCCGCGAGCTTGAACCAGAGAAAATCACGTCTGCCATCTTATCACCACGTAATTGGTGGGCTGATTGTTCACCCATTACCCAGCGAATTGCTTCGATGATGTTACTCTTACCAGACCCGTTAGGACCCACAATGCCGGTCATCCCTGGTTTGAATTTAATTGTTGTCTTTTGGGCAAAAGACTTAAAACCATCAATTGTTAAAGATAATAATTGCATTCGTTAACCACTCGTTATTAGTTTTGTTGGGCCCGTAATTTATGAAGAGCTTGAACCGCAGCTTGCATTTCAGCATGCTTCTTCGAAGAGCCAACCCCTTCACCGATTACTTTGTCATTAGCGGAAACATTAACTTTGAAAACTGGTTCATTTTCCGTACCAGATTCAGAAAGCAGGTGGTATTCAATCTTGACATCACCATTGCGTTGCAAGAATTCTTGCAAACTAGTCTTCGCATCAACCGCATGGTCAAACCAACCCATGTCCAACTTGGGGAAAATGACCCGCCGAACAAACTTTTCCACTGCTGGACGACCTTGATCTAAATACAATGCGCCCACAAAAGATTCAAAAATATCACAGAGGAGACCAGGACGCTGACGAGCCCCTGCCAATTCTTCACCGTGGCCTAAACGAATGTACTGGTCAAAATGACATTCCTTAGCGAACTTCGAGAAACTGTCTTCGCACACCATCGCCGCACGCAGCCGGGTTAATTTCCCTTGGGGCAGCTCTGGATAACGTTTATAAATATACTCTGAAACGATTAATTCCAACACGGCATCGCCAAGAAATTCGATTCGCTCATAGAACTTAAGGCCCTGATTAGGGTGTTCATTAACATAAGAAGCCTGGGTAAATGCTTCCGCCAGTAAATCTGGATTGTCAAAATGAATATCAAATTCCTTGGCCAGGTAGTCTTGTAACTCCTTAATTGTCATTACTCCCTTTCTAGATAAATACAAAAAGCCGCGATAAAGTATAGCCTTCATCGCGGACATTAATCAATAATTAATCAGCGGTATGTTCGGCAATGTAGTCGACAACTTCACCAATCGTACTGAGCTTTTCAGCATCTTCATCATCAATTTCTTCACCAAACGTGTCCTCCAATTCAAGGACAAATTCAACGAAATCAATGGAATCAGCGTCTAAATCAGTTTTTAAGTTCAATTCATCGGTAATTTTTGCACGGTCAACATCAAAGTGATCGGCAACGATCTCGGAAACCTTATTAAAGATTTCTTTTTTCTTATCATCAGCCATCGTTGTTTACCTCTCTTTACTATTTCGCTACTATTTTAGGCGTTTTTTGTTGGCTTGTCTACCTTAGCTTCTGGATCAAAGAATTCAACCGTCTTTTCGATGACGCCGGTCTTCAACATCGTCCGAATTTGGCTAATCGTACTTTTGACCGCAACAGAATCTGAGGCACCATGAGTTTTCACAACTGGCGCTTTCAAGCCAAGTAGAACAGCACCACCATAAGTAGAAGTGTTCATCTTCTGACCAATGCGGTGAAAAACAGGATGCAGTAACAGGTAACCTAATTTAGCACGCAACCCACCATGCAGGATCCCATCTTTAAGGACACTCATGATCATCTTGGCGGTTCCTTCAGTAGCTTTCAAAGCTGCATTGGCAGTCCAACCATCACTAACAATAATATCAGCTTTGCCAAACAAAAGATCGCCAGATTCAACATTACCAATAAAGTTAAGGTCATCTAAGGCGTTTAATTGCTGCCAAACTGCCTTATGGAACTTATCACCCTTATCTTCTTCCGCACCATTATTTAACAGCGCAATCCGGGGATTAGCAACCCCCAAAACCTGTTCCGCATAGAACTTACCAAGATAAGCATATTGGACAAGGTTCTTTTCCTTCGATTCGGCATTCGCCCCACTATCCAAATAGACGAAGTTATGCCGCTTAGCACCTGGTTTAGTGATCGGCAAGATACTGGTGAGGCCGGGACGGTCAATCCCTTTGATCCGGCCCACGATGAATAAACCAGCTGCCAAAATAGCTCCCGTATTGCCCGCAGATAAAAAGGCATCCGCTTTTCCTTCCTTAACGGCACGAGCAGCACGTACAATTGAAGAATCCTTCTTATGACGAATGGCACGGACTGGTTCTTCGCCCATACTAATTTCTTCTGTCGTCTTGATCATCCGAATCCGGTCCGAATTATTAATCAAAGGTTCAACTTTGCTAGGATCCCCATATAAATCAAACTCTAAATCTGGATAAAGATCACGTGCAGCTTCAACACCCTCCACAACTGCTTGTGGGGCGTTGTCACCACCCATTGCATCAACAGCAATTTTCATTACTTATTTCCTCCGTTCTAATCGAAATGTGTTTCTAATTGATGACGTTTCAAATATAACACTAATGGTTGATTATCATCATACGCGTCCCAATGCGGCTCGGCAAGCAAATTGGCTGCATCTTCTCTGGCAATTTGAAGAATCTTTAAATCACCCACGGGATCGCCAACCTTAAAGTCAGGAACGCCTGATTGCTTATCCCCTAAAATGTCTCCTGATCCACGTAATTCCAAATCCTTTTGCGCAACTTGGAAACCATCAGTGGTTGCGACCATCGTTTTCATCCGTTCTTTGCCTTCTGGAGTTTTGGGATCAGCAATTAATAAACAATAACTCTGTCGCTGGCCACGACCAACCCGACCCCGTAACTGATGCAACTGAGCCAGACCAAAGCGATCAGCATCATAAATAATCATCACGGTCGCGTTGGGATTATCAACCCCGACTTCAACCACAGTAGTAGAAACCAAGACCTGAATCTGACCATTTTTAAATTGGTCCATTACGGCATCCTTTTCGTCCCCACTCATCCGACCATGAAGGAGACCGACCTGATAATTTGGTTCAAAATATGCAGCTAGTTGCTGGTAAAGATCGGTAGCGTTTTGGACATCTAGTGATTCCGACTCTTCAATCAATGGGCTAACGACATAAGCCTGTGCTCCCGAAGATAATTGATCCCGGAGAAAATGAAGCGCCTCATTGGTATTTTTACCTTGAATCCACTTCGTTTGAATGGGCTTACGACCCGCGGGCAGTTGGTCAATTACCGAAACATCCATTTCCCCGTACGTTGTAATCGCAAGAGTCCGGGGAATTGGCGTCGCTGTCATCGCTAGGACATCCGGATGTTCACCTTTTTCCCGCAATTGTTGACGTTGGTTAACCCCAAAGCGGTGCTGTTCATCTGTGATCACCAGGCCCAGATTGGCATATTGAACATCATTTTGAATCAAGGCATGGGTACCAATAATCAGGTTAATGTCACCCCGCTTGATTGCTGTCAGCAATTCACGGTGTTGTTTAGTAGTCAGAGAACCCGTCAGCAGACCCACATGAACATGGGTGCCCGCAAAAACTTTGGCTAACTTTTCAGCATGCTGACTCGCTAAAATTTCGGTGGGTGCCATTAGAGCAGCCTGATAGCCAGCAGTAATCGTCGCATAAATTGCGATCGCGGCCACAACGGTTTTACCAGAACCAACATCCCCTTGGAGAAGGCGGTTCATCTGATATGGCAAGCGGAGATCACGACAAATTTCATTGACTACCCGTTTCTGGGCGTCCGTCAGTTCAAATGGAAGTCCGGCAATAAACTGTTTGACTTCGTCGTTGTGATATAGGATCCGGGTGCCGTCCTCGCGTTGGTGAACTCGTCGAATCGCTTGCAATCGTAGTTGAAAAAGGAAAAATTCCTCGTATGTAGCGGTACGGCGGGCAGCCTTAGCCATCGCGGCATCTTCTGGAAAGTGCATTTCCTTAATCATTTGACGACGGTCCATCAAACGATAGTGATCACGTAACGATTGTGGCAATAACGTAGGGATAACGTTCTGATAATCCTCAAATGCCTGACGGATTAGTGAACGAAGTGTTCCCTGGCGAATATGTTTATTAACTGGATAAATAGCCCCATATTCGTTGCCCTTATTACTTGCGGTAGTCACCAGTTTATTAGCCGTTATTTGTTGGCGGCGGGCATCCCATTTTCCCATGACAGTCACTTGACGATCCATTTCAACCTGCTTTTTAAGGTAGGGCTGGTTGAAAAAAGTAACCATTACAACTTGTTGGCCAACCCGAATACGAAAACTGAGACGGTTTCGCCGGTAGCCAAAGCGGGTAAACAGCGGCTCCGAAACGATTTGACCTTTCAAAGTAATTTTCTGTTTATCCTTCGCGGTACTTAAGTCTGTCGGGGTAAAGTCATCGTACCGACTTGGGTAGTATGTCAGGAGGTCTTCAATTGTATCAATGTTTAAAGTCGCCAGGTCAGCAACCCGCTTGGGCCCAACACCCTTTAGTTCGGCAACCGAGTCTTGTAAACTCTTCAATGACGATCCCTCCTTTTAAATAATAAAGGAGTGGAAAGAAGTCCATTTGACTCTCCCACCCCTCGCGAGAATAGCGATTATTGCTAAGTAACTATTCTACTGAAATTAAGTATGGGTAGACTGGTTGTCCACCATCATAAATTTCGATTTCTAATTCATCATCGACTTCTTCAACCGCTGCTTGAATATCCTTGGCCGTTTCTTGATTGCCATCTTGACCAACCAGGATTGTGACAACTTCACTGTCCTCATCCAGCATATCCTTGACCATATTGATAGCGGCAGTCTTGATGTCCGGATCAGTTGTAACGATCTTGCCATCAACGATTCCCATGTAATCGTCCTTCTTAATCGAACGACCATCAATAGTGGTATCACGAACAGCATTCGTAACTTCACCAGAAGCGACAGTTGATAGGTTGGCTTCCATATTCTTTTGGTTGTCTTCTAATGATTGCTCCGGATTGTATTCCAGCAGCGCAGTCATGGCTTGCGCAATCGTCTTCGAATGAACAACCTTAGTTGGAATATCAGCAACTTCAGCTGCCTGGTCTGCGGCCATAAAGATATTGCCGTTATTCGGTAATACGAGGGCTTTCTTGGCACCACTATTGTTGATAGCGTCAGCGATGTCTTGAATACTTGGGTTCATCGTTTGACCACCAGAAATGATGTTCGTAACACCCAGACTCTTCAGCAACTTAACAATCCCATCTCCGGAAGCAACGGCGATCACAGCAGTATCAGTTTGTGGCTTTGCTTCTTCCTTCGCACGGGCCTTTTCAACTGGTGTTTGCTCATCTGCGACCTCTTCGTCATGTTCCATGATTTCTTCTTGTTGCCAAACCATGTTATGAATTTCGATAGTCTGAAGGTCACCAAACTGTTGTCCCCAAGAAAGGACCTCACCAGGGTGTTCAGTATGAACGTGAACACGAACAACGGAATCATCGTTTAAGACCAACAGACTGTCGCCCATTTTGGCAAGGTAATTATAAAAAGTGTCATAATCAAACTTTTGCTTGACTTGCTTACCTTTGCCAAGTCGAACCAGCATTTGAGTACAATAGGTGTACTTGATATCAGCAGGATCAAGCTTCCCTTGGACACTTTGGTGGTCTAATGCGTTAACCATTTCATCAACTTCAGCATTGTCAGGCTTGTAATCTTCGCCTTCGTCAACACTCTTGCCACTCAGGGATTCGTCAAACGCTTGAAGGACGAAAACTAAGCCTTGTCCACCAGAGTCGACCACGCCGACTTCTTTAAGAACTGGTAACAAGTCAGGGGTCGTTTGTAATGCCTTATCGGCGGCTTCATAAATAGCATGCATAATCTCGACTAAATCGTCAGTCTTCTTCAGCTGATTAAGGCCTTCCTGAGCAGATTCACGGACGACCGTCAAAATTGTTCCCTCAGTTGGCTTCATAACAGCCTTATATGCAGTCTTCGCTCCGTTAGCATAGGCATTAACAAAATCCGCAGCAGAAAGGGTACCTTTTCCTTCCGTTGCCTTTGCAAAGCCGCGGAAGATTTGTGACAAGATAACACCAGAGTTACCACGAGCACCCATCAGAAGGCCCTTTGCTAATGCAGCAGATAGGTCCCCAACCTTCGTGCTCTTTTCACGACGTTCATATTGGGCACCACTTTGCATGGATGATGTCATATTAGTTCCAGTATCCCCATCAGGAACTGGGAAAACGTTCAATGAATTAATGAATTCAGCCTTGGAACTAAGCTTGCTTGCTGCAGCTTGAACCATCTTGCCAAATTCTAAATTTGTAATTTCAGTTACAGCCAATTATCTTTCCTCCTGCTATGCCATTAATCTTCTACTGAGCGAACTCCTTGAACGCAGACGTTCACAGAATTAGCAGTAATGCCAAGCATCGATTCTAGATTATACTTTACCTTAGCTTGAACGCTCTTCGAAACTTCTGAGATTTTTGTACCGTAGCTAACAATGATGTTAACATCAACGGCGACCCCATTATCTTGTTGGCGAACAACAACTCCCCGACCGTAATTTTCACGGCGTAATATTTGGTTTACACCATCACGGACAGGATTTCGGCTGGCCATGCCGACAACACCATAGTTATCAGTAGCAGCTCCACCAACAACTGATGAAATGACATCATTATCAATATCAATCATGCCAGATTTTGTCTTAATTTTTACTGCCATGGAAATGGCCTCCTTATACTATTTCATAATACAGGCGTAACTAGCACTGAGCTAGCTTAGTTAATCACTTCATTGCAACACATATTTGAGAAACGGTTGCACCGGCCACATTAGATTCAACTTTAATATGGCTAACCAAACTAATGATATCATACCATAGCACCTGACCTCAAAAAAGGCATGTCCTACTACAGTCAACAACAGATACTATTTTGGATAAAAAATAAGCCGTCCACAAAGGACGACTTGTTTTGGTTTAATTAAACCCGAGTCACTTTACCGGACTTCAGTGTACGTGCTGAAACGTAAACCTTCTTAGGCTTGCCGTTAACCAAAATAGTGGCCTTTTGCAAGTTTGGCTTCCAGCTACGACGACTTGAGTTAAGGGCGTGAGAACGCTTGTTACCGAAGCGCGTCCGTTTACCGTTGATAAAATCTTTAGCCATTGGTGGTACCCTCCTCTTCTCATCTGTGTTAATTTCGTTCACGCAAAATGCGTTGTAACTCACTTGAATAATTTACCATAGCAACCAGCACAATGCAATACTTTTCTTTCAAGTAATTTTCCTTGACAGGCCTAATTGCCCTAGTGGAGCGGCCAATCACCAGATAAAATCACTGCAACAATTCCCTTCCGGAATGAAAAATGATTTTCATCTCCGGCAAACTCATTGCTCGACCAAGAAAACGGAATTAATGATGACCAGTGATGGAGCGGATACTTTTCATCTACCAAATTCAGATCCTCCACTGGGGTCAAGTTAACAAAGGCCAGGTACTTAAATTTGGGCTGACGACGCAGCGTGTACGTACCCGGAAAATAATATGAAACAATATTCTGACGATCGATAAAGCGAATCTTCGGTAGGTAATCTTTGAACTGATCCTGCAGGGGCAAGTACAGGTTCGCTAGTAATTGGTCTAACCGTCCCCCTGTGGCCCCAAAAATGTCAATCTGGTCAGGTTGGAACTGCTTAATTGCTGTCAAAACGCCTGCCTGGGTATCAGTCATGTCCTTAGCCGTTGGTAGTTTCTTAATATTAGTAATTTCTTGCCGAACTGTCGTAAATTCTGCTGCATCGGTTGAATCAAAATCGCCGACAGCACTCTGGGGAACGATTCCGTGTTGAATTAACCAAGTGGCCCCATGATCAACACCGATCCAGTTTTCGTGTTGCCGATCTTGAACTTCCTGCTTTGGAATAAGCTCTACTGACCCACCGACCATTAAGTTAACGCGCATGCTATTTCCTCCAAAAAGAAAGCGGGGCCGTGATTAATCATCATTGCTCCGCTAACTGATTATATTATTTAGTAGCATTCTTCAAAGCTTGAACACGACTAGCAGGGTCGTCAGCGTTGAAGACATATGAACCAGCAACTGCAACTGTTGCTCCAGCCTTGTAGCAGTCAACAACAGTCTTATTGTTGACCCCACCATCGACTTCAATATCAAAGTCATAGCCGTGCTTCTTCTTCAGTTCATTTAATTGGGCAATCTTATCAACCGTTTCTGGAAGGAACTTTTGACCACCAAAGCCAGGGTTAACAGTCATCACTAAGACTTGGTCCACCATGTGTAGGACAGGTTCGATCATGGCAACTGGCGTTCCTGGATTAATCACAACTTCCGCCTTTACGCCACCGTTCTTAATAATTTGTAAAGCACGGTGAATGTGTTGGGTTGCTTCCACTTGAACACCAATGATGTCCGCACCAGCATCGATAAAGGCTGGCAGAATATGTTCAGGATTTTGAACCATTAAGTGGCAATCCAAAGTCATCTTGGTGATCGGACGGATAGCCTTAACAAATCCTGGTCCGTAAGAAATACTAGGAACAAATGAACCATCCATGACATCGATATGGAGGTATTCAGCACCAGCTTTATCAACCTTTTCAATATCTGACTGCAGGTTGACATAATCAGCACTCAAAATTGATGGAGCAACTTTAATCATAACTAATTCCTCATTTCTTATAATTTGGTTTTTGGGCAGCGATCAAGTTATGAAACTGAACATAGTTTTCATAACGGCTCTTCATGATTATACCATTTTCCACCGCTTCTTTAACGGCACAGTTTGGCTCTTTCAGATGAAGGCAGCCACGGAAACGACAATTGGCACTCATCTTCACCATTTCAGGAAAAAGACTAGGAAGTTCGTTTACCGTCATATTGAAGGTCTCATAAGACGAAAAGCCAGGAGTATCGGCAATCCATGCACCATTAACATTTAGTAGGCTGACCTTCCGGGTAGTATGACGACCCCGTTTGAGGGCCATCGAGATTTCACCAGTGGCAAGGTGTAAATCAGGTGCTAAATGATTCAGCAAAGTGGATTTACCAGCCCCCGTTTGACCCATCATCGTCACAATATGGTCCCTTAACATGGTTGTCAACTGTTCTAATGACGATGAAGCAAATGGATCCCGATTAATTAAGACCCGATAGCCAATTGCTGAGTAACCAGCAGCAGTTTCCTTCAGTGATTGGAATTCAGCGGCTGATAATAAATCAGTCTTGGAGAAAAAGATGATTGGCTCAATTTGTTGGGCTGCCAAAGCGATTAATTGACGGTCTAACAAGTTCGTTGAAAAAACCGGCTGCTTAGCCGCTGTTACAACGACCGCAATATCAACGTTTGCTACTGGAGGCCGCACTAGCTGGTTCTTACGAGGTAGTACTTTTAAGAGATAACCATCTTCAAATTCAACGCGATCACCGACAATCGGTTTAATCTTCCGGGCACGGAAATTTCCCCGCCCCCGGGTTCGATAAATCTGACCGTCAGCTAAGATATCATAAAAGCCACTTAATGACTGTTGGATAATTCCTGTTTTCACTTTACACCTCAACTTAAGCGGTAATGTTTGTTGCACTCATAATCGTCCGACCATTTCGAACCACCCGGTAAGCACCCATTTCGCCACGTCGTAACGTAAATGGCACGTTGATAGTGGCCTCCTGGTTGATCGTGATATCTTGATATTCCATTGTCAGGTTATGTTGAGCATCTTTGATGTAAACCTGAACACGGTTCTCTTGTTTGCCACCATTGCCATCAAACGGGATATTAATCTGAATATTTGTCACTTTAGTATTGCTACCAGAATCAGCAACCGTGACGGTTAAAGTATCGCCATGGGTCAGCTTTGTTCCCGCCTTCGGTTCCTGGGTAATCACGTGGTTGTCTGCAACCTTCTTGGACTTCTTTTCTTGGGTGGTCAACTGCAACTTGTTCTTATTAGCGAAGTCTTGAACCGCACTAATATCTTGACCTTTAAAGTTAGGAACCTTAATTGGTTTCTTCCCGGCCGAAACTTTAAGACAGTTTGGTTAGCAGTTTTAACGACTTTTCCCTTTGCATAATTTTGCTTAATAATTTGTCCAGGTTCCACTTTGTCAGAGTAAACCGTCTTCTTTTCAACTTTAAAACCCTTGTCACGCAGGTTAGAAGCAACGGAATCGTAGTCACTACCGACATAGTCAGCCATCGTCCATTTAGTAACACCAGAGGATACGACCAGGTTCACCCGACTACCAATTCGCGCCTTGCTGGAAGCATCTGGTGAGCTAGAAATAACCTGGTTTTTCCCATAAGTACTGCTGTTCTGATGGGTAATTTTACCAACTTGCAAGTGGTGAGCATTTAAAACCCGCTCCGCCTGAGTCGCACTTTTACCATCAATATCTGGGGTAACAACGGTTCGCCCAAAGTACCACCAGCCACCAAAGGCAGCAGCAATTAAAACGACAACCGAACTAATGGCGATCGTGATCTTGTGAGACCGCTTCGGCTGCTTCTGCTCCTCATGGTTTTCCTTTGGTTCTTCCTTACTCGGCTTAGCATCATGATGCAGTTCAATTACTTTGGTTTCACCATCATCATCATGATTAAACGTTAATCGCGGTTCATTATCCCGACTATGATCCAAGCTGGTCCGCAAATCGTCCGCCATTTCTTTAGCAGAAGAATAACGGTCAGCGGGATCTTTGGCAGTTGCCTTAATGACCACATTTTCCAGTGCTTGTGGAATAGCGCGGTTTTTGTTGCGAACCGAAGGAATCTCATCCCTAAAGTGCTTTAGGGCAATTGATACCGCCGTTTCTCCTTCAAATGGGACCGTTCCCGTTAGCAATTCATAAAGGATAATTCCTAAAGAATAAATATCTGACTGTTTGGTAGCTATACTTCCCCGTGCCTGTTCAGGCGACAGGTAATGAACAGAGCCCATCAAGGTATTAGTCTGCGTTAAAGAATCTTGGTAGGCAGCGATAGCAATCCCAAAATCCGTAATTTTAATATTTTTATTCTCATCAATTAAGATATTCTGTGGTTTTAAATCACGGTGAATAATACCATGCGCATGCGCTGTTTCTACAGCAGACAGTACCTGTTCCATGATGTCAACTACTTGCGGCAATGGAATCGGAAAGTGTTGTTTAATATATGCTTTCAGATCGGTACCTTTCACATACTGCATGACCATGAACTGCATGCCATGTTCTTCACCAATGTCATAAACCCCAACGATATGCGGGTCGTTTAATTGGGTTGCCGCCATTGCTTCCCGTTCAAAGCGCCGTTGCGTATTAGGGTCGTCCCGTAAATCTAATCGTAATAATTTAACTGAAACGTCACGATCAAGGACTTCATCGTGCGCCAAATAAACATTCGCCATACCACCCTCACCGAGTGTGCGAATAATCCTGTACCTTTTTCCAATTTTGTATCCAGGATTCATATTTAACCCTCCTGGTCGTCTCTAAACCCAATCAGGACAGTAATATTATCCGGACCGCCAGCATCGTTTGCCTTGGCAATAAGCTGATGACACTTCTCCGTCATCGCAATATTTGATTGTAAAATAGTCTGAATTTCTTGGTCAGAGACCATTTTAGAAAGACCATCTGAACATAATAATAGCTGGTCACCGGTTTCAATTTTAAACCGGTTTACTTCAATCCGCGCATCCTTTGAAACACCGATTGCCCGGGTAATAATGGTACTCTGCGGATAATTCTTTGCTTCTTCAGCCGTGATGTCGCCACTATTAACTAATTCATTTACTAATGAGTGGTCAACCGTTACCTGTGAAAAAGTTTGATCATGTAACAAGTAGCCACGACTGTCACCGATGTTTGCAACAACTAATTCATCATCAAAGGCAATTGCAGCAACCATCGTCGTACCCATTTCCTGATATTTCGGGTTTGTTTTTGATTTTTTTAAAATTTCGTCATTGATTAATTGGACCTCACGTGCAAACCACCGAATTGCTTCCAGTGGAGCAGTTGGTGAGGCCACTTCAAATTGGCGACCTAGGTGATCAACCGTCATTTCCGCGGCAACATCGCCACTCCGGTTTCCACCAATTCCGTCGGCCACGATCATTAACTGATGACCAGATGCGTCAACATAAGTAGCAACGCGATCTTGATTCTGGTGTCGTTGTTGACCGATATCTGTTTGATAAGCAATTTTCATCTTAATGTAAATCCCTTCTACAATTTTCGCTGAAGGCTACTGATGAAGAAGCCGTCGGAACCATAGTCACTCGGTAAAATTGTTAGAGTTGCTGAGTGACGGTCGTCTTTAATAGCCCGTGTCGTGGACGTTTTAACCAGCACAAAATCTGGATGTCCTTGCAAAAATTGATCAACCGTATGATCGTTTTCTTCCTGCAAAATCGTGCACGTGCTATATGTGATTATACCGCCTTTTTTTACTTTTGGGGCAACTGCATTCAAAATTGCTAACTGAATTTTGTGCAGGTGCTGACTATCAGAGAGGGTCTTTGTATAACGAATCTCTGGTTTACGTCGTAAGAGACCAATTCCGCTACATGGGGCATCGACCAAGACTTTGTCAAACGTCTGATCAGCGAATTGATGATCTACATTACGAGCATCAAGGGTGTGGGCATGGACCCGGTCATTAACCCCCATACGTTTAGCATTTCGCTCAATCAAACGCACCTTATGTTGGTGAATATCGAGGGCGTCCACAGCCCCACCTTCAGTTGATGACAGCCGGGCTGCAATTTGTACAGTTTTACCGCCCGGGGCAGCACAAGCATCGAGAACATGATCGCTAGGTTGCACATCCATACTATCCACAGCAAGTGAGGCACTTTCATCTTGAATGGTGATTTGGCCATTACGGAATAACGAAGAATTGACCACTTCACCCGCTTCCACAATCAGACATTCAGGTGCAATCGGACTAGGGTGTGTCGAGACACCTTCATTGGTTAATTCATTTTGCACCTCGTCAACACTCATCTTTGTCGTATCAACCCGCACGGAGACATGCGCTGGTTCATTAATAGCCCTCAGAATTGATTCGGCTTTCTCCTGGCCATATTCTTTAACGAATTCCGCCACTAACCATTCGGGAACACTCGCCGCAATTGATAAGCGTTTCACATCCGGTTGAATCGATGAAAAATCTGGCCAGCCGACTCGTAAAGCGGCGTGTAAAACGCCGGTAACGAACTTGCGAATGCCCGGATTACCGCGATACTTAGCAATTTTAATTGTTTCATCAGTAATTGCCCAATTTGGAACCCGTTCCAGATAGTGGTATTGGTAAAGGGCCGTTAATAACAAGGTTTCCACCCAAGAATCAATTTGGCGATGGTTTACCACCTCTTGTAGCCAGTACTGCAGAGTCAGCTGGTGTTGGAGAGTGCCATAAACAATCGTTGTCATCAGACCGCGATCAGCAGAATTCAGAGGATGTTTCTTAAGTAACGAATCCACCTGTAAATTAGAATAAGCCTGTGAGGCGCGCACTTTGTCTAAGGCATAAAAGGCGAGCTCACGGGCATTAGTCGGGTTAAAGTTAGTCATCAGTAACTGCTTGTCCTCCTTCGTGCAGGTCTTGGTGACCGTTAAGATAAGCAGTGATATCCATCATTGGTTTACCAGCTGGCTTGAGCTTATTAATCTGGTAAGTTGTTCCATCTCCAGCAGCAAGTACCAACTGGTGTTTTCCTAAGTGCACGACTTGACCTGGTTCTCGGTCAGTCTTCTCATCCAATGGCGTGATATCGTAAATCTTAGTCCGCAGGCCATCGATGACCATGTTACCGATTGGTGCCGGACGCAAGCCCCGAACCTTATCGTCAATCCGGTCAGCAGGCATCCGGTAGTCAATCCGTTCCTGCTCACTAGAAATATTAGGTGAGAATGTAACCTTATCAGGATCTTGGGGCGTAGGGTGAACATTACCGGAAATAAGGTCTGGTAATGTGTCCATCAATAAGTCACGACCAAGCAGACTCAATTTGTGGAACATCGTCCCGTTATCATCATCTTTGGTAATTGGAATGGCACGCTGAGCAATCACGTCCCCAGCATCCATCTTCTTGACCATGTACATAATGGAAATTCCAGTTTCCGGATCCCCATTAATAATTGAGTACTGGACCGGTGCTCCTCCGCGGTACTTCGGCAATAATGAACCATGGACATTGATAGCAGCAATTTGCGCAGCATTTAATAATTTGGTAGGTAAGAATTGACCGTATGCCGCTGTGATTAACAAATCAGGTTCCATATCAATGATGGTTTGCATTTCTTCACTGCCACCCAACTTGGCTGGTTGTAACACTTGAATATCGTATTTTACCGCCGCTTGCTTTACTGGGGAAGCGGTTAGAACATGTTTTCGGCCAACACGATGATCTGGCTGGGTCAGTACTGCTTTGACATCATATCGTTCATCAGCAACCAATGCTTCTAAAATTGGCACCGCAAATTCCGGTGTTCCCATAAATACAATTGAAGTTGACATATTCATTAACTCCCTCTTTACATGAAATATTGTGGATCAGGATCAATACTTACCTGAACATCGTTAAACCCTCTACTCTGCGTCGATTGCAAAATATCGAATAGCGCAGCATGTAATCCTGGATCACGTTTATACTTAATAACAATTTGATAATAATAGCGCCGCTTCATCCGCGCAATGGGTCGAGGCGTGGGTCCTAAAATGATGCTTGAAGGCAACAGTCGTTTTTGCAGCAACTGGTGTAATCGGGTTACTACACGCGCTGCCACTGCTTCGTCAGGATGAGAAGCCATAATCCGCACTGTGTAATAATACGGTGGGTATGAAGCCTGGTGACGAAGGGCCATTTCGCGTTTGAAGAAGCCTTCGTAATCATTGGCCTGAGCATAGCGAATCGCATAGTGGTCGGGATTAAAGGTTTGAATCAAGACTTCACCCTGCTTGTTGGCTCGACCAGCTCGACCACTTACCTGACTTAATAGGTCGAAGGTTCGTTCACTAGCCCGAAAATCAGGAAGGCCCAGCCCAGTGTCAGCATTAAGAACCCCAACCAAAGTAACGTTGGGAAAATCAAGGCCCTTCGCAATCATCTGCGTCCCCAACAGTATATCAGCCTGACCTTGACCAAACTGCCGTAAGAGCTTCTCATGCATTCCCTTCCGACGGGTGGTATCAACATCCATGCGGATCACCCGCGCTTGGGGAAGAAGTTGGTTCAGCTCGCGTTCGACTTTTTCTGTCCCGGTCCCGTAGTAGCGAATCTCGCGACTACCACAGTTTGGGCACCGGTAGGGAATTGGTTCTTCATGGCCACAATAGTGACACTTCATCGTATGACTATCAAGGTGCATCGTCAGTGAAATATCACAATTAGGGCATTTAAGTACTTGTCCACAATCACGACACATCATAAATGACGAGAATCCCCGCCGATTGAGCATCAAAATACTCTGTTCATGACGAGCAAGACGGTCATTTAGCTTATTGAGCAATGACGCGGAAAAGTTACTTTCACCGCGTTGCTTAATTTCTTCCCGCATGTCTACTACCTGGATTGGTGGCAAGGGCTGCTTATTCACCCGGTGAGGCAAACGCAATAATTGGTAAACACCCTTCATTGCCCGAGCACGGCTTTCCAAACTAGGAGTGGCAGAACCCAAAACTAGTGTGGCATGGTTATAGCGACTACGCCATTTAGCAACCTCGCGAGCATGATAACGCGGCGATTCATCCTGTTTGTAGCTGCTTTCGTGCTCTTCGTCGAGAATGATCAAACCAAGGTTGGTCAAGGGGGCAAAAATAGCGGACCGCGCACCAACAACGACCTTTGCTTCACCACGTTCAATCCGCCGCCATTCATCATACCGTTCACCCACGGATAAACTACTATGCAGGACAGCAACAGTGGAACCAAAACGGGCTTTTACCCGGTTCACGATTTGCGGGGTCAAAGAAATTTCGGGGACCAGCATTAAGGCCGTTCGCCCTGTTTCAAGGGCCTTCGCAATTGATTGCAGGTAGACTTCTGTCTTTCCGCTACCGGTAACCCCTTCTAACAAATAAGTTGTTGCTTCTTGCTGGTCAATACTATGGTTGATCTGCTTAACCGCGGCTGACTGATCATCATTCAGTTGCAAAGGCTTTTGCAGGTGGTGATCATCCGGCAACTGTGATTGCGACTGCGGTTGACGGTACACTTCGACAGATAATTTTTCGAGCCACCCTTTTTTGACCCCGGTATTGAAGATTGCGGAAGATAATCCCGTTGTTTGTTCCGCCGTAGTTTGAAGAACCGTTTTATTTTGGATCGTTTCCAAATAGGACAACAAGGCATTTTGGGCATGCGCATTAGCTTTCAACAGCTGACGTTCATTTTCTAATTGTTCAAAATTCAGCACCGGACGAATTGCCAACATGGTTTTTGCCCGCGCCCGGTCAGTCAATTGGTATTCAATTTTAACTTGGTGCTGGCGACGAAGTCTCAGTAGATGACTAACCACGGTTGGTTGGTCCTGAACGGTTGCCAAGTCCAACATTGGCTGGTCGCCGAAGAGTTGTTGACGTTCATCATCTGGCAATGAAGTTGTTGGCATAACGAGACGCTTAGATTTTGCCTTCAAAGCATTGGGCAACATTGTATAAATACTGGAAATCCAAAAAGCATATGTATGGTCAGCTAACCAATGGCTAAGTTCAAGTAATTCAGGATTCAAGACTGGTTGCAAGTCCATCAAAGCACTAATGGGTTTTAACTCACCCTGGTAGTCTGTTGGCTGATCAAGGCCGACCACGAAGCCCTGTACTTGCCGAGAACCCTTGCCGAACGGAACACTTACCCGCATCCCCTTCTGAATAAGATTCTCCAGTTCTGGTGGAACCTGGTAACTGTAGGGTTGATTGGTTTGCATCGTTGGCACATCAACAATTACTTGTGCTAACTGAGCCAATATAATCACCTTACTTTCCGAAATGCTGACTGATTAATTGCATTAAGTGCTGTGCCACTGCCTGTTTGCTCTGAAGCGGCCATTTATCTGGTTGTTGGCCGTGACGTAAAATAGTGACTTGGTCTTGGTCGTTAGCAAAGGCATTATGGGATCCAGCCACGCGATTGGCGATAATCCAGTCAGCGTGTTTGCTTTGCAGTTTTTTATCCGCGTTAGCTAACAGGTCATTTGTTTCAGCCGCAAAGCCAATTACTAACTGATCATCCCGCTTTGTCGCGGCAACTGTTTTTAAGATATCAACCGTCTTAGTAAGTTGGATAGTCAATTCAGGTTGGTTTGCTTGCTTCTTAATCTTCTGATTTGCTAAGTGCAGCGGCTTAAAATCAGCCACTGCTGCCGCCATAATTAATACGTCTGCCTGATTAAATAGGCTTTGCACAGCTTGCAACAGTTCCTCAGTTGTTTGGATATGGTGCACATGAATACGATCATCAACTGGCAAGTCCACACTAATCTGACCAACAATTAAATCCACCTCTGCACCGGACTGAGCAGCAGCCTGCGCTAAAGCAATTCCCATTTTGCCGGATGAACGATTACCAATAAAACGGACCGGGTCAAGTGGCTCACGAGTTCCCCCGGCGGTGATCAGCACGTGACGACCAGCCAGTGACACTTGGGCTGGTTGGATTTGTTGAGTGACGAAAGCAATAATCGCTGCCGGTTCTGGAAGACGTCCTTTACCCGCGTACCCTTCTGCTAGTTGGCCATTAGCAGGGTCCATGATCGTGACACCATCATTATGCAATGTCACCAAATTACGTTGTGTTGCAGGTGCAGACCACATATGGTTATTCATTGCTGGTACAACAATTTTAGGGGCAGCCGTAGCAAGTAAGGCTGTTGAGACAGCATCATCAGCAAGACCGTTCGCCATCTTAGCAATGATATCGGCAGATGCCGGAACAACTACCGCCAAATCTGACCAATCAGCAAGTTCAATGTGGGGAACTGGTGAATGATGGTTAGACCATAAATCAGAAAGCACCGGCCGGTGTGTCAGGGCATAGAGGCTATCCGCTGAAATGAGCTTAGTCGCAGCAGCAGTCATCCCCACACGGACAGTGTGTCCCGCCTTTTGCAGGCCACGAACCACTTCAATTCCCTTATAGGCTGCAATGCTTCCTGTAATGTAAACGGCAATATTAGCCATATCCGTCACCCCGTTCGTCAGTTAATCATGTTGATTATATCATTGAATGCACATCAATTTTAGCGCTAAAAGAAAGGAGACCGCGACAAAAGTCAACGATCTCCATCCGCCTTATTTTTTATGGAACTAGTCCTGTAAATCTTCAGTGTGATCTGGGTCAATAATAACCTTGTCAGCTTCGATTTCTTCGAGGGCCTTACCAACTGGCTTACTTGAGTTGTAGTGTTCGAGCAATGGTGCTGCCCCACGTTCCAATTCGTGGGCCCGCTTACTTGCTAACATTACTAATGAGTAACGAGAATCAATCCGCTTTAATAATTCATCAACTGATGGAAAAAGAATCATTTTTCTGAGTCTCCTAACATTTCAAGATAACGAGGCATTACCCGGTTAACCCGTAACCGTTCAGTCCGAATAATATCCTTAATCTTAGCAACAGCCAGTGGAACTTCATCGTTAACAACAGCGTAGTCATAATTCTGCATCATCCGAATTTCATCAAAGGCTTTCCGGATCCGCTTATTAATTACATCCATGCTATCAGTTCCCCGATGGATTAACCGTTGCTTTAATTCATCCAGGTCCGGTGGCGTCAAGAAGATAAAGACGCCATCTGGACACTTGGAACGAACCTGCATCGCACCGTTAACTTCGATTTCCAGGAAAACATCTTTTCCTGAATTCAAGGTTTCATTAACATATTTTAATGGCGTTCCATAATAATTGTCAACATACTTGGCATATTCGAGCATGCCCCCAGTTTGGATTTCATGTTCAAATTCTTCTTTAGAAACAAAATAGTAGTCGACCCCGTTCTTTTCACCTGGCCGTGGTTTCCGGGTGGTCATCGAAATTGAATATTGAAAATCATTATCATTGGAATCAAAGATTGCCTTACGAACAGTACCCTTACCAACACCAGAAGGTCCCGAAAGTACAATTAACATTCCTCGTTTTGCCATGTTAATACTCCTCATCTTTAACGTATTATTACTATAATGCACTAAAAGCCTTGCGAAATCAACTTCCCTAGCCGAAAAATAATGCTTGCATTCCTGAACACTTGTTCGTATAATGTAAACACAAACAAATGTTCGGAGGCAGAAAATGATGCAAATTGAACAAACTATTTTTAGAGACGCTCCTCAAAAAATTAGTGGACGCCTGCGCAAATTGTTTGAACAGGCACCCCATGCTCCTCTTGAACCAGTCCTGCTGCACCAGCAGCCCGTTAAACAGCGGCAGCTATTTATTCGGCGGGCAATTGAGGACGGACGGTTGGTTTTTGCACAGTTGTTGCCAGTGAATGGTGATGGCCACCGGGTTAACGTTCATGCGACCGTGAAGAAATTAACCAATGACCGCTTCCTATTTCAAGCGCACAATCTTAGTTACGTTGTACACTTCACTCAAATTAACTATATTGCTAGCTTATAATTTCATATACCAATAACTAAGCTCCTAGTAATTCTAAAAGATTGCTAGGAGCTTTTATTTTATTTTGTTACTGCTGAGCCATCCGCAACAATTCGGAGGCATGTTCGCGAGTCAACTGGGTAATCTTTTCACCCGAGAGCATCCGGGCAAGTTCATTCACCCGTTGCTGCTTAGTCAGAACCGTGACACTAGTCGTCGTCCGCTGATCACGAACGCTCTTCTTAATTAAGAAATGATGTTGAGCAACTGCGGCAACTTGAGGCAAGTGGCTGATGCAGAGTACCTGGGAGTGTTGGGCAATCACTTTGATCTTATCGGCAATTGCTTGGGCAACCCGTCCGGAAACTCCCGTATCCACTTCGTCAAAAATAATACTGGTAACACCATCATTCTGAGCAAAGATTGTCTTCAAAGCCAACATTACCCGTGATAGTTCACCACCAGAGGCAATCTTAGCAAGTGGACCCATTGTTTCACCGGGGTTAGTTTGAATGTAAAATTCCACCTGGTCAATCCCAGTCGGTGTAAACTGCTCATGTCCAGTCGCAAAGTGAACTTCAAAGTCGGCTTTAGCCATATACAATTCTTTCAGTTGCTGGTGAACAGCCTTGGTTAGTTGGTGAGCCGCTGCTTGACGCGCCTGACTCAATTTACTACCGAGTTTGGTTAATTGCTGCTCTGCCTTCTGCAGCCGCTGTTCAAGATCACTATCATTGTCTGCAGCCGCCGTCATAGTGGTTAATTCTTTTTTGATCTTCCGATAATAGGCCAACACATCATCGACCGTATCACCATATTTATGTTCAAGATCGCCAATCAAAGTTAAGCGTTGGTCAATTTGGGCCAAGCGTTGATCATCAAACTCCAGCAGATCTAATTGTTGACTAGCCTCATTGGCAACATCCTGCAAAGCATAGTAGGCATCATTGAGCGATTTGCTTAAGGCATCATAGGCATCGTCAAATTCAGCGATTTCATTAATGGCGTTCATGACCGTCGCCACCTGATCAAGTACCGGTGTCGGTTCCCCTTCATTAAATGTTGTTACTGCGAGTTGTAAGGCATTGTTGATTTGTTGGAAGTGTTCCAACCGATCGCGTTCAGTCGTTAATGCCTCTTCTTCATGGGGTTGCAGGTCGGCATCTTCAATTTCCTTCACCTGATACTTCAACATATCCAGGCGTTGGGCCCATTGCTGCTCATTCTGCTGCTTCTTGTTCACGGCAGCCTTTAACTGAACATAATCCTGGTAATGCTGCTGATAGTCTGCTAACAAAGGATGTACCTGCTTAGCAGCATATTGATCCAGCATTCCCAAATGACTCTCCGGTTGCATCAGCCGCTGGTGTTCGTTTTGACCTTGAATATCAACCAAGCCAGCACCAATTTGCTTCAACATGCCCGTATTTATTAAGTGACCATTGACCCGGATGATGTTCCGACCACCGCGATATATATCCCGGGCAATGATCAGAGTTTGATCTTGATAGTCAATCCCTAACTGGTCCAGTAAATCCAGATAAGCAGGATCTTTCGGTAAAGTGAACTGTCCCTGGAGCGAAAGTTTATCAGCCCCTCGACGGATAAATTCTTGGGAACCCCGACCGCCAGTTAATAGACTAACGGCGTCAATGATAATGGACTTACCAGCCCCAGTTTCCCCCGTGAGAACTGTCATCTTGCTGGCAAAGTCCAGTGTCAGGTGTTTGATAATTGCCAAATTGTCAATTGTTAATTCTTGTAACATCTTGTCACCTTACTGGTTCATTAATAAGTGAAGTTGTTCCTCCACTTTTTCTGCAGCACTGTCCGAATAACAAACAACGAGAACCGTCGAATCATCACCTACTGCCGTAAAGATCTGCGATTCGGCAATGGAGCGCATCAGGTCGGCCATCATAGGTCCATTCCCAGGACGCATTGTCATGGAAAGGAATTCCGCATGTCGCTTTAATTTAACAAGGTTATTGCTGAGCTCGACTGCTAATCGCCCCTGCGTGTCTAGTTGTCGTTGACTAGGCAAGGCATAGCGGTAGCCACCATCATTATCAGGCACCTTGACGAGGTGCAGTTCCTTAATGTCCCGAGAAATGGTTGCCTGGGTTGAAGAAACATTCTGCCGTCGTAACGCGGCCACTAGGTCATCCTGACGACTAATTTTTTCGTTAATGATAATTCGACGAATTAAGTCTTGTCGATCTGCTTTCCGCATTTTTTATCAATCCTTTGCTTTATTCAGATCAGCATCAGCATTAGCCAATACTTGATCAATATTGACTGTTGAAGCCAATGTGCCCGTAGTATCACTTAAGCGCAGGTGGACCAAGAACTCAATGTTCCCTTGACCACCCTTAATTGGCGAGTAATCCAAGTCTAACACATCAAAGTGGTCTTCCCGAGCAAATGACAGCACGTTTTCCAAAACGGCACGATGGACAGCATGATCCTTAACAATCCCGTGCTTGCCAACGTGTTCCCGACCAGCTTCAAACTGGGGTTTAATAAGGGCAACCACTTCACCACCAGGAACCAGGATACCAGCTAGTGGTGGCAGGATCATCTTTAAAGAAATAAAAGAAACGTCAATTGAAGCAAACTCGGGCTGACCATGGGTAAAGTCAGCACGTTTACTATACCGGAAATTAGTCTGCTCCATCACCACGACGCGCGGATCTTCACGAAGTTGCCAGACTAATTGGTTGGTACCCACGTCCAGGGCATAACTGAGTTTAGCACCATTCTGGAGCATTACATCTGTAAAGCCACCAGTTGAAGAACCAATATCTAGAACCGTCTTACCAGAAACGTCAATATTGAAAACCTTCAAAGCTTTCGCCAGCTTAAGACCACCACGACTAACATATGGCATCTTATGTCCTTTCATGTGCAGGGTGGTAGTAACTGGAATCTTCTCGCCCGGCTTGTCCAACCGTTCATTATTCTTGCCCAGAATCTCTCCCGCCATGACTGCCCGTTTAGCTTGTTCACGAGAATCAAAGAGACCCTGTTTGACTAACAAAACATCAACACGCTGCTTTTCCATTGCCACCCCTCCTTAAAGCTTAAAGTAGGCCAAAAATTCATTAAAGATTGCAAAGTCATGACCAGTCTCACTATTAAGCTGGTCGACTAGTTGCCGGGCCTGGTGAATGGATAAATGTAATTGCTCTTCAGCGCCTGTTACACCCAGCAAGCCTGGATAGGTATTCTTATGTTCTCCAGCATCCTTGTGAACCCGTTTACCCATTTGGGCAGTAGTGCCCAGGACATCCATGAGATCATCATAGATCTGAAAAGCCAGACCAAAAGCCGCCCCAAAATCAGCTAGTAACTGGCGGGTTGCGGCAGGCTGGTCACTAATAATCCCACCTGCTAAGACAGCATAGCGTAACATGGCCCCGGTCTTTTGCCGGTGAAGATAGCGCAACTGGTCGAGCGTCAAGTGTTGGTGTTCACCCTCAATATCGCGGGCTTGCCCGGCAACCATACCGGCGGGTCCAGCAGCTTTAGACAAGGCTAGAGTCAAAGCAGCCTGAGTCGTTGCTGGTAAATTATTTTCCGTTAACCATTCAAAGGCGAGAGTTAAGAGACCATCCCCGGCGAGCGTAGCCATGCCGGCACCAAACTTCTTGTGGTTAGTAGGCTTCCCCCGGCGTAAGTCATCATTATCCATGGCTGGCAAGTCATCATGAATTAACGAATATGTATGCAATAATTCCACAGCAGTGGCGGCTTTCATAACATCATCATTCAAGGTCCCACCTAGCGTTTCAACTGTTGCCAGCGTTAGTGCCGGCCGTAACCGTTTGCCGCCGGCCATCAATGAATATTCCATTGCTTGGCCAAGAGTAGTTTGGTCAATATCAGTTTGGATATTTTGCGCTAAGTAAGCATCGATTTTTGTTTTCAGATCAGCGACTGAATCAACCATGGTTATTGCTCCTCCAGTGGACCCTGGTCGGAACCGAAGCCACGATTGCCACCACCATTATTACTTGGGTCGTCAGTGGCCTTTTCATACTGCTGTTCATTTCCCTGGTCATCGATTAATGTCCCCAAGGTCTTCTCAGCAGAAGTCAGCTTCTTCTGAAGGCTCCGGGACAACTTAATCCCTTCTTGGTACTGTTTTAATGCCTCTTCTAGTGGTACATTGCCCTGTTCAAGGTGGGCAACAATCTGTTGCAGCTGGTTGAGTTGTTCTTCAAATGTCGGCTTTTTTTCTTCTGCCATTATTCTTGCTCCTTCTTATGCAAAATCTTCGCAGCGGCGGTTCCATCGGCAAAGTGTAAGGTTACCTGTTGACCGCTATCAATTTGGTGAACGGACTTCACCACTGACCGGCGATGGGTAACGTAAGTATAACCGCGGCTCATAATTTTCAAGGGACTCAGTGAATCAAGCTGGGCAATCAAGTTTTGCACCCGTTGGCGACTATTCGTAACCTGATTAGTAATTGCCTGGTTAAGCCGCTGCGTCTGTTGACCGACCGTCTGCAGGTCTTGTTCCAACTGGTGTTGTGGTGTATGCAAACGCAGCTGGCTAGTCAACTCCTGCAACTGACTTCGGTCATCCTTCACCATATTAACTGCGCTTTGACTCAAACTCAGTTGCAGTTGATCCAGCTTTTGGGCATAGTTTTCATACAAACGACTTGGTTGTTGAAAAATATAACTTTGCAACTGCTTGGCTAACTGCTTACGCGCAAATTCGATCTGGTTGCGCATCGTATTATTCAGCCGGGTCTGATCTTCTTGCAAGGTTAATAGGAGGTCCGATAACCGGACAGGAGTAGCCAACTCCGCTGCTGCAGTCGGCGTTGCCGCTCGCTGGTCGGCCACTAGGTCTGCAATAGTAGTATCAGTTTCGTGACCAACTGATGAAATCACCGGAATGGTACTGGCATCAATCGCCCGGGCCACTACTTCTTCATTGAATGGCCACAGATCTTCTAGCGATCCCCCACCACGGCCAATGATGAGCGTGTCAAAATTGCCAAATTCATTAGCCCGATTGATTTGGCGACTAATATCAGCGGCCGCCTTGTCACCCTGGACAACTGTCGGGAACAGGACCACTTGGGCAATCGGATACCGTCGGCGAACCGTGGTATTGATATCGCGGATAACCGCCCCATCAAGACTCGTGACCACCGCAATCCGCTTGGGAAATTGGGGAATTGGTAACGCCGGCCGATTGAAAAGGCCCTCCGCGTCGAGTTTCTTCTTCAATTGCTCAAATTTCACGTAGAGGGCACCAATGCCGTCTGGTTCCATCCGATCAACGTAAATCTGGTAACGACCCGATTTCTCGTACAGGCTGACATGACCAACTACTAGGATCTTCATCCCGGTTTCGGGACGAAACTTTACCTGGCGGAATTGCCGTTCAAACATGACGGCATCAATCACCGCGTTTTCATCCTTAATACTAAAATACTGGTGCCGTTGACGAAGGCGGAAATTGGACAATTCCCCCGTCAAATAGACCGTCTTCAGATATGGGTCACGATCAAATTTTTGTTTTAAATAGCTCGTTAATTCGCTAACTGTTAGATATTGACTTCTATCCATTGCGTCTCCACTCTGCTAAATCAACCGTCTGTGCCATTAAACTGGCGATGGTCATTGGACCTACACCACCCGGAACTGGCGTAATGTGACCGGCAACTGGCTCAACATCATCAAAGTCGACGTCACCAGTCAACTTACCGTTATCAAGACGATGCATCCCCACATCAATCACCGTCGCACCTGGTTTAACATCTGCTTGGTCAATCAGATGAGTAATTCCGGCCGCCACAACTAAAATGTCCGCCTCACGAGTTAATTTCTTAAGGTCCTTTGTGTGCCGGTTAGTTAAAGTGACAGTGGCATCCGCGTTCGTCAACAGGGCCGCAATCGGTTTACCAACCAAAATGGACCGCCCAATCACGACCGCCCGCGCTCCACTTAACGGTATCTGGTAATGACGTAAAATCCGCATAATTCCTCGCGGTGTACAAGAAACGGGATAGGGCCCTGTTTGGTTGTCAAATAACTTACCGACGTTCAGGGGATGGAAACCGTCCGCATCCTTTGCTGGATCAATGGCATCAATTAGTTCCGTCTCATTCAGCTGTTTAGGCAACGGTTTTTGAATCATAATGGCATCAATAGAATCATCATTATTTAAGGCTGCAATTTCGTTCATTAATGATGCCTGGTCAATCTCAATTGGGTAATGTTTAAGGACCGACTTAATACCTAGCTGGCGAGCCTTTTTCTCTTTATTTCGTGTATAAATCATACTAGCGGGATCGTCACCAACCATAATAACGGCGATTCCCGGGGTAATGTGGCGATCAGTAAGGGCTGCGACCCGTTGTTTAGTTTCGGCATTGACCACCTTCGCTAACGAACGGCCGTCTAATAACTGCGCCATCTGTGATCTCCTCCCTTTCATTTATAAGCTTTTAATCATCAATATTTTACCATACGAAAAGTCACAACAATTAAGATCAACCGATATTTATTAATTGATCTAAAAAAGAGCATGACCGAAGTTATAGATGCTTCGTTATCACGCCCCATATTCACCTGCATGCTAGTTATGTATTGCTATTTACCCTCATGCTGCCGCTCAAAGTGACCTAATGCCCCATTGATGAACTTACGAGATTGGTCATTACTAAAGGTCTTAGCTAATTCCAAGGCCTCGTTAATAGCTACTACCGTTGGTACATCATTAACATACTGCATTTCAAATAAAGCAATCCGTAAGATCACTAAGTCGGTCTTAGCTAACCGATTGATTTCCCAGTCGTCAGCGAGTAAGGATGAAATTTGCTCATCCAATTCACTCTGGTGGTCTGTAACGCCATTAACAAGTGCAGTTAAATATTCCGGAATTGCCTTTCGATCATGGTGTGGTAATGATTGGTAAACCTCTGTTAGATCAGCATCAGGGTTGGATTGCATCGCAAACAAAACTTGAAAAGCTTGTTCACGAATCTGGTGACGATTTTCACTCATTACTTGTCACCCGCTTCTGCATTATCATCAAACATATTATCCGGATCAACAGTTTGATCATTCTTAGGTGGTACAATGCCCTTGATATGCACGTTAACTTCACCGACCGTTAAATCAGTCATCAGAGCAACCTGTTGCTTAACCCGCGCCTGAATTTGCGCAGCAAGGGTTGGCACAGAAACACCATAGTTGATGTAGACATCAACATCAATAATCAAATCATCATTATTCCCAGACAACTTAACGCCACGACGATGGTCAGAACGGCCGAGCAATTCACTAACGTTATTGGCTAATGAACCATACATCTTAGAAACACCATCAATTTCACTTGCGGCAATTCCAGCAATAATTTCCAGTACACGGGGAGCCAATTCGATCGTTCCCAATGACTGATCTTCGCTGCTTAAAATAATTTTTGAATTTTCTGCCATTATTTGCCCTCCAATAATAATTAAAGAACGAATTATTATTTTACGCTCATGTCATTTTAATTGTTCAAATATATCATTATCATTTTGCACTATCTGCGTTGAAAATGCAACTAAGCGCCCTGACCAATTGGCAAAGGTGCTGCCTGGTCGATCCGCTGATTGTACCAGTCATGAACAACCAATGAAAACTGGTAACTAGTAAAAGTCCCAAATTTTAACTGGGCCAGTTGGTCAACCGCCTTTAACAGTTTTTGAGGATTGGTCGGCTGCTTAATAAAACGCGCGACTGTCATGTGACCAGATACAGTGCGGTAACGTTCCATAACTGGCAGACCCTGTTGCTGACACTGTCGGCGAATTTGGTCACGGATCGTCGTCAAAACTGGCGAATAAAAGCCCCCAACCAGGACGCCAACAGGACTCAAATAAACATTCTTAATTGTCCACTGAACTGGTCGCGCCTGAGCAATAACTTGAGAGATTACGCGTTGATACTGGGAAAACTGAGCGGGACTAAGTTGAAAATCCTTCTGCGCCCGTAATAAGTCGAGAATTGTTATATGAAGATCAGTCGAAGGATAATAGTACATGTTGGGAGCAGCTGAACGCAATGATGTTAAGCAAAATTGAATATTCCGTTTCACGTGGGCCGGCAAAGTCACCAACAATGTTAAGCCACGCCGCTGGTCAGGCTCGTGAATAGCGAGTATGGGATCGCCCGTAATTTGCTGAGCATTCAATTGCTGACGGCCACGTTCATCAATGGACTGATATAGGGCCGCTAATTGTTGATCAAGCTTTGTCATCACTAATCCACCACAACCAGGTCAGTGTCGGCAGTCGTTAATACTTGGGGGCCGCCATGGGTCACCAAGATGTCGTCTTCAATTCGGACCCCGCCCAATGTCGGAATATAAATGCCTGGTTCGACAGTAATAATTTCATTATTTTTAAGGATAACGTTGTCAGTAGCTGGGCCATAGGAAGCAGGCAGTTCATGGACCATTAAGCCGATGCCATGCCCCATTCCATGGTTAAATTCATCACCATAACCAGCCTCTTCAATTAGTTGCCGACCGTAAGCATCCAGCCGATCGCCATGTTGACCAACTTTAATATGATCAATCACCGCTTGACGAGCTTCATTGACGATTTGATAAACATCACGCAACTCAGGGTCAACCGAACCAATCGCAAAGGTACGCGTCATATCGGCGGTGTAACCATCAACATAGTAGCCAAAGTCAATAGTAACAATATCACCGTCAGTAATGACCTTGTTTGAAGCCGTCGCGTGAGGCTTTGCAGCATTCTCGCCAGAAGCCACAATGGTTGGAAATGATGGTGCACTCGCCCCATGGCGTTTCATCCAGTAATCCAGCTCAATTGCTACTTCTCGTTCGGTCATTTCTGGACGAATATGGTTGAGAATTTCTTGGTAAGCCTGGGAATGTAGATCAGCAGCTCGTTGTAAACGGGCAACCTCACCACTATCCTTAATCATCCGCATCCGTTCAATTACATTATCAAAGGGAACCAAATCAGCCATCATCGTCTCATCGAGCAGGTCGTAAAGTTGATAAGAGATTGTCTTTTCAAATCCCAAGACTTCTAAGTGTAATCCTTGGCAGATCTGATTGAGGCTCCCGTAGTAATCTCGGGTAATGGTCCCCACGACTTCATCAGTATCAAATTCTTCCAAAGCTAGTTGATAACGGTCGTCAGTGATCATAATGGCATGATGAGGAGTCACCAGCAAGCAGCCATCCCCTTGCAGAAGGTTAAAGCCGGTTAAATAATAAATATTCTGCTGGTTAGTCACCAGAAAGGCATCAATATATAATTTACTTAGTTTTTGCTGTAATTTAGTAATTCTTGACATAAATAACGTTCCTTCGTTCAAATTGCGTATCACCATTATAGCATTTGCAATGATGCTTCCTGGTCAAAATAAAAAAAGTCATACGGCTGACTTAACAGCCCGTATGACTTCGATTTATTATTCGGCAACTGAATACAAATGCATTTCATGGCTGTTTCAGTATAATTCCACGTGGCTATCAACGCGCTCTATATAATAGGAAGAAAATCATTTTACAGTCATACTACTATCATATTACTTCAGAAAATAATCCCCCTATTGTCCCCTCTTTAATGTAAAATACCGGCATCAAAACTAGATGTTGGCCTATTTTTTGCTCTTATAGTTAGGCCACCATTTTTACGAAGATTTTCTCTAGTAGCTCCTGAACGTTGGTTGATGGCTCTGTCTATTTATTCAAGCCATCATAATAACTTGATAATCGACTAGCTAGTGTGAAGTTCATCTTTTCGATTTTTCGATTGCCACTTTGAAATCCATAAATCTGTTGTCGACTAGCACCAACTGCCCTTGCTATATCAACAGTACGAATTCCAGACTCGAATAGTATCCATCTGATTTTCTTTTCTGAAGCTTCTAACATAGTTACCTCCTCATTTTTTACTTGTTGAATTTGGTTGCCAACGCTTGGCGCAATTTGCCGGCATTGTCAAAGGTCATTGCTTCATCAATCCAGAGTCCATTTTCGTTCTTAACTGTTTCAAAAGGAATGCCGAACTCCCAGCAAAAGCCTTCAATATCCATTTTGTCCATCTTCTTGTCGAATTCTAAGCTAAAATCGTGAGCTAGTTGAGTGGTGGTAAACATTTTAAGTTCCTCCCTTGTAAACTGTAGTTTCTTTTCAAGGCTAAAAATAAATCCCCTATCTCTTTACACTTATAATATACACCATTTTAGTCCATCTGTAAACCATAGTTTACTAGATAATCAGGTTTTTCAACAAAAAAACGAGCCACCGAAGTGACCCGGAAAAAACCTTACTCCAAAGGCAAGGCAAATAATGAAATACAGCATTATTATATCAAAAAAGCCCTGCTGGAACAGAGCTTAGAACAAAATAAAACTAAACTTAGCATAGCAAGATGCTTATCTCATTATACAGCAAAAAGCCCGGCCAGATTTCTCCAGTCGGGCTGTTATATTCAAAAGGGAAGCTTTTTCGCTTCCTTTCTAGATTGGTTTAATTACTAAAAGATCCAAATGGTCCACTTGAATTCCGAACAGCCATATATGCATAACCGTTGGCTCGTGGTTGACGAATCCACGTGTAGCCATTGTGGTACGACCAAGCATCATACTTCACTTGTGACCCAGGTCTTAACGTAGCAATCAAGCTAGAGCTTGTACGAGCACCCCAGCGCAAGTTAACCCAGCTATTAAGAGTAAAGGTACCCTTTTCTGAATGCCAGGTATCGCCTAAATTATCTCGCCAAGTTGATTGATTAGGTTGGGCAATTGGCTGTTGTACCTTGTTGCTTACCTTCGCACCCTGACCACTATCAGCTACCCGAAGGACTTGTCCTGGATGAATTACCGTTTGAATTGTGCATCCGTTCAATTGGGCAAGAGCGTACATACTCATGTGGTAACGATTGGCAATTGCCCACCAGGAATCGCCAGAACGTACAACATATGTATGGGTATCTTGATGGATTTGCTTACCAGCATTAACAGCTGGAGTAGTTGTTTGTGGCTTCTGAGGGTTGCCATTCTTATATCCATTATCAGTAATCCCGGTTAGGTCAATATCACCATCCAATCCGCCAGCAATATATGTACTAGTAAATTGAAAGATGCCAACATTATTGAATGATGGGAAATAATTGTAATTTGGGTAAGGCGTGACAGCATAGTTTGGATATTCTGCTAACCAAAGTTGATACTTACCTGCTAAATAATACAAGTTGGTGTTGTTCATCAGGTAATTCTTATAACCGTACAGAACTGGTGTATAGCCAGCATTCTTAATGCGAGTTAACGCGTAATCTAGTACAGCTGTGTTTTGATACCCTGATTCAACATCAAGCGCAACTATGGAACCCTTAGGCGTTTGTACTTTAGGTAAAAAGTAATTCAGAACATAATCAGCTTGTGATTGAGTAGTAACATTCTGCCACCAAATATATGTGTGAGCCCGTTTACCTTGTGCGATGGTTGAAGCAACCTGTGTTGGATAGGTCCATTGATCATAAAGATTCCACCCGGTTGTTGTTCCACCAATCTGAGAAATTGAAAATTTATCGTTGTTGTATCCCCAAACTCCGTTGGTACCCTGGTACTTTGACCAGTCGACACCATGATCGCCTTTGGCAGCCTTAACTACTGGTAAGTACTGACTGTTCAGTTCAACAGTGCCAGTTGTGACCGGGGCCATTAAAAAAGCGGCTGCAAACGCAACCGCAATTTTTTTACTTAGTTTGTGCTTCATTATTATTGTCACCGTCTTTCTGCTGAGGAGCTGTTACTTTGAGATTTTCGTTAGTTGGAGGTTCGACTTCCCCATTACCTTCAACAAATCCGCAAAGGCCAAGTAATGTCAACAACGTATTAATAATTGCTACAATTTGATCCCAGTGGCCATAAGAAAAACCATAAGCAATCATAATTTGCTGAACCAATACGATTAACAGTGTAATAAAAGACGCCACAACCGTTTTATTGATCGTGCCGTCTGCATTCATAAATTTATTAACAATTGACTTTTTTAACTTATCCATGTTCTCACCTGCTTTTTTTCTTAAAAACTTCTTGTTCCAGGTTCTTGATGCGAGTATTTCTAACCTTAGCCTCACCGATATGCTCTTCAAAGCGATCTTCTAGTTTATCGACACGTTCGGCTGTTCGATCAGCACTTGACTGAATTGCATTAATAGTGTGACTCAAAGCATGAATCTGATTAATCAGCCTTTTAACTGAGTTTGATAAATTTTCCGTACCGTTTTTTATAGCAACGTTAAGTAGCCAAATGAATATCCCGCCGGCAATCGAAAAAATGGTGGCAATTGCCATCCATTCGTCTAGTGAATATCCCATAACATGATGCATTCACTCACCCCCTAAATTTACGTAAAATAAAAACGCCCTTGATAGGACGTTTTTTTATACTCAATTACGATATGGAATATTTTTGATTGGCTTTTTTGGAAGCCTCTTCAGCAATTTTAGAAATTCCATAAGGATCCGAACCGTATATAGATTGTTCATTAATCCCTAAGGCATTTAACTCTTTCTTCATTTTTTGAATTCCATCTCTTTGAATTATTATGGTAAATCCATACTCACCATTTGCAAAATCTTTACGACCTCTATACCAAATTGGTGCTAGCATCATTGGGCCTTGTATAGTAAATCTGCCAACTTGTCTGAATAACCTGCTTGAAATATTTAATTCGGTCGAAATTGGAATGGGCAGGGTTAAATTAGTTGAATTAATGTCACTAAACATTTTCTTGAAATCATTGTCAGTTAGATTATCAACATTTATAGAGTTTTCTCCATCTTTCTTATCCCTTAAAAATTTCCATGGCTTTATCAAATGAACTACTGGTTTACATAAATCAACTTGTTTGTCTTTATTAGGCTTAATTTGATAACCATCTAGTGCAAAAAACAATGCGATTAGAGGATCAGCTGTCCAATCTAATGCAGGAGTTAATAAACCGGTATGTTGTCCAAGCATCATATAGTGGAACTTGTTAAAGCCTTTTACTTTGACACTGTTTTTTATTTGCGAGATAAAAATCCCTAGTTCGTTTCTAAAATCAATAATATTTGTTGCCTTTATTTGCCCTATTTTACCAACATTTGGTTTAATAGTATTATTTTTTTCGTCATAAATATTATATTTTGGGATTCTATCTTGTCTCTTACGATAAAGTGTAGGTATTAATCCCCAATGTTCGTTTTTTTGCCCTCTATACCATAATTCTGCATCATCATCAATATTATTCTTTTTCCTATAATCTATAACTGTCTGTATAAAATCTTGCAAACTACATACAGTCTTTGTAAATTCTAATATCATGTATTATCTCTCCCTGATAAAATCATTATAACTTTGAATGGGAGATAAATGTTACTAATAATTATTAAATTATTAGCCGCCCTCGCGTACTGTGTATTTCATAGGCGACTAGGTGTGCTACTAAGCAGGTTGAGTTTCGGTCACTGCTTCATAATCTTGACCAGTAACTTTCTTGTAGTCGTCCTTAGTGATTGCACCACATTGAACATAAACCTTATAGAAGCCAAGGTCGTGGTTACCCCAGTCGTTCCAGAACATTTGCAGAATTTGTACTTGATTCATCATTGTACTTTTGCCTCCTCTGATTTTTCAACGGCTTGTTGTTGATTAGCAACCATGAACATCTGCTGTAGCTGCTTGACTTGATCAGTTTGTTGCTGATTTGCCGCTTGCAACTTCACCCCTGCTTGGTTTTGCTGCATTACCATGCTTTGCAAAAGAGCAATTTGCTGAGCCTGCTGTTTGAGCATTTGTTTAAAATCTTTTGAATCATCTGGTAAAGGAACGTCATATGTAGCTGGCTTTTCAGTAAACTTGATCATTATTCCATCTCCAATCCAAGATAAGCAAATTCAAAACTAGCACCATTTGTTGTACATGAAGCAGAAGCACCAATCGTAGCACTAGCAGCTTCAACCGGGATAGGCTGAGCCGGGGTATGACCATAGAGCACTTTATCTTTATCAGGAGTAACTCCTGCATAAAATTGTTTGCTCTTGATTAACTTATCTGCTTGATCATAGAAGCTAATTGCAAAGTTAATGTTAGCTGAATCCAAATGTGCTAACCCAAATAGTTCTAGAAAGAACGTTGACTTATTTCTAACATCAATCTTTTGATCAGGCCGGATCCAATCCCAATTTTTATCATCAGCATCCGACCTCGTGTACTTAAAGCTTGAAGTAAAGCCAGCAGCCTGTAGTTCAGGAGAAAGCCCATTATCTTTAGTGGCCAATTTTCCGTAGCCGTTATCAGTTTTGAAAGGCAACTTGGCAATGTCATTTCCATAGAATAAGGCGTTATCTCGTTCAGTAATAAAAATAGGCTGAGAAGTTGTACGTGCAAATACTGGATTCCGATTATAAGTAACGAAGACCTTTTCATCACATAAATATTCAGGGTGGTTCAGCTCTAAAGTACTAATAATATAAGGATTATCGAGATTAAGGATTAACGGCCCTTTAAACATAGTTAAAGAGCTTGCCTTGTCTGGCCTAATATAGATATTTGTAGAAATAATGTTAAGCGATGTTAGCCAATAAATAGATCCTTTTGAAGCATCATAAATTAGAGTGTTTCCTTCGAGATTGCCCCCGATAATGGTTATGTTGTTGTTAGAGTAATCAGAATTACTAATTGCTAGCTTGTTTAGTCCCAGTGAACATTCGTTAAGGGTCATATCATAGCCACCAGAAGTTTGATCAATTCCGATGTCACCATTGGCAATTACACATCTATCAAAGTAGATGTTTTCCCCGTAATTTCCTCCACCATCAACATACATGTTCTGGACATTAATCTTGTTATATTCAATATGCATGTTGACAAAGTTAAAGATAAAGAGATCAAGGCCGTTCAAGCGCAAGCCTACTCCATAATTCCCGATGGAAATATTGTTTAAACCTGATCGTGCAACGTTTTTTAAGTTTGAAGATCCTCGCTCCTTGTCAGAGTGGAATCCAACCTCAATACCAACGTTATCATCATTTTTAACCTTTGATACAAGTGAAAATCCTCCACGTGACCCTTCGATAATGTAACCACGTTGCCAATCCTGCAATTGATAAGCGTTACTGAGGCCTTTACCGGTAATGTCTGGATCGTCATCTCCAAGCCACTTAATTTGAATGGTAGCTCCATTAGTCAAGTACGATTCAATCGTAACAAGGCCTGCAGAAACTAACTTAACATACGGAGGCAATACAATTGAGTTAGTCACTTTATACCGTCCCGCTGGCATTACAACTAAATTGGTCTTGAAGTTGTCCTTCTTCCAGTCAAGGGCTACCTGAGTAATAGCTTTTTGAATTGCAACTGTGTCGTCAGTTTCACCATCACCGACCGCTCCAAAATCACACACATTATATCCAGATAGTAATAGTTCGTTTGAGTTAACTTTATCGGTTAGAGTTTTAAGGTCTTCGACCTGTGTGTCAATCAACTTTTGAATCGATTTTTTAAACGCGTCGGCTTCATCTTCCGTAAACAGCCCATCCTGCTTAATTTTTTCCTCCAACGCATCAAGAGCAGCCTGATCTTGATTAACTTGTGTTGTTAGACGACTAGTTAAATCATTGATCTTAGCGGTGAACTCGTCAACCACATCTTGCATGGACTTCTTAGCAGTCTTTAAATCCTCTTCCGCTGTAGCAATGGCTTTTTCAAGCTTACTGATATAGAAGTCACAGGCAATACCCATTCTTGCATTATCAGCTAAAACAGTGAACCAAATATCAACTCCAGAGTAGCGGTTGCCTTTGTCATCAACCAAGCCCAGGTAACCTTTGAAGATACCTTCTTTAGGGAACATCTGCTCTGGGAAGTAGTAGGTTACTTGACCAGCTGGGCCACAATCATCGGGCTTTCCTTCTGAATATACAACACTAGCATCATCAGCCATTTTCAGGTTGTCGTTCTTATCAAACGAGTAGTTACCAACTAAACCGTCAATGACTGGCTTATATCCACCATTAACGTTCATGAGCTGCCCTTGACGGTACCAATCAATCTGCAGACCAAAGTTGTTGTCGCCAACCCGTCCCTTGACATAAGGGGTAAGGTCGAAGAGCTGAGCTCCCTCTTTGGCAATATCAATTGCAATGTGGTAGAAGCTACCGCCGTTGTTATGTTTAATTTGTACTGGCATTTTATACCTCCTTTTCTAATTAATCGTTACTGTTGTAACCGAATCATTGTCTATACCATCGGTATCACTAATTTCAACGGCCGCTGGTTGACTCGCTTTAATGTCGTCTGATGGATCGGTGACAGAAACTCTTTCAAAGCCAAAAAGAAGCTTCTCAATCTTTTTGAGCCGCTTCTCATGATCTTTGTTGTCGGATTGCAACTGCTTTACCTGATTTTCAAGAGCACTAACTTTTCGGTATAGTTTTTTTCGATCGGCATCGTCTGAAGCATCTTCGGCTTTAATCTGCTTGAAGTTACCAATCATGTTGTCATAGAACTTTCGATTTAAAGAAAGTGGAAAATCATCAGTATGTAGGTCCAATCATCATCCCTCCTCACTCTTTTTTTCAGAAGAATCATTGCTTATTTCTGCTTTGATTTCATTCATAAATTCGTTTTTGAATTTCTTTGTCATTAATTTTTCAATCATTGGCTTTAAAAACTTCCATAGTCGGTCCGCATCTTCCTGCCTGAACTTCCGACCTTTTATCGTATTCGTAACAAAGAAGGTACGGCCGTTATCAGGGGAATATCCATAACCTAACTGACCAGTTTCACTATCAATGCCCTTATCCATCGCAATAAGAAGAACTGATTCTTTATTAGTATTTTCTGACATCAAATTCCTCCTAACTGTTTACAAACGCATCAACTGAAGCCACTTGAGACGGGTTTAACAAAGGCGGACGATTAGCCTGCCCTTTTGACAATTCAGTCTGTTTTTGTGACTCAACATTCTTAAAGTGGTCCTCCAGCTTTGCCCCAATAGCACCATAAGAGTTATTTGGAGCAATCTTATTATTGGTTTCGTGAATGTCATGGTACAGAGCATAAATGGCATTCTTCAGTGCTAATCCGGTATTGTTCCAAGTCAGGGTGACATCACTATTTGGTTGGAAAGGATTATAACTAATTCCCATCAACGTCATCATTTGACTGATATTCACTTCAGGAGCAATTACTTTGCAAGTGTTTCCTAGGTGTAAGTCATTAATGCCAATCTCATTATTTTCAATCGTTGTTGGGGGATCAGTTGTCACAGTATTTTTCACGTACTGCTTCAACGTATCCATGTCATAGACTGAATCGGCTAGCACTTGTGGTCCTCTATGAAGTCCGAACTTATCAACGCTATCTTGGTCGTGATAGTGATAGTGCAGGGCGTAATACGTTTCGGTAGTAGTTGAAGTTGAACCATCACCATCTGCGTTAGTAGCACTTCCACCACCGAAGCCCGGTACTCGAACCGCAAAGCTCGGAGGCCAACTAGCGATTGTCCGGTAAACCGTCCCATCTGTGTAATTATCAGCACCAACACGGTAAGTTGCATCCATTGCAATTGACACGTGATAACTTCCACCACGAGGACCCCAAAAGAGCAAGTCACCAGTTTGATAAGGTGGCCCTACTATCGTTCCTTTGCTTTCCAGTCCAACTGTGTTGGTTCGTGGTGTCTGAATACCAAAGTGGTTCAGAACATAACATACAAATCCTGAACAATCCCAGCCTGAAGTGGTGGAGCCACCCCAGACGTAAGGCACTTTTCCAACAAAAGAACGACAAAAGCTAACGATGTTGTTAGCTCCTGCCGTTGATGTTGTTGATTGTGCTTGAATTGGCGACTTAGAAACTGGTGCTCCGTGTGGAGACCAACCGGAATGCCCGGTAATTTGATTACGCCAGCCAGGGACGTTGAATAAAGCGATAATCTGATCAAGGCCGTGCCAGATATTTGTATAAGGTGGACGACAATAGTAATTGAAGGTCCCTTGCTTAAATTGCAATAGTCCCATCGCAATTCCATCAGAAAGGCCATCATCGCCACCATGAGCATTTTCTTGACCACGTGACTCAAGGTTAATCTGTGCTAGTACAAGACTAATGTCACTCTGTGAAAGGTGTTCACCAACTAAACTAGCAGCATTCTGAATAACTGGTGTCCAGTCACCATTTACCGGCTCATTAACACCATTGCCACTACCACCAGTAGTGATGTCTTTTTCCATCTTCCCACCATAGACATCAAAGTCGTTATAGAAGTCATTACCGTCCGACTGTATATCAACGCTGGTAACGTTGTTTAAGTAACGCATTTGAACATCCGTAGGCGACTTCAATGAATCTAAGTCGTAAATTTTAAGCACATAGTTATCTGGAATGTAGTAAGCACCAAACGAAGCTAGATTACTACCCAGCCATTCATACAAGGAACCAGAGCAATCCAGCGCGAGTTTTGGAAAGTTACCATGTAGTTCATAGGTAATTCCTTGATCGTTGTTTTTGAAGAACTGATCCAGTAACTCTTGAAGAGTATGTGTTTGCTGTTCATCGGTTTTCTTAACAACTGTACCAATTTGTGGAGTATCAGATCCACCTGAAGAATCATCACCACTACTGTCAGACGATGAACTATCACCGCTAACTTCAGGGTTGTCTTCAGTTGGTTGTTTGGGGTCAATACGAATGTTTTTCATTAAATCAATCAGAATAGCATGTGCCGTAACTTGCATTGTGGCAAGCCCATTCTCATCAAGTCCGTTTTCTAACTGCTCAATGTAGTACTCTTTATCGTCATACCAGACGCCTCGTCCCATTTTGAGCATGTTATAAGCATCCTTATACTGCTCAGTATAGGTAGCGGTAAATGATATCTCATAGGCTGAGTTCAGTTGCATGTTGACTTTAAATGAATTGTACATGTCATTGTAATCAAGCCGTTCTTCATTACTGCCACCTTTGTTATTAAGATTATCGGTAATCAAAACATCTCTACTCATGAGAGCCACCAGAAAGGAAAATCAAATGTGATTTTACCTGAAAAGTTGTCAACCTGAAAATCGTTTATTCCTGGTTGTAAAGTAAGAACACCGTCGTCACATTGCATCTGATCAGACTTACCGTTTAATGTTGCTCGAACACCATCAATTACGAATTTACCGTTAAAACTAGAGTTACCCGCTAATTTCGTGCCATCTTTATTAGTCTGAAGCATACCCGTCCTAGTTACAGAGTCACCGGTTGTTTTGTTGGTAATTTTCATGTTACCCGAAGATTTACCTTCAAGTGTTACCTTGAACGGGTGCCCTCTGCGTTCAGGATCAATGATAGTATCAGACAGATTGCTAACCTTGAATGAATTTTCAGTAAAGGTGTACTGCAACGGATCAACGGTTGTTTTATTACCAAAGCCATTGGTGTCTTCATAGTCTAGTGAGGTACCAATGCTTCGGCTTAATCCGATAAGGTCAGTAAAGGTTACTTCGCAAATAATAACCTTTTCACTCAAAAAATTAGGCGCTGCTATTTTTGACCGGACATAATACATTCGTTGTGCCCAGTTCGAAAAGCAAATCCAGTAAGCGTTGCGGGAAACTAAAAAGCGCTGCAACGCATCATAAGCAAGCATCGCATCGCTTTCATTTATTCCTTCAATTCGTATGTTCATCTTCATTTCACGTGTAGTGTACGAAGTTGATAAGAGGCGAGAACCATCTTGTAAACCCACCTTTTTGAGATTATCGGTATAAGTAGCTGGTTGAACATCAGGTGCACGGTAGCAGTAGACAATATCTAAATCAGGTATGTCAAAACAGCTAGTCCACTCTTTACCGTCTTTGCTAATTGCAAATTCAATTGGTTCAAATGGTAAGTATTTATCTAAGCTTTCCCGCCCAATGCTGGTAGGACTTAGGAACGGATAAGCATGTTTTATACTTTTTGATTTTGAAAAGACGTCTATCATCTTATCTATCCTTTCATCAGCGCATAGTCATGAGCATCTTTTTTACTAATCATGCGACGAGTTTCGTCAACAGGTAGGACTGGTTGAAGATGCAGATTTTTAATAGTAGTAACTGTTTCTTTTAGCAGTTCCACTACTTGAGCATTGAATGCTGTACTGGTTGAAGTGCTTCGCAATTCAGGATGAACATTTTCCATTGTTTTCAAAGCGTCACGCATAAGCGGTATGGATTGGCTGTTATATGGATTGATTACATACTCATCATGCTCCGCATTATCGCCAACACGTCCAAGCATTTCAGAAGTAATGTGACCACCGTTAGCCCAGCCGTGACCCATGCCAAAGTTACTCCAACCGCCTTCGCCACCGGCCATCAGAACTCTGATAGCAGTAACGATTTGATCAAAGCCCTTCATAATGTGGTCATATGGTGCAACGGCCCAGTGACGGAATGTCCCAGGCTTGAATTGAAGTAAACCAGTAGCATGGCCATCTGGTAAACCGTCAGTACCACCAATAGCGCCTTCGTTCCCACCGGATTCGGTTTGAATCTGCTTTAGAAATTTGGCAATCATCCAAGGAGCCGGGTGCATATGTAATACTCTAAACGCCGACTTGATAACAGGCGTCCAATCACCATTAATTGGTTCCTTAATAATCCCCAGTAAGTCCTTTAAGACATTAGCAATTCCACGAGAAAAGCCAATCGCCAAAGACTTACCAAATGAAGGAATCAAAGGAACAGATGATGACCAATTGGTGAGTTTTAGCATCAAGTTACGTGAAGCAACCACTGGATTATCCATGAATGATTCAGCAATTTTATCCATTTCATCATCGGATAAAGTACCACTAGCATAGTGTGGAATCATCGAACCAATTCGACCAAGTATAGGCGTTGAGTGGGGAGCATCAATGACCATTGAACCAACTTCAAGATCACGAACAACATTCTGCCCTACAGCTGTGCTCCAGCCTTTTGATGGTTGATAAACTAGTTCAGTTTTGTTAGGCGTTAGTCCATCATTAATAATTGCCTTACCGCCTGGATGAACTAATGTACCGTGAGCATAGCTAATCGTGCCAAGTTTCTTGTCACCGCCAAAATCACTAATGACCTTGTTAATGCCACTAATTCCTCTATTTAAGCGGCTAACGATTTCAGACATTGACCTAGAAGCAATTCCAGGAAGTCTGTTAAAGCCACTTCTAAAGGCACTAACGACACTGTTTAACCAACTGTTCCATGACCGTCTAAATCCAGATGCAAAACGGCTTTCAGTGGAACGCAAAGAGCTAAATCCACGTGATTCAGCTTCATCAGCACGGTTTAATGCGCGACGAACATCACGATCAAGGTTTCTCCAAACGGAATCCCATTCACGAGAGAAAGCTTTATTAAACGACTTCAAATCCGCTTCAACAGAACGAACCATGCCATCAAATTGCTTAACAAAGCCATGCTTACCCACAGCTTTGTTAGCTTCTTGCATTTGCTTAGATAAAGTCTTAGCAAAGTTGTATTTAACTAAGTCCTTGGATAAAGTCTTTAAATCAGTATCAACCTTCGATAAACCAGTCTTCCTGTTTGAAAGCTTGCTAATAACTTTTTCAAAATTCTGGAATTCTTTTTCGGCTGATTTTAACGGCTTAACAAGGTGTTCCCAATCTTTGACCATCAAAGTCAGGTACTTGGTAAGTGACTTAAATTCATCGGCTAGTTTTGACTTCTTAATGGACTTTGCCAATCGTTCAAAGTATTCACCGACTTTAGAATGTTTCATGTCCTTATCTAGTTTGGAAATGTCCTTGTCAAACTCACCTAATCCATGCTTGCCAGTCAGGCTCTTAATAGAGCTGGCCATTGTCTTAGTGGCTTTGCCAAACGTCTTGAAATCTTTGGAAGCCTTGTTGAGGGGCTTAATTTCTTTTTGCAATTCCTTAACGAACGCTTTTAGACGTTTGTTCATGGTGTTCAGTTGCTTTGTTGGGTCATTACGCTTGATTACCTGCTTTAATGTCTTTAGAGATTGCGTGTAGGCAATGATTGCCCGGTTCATCTCTTTAACGTTAGCAATATCAGTCTTTGAATAGTGGTTACCACCAAGTGAACGGATCTTCTTTTGAGAAGGCTCACTAGACTTGCTAGAACTAGACTTACTATCCGAAGTATCAGTACCGTTCCACCAGTCCTTAACTTTCTTCCAAGTATCTTTAGCCCAACCAGTAACATTCTTCCACATAGACTTAAAGCCCTTCGCAATGCCACTAAAAGCACCGCTCCAGTCACCTTTAAGAATGTCTTTGAAGAAGTTAATAGCTCCTTTGAAAGCTTTAGAAACTCCAGGACCAATTTTGCCACCAATTGCACCGCCAAGCATTGAACCAACAATTGGACCAAAAGGCCCCAAAACAGGAGTTAATGCCATACCGGCAGCAGTACCAGCAATCGTTCCGACACCTTTACCGATCATCTTTGCTCGATTATGGATATGAGAGCCAGTTAATCCTCGCAGAATATCAACAGCTCCAAGACCGATAGAGATACCACCAGCAAGCTTGGTAGCAATTCCTTTACCAATAAAGGAGAAGTTTGCACCTTTGAACCAGTTAGCAGGATTGATTTTAAATTTTGAAAGCCCTTGTAACCCATTTTCTAGGTCCTTAAACAAATGACCACGAAATTTAACTCTGCCTATGCTGAGTAATCCTTTATCAACGAGCCCCAACGCATCAGCAATCTTAAATAGCTTTCCATAAGCAAACTGGGTCATTAAAATTCCGCCAATGCCTTCAAGAACAGTCATAGCGATCTTGTTCTTGCTAATGTGGTCTAATCCATCGGCTAACTTGTCGAAACCGTCACCAGTTTTACCAGTGCTTCCACTCAACAATCTAAATGGTGCCGTTAATGCTCTGATGATGAGTTCAAATGACTTCCAAGCGCCTTTTGCAATCACACCAGCAATTCGAGTGAGCGATTCAAGCATAGTAACTAAATCTCTAGCATGTTGTGGCGTTAACCAATTAGCCATTGCTTTAGCAACATTAGCTATGCCTTGACCAAGTTGGGTAATAGCGTGCTGAGTTTCTTTGTTGTCTAGCGCCTTGCTTAAAGCACTTAGCCCGGTAGCAGAAACTTTTACCAGGGGAGCCATGAGAGCTTTCTTGGTATCAGCCCATTCAACTTGCATGTGGTGTAACGCACCATCAGCAGTTTTGTTCCATTCACTGGAGTTTTCTTTCCAGTCTTTAGAAGCTTTTGCCAAGATGTCATTGAATTGATCGCTAGTCATCTTGCCAGATGATAGTAACTCGTCAAACGACTTCTTCGACATACCGGAAGCTTGTTGTAATGCCTTAGTCAATCCAGGCGCTGATCTTTCAAGCCGTCCTAATGATTGAGTAGTAACTTTCCCAGACGTTTCAATCCGAGTTAAGCCATTAGCAAAGGCATCAGCTTGCTCACCAGAAAGCTTCATTTTGTCGGCCAAGGAACCAACACCAGTAGCAAGCTCGCGAGCACGAGCAACGGAACCAGTAAAACCATAGAACCGAGTTACTAAGTTACCGACAGCTTGACCAGACAAATTAGAGTTTTCTTTCAGTTCTTTTACTGAAGCTCCTACTTGTTTGACTTGCTTATCGGTCATGCCTAGGTTTTTCCAACGTTCAGCAACTTCAGCACCAGATTTAGCAGCTTCAAATCCTTGTGTGGCCCAATTCTTTAAATCATTTGCAACAGCGTTGATACCGTTGGTAATCATGCCACCGAAAACAAAACTCTTAGTTAATGAATGGCCAACATTTTCAACACGTTTTGCTCCACTTTCAACCTGTGTAGTGTCCATCTTTGGCTTAATAAGCGGTGAATGGAAACGCTGCATAATACGCTGGAAGCGAGTTAACTTTTCGTTGGCTTGACTGTCATTTACTTCAGGTTTGACAACCGGTTTACGTCCGCCTAGTTCAGCAACTTTTTTATCAAACTCGCTTACTTTAGCGTTAGCTTCTCCCGTGTCCGCCTTGACTTCGACTTTTTTATCATGAATCTTGTTGAGTGCTTCGGCTGTTTCAGAGGCAGAAGCTTTCACTTCATTAAGGGATGCTTTAAATGATTGTTGACCACTAGCACCAGCCTGCATACGCTGATCAAGCGATTCAAACTTATGCACTAGGTTAGTTAATCGCTGATTCATCTGTGCCACTGGTTCAGTGACTTTATCAATGGCTTTAACGACAATCTGCTTTTCAGCAATAATTGCACTCATATACTTCTACCTCCTTTCTACATAAAGATGTCCATGAAGCGTTGTTGCTTCTTCTGTTCTTCATCCATCTGTTTCTTAATCTTTTTATCAGTGATCGAAGCAATTGCTTTTTGACGTTTCTTTAAGTCAGCTTCTGCATTGCCGTTATCTGAGTTAGGATCATAGAAACCGACAGCTACCGGAGTATTAGCTACAACAAAACGGTTATCAATCAGAGCGTTATATGCTCGTTGATAACCGCCGGCTAAAATGTAATCTGCTTCTTTTGGTGTTAAATCATAAACTTCACTTGGCATTGTCTTGCCCACTGCTTCATTCATTTCTCGCAGTAGATTCAACATTGCTTGATGAAATTCATCAACTACTTGCCAAGCTCGGCTAGTTGTTTCTTGGCTAGCTCGTATGCTTGTTCGTTGATTGCTACTTCGGTTGTCGCCTGTTGGATTTCCTTTTGATGTCCCTTGGTCGTGTTTTCCTTGACTACTTGTAAGGCGACTTCTGATTCTTTCCAAATTTGCTTTAGTGAAGTCAACAAGTGACGAATCTTCAGTGCTAAAAAACCACTAGACTTAATCTCCTTGTAAACATCATTAAAGATGTCATCTGAATCGAAAATGCCTTGTTCATCAAGGGCGTTTGCAACGTCGTTAGCACTTGGTAATGACTTCGTTTGGCAAGCAAACCGATATGCACGAACCACTGCATCTGGATCTTCCATGATTAAGCCATTAATCAGGTTGTTAAAACCATCAACATTAGAATCCTTGTGTTTCTTAGCAAAATCTTCAACGACACGATCATAGAATCGGTGATTAAACTTAATCGGATAGGTCTTACCATTAATTTCTAATTCATCCATGTAAATTCCTCCATTGGCCGCCCGTGTTGCGTACTGTGTATTTCGTAGGCGACTGATTTATTAGTTCCTATTAACCATTAAGAATGGCTTGGGCTCGGTAAACTAGGCGTATGTGATGCAGGTGCAGACCCACTGCCAGCGGTCATGTTTTGATTCATTGGCACTGTGCCTTTTGAATCACCTGCATTGTCATCATTGGTGCTTGCGGTAGTGGTAAGCTTGCCATTGCTGTCAGCACCGACTTGTGTTGGCTTAGTGAAGCCATAGAACTTAATAACGTCAGAGAACATACCATTATCAAAGTCTTCAGGACCGAGGACAAATGGATTACCGTTTTCGTCATAACGACGAGCAATGCCGGTAACTTCAAAGGTTACGTTTTGAGCAACAGCTGTGTTCAGTGCTTCAGTTTCTGGAAGTGCAGAAATCTTAACTTCGGAAAATTCGGCATTAACAACTTGCTTGCCGTCTTCAACTCGTAAAGTGTTCCAGTCAACACGCCACAGAAGCATGGTCAACTTGTGTTCCCAAATGTAATAAAGGTCACGAGCAACGTCAGTAAGAATGTTGCCACCCTTAGTCATAACAACGTTAACAACCCGTTGTTGGTTAATTGAACCAGTATCCTTGATGTTGGCTTGCTTAGTTGGTGTAGTACCCAAAGTAGCCGTGTTTGTACCACTAGAAGCACCTTGAATCCCTAAAACATGGCAGGGATTACTCATAGGCTCCCAAGGGCCTTTGTAGTAGTACATAACCTTATCTGATGATTGAGCTTCTACGATTGGTTTTTGTGCATCATCACTCATAAATTTTTCATTCCTTTCTCAAAATAAAAAAACGGCAACTAAAAAGCTGTCGTTTCGATTGCACTGTAATTAATTCTGATAATTTGACGATTAAGTATCTGATTAGTTGAACTATCAACCATTGATGTTAATGATGGTTCATCATGCCCCACAGCATAACCCGGAATGCGGACTTGACGGCATATCTGCATAATCTGATACGCATTCATTAAGCTACGTTGAAGCTTATTTTGAGCGTCCACAACATCAATCTGGAAAGAATAGCCATATTGTCGAGCATTTGAAAACTGATTAGTGGAATCGCTAGATAACAGTTGTACCCGGCAAACCGGCATTTCTTTTGCAACATCCTTAGACGCTGACAAGGTTCTTACACCTGATTTATTAATAGCCTCAATCAGGTACTCATAAATCGCCACGAAAGGTGGTTCCGTCATGCGTCAAACCCCTTTCTGATTGCTTGATCAATTTCATCATCAAAAGAACCGTTCATTTGATTTAGCCCAAGATGAGTAGCGGCATCCTGAAACGGGTGATGAGCAGGATAATTACGAGTGAGCAATCCAAACTCGAACGCTTGTGAGTAGTTGTAGCCACCATTAGTAGCAGTAGTAGCAGTCGTATAAATGCGATGCTTATTACCGTCAACATGGTCTTTTAAGTTATTAACCATGTGTTGAGTATCGGCTTTGCGGTCAAACGCTTTAACACCTGGATGATAACTTGGTTGACGATACTGACGTTCTCTCATAAGGTTGCGGACTTCACTGGTGGTCTGTTCAGCCATCTTGTTAACTGCACGTTCACCGTTATAAGAAGCCGAAGCCGTCATGTTACGAAGTTTAGCACCGGCATCCCCAAAACCATTCTTATCCAGCATGGCCGAGATATTAGCCATAGTGTGCTTCATTTGAGAATCATCGTAATTAATATCAATCTCGGGGATGTTATCGTTATTCCAACCCATTAGCGTTCACCTCCATATCACTAGAGAAGTAAATATCCGTTCGTGTAGCGTGTTTACGGACTTGGATAACTTTCATTTTCTCCAGTTTGTCATCAGGTACACCGTTTTGCATAAATGACACTGAATCAGCCTTGACGTTGCCATGAATGCGAGCAACCCAAGTCATATTGAATTGCTTACCAAAAAGATTAGTTTGAACTTGTGCTCCGTTAACTTCCGTGACATGTGCTCTCACTACTTCATACGTCCATGTTTCAGTGTCGTCCAACACACCTTGAGTTACTTGCTTATGACCGATAACAATCGGGATCATTCTTACCATGACCAGACACCACCTTTACTACCGGTATTTTGGTTAGCAAGGTAGCGCTCCAGCAAGGGGATGTACGGTTCTAGCTCATTATCTTGGAACGACCAGCTCGCACCCTCTTCTGAATACGTCTTAGCACCGTCAGCGTCAGTCATTGACTGCACGTAATGTGCCTCAGTAATACGAATAACAACAACCTTTAGGACTTCCGGTAAAGTATCTTCTCCAACATAAAGGCAGACCATATCAGAAGCCTGCTCAATGAAGTTGGTCAAAATCCCATCAAGGCTATCGTCAGTAATGCCTTTATCGACCTTGACCGTTTCTAGCAGTTGCTTAGTATCCACGCTGGTCTACCTCCTTTACTTTTACTTGTTAGAACCCGAAGTCGAGCTAGAAGCGGTTGAACTAGGAGTTGAAATCGAAGCAGTTGAGCCACTGAATCCAACCGTTGCCAGCAGAGCATCATTGTAGATTGATGTAGCAAGGTATTCGGTGGTGGACGTCTTGTTGATCTGGTGGTCACCATCGTACCATGTGTAGACTTGTGGGGCTTGCTTCATGTACGTCTTCATGGCGCCAGGCTTTACAGCAAGAGCATGGCCCTTAGTCAACTTAGCAGTCCGGATAATTTCCCAGCCAAGCAGTTCACCAAAAGCACCATTGACCAGAATGTTGTCGCCCAGATCAGATGCACGAGTCCAGTTGTCACCTGCGGCCTTACGCAATGATGCAGCATCCTTGTAGGAAACATACAGGACACCCTGTTGTGGGTAGGTAGCACCTTCAACGGCGTTAGCGGCATTAGCAAAGGTATCTTCCAAGTTGTCGATCAGGTCGACTTGATCTGGTGTGTTTCCAGTAACCTTCAGCGGCGCGGTCTTGGCAGTATTGAGAATATCATCGTCAACGTAAGTAGCCAGGGCCATCGCCATTTGACGAGCTTGTTCAGTCCGCGGATCACCGTATGGAAGAAAAGCAGCTTCGTCAGAAATTGAATAAGCAGATACAATCTTCTTAATCTTGACTTGTTGAGTAGTGTATTGAAGAGAATCAAAATCAATTTGTTCACCTTCACCGTATTCCCGAGCTGAACCAGTGAATTGGTACTTAGGAATCGTGATAGTGTCACCTGGACGGCCTTCCAAAGTGGTGTCAACAGGTGCAATTGATGAAAATACGTTAAGCTTTTGTAATTGTGCGCCGATCATTGGAGCCAAAACTTGCGGGTCCAGCATATCGGCAAAGTGCGTGTAATTTGTTGGTGATGCAGGCATAATTTAATCTCCCTTTCTAGTTTTGTTGTTGGCTTTCGATGTACTTTTGCATTTCTGCATAAGTCATATCAGCCATATTCTTTTCTGGAGCTTGTGGATGAGCAGGAGCACCAGCTTGTGGAGCTTTACCAGCAGACGAGCGATGCAATTCATTCCGTACGCCTTGCGCTACCAAACCCTTGAAGCTTTCAATGTTTTTCTTGGTTTCTTCTTCGGTTTCACCCAAGAGCATTTCAGCTCCATCCGTTGGCAGATTGTCTTTTGCTAGTAATTCTTTGGTATGAGCAATATGATCACGGTGATCTAATTCTTGTTGCCGTTTAGCAAGGTCAGCTTCTTTTTGCTTTAACTTTTCTTCACGGTCACTAGCTTCCTTTTCAGCAAGTTGCTTGGCAGTCATCCCCGCTTCTTGCTTGCCTTCTTCTTTAGCCTTAGCCACCGCATCATCCAGCTTTTTTTGCCAAGATGAATTGATTTCATCTAGCTTTGCATCCAACTTCTGAGAAACTTGACTATCAACCATTGGTCCAATTTCATCTCTGGTAAAAGTCTTTTGAGCTTCTTTTTCTGACCCTTGTTGATTGTCTTGTTGTTCAGTAGTTGTCTTTGGTTGTTCTTGTTCTTCCATGTTTAAATCTCCTATGCGTGTAACGCTCGCCAGCGAAACTCGTTTAACGTCCGGCGACGAAACAAGCCTGATTCTTTAACGACTTCCAGACCGCCAAAGTCAAAATTTAATCAAGAAAAAAGGAACCGCTTGATACACAAGGGTTCCAGTAATTCTGTCTTTTTCTTAGAAAAGAAAAAGACAGCTAGTCGCTGTCTTCGTTAATTGGTAAATCAGCACCGTTTAAATAATCGTCAGTGGTATCTTGTACTTCTTCAATCCAACATTGACAATTTGGGTGCATGGGTGGCAAGTTCACGCCTTCTTGTGCGTCCTCAACGTTATAAACATTGCCATCAAGCTCAGTGCAATCTTGGCATGAGTTAATCGCTTCTAGTGATAAGAAGCGATATTGTTCAACCCCACGAGCCGAGAAGTCAGCAATCGTAGAGTTGTTAAGCTCACGGCATGTTTGTGTTCGCATAATGGTTTCCGCTTGCGCTTCTGACCCACCAGAGCCGTTCTTGCCGTTGAGAATCCGATCAATTACTTTGGTGTAATTCTTCTTTGCATCAGTATCTTGTGATGCTTCTTGGCATACATTACAAATGCGGGTAACCGTTTGATGAATATGCTGATTAATTCTATCGTCTATACCCTCACGCTGTGTCACTGTATGTGATACCGATTTTTGAAGCATAACATCGTAGTTATATGGAATGTGATGCAAGCTTGGCGTGGCTACTTGTTGAGCCTTACTAATCTTGCTGACATCCTTCGGTATCTTAGTACCATTCCGCTTCATCATTGTGTGAAGTGATTGGCCTACTCGAATCATTGGCACCGCTACTCTAGCAGTAAGCACGTCAGACTGTTTTGGATGTCCTAGCACAAGGCTTGAAGCATAAAATGCTACCAGTGGTGCAACACTATCATCAAAGCCTCGTAATTCGTCCATAGCGTCCTGTATATCGTCTTTTTGCGCTGGTGCTGACCAATTGACCTCATCAGCTAAAAAGGCACTAATTTCGCCCTTAATTTGTCGATCAGCATTACGATACATTCGCTTAATGGATCTAATGAATTGAGCACTAGTTCCGTAGGTTGATCGAATCAAGCGGCGCTGTTGCTTTTTACTTAGCATCGTTACCACCACGCTGTTGTTGAAGCGATGATACAAAATCAACAGGGTTCATTGGCTTTTGCTGCCCTTGCTGTTGTGCTTGTTGCTTTGCTTCAGCTAAATCAGCAGGGTTAACCCCTTGTAGTGGCGCACCATCAAATGGTGTCGTGTTTTGGTCAGGGTCTTGTTCCTGTTCATCTTGTAGGCGCTGCTCTTCAGCGTCAGCAGATACGCCAGTAACTGTAGCTAAGAATTCACGCAAAGTCTGATCAGATAACAGACCGGTATTGTTAAGCTGAACCGCAATATTAACAATGTCGCTGTTGTTCCGTGGCAAGTTAGGCGTGTAGTCAGGTTTGTAGTTGTTCATAACGTCTGCATCATTAATTTCTTGGTTATGTTTCCAGAAGTTACCTAGCAACCGCAAACGTCGCATAATACCACGAGTGTACAAACTTTCTTGCATTGATCGCTCTTGATCCTCGCCGAACAGCTTGTACATTAGTGCAACACCAGATGATTGACCACTGAAGGCATCATCGGTTGTGTTGGGTGTGTTGGTGTCCTTATGAATATCGGTGATTAACTGGTTGATATAAGTTTGCCAGCCTTGTTCGTTTAACTGTTTAGTAAGGTACTGTGCAGACGAAGGAACTACCGTTGTTCCGTTGGCGTTGTCATGGAACGATGGCTTTAACCACAGGAACGGGTCTTTAGTACTAATCTTTGGCACTCTAACCGGATTGCCTTCGCTATCAAGCACTGGCGTACCATCAGCATTCTTGACTTCCACCATGTTGTTTGAGAAGTCAAAATCACCGTTAATCATCAGCTTGGCGTTAGCGAAATCCTCTTCGCTGTTTGCCATTTCTGACATCGCTAAATCATAGGCATCAATTTCATCAAGCTTAGCTTCCCAATCGCCGGTCTTGTTTTCGTTGTTGATGAATTCAGTTAATGGAACAGCACCAAATGTAGTATTTTCTGAGCTTAGCAAAGTGTAATCTCCATTAGGTGCTTCACTAGTAGTTGATGATTTGAAATGATAGGTTGTGTCAGCGGTATAAACATCAATATAGTATTGCTCTTGGTTGTCGTAGTTAACGACGTAGTAACGCACACCAAATAGACTGTGTTGGTCAATTGACGTGTCATACACCACAAACGCAGTAGCAGGGTCAATCGCCCGCATCTTAATGTCAGGCGTTGCCACATTGCCATTTTCATCTTCTTCGGCTTCACCAGAATAAAGCAACTCGTAAGCTCGTCCAGTAACAGAAAGATTAGTTTTCATAACCTTTTCGTGATACTGCTCATCATTCTTGCGGTTAAACTCTTTCAGGTCATCATCAATGGTCTGGTCAATATCATCATTGGCATCATCGTTGTATTTAAACTGAATAGGCTTGCCAAACATATAGCCGACACGCATGTTAGTAATGAACTTGGCAAAACCACTCGCAATGCGGTTATCAGCACGATTCATCATGCACTTGTTGTTTCGCCAATAATGAATATCGTTATCGCCTAAATAATAGCGTTGAAGTTTAGCAATGCGAGGCGCATCAATTGTTGAGTGACGTTCAACAAACTTTTGAACCACCTCAGCAATTGAGTTTGCATCCCCACCGTCAAATTCTTTATGGAATGTATCAGCAGGCATTACGTAAGTCTGATTAGCCTGTGGGTTCCATCGCTTACCGTTCAAAATTGAGCGGTTATATAAATCTGGGTTATCTTGTAGCATCTAATCACCTTGCTTTCGCACACTATATGTTCCATTCCCGTTGTTCAATATAAAATCACCAGTAGTTGCAACCCTAATCTCTTTTCCGTCCCAAACATAGGCATAGAATTGGCTCATATTACTATCAAATGGACCGTTGTAATTCTTTTTGTCGGTAATTATTAGGCCTTTGCTCATTGCTTGCATAAACCAATCCGGCAATGGATCACCTAATTGCATCATTTCCATTTGCACTTTCACCTCTACAATCCTAGTTCTCTCATACCACGCAGAATGCCTTCACGGTTGTTGCTATCAGGGTGGTAAGTCTTACGTTCCTTCAAGTGAATGTAACTTGCAATGGCATATCGACAAGCGTCCATGCAGTCGTCATTCTTCTTGACTACCGCATCGCTTGCTTTGTCGTCCCAAACATAGTTGTAAATCTCTTTCAAGAAACGCTCTGTCTTACCTTTTTCAATAAAAAATCGTCCCTGTTTCATCAGAGACGATACTATTTCGATTCCTGGTACAACTGACTTCCAGCCATACTTAACGTTAATTCCATGATGCTTAAAATGGTCAATGTGTTCTGGGCGAGCAGTATCAGCAAAAAATGGCATATCTTTGCCGTACTTGCCTTGTAGTTGATGAGCAGTATTAGTCCAGTATCTAATCTCTTTATACTGCTTAGTCCGTTCATCAACTAAATACCACTTACCATCATCAGTGACACCAAACACTACAATTGAGCCATAGTGTTGGTAACCCCAGTCAACCCCTGCCACATACCTAGTGAATCCTGGTGCTTTACTTGGTTCAATTTCCATTTTGCGCTTGTCAAAGTCTTTGTAGACAACGCCCTCACCGTTAACCCAAAGTCCTTTAATTCTCCTGTCGTAATACATACCACTAGGAGTAATTCGTTTCAGGTTCTTAACGTAATCCTTACTTAGTGTTGGATTGTCGTCAATTGTAAAATGAAAGGACTTAATTGACGGGTCTGGGTTATCAATGTAGTCAACTTTCAAGTAATGCTCTGGGTTGTCTGGGTTTGTGTCGCAAATAACCCGAGAACCAGGCACAGAGCAACGGTCAATGATTTCTTGAAATACATCGTGAGTAGCTAACGAGCATTCATTAATGTATGCGCCGTAAGAAGTCATACCACGAATAGCATTCATACCACGAGCAGATCCGGTGTAAGCGGGCACGATGTCAACTCCAAACAAACTATAATGCCCGTGCCGGTCGACTGGTAAATCTATCCAAAACTGCGAAGCTAATGAGTTAATAACGTTTGTAAAAATAGTGTTGGATGAGTAACCAGCCAAAATGTATTGCGGGTGTGGGTCTTTCCGTTCTTTTGCTAGTTTTGCAATTCGCTTTAGCTCTAGTAAAAACAAATAGTTATCAATGTAAGTCTTCCCAGAACGAACAGCACCAGACAAGATAAGGTAAGTCCAATTATCATTAACGTAACTTTTCAGGACCTGTTCCTGTTTCTCAGTTAGTAGATTCCTTAGCACCATCGTCTTGTGCCTCCTCAATCAGCTTATCCAAGATGGTATCGAGTTTCTTATCACTTGCACTCGACAGCTTCTCAACGGCATTGGCTTTAGCTTCGCTAATACGAGTGTCTGCATCAAGCTTCCGCATCCGAGCAATAGCAAGCTTCCGCTCCTCTGGCGACAGCTCACTATCGTTGTACTTATCTCGCCAGTTGTTCTTTAGCCAAAATATCATGGCGGTGGTATTGCCCGACATGGCCTTCTTTAGGAGTTTGCTTTCAACTGCATAGTTAGCGGCTTCGTGTCCTACTTTTAAAGCGCGCCCTATGTGCCCGTATTTGACTTTCCACTTGTCAAGCGTGCGTCGGTTAATTCCAATGTTGTCAGCTATTTGTTGATCGGTTAGCCCGTTTCGTTTCCAGCCTTCAAGCAACACCAGGTTTTCAGGCTTTAACCACTTTTTGTATTGTCCCTTAGCCATTGCAAGCAATCCTCACCACCTTTCTAACAAAAAAGACTAGTTGTTAACTAGTCCTCAATCAGTTTAGCTTTCTTACCAGTAAAGTCTTCCCAGCGCTTAATAATGACATCAACATATTTTGGATCGTATTCCATGACATAAGCGTTACGCCCGTCTTGCTCACAAGCCATGATAGTTGTCCCACTACCACCGAATAGATCTAACACCGTATCACCAGACTTGGTGCTGTTCTTAATCTGATAGTCAAACAAGGCAACTGGCTTCATAGTTGGATGGAGGTCAGAACGTTGTGGCTTGTCAAAATGCATGACGGTTGTCTGCTTTCGATCTGAGTACCATGAATGGCTGCCACCTTCAACCCAACCATAAAGGCAGGGCTCATGCTTGTGCTGATAATCTTGTCTACCTAGTACGATGTTATTCTTTTCCCAAATAAGGGTTTCCTTAACCAGCAACCCAGCTTTATTGGCAGCACTGTTAAACTCAACCGTAGCCAAATCAGAGAACCAAACATAAAACGATGCTCCAGATTTTAGGTTATTCTTAGCATTTTGAAATACCGACAATAAGAATTTGTAGAATTCATCCGGTGTCATTTTATCATTGGCAATTTGATTATTCTTTCTAGTTTTAGAAGCCTTGTCCCTACCGTAATCTTTGGACGAATAATCTACGTTATAGGGTGGATCCGTTAATAGCAGGTCGCATTGTACCCCCCCACTAGTTTTTTGACGTCTTCGGCTTTCGTACTATCACCGCACATTAACCGATGGCGCCCTAATTGAAAAACTTGGCCGAGTCTTGATTTTGGCTTCTCAGGTGGTTCTTCATCAAACTCGTCTTCTTGAGCTTGTTGATCTTCACCATCGTCTAAGCTCAAATCAAATCCAAAGTCGGACATATCAATGTTAAGAATGTCGTCAAGCTCATCATCAAGTAGATCATCGTTCCAGTCAGTTAATTCACCCGTTTTATTATCAGCCAATCGATAGGCTTTTACCTGTTCATCAGTTAGCTTATCAGCTACCACGACTGGTACCTGCTTCATGCCTAATTTCTTAGCGGCCTTGTACCGAGTATGACCAACAATAATAACGTTATCCTTATCAACCACAATTGGTTGTTGCCACCCAAACTCTTTAATTGAGTTAGCTACCGCTTCAACACCACTATCGTTATCACGTGGGTTATTCGGGTACGGTTTTATGTCGTTGATGCTGACGTTTTGTACTTTCATAATGCTTAATCGCCTTTCTATGTCTTTCAGCCCTGCATAGCATTTGATACTCCTGCTTGCTGGCTACTAATCCGAATCTTTTAGTGTGAAACATGTATGTATCTCTCCAAACAAAAAAGCCCAGTCATTCGACCAGGCTTAAAGAAAGTAGGTTCGTGCTCAGCTTTCCACACTGCGCACATGCTGTAACGTAAAGCAGGCAATTAACACCAACCAACAATTTCCTTTACGACAGTTACAGCATTCGGGAAGCAAGTCATTATGGATATAGTATGGGAATCTCCTATAATCATAATTTTGTTGCCATACGCTTCCCAATGTCGGTCGCTGGAATCGAACCAACATCGTCTCTGGACCACTCAGAGACGCTCTGCCATTGAGCTATACCGACGTATATGACTGCCAGGTGTGTTTAATGATTTGTAAGAAAGAAGGCCTGTTCACCTCGTTTTCTTAAAATGTGCAGTCATACATGAGAGCTAGAGTTAATTGATTAAAAGCTTATAACGTATTTTTTGATGCTCTCAATGCTGATAGGTGGCCTCGAACCACCCCGCCTAACTACCACAGCGTCCTGCAGTGTTGCGACAGCGTCCTTCTTACGAGTGCTAGCCCCCGATACCGTATCAGCGTAAAGCAACCGCTAAGCCGTTGAAGTTGGTTGCGTACTTCTTTCACTCTAGGGACGAGTGTGGTTGCCATAAGACTAGCAGAGATGGCTGTTTTTGACTGTAAATTAAAGGAATTTGCACTTACAAACTATAAGAACCACTGTATAAGCATAAGCCAAGACATTCATCCAATTAAGTACATTTATTCAGAAGGTGTATGTGCTAGTCTCTTTTTGGGCTGGGCTTTCAATTTGAAAAGGGTACACAAAGGATTCACCAGCCCAATGTGGAATTATGGCCCCTGCCTCCATACGACGGCTACGGCTTAACTGAAGCACCGTTCCGCTTTCCACAACGCTTAACAAAAAGAGATCCTGAGATGTGTGAGTATCGTACAGTCATCTTTTTGTTGAGCCTTTTAGCGACATACTCAGGTCGTGTATTCGGTAATTGCGCGCTCAATAGGTAAATTATTGAACGATACCATAATACGGCCGTAATCACGGTTAAAACGGACATCAAGCGGACAATTTCCGGACAAAAACCGGCAGAAACCGGACAACTTACTTTGACTTGATCCGGACAGACTCATCTGGACACATTAACGCACCTTCCCACAATGCTTGATCCTGCTTTCTACGGTACGTTCTATCGTCCATATAGGCATTGTAATGTTCGTTAATGTAATTCATCGTCTTCACTGCTGACCAGCCCTTAATGAACCTGTGAAGCAAGATATCACCTAATATCTCCTCGTCTTCGCCAACGCTCATTAAGACCGTGCAACACTTGATTCTCGTCTGGTACTGATAGCTGGCTTCTGAGAAGTTAACAAACTGACTATCCGGGTCATGAGTAGTTCCGTGTGGTTGTCCGTCCATGCTGGGTGATCCAACCTTTGGAAAACGTTGTAACGCTTTCAACTTCCACTTCTTCCAATCCCGTAGATACTGTTTGAAGGCTTCTTTGGTTGCCTGTTGATCTAGATTACCGAATACTTCGTCTACCACGCTCTACACCCCTCATAAATGCTTGTGATATAATGAATCTGTTTGAATATATACCGTTGAGGGCGTCCGTGTAGGGCGCCTTTTTTTAATGCACTTTGTAATCACTACGAATGTTTGCCAGCACATCCTGAACCGTAAACTTCCCAAAGTTTTTGATGTGGTAAGTTTGCGTAATTTTACAGATTTCGTTTTTATCTATGTCTAAAACCTCACCAATAGTACCGGAACTCATGCCATGCTCATACAGGAAACGAATCTTCCATTCATCGTCTTGAAAGTGACACTTATCGACTTCTTCACGAATCTTGTTGATACAGATTTTGTGTGATATCTGCTCAGCCATCGCAATACGCCTTCGGTAGGCATGAATTTCTTTTAGCCGCCAATCGTTCGGACTAAGTGTTTTCTCCAAAGGTGTTGTTGTATCTCCCCAGTCATGATTAAGGGTTAGTGATGTCATTGCCGCTTCCAACCCGGCACTCCAGCACTTAATACCCATGTTTTCATCTCCTCACTTGTCATACTCACTTACTTCATCCTCACAGTGATAAGACGATACTGATTAAGCTTTTCCAGATTGCTAATGCTATCCATACCAAGCCACCCAAAATGGCAATGACTACAGCTAGATAGATGAGATAAATCAATCCGATGTATATCCTAATCATCCGGAACCTCCTCAATGGCATCCGCACTCACCTTAACCGGGTCATACTTCCATGCCAATTCTTTAGGCGGTTCAAGTGTGAATACGTGATAATTACTTCTAACTTGGTTCTTAGTAATAAAATACTTATGTCCCATACAATACACGGGTTTTTTATTTTTCAATGCTTTTTCTGCTTGTGAGTAGAGCAAAGCTTTTTCACCTCAATTTCAACTCGTGGTCTATCTGAATAAAATTTGTGTGCAGAAATATCTACAATTTGGTTGTCATCTTGCCACAGGATGCCGTTTAAGCCGTCTAACGTCGACTTGATGTAATTATCAACATCGGGCTTCATTGTTGGCCTATGTGCTCCTGACAGGCGTAATTTGCGTTCCTTTTTAGTAATGCTTGTTTGAAGATGACGATAAAAACCTAATTCAACCTGTAACGGTCCATCTAAAGGCTTCCCGTCATACATAGCAACGGCCATTATCGCTAACTGGCGCTTGTATACCGCAACCTTTTTAAGATCATACATCCGAATGCCTCGTCTCATTCTGACCGCTCTCGGCCGTGCTTGCTCAACTGGCTCTAACTCAAAGATTAGCTTCATTTACGCTTAATCCTTTCGTTTGTGCTATCTATCTTAATCGTTGTTATTACTCCCAGCACGAAGCCAATCGCTCCAGCTACTGTGATTGCTAGTAAGTCATATATGCTCATTGCTTATACTCCCCAATATTAAACGCAATTGGTCCAATCTGACTGTACAAAAATTTCCTATATCTTCGACTAAAAGGTGTGTACTGCCGCCATCTTGGCTTATGAACTATACCCGAACGATTAGCAAGTTTCCTCTCATCTTTATATTCTCGATTGCTATATTCAGAAGCCAAATGAAATGCCTTTCTGTTCATAGTCTTTTCCATTATTCACCCTCCACAGGTTCCTTCATCGCATCAATAGCCGGTGCAGTAAATACTCATTTATCTCGTGGCACCTCCGGTAGACGATCGGCCATCTTTTCTAGTTCGTCAATCAACGTCAAGCACTTGCGCACATCACGCAGTTGCTGCTCACCATTAGTCGGGTACATTTCAAACATAATTGATAGCTCTTCGATGTAATCATCGAAGGTTGGGCATCCCAACCCGGTAAACTTAGCAAGCATTAGTCGTCCTCCATTCTTTGAGTTTCCCAAGCATAACTAACTATCGTGTCAACCTCGAATTTCTTACCACACTCTTCACAGATTTCCTCACACTCTCCGTCTTCATATAGCTCTGGAAATTCAAAATCCTCTGAATTGCTAAGAACAGCGCCACAATAAGGGCATACGATATATTTATCACTAAATGTATCCGGCTTACCTTCCTCTATGCTTTCGCGAATATCTCCTAAATGTTTCTCATTCAAGCAGTCATAACATAGGCCACCGTTTATCCAAGCAGGACACTCTTTTCCGCATCTTTTGCAATGTGTATCTTCATAGCTCAATGCCATCATTCTTCCCCCTCATGTTCACTCTCACGATTAAATTTAGCCAATTCTAATTCTGTAATGAATGGTTTCCCGTTATATTGGGCTTCCACAGAACGCTTGAAAAATTCAACAGCTTTGTGTTCTGGATATAAGAATTTAAGCTTATCCATGATTGCCATCGCTCTAAGTTTTTGCTCTAAGCTCCCCGCTTTGTTAAACGACTTCGACAATAGATCAGCAAACCGTAGTAAATCATGGAGTTGTTTATTGCTAATCCAGTAAGATTGATCCGCTTGTTTTCTGCCGAATTGCTCAGTAAGAATTATTTCTAGCTTTTTCAGATAAGCATCATTTTCTAAACTTTCATAAAGATATTCACCTAATGCTTTCTTTTCTTCGTTCATCATTCTTCCACCTCTTAGACTTTCTTGCCGATTCTTTCCACCACTGTGACCAGTCATATCCCGTTGCGGTTTCCTCCTACTCACGTAAATCTCTAAAGTCTGAAAAGTCGAATCGGTATGCCAAGCTGTGTGGCAATAGTCGACTGATTAGTTTCCCGTTGTATATGATGCTCAATTCATCTGGTGTATTATTAGTAGTGACGATTGTTGATTTAGCTACTCGATTGTGGTCAGTGTCATATCTTGCTGTGGCGATCTGCTCTAATGCTTGTTGCACATCTTTTTGAACGGGCTTATCGCTGTTGACACCGCCTTCGGTGCCGAGATCATCTAATACCAACACGTCAACACTTTGCATGGCGTCTAAGACCTTTTCCTTACGGTCTTGGGCGTCTTTGTATTTATATGATTGCCAGAACAAGCTCACTAGCTCAGTGGACGAGACAAACATTGTTGTCTTACCGTTCATACGAAGATAGTGCATCATTGCTAGGGCTAGCGCCGTCTTACCAGTTCCCGGCTTGCCATACATTACAATTTTCTTGGGCCGATTAATCATCGACTTAGTAATCGACATCGCATTGCTTTTAATGTGTTGGGCTTCTTTCTGGTTGTCTTGCATACCAGGATCCCAACGATCAAACGTTGATGACAGTTTCTTTTTGCCTTCCCAAAGGCTCAAACTATCAAAGACGATGTACTTAGCACCGCCTCCAGCAATCTGAATCTCTTTTGCAGTCTTAGACTTATAGATGTGTGCTTGCATTTTGCATAGCGCCGGATGATCAACATCAACACCATGTTGTCGAAAGATATCTAGCATCTTTGGATTGGCAAGGATATTGCCAATTGCTTGTAAGGCCATTAACTCTTGTCTTCTTTCTTTTGTTGTTCAGCTTTAAGCCGATCTTCTTCTGCTTCCTTAGCCAAGATGCGTTGTAAGGCTTCAGTCTGAGTCAAACCAGCATCATTGGTTGGAAGATGATAATGAGGACGTTCACGTTGCATAGATGATGATTTACCTTTTCTTTGCCGATACTTAGCTGATAGCTCTTCGGCCTCTTTAACGGTCTTCACATGATGGTCATCAAGTGACTTCAATACCGTTTGCAGATAAGACCAGTTAGGATGATCAGCTTTATCATTGGTTCGTTTAATTGCATAACAAACCAGGTCACTACCAAGTCGGTTAATGTAATTAGAAAAGATTGGTAGGTTCAGCCCACTTTGCACATTGATACCTGCTAAACGAGCTAAATCGAATGGATTTTGAGCCGTCCTATGATCATCATCATTACTAATACTTGTATTACTCTTATGTGTATTACTCTCTTCACAATTTTCTAAATACCCCCCTTTAGTTTTTTTAATAGGGGTATTTAATTTATTAACTACCCTAATTTCTCGTCTGATTATCTGCTTTCCAGAATATTTGTTGTGAATCACAACATATCCTTTTTCTTTTAGTGAAGTGATAATTTGAGATGCACGGCCTGGAGTAACACCGAAGAAGTTGGCAAAGTGTTTATTACTAGCAAAGCACCCCTCACCATTGTCTAAACTGTCGATTTCAACAATGAACAGCATCTCCATTGGCCGAAGGTTTTCATCGAGCCAATACTTCTTTGGAATCCAAACGCCCTTAAAATCACGATTGTTCTTGGCAACTTTTCTACTAGTCATCTGTTAGCCTCCCGAGATGTAATTTTTTTGCTAACTCCGGTGTAACTTTGATTGGTTTCAGGTGATACCGTTGCATGAAGCTTTTGATGCCCATCGCATGACGTATCGTATGATGTACCCGGCACAGAGGCTCAATATACATACCAACTTGGTTGATCTTGTCACGGTTTCGCCCCATACCAATCGTCTTCACATGATCGATATCCGCATGTTCTTTTAAGCAGATGGCGCATCGCCTATGTCGAACACACATGGCAACTCTTGGGAAATCATCAGGTAATGAATCCCAGATTTTTGTTCTAAAGGGAATGTCCTCATGAAACATGAAGTCAAGAATGGTTGTGATCATGTAACTGGCAGTTGTCATCGAACAATCTGATAAGCTGAACGGTTTCACGTTGAAGATGCCTTCGACCATGCTTTTGAAGTAAGCCTTTGCTTCTTCGGGGACATATCCGGTGTAAGTGCAAAAGTCATTGATCAATGCATAGATTTTCTTCCGCTGGTCTGGTGTGATATGCCTGCCATCTTCGATCGAGAGCTCGACTGTGGGCTGTTTACCATTGGCAAGTGCAGTTAAACGGCTCACGTTTAAATCGCTCTCTAGCTCGATCTGAACCGTATTTCCTGATGTGCTAATCAGCTTACCGAACATCTACATCACACTGCTTTCTGGTTCTCCTTCTGAAGCTGACGATACATAGCGGTAGCACCACCAAGTAGAGCAAGATCAGGGTTTTCTTTGTATGCCCGTTCGTTCTTGTACTGGTCAATCAGTGCCGCCTTGACTTCAGTAGTGGTTGTGCCTTGTTCATCAGCAAGAACCTTCAAAGCTTTATCAAGCCGTGACTTTATTTCCTGCTTCTTAGCCTGTTCCTTGGCTTCTTCCCGTTGCTTGTCGCTTTCAGAAATATCACCCATTGGCAAATCTTCGCCGGCATAAAGGTTTAATCCTAATCCAGCCATAGCAAGAGCCTTGACTAGGCAACGTTTTTGCGTTTTGTTAATCTGTTGCATCGTTGGGTTAATAACGGCATTATTAGCATTATCCATGACGTAAAGTGATTCACTGTAATCAGTGCCGTTTACTTTGATAGTGCATTCAACCATTGTCCCTGTTGTTGTAGTTAGATAAGGCACTTCACGATTAGTGATCTGAAAGTTTGTAACCACTGTTCGATAACGTGTGTATTCCTTACCGTAAGATTTAGTCTTGTATGCTTCTTTCTTAGTGGTTAATACCATTTCGGGAAAGCACTTAAATGTTGGTGTTGGTGTGTCTGGGTACTTACTTTTGAGCATGCTCCAAGCAAAAGCCCAACTCACATACTTTAATTCTGGGCCTTTTTTCATTTTGATCAGGTCAATGTGGTTGGAAACATCAACCTTAGATAGTGTTTCAAACACTGACTTCTTTTCTGCCATAACTAATCCTCCTTTGTAGTCCAATTGCCTTTAGCGTTCTTATGCTTCAATTCAATCTTGGCAGGCTTCTTTACGACTTTGACATCATCGATTGGTTCACCATCAGCATTAACAACGTGTTCACCATCAGGCGAAGATAATGTTTTTTTAAGCTTGCCCCACTGAAGTTTGTCCTCTTCAACGTGCTTAACAAACTCAGTCCCTTTGTAATGATTGATAAGAGCCTGTTTGTCAGCTACTTGTAAGCTAGTCGATGGCTTACTCTTAACGATCCGGCCAAATGGTGAATCCTTAAATTCCCACTTGGGATCAGCTTCCATCTGTGACTGTGCATACTGCAAAACGATGTCATTGAAGTTCTGTAATTCGGCCTGTAGGGCTTTAATCTTGCCCTGATAGAACTCAACTTCTTGTTCCATCATGTTCTTGGTACCGATAATCTCTTGACGCTTTTGTTCGGCTTTTTGTAGCGTCCAGATCAACGCTTGATTGCTATCAATCGTGAAGCGTTTAGGCTCTTGGCTTTCTTTAGCTTTCTTAGCTGATTCATTCATCGTCTTCACCGTCCTCTTCATCATCTGGCCCATCCCAGATGCCATCATCAATCGGCTTGTGATCAATCCACGGGCACCCTGGTGTTGATTCACAATCTTGTTCAAATAGAAAATCCCAGTTAATCTTGCTCATTACTTAGCACCTGCTTTCTTAAATGCCTTGTTTTCGATTACTTCATATTCTGGATTGGCTTCAATCCAGTCCACTACGGGATCACCTATTTGATCAAAGAAGCTGTCATACAGGCAACGTTTCGAGCAGAAATAACAATCTTGTTGTGCGTCATAATAATGATGATCATTGTCATTAAAATCGAATGGCTTATGGCACCAATCGCATTGTTTAATTGTGTTTTGTAATTTAATTTGCATGTTGGTCTGTCTCCTTAAAGAAATATGTCGGTTGAACACATAATCCGTTGCATAGTTCTGCAATAGTTGAAAATTTAATCATTTTTGCTTTACCAGAGCGACAACTATTAATCGTGTTTCTTGAAACATTTGTTTTCTTGGAAAGCTCTGTAGCAGATATGTTGAGTTCTGCCATACGAACTCTTAAATTTATTGAAAAAGTTTTTGACACAGAAATTTTCATGATATAATCTTCTTAGTTGATATAATTTCCAAAACTACTTATTTCGGGCGTCAGTGTTTGCGGCACTGTCGCTCTTTTTTTCGTTATAAAGTCCTTCTTTGAAATTGCTGATGATGTGGATTGCCAGGAAGATAGCCAGAACTGCAGCTATTGGCAGATATTCATCAACAAGTGCAATGACAGTGCAGTAAGTGAGCACCATCGTTACAACGTTACTTAGTCCTTGTGGCATCATGTTGGTCACCTTCTTTCTCTAAAAGCATCCAAACTCACATTCAAGGCATCCGCTATTTGGCACATAACCTTAAACGTTGGTTGAACACCATTGTTTTTGTATTGATATAAAGTGTTGTTTGGTATGCCTGTTATTTTTGATAGTCGATAAACTGACATGTGACGTTTATCAAGCTGTTTTTGAATCTTTTTCCACAACATATGGCTATTCTCCTCTTCACTTGTGTCTATATATTGTGATATATTTATTCCTGTGCTGGATTGCCCTGTGTCACAGCGATGTGATACTTAGCACTGGGTGAATTCAAGGAAAACCTAAGTCTTAATTGATATGGCAACCCTGAGCCAAGCTTTATTGAAGGTGCAACGCATAGGATTTATTCCCACGAGCGCCCAGCAACTCTAGTAGTTGAAAAGATATGCTGAACTGTATGGAAACATGCACAAGCTGAGGATAAAAAACCACAGCGATAACAAAATTGAAGAACGTATTAGACAGATTGCATAAACAAGTTGCTACGATGTCTGTAGCACCAAACGTTGCTAAGTCTCTAAGTCAAGCTAATAACTCTGTTGCATCTGGTGTGAACATTGCAAAGGAGATGAATAACTTAACGAAACCTATGACGTTTAATATGAAAGCAATTCTTGAACAAACTAATACGATTAGCGGTAAACAAGCACACTTTAGTCACCCTTCCTCCGGGTGGCTTTTTTCTTTGAAATACTGTTGTAAAGAATCAGTAGCATCATGATCGCTACCGTGCTGAATAAAGTTACATTTACCATTATTTATCTCCCATTGCTTCCAGAATCTTTACATGTGGATCCTGGTGTGCTTCGTACTGCTTTTCTGAGTAAAAAGTTTCAAACTTCTGATACTCTTTCAGATCAACCCGGCAATCATAGAGAAATACTTTTTGCCATGCCGGGTAATGATCCTGTGCCCAGGACTTGCGTCTTAGAAACGTTGAATAAGACATCGGGTTGTCCTTTTGGACACTCCACTCTTGGCAAAATTCTGAAATAGTGAGCTGGTATCTAAACGGGCTCATAACATCATCTCCTCTCTGCTATACTTGACTCATCTCCTGTGAAAGGAGGTGAATTTTGTGCCTAGATATTCTGAAAGTGATCTTAAAAGATTCGAAGAAAAAGATTATATGTTGCTCGATATGGCTCTTAAAAATGCAAAAGTCAACGGTAAAAAAGAGTTCAAAGTTAATATCCAAGCTTTTGATGAAGTTCCTAATTACGAGCGACACGTTTGGACTTGGGCTTCGAAAAATGGGATTGACTACTCCAAACCATTTGATGAGTTTATATTCCGTATCGATTAAGTAACTCAATAGCCCTATTAACCGACATCAGAAAAACCTTCTCTTGAACAATTAGTTCTATTTTTAGAGGCTGGGGATTAGCCAAGTTCGTTCTGTCTTGAGTAATTCGTTGATATAAAATTCCGTTGTAACGATTACTCTCAATAGCTGTTATTCCGATATGTCCTCTAAAAGTAAAAGTAAAATTCAAGTCACTATCCTCAATTACAAGTGCTCTCAGTTTCTGCTGAGGGTACTTTTTTTGTAGCCGTTCTAGCTTCTTTATTAGCTTCATTTCATCACCTCCTAATTAGCTTTGATATACTTGAGTCATCTCCTAATGAAAGGAGGTGAACTTTATGAAATTTGACATTTCCGGAGATGATTTTGATCCTAATCAAATTACCAAAGATATTAAGAACCAAATTCTCCATCAACCATTCGACACCAAATGCCCTAACTGCCATAGGAAATTCAAGGTTCAACTTGGCCACAATAAATGCCCTTACTGTGGCGCTAGCGTTAATGTAACCAAAGGCAAAGGCTGGGACTAATTTTGAGAAGTCAGTTTGCTTATTAGTGAGCTGGCTTTTTCTAGTTCAGCGTTTAATTCTTTTGCCTTCAAAAGCAGATTGCTTAATTTGGAGTCAATTTCCTTACTGTTATCAAATTCCATTTCAATGTGTTTGGTTATTTTTTCCATTTCATTTCCTCCTTATCTAAGCATTCACAATATTTTCTTTGAGGAACTTATTAATAAAGTATTGCTGTCCTTTCCCGGTTACCTTGGTAGTGATCTGCACGGTAGTATGACCGTCTGAGTGGGTGACTGCCGTTTCTTTTGTTTTAAACAGCCCCATCTCCATTGCTCGTTGTGTTGGTACGTTGCGATTGCTGCCTCGTTTTCCCAGATAACCGTTATTACGCATCCACTTAAATAAGCGGTTTTGACCAGTATCAATGCCGTTTTGTCGTAAAATCTTCGCAAGCTGACCAACTAAGATGCTGGTATGGCTTGTTGTTACTGCATCAGCAAAAATTGCTTTTGGCTTCATTACTTTGTTCTCTTCTTGAAGTTGCTTGCGCTTTTGCTGTTCTTCCTTCAACTGAGTAGCAAGATTGATAATCGTGTCTGGGTTAAGCAGTGCCTTTTCAATCGTCTGTGGTGTCATATAAACACCATGTTTACGAATTGATGGTAGAACTTCGTTTGTTACCCAATGCTGAAAACTTCTTGCTGTCTGATTGTTAGCCTTGATAGCTAACTCATAAAATTGTGGTTCGGTGATGTAATCGCCTTTCCCCACTTGTGGGGAATGTAAGTATTCTTGAACTCGTTCCCACCGAGCATATGTTTTCCCATTCTTGGTCTGGCTAATTCCCATACCAATGGCAGACTGCTCAGCGTCAAAATAAACTTCGCCGTTCTTTTCGACTACGTTTAAGTTCTTGCCTTGAAAATTAAATAATTGCGGTTGATTCATTTTTAAACCTCCTTGAATGAGCAAGACAAAGCTGCCACTCGTGAAGCACTTGAAAAGTTTTTTAACTAGCTAGTGCTTCTATAATTCGCGCTACTTTACTGATTTCTAAATCACTAAAGTGGCGTTTTTTTAATTTGAAATAAATTGTGTTTGCTTCAGCAATAACGTTTTTGTTTTCCATTTCATTGTCTCCTTAGTTAGCTCGTATGTAGTTTTTAAGTTTCTGATTAACTACTTTTGTAGTATGCAAAGCTAAAAAAATAGCATCGGTTGAAGTCTGAAAGACTTTAGCCATTCTATAAATAGCGTTAGCGCTTGGCTCTCTTATACCTTTTTCCCAATTATAAATTGATCCGGGAGTAACTTCTAACTTTTGTGCTAGTTGAAATCTTGATAGATGCGCTTCTTTACGCAACTGTGTTAGATCTTTGCTCAAGCTTATTCCTCCTCTCTTGCTTACAAATATATAATACTACATTCGTGGTAATAGTCAATACTTTTATACTACTTTTTTAAATATAATATCTTATCAACAACAACTTGTACTACAATATAAACAATCGTGGTAAGAATGGAGGAATATTAGCAATGATAGGAGATAGAATTAGAGAATTGCGTTCCGCACGCAGAATGTCTCAAACAGAATTAGCAAAAGCCATTCACGTATCTCAACAAGCAATAACGAAATGGGAAAACGGAAAATCTGAACCGTCTTCTAGTGCAATTGATGATATCGCTAATTATTTCAATGTATCATCAGACTATTTATTAGAACGGACTTCCGAAAAAACTCCTGACAAAGATTTATCAAAGAATCAAAAACTAGTCGCCTACTCTATCGACCCTAATATCTCAGATGAAGAACGTAAGGATATCATTGAGATGGTAAAGATTGCGATGAAGAACCGTCGTCGTGTTTAGGCGGTGATTCCATGGAAATGTCAGATTTAGAAAAGATCGAGGATCAACACCCCGAACTTAAATTCTACATGATTGATGTTCCTAATCCTCACTACCACGGACATATCGATGGGAACAACGTGTATATAAACGAAAACCAGCCCGAACTGGACTGGCTTGTAACTGCACTACACGAATGTGTGCATTCAGATTATGATTATGGTGATTTATCTGATGGAACCAGGTTTAGCACGAAAATCGCTGAGCGCTGGGCAATCAGAGAATCACGTCGAGAATATAATGCGATGCTTAATGGAAAATTAGCAAATTAGTATTACGTCCAAACGTGATCGACGTTAAAAGCTATTAGGAGGATTAAATCATGGATAATCAAAACACTTCAACACCTCAAAATGATAATAAGCAATATAAATTCTGCCAAAATTGTGGTGCAAAGATTGATGCTAAAGCTGTTGTATGTCCCAAATGCGGAGTTCCTGTCAATGGCAACAACGCTGAATCTAATTCAGAAGACCGGAACAACGGCTGGTGGAACCTGTTAGGATTCTTCTTCCCGATTGTCGGCTGGATTTTATGGGCCGTTTGGCATAAGGAATATCCTAAACGTGCTCACGGAATCTGCGTATGGTCCTGGGTTAGTTTTGGCATCAGCTTTGTCATCGGCTTCTTGAGCGTACTTTAAGGAATACTTAAATGAAATATTGTCCTAATTGTGGAAAACAAGTAGACCCAAAGGCAGTTATTTGTCCTCATTGCGGCGTTCCATTACCATCATCCGGTTCTTCTAGTACGCCAGCTACAACAACGGATGACACTGGATCTGTTTGGTGGGGCGTCCTTGGTTTCTTTATTCCTGTTGCCGGCCTTGTCCTTTATATTGTCTGGCATAATAGCGAGCCTAAGAACGCTAAATCAGCAGGAATTGGTGCTTTAATTCAAGTTGGTGTTTGGATTGCATTCGTTATTTTTTTCTTTTTCATTGCATTAGCAGCAGACTTGTCTGACTAGCAATCATTTAATGCCGGCCTCGTGCCGGATACATAAAACTATTGGGGGATTATTTATGAAAAAGATAAGTTTACTTTGCACCGCCCTGCTGGCGAATAAAAAATAGCTCTCCGGAGAAAGGAGTAATAAAAATGGGACTATTTAGTTCACGTGAAGATAAAATCAAAAAATTAGATGAACAGTTGAAAGACTTTGACGACGAATATATGTACAAAAAATTATTGAATTGGTTAGAGCAAAATGCTGATAACAGCTCAACTGACTTTGACCAGCTCGCCATTGCATATATCCTTCACCACGATCTGCAAGAGATTAAGCAAGCTATCGAGAATTTAAAATAAAAAGCCCTCTCCGGAGAAAGGACGTGTGAATAATGGATCCAAATCAATTAGAAGTGTTGAAAGAGTTTATCCCACAATCCAGCGTGGAACTATTACTTAACCCACTTGCACAAGGCGTTGGTTATACCATCAGCGGAATTTATTACGCTATTTTCGGTAAATTAATTAAGTATGGTGCTGCAAAGAAATAGGAAAGTCATTCATTAGCATGGTGATTTAATTGTTTGTAAATTTCTAATTTTTTATCGAATCGTTCTTCTGTTTTCGACACAAATAAGGTTATAACGTCACTCACGATCCGAATAGCAAATATTGTAATTACTGAACTTAAGACAACGCTTAAAATAACTGAAATGAGAATGATTTTTAGCATAATAATCTCCCTGAACATTAGTTTTGTCAATTATATCAATTAATTTTAAAACAACCAAACCCGTCGATTTTGACGGGTTTAAAAAGGATTCCAAAAGAACATACATTCGCATCGAAAGGAGGTGAACACTATGTGGGTAGAAAAAAGAGCAACTGGAACATATAAGTTTGTTGAGCAGTACAAAAGTCCTCTCACGGGCAAACGTAAGCGTGTTTCTGTAACTATGGATAAGAACACAGCACATACCCGTAAAGAAGCACAGGCGGCACTAGAAGCCAAAATCCAGCATCAATTAAAGCATGTTGACGACGGCAATTTAAAACACGGTATTACATTGCGTGAGTTGGCTACTGATTGGCTCAAAGACTACAAGCCAATGGTCAAATACCACACCTATGATAACTCCGCAAGCCGAGTTAAAGTTATGCTTAAACATATCGATGGTGATATCTTAGTTGAAAAGATTAAGCCGCTACTCATTGAGGACTTTTTGAACGGGATGATCTACAAAGATGACTATAAAAATTCAAGTGTCATGAAGTTCAAAGGTACTCTTGGGAATATGCTTCGCTATGCCTATAAGCACAACTACATCAAAGCGAATCCAATCGAGCAAGTAAATGTTCAGTATCGGACTGACGAAGCCAACGACGACACGTCTAAAAAGTTTCTTGACGACAATGAACTACACGAAGTACTTCGGTTCATGTATCATCGCTCACCGCATTACGGACGTTTCTGTGAGTTTCTATACCTGACTGGTATGAGATATGGTGAAGCGGCCTCGTTGCGCCGACAGGACATTTCACGGCGTGATGATGGTAAAGTAGTGGCTTCAATCAACGGAACACTGGTTAATGATCACAAACAAATGTCACCCAAAACCGGTAATAGTCGCCGTGATGTCACACTCAACGACAGGGCTGTACTGTTGCTAAATAAAGAATCGGTTGACCACCCAGCAAAATCAGAGTTTATCTTTGAATCACGACAGGGTCATCCACTTGGAAATACAATTCTCAACTATTGGCTTCGCCAAGCAAAGAGGAAATTTGATATTGATAAGGTAGTTTCTTTACACACGTTCAGGCACACGCATATTTCAAAACTCGCCGAGTTAGGTGTCCCACTATACTTGATTCAACATCGAGTTGGGCATAAAGACGCCACAACCACGAAAGATATTTATCTGCACGTAACAAAAAAAGCCGAGCAAAGGCTCGACTCAAAACTCAATTTCTTATAAGCTTTCCCCCTGAAGTCCCCCTAGCCAATCTAGGAGGGCTTTTGTAATCCATGGATATCAGTATTATCAAGGGGTTAGCTAACAAGCAGTTTATTCGGCAACTGGGTAAACAGAAACCTTCCGGTTGTCACGGCCCATGCGTTCAAACTTAACACGGCCAGCAACCTTAGCGTATAAAGTATCGTCACCGCCACGGCCAACGTTTTCACCTGGGTGAATGTGTGTACCACGTTGACGGTAGATAATTGATCCAGCTGTTACGATAGAACCATCAGCAGCCTTAGTACCAAGACGACGACCAGCTGAGTTCCGACCGTTGGCAGTGGAACCGCCCCCTTTGTGGTGGGAGAAGAATTGCAAATCCATAATCATAGTTGTTCACCTCCAGCAATGAACTAATTTTCAAACATTTTTACTTCAATGTTTTTAGGATAACTTTCTGCGATATCCTGCAACCCATTCAGAAAGGTTCGCATTAAGATTTGGGAATCATGCCCCACATCAATAGCAGATACCCGCAGGAAGCCACCATTATGCTCATCACTTTTTACCTCTGGCTTCGCACAAACAACGTGTTCTAAACCATTAATGGTAGAAATTGATAGGGCTGAGACAGCGGCACAAACAATATCTTGACCATATGGGCCTGAATCAGCGTGCCCTGTCATCTTAAATGCGGTAATACGGTGATCCGAATTAAGAATAAAATTAGCTCGAATCATGAGATTACCTCCACATTAAGCGTTGATCTTGTTAATAGTAACCTTAGTGTATGGTTGACGGTGACCTTGCTTAGTGTGAGTGTGCTTCTTAGGCTTGTACTTGAAGGTAACAACCTTCTTTTCCTTACCTTGCTTGTCAACAGTACCTTCAACAGAAGCACCATCTACTAATGGAGTTCCAATCTTAGTGCTGTCGCCACCTACGAAGATTACTTGGTCAAAAGTAACCTTGTCACCTTGCTTAGCATCAAGCTTTTCAACAAAGATTGATGAACCTTCTTCAACCTTGTATTGCTTGCCACCAGTAACGATAATAGCGTACATAAATTTGTGCACCTCCTTAATATCTAAGACTCGCCGAACCAAGCAGTATTAAATACTTTGAACTTGGCAGCGTGCGGTTGTAGTTGTTGGTTCACAAATACAACATTCGTATAATAGCAAAATTCCGCGCACACGTCAATAAAAAAAGGCAACGATTTCATAATCGCTGCCCAATATTTTCTTAGACATCCTCAAGTGCGGTCACTGGTTCTTTCTCAAAGAAATGAACCAGCGTCACATTATTGCTATCTAAGAAGTTCAACATTTTCTGAACACTTGTCGTCATGTACCGCGGCGTGTAAATCATGCCATCTTGCAGCCAATGCGACACAAGTCCAAGGAATGCTGAATCGATGAAGGAAATTTGCAAATTTAGTGGAACCTCTAACTGTTCAGTTGGGCTGGCAATTTGACGATAGTAATTTGCTAGCCGTTCCGACAGTCGATCATACAATTGTCCGTAAAAGAAATTGTTTTGTTTATTGTTCAACAACACATCGAATAAATCAGCCTCACCCTCGATGTACTGAAACGCCTTCTGAAGCGAGAATACTTGCACCGTGTGGCCTTTTTCAAAGCTGAGGTCCTCACTATCCACCATTACTTGATCAAAGAATTCATCTAAGATATGAGAAATTGCTGATTCGATGAAGTCCTGCTTATCCTTGTAATGCAAATAGAAAGTACCCCGGGTGATGTTGGCTGTTTCCGTAATCTTCTGCACACTGATGTCTTCGATCTTTTCACGACGCATCAAGTAAACAAGAGCTTTCCGCAAATTAGTTCTAGTTTTAACTACCCGCGGATCTGTTTTATTACTAGCCATAAATCATCATCCCTCCATTTTCAGCTTAAGTTCTCCTCACTTTCGTACTGCTACTTATTTATAGTATAGTTTCTGTTAGCGCTTTAGTCAAAGAATATAGGAATTTATTTTAATAATTATTTTATATGACTATAACAAGTGATTGACAAAATAATTGTCATAATTATATACTAAAAATTGGTCTGCAACGGTAGCTCAACTGGATAGAGCATCGGTCTTCTAAACCGAGGGTTGAGGGTTCGAGCCCCTCTCGTTGCATAATATTCAATCGTGAAGTCCTTGTTTTACCAAGGGCTTTTTATTTTGCTTACCAATCTAACACTGGCCTAAATTTTAATATATTGTAATTTTTCTAAATATTAGTTAAAGAACCGCCACTTATAGCAACAAATTGATTGCATAATTATAGGATCTTTCCATAATATAGAATTAGACCATGCTTTTTGAGGTGAGCTATTATGTTACCATTAATTGTAATTGTATTAATTTTAGTTGGCTCAGTAGTTGGTCAAATTGTCTTTGGAAATAATGAATCTACTACTGACCAAGCAAGCGACAACGTAAACAGTCGCGAACATTATCGTAGTCGAAGAGCATAGCTTTCATAAAAAAGGATCTAGCGGGTATGCCGCTAGACCCTTTTTTATTAATTTGCCCATTGTTCTGTTTGGCCCTGAATGTGCTGTTCATAAACAGCCATAATTTCGTGGTCTGATAATTGAAAATCAACTAGTCCCATCTTCAACAACAGGTGCCAAGCATGGCGAAAGTCATCTTGTCGGTTGCTATAAAATCCCCCTTGCAAGAAATGCTTAATCGCTAGATATTCCTTATTAAGGTCTTCTAACTTAGTGGCGCGATCAGCTGTCGTAATGCGCTTTAAAGTTGCGTCATCAACAACCACCAGATGAGTCCACTGGCGTTTAGCACTGTACAATAGCAAGAGCTCCACAGCGTTAACGTAGTGGTTTAATAATGATGATTGATCCGGCTCTTCATCAGATAAAACCTTATACCAGCCAGCCTGGTCTGCCAACTTGGCCAATTCAACATCAAGGGCCGTAAAGATCGTTTGTTGACGCACGCGGGGCCCAATCTCTAACTCTTTTGCATCATCCACTGCTAATTCCAAATCAATAACCTGGTGCAGCATTTTAGTAATATTCATATTATTCCTCCTGAAATTCAGAAAGAGTAAGTGGAAGATGATTATTCATCCCCACCTACTCTTTTCTATCGTCTATTCTTGATCCAATGGCGTCACACTACCATCTGGGTGGCAAATGACGGTTGGCTCAGTTGCCACGGGATCGTCTGTAACTGCCATGGACGACTGATCATCCGCAAATAACAACGGGTCCGACTTAACGGCCAATGCTTCCCGCTGTTGTAAGTACCACTGGCGAACAAGTTGATAATGCAATAACAGGTCAAAGAATGATACTTGATTATCGGGATCCTGAACCTTAAAGAACCATTGCTGACTATAATCATCAGGGTCAAACTGCAAGTCCATCTTGATCCCACGATCCAATCGCAATTCCGCCCCATTATTTTGTGGAAGGTTTAAAAGCATGTAGTCAAATTCAGCGGTAGCAACGAAGAGTCGGTCAATTACTGTTAAAGATAATGTTGGTTGTTGAAGGGCAAAGTGCTGATCATTATTGACATCTAAGATACCAAGGTCAATGACAAAATCAAGGTCCGCTGCTAATGCATGTGCAAAGGCCAAAAGTGGCTTGACGGCCGCCCGAATGTCCAAGTCAGAGTATTCCCGTTGCAGAGCAATAATGAAGTAGTTAACCAGTGCCCGGTTATTGAAACGCAACATTTTATGCTTCAAATTCAGGTACAGTAACGCTTCTTGACCTTGGGTTTCAATTAACTGCGCAGTCCCGTTGGCATCAATAATGAACTTAAAATGGACCTGGTCTCCAAGAGAACTAATGGTGGCGTAAAAATCATGGTGATCTAAGTCTTCTTGAATTTGAAAATCAGTATTAGAATGCATTTCCAGTAGCCGGCCCATCAAAAGCAGGTAGTAATCAGTCGGTTGGTAATGCTGCGGAAACTTGACGAAGACATTATCAAGGTCAAATGTTACTAACTGTTGAGCCGCATCAAGTAATTCGGCAGCAGACTCTGTTTCAGCTAACTGCTTAAGAAGCTGAACATATTGTTGACCGAGTGTTAATCCCGTCGTCAGTGAATCGGCCAGTAATGAAACTTGCTTAGAAGGTGAAGCCGTTAATTGATTATTCGCCATCAGTATTCACCTGCTTTTCATCATCGTTCAGGCTGGCTAAGTAGCTGGCATATAAGTTGCGATTGGCTAATTCAAAGTCTTCAAACGAACCAAAAGTATCAATAATACTCTTTTGTTCATAACTTAAAATCGTATTTTCTTTTGATAGGGCAAGAACTACTTGTTCGTTATCCTTAATGGTTTGAGCTGCCGTCCGCGATTCTTGTTCTTCACTCTCTAATTTTTGCAGAGCGTCAACAATATTCTGCCGACTTTCCTTATTCTTACTACTTTCCCAAATACCAGAGTGCGAGCTAACCTCCTTTAATTGATCCTGCAACTTAGCACGCCGTTCTTCACGTTCTCGTTGGTGATCAATTAAATCTTGCAGTCGGTCGTTCTCTTGAGAGATTTTATCAATCTTGTCACTGTTATACCGCTTGTTTTCATGAACTAATTCAAAGGACTTTTGCAACTTGGCATATTCGTCCTGGTTGAACAGAAAACGCACATTTAAGACGTCCAACTCACCGAATTCACGCCGGTCCCACCAATTACCAAAGTAAATCCGGTAATGACCAGTTTGATATTCCTCATAGTAAAAGAACGGGTAGGCCTTCCCTAAATAGTCAATTAAGTTGACACTTAGGTAATGACTTAGTTGGTCAACCAAGTCATCAACTAAGGACATGACACTTTGATTATTGGACTGCTGCTCCCGATGTTCAATTTCTTTAGCGTATCGTTGGTTATCTAATAACTGGTAAATGCGCCGGTCTTGGTGATCGGCAACTGCTGCCTTAAATTGCTGCAAAAAATCAATTTTATTAACAATTTGATTGTTGATTAATGCAGCGACTTCTTGGGCAGATTGTTGATGTTGTTCTGTGGCCATATCCACCGCTCCTTATGTTATTACTAAGGTTAATCTTAATCGACTTGTCAACACTTTTAAAGATCTTAATAAATTATTGAAGGCTTTCTTTACATTTAACGACGATCAGTTGCTTTTTAACCAGCCACGATTATAATGAAGTTAACGGTTGAAGTTATTCAACTGTTTTGAAGCGTTTCGGAAAGAGGCGAAGTTTATTATGGCACTTAGTAAGCAAGAACGGAAGGAAATGGCTCGTAAAGCCATGGAAAAGCGTGGCAGCAAGAAGCCAGATGGCTCTGGTTTCGCCAGAATCGATGCTGACGCCAAGAAACTGAGCGAATAACTTTTTGAAGCAATTCACTTAAAAACGCGACTGGTTTTAATCAGTCGCGTTTTTTCTTATTTAAATTGTTCACTTGCTACGTACTTAGCTAAGCGGTCCATTCCCTCGCGAATTTGATCCATGCTGGTTGCATAGCTAAACCGTAAGTAACCTTCACCACCAGCTCCGAAGAATGACCCAGCGGTGACAGCAACCCGGGCTTTTTTGACAATATCATAAATAATCTTTGTATCGTCTTGTTCCAAGCCAGCGGGAATTTTAGCGAAAATATAGAAAGCGCCCATTGGTTGGGTACATTCAAAGCCCATCGCGGTTAACCGCTTATACATATAATCACGCCGCTGAATGTACTTAGCGTCCATTTCATGAGTAGCCTTTAAGCCACCACGTAAGGCTGCCTCGGCGGCGTCTTGACTGAAGGTTGCCACGTCCGTCATCACGAAAGAGTGAACCTTAAAGATTTCATTAGTAACTGCGGCTGGTGCACACAAGTATCCAATCCGCCAGCCAGTCATGGCGTATGACTTGGACAAGCCATTAGTTAAAATGGTTTGGTCTGGCAGGGGCCGAGCCATTGATGAATATTCACCATCATAGTTCAGTTCACTATAAATTTCGTCACAAATGGCAAAAATTGGTTTCCCCTTAATCAACCCTGCTAATTTGTCTAATTCATCCTGACTGTAAGCAATTCCTGTCGGGTTCGAAGGGTTTACGAAGATCACACCCTTAACCCGATCGCCGTACTTATCCAAGTAGCCCTTTAGGAGGTCGGGAGTTACCTTAAAGTTGGTGTGGGAGGTATCAACTTCAACCGCTGTTCCTCCAGCCATCGTCACATCTGGAGTATAAATGGAGAAGGTTGGTGTGGGTACTAAGATCACATCGCCAGGGTTAGTAATTGCCATGATTGCCGAAAAGATTCCTTCCGTTACCCCATTGGTAATTAAGATTTCAGTCTTGGGATCGTAATGCAAGTCATAATTAGTGGCAAGACTCTCAGCAACGGCTGACAGTAATCCCGTTGTCCCCCGCTGTGGCGCGTAATGTGTCCGGTTATTTTGAATAGCCTTAATTCCTGCCTGCTTAATATACTCGGGTGTATTAAAATCTGGTTCCCCAACTGTGAATTTAATAACATCATTGAACTGAGAAGCATACTGACTAAACTCGAAAATTTTGAGCTTGGGAACATCCTTAAGGACAGACCGCATATGTTTACTCATTTCCACCATCTAAATCATTCCTTTTCTATTTCCTAAATATAGGGTAGTAGTTTGTGCATAAATGGTCAAGATCACAAAAAGCCGTTAACGATCTCTCGCTAACGGCTTCAATAATTATTTAAGCTTGAAATGCGGCTATCATCCGGTCGAGTAATTCAAGATCAGTCTTCCGGGAGTAAATGTCCATGATTTCGTAAATTTGTGGTGCTGAGGTTGAGCCTGTGAATGCCAAGTTTAATGGGAAGTACAGGTTCCGACCCTTAACACCGGTTTCCTTACCAACTTCCTTAATTGCCTGGCTGTAGTCTAAGTCAGCATCGCCATTTGCCAACCGATCCTTGAGGTGACTCAGAACAGCAACGATGTCATCATTAGAGAAGTCATCATTGTCCTTTAATTGGTCGTAGTTAAAGTGTTGATCAAGAACAGTGTAGTAGTCCCAAGCATATTGCATAACTTCCAACAACTTGTTGACATCGCGTTGGTGAACATGGATGGTCTTCGCGATCAAGGTCTTCAATTCATCTTCTGGAACTGATTGCAGGCGCTTAGCTTCTTCAGTTTCGCCTTCCTTAATCAATGCCAAGGTCCGGTCCGTTAATTCATCAACGTCCATCTTCTTAATGTATTGGGCGTTCATCCAATCAAGCTTCTTTTGATCGAAGTAAGCTGGAGCCTTGGACATCCGCTGTGGGTCATAAACTTTAATCAATTCATCCTTGGAGTAAATTTCACGTTCACCAACCGGTGACCAGCCAAGGAAGGCAATGAAGTTGAAGATGGCTTCTGGTAAGTAACCATGCTTCTTATACTCATTGATGAATTGTAAAGTATCCTTATCACGCTTACTGAGCTTCTTCCGTGTCTTAGGGTTGAAGATCAATGGAATGTGGCAGAAAGTTGGGTGTTCCCAACCAAGTGCTTCATAGATGGCAATTTGCTTTGGCGTGTTGGAAATATGATCAGCACCACGTAAAACGTGGGTGATCTCCATTGAGTGGTCATCAACAACAACGGCAAAGTTGTAAGTTGGCATTCCATCACTCTTTTCAATGATGAAGTCACCACCCAAGTTGTCAGAGTTGAAGGAAACATGACCACGAGCAATATCGTCCCACTCGTAATCGTGGTTCTTTGGGAAGTGGAAACGAATCGTTGGCTTCAAGCCCTTGGCTTCCGCTGCCTTTTGTTCCTCTTCGCTCTTGCCATACCAACGACCATCATAGTGAGGAGCTTCATTGTTGGCACGTTGACGTTCACGCATTTCCTGAAGTTCTTCTTCTGTAGAGTAATCTTTGTAAGCAATCCCCGCATCAAGCAGTTTTTGAATGTACTTGTGGTAAATTCCCTTCTTATTCCGTTCACTCTGGCGGTATGGACCGTACTTTGGATTAGGCTTATTTGGACCTTCGTCCCAGTCAATACCTAACCAATGCAAGTTATCACGCTGACTGGCTTCACCATTCTTAACGTTCCGCTTAGTATCGGTATCTTCAATCCGCAATACCATCGTTCCGTTAAAGTGCCGAGCAAATAAATAGTTAAAAAGGGCTGACTGCGCATTACCGATGTGTAAGAAACCGGTTGGGCTTGGTGCGTAGCGAACTCTGACCTTCTTGTCATCCATTTTTGAGAATCTCCTTTAATGTAATTCACGACTAGATCGTGAGTGCAACAAATTTAATTGTATCGGAAAGTCGTCATTTGTCAATTTATGACGGCACAAAAGCGCCCGTAATGGCATCTCCTACTTCATCAGTAAGCTTACCATTACCGGGGCGCTTCGATTGATCATTTTAATATTGATGACCACTTATTAATATTGTTCCATATAACGCTTCCGTTCCCAATCAGAAACATGAGCACGGTAGGAATCATATTCACGGGTCTTAGCTTCCATGAAGCTGTTGTAAATGTGTTCACCAAGAGCACCCTTCATAACATCATCAGCAGCTAAGTCCTTCAAAGCATTGTGCAAGTTATCCGGCAAGTTGACAATGCCCTTTTCTGACCGTTCAGCGGTCGACATGTTATAAATGTTTTCGTTAACGTTGTGAATTGGTTTGAGGTTGTTACGTAGGCCATCCAAACCGGCTTCCAAAACAGCAGCGATGGCCAAGTATGGGTTAGCAGCTGGATCAGCTGACCGCAATTCCAGACGAGTCCCCATGCCACGATCACTAGGAATCCGGACTAATGGTGAACGATTGGAAGTTGACCAAGCAACATAAACTGGTGCTTCGTAACCTGGTACTAAACGCTTGTAGGAGTTAACAATTGGGTTAACAATTGCGGTAAAGCTCCGGGCGTGTTTCATCAAACCGCCCAGGAAGTGGTATGCCGTAGATGATAATTGATCTTTATCATCAGCATCGTAAAAGGCATTCTTGCCATCTTGGCTGAAGAGGGACATGTTGAGGTGCATTCCGGAACCATTAATTCCAGAAAGTGGTTTTGGCATGAATGTTGCATGCATGTTGTACTTCTTAGCGATGGTCTTAACAACCAGCTTGAAGGTTTGAATGTTATCAGCCGCTTCCAATGCGTCCGCATACTTAAAGTCAACTTCGTGCTGACCCGGAGCAACTTCGTGGTGGGCAGCTTCAACATCGAAGCCCATCTTTTCAAGAGCGAGAACGATATCACGCCGGCAATCTTCACCGGTGTCAGCTGGTTCCATGTCAAAGTAATTTTCGGAATCGTTAACAATAGTCGTTGGGTTCCCGTTTTCATCGTTCTTAAAGAGGAAGAATTCTGGTTCAGGGCCAATATTAAAGTCCTTGAAACCTAGTTTTTGCATGTCAGTCAAGACACGCTTCAAATTGTTACGAGGATCGCCAGAAAATGGCGTGCCGTCAGTCATGTGAACACTGCAAATAACACGAGCAACCTTACCATGTTCCGCACCCCATGGGAATGTCAACCAAGTCGACATGTCTGGGTACAGGTACATGTCACTTTCTTCAATCCGTACAAACCCATCGATGGATGAACCATCAAACATAATCTTATTGTCCATCAACTTATCCAGTTGACTAACTGGTAAGTCGACACTCTTAATTGTTCCTAAGAGGTCGGTGAACATTACCCGCAAGAAACGGATGTTTTCGTCCTTCACCATTTGGCGAACTTCATCTTTGCTATATTCATGTCTAGCCATATGTCTAATCCCTTTCATAACAAAATCTGCTGTTCTTAATAAAATTAAGTGCCGTTTGCAATCTTTTAAGTAGACCATTCGGCACCAAATGATTAAGTAACAACTAGTTCCTCTAACACGTTCTAAGAATACCAATTGACCTGGGGGAAGTCAATTTAATGAAAACGTTTTAACCTGATTGTAAATAAATCAAGCCTGAAACTTTATTTATTTAACCAGTCCTTAATTAGCTCCTTAACATCGTTAGGCTGATTTTTACCAGAAACCAGGTCAAACCAGTGAACGTCCATTTTATTCCGAAACCAGGTGAGCTGACGCTTCGCATAGTGACGTGAATCCTTCTTAATCTTATCAACGGCAGTAGTCAGGTCACAATCACCGGTAAAGTACGGGAATAATTCATGATAGCCAATTCCTTTACCAGCAGGCAGCTCTGCCCCTCCCTGATCAAACAACCAACGAGCCTCATTAAGTAATCCCGCATCCATCATCAAGTCGACGCGCTTGTTAATACGGTCATAGAGCACAGGCCGGTCAGTGGTCAAGCCAATCAATAAGTAATCGTTCACCGCCTCTTGTTGTGGCTGGTCAGAAAAGCGGCGCCCGGTTTGGTGAATCACTTCAAGAGCGCGAATTACTCGTCGTGTGTTACCTACGGGGATTTGACGAGCTGCTGGCGAATCCAGTTGCTCTAATCGATTCCAAACAAATTGGGAACCACGCTGTTTGGCAACCGCTTCCCAGTGCTCACGAAAAGAGATTGATTGTTGACTACCTAAGGTAAGGTTATTTGTTAGCGCCTGCAGGTAAAAGCCAGTTCCCCCGACAATCAAAGGTAAATGGTGACGCCCACTGATTTCTTTGATGAGGCGCCCTGCTGATGATTTAAATTCCGCAACCGAGTATTGGTGGTCAACATCCACAATATCAATTAAATGATGCGGAACCCCTGCCATTTCATCTGGACGAATTTTGGCAGTTCCAATGTCAAGGTGGCGATAGACTTGCATAGAATCCCCAGAAATGACTTCGCCATGAAAGACTTTGGCAATTTGAATTGATAGGGCGGTCTTACCAACTGCAGTCGGTCCGACAATTGCAACGACTTTTGACAATTTAACCCTTCCTTTCCCAGATTTATTAACAGTCTGACTGGTAAAAAGCAGTTAATTCTTGCATAATAGAGTTAAGTATAAAACAAAAGGAGGAAACTAAGATGAAGCAATTTGCAAAGGGTGTTTTAGTCGGTGGTCTCGGAACTATTGCTGCCATTGCTAGTGGCTTATTCACATTCCACAAGACTGTTATCGAACCAGTTGAAGAACAAGAAAAGAAGTTTGACGAAAACCGTCGTGCTGCAATCCGTAAGGGTCGTTCCGCTCACCAAGGCTAAAGCAAACAATTAATTATACTAAATATTATTCATGAGGAGAAGGCATTACTTTTAATTACCTTCTTAAGCATGACAAAAGCTCCGGTCATTCGCACTTGCGAACATCCGGAGCTTTTTGCTTTTTAATACTTGGACTTCTTCGTCTTACCGTTCCACTTTAAGTAGCCGCCCTTAAGGATATACAAGTGCTTGTATCCCTTCTTACCAAGGAAAGCTGCTGCCTGAGTACTCAGTGTCATTCCCTGATCGTACATGTAAACGGGGAGGTCAGGACGTAATTCACTATACTGTTGCTTTAAATAAACGTATGGCAAACTCCGTGCGCCTAAAATATGACCCTTCCGGAAATCTTCCGGCTGCCGGAGATCGATTACTTGGGCCTTCCGCATTCCTTCTTGGAATTGCTGCTCGTCAATGACGGTTGCGTAATGACGCCGCCGCAAATATTGGAGACCCCAAGCAATTAACCAGGCCAGCAGAAGAACAACGATAACAATGTTGAAAGTCAGTAAACCAGAATTAACTGCTAAAAACACTCTAAACGCTCCTCACTTTCGATTAGTCCATAAATTGGCGAGCTAATGAAGCCGCACCAATCACACCAGCATCATTACCTAATTCTGCCAGCTTCAATTGAGTAGAAGTCTTAACAGTTGGGAAGGCAAATTTCTTAAAGTTGGCATTAACCCGCTTCAGTAAGAAGTCACCGGCTGCAGATACCCCACCACCGATAACAAGGTATTCAGGGTTCAAAGCATCACTTAAATTAGCGCAAGCCAATCCTAAGTACATGCATACTTCATCAACAACCACGTTTGCCAGGTAATCATTTTCCTTGGCAAGGTCAAAGACAATCTTGGCAGTGATTTCATCACCGTTATCAATCATAGCCTTCAGACGGCTATCACCTTCGTATTCTTCAGCCTTATCTTGGGCAATGTGAACAATTCCAGTGGCAGAAGCGTATTGTTCCAGGCAACCATGATTACCACAAGTACAAAGGTAACCATTTGGCTTAACGATCATGTGGCCAACTTCACCACCGGCACCAAGACCATGAATCAACTTACCATTGGAAATTAATCCACCACCAACACCGGTACCTAAAGTAATAAAGGCAACATCGTCACCTTCGTTACCAGCACCCTTCCAAAGTTCACCCAGGGCAGCAACGTTGGCATCATTATCTACGGCGAACTTCATACCAGTTCCTTTTTCAATGTCATCCTTGACATGTTGGGTCGTCTTCCAGTTTAAGTTGTAGGCACCGATAACAGTTCCCTTATCACGGTCAATCGTTCCGGGAGTTCCCATGCCGATACCAACAAATTGGTCACGACTCATCTTGTACAGGTCCAAATGGTGGTTAATGGAATCCACAATGTCAGGAACAATGTGAGATCCTTCATCCAAAATATTTGTCCGTAATGACCACTTTTGCTGAATTTCACCATTTTCTGTCAAAATTGCAAACTTGATCGTCGTACCACCAAGGTCAACACCAATTAATTTCTTTGCCATAATTATTTCTATCCCTTTCCTTGCTAAATGGCAGTGCCATTCTTTTCCCTAATTTCTTCTTCGCGATGTTCCTTACGCAATACAATCTTGGCCTTCATGTATGTTTGACGATCGACCACTCCAGCCTCGTAAAGGTGATCCAATTCAATCGCCATCAGTTCAATATCATAGAGGCGCTTGCCAACATAAACGAAGACGTTAAATTCCTTGAGTAATTGCTGAACATCATATAATGTCCGGTATTCACGTTGCTTTACAACCATATTTTCACCAGCTTAATTTACTACCAATCATTACAATCCCAACGATCATCACAATCAAGCTTATGATTTGCTTGTGCCGAATAACAGGCCCCATTAATGGAGCGCCAACAACATAAGAAACTAAAAAGCCACCCAAAAGGCCGCCCAGGTGACCCGCAAGGTCAATGCCCGGCGTAAAAAGGTCAATTCCAATGTTCAAGACAACCAACATTAAGAACTGGCGACTTAATTGACGAATAGCAAAATTATTCCGGTAAGATTCACCCAGCATCAAGAACGCCCCAAATAAACCAAAAAGCGCCGTACTAGCACCAGCTGAAATAGTATTGGGAAGGAAAACCGCACTCGCTAAGTTACCCATAAATGCTGATACCAGGTAAATAACTAACATCCGCCAATGACCAAAAATTTCTTCAATGTATTGGCCCATGAAATATAGTGTGAGGCTATTGACCAATAAATGGGTAAAGCCAATATGAACAAAGACAGGCGTGATTAATCGCCACCATTGTCCAGCCTCAATCAGCTGTGTCTGACGACCGCCAAACAGCAAAATCACCGATTGATTAGTTGATCCGCCCAGCAAGGTCATCAGAACAAACACAACAATTTGAATTGTTAACAAGACTAACGTGACCGGTGCAACAGACCAGATCCGATTATTCATTAATCCGTCTCCGGCAATGAGATCACATGGTCCACCTTTTGGTCGTGGCCTTCTGCGATCCACTCATTTTCTTCAGCCACCTGGGTTGTAAAGGCCACCGCCATTGTTTGACCATGGTATTGACTCAGGTAACGATCATAGTAGCCGCCCCCAAAACCGATCCGTTTGCCGGAACGCGTAAATGCTACTCCGGGAACAATCATTAAATCGATTTCATCGGGCTGATAAACTTTACCATCTTGAGGTTCGAGAATCCCGAAACCGGTTTCCTCAAAGATGGTGTCCTCATTCAAGGCCACAAATTCCATCTGACGATGAGGTAAGGTCCGTGGAACCACTATCTGCCGTCCTTCATGCCGAGCATGGAGAATGATGGGCGCAGTGTCGAGTTCCAACGATTGACTCATGGTAGTTGCAATAACCTTGGCATTCATCCATTCAGGGGTGTCAAACAATGCCGACGTCAGTCGTTTTTCTTCATGAAAACGCGTATTTAGGTCTAATTGTTGAAGACGCGCAATGTAAGCTTGACGTAACTCTTGTTTTGTATACGCCATGAATTCTCATCTCTCCTTTATCAAACGTTTTCATTGTTTCATTATCACAGCTCACTATTATTTATGCAAGCGTTTTTTCATGATATCTCTAAAATACACAAAAACTCCTAACGTTGCTTAAAACGTCAGGAGCAATGCTGACAGTAATGAACTAGCTGAAGTTCACTAGCTGTTTATTATTACTTAGTTTCACGGTGCAATGTAACCTTGCGTTCCCGAGGGCAGTACTTGTTTAATCCAAGACGGTCGGGATTGTGACGACGGTTCTTACTAGTTAAGTAAGTGCGTTCGTGGCATGAAGTACATTCAAGAGTAATGTTGACACGCATTGTCATAACCTCCAATAACTTATTTTAAAATTTACACGGTTAAATTCTAACCCTAACTCGTACAACTATATCATTAATTACCAGCTTTGACCAGTCTTTTGGCAAGATTGTTAAGGAAAAAGCCTTGACAGTGATTAATAATTACCGTTGCTCTTCTGACTTTGCACCATCTTCCAGTAGGCGTTAAAGATTTGCTTGGCCATGTTTAAGTTGGCACCACCATCATCATTGGTGGCCCCAGGGATAGCCAAGGCAACAACGACTTGAGGGTGGTCATATGGAGCATAACCGGCAAAACTTAAGGTCGTTGTCTTGTGACCTTCAGAAACCGTTTCGGCGGTCCCAGTCTTTCCGGCAATTCCTGGCTTAACACTTGCTAGTGGCTTACCAGTAATATAGGCATTAGATCCGTGAACAACATTATATAACCCCTGACGAACAGTATCAAAGTCAGCTTTAGAAGCTGGGATCGTGAACTGAACTTGTGGCTGAGTCGTATATTCGACCCGGCCGAGTTTACCATTAGCTTTGGTTCCCCGAATTTCCTTCACGACATAAGGCCGCATCCGGTTACCACCGTTAGCAATCGTTGACATATATTGTGCTAACTGAATAGTTGTGTAACCATCATAGTTCCCATAAGAAAGGTCCAATGCAGAACCGACATGCTTTTCATCAGATGGACCAGTGTATCCAGCAGTTTCCCCTGGGAGGTCAATACCAGTCTTAACACCGAGCCCAAACATATTAAAGTATTTCCGTTCCGTTTGGAAAATATCTGGCTTTAAGGTTAATGCAGTATTTGGCTTATAATTCATTCCCCCCTCTTTCATGATTAACTGCATCATGTAAGAGTTTGAGGAAACTTCAAGAGCCAGGGGAGCCGTTAAGGCCATGCTTGCTGACCCGCTCTTATTGAACCAGGAACTCTTTTGAGAAATTCCTTCGACCTTGATTGGCTGGTCAGTCAAAGTGTTGTCATTCGGGGTAATAACACCGGACATCAGTCCACCCATAACCGTGGCTCCTTTAACAACGGACCCCATGGTGATTGGGTGGTTAATTGCCCCGATTTCATCAACTGTTTCTTTACCAGTTTTCGGGTTGCGATCAATCCCTGCCATGGCATAAATAGCCCCGGTATTCGGATTCATGACCACTGCATAACAACCGGAAGAATATGAATTACCAGCAGCAGCATAGTTACTCTTCAGGATGTCCTGAACCTTAGCCTGGAACTTCGAGTTAATCGTCAGGACCAGATTGCTCCCCTTTTTACCACGGTACTTCATTACTTCATTAGTGACTTTATTACCACTTGTAGTGACTTCTGTTTGGGACTTTGATCCCGCTAAGGTGCTTTGAAATTCCTTTTCCAAGTAGCTTTGCCCAACGGAATCGTTACGTGAGTACCCTTGAGAAAGCAGGCTATTAATTTCATCGCTTGGCAAACCAGTCGTTGAAACGGTCCCGGTAAACGACTTAAAGTCATTTCCTTGGGGGTAGTTCCGTGTCCAGGCCGTCCCAATTTTAACCCCAGGCATTTCACCCAAGTGTTCACCAACCTCAGCCAATTCCTTCGCCGTGACACCCGTCTTCTTAATATATGTCGTAGACAATGAATATGCCCCTGACATTGCGGAATAGATACGAGCATTACTCTTCTGGTGAGCATTTAGACGCCATTCACTGGGGTGGTTAGTCAAGTACTTAACCGCCTTGTTATATTTGGAATCATCCGAAGCGTTTTTGGAAATATTTAATTTACGAACAACTGCATTTAAATTACTCTTATTAGCCAAGTAGTAATCAATCTGATTCCGATCTGTTAACCGGGTATCACTGTTGCTAACGTGAACGTAACTCCCTAATTGTTTGGCGATCTTATAAATCTGGTCATTTGTCACGTCCGCGCTCTTGGTATAAGTAATTGCCTGGTGAGTTTGGTTACCGACAATAACCCGACCAGCGGTATCGTAAATCATCCCCCGCTGGACGTTGTTGGTTTGGATCGTTGTGTCAGAACGCTTAACTTCGGCCTTATAGGCGGTACCATTCAAGACTTGTAAGTAAAACAACCGCCCTGCTAATAGGAGCAGCAGGAGGCCAACAACCCATAGCAAGAAATTCAGCCGAAATGGGATAATTGATTGCGCATTTTTCGGTTTGCTTATTTTCGCGTTAAAGAGATTGCGAATTCGATCAAGATATTTCACAGTAGCAAAATTCTCCTTTTACCGTGATGAATAATATTGTATCAAATTTTATTTTCTGCCGCATTGGCAATTAAAGTATCAACCGCTATCTTACTCCAAGATAAGTAAAAAAGAAATTGTGAGCGTCATAATTTGGATAATCTTAACTCTTAAACAACTTCTTTCACTATTAATCCGTTATATAATAGAAACACTTTGCTGATCAGGAGGACTTATTGTGTTACATCACCGTCAATTAACTCAACGTCAAGTGCTCATGGGAAGTTTCTGCATCCCAGTTATCATCATGGGTGTGTACTTTGCTTGTCGCGGAATGGCACCGTTCGGATCAAGCAGTCTGTTAACTGTCGATTTGGGCCAGCAGTATGTCGACTTTTTCTCATACTTCCGGCGTATTATTTTACATCATCCGAGTGAACTCTTCTATTCATTTAGTAAGGGCCTTGGTGGCGAAATGTTTGGTACCAACGCCTACTACCTTTTCAGTCCCCTAAACCTACTCTTGCTGTTTTTCCCAGGGGCCAGTCTAACCAGCGGCATCATGCTGGTAACCTTGCTCCGCTACGGGCTGGCTGGAATAACACTCGCCTGGTGTCTGCAACACCTCAATTGGCAACAAGGACCGCGAATCTGGGCGTTCAGCACTGCCTACGCACTGAACGGTTGGATGATTGCAAACCAACTAAATATGATTTGGTTAGACGCATTGATTATCCTGCCCCTCATTTTTTACGGTCTGGTCAAACTATTAAATGGTGGTGGTTCCGGAACGTATATTGGCTGGCTTGCCTTGATGATTATTGACAACTATTACATGGCCTGGATGATCTGTCTGTTCACCATTTTAATTGTCATTTGGCAGTTGCCGGTGCTTTCATCATGGCAACAACGGGGAAAGCAGCTTTGGCGTTACGTTTGGTCATCTCTGATGGCGGTCGGAATCAGTGCAGTTGTCCTCCTGCCCACCATCTTTGCTCTTCTGCAAAGTAAGGGTACATACACCGAAACTAGTATTCACTCCCGTTTTGAATATAATCCGTGCAAAATCTTAGCCAAATTGGTCCCGGGTTCATTTAATTTTGACCAGATGCCTAAAGGACAGCCTAATATTTACATTGGCATGTTGCTGATGATGGGGCTAGTCCTCTACCTCCTTGACCGTAAAGTCAAATGGTCCCAACGACTGCTGGCTTTCCTGATAACTGCCTTCATGATTATGTCATTCTGTTATGAACCACTTGACCTGCTGTGGCATGTTGGTCAATTCCCAGTCTGGTATCCATCACGCTTTTCATTTATATTCTGTTTCTGGGTCATCATGTTAGCAGCAAAAACATTAATAGCTAATTCAGATGTTCCCAAGTGGCAAATCGGCGTACTAATTATTTTAACGGGTGGGATTACCTACTATGTCCACACTTTGCACCTCTCATACATCTCACCAAACCAAATTGCCATCGGCTTTGCCTTTGCCGTGATTAGTATTGCCTATCTGGCAATTCCGCGCCGATATTCACCATTGATGTATGACCTATTATTTATTGTTCTAATCATTGCCGATGTTGCAACAAGTGCTTTAGTATCGCTTAGCCACCTGGCCTACGTCAGCCAACCAGAATTTGGCAATTATACAACCGCGTTAAACGCCGCAATCACTAAAGTGCCAACCAGCGACCACGAATTTCACCGGGTTGCTAAAACCATTATGCGAACCAAGGATGATCCACTGCAAAGTGGTTTCAACAGCGGTGATCACTTTGGGTCCACCCTTGAACCGCAACAACCGGCATTCATGGGTGCTATTGGTCAGCCTGATGGTGATGGCTTTATCTCATACGCTAATGGAACGAAGGTGTCCGATGCACTGTTGGGCTTTGACTACACATTAAGCGCTAGTGAAAACCGTGATCACTCTGATCTGCCATTCTCTGGCTATCGTCCCGACTGGTTCTCTCAACAGCCACTAGCAATTACTCATGGTATTGGAGTGCGAAGAAATCGGAATGTGTTGCCATTGGCATTCGGCGCCAACAAGCAGATTCTCACTTTGGGACACGCTACATTGGACCCCTTAAATTATCAATCTCAGATACTCCAGGCACTAGCTGGTAAACCAATTAATAAGCCCCTGTTCAATGTTCAAAACTTTACAAGTGTCGACTTCATCAACGTCCAGCCGGCGCAACAGATTACAGGCACAACATTTAAAAAACAGGACCCGAGTCAACCAGCTGTGGTCCGACTGAAGTTCACACCACCGACGAATGGGTCATATTATTTAACCCTGGGACCCGCTGTCAAAGACAGTGCGACCCTGAGTTTGAACAACAAGCGGTTCAGTCAGTACAATACCTACCGTAATACTGTCGTGCTCAATATTGCCAATCACCATAAAAAGAGACCGGTAATTATCACATTACGGTTAAAAAAGAATAGTCTGTGGATGGAGAACGTTAGTCTGTATCAGTTAAATCAACAAGCGTTCAATACGAGTTTGAAGGCCTTACAACATTCGCCATTGCAGATTAGCCATATGAGTGCGACAACTGTTAAGGGTCACGTAACGATCCACCGTGGACAGTCTGTTCTAATGACAACGATCCCCGCAGCTACCGGTTGGCATGTTAAGGTCGATGGTCAGACCGTTACTCCACAAACGGTTCTTGGTATTTTTATGGCAGTCCCAATGACCACTGGTCCGCATACGGTTGTTTTCCACTACCGTCCACCATACCTGATCTTGGGTACATGCATCTCCATCACCTGTCTAATGATCACATTACTAACTATTCGTTACCGACAAAAACACCTTGAAAAGAAATAAATTAGCATTGAAAAGGGCCTTAGATCCGTGTTTCCGAATCTAAGGCCCTTATGATATATTCATCAATTAGTCCGCTTAATACCGAAGATTAGTGAGATTACCAGTACCAGGATAACCGCTCCGATTACCGATGGGATGATAGCCATACCAGCAACTTGGGGACCCCAAGATCCTAAAATGGCCTCACCAATTGTCGAACCAACCAGCCCGGCAATGATGTTAGCAATCACACCCATGGCCCCGCCACGGTGAGTAATAGCTCCGGCAACTAAACCAATCAATCCACCAACAATTAATACCCATAACCAATGCATAAACATAACCCCCTTTATTCTTCTACGCAGTCCTTAACGTCTGCAACTTTATCTTTGGCCTTACCCTTCGCTTTACGGGCTTTCCCGGCCAACTCAGTTTTCTTATCGCCGGTTATTTTTCCCTTAGCTTCTTGATAAGTACCGACTAGCTGATCTTTTACTCCGTGCTTATCGCTAACCATAGTTAAAACCTCATTTCTATGTCGTCGTAGTGCAATCACAACAGCTGCTCCGGTCAGCTATGACTAGTGTCATTTGATGATTATAATTATACGGAATCATTTCCAGTAAAGATATAAATTCCAGTTGGGCTTACGCTTTCCTTAAGGACCTTTAGAGATTATTGGGGATAAGGACACAAAAAGGTCACTAGTGTGAAAAAATTACAATATCCTAGGTAAAATATCTAATCGCACAGTACAAAAAAGGCGTCCAGTGTCGGTATCCCGAACACTGAACGCCTATTATATTTGCTTATCGTGATGTCGAAGTCTTCACTAACTTCTAACACTTATTCTATTCCCAGTACTCTTCGTAACGTTGGGAAGCACCCGTTGATGCATCCGCCTTGTTATCAGCGTGATCATCAGAATCCTTCTTTAAACCAGCAACCTCTGGTGTGTCATCGCCATCTTCGTGTTTAAAGTGAAAGATGGGGCCATCTGTCCGTGGGTTATAGTCAACCGTGGTAATTAAGCCTGAGAAGAACCATTCATCAATATCATTAACATGATAGTTGATTCCATCTTTAATTACTTCCATCACTGGATCAATCGGTTTGTCCTGACGAGCAAATCCCTGTGAAAAGCCATGGTGGACTTCTGTCGAACCATAAACTTTACCATAGAATTTAATGCCGCCACCGTTTTCCAGGCCAAATTCCTTTTTAAACCACTTATGTGCCGCATCGGTAATAATTAGTTTCATTATTTCACATCCCCTCAGTTTCTGACTTTAATGATAGCACTTTCATAACAACTTGTGAGAGTCTTATGCTCACAATCGCTACAAAAAAGCTCCTATCCCAGCTAGTGCTAGGAAAGGAGCAATTATCGTTACTTAACGTCGATGATCTTAACTTTCATCGTACCGTTAGGGATTTCAATTTCAACTTCTTCACCAATCTTGTGACCAAGCAGGCCCTTAGCCATTGGCGATTCGTTAGAAATCTTACCGTTCAGGGGGTCAGATTCAGATTCACCAACAATTTGGTAAGTTTCTGGATCTTCATCAGGCAATTCCTTAAACGTTACTGAACGACCCATGGAAACTTCGTCCTTCGCAACATCTTCATTATCGATGATTACCGCGTATTGGAGCATGTTTTCAATTTGGGCAATCCGGTTTTCAACAAAGGCTTGTTCATCCTTAGCTGATTCGTATTCAGAGTTTTCGGAAAGGTCACCGTAGCTGCGGGCAATCTTAATACGTTTGATAACTTCTGGACGACGCTTCAGCTTCAAGTCTTCTAATTCTTGTTCCAGCTTAGCCTTACCATCGCTGGTCATTGGGTAAGTTTTTTCTTCAGCCATACTAAATACTCCCTCATTTATTTATTGGCAACACAATTGTCGCCGCATTTAAAGACATCATTTACTTTTTTGTAAAGAAAAGTTTGCTGTCATTTATCACGGAACCAGTATACAGCACCTTGTTCCTATCGACAACATCTTTTTAAGATTGAAACGACAAAAGGGTCGGACATCCTTCAGCGGAACGTCAGGCCCTATCTGTTTAATTATTATTAACGAACTTCTGCCCCTAATTGACTCGTCAAGTACTTCGTAACCTTGTCGAACGCAGCATTAACTTGGTCTTCCTTCAAGGTATCATGGTCGTCCTGATAAGTCAGGGTGTAAGCCAACGACTTCTTTCCTGCTGGCAAGTGGTTGCCACTGTAAACATCAAACAGGTGAACATCCTTTAAGAAGGCCCCACCACGTTGCTTAATCAATGCCACAACATCCGCGTTAGTAACTGAAGTATCAACAAGCAATGCAATATCCCGCGTAATCGTTGGGAACTTGCTTACTGGTGTGTATTCATTGCCAATCTTCTTAGCGCTCAACAAACTTTCAATATTTAACTCAAAGACATAGGTTTCTGGAATCTTATAAGCTTGCGCAGTCTTAGGGTGAACTTGGCCCACAAAACCAACTAACTGATCACCGAGCATGATGTTAGCAGTTCGACCAGGGTGCATTTCTGCCCGTGATTGGTCGGCAACATAGGTAACTTGGTCAGCCAGGCCCATATTCTTCAGGTATTGTTCAACCATCCCCTTGACTTGGAAGAAGTCAACTGGGTGGTCAGCAACGTGCCAGTTGTTAGCTAGCAATTGTCCAGTAACAGCACCGGCAATATGTTCCTGTTCTTCAGGACGTTCACCACCCTTAGGAATGAAGACTCGTCCTTCTTCGTAAAGGGCCACATTATTCACATTGTGCGCAATGTTGTAAGCCACATCAATCAACAGGCCAGAAACAATACTCATCCGGGTAGCAACGTGGTCAGAACTCATTGGGAAATCGAGCTTCATTGGCTCATCAACAGGACTAATCTGGAACTGCTTAGCTTTTTCAACAGTAGTTAACGAATATGACAATGCTTGGTTCAGGCCCATTCCTTCAAAGTCATGACGACTAGCACGGATGAACTTTTGTCGAGCTGTCAAGCCACCACGATTCCGGGTCATAACAGGCAAAGTGGCAGGCAGCTTGTCATAGCCATAGATCCGGGCGATTTCCTCATAAAGATCCGCTGATAATTCGATATCCCAACGACGGGCAGGAGCCGTAACCACGATGCCATCTTCGCTTTGCACTTGGTAAGCAAAGTTCAACCGGTCAAAGACATCCGTAACATCGGCCATCTTCAAATCAGTTCCTAAGACATGGTTGACCTTACTCAATGACAGGTTGATGTCCTTGTCCTTAGCAGGTTTTTCACTGCCCGTAACGATCCCCTTAGCAACCGTCCCGCCAGCTAATTCAGCAATTAATTCAGCTGCTTCATTCAAAGCTGTTTCGACCGTTGATGGGTTGATTCCCCGTTCAAAGCGCATTGATGATTCACTATGAAGATCTAAACGTCGGGCCTGCTTACGAACCATCACGGGGTCAAAAATAGCTGCTTCCAAGGCCACGGTCTTAGTGTCATCTTCCACGGCGGTCCCTTGACCACCCATGGTTCCCGCTAAGGCCACTGGTTGATCATCAGCAGTGACCAGGATATCTTGAGCTTTTAACGTTTGTTCATTGTCATCCAGGGTAACAAACTTCTCTCCTTCTTCGGCATGACGAACGCCAAAGTCGTGTCCTGGCAGACGATCATAATCGTAACTGTGTAATGGTTGACCATACTTCAACAGGACATAGTTAGTAACGTCCACCACATTGTTGATTGGCCGAATACCAGAGTTCCAAAGACGAATTTGCAACCATAATGGGCTATCAGCCACCTTGACATTCTTGATGACCCGTAACTTATAAGTAGGGGCAATCTTTTGGTCCTTGATTGAAGCAGTAACCAAGTCGGCAGCAGATTGGTCATCATTTTCCTTAACGGCTAGTTCTTTAAAATGCGGTTTTAAGTCATAAAAGGCAGCAATATCATTGACATTACCGTAAATACTGAGCATATCACCACGGTTGGGAGTGACGTCCGTATCAATAATCGTATCATCTAATCCTAAGTAGGAGATTGCACTTTCGCCAGGTTGGGCATCATCTGGCAACAAGTACAGCCCAGCACTGGATTCCTTAGGGGCAATCTTGTCACTGAAACCAATTTCTTGTAGAGCACAAAGCATTCCGTTTGATTCAACACCACGGATTTTGCCCCGCTTAATCTTTTGATTATCAGCAATCCGGGCACCATTCAAGGCAACAATTACCTTTTCACCAGCGGCAACATTAGGAGCACCACAAACAATTTGCAGGGGTTTATCTTCGCCAACATTAACTTGGCAAACATTTAAGTGGTCTGAATTAGGATGTGGTTCGCAGGAAGTAACTTCACCAACAACAATCTTCTTTAAGCCATCCCCTAGTGAGTAAACATCATTAATATCAACAGAAGTCCGAGCGATCTTTTCTGATAGTTCGCGAGGAGCAACGTCGAGGTCGAGATATTCTTTTAACCAATTGTATGAAACTTTCATCTTGAACTATCCTTTCCGGTCAAATTGAGTTAAGAAGCGAACGTCATTTTGGTAGAAGTTCCGGATATCAGTAACACCATACTTCAACATAGCAAAGCGGTCTGGTCCTAATCCGAAGGCAAAACCACCATATTCTTCAGGGTCAACACCAGACATCTTCAAGACGTTCGGGTGAACCATCCCGGCACCCAGTACTTCGATCCAACCGGTATGCTTACAAATAGCACAACCCTTTCCCATGCAGTTAAAGCAGGTAATATCAGCTTCAACGGAAGGTTCAGTAAATGGGAAGTAGCTTGGCCGTAACCGTACATTCAGCTTGTCACCAAACAATGATTGGGCAACACGTTCCAAAGTTCCCTTCAGGTCAGCCATGGTGATGTGGGTCCCAACAACCATTCCTTCAATTTGATTAAACTGGTGACTGTGCGTTGCATCATCAGTATCACGCCGGTAAACTTTTCCGGGTGAAATCATCTTCAGTGGACCTTGGGAGAAGTCATGCTTCTCGAGCATCCGGGCCTGCATTGGCGAGGTTTGCGTCCGCATCAGAACAGATGGCGTAACATAGAAGGTATCCTGCATGTCCCGAGCGGGGTGATCCTTAGGCAGATTTAGCTTTTCAAAGTTATAAACTTCTTGTTCTACTTCATCACCAACAGCCACTTCATATCCCATTGAAACAAACAGGTCGACCACTTGATCAATCACTTGTTGAATCACATGTGGCTGGCCCTGAGCAACTGGGGAACCAGGTAAAGTAACATCAACTGTTTCAGCAGCCAATTCCGCGTTCATTGCCGCTTCTTCTAATTTTTGCCGCTTATCATCAATAGCAGCACTTAATTCGTCACGAACCTTGTTGGCAAATTGACCAACCTTAGGCCGTTCTTCGGCACTTAAATCACGCATCCCACGAAGAACATTTGTAATCGGGCCTTTTTTACCAAGCATTTTAACCCGAATTTCGTTAATCTTCTTCAGGTCTTTGGATTGTTCAATATCTGCTAATCCTTGCTCGCGGAGTTCCGCTAAGCGTTCTCTTAATCCCATATTTTCAACTCCTTATAATAAAAAAGCCCCGTCCAAATAGGGACGAGGCTTCGCGGTACCACCCTAGTTTGCAATTAAAATTGCACACTTAAAATCGATAACGGCGATTGACCGGAATATCATTACATATCGGCTCCGGAAATGAAATTCTCCCATTGTGTAGGTCATTAATTACAGCTAAGATAATGACTCTCTAACTACATTGTTGGGATACTAGTTTCCATCTGCGCTTTTAATAACACAATTATTCTAATCAAACTCTTAGAGAAAATCAAGCGACAATTAATACCACTTGTCACTCCACTGGTGAACGGCCTTCATCACTGGTAACAATTCCTTACCACGCTCAGTAAGGGAGTAGTCAATCCGACTTTGCCCCCGGTATGTATTTCGGGAGACAATTTTTTCATCTTCCAATTCCTTTAAACGTTCACAAAGCACCCGATCACTGCAACCCTCGATACTAGCCGCCAAGTCTTTAAAACGCATTGAGTCTTGTACCAAGAGGGCCTCGATAATTAAACCATTCCATTTCTTTCCTAAAATGGTAAAAGTATGTGTAAATTTTGGACAAAGTTGACACCCTGCCATATGGGTATCAGCACTAGCAACAGCTTGTGCCATCCCAATATCCCCCTTTCTACCAAGTAGTCTTCATCCGCCGCTTCCGAATCTTACGTGCTAACTTGGCACGTAACGGTGAGAAGAATTCATGTTCCGCTTCAAAGTCATCCACTAATGAAACAATTAAGCTTTCCCAGTACTTTGGAATGGCCATTGTTGCCCCAAACATGTGCTTTAAGATAATATCCTTTTCCATATCGTTTAATGGGGTGATCTTCTCGGCATTACGCAATGCTACTCGCGGATGAATGAAAGCATGCGTTCCTAAATCAAATTTAGTAGTTCGCCAATCATAATAAAAGAGATCATGTAATAAGCCAGCACGAGCAACGTTTCGATAGTTCAAGTGCATTCTTTTAGCGATCTTGTAGCTATCAAACGAAACCGCAATGGAATGTTGTAATCGATTCGAGTGGTGGTGCTGAGTATAGTTTGCAAGCTTTTTAACAGCTGGCTGCGCTAATAAGTCCTCAACAAGTGACACATACTCAGGATCAGTTCGCCATTCATTTTTTGACTTCATAATATACCCCTTTCTTATCATTGATTGTATTGTACACAATTTCAATCGCAAAATAAATCAGAACGGCTTAATTTTAATCGGCTAGTCCCTGATTTAACTGAAACATTAAAATCCCGGCTGAAACGGCAACGTTAAGCGATTCCGCTTCTCCACGCATTGGAATATACAAGTTGGCCGTCGTTTGCGCAAGTAGTTCCTTACTCATCCCATGGCCTTCATTACCCATTATTAGAGCAAAGGTTGCTCCCGGATGAACATCACGGAAGCTTTTGGCAGCTGGGTTTAGCTGAGTACCATACACTGGTGCATCAACCTGCTTAAAGTCTTCGATCCACTTTGATAAGTCTCCTTCATACATCTGGAGGTGGAATTGACTTCCCTGCATTGAGCGAACAACCTTAGGTGAAAACAGGTCTGCTGAACGATCACCAACGACGACACCCGTAAAGCCAGCCGCATCAGCAGTCCGGACCATTGTCCCAACGTTGCCAGGATCTTGCACCCGATCCAATAATAGCCAAGCACCGTTTAGAGGCGCTGAAGGAACTTGATGAGCATTCGGCATTTCCACCACGGCAGCAATTCCCTGGGGCGTAACGGTTTCTGTAATGTGGCGCATAATTTCTTCAGTCACCTGATAAACTTCAGCACTCAAGCCAATGAGGTCCTGATGGGCATCGAGTTGTTCATCGGTACCAATCAGTTGTAAGATCTCGATGCCTGCCTTGTGGGCTTCTTGTACCAGGTGCCACCCATCTAATAGATAGCGGCCAGTTTGGCGACGGTACTTTTTTGTTTGCAGTTTTTTCCAATTTTTAACGTGTTGATTGTGGATTGAAGTTAATTCTTCCAAAATAGACAGTCCCCTTTTCTCCTTTAATTATACCATGTTAATAGTGTACAATGGATAGACTAAAAAAGGGAGGAATGGCATCGAATGAAACACTATCAATTAACCGCCTATGGTCAAGTTCAGGGAGTGGGGTTCCGTTGGGGAGTCTACCAATATGCATCCCAGCGGCCAATTAGTGGCTACGTACAAAATATGATGGATGGCACTGTCATAATCGATTGCCAGGCAAACGAACAAGTTCTTGAAGCGCTGATCGCTTTTATTAAACATGGTCCGACCCCTTATGCACGCGTTATACAGTTAGATCAACACGAATTACCAGTTGATCCACAATTGACGGACTTTTCCATCCATTAAGTTGTATAATTCGGTAGAATTTGATCTCGATTTAAGCTAATATATTACTGTTTACATTCAATAAACGGAGAAATCCATTAAGGGAGAAATTAATAATGAAACTAAAACGACTATCAGTAGCTGGCGGATTAGCCACCCTACTGATGCTACTGTCTGGATGTGTCCGTACAACGAAGAGCGGTCATCCTTATGGCTTTGTCTACACGTATATGGCAAAGCCAATGCAACATTTGATGGAGTGGCTTGCCGCTCACTTAGGTAACAACTATGGCTGGGCCATCATCGTAATTGTTGTGGTTGTCCGAATGGTCCTCTTGCCAGTGATGTTCTCGCAAATGAAGAAATCCACCATCATGCAAGAAAAGATGGCACGGATTCAACCGGTATTAAAAGAACTCCAACAAAAGCAAAAGGAAGCCAAGACACCGGAAGAAACAGCCGCCATTGGCCAACAAATGATGGCAGTTTACCGGGAAAATAATGTCAGTCTGACAGGTGGAATTGGCTGTCTACCACTGATTATTCAGTTGCCAGTCTTTGCCGCTCTTTATGCCGCTATTCGTTACTCACCGGACCTGTACCACGCTACCTTCTTTGGTATTGCGCTTGGTAAACCAAGTGTGCTCTTTGCGGTATTATCATTTATTGCCTACGCTGTCCAAAGTTACCTCGGTTTAGTTGGCGTCCCTGAATCACAAAAGCAGCAAATGAAGATGGCAATCTGGATGAGTCCAGTCATGACCTTCTTTATTTCATTAACTTCTTCTGCTGGATTAGGACTCTACTTCTTCATTGGTGGGCTCTTTGCAATCTTACAAACCTTATTAATTAATGCTTACCGTCCACGCATTCGGAAACAAATTGCTGCCGAAAATGATGGTAAGCCAGTCAAGGTGCCAGATGCACCAGTGATCCCGTCTACGAGTACAACAGCCAAGACAGCAGCCACTTCTTCCGCCATTGACCAGTTGAAGAATGATGACAAACAGGCCCCTAGTGAACCACAAAAGAAGGCCCAACAACCAGTCCCAACTAACCGGCAACGGAACGCGGGTAAACAGCATCATCACAAGAGTAATAATTAACTAACCACCAAGGCTTCTAACATTTATGTGTTAGGGGCCTTTCACTATCAAGGAGGCAAATTAAATGGAACGACCTATTAACCATGATCAATTATTTCTCCAGCAAAAGGCCAAAGCAGCAACGAAGGCCGATTTAGTAATCGGCCAGGACCTCCAGGATACCCTCCAGGCTCACCATCGGGACTGCGTCGGCATGGCCGCTAACATGATCGGCGTTAATAAAGCAATTATCATCGTTAGTGTTGGTCCCTTCAACCTGCTAATGTTCAACCCCAAAATTGTTCAACAAAGTCATCCTTACCAAACTCAAGAAGGCTGTCTTTCATTATCAGGAGAACGCCGCACTACTCGTTACCAGCACATTACGGTAGCATTTATGAATAAGCAGTGGAAAAAGCAACAGCAGGAATTTAGCGGGTTCACCGCCGAAATTATTCAGCACGAAATTGATCACCTGCACGGTATTCTAATTTAGCCTAGCTTATCAAGCTCCGTAACTTTTGCTATGATAATAAATGAATGAAATAAGAGCTACAAAATCGCCGGGTTTTGTTAAAAATATCTTCCCAAACAGGCGTCCATTTTGGAGGATGGGAGGAGTATCTGGAGGTTTTTAGTTTGACAATTACTAAAGAAGTTTTTCACTACGTCAGTCGGAACATCATTGCCATGGTGGGAACCTCACTGTATGTACTGATTGATACCCTATTTATTTCTATTGCCGCCGGGGCGCTGGGGTTAACTGCTCTTAACCTCGCTCTCCCCATTTTTAACTGTTTCAACGCCATCGGTCTCCTCCTTGGCGTCGGTGGAGCCACCATTTTCTCATTAAATAAGGTCCTCCACCCTGAACGAGTAGAGTCACTATACAGTTCATTAATAATTGTCGCCGCTGTGACGGGTGTGATTGTGGCAATCTTAATGGATATTTTTGCCACCCCAGTCGTCAATTTTCTCGGTGCTAATGACCAAACACGGGAATTGGCGATTACTTATGTCAGGATTGTGGCCTGGTGTGGACCCTTTGTGATGTGCAACCTAATCAGTTTAAACTTTATTCGTAATGACGGTAACCCTACCCTCACAATGATGGCAACCGTCATTGAGACCACTTCCGTTATTGCCATTGATTGGTTCTTCATTTTTGGTCTGGGATTTAAAATGGAAGGGGCTGCAATGGCCGCTATCTTTTCACCAGCCATTAGCTTGGTTGTATTGTCATTTCACCGTCGCTTTAAGAAACGTCAACTGCACTTGCATTGGGTATTTCCATCAATCAAGTCGGTTTGGCATGCCGCTCGACTGGGTGCCGCGGCAGCCCTAAACGAATTGAGTTCGGGAGTTAGCGTTTTCTTTTTCAACCATGTCCTATTAATTCTCGCTAACAATTATGCTGTGGCCGCCTATGGAGTTATTTCAAATATTGCAATTATGGTATTAGCCATCGCGAATGGGGTCGCCCTCGGTGTTCAACCGATTGTTAGCCGGGAATATGGTGAACGTCATTATATGAATGCTGCGAAGGCCCTGCGTGTCGGTGTAATCACAACCCTGACAATCGCCCTAATCGAGTTTGCTGTCTTAATTGTATTTAAGTACCCGATTATCAATATTTTTAACACCCAACATTCTTGGCAGTTGGTCCACTTTGCCAGCGTTGGTTTACCAATCTACTTTACCAGTGCTTTTTTCACTGCTTTGAACTATCTTTTCATCCTGTTCTTAACGGCAATTAATGGCGCACGGGCATCATTTTCATTATCACTGTTACGAGGGTATTTAATCCTCTTACCACTAATTATGATCCTGCCAACTATCTTGGGCATTGATGGTGTCTGGGCGGCGGTACCGATCACTGAAATGACCGTGACAGTTGTCGGCGCTATATTTATTCGCCAACGAATTCACCATTTTAACCAGTTAGACTCTTAATTCTGAAATTATAAAGACCATCCACGTCACCAGTAGACGTAGATGGTCATTTTTTTATCTATGTTAATTATTATGCTTTATAGCATGGTTGTAGAAAATCCAAGCAACGGCGCCGAAGAATATTGGCCCAAAGGCGGTCCAGAAGGCGGTTTGAAAGTCATGGTCAATGATTGGTTGGACACAAGTAAAGATAATTCCCAAGCAAACAATGATTTCCACAAACCAAACGAGGACCCGTGTCCAGAAGAGGTTCTTAAAGACGACAAAGTCATGGGGAACGTTCTTCCGCTGGAAGGCCGGAAAGGCACCAATCAGGAAAATGTATGGTGCACAAGTAGAAACGTTAACCATATCAGTCAAAATCTGATAGAAGCGTGCCGCCGCAGAACCACAAAAAGCCACAAGAAAAATAATGATGCAAACCAAGGCAGCCTGAATCCACATTGCATTGGCTGGCATATCTGCGGAATTCAACTGAGTGATCCGGGTTGGCCATAACTTTGGATTAGAACCCATGATAAAAGATTTAACTGGCGTGTAAACCAGGACAAACATGGCCCCTAACATCCCCATCAATCCAGATAGAGCAATCAATCGGGTAAATAAGGCACCCAGGAAGAGGTTTGTCCCATGACTTAATCCTAATGAAAGACCAAGCATATAACCCAAACGGTTAAACACCACGTAAGTTACGTTACCCAGGTTCACGTCAGGACGGGCAATTATATGGTTGTAATTGACAGAGAAACCCGTCATCACAATCATCAGAACATAAGAACCCACGGTTAAGATAGCCCCAATGGTCAGGCCTCGTGGGAAGGTATGCTCAGGATCTTTCATACTATCTGTCACCCCACCAAGGTTTTCTACCCCAGCGTACGCAAAGATTGCGTAAACAACGAAGGAGATCACCGCAATCGGCGTTTTAAACGATGGGTTTGGTGATTCAAAGAAGGAAGAAATCCCATGAATTGGTTGTGCTGGTACACCTTTATTGGCGATGATGACCACTAAACTGGCCAAGATAAAAATAGCGTTCATACCGATCATCAAGGACCCACCCAGGGAACTGATTTTAGTAATTCCATTAATTCCCCGGGCACTTAGCCAGGTAACCGCTAAGACGAAGAGAATGGCCAAGACACCAATTAATTGGTTTGACCCAAGGCCTAATAGATGCCACTTCTGCGTCGTATCATGACCAAACAGTAAAGCTGAAAGAGTAATCCATAGCCGCGATGCAGAAGAAACGATCCACAAGACCCAGGATGCTAACCAAATAAAGGTCCCAATGAAGGCAATCTTTTCGGTCGTTGAGCCAGCAAGCCAAGAATAGATTCCCCCATGCGCGTCCTTAAAGGCTGAACCATATTCAGCCATCATTAGACACGAAGGGAAGAAGAAACACAATCCAGCAAGAATATACCAGAACATCCCTGCATAAGCCATCTGAGCATAGGCAATGGATACATTACCAAAACCATAGATGGTTGAAATAATCATCAGCACCAATGTTGGTGTGGTGATCAACTTTTTCTTTTCTGATGCCATTATTTTAATCCCCCAATTACTTAATAAAAATAACGTATCCGTTTTCATTATACCGTTTTTGCAACGTTGTTGGGGGAATTTGTTAATAAGTTAACGTTCTGTACTAAAAAATCACGGTGCTGACGCAATGATCAGTACCGTGATTAATGACCTTATTTAATTGACTTATCAGACTGATTTTTAGGAGCAGTCTTCACAATTGGCAAAATAATGCGGAAAAGTGATCCGGCACCCAGAGAGCTTTCTAGGGTAATTGAGCCATGATAACCTTCAATAAGTCGTTTGGCAATGGACAGTCCTAACCCATTACCACCCTTTTTACGACTGCGGGCTTTATCAACCCGGTAGAAGCGATCAAAGACTCGTTGAACATTTTCCGGAGAAATCCCTTCTCCAAAGTCCTGAATACCGATTTCAACAGTATTCATACCCCGTGAAAGGGACATGTGGACTTCCTTCCGGTCGGTAGAATACTTCACAGCGTTATCACAAAGAATAACGAGCACTTGTTCCAAGTGGTCACGATAAATATTAGCTGTGATTGCTGAATGCAAATCATCATCGAGCGTGAAAGTAAATTCAGGATAGAGCATCTTAAAGTTGTTATAAACTTGGTGAACCACGTCATTAACAACCGTTTGTTCATTTCGAAAGTTGAGGTCCACCTGCCCAGCCCGACTTAAATCCAGCATTTCTTGAACCAAGTTCTTCATCCGTTTAGTTTCTACCAACGCCGCATTAAGGGACTCATCCAAGACTTTAGGGTCATCCTTTCCCCAACGCTGGAGCATCTCCAGGTGACCCTGGATAATCGCCACTGGCGTCCGCAGCTCATGACTGACATCACCTACAAATTGTGTTTGCTGGTCAATATAGCGTTGCATCCGGTCTAACATTTCATTGAACATATCGGTCAGTTCAGCTAACTCGTCGCACCGTTCAACCTTCGGAACACGGATATTCTTGGTGGGATCCTTACTGATGGCCTTGACGGTATCATGAATGTCACCCAGTGGGCGCAAGAGGAACATTGACAAGAAGTATCCCAATAGCCCACTGGCAAGGATAACCAAGCACATTGCGAAGAAACAGACGAGCTGGATCTGATGATAACTAGCCATGTAGGCATTCAAGTCATTTTCAACCTGCAGGTAACCAATTAATAAGTGGTGATTATGACGTGAATAAATTGGCATCAGGCCAGCAATGATTTTATGCTTTGGCCCCTCAGTCATCTTTACCGACCGTTGATTAGTAAAAGTCGGTTTAACCAACCGCTTACCAGTACTGAAGACCAGCTGGTGTTTAGGAGTATAAACGTTCACGATCAGGTGATTGTCAGACAGTTCCTGGATAATTGGCCGTTTAAAATCCACACCATCGTTAAAATCACCCTGAGATGGCGGATTGATAATATTACTAATTCGTTGCTTCGTCAGCACCATGTCGGTATTCGACAATTGACGACTAATATTATCCATTCCAGTGTTGATCAATCGCCGTTCTGAACTCAACAGGTTTTGTGTAAAGGCGGAAAACATCGCCATTACCACAATACTAAAAATGATAAAAGAACCAATTGATGTCCCCAGCGCCCACTTCAGCTTTAATGAAAAGAAGCGTTTGCCATTTTCTTGATCTGTCATGATGCTGCCTTAGGAACGAATCACATAACCGGTACCACGAACAGTTTGGATATAACTCTTTTCGCCTGGCCGGTCAATCTTGTTCCGCAAATAACGAATGTAAACATCAACCACGTTAGTTTCAACCTTGGAATCGTATCCCCAGACTTTACTCAGGAGGTCTTTCCGTGACATAACGACGTTGATGTTCTCCATTAAGATCAGCAACAATTCGTATTCACGCTTCGTCAAGTTGATGACATCGTCACCACGACGGACAACCCGATTTTCCTTCTCAATCGTGAGATCCTTGTACTTAACAGTTGTTTGATGTTCCTTATTATGGCCATCTTCAATACTGATCCGCCGTAATAGTGCCCGGACCCGCGCAAGTAATTCTTCAATGGCAAATGGCTTAACAATATAATCGTCAGCACCATGGTCAAAGCCGGAAACCCGGTCAATAACTGAATCACGCGCAGTCATAATAATGATTGGTGTACTCTTCAGTTCACGAACCCGCCGGGCAACTTCAATCCCATTTAATTCTGGCAACATTAAGTCCAACAGAATCAAATCAAAGTCTTCGTTTAAAGCGGCCTGCAGTCCAGCCCGACCATCTAATTCGACATCTGTATCGTAGCCTTCGTGTTTGAGCTCCATTTCAACAAATTTTGCTAAATTTTCTTCATCTTCAATAATTAAAATTCGACTCATAATTTCACCTGCGCTATTATTTCGTATTTACGTACATTAATAAAACACAGTAATTTTATCACAATTTTCTCATAAACCCCAGTATTTATCGCCATTCTCGGCCTTAAAATGGCAAAATAAAAAGACCACTTCAGGTCCGGCGCCTAGAAAGAGGTCTTTTCTTTTAATATTAGTTCTTAGTGTCGACAACTTGCTTGCCGTCATAGTAACCACAGTTAGGGCATACCATGTGTGACTTACGGAGTTCACCGCAGTTTGGGCAAGGTGCAAGGCCAGGGACAGTCAACTTAATGTGTCCACGACGCATGCGCTTACGAGTCTTTGAAGTCTTCCGTGCTGGAACAGCCATGTTTGACACCTCCTAAAATTATTTTTCATCCACAAAGGTTATTTTTTAACCGTCCGCTACTTATTTTCATCCTGATCAGGAAATAGTTTTTTCAACTTCGCGAGACGTGGATCAACTGATTTATCTTTCTGCTTCTTGGCTTGATAGTCATCCTCAGAGATCACTTGCCAGCCTTTCCCGGTAGGCATTGGTTTACCTTGCCGTTCATCTTCAGAAAGCACCCGTAACGGAATTTGTTCAATGATGTTTTCAGCAACCGCCTGATTAAAGTTGATCGTATCGCCACTGTGAATTAAAAAGACAACTTCATCATCTTCATACCGGTCACGGTGACTAGGATCATCAATGTAGGTTTCTGAAAATTCAAAATCTAATGGTAATTGAACGGGTGTTAAAGAACGACTCGAAGGAACAGTCACTGTTGTTTTCACATGGGTAGCAACAGTTGCATCCCCCTGGTCATACGTCACGTAGCCATCAACCTTTACTGGTTGAACGGCTAAAATCACATCAGGAAATGACTTCGTCAGGAGATCATTTAAATCAAGGGTATCGTTGATGTGTAACGGTTCGCTAGAATAGCGATGTAACTCTGATAAGGTCCACTTCATGATTTCAACCTCCTAATGCAACAAGCACCATTATACTAGCGCCCTAGTTGCTTGTCAATGTCTATTCCTTGACAGTCCCAGATCCGCTAATCATAACGGGAGCCCGCTTTAAATCCTGTTCGTAGGGCGTAAATAGCTGGTACAATTTTCCCGCTCGATAATCCAAGTTTAATAAGTGGTCACGTTCAGCTTGCCCGCATTTAGTAATCAACGGTAAACTCACGCGCTTCTTAATTGTATGGAGGTACTGCCGTCCATCATTGGAAAAACCCAAGATGCGCAAATACGGTTGTTGCAGATGCATCTGCACCTGATCTTCACGCATCTGCATCACAGTATAAAAACATAACCGTAGTAAATGCGAATAGGTGTAGCGTTTCGTTTTCAACTGGCGAATAAATTGGTTAAACGTCAGTGATTGCTGAGCTGCCCGTTTCATTCGGTGTTCTAGGCCTTCTGTCATCTGGTAAATTGTTTGCAATTCCCCAATTGGTGCTTGGATTAAGTAGTTTCTTAACAAGGGATATAAGATCTGCCAATCAGGGATTGAATCAAGATGAGATAAGTCATTAGCCGTCTGCTTGGGAACAACCTGATCGACGGGACGACCGCCCAAGACTGCCTGACGAATGGCACTGGCTGATGCAATTGTCCCCGTAATTGATTGATCATGATACTGACTACCCTGACGAGCAATCGCAACCGGCTTAATTCCAACTCTTTGTTTAACGATTGCCTTATGATAGGCAAACGCTAAAATATCGTTGGGCTCAGTCAAGGTATGACCCGTCGCCTGTTTTAATTCTTGATTAAATTGCGTCGCAAACGTGGCATTATAGCGGGCAAAGCCATCTTTCATAAAGTGAGCTTCTGCTTGAACAAATTGGTCAAAATCCCAGTCAGGATGCTCAGCGCCAAACACAATCGAAGGCACCTGCAAAGCTGCCAACAGCCGGATTGCACCGTCAGCAAAACGATGAGCTGGTTGAACAGCCATGAAAGTTGGTAATTCAATGACTAAGTCAGCCCCATTCTCCAGAGCAGCCTGCGTCCGTTGCCATTTATTGAGAATTGTAGGTTCACCGCGTTGAGTAAAATTGCCACTCATCACAACCACTACCACATTAGCACCAGTAATTTCACGAGCCTTTCGCAGGTGGTAAATATGCCCATTGTGGAAAGGATTATATTCAGTTATTAAGCCAACTGCTTTCATCTAATTCCCCTATTTAGAACATTCAAAGAACCACCGACGACTATCTTCTTGGACTGCTCGCTGACCAAAATTGGCAGAAACGACAATTTGACTAAAACCAGCCTTAACCAGGGCTTGCCGAATTTGATTCAGTGAATACCCCTGCTCAAAGTGTGTCTCTTCGATCCGGTGGTATGTTTGATCAGCCTGCTGATGGAAAAAAGTCAGTTCATGGATGACCCCATGATCAACGTCATCATTTTGATATGATGACCACATAAAGTATTCTTTACCATCAGGTTGGGCATAGTTATACATGTAACCCGGATAAACGGTGTCCGTTTGGTATAAAGAAATCATATCAAAAAGAAATTTGCCATCAGGGGTCAGGTGGGCAGCAACCTGGTTAAATGCAGTCTGTAGATCTTCAAAACTAGTTAAGTAGTTAAAAGAATCAGCATAACAAGTTACTAATTCATATGTTGGTAAAGCCGATAAATCACGCATGTCTGCTTGCACTAAGTGGATGTCGACCTGCTCAGCACTAGCATGTTGGGAAGCTAACGCTAGCATATCTGCTGACAAGTCTGCCACCGTCACCGCTAAGCCGCGTTTGGCCAACAAAACAGCTAATCGACCTGCGCCACCTGCTAAATCCAGGCAACGGAGCGCTGTCAGATGAGGTAATCGGTCCATGGTATATCTCGCCCACTGTTGGTACATTGATGAATCAAATAGCTGGTCATACAGTTGGGCAAAGGTTTGGTAAATCATTAATCGTTAACCCATTGATTGACGTTAACAATAGGAGCATCTGACCATAATTTTTCCAAATTGTAAAAGTGACGAGTTTCTTCTCGGAAGACATGCACAACGACATCACCTAAGTCAATCAGTACCCAGTGGGCATGATTTTTACCTTCGACACTACCAATGTTGACCCCATTCTCGTGGGCCTTTTCAATAATAGCGTTAGCAATGGCTTGAACCTGACGATCAGATCCACCGGTCATGATGACAAAGTAATCTGCCATCGGGCTAATCTCGTCAACTTGCAAAGCAGTAATATCTTCAGCGCGCCGACCATCGCCAGCTTTGACAGCCATCTCTAATAATTCTTTACTATTCATTAATCAATCTTCCCTTCGTATTTAGCAACCCAAGCATTGTAGGTTTCAATCGTCTTAGGATATACCGGCTTATTATTCTTAATCAAGTAAGCAAGAGTATGTTTCGTTTGGTAAGCCACCCCTGCACCAAGATCTTCATCAGTAATCTGACGAGCACGATCAACGCCTGGAAAATCACGTGCTGGTTCAATGTAGTCAGCCATGTAAACGATTTGTTCCAACGGTGACATCACCACTGCACCAGTGGTATGGTGACGAACAGCATTCAAAATGTCCTCATCCCAAATACCACACTCATCCTTTAGTAGCTCTGCACCAACTACCCCATGCCAAATTGCGTTGCCCCAATTCAATAAATCGGGATCCAAATGTTTCTTCTTAATTTCTGCAATAAAAACATCATCGGGCCGTTGCTTAGCATAGTCGTGGCACAATCCCGCAATGCTGGCCTTTTCTAGGTCAACATGGTAACGTTTTGCCAGTTTAATGGCAGTTTGTTCCACCCGCAAAACATGGTGGAAACGCTTAGGACGCAATGAATTCTGTAACCGCTCAATCAAAGCGTCACGTGTTAATGGAATATAGTGGTTTGAATATTCAATTATTTCTTCAGTCATGATATAGTTGGTGCTCCTTAATAAAATCGGCAACTGCTTGTGGAACCATGTAACGAATTGTCGTCCCCTGTTGAACGCGGCGCCGAATATCGGTCGAACTAAAGGCAACTGTGGGGACATCAATCCAAATCACTGGATACTTTGTCATATTTTGAGCGCCCTGACGACGCACCGCAACAAAGTGAAAACGCGGCAGACGAACTAATTCATCAATGCGATGCCATGTTGGCAAATAATCTACCATATCCCCACCGATAATAAAGTAATAATCCGTGTCAGGATGCTGCTCAATCAGTTGCTTCATAGTGTCATAAGTATAAGAGACGCCACCACGATTCAACTCTGCTTTTTCGATTCTAAAATGTGGATTATTTTTAATCGCTAGTTCCAACATTTGGAGACGCAGGTCAGCAGCGACGGCTTCCTTACGATCTACATGTGGCGGAATGGCGTCTGGCATAAAGTCGACACGATCAAGACACAAGTTGGCATAAACCTGTTCTGCAATTAACAGATGTGCATTATGGATGGGGTTAAAAGTCCCGCCGTAAATGCCAACTCGCTTAGCACGCTTAAACTTAGTCTCCTGTGGTGCGGGCTGAGTCCGTACACCAGTTAAAACACGATGTCCTTGCACAAGTGCCACCTCTTGACTAGATTTTCTTAACTTTAGCAGATAATTCCCGTTGTTCTTTATTATCAGCCACTTTAAATAATACTAAGACCCGGCCAATTACTTGAACAACCTGGATATCCGTCTGACTTTCAATAAAGTGACGAACTTCGTCAGTGGTTACATCCGCATTTTGTAAAATATTAACCTTAATTAACTCACGACGGTTTAAGGCACCATTTAACTGTGCTAGCCATGTGTCGGTCAGGCCTTCTTTACCAACTGCAAAAATGGGCTGCAAATGGTTAGCGTGAGCTCGTAAGTAACGTTTTTGTTTTCCTCTTAATTCCATTTTGTCTCCTCTAAATCATTGCACGACGAATCAGCACTGAAACACCCTGAGGTACCCATCCAGCAACCGTAACACCAGCGGGTACGGTAATCCAACCAAGTCCTTCAAAAACCAAATCACTCTTCGTTTCAGTATGAAACTCTTGACGTTCAAGCGTTGGAAAACTGTCAACCTCATCCTGGGTTGGAGGGGTCAGCAGGTCTCCCAGGTGCTTTTGGTAGAAATGATCAGCATTTGCCAATTTAGTCCGGTGGAGAGGCAGATTATTATCAAAGTACGCAACCATTCCGGCACGTGAGCCCTTCAGGTAATCAAACCGCGCAACCCCACCCATAAAGATGGTCTGACCATCATTTAATTGGTAAGTACGCGGCTTAATTTCCTTTTGTGGTGCCACGTACTTTAACTGTTTAGCTGGCAGGACATGCGCCATCTGGTGTTCATGAATTATCCCTGGAGTGTCAACTAATAAATGACCATCATCAAGAGGGATCTCGATCTTATCTAATGTCGTTCCAGGGAACCGCGACGTGGTAATAAGTTCCTGGACCCCGGTCCGTTGTTTGATGATTTGATTAATCAGCGTGGACTTACCAACATTTGTAACTCCCACAACATAGACATCACGATGTTGACGGTAATGTTCAATCGTATCCAACAGCTGGTCAACCTGGTGGTTCTTCTTTGCTGACACCAGAATCGTATCGATTGGCCGCAAGCCTGCCATGTTAGCTTGTTGACGCAACCAATCTGTTAACTTACTGCGTCGTAATGACCGTGGTAATAAATCTTCCTTATTACCAACTAACAATACTGGATTATCACCAACAAAACGGTGGAGGCCCGGAATTAAGCTGCCATTAAAGTCAAAGACGTCTACCACATAAACAATTAAAGCATTAGCATCCCGAATCTGCCCTAACAGCTTGAGAAATTCATCATCGCTCAGTGAAACGGGGGCGATTTCATTGTAATGACGAAGGCGGAAACAACGTTGACAATATAGTTCATTGTTTGCCAGGCCTTTTTCAATAGCCGACTGAGGTGTATAGCCAGGCTGCTTAGGATCCGTTGATTGGATCACCGCACCACAGCCAATACAACGCAATTCATCGTTAGACTGCTTATTTTCTGTCATTCAAATCCTCCTGCCAATGCAAATCAGAGTACTCTTTTCGTAATAGCTTCCACACGCGTTTTTCTAAGAAACGGTTCATCTGGGTGGTCCACTTGTCAGTTTGAATCAATGGCTTAACCAAAATAGAACGAACTCCTGCCTGGTGGGCAGCAACCATATCAGTCATTAACTGGTCGCCAACCATCACAACTTCGTACTTGTTCAGACCAAGCTTTTTTCGTGCCCGTGTGATACCAAAACTTAATGGTTTTAATGAACGTGAAACAAAAGGTAACCCCAGTGGCTCAACGGCTTTAGCAACTCGTCTCTTATTATTGTTGGAAATCACAATCAAGGGTATACCAGCATCAGATAAGGACTTCATCCACTGACGCAGTTCAGGCGTCCCATTAGGATTATTCCAGGCAATCAAAGTATTATCAAGGTCAGAAAAAACACACCGGATACCTTGTGCTTTTAGTTGTTCTGGCAAAACAGAATAAATTGATTTTACCATCCACGTTGGTTTAAATTCTTCTAACAAGGTGACACCTCTTTTTCAATAGTCAAATTAATTATAACGATTATGCCTAGAGAGGGCTAGTAATCAAAAAGCAGCGACCACTTGGTAAAATCCAAGCGCGCTGCTTTTTGATTATAATCTTAGTTCAAAGCCTTCTTAGCTTCGGCAACGATTGCCTTAAATGCATCAGCATCGTTAACAGCTAAGTCTGCCAACATCTTCCGGTTGATGTCAATGTTAGCCAGCTTCAAGCCGTGCATTAACTTGCTGTAACTAATATCATTCATACGTGCAGCAGCGTTAATCCGGGCAATCCAGAGTTCACGGAACTTACGCTTGTTAACCTTCCGGTCACGGAATGCGTAAGTATAACTCTTCATTACTTGGTCCTTAGCAGTCTTGAAAAGACGGTGCTTTGAACCACGGTAACCCTTTGCTAACTTCATAATGCGCTTACGACGTGCGCGCGTAACAGTTCCACCTTTAACTCGCATGTTGAATTCCTCCTACGTATTTTAATTTTCTTAGTTGAAGTTTACTTAAATGGTAATAACTTCTTGTAACGTTTTACGTTGGTCTTGTCCATCATGCTCAAGCCACGTAATTGACGACGTTGCTTCTTAGTCTTGCCGTGGAAACGGTGACTAGTGAATGAGTTACCACTCTTGAATCCACCCTTAGCAGTACGCTTGAAACGCTTTGCAGCAGCGCGGTTAGTTTTCATCTTTGGCATAAGAAAATTACCTACTTTCTCAAATTATTTCTTTGCTTTATCAGCAGCTGGGGCAAGAGTTAAGAAAATACTCCGCCCTTCCATCTTTGGTCGTTGAACAACAGTAGCGATATCTGATGTCTCATCGGCCATTCGTTCAATCATGTCACGGCCTAGGTCCTTGTGGGTAATCGCACGTCCACGGAAACGGAGTGATACACGAACCTTATCACCCTTTTCAATGAACTTCCGAACCCGCTTTAACTTAACGTTAAAGTCGTTGGTATCGATTGATGGACTAAGTCGAATTTCCTTAACCGTCACAGTCTTTTGCTTCTTACGAGCTTCACGCTCTTTCTTTTGCATTTCGTAACGGTACTTCCCGTAATCCATAATCCGGGCAACAGCTGGACGTGCCTTTGGGGCAACCAGCACTAAATCAAGGTTAGCGTCTTCAGCTAATTGCAAAGCTTCACGCTTGGACTTAATTCCTAATTGTTCACCATCTTGACCAATTAGCCGTACTTCACGAGCACGAATACCGTTATTGACAATCATATCTTGAGCTATGGCAACGCACCTCCAATTTTAATAGCGAAAGATCCAGCAAAAAAAGCGGAGTGCATACGCACCCCGCCAATAATGAACAATAAGATTTGTTCTTATTTCATCTCGTCAGCCCGGCAACACTGATCACCTAGGCGAGAAGCGGGTGCTTCTGCTTTTTCTTTCAACATTTTATAGAATAACGAATCTCACTCGAATTGTCAAGAAAGACTTAACCTTTATCCCGTAAATTTGCACCGACCATCTCATATTCACGTGACAAGTATTTAATTCGTTCCATAATCCGGCTGGCCTTAACCGGTTCTTCTTCACCGCGATTATTAACCGCCAAATGCTCATGTTCCAATTCATCCATTGAGAAGTTAGAAGAGAAGAAGGTCGGTAATTCTTCCTGCATCCGATATTCCAGGATCACACCTAAAATATCATCACGCGCCCAGGTTGTCATTGAATCCGCTCCAATATCATCAAGCATTAAGATTGGAGCTTTCTTAACTACTTCAAGCTTATCACCGGTATTATTTTGTTTAATCGAATTACGCATTTCAACGACAAAGCTTGGGAAGTGCACCATTGTCGTTGCAATCCCATTGGCCTTGGCTAATTCGTTAGCAATGGCCCCTAACAAGTAGGTTTTGCCAACCCCAAAGCTTCCATATAAATACAGACCCGGACGGAACTGACTAGGTGAATAGTGCTCCACAAAGTTAAGGGCGGCATCAAGGGCCTCATTCCGGCTCTTTGTTTGATGAGCATCATCAACATAATAACTATCAAACGAAGCATGTCGGATAAACTTCGGCATATTAATTGAGCGAACCAGGTTCTGAATATGTTGTTGCCGTTGCTGTTCAATCAGCTTTTTTGTTGGGACGTAGACAACATCGATCTGGCCCGCATTGATAGTCAGTTGCGGCGAATAACCTGGGGCAACCGTTGGTGTTCCCTTCCGAATCAATTCTGTTTCGTGATAGTACTCATACAGCTTGGCTTCACCGCGTTGAATAACATCTTTAGAAAGGGCATCCTGGTGCTGGTTCAAGAAATTCTTCACCGTGGGATCAGCAAACACTTTTTGCATCATTTGCTGATATGCTGGTTGCATGTTTTGGCCGTTCATCAACTGTTGAATAGCACTACTTAGTGATTTCATGACTTAGCATCTCCCTTTCTTTGGTTATGTTTAGCAATCCGCTCACGCAGTTTTGCAATATCTTGTGCGGATGACTTTTCTGTTTTCTTAGCCGTCTCTCGGGTCCACTCTGGCATCTTTTCCTTAACCACTCGCTTACCAGTTTGTCGTGGTCGACGCTTACTGAAGGCCCGTTTTTGACCATTTTTATTAAATGCCTGAATTTGTCGAAGAGCTTGGCTAGCGTTCTGGACACCAGCCTTCATCCAGTTATTAGCGATCGTATCAACAAGTCCCTTGGGGAGGGTAGCATTGTCCAGAGATATCAGCACATACCATGATAGGACGTTAACAACTTCCTTAGAAAGGTGGCCTTCTTCAATCAAGCCCTGTAAGACAAACCGATCCTTAGAGGTTACGTAACCGCCAGTCTGTCGTTTTAACTGCTGGAGAAACTCAACTGGGGCATAGTACCGACAAGCAGCAACCAGTTGCTGTTCGTCTGCGTTAAGTTGTCCTCCGTCCTTCACTAAAGACTGGTTTTGACCGGAATCATCAATGGACTGACCCACTGACGCATAGGATTGTGCAATTGCCTTCTTAAGCGCATTAGTATCAATATGATTATCTGCTAAGTTAATACTCTTAATTAAGAAGCGGGCCATTGTTGGTTCATCGATCCCATACAATTGATGCTCAACCTCAATTAACTCACGATGGTTAGTCAAGTCATCCTCAGTGATCGGCTGGTTAGCCAGTAGTTGCGTCAGTGTTGGCCAATCAAAGTCATCATCGTTAGTCACCAATGGATGATATTGCTTGGTCGTCAGTTGCTGACGCGCAGTAACTAGAGTGGACGGTGGAGCAGTGACTGATCGCTGATCGATATTAAAGACGTCCAAAAAGCGGTGGCTAATTTCCGTTAATTGGGGATTACCACGCAATTGATAACTTGACGCTGAGTTCACCAATCGATCAAATGCTTGCTCGCCTACGGATTCCAACAAAAGAACACTCAACAAGTCATCATTGATCAAGGTAGCTGGCGACATTGTTGCTTGAAGTTCATAGACCTGAACGCGACCAATGCTGTCTTTCTTGGTAAAAGTCCGCACCATCCCTACGCCTTCAAGTCGCTTTAAGCTTTCCGTTATATCTTGTCGACCCATATTAAGCTGCGCCAACAGTAATGATTGCAACTGACGATCCGCCAATACGGGCTGGGGCTTAAGAAAAGCCATTAAGCCATAGAAAGTGCTAAAAGCTTGGCTACCCACAATTGGTTGATAAAAGCGCAGAAAGGTCTCATTATCAAAATGAGACCAATCCTCCGCGGCAGTAACGATGAAGCCATCTTCGGGATCAAATAATTGTTGCTGTTGCTCCACCGTCGTCACCTCTACTTATTATTTTTATTATCCTTCATCATTGATTCTAGCTCATCCATGAATGCATCAACATCCTTGAATTGCCGATAGACACTGGCAAAGCGAATGTATGCCACTTCATCAACTTGTTTCAGTTCGTTCATTACAAACTTGCCAATCACCTGACTGGAAACTTCATTCTCACCTAACGAGCGAACCTGTTTTTCAATTTTATCTGCGACCTTGGTCAGTCGCTCCATGCTTACCGGGCGTTTTTCAGCCGACCGCACAATACCATTAAGGATCTTCTGGCGGCTGAATGCCTGCCGGGTACCATCCTTTTTAATGACCAGTAACGGGGTTTCTTCATATCGCTCAAAGGTTGTAAAGCGAAATCCGCAGTGGACACATTCCCGTCGACGTCTAATAAAGGTCCCATCTTCACTTGGCCGGGAATCAACCACCCGCGAACCATTTTTATGACAGTGTGGACAGCGCACCACGACAACCTCCTTCAGTAAAACTATTAATACTTTATTTTACCATATTTTACTGTTCTTTTAAGCGTTTAAGGACGGCTTCTACCTGTTGACGAAGTTTCTGCAAGTTTCCATTATTATCGATTACAATATCAGCATGGCGCTTTTTCTCTTCTAATGACATTTGGGACACTATCCGGGCCTCAGCCTGGTCAACTGTCAAGTGGTTGCGGTCCATAAGGCGCTGACGTTGAATTGCACGATCAACTGCAACAACGATGACTAAGTCGCAATCGCGATCATAATGTTCCTCAATTAATAGTGGAACGTCTAATACCACCCACGGTATTCCTTGTTTACGAAATTGATCAACCTCTTGCCAAATTTCATTCCAGACCATTGGCTGCATAATTCTATTTAACTTATTTCGCTGTTGGTCATCGTTAAAAACTAGTTGACCAAGTGCAGACCGATCAAGTTCACCAGTCGCCGTGATAATATTACGCCCAAATGCTTGTTCTAGGGCCTGTAGTCCCTGGGAGCTCGGCTGTTGTAATGTCCGGACTACCTGATCAGCATCAACGATTGGCAGCCCGGCAGTCGCCAGCATGCGGGAAACGGTGGATTTACCACTGGCAATTCCACCCGTTAAACCAATTACCCTTGTCATTAGTCATTCTCCAATGGCTGACAGTGAGGGCAGAAAGTTGTCCCCCGTTGTGCAACCTTGATCTTAACCATTTTAGTACCACAGCGTGGACACGGATCACCAGCATGGCCATAGGCGTTTAACTGGTTTTGGAAGGCCCCTGCATCACCAAAAGCATTGGTGAAACTATGAACCGTCGTTCCCTTATATTCAATGGCCCGAGCCAGCTCTTTGATAATGTTATCGTGTAGGTCCCTAATCTGCTGGTCAGTTAAACTATTGGCAGGTTGCTCAGGGTTAACCTTGCTCATCCATAAGACTTCATCCGCGTAAATATTGCCTAACCCGGCAACATGCCGTTGGTTAAGAAGGAATGGCTTTATCTTGCCCCGACTCTTTGCCAAAATTGCTTTGAAGTACGGCAAGGTAAAGTCATTAGCTGTTGGTTCGGGGCCAATGGTTTTCAAGCCCCCCACTGTCATCTCCTCGCCGGTTTTAACGAGGGTCATCCGACCAAACTTACGAGTGTCGTGATAACAGAGTTCACTACCGTCAGTAAACTCAAAAACAACATGCGTATGTTTATCAATTGGCCCGCCGATTGGCTGGTTAAAGTATTTTCCCTCCATTCGCAGGTGCGAGACCATTGTCAAATCATTAGTAAAGCGAAAAAGGAGATACTTACCACGCCGATCAACGGTGACAATCGTTTGACCGATCAGGGCCTGGCGAAATTTTTCAACATCATTAGTAATCGTCTTGCCATAATAAACATCGATCCCACTGATTTTACGGCCAGCAGCAATCTTTAATAAACCACGGCGCACTGTTTCCACTTCGGGTAATTCAGGCATATTTATTTCCTCCCTCGTTTACTTCTTGAGGTCATACCAAGTGTCACCAAACTTGCTTTCCACCTTCAGTGGCACGTCCAACTTAACTGCGGAATCCATTACTGACGGCACGAGCTTCTGGAGCACTGGGATTTCTTCAGCAGGAGCCTCGAACACTAATTCATCATGAATCTGCAGTAACATCTTGGCTTGAAGATGATGCTTTTGCAATTCATCCTGCATCCGAATCATGGCAATCTTAATAATATCAGCCGCACTCCCTTGGATTGGCGTATTCATTGCAGTTCGTTCTGCAAATGAACGACGGCTGAAGTTCTTGGCATTAATGTCAGGTAGGTAACGACGACGGTGAGTGATTGTTTCAACATAACCGTGTTCGCGGGCAAAATCAACCGTGTCATGAATATACTTCTTAACGTTTGGAAATTCTTTGAAGTAGTTTTGAATGAACTCATGGGCATCCTTACGACTGACGTGAATCCGTTGTGCTAACCCATAGTCACTAATTCCATAAACAATTCCAAAGTTAACGGCCTTGGCACGCCGCCGCATGTTCGGATCGATTTTCTGATCTGGCTGCAGGTGGAAAATCCGCCGTGCAGTTGCGGCATGAATATCTTCACCGTTCTTGAAGTCGGTTTGGAGATTCTTATCACCAGTGATATGGGCTAACACACGTAGTTCCACTTGGGAATAATCGGAAGAAAAGATCTGCCAGCCCTCATGACTTGGTACAAAGGCACGCCGAATTTGCCGACCTTCTGGCAGACGAACCGGAATGTTCTGGAGGTTCGGATCAACTGACGATAACCGACCAGTCTGGGTCAAGGTCTGTAAGTACCGTGTATGAATCTTCTGGTCACTGGAATGGATCACCTTGAGCAAGCCAGTAATATACGTTGATTGGAGCTTTGAGATCTGCCGATATTGAAGAATTTGTTCGACAATCTCCGCCTGGGGAGCCAATTTCTCTAAAACATCAACGGCCGTTGAATAGCCCGTCTTAGTTTTCTTGATAACTGGTAACTTCAGTTTTTCAAACAGAATATGGCCTAATTGTTTGGTGGAATTAATATTAAACTTCTCACCTGCTTCTTCGTATATTTGGGCCTCAATTTCGGCCATCCGTTCCTTCAGTTTGCTACCCATGTTCTTGAGTGTTTGGGCATCAACATGAACCCCGGTCATTTCCATCTCTGCCAAAACACGGGTCAATGGCAATTCAATATCAGTGTAGAGGGGCCGCTGTTCGTTTTCATCTAACTGCTTAAACAGACTTACTCGCAGGTGATCGATAGCGTGGGCCTTATGAACTAAGTGGTCGAAGAAGACCTGGTCATCATCAGGAATTGTGCGTTTAGCACCCTTTCCGTACACTGCTTCATCAGTTTGGACGTCATTGAAGCCGTGTTCCCGAGCAACGTTACCCAAGTCATTGCTATTGTCATTGGTATTTAACAAATATGATGCCAGCAACAAGTCAAAGTCAACATTGCGGAAATCAACACCGAGACGATGTAAGCCCACAATCTGAGCCTTCGCATTAAAGACATTCTTTTTAATCTCCGTACTTTCCAAAATGTGCTTAAGAGGTTGCTGATTCAGTAATTCAGTTTCCCGGCTAACAAACCAATGCTGACCGTCACCAATAACAAAACCGGCAAATGGTGAAAGGTGGTAATTAGCTTCCGGCATTTCAAGGTAGAAGCTCACTTCCCCCGTCAGCTGTTTCAACTGATCAAGGTTATCCTTACTTAGTTGCACATACTTAATAGTGCTCAGGTGTTCTTCATCATCATCGGGATTAATATTCATCTTTTTCAAGAAAGATTTGAAGTCCATTTCCCGGTAAAATTCGATCAATTCCTCGGTCTGTGGGCCCTGATATGATAAGTCTTGCAAGCCAATTTTGACTGGGGCATCGCGCAAAATCGTCGCAAGGGTCTTGCATTGACGGGCAATATCTTCTTCATCTACCAAGTGTTCCTTCATCTTGCTCTTCTTTAACTCGTTGATATGGTCATACAAACCTTCGACGGAGCCAAATTGCTTAACAAGTTTAATGGCCGTCTTCTCACCGACTTTAGTGACTCCCGGATAGTTATCAGAACTATCACCCATAAGCGCCTTCATATCAATAATCTGTGTGGGGGTTATACCTAGTTTTTCCTCAACGTGGGCAGGAGTATAGTGTTCAGTTTCAGTGACTCCCTTATGAGTAACCGCCACTGTTGTATGATCACTTGCGAGCTGAGTTAAGTCACGGTCACCAGTAACAATTAAGGTTTCATAGCCAGCATCATCGGCTTGCTTGGCCAACGTCCCAATAATGTCATCGGCCTCATAATTAGGAAGCTCATAACTATGTAAACCGCTCTTTTGTACTAGTTCCCGGACATATGGCAACTGTTCGGTTAATTCCTCAGGAGTTTTATTACGACCACCCTTATAATCACCATACATTTTCGTTCGGAACGTCACTTTACCCGCATCAAACGCCACTAATGCTGCATCTGGATGGAACGAGTCCAGCACATGATCCAGCATCAGCTTAAAGCCATAAATTGCTGCAGTGTGCAGACCATCCTGGTTGGTAAATTTATCAATTTGACTATGCATTGCAAAAAATGCTCGAAAAACAATGCTGTTTCCATCAATTAAAAGTAAATGCTTTGCCATACTTAAAAAACCGCCCTTCTATTGCTGCTTAATATTGTACCAAAGATTAGGATGAGAGGTTAATCTACTGTTTGACCATACAAAAAAGCCCCTAGCAAACGCTAGAAGCTTTTTAACAATTAGTTTCGGTCACTCATACCGAAGATTTGTAAAAGTGAAATGAAGAGGTTAACAAAGTCTAGGTAGAGCTGTAGTGCCCCTAAAACTGCCAACCCAGTAACAGAGACTTGATCGCCATATTGAGTGTAAATAGCCTTCATCTTTTGTGCGTCCCAACCAGTTAATACCGTAAAGATAATAACCGCAATAAAGGAAAAGATGTACGCAATGGCCGGGCTTTGCAGGAACATGTTAATCAAGTAGGCGATTATTAGAGCAATCAACGCTGCCATAGCATGTGACCCTGCTCGACTCAGGTCCCGCTTAGTTAACGTTCCATATAGAGCCATCACGATAAAGATGACTGATGAAGAAACAAAGGCGGAAGCAATGCTGGCCTGGGTGTAAACGCCGGCAATCAGCGCAAATTCCACTCCGTAGATAATGGAAATCAGCATCAACATTACAAATGCTCCAACTGGATTCCGGGTTGCACTAAAGCCAACCCCCATCGATAAAGCAATTGGTAACAATAATACTAACCAAACCATTCCCGGGTGAGCACCAAAGTAACCAAATACTTGTGCTCGGAATGTATTCATCGTTAAGTAAGCAGAGAATGCTGAAACTAAAATGGCGAGCGCCATATTACCATACATTCTGGTCAAGAATTGGTTCAGGCCACTTGCATCGGTGACAACCCGACGACCAGGTTCTTGAGAGAAATTATTCATTATGTGGTCTCCCTTTCTATTTGACTAAGTTTGACTAATAAAGAGATAGTAACAGAGCTGTTCTTTAACTGCAAGCAATTAGCCTACTTGTTCATCAATTCTTTATATTTATCCTCGTATTTTTCAATATCACCAGCACCCATGAAGACCAGGACAGCATTATGGTATTGCAATAGCTTATCCATTGAGTCCATATCAATTCCTTCACTATTAGGAATCTTGGCTTCCAGATCTTCACTAGAAACGTGACCGGCATTTTCACGAATGGAACCAAAAATTGGCGTGACGTAAACCTTATCTGCCCGACTGAGGGACTTGGCAAAACCATCAATATATGCCGCCAACCGTGAATAAGTATGGGGTTGGAAAATGGTAACAATCGGCCGATCAGGGAACTTCTGCCGGGCGGCATCAATGGTAGCCTTGATTTCACTTGGGTGGTGAGCGTAATCATCAATTAAGGTATCGTCAGCAAAGTCAGTTTCACTGAAACGACGCTTAACCCCAGTAAAGTTAGCGAGTTCACGCTTAATATCAGCCATATCAACGTGTTCCATGTATGCGACAGCAATCACCGCTAGGCTGTTCAAAACACTATGTTCACCATACAAATGAATAGTAAAGGTGCCGAGTTTTTGATCCTTAAAGTAAGCATCGTATGTGGAGCCTGCTGGCGTCCGTTGAATATTTTCGGCCCGGAAATCATCGCCTTCACCGGTACCGTAATAATATACGGGCACATCAACATCGAGTTTCCGTAAGTTGGCATCGTCACCCCAGGCAAAGATAGCCTTCTTTACCTGCTTACCATAGGTTTCAAAAGAATCCCGAACATCATTAATATCTTTAAAGTAGTCTGGGTGATCAAAATCGATGTTTGTCATGATGGCATAGTCAGGATGGTAAGCCAAAAAGTGGTCACGGTATTCATCTGCTTCAAAAACAAAGAAGCGGTCCTTGACATTGCCCTTACCAACACCGTCACCAATTAAGTAAGAAGTTGGTTCAACCCCATCTAAAACATGGGCCAGAAGGGCGGTTGTACTCGTCTTACCATGAGCCCCAGCGATCCCAATACTTGTGTGGGACTGGACGATTTGTTCCACTGCTTCAGGGTACGAAAGAATTTGTAATCCGAGCTCATGGGCCTTCTTAACTTCTGGATGGTCATCACCAAAGGCATTTCCTTGAATCACAATCATCCCGGACTTCAGGTTATCCGGATTAAAAGGCAAAATCCGAATGCCTGCTTTTAGCAATGGGCCCTGAGTAAAGGTTTCCTTTTCAATATCAGAACCAAGAACTTCGTTACCCTGGTCATGCAAAATGCGGGCTAATGAAGCCATCCCAGTTCCCTTAATGCCAATAAAATAATAAGTTTTGCTCATTGATCTGATTCCTTCCTCAATTCATTAATTTTGAGCTGGAAAGTAAGTGTTGGCCTTTGCAAAGTCAACTGCTTCACCAACTTCTTGCCAGTCATCTGGAATAATCCATAATCCCTTCTTATCAGGGGCGTTCTTCAAGTGGAGCTCACGGAATCCGCAAAGCATCCCATCACTGTCAACCCCCATTAACTGGCCAGGCCAAATAATCTTACCGTCGGGCATCATTGCACCAGGACGGGCAACGACAACTTTAATGCCTTCTTTGACATTTGGGGAGCCACAAACAATTTGAACAGTTTGATCATGCCCAATCTTAGTTTGGGTAATTTTCAAATGATCTGACTTAGGGTGGTCAGTCATTTTTTCAACGTAGCCCACAACAAACTTTGGTGATTCATCAGCAGTCAATAGTTGGTCAAAGCCTGCTGCCTTAAGAGCATCATTCAACTTAGCGACTTGGTCAGCAGTTAAAAAGACCTGACCATTTTCCTGCTTCAATTCAGGTAAGATCTTGCTGGCCGCTAAAAAGTTGTAGCCCAAAAGGTGGTGATCATTGCTGGCAGTAATCTGCGCGATGTTATCCTTAACAGTGGTTTCTTGATCGTCAGTATCTGGTGCAGTGATGACTACTAAAGTATCGTCAAGTTCAGCCGGATTATAACTGGAAATTAACATTTAATTATCCCTTTCTACAATTGAAATGAAAGAAGGATGATTGCCTGATGCCCCTCATCCTTCAAATTACCGTCTTATATTTTACTTCAAATCGTTCAAAAAATCTTCCACTTGTTGCTTGGTTTTACGATCTTTATTTACTAATCGGCCAATTTCCTTTCCATCGCAATACACGACGAAGCTCGGAATGCCGAAAATATTCAAATCCGCTGCTAAAGACAAATTATCATCACGATCAACTGCAAGGAACTTAAAATCTGGGAAGTCCCTTTCAATCTCTGGCATAGCTGGTTTAATAAATTGACAATCAGGACACCAGTTGGCTGAGAAAAAGAGGACATACTGTCCTTCACTGATTGTTTGCAATAGTTGTTCTTCATCCATGGTCGCTAACTTTTCCATAAGTAATTGATCCCCCTCTAGTAGTAATTGCATTATAGCATTCTCCATTAATATTCGGGGACTTTTTGCATTCTACGCAATTCATGATAAAATATCATTATTATTCATTGATAAAGCAGTATAATAAACGATATTAACAAATAAAGGAAGCAATTACTTAATGAATGATTCAAACAGCACAATCAATCCCTGGCTTTTGCCAGTTACTCTTGGTGCGTCTGGAATATTAGGCTTTTTAGCCGGTAAATTAGTCGGTCAAAGTCGGCTTTCTGCGGACGATATTCTCAAAATGGTTCATGATGACTTTGCTAAAGAAGGAACCATTACCGGTAGTTGGATTAACCACCACCGCATCCCCTACCAACGGTTTGCAGTGCGGACCGAAGCCTATGAAGGTGGCCTGACTCGTCTGGAAGATGACCAACCTGTTGATTACCAGTTTATCGCTGACGCAAAAACTGGTAGTCTGCTGTCACTCAAACGTGAAGAACGATAATCTAAAAGGGCTCTATTACTCAGTTCAGTACTGAATAATAGAGCCTTTACTTATTTCGTCACTTTTCAGGCATCGTCGCCGTCAACTTATAAATTGGTTGACCCTTAGAAGCAAATTTATGCTCATACTCGGTTTCAACATTATGATCATTCTCATCACTGTGATGAAGGTCCAACCAAACACCATCAAAGTGCATGCCAAAGTTGTTCATGCTCTGAAGGGAGAATTCAAAGAAGCCCATATTGTCAGTCTTTAATTCCACCTTTCCTCCAGGGACTAATATTTGTTGGTATTCTGCCAAGAAGGTATGGTATGTCAACCGTCGCTTGGCATGCCGCTTCTTTGGCCACGGGTCAGAAAAGTTTAAATACAGTTGCTGAACTTCACCAGACGCAAAGTATGTTTCCAACTCTTCTCCCTCCCCACAAATCAATTGGAGGTTGGGAAGTTCTTCCGGCAATGCTTTTTTCAAAGCAATGGCAGCCACCGTCCGCTGAATTTCCAGACCTATAAAATTGATCTCGGGGTGCGCCTTGGCCATCCCAATAATGAACTGCCCTTTGCCCATTCCAACTTCAAGGTGAAGGGGCTGCTTCTTAGGAAAACGGCTCTCCCATTTACCACGGAATTGGGCTGCATCTTCAACTAACATTTCAGGATGAGCAGCCATTAATGGGTCTGCCCATTTTTTGTGTTTAACACGCATTAGAAAACCTCACTTATTCATCTTTTTAATTCTGGTTCCAAAGTAGAAGCGAACTAGCAGGAATACTTCAATTATCCCGACCACCAAGTTTAGTGCACAGTGTGACCAATTAGTCTGGTAACCCAGTGAAGCCAGGACAATTAACAGCATTTCGATTGTCGTTATTTTAGCCAATAATTGACGGAAATCTGTCACCTGGTCTTCAGTAGAAACAGGATACAGGTGGGTAAAAACATTGTCCGCATACTGCTCGTAAAACGGCATTAGTTGAGTGGCAACTAAGTAAATAAACAGGATCACCAAGATAGTATTCAACCAACTCACCTGGACGAAAAATGATACTAACATTCCCACGATTGTTAGCCGAGCAACTAAACCGCTAATTTCGACATTGCGAACAAATCCATGAGCGTACAGGTATGACCATGGATGCCCCGCAATCGTCAACCAGTTCACTAACCAGCTCAACCATTGACGGCGCTTAACATTTCCTTGGACACTTGGGACATCCGTAAACAGGTTGAAGAAGCGGTACACACTGTACATTCGGTCAGTTTCCATTTTAACAGCGGCCCGCCAATCAATCGTTAAATGACGATAAACCAAGCGCATACCAAGTGTTAAGACAATTGCCACGGCCAGACCGGCAAATGGATTTATCAACCAGGTGGCTGCCGCAATAATTAAGGGGTTCACCCAATATTCGAAACGGCTTCGCCAGCGTTGTGCTGACCAGCGTAAACTAATGGATTTTCGGGCAGTAAATAACCAATTCTCCTTAGCGAGCATTGCGGTGATCACAATCATAATTAAGTCCACATTGGTCAATCGCTCGGTGGTCATTGCGAACGGCAGTGCCACAGCTGTACCTGCGATAGTAATCAGCTCTGCTAAAAGAACGCTGTAGCGATAAGCATGGTCAAGATAATTCTCCATCGCCTTAACTTGGGGCAATAGGAAAATTGGATCTGCCCGTTTAAGCAATGTCGCCAGTCGACCAAGTTGAGGCAGGATGGTAAACCAAAGGATCAGTAGCCACCGTGTCCACCACAAATGGGAATTCAATTGTGGCAGCCACTGAGAATAACCATAAGCTAATGCCCCGAACAAAAAGAATAAGGCAATGACAAAGTGATCATTAAAAACGAGTCGCCAATACTTAAGTAGCGTCATAAAATGCTTTTGACGACGTTGACTAAATAAACTACTCATCGTCATCATTCCTTGCTAAACGAAGATAAATATCATCCAGTGATTCATTTGGCTGATCAGCCTCAGCACGTAATTCGTCTAATGTTCCATGAGCACGCACCCGACCGTTAGCAAGTAGGACAAAGCGATCACAATACTTTTGGGCCGTGTCCAGAACGTGGGTTGACATCAGGACTGCCGTTCCCGCTTGTTTTCGTTCTTCAATTAGGTTAAGCAAGTCATGGACAGCGAGCGGATCCAATCCATAGAATGGTTCGTCCACAATTAATAGCTTGGCGTTAGTCATAAAGGCACAGCAGATCATCACCTTCTGCTTCATCCCCTTGGAAAAGTCTGCTGGGAACCAGTCTAACTTATTGTCTAAGCGGAAGGTTTTCAAAAGTTGGTGAGCCCGTGGCCATGTCTGCTCAGGGGCCAATCCATAAGCAGTCATTGTTAATTCCAGATGTTCACGTAACGTTAATTCATTATATAAGACCGGTGCTTCAGGAACATAAGCAATCTGTCGCTTATACTCCGCGGGGTCTTGGTCGATCTTGATCCCATTTAAAGTAATGGACCCAGAAAATGGTCGCAGTAAGCCAATTACATGGTTAATGGTAGTGGATTTACCTGCCCCATTTAGGCCAATTAGCCCCACTAATTCCCCCGGTTTAACGGTGAAGCTGACCTTATGAAGAACCGGTATTTGTGAATAACCGCCGACAATTTGATTTACTTCTAATGCCATGGTAATCTCCTTTGATCGTTCTAGCGTTGATTATATCATAGGGTCCCCTAATCGTGAGAATACGGTTTGATGTCATTTTTTGGTATACTATTGTTAATAATGTAAAAAGGAGCGAGTGAACATGGACGATTGTATTTTCTGTAAAATTATCAAAGGTGAAATTCCTAGTTACACTGTTTATGAAGATGATGTTGTAAAAGCCTTTCTCGATATTTCTCAAGGCACTCCTGGTCACACCCTAGTTGTACCCAAGAAACATGTGAAGGATATTTTTGCATATGATCCTGACCTTGCAGCAGCGGTTTTCTCACGTATTCCAAAGATTGCCCGTGCGATCAAGGCTTCAAATCCAGATATTAAGGGTATGAATATCGTCAATAACAATGGTAAGGTTGCTTACCAATCTGTCTTCCACTCCCACATTCACCTTGTGCCACGCTACTCTGATCACGACGATTTCAAGATGATCTTTAAGGATAATTCAGGCGATTACAATGATGAAAAATATAAAGCAATCCAAGATTCCATCATTAAGCAGTTTAACTAAAACCGTTAAGACGGTAGCAGATGAAGCCGTCAGCGATGTTAAGGATGTTGTCAATGCCAGTCGACGATTAGCCACCAACGTTAAAGGTTTGCAACATGCTAGTCGACAAGCAGCTAGCTGGGAAGACGCTGTTCAGCGTGATGTGCAACGTTGGCAATCGCAGGCTCAACCGACGATTGATAAGCTAAAACATGATATTGAAAAATTAAATAAATAGCTGCAAATAAAAGCGGCCGTTAGCGTTCAATCATTGCGTTGGACGTTAACGGTCGCCTTTTATATTGGTTTACTTGTTGTTTGAGTTGGAACTATTCTGGCCTAGTGAACCACTATTGCTATTAGCAGTAGTAGCGTTGGAATTCAGGTATTCATCAAGAATGTTCTTTAAGTCATTATCCTTGATGGAGACGTTCCCCTTCTTCAGGACATCAGCAACCACCTTGTGTAAGAATGTTGAGTTATTCATCTTTTCTTGCACAATTTGGTTCCGCAAATCATTAATGTGTTGACTCTTCTTACCCTTTGCTGGGTGTTCAATCATGTAAATAACTTGGTAACCATCGTCAGTCTTAACTGGTTCCTTTGTGTATTCACCAGTCTTCAATTGGAAAGCGGCCTTCTTGTATGCTGAATCAACAGCGGTGGAAGTATTGTCAAAGGCTGCCACCTTACCACCAACGTTCTTATTAGAACTGTCAGTAGACTTTGACTTGACTAACTTCTTAAAAGTCTTGTAAGGACTGTCAGAATTATTCATCTGATCAATAATATTTTGGGCATCTTCCTTACTGCCAACCAGGATTTCGGCAGTTTGAACTTTTGGCTGGTACTTAGTCCATTGCTTGTCAATCTGCTTGTTGGTGATGTGGACATGCGCCTTAACAGCAGCTTCCAAGCACAGGTTGGAACGAATTTGTTGCTTCAGGGACTTTTCAGTCAAACCGTTTTGCTGAAGCATGGCTGAAAATTGAGATCCATATTGGTTCTTGTAGGTATTATATTGAGCATTAACTTCCTTGTCAGAAACTTGCTTACCATATTGCTTTTCCAATACCTTATCAAGGATCATCTGTTGAAGAACCTGCTTACCGGAATTGGTTTGCTTCATACTGCTGTAGTATTCACTTTCGGTAATCTTCCCACCACTAGTCGTTGCCACAGCTTTGCTACCACAGGCAGCCAATGGCAGAATCAAAGTCACACTAGCGAGAATTGCTAATAACTTTTTAGATTTCAAAAGAACACATCCTTCTATAATTTTTAATTCGAAAACTTACCAATCTAATATACCACAATCAGAAAGCGGCACGAATTAGAAGTCCAAAATGTTTAAGAGTTTTTCAATATTTATTCACATTTATTTAAATCAATCACTGCCGCAGACCAATTAAGGGCCCGTTCATCAGCGGTAAAGTAAATTACCTGTTGGTTCGCAGCTAACTGATTTAAGATGGCCATCATTTTGTGACGACGAACTTGATCAAAATTAACAAAGCCATCATCAATTAAAATTGGTAATTTTAACTGGTCCGCAATAACCATGATAAATCCTAAACGTAAGGCAATAAATAATTGTTCGGCGGTCCCTAAAGAAAGTTCCTCTACTTGATAAGTCTGTTGATGATCATCAATCACTTGGATTCCTTCATCATTCAGCAGGATTTGCGAGTAATGTTTATTCGTCAATGTAGTAAAGAACTGTTCAGCCTGGTGAACAATCTTTGGAAAGCGGTCCGCCGATGCTAGTTGGAGTGCATGTTGAATCCATTTAATAGCCAACTGGTAAGTCAACCACTGACGGCTCTCTTGCCAGATCACCGTCTCGAGATTGGCTTGTTCTTGCTGCAGTTGACTATAGGTGCCATTCTTGACGAGGTCCTCAATCGTTACCTTTAGATGAGCCAATTTGGTGACAATTTCTTCGCTTTGCTGTTGGTTAGCCGCCAGTTTCTGGTGGGCAGCAGTTAAGTTCTGACTTAAATCTGCTTCATTGTCATATCTAGCCAATTGCTGTTTATCCTGATCACTCAGTTGCTGATCATATGCTGACTGCGTAACTGCCTGTTTTTGAGCCGCAGCACGGGTAGCTAGATAATGACTAAATTCATTAGCGTCATGAACATCCACTTGCTGGTAGTAAGCTGATAATTGCTTTTCCATTGTTGACTGTCGGTTTTGCAAATCAACCACCTGCTTTTGTTCACGACTGAGTTCCCGGCCCAATTGATTAGCTTGTTGCGTTTGATCCTCGATTTGGACAAGCCATTGACGGTAGTTATTAATCAGTGCGTCATCATCACTGCCCTGGACAAACCGGGGCAGTTGCTGACGCAGAGTTTGAAATTGCTTAGTCAAAGAAACCGTTGCCTGATGGCTAACCTGGACCTGACGTTGAAGCTCCTGGTACCGGTGTAAGTCTGCTTGCATAGTAATCCACTGATTGGTTGGAAAAGCCGATAAACCATGTTGCTTACCAAAACGGTGGATGGCTGCTGTTTGACTTTTAGCACTTTGATAATTAGTCCAATAATACCAGACACCGCCAGCAATGGCGATAACTAAGCCCAGTACTGTCAATAGTAACGTATGAACCGCCAAGCCAATAATAAATAGAGTAACTCCCACCAAGCTTAAAGCAAGGACAGGGGCCTTCTGACTACTTGTGGTCGTTTCTAACAACGTATGCAGTTTGAACAAATCGTTTTCCCCTAGTGGCGCTGGCAATGGTTGCCGATGATATCGTTCTTCAATTTGGGATTGTTCTCGTTGCCAATCTGCCAGCTGTTGAGATGATTGATTTTGCATCTTCATTTGCAACGTTAATAACTGATCCTTTAGTTGTTGGTACTTGACCTTATTATTCTGGTAATCTTGTACTTGCTCATTGGCTAGTCCTGCTTGCTGCCCACTCAACCGTGCCACCGTTTCTTGATTTGCCTTTAATTGGCGCTGAACTTCGGCTAAGGATGTTTGCAATCCCTGCACTTTGGCAATGGTCTCATCACTCATCTCGTGCCGAAGCTGGTTTTTCTGCTGACCAGCCTGCCAATTTTGATAAACCGGCCATAACCGCTGAAGGTGCTCAAGCTTGGCAACCTGCTGTTTGCAATCCGGCCGTTGTGTTGCCAGTCGCTGTTGCTGACTAGTTAGTGATTGCACCTGCTGCTGTAATTGTTGGTATTCGGCATATTGGTCACGGGCATCAGCGAGACGTCCACGTAGTTCTTGATATTCCTTCAAATGTTTGACCACTGGCTGCTTCCGTCCCCGGGGTTTGTACAATTCATCAGCCTGTTTAGCTAACTTATTACTTTGCGCAAGCCATTCTTGTGAGCCAACTGCTCCAACCTGTTGGAGTTGCTGCTCAACAGTTGCTTGGTCCAGATCATCCGTAATCAAGTCCTGATTACCGAAGCTATAAATTGCGCGGTATAAGTCACGATCCAAGGGGCCAATTAACTGGTTCAAAAAAGAAACTGGCTTATGGTGACCATTGATATCAGTGATTGTCACCTTGCCCCCATTTTTACCTTTGGTCCGTTTAATTGTATATTCTTGGCCATTTTGATTGATTGTCAGAGAGCCACCATAGGCCGTCCCATCCTTAGGCAGGTACTGTTGGAAGCGGTTTTTACCCCGACCATCAGCAAAACCAAAAAGGATACTCAAGATAAAATTAGCAAGGGTTGTTTTGCCTGCTTCATTGTGACCAAAAACCACCGTTGGATTGTCCTCAAAGTTAAAATCCTGATCATGCCACTTGCCGAAGCCATCAATATGGACACGGTTAATCTTCATCGTCGTCCGCACCTCCTTGCCCTAATAATTGGGTTGCCGACTTTTGCAATTCAGCAACCAGCTGCTGGTCTTCCAAATGATCAGCAATAAACGGGTAGTTAGCCAGCTTGCCAGCTAGAGCCATGACCTGATCACTGGTAAAGACTTGCTGGGCTGACTCTGACCAGTATTTTTCATCTAAGTCGGTAATCTTAGGCAATTGTGTGCTGGCTGATTGCAGGTTGAGCTGATATGGCCACCACCGTAATTGCTGGTCCTCACAAGCATTTTGCAGGCGTTCTAGAATTGATCCGGCTAATACCTGACGTTTAAGGCCTGCACTAAGCTGGTCAGCCGGTAATTTAATTTCGACCATCGCAAAGGCGTCTTCTGTAGCGGGATTATCAATCTGGTGAACCAAGTCGTCAACCAGCTGTTGACTAGTTTCGTCATTGTTAATTGATACTATCTCCTGGTGCCACTCAATTGGGGCAACGGGACGAAATTCTGGAATCAGTCGATCGTCCTGACTTTCTACCAAGTAATAGCCATGCTGACCATCTTCATTCTTGTGACGACCCTGAGGATTACCGCAGTAGACCACCGCTGGCTGTTCATGTAACACCTGGTGTTTGTGAATATGGCCCAGTGCCCAATAATCATAATGAAGCGCTAATAATTCGCTAGTTGTGAAAGGGGCATAGTGATCCTGCTGGTCGTTACCGGTACGAACAGCTCCATGCAACATCCCAATCTGCCAATCGATATCCTTTTTTCGCTGAGGGTACTGTGCTACATAATCCTGATCCAACCATCGCTGATCGTAAGAGAAGCCACTAATGGCAACCCGCTGACCATTTTGCAAAGTCAGGAACTTGGTTTCCACTTGATTATCAAAAACATTGACGTTACTAGGCAGAAGTGAATGGTTCGTTACCGGTTGATAGTCATGGTTACCGTAACTGAGGTACACCGGAATGTGGTGGTCAGCTAAGCGTTGACACTGTTCTGCAAAAAAGTCTTCTGCCGCTGCCGAATGATGATCACGATCATAGATATCGCCGACAATAAGAACAAAATCAACCACCTGTTCAATTGCAGCATCTACAATCCGTTGAAATGCCGCAAAAGTTGATTGGTGCACTTGTTTCCACAATTGATCAGGCATTTCAGTAAGTCCCAAAAAGGGGCTATCCAGGTGGAGGTCACCTGTATGAATAAACTTCATGTTCATTCCTCTTTCATTAATTTCAACATGACAACAATGGGTTCCAACTTTCGGCCACGCCGAACGCTGGAACCCAGTTAGTTAAAGTTATCTTCCAAAGCTTAGTTGTTAGCTTGTGGGCCTTGAGGACCTTGGGGACCCTTTGGCATAACATCTTGGTACAATTCTTGGATTGGACTAGTAATCGTCTTATTTAATTGTTGAAGCATGTTATCAACGGCTCGTTCTTGGTTCATTAAGGTTTGAACAGCAGGCTTAGTGCTAATTTCCTTAGCGATGGTTTGGATAGCGTTGATTTCATCTTGACTAAGCTTTTGACCAGCCATTTGCTTTTGTTGAGCATTAGCTTGCATTTGTTGGAACTTCTTGAAAGTTTCAAAGGTGTCCTTTTCCGCCTTCAAGTCGTCAAAAGCCTTCTTCAGATTTTGGTATTCTTGAGTTTCCTTTAATTGGCGGCTCAAGTCGTTAGCTGTATCGTAAATATTAACCATGATATTCGCTCCTTCTTTTATTCATCAGTTTCAATTGTATCATATTAAGACACTCTCTACAGGTAGCGTTTAGAACAAGGATTTAACATTATTCCACCATTGTTCTGCCCGACCACCAAAATTATTAATTGTCTGGCCGAACCGGTTAATCAAGTTACTACCATCCTTGAGGAATGATCCCCAACCTTTATCATTGCCGGTATTTGCTTGAGCCCGTTCCTGTGCATCTTCAACATTAAATTTGGTATTTGGCGTATTATTTAAGATTCCGGTCATTTCCGCTTTGAACAGCGAGTTAATACTATGCGCCGAAATATCATTCAAGGTGTGGTTAGCATTTGTGTCGTCATAGCCTTCCCACGTCGCCACAACCACATCAGGGGTATAACCAACGATCCACTTATCACGGTCATTTTGGTCATCCCACTTGACCCCTGAGTTAGTAGTCCCGGTCTTACCAGCTACAGTGTAGCCAGCGGGCTTGGCAGTTTGCCCGGTTCCGTGGTCATAAACACCAATTAACATTGAAGTCATATTCTTAGCAGTATTAGCCGAAACAACTCGTTTAGTCTTCGTCTTTTGAGCCTTGACGATTGTCTTACCGGATGCATCTTCAATTTTAGTAATAAAATGACTTTCCGGCATATTACCACTATTATCGAAGGCACTGTAAGCCCGGGCAATTTGTTCTGGGGAAACCCCCTTCGTCATCCCACCGAGGGCCAAAGCTAAGTTCCGATCGCCTTTTTCAACGGGCAAGTCAAATTTCTGAGCCATCCGATAACCAGTGTTAACCCCAATCTTATTTAACAACCAGACAGCCGGAGCGTTTAAACTTTCATACAAGGCTTTATACATCGGTACACTGCCGCTGTATGTATCATCATAGTTCTTCGGCGTGTAGTTATTTGAACCATAGGATTGTTTTTTATCCTGGAGGGTAGAATCGTAGAAGTAACCATGTTCCAGTGCCGGTGCATAAACGACTAATGGTTTAATCGTTGACCCTGGCTGACGGCGCATTTGTGTCCCGCGATTAAAGCCTCGGAACACATGCTTACCTCGACCGCCGACAATGGCTGTTACCCCACCAGTCTTGGGATCCATGGCCACAGATGCCGATTGGACCCGCGTCCCATCGGCCGAATCAACTGGGAAGTTATCATCATCCGCATAGGTCTGCTGCATGGACCGTTGCTGATCTTGGTCCAGGGTGGTGTAAATCTTGTAGCCGTTGTTCATAATTTCTTTTTCTGACAGGTGATAACGACTTTCCGCCTCGGCGATCACTGCATCAAAGAAGTATGGGTAACGGTAAGTATCACTTGGTACGTACCCATTAACTACATGTAACGGGGCCTTTTTATAAGTATTTGCACTTGCCTGGCTGATCTTGTGGTTTTCAACCATCAGCTGGATAACCAGGTTACGACGCTGCTTAGTCAGGTCAGGATGAACAATCGGGTCATAAATTCCGGGCGAAGTTAACATTCCAGCAAGAGTTGCGGCTTGCGGCACCGTCAGCTCACTGGCATCACAGTCAAAGTAGCGGCGAGCAGCATCTTGGACTCCCCAAACCCCATGACCAAAGTAAGCGTTGTTCAAGTACATCGTCAGAATCTGTTTCTTGCTGTACTGATTCTCAACCTCGACCGCAATAAAAATTTCCTTCGCTTTCCGTGAGAATGTTTGCTGTTGAGTCAAGAAGGCATTCTTAACCAACTGCTGGGTCAAGGTACTACCACCACCAGAAATGTAATCCCGGTGTAGCAACTTATTCTTCAACAGTAAAAATCCAGCCCGACCAAGACCCTTAACTGAGAAACCATGCTCATGGTAGAAGTTCCGGTCTTCTGTGGACAGGACCGCCGCCGGAACGTTATCCGAAATTTGGTCCAACTTTACATAGGTGCCCTTTTGCGAATACAGGCTCCCTGCTGATTGATTTTTACGGTCATAAATCATGGTGGGCCGTTGTAAACGATTCTCCAGATTTTTAACATCAGCTGTCTTAGCGACGAATGTTAGATAAGTAGAGGCAATCAAAAAGACCCCCAGGATAATAACGATGATCCATCGCGTTAACTGGTAACGATGCCAGAAGGCCTTGAAGCTTTGCCGAAATTGGTGCCACAAGCGTTTTAGCCATGTCTTGAACCGTTGCCCAACAGTCGATTGTTCTTCATCTTCAGGTGAACGTCTCATTACTTTCTCTCTCCATTTATACTGCGATTAAATCGATCATCATTTTACCATAGTCGGTTGCAGACCAGTAAAGTTAATGGCCAAGCTTAACAATAAATTAAAGGGACTGAGCAGTGATACCCAGTCCCTTTAATAATTAATTTAGTTATGAATTACATTTCGTCTGGAGCCTTAACATCAAGCAAAGCTAATGCCGACTTTAAAACATCAGAAACAGCTTGGGTTAATGCTAACCGTGCAGGTTGAGCCGCATCATTATCCAAGATCCGGTGATGAGCATAGTACTGGTTAAACTTCTTAGCCAGTTCCAGCGCATACTTAGCAACAACTGATGGGTCATAGTTATCAGCAGCACGCTTGATGGCATTACTGTATTGACCTAAGAAGGAAATCAGTTCCCAAGCTTCGTCACCAACTTGGCTTAAGTCAACATTAGAGAAGTCCCGAATGCCGCCTTTCCGCAAAATACTCTCGGCACGCGCACGAGCATATTGAACGTAAGGACCAGTTTCCCCTTCAAACTTAACAACATCTTCCAACTTGAAGTTAACCGCATTCCGCCGGTAGTTCTTCAGGTCATGGAAAATAACGGCCCCAATACCGACTTGCTTAGCAACTTCATCAGGGTTCTTCAAGTCAGGGTTCTTTTCAGAAATTTGTTTCCGTGCTAAATCAACCGAATCATTCAGCACATCTTCAAGAGAAACAACATTTCCCTTCCGGGTGGACATCTTCTTACCATTCAGGTTCATCAAACCAAATGAAATGTGAGTAATTTGATTCCACCAGTTGAAGCCCATCTTCTTCAGTGCCATCCGGAGTTGCTTGAAGTAAACTTCTTGTTCAGCACCAACAACGTACAATGACTTAGCGTGACCGTACATCCGCTTCCGGAAAAGAGCCGTTGCCAAATCACGCGTAATGTAAGTGGTTGTTCCGTTACTCTTGATAATCAGCAATGGTGGCAAATTGTATTCATCAAGGTCAACAATTTCAGCCCCACGACTCTTTTCTAGTAAGTGCTTGTCACGGAGTAATTGAATTGGTTCATCCATCTTTTGAGCACTGAAGGCTTCACCATTGAAGGAATCAAACTTGACATCCAACATATCGTAAACCCGTTGGAAACGTTGCAATGAAATGGTCCGGAACCAACGCCAGAGACGCCAAGCTTCCTTGTCACCATGTTCCAGCTTAGCAAACCATTCACGACCAGCATCAGTGTATTCTGGGTGTTCATCAGCTTCAGTATTGATCCGGACATACAACTTCAGCAAGGTGTTAATTGGGTCATTCTTCAAGCCATCTTGAACTTCTTGGCTATCGCCCCACATCTTGTAAGCAGCCATCATTTTACCGAACTGAGTTCCCCAGTCACCCAAGTAGTCAACACGAATCAAGTTATAATTAACCTTTTCCAGAATCCGGGCAATGGCTTCACCGATCATCGTCGAACGCAGGTGTCCCATCCCCATTGGTTTAGCAATGTTAGGTGAAGAATAATCGATTGTAACGTTAGCTTGGTGACCCAAGTCAATTTCACCATAATGCTCAGGATCATTCAGAATTTTTTCCAAAATGTTAGCCCCAACTTTAGCCTTATTAAGATAGAAGTTGATATAAGGGCCAGCTACGACAACCTTGTCAAAGCCGCTTTGGTCTATCTTAGCCACGATGTCTTGGGCGATCATTTGAGGAGCTTTATGCATTGTTTTTGCTAAGAAAAATGCTGGAAAGGCAAAGTCACCATTTTTGGAGTCCTTTGGCCGTTCAATCTTATCAGCAATTTCTGCCGCGCCTAGATCTGGTAAAGCAGCAGCTAATGCTGAAACAACTTGTTCTTTTTCACTCATTACAATTCCTCCTATACAAAAACGCCCCTAATAAGCACTGCTTACTAGAGACGAGAATTTCCCGCGGTACCACTCTAATTGAATAGAATTCCACTCGTTTTTTCATTAAATTTTAATGCCTACGAGGCACGCTTTCATTGTTCTAACTTCCTACCTCACACCAACGTAGGATCGCTGTAAATTAGTAAACAAGTACTACTCCTCGATTATTGGTTCGTTACTATATTATCATATCAAACAGTTTTGTAAATACAAATGTTAATGATTATGTTACAATTTTCATCAAATAATTAGAAAGGTTGCTGATAAAATGGTTAATCAACAAGTACAAGCAGTCACAATTGCTGGTCATGATAGTGACGGTAGTGCGGGGATGCCTGCCGACCTACATGCTTTCTTTGCTGATGGTGTCTATGGCCATGGACTCCTCACGGCGGCTGTTGCCGGTAACTCATATGGCATTGAAGCACAACAGATTATGCCCACGGACTTCATTGCAAAACAATTTGAAGTATTAGCAGCGGATTTCAACATTAAGGCAGCCAAGACGGGGATGCTTGCTAACGACGATGTTATTCAGGTCGTCGCTGAGCACTACCCCATGGCTAACTTTGGGCCCCTCGTTGTCGATCCAGTCATCATTACTAAGCATGGCAACATGCTGCTGGAACAATCGGCATATGAACTTTTCCGCGAAAAAATCATTCCATTAGCAACTGTTATTACCCCTAACTTTTATGAAGCACAAAAGCTTGCCGAAATGGAGATTCATAATACTGATGATATGCTGGCCGCGGCAAAGAAGCTTCACATGATGGGTGCCAAGAATGTGGTTGTTAAGGGTGAACACAATGATCCAACTCAAAATACTGTGACCGACGTGGTCCTCCTCGAAAATGGTGAGCACTTTACATTAACGAAGCCGTTCGTTGATACAACCCACGTTAACGGCACCGGCGATACCTTCTCCGCAACAATTGCCGGTGAATTAGCGAAGGGGCAAGATATTGCCCAAGCTGTTCGTTATGCAAAGGACGCCGTCTATGCAGCCATTGCCAACGAAATTAGTGTTGGTCATAAATTTGGCCCGATTAATCACTGGGCCGCTCAACACGCTCTTCACCAGGAGGAAAAACATGATTAATCAATATTCGCATAAAGTAGTCTTAATTGGTGATGGCGCGGTCGGCTCAGCGTTTGCCTATTCCTTACTCCAAACAACTAATGAAGTCGACCAGCTGGTCATTGTAACCAGGAACCGTGAAAAGGCGGCGGGGGACGCACTCGACCTTGCGGATATCACACCCCTCACGAGTCCAGTTGAAGTCAAAGCCGGGAACTACGAAGACGCTCACGATGCTGACGTCGTTGTCATTACGGCTGGTGTTCCCCGTAAGCCAGGCGAAAGTCGCCTTGACCTAATCCACAAGAATGTCGCCATTTTAAAACAGATTGTTACCAAAATCACGGCAACTGGCTTCAAAGGAATCTTTGTAATCTCCAGTAATCCCGTCGACCTCCTGACCACTATGACCCAGCACTTCTCTGGATTTCCAAAAGACCGCGTGATCGGGACAGGAACATCACTCGATACATTACGGCTGCGTCTCTTCTTGAGTCAACGCCTTGGATTGTCCGTTAATGCAGTCGATTCACAGGTACTTGGTGAACATGGTGACTCGTCATTTGTAACCTTCTCAGAGACAATGATTAATGGACGTCCCCTAGATGCAATCAAGCACTTCACTGCCGAGGAACGAGCGGAAATTGAAGAACAAGTCCATCGGGCAGGTGCCGAGATTATCAAACGGAAGGGCGCTACCTTCTATGGAGTTGCTAAGTGCTTATCAGCAATCGTTAGTGCCATTATTGAAAATCAAAACCGCGTTCTCCCAATTTCAGCCCCACTCGATGGTCAATACGGTATCAATGATCTCTACCTCGGTACTCCTGCCGTGATTAATCGCCAAGGAATTGGTCAGGTTATCGAATATTCGTTATCACACGAAGAACAGCTGAAAATGCAGGCTTCCGCAGATCAGCTAAAAGCTGTTCTTGAGCAAGTTAAAAATGATTAATGAAAAAGCGTCTATCTGAAGTAATGATACTTCAAATAGACGCTTATTTAGTAAGCGGGTAACGAGAATCGAACTCGCGACGCAACCTTGGGAAGGTTGAGTTTTACCACTAAACTATACCCGCATAATGAAATATGCAATTAACACATTTCATAGTATATCGCGAACTAACCTATTTGTCAGCCTTTTTTGTTGTTTTTTTAGTTGTCTTGCTCTTCTTTGCAGAGGACTTCTTAGTGGTCGTCTTCTTTGCGGCGGTCTTGCTTGATGACTTGGCATCTTTTTCTTCCTCGTCATCATCATCTTTTTCCGTCCGTGGAACGGCCTTTATCATCTTGGCTTCACTCTGACGAATCACGGCACGATTGTTTAATTCATTAACACCGCTCTTGTCACTTGGATCGAAATCTTGAATTGAAACCATAATAGAATTGTTGTAGACCTTTTCAACAATCCCAGTAAAGTCATGATCCATCGGGCCGAACTTCTTGCCTTGAACTAAATCACCAATTTCGAAATCTGCCACTGATTCTCACCTCATAAATTCAGATTAATGGTCACAATACGTAAGACTACACTTTTTCAACGACTTTTTCAAGCCAAATGACCATAGTAGCAATCTGCCGAGAGTGCTAAAATCAAACTGAAGGAGTGGTAGTATGCTGTCCGACTTAATCATTTTTATTACGGTTCTTGCAGCAGTTTCATCAATCGCCGGCACTAAAGCCAAAATGGAAAAGCATGTCGCCGATTGGCTGGGCGCTAGTCGCCTCTCATTTTTCATTTTACTTGTGGCGATCATTGTCCGCATTATTGTTGAATTTCCCCACTTAATCATCTGGCAAATTCTCTGGTTAATCCTGGTTACCATTGTCTTCTGTTTAATGGAAATTGCCTTTCGGGAAAAGCGCGAAACATTTGGCAACCCCCGTCATGCGCGCCTGATGACCATCGGATTGATTCTTAATTTCTTGATTGCTTGTCTGCTGGCTTAACCCAGTAGGCCTGATCAATTGTCGCAAGCATCTTGACTAATTGCTTTGTTTCGACAACATCGTGAACACGGAATACCCGACCACCATGCTGGTACATTGCTGCTTCAGCCACCAATGTTACCGGCAGGCGGTCTTTTTTATCTAACCCAAATAGCTGCTTGCCGAAGCCTTTCCGCGAAATTGCCACCAGCAATGGCAGGTTGAATTGCGTAAGTAAATTAATGTTACGCATCATTGTCATATCCTGATGACCGTCTGCCACTTTAGCATAGCCGATTCCTTGGTCAAGGCAGATCCGACGACGGTCAATGCCAGCACTGATTAATGCACTGACGTTTTCCTGAAAGAAGTGCACCATTGCATGTCCTAAATCATTATATTCTTGGTTCCGATTACTATGCATCGTAATCAAGCCGGCCTGACTATCTGCTAGCAACGACCGCTTCTCTGGTGTTTCAAATCCATTCACATCATTGATGATGTCAACGTGCCTATCCAACGCAAACTTCATGACCGGTAATTTATAGGTATCAACCGCAATTGGCATCTGCGGATAATGTTCCTGTAAGAAATCAATTGCTGGACTGATCCGGTCAATTTCTTCTTCGGGACTAATTTCGTTAAATCCACCCGGTTTAGTGGTTTGACCACCGACTTCAATCACATCAGCACCTGCGGCCACCAGCTTATCGATTTGCTGATACATCTTGTCAGGAGAATTGAATTGACCACCGTCATAGAAAGAATCTGGCGTAACGTTCAGAATAGCATATACCAACCCCATTGACGTTAAATTAAATGCGAACCGCCCCGCTTGCCAGATTAGTTGGTGCTCCTTGACAATGGCCGCAATTGATGACCCCAGGACTTGGTCTTGGGGCCACTGTTGGCTAATTGCTTGTTGAAGCACTGACAAGGCGTCTTGGGGAAGCAAAAAATTAACCAACGCCTTCTGAAAATCAAACGCCAGCGGGCAATCAAAGTGGTTCAAGAATGCTTCAACAGCTGGTAATTCTTCTGGATTAGCCACCCACGTCAAAGCAACTTGCCGGTGAACATTAGTAAAATATTTGATAGTCTCCTGACCAAGACTAGTTCGATTATTCTGCAATGGCATTTCCATAATTTTCATCGTTGCCGCCCCCTCAGCTTAGCGAGCAATTGATTGACTGCCTTAGACCGTACTAAGTAGTAGTAACGCTCATTGAACGGCATTTCTGCTAAGGTCTGGTTCTCTCCAGTTGGAATCAAGATCCGGTCAAACCCCTTGGTATAAGAACCGCGTTGTTCATGAGCGACGCGACCATGGATCATTGCTCGGCTAGTCGCAATAATTTCATCATTATAAGCACAGGCTAACCAAGATACCATTGTGAAGCCTCGTTCGTGTCCCTTTAATTTACTTAAGATGGCCTCATCATAGGCTTCCGGGGTGGGATAAGCTGCCAAATCGCGACCAGTTGTCACTCCCAACCAATCTGGAAAAGCCGCTAATTGTAACCCTGAATCATCAGCAATGACGTATTTGTTAGGAAGCAGGTGACTAATAAAGAGGGCCTTATTGATGGCATTAGCCCGGTAAGAATCGTTACTCTCCTTTGGATACCGCTGCTTGGGCATCACATCAGTGTATGGCCGACCATGGTTACCAGTCCAGGTTAAAATGCGCTGTAATTCAGCAATCTTATTAGGGTTATGAGTTGCAATATAGTATTCAGTCATAATCTTTTTCCACTTCCTTAATTAAGTAAAACGAGCCGGTCATTAAAACCGTGTCTTCTGGAGTCGCTAACTTTTGGGCCAAGACCATAGCATCATGGCCGTTTGCTGCTGGGAGTCCGCCCGGTAACGCTGATTGAAGAGCGCTGAGGGTTAATGCTCGCTGTGGATTGTCGGGACTGGTCAGAATCAACTGATCGGCGATGGGCTGGTAAAGGTCAACCATCGTTTGCCAATCCTTATCTGCTAAAAAGCCGATCACCATAATTAAACGGCCGTGTCGTGGCAATTGCTTCATCGTTGCCACAATCTGGCGGGCAGCATCCGGATTATGAGCACCATCCAAAATGGTTAACGGATGTTGTTGAACCACCTGCATCCGTCCCGCAATCTGGATAGTTGCCATCACGTGACAGAATGACTGCCAGCTCTTTATTTGATGATGGGCAATCAGCCAGTTGACAACCAATGCGGCAGTCCGGACATTGTCATCTTGAAAGGTACCCAGCAAGTTAAGCCGACTATTAATTTGCTGACCAGCAACTGTTAGTTGAACCTGTTGGCCCTGACGAACAATATGAATAGTGTCGGCTCGATGTAAGGATACACGTTGACGGTGACATTGGTCAGCAATAACCGTTACTGCAACCGTTTCCTGGTGTGGAGCCAGGAAAATGGCCTTGGTTCCCGGTTTAATGATCCCGGCCTTGGCCTGGGCAATTTGTTTGATTGTAGATCCTAATATTCTGGTATGGTCTAAAGCAATATGAGTAATCACCGCTAATAAGGGCGCATCAATGACATTAGTCGCATCATCTTGACCACCGAGCCCACATTCGATAACGGCCCACTGCACTCGTTGATCAGCAAAGTACTGAAGCATGATCAAAGTCCACCACTCAAATATCGATAGCATTGGCGCGGTAACTCCGTGAGGTAACCGCTCTGCAATATATTGATAGGTTTTAACAAAATCTTGCGGACTAATCATTTGGTCATTGACTTTGATTTGTTCACGTTGATCGACCATCGCAGGACTCGAGAAGTAGCCAACACGCTTTCCGTCACCCTGAAGAGTTTTTTCAATGAGTGAGCCTGTTGAACCTTTCCCATTTGTGCCAGCAATGTGAATAATTTGATAATCGTGGTCCGGATGACCAAGTGCAGATAGTACGCGTTTTAATAATGGCACCCGGTCATCGTTCCCACCCAACATTGACTGGTTCATCTCATGGACTAATTGCTGGTAAGTTAACACTGTGTTTGCCTCGTTTGTTGCAAAAATTCCTGACGAAGATCCTGGCGGTCATGAAAATCACCAGTAAACTTATCAGTGTACGTAAATTGACCAGCCTTGCAAATTCCCCGCATTTCCATACACATATGGCGGGCAACAATTGTAACTGCAATCCCTTGGGGGTCTAAAATACGCTGTAATTCGCCAACCAGTTCAGTCGTAACTCGTTCCTGCATCCCCGGCTTTTTGGTAACAAAGTCCACTAACCGCGGAATCTTACTTAGGCCAATCACCCGACCATTACGTGGAACATACGCGACGTTAGCATACCCAAAGAACGGTAGAAAATGGTGTTCACACATGGAGTAAAAGGGGATGTGTTGAATCAATACCATTTCCGGTTGTTCATCAACGTGAAAGACTTTATAGTTAGTAAATTCTTCTGGTCGATGATTAAGCGAAGAGAAAATTTCCCCATACATTTTAGCAACCCGTGTTGGCGTTTCACGAAGGCCTTCACGGTCAGGGTCTTCGCCCAAGGCGACAATTAAATCATGAATTGCCCTTTCAACTTTCACTTGGTCCATCCTAACACCTCACTTGAATACTTCTTTTTGAGCCAATTATGGTCGGTTGTCGTGTCCAATAGTCGCTGAACTGCTTGGTAGTGAACGTCATCTTTGGACATCGCTTCCAAAGTGGGAATTAACACAAACCGGCGATTCCCCATTTCTGGATGAGGAACTGTCAGCGTCGGCGTATTAATGTGTTCCTGACCATAATAAATAATATCTAAGTCAATCGTCCGTGGTCCCCAGTGAATCAGTCTTTTCCGGTGTAAGTGCTGCTCAATATCGTGCAGTAAGTCCAGCAACTGTTGAGCGTCTAAACTCGTCTGTAAAATGATCGCAATATTATAGAAAGCTTGTTGCTCAACCCCACCGACTGGTTCAGTTTCATATACCGACGATATAGACGTAATCGTCACTGCTTGCTGGCTGTTAAGCATTCGGACAGCCGTTTGAAGATTGCTTAACCGGTCGCCAATATTGCTACCTAAGCTTAACACCGCTTCAATCATTTTGTTCATGGTGGAAATCAACCTCGATTTCAGCATTATTGAGGACGCCCTCAATTGGCAAGTTATATTTCCGAATATTTAGATGAACTGCCTGTAATTGGGGATAATCACGCAAAATTTGTTTTCCCAAATGGTTAGCCAAACTCTCGATCAGCTTATAGTGGTGCTGACTAACAAATTGACGAATAGTCTCGTAAACGTCTGCATAACTAACTGTTTCGTGCAGGTCATCGTCCTGAACTTGCTCCTCAATAGGATAGGTCATCAGACAATCAATTTCCAATTTCTGTCCTAGCTGCCGTTCTGCATCAAACACACCATTATAGGTATGAAAGACCATGTTATTTAAACAAATCTTTCCGATAACGATCACTCCCCTAACAAGGCTCTTTACTAATTTAATCATACTTTACCATATGACTTTCGCCAAGTGGAATGACCAAGGAATTGACTATTTTTATTTTCTTTTTGCTGGTAATAGTTCGATTTAAGCGAACAATTATGGCATTGATAATCTTAAAGTACGGAAGCATTAGCTAAATTATCCTGTATAATGGAATCAAATAGGAAGTGATAAAATGTTTCTTTCAACTGAAGCTTTTCCCCAAGCCCACAAAGTTTTAGGAATCGTCAATGCAACTGCTCATTTAATGTTACCGAGTGATTCTATCGATGCATTCGAATCAATGGACCAGTTGTTTGATGAAGTCCGTGAAAAATTAAAAGAGCGGGCAAACAGCAAGCACGCGGACGGTGTGGTGAACATCCGCTTTACAACGAATGTCGCCAATGTCCAAGTTGCCCCTAAGTTTTTAGTTTTGACAGGTTATGGGACAATGATCCAATTCTTGAAGAAGGATTGATTAAAAGTCTTGTAATTTATCGAAAGAGTCTGTATACTATTTATTGTTGTCAAGTGATTGATAGCAATTTGTTGCCCCAGTGGCGGAATTGGCAGACGCGCAACGTTCAGGTCGTTGTATGGGTTTCCATGTACAGGTTCGAATCCTGTTTGGGGCACTTTTTTAGTTTTAAATACTTTTTACTAGTCGCTAAACGTTGATATATCAGCATTCTTAATTTTGAAAAATGCCAATAAAAGGTATCTTTTGAAGAAATTGTTGAAAAATTGTTGAAAAACATTTCTTCCCGTCAGCGTGTCAGATCACTGTTTTCAGTGGTCTTTTTATTTTGCCTGCGGAACTTTTGCGGAAAAAATGGTGCTTTTTCTCTTTTTAGGGTGTCTGAATTGTCAGAATTAGGAATCATCCCCACCAAAAATAAAGTTTATTTGGGAGATGATATAATGATTCTGTTTGAATATATACCGTTGAAGGCGCCATGTAGGACGCTTTTTGTTTATTGCTCGCTGTAAGTCATTACAGGATTATAATTGACTTATTGAGTGGTACAAAATTAAAGGGCAATCTAAGTAATTCTTAGGTTGTCCTTTTGCTTTTGGCAATTGAGCTAGTTCTTGAATCAAATAAATAATACTAATGGCATCCCTTTTGAATTGACTAATCGTCCATCAAGTATTGACCGTTCATTAAAAGAGCTGAAAGACGGTAATTACCAGTCATTTAATTCTATTGATGAATTATCTAAAGAGTTAAACAACTAGAATATTTTAATTAATTGAATCTTTTTAACTCAAAGACCATCGCCCTAGCATGTATAGAGCAATGGTCTTTATTTACTGTAAGTAATCATTGATAAATTTATCTATCTCATCATTCAACACGATCATCCCCTTTAACTACGAATTCACTATCAATATAGTATTTTGACAGGTTCTTTATGTTCAAATTCGACAGTTAAAAGCCCCTAATTATTGCGCTTGCCTTTTGTGATAATTCCTGTAATACCAACGCTTATTGCCATTCGATCAAAGGTAACGATTGTTAACTACGAATCACGGTATAACGTAACATTTTCCTACATTTTAGTAACTACAAATGCTCTCATGATGTCCAATTTTGCCCAATACTATTGGTACTGTGTTGCCGTTGTATCAATGTTTAGGCAATCCCTAATGGTTGTACATTGTATGGAACTAATCGGCCATTATTCCGATATTCTTGTATGCGGTCGTCACCTTGTTACTGTAATATCCTGCATAAAAGCGACGGTGCTTTTGATACACGAACCCCAGTAACTCCATGTTTTGCTTGAACTTGCGATTGGTTAACGGCTTTAGTCCTTGTTGATTACAGTATTCTTTGTAATGTTCATAGATAACACGGCAAGCACTATATAACCGTCTATCTTTGCTAATACTGTCAGAGAACACAAAACTAACAACTGTGGGGTCTGCTTTGTCTTTATTTCTAACTCTGAAATGATAATCTTTTTTGCTTTCTGTCATCATCTGCATTAGATTATTTCGGTTAAATACATAGCGTCCACGATACCAACTCATTCAAAATCATCTCCATTCTGCTTTATTCAAGCTGGTTACTTAACTATTTTCGTGTGGCTTTTAGGCATGAACTCATAAGCCAATAACAATGCTTTTCTCTGTCGGTGGTAAAAGTTGCCAACCGTGATAGTAATATCATGGCGTGCCAACTGCTCAATCGTCTTTTGAGTGCTGTACTTCTTGATAAAGCGACATTCTAAAATAATTGCACTGCTAGGATCAATCTGATTGACTGCACTAACTACCGTTCTTCTTTCAACGAGTTCATATTTTGCTTGTTGATGTTCAATTGGATTAGCTAAGTTACTAATTTTTCGGCGACTATAGATCAGATTCCAATCCTCAAAACTTTTCAGATAGTTTTTAGCTTCTTGACTAGCGCTTTTCACGTCTACAGTGGGGATGATTGATAATTTAAACAGCTCCAATATAATTGGCTTGTTTGATTGATTGCGTGAGCGTGCCGATTATGGTGCGCCTTTTTTATGCCCGAAAAATCTGCATATACTTAGATTCGATTTTAAAGCCGTCTGAGCCATTTTGGGTTTAAGATGATTAAATTATATTAATTGCCTGCTAGTCGTTTTAAAACAGGGTAATTTTTCAAAATAAACGTATGTTCACGATTGATATGCACACTATGAAACCAGAATCCTACTACATTTTCATCCTTTTCCGCTCAATAATAACAAAGCATCCCCTATTTTCGTTGAAATGACAACGGTTAGGGGATGTTAATGTTTAGCGGTCAAAGTAACACCATAGCTTTTTAACACCCGTCAAATATGACAATCTTTTTATAGTGTGCCCTAACTGCCCTTTTATTGGCTATCTAATCTGTATATAGAGATTATCCAACTGTAACCTGCTCAATAGCATCCGACAGATGATTAACTACCAGATTCTTAATACTATTAACATCTGATTGTCCTGATCTTGTTGATGCTAACTGACTTATTCCTTCTTGAACAAAAGACATTTTGTACTTATTGAGTAAGTCAGTGAAGATTACCACTAGGCGCTGGTCATCATAAGGAATATTGCTGTCAAACTCACGATTCAGTGAATCGAAGAGAGATTCAATCTCATCATTCACCGCTAATCGGTTTTCCATTGACGGTCTTTCGGTGCTTGCAATAGTAGCATTATTATACATAGTGGAAGTAGAAGCGACAGATGACGAAGAATCTTTCCCCAAACCCTTATTAGAAGTAGTTGTTGCCGTGTGCGTTGATCTATGTTGATCTTTGCTGACTTGATCTTTTCTTGTCTTGTCTACTCTACTCTTATCTAATCTAATCTTATCTATTCTATTCTGTGCAAGAAGTTTCGATGATGTTTCTTCGACACTTCCAGGAACTTTCTTAGAAGTTTCTTGGAAGTGGTGAGAATACTGTTGTAACTGGATTTCTGGCGATGTTTTCTTGTCTCGGCCATTTTTAATCCATGCATTAACAGGCGCCATTACATCATCATCAGATGGATTAAGAGTATATGCAAAATTCGTTTTTATGTAGAGCAATTCTCGAATCGATAGGAATTCTGTAGGCTTGTAAATTTTACCTTCAATCTTATTTTGAGAGTACCAATCTGTAATAACATAGACACCGCTCTGGGTAGGCTTTAGGATTAAATTATTATCTAACAATTCCTCATAATTGTCGGCGTTAGCCCCTGTCAAAAAGTTAATCATTTTAACACTTCCAACAAAGCCATCGTCATCAGCATTTAAGACAAGATAAAAATACAACAGTTTACTAATAGGATTCATATCAACGAAGCGGTCATCCTCTGCAATACTCCGACTAATCATTCTTCTTTCAGCCATTAATGAAATTCCTCCAGTTTGTTGTAATATAATTCGCCATCAACAAATAACTTTGTTAGTTCAATAAGCCGTTTTAACGTGTCTGGGTCATTATTGGTGACTTGCTTAATCCGGTTGATAAGATTTTGGCGATTACGCTCTTTACCTTTGTTATGAGTTAAGTAATTAGGATTGCCAATTGACTTCATGATGAAATATAAGCGGGTTACATCCTCATTGCGATTGTGCGTTAATAGTGACAACTTGGAATATAGATCATCATTGAAACCATCAAGATAAATCAATAAAGTATGAACTCGCCCAATATTATCTCCAACAAATTCACCAATTCAGTTAGCTAAGTCGTTTGGCTTTTTGGCCTGGTCAACATCCTTCAAATACTTATACCAGCTCAACAAGGCAAGATATGTAGTATTAATGTCACAACGCTCTTTGCGTCCATCTGGGGCGGTTAAAGTTACAAGATTCATTGGTCATCGTCCCCTTTGTAATATGCGCTGACAGCCTCATTCAATTGTTTTTCAGCCTGGTTGATAGTATCTTCGGAAGCGTTAGACAGAGTTAGCAATTTAAACCAAAGCCGTTTTGCTTGGTACTGCTTGCCCTTATCAGTTGAGGGGTAATTGGTAAAAAGCGTTGTTGAATCGCTTATTAGGTCATTAAACGTTGCTGACAATCCCTTCACGGTATCCAATGTGATTTGAACATTCTCCACTTTGTCGATACTGAATTGTTTCATGATCTTATTCCTCCATTTTTAGGGATGATTGCCCCAATATCAAAAGTTACATGTTAGAATAAGCAAGCAACGGGAAACCGTTGCAATGCTTATATTTTGGGCTGTTAAATGCTAACTACTTTGGTCGGTGAGTAGCATTTGACGGCCTTTTTATTTTGTCTGAACATCATTCTTCATTTCCTAACTGTGCATTACCGATTACTTGTGCTCGCTTGGTCATTACCATTATTTGAGAAGTAAGTGGAGCAAGGGCAATAGACCGTTCTTTGTCATTGGTAATAATGAAGTAACCATTGTTTGGATGCTCGTATCTTGCTCCAATTGGTTGATGATGAATCACAATTAAACGGTTGATCGTTCCCCGAACTTTGCGACTGCTCCAGCCTGTGAGATTAATTAGCTCTTTTAAGGGTCGAGGCCGGTCAATTCCCTTTGGCAATAAATCCATAATGCGTTGTTCTTCTTTATCTAACTTTCGTGCCATAATTTCACCTCTTAGATTAATTTTTTGAGTTGCTCTAAGTCATCAATGGCTTCACTGATTAGTTCTTGGTCATTTGGCTTTTCACCATTAATGGTGGTTTTAGCTTTTCCCTGTAGGGTTGCGATGTTGCCCGCAACATCATTCAGTAAAGCCGTTTTTAACAATCTGTCGTCTTTGTTTAACTTCATGTAAACCATCCCCTCATTAGATGAATCGTGTGAGTGCATCAATAATTAATACGACAACGGGCATGCTTGCTAAGTAAGCCCACAGCCGTTCACTTGGTGCTGTGTCCCAAAATGCAAGAATACGCTGGTCAATAGTTGCTAATAGTTTCATGGTGTACCTCCAAATTATCCACGCTGGCGGGCTGTCGATAATCTACCTTTTCAATTGGTGTCGTTGCATCCACTCATCAAGTGCAATCCGCTGATAACGGGTCACACCTTCAATCTCAATGGTGGGAATGTCATGGTAACGAGATTCCAAGTCAAGAAGTGTTTTAGGTGCAATATGTAAGTACTTGGCGGTTTCGGTCTTAGTCATGTAAGGCGGGAAACCATCTTTTTCTTTGGCTTCAATTAGTGCCTGCTCGATCGCCTGGCTGGTCATGCGGGTAATGGCCCGCTGCAAGTCGCTTGGCAATTGCATTTGAATTGTTGCGTCCATAATGGTCACCTCGATTCCTTATTTAGGTTGTGATAAATAGTTTGTGATACAGAAACATCAAGTCCAAACCGCCGTTTAGCATTCATTAGGTCCACAACATCGTTAAGAATCATTGGACGATCACGCTTCATAGCTGGGGTCATATCACGCTTAGCAATCATCTTTGGCAAACCATACTTAGTAGATACCGCCTTATTAGCAATGGAGTTGGCCTTGATATAATCCACTTCATTATCAGCATCCAGGCGTTCCATTGCCTGCTGTTGAATGCGAGCATCAAGCATTTTCAAGGCTTCAGATTCTTCAAGCCCGGATTGTTTTCGCAATTGTTGGATGACTTGATAGACCCACCGTTTAAATTCTTTTGCTTGTTTCATTTTTGAACTGAAAACAAGATCATATATTCCGAACTCACTAATAACAAGCATTACAGGTGAACCACCTTTTGGGGTTCCCGCCTGATTTAGGAGGGAACCCAAGTTAATTAGTTGTTTATCTTGTCCTGAAACGTGTTGCTGAATTGCATGGTCTGGTTGCTTGTAGCCTAATGCCTTAGCAACATCAAAACCGATAGCTTTCCAATTATTATCCGAACTGATGAATCGAATTAAATTACCATTCCAATTCTCAACTCGTAATTTCATTCAGATCATCCCCTTACTTGTCTTGTGTTGCTACGACACGATGATCAGCCATGAACTTATCAATATCAGATTTACTGATACGTTTGGAATTTCCAATTTTGATTGTTGGTAAACCGTTTTTAAGGTATTTATCAAAGGTAACTTTTGATTTAATGCCTATGTATTGCATGGCCTGCTTGTAGCTAAAGTATTCGGACATAATCACACCTCCTTTCAGTACAAATGTACTCACCAGACACAAAAATAAACCAGTACAAATGTATTGTCAATACTTTTGTACTGAAATGAACCTTTTTGTGGTATTATGAAAGAGCTTTGATAAGGTGGTGAAACTATGAACCGTATAAAAGAATTGAGGCAAAAGCGAGGTCTTTCCATTGACCAACTTAGTAAAGAATTGAAGAAAAGAGGTGTTTCCATATCTCCTGCTTCAATTTCAAAGTATGAGCGAGAAGTGCGTCGTCCAAAAATCGAAAATTGGATTAGCCTTGCTTTCTTTTTTAATGTGAACGTTGATTATTTAAAAGGCAAGTCCAATATAAACAACACTGGTGGATATAGGATGGCGCCCGTCAACAGCAATATAGACGCGCTTAAAAATTTCAATACTTTATTCCAACAAAATACTAGAAATATAAGCAATACAGACTTATCTGATGGTGAAAAGATCAGGATGGTTAACACTGTTTACCAACTACAATATATTCTTTCTAAATATATTCCTAGTAATGACGACTCATTCGATGACTCACATAAAAAACATATTGTTATAAATCGGATAAATAAACTAATCAACAACATAACAAATTCACTACACGATAAGGACGTGGACGAAGTAATCAGTATCTTGGAAAAACTGGATGATGTTTCTAAGTCAAAGGGTGATGATTAGATGAAGAGCTCAAGAATGCAAATAGTTTACCTCATTTTTGCTATAGTCATATCATGTTTCAGTTTGTCAGCTTGCGGTACTCTATCGTCCACTAAGAAGAGCTCATCAAACTACACAACATATACTACAAAAGAAAAATACTACTTTAATGGTACAACAGCCAACTTACACGATATCAAGATTCATATTGACAAGGTACAAATATACAAAGCAAGTGAAACGACTAATAACAAGAATTTAGTTTGTTTTGACTACACTATCACTAATAAAACTGATAAGGATATCAATGCTATTGAAGGTTGGCAATCCGTATTTAACGCTTACCAAGATAACAAAAATACTGAAGATAAGCTCGAAGTTTGCGCACTACCACCTGACACTAGCAATCAAGTGCTACACGATCAGAACCAAGCCATTAAGAAAAACGGTACTGTACAATGCCGTGCTGCCTATAACTTTGATAGCAATAAGAAGTCAATTATCCTTAAAGCTACTAAAGGTAGTGATAGTCACTTTTTAGGCAAAAGAACTTACAGATTAGATAAATTAAAAACGATAAATGTCGATCAAGATAACGATTCTATCAGCGCTAATAAATCGACTTCACAGAATGGCTTAAAGCCTAATACCATCTCTCAAACTGTTTCTAACAGTTCTAATAAGAGTGATAACCGTCATTCTGGAGATTGGCATAATGACCCAGAGTTATGGAATGATGCCCAAAACGATGATAATTGGAACGGTTCTATGTATCAGAATGCCACTCCACAGCAACGATACGATTATATTGAAGCAAATCATGATTATTGGGCTTCTAGAGACCCTAATTATTACAATGAGTAATTTCTACTATTTGGGGGATGTAATTCATGAAAAAGATATGTTTAATCTGTGCTACTGCACTGGTGGGAATGTCTTTAACTGCTTGTGGAAATGGTGATCATTCATCAAAACTTAGTAATTTAAAATCTGAACACAGTAGACTTTTAAAAAAAGAAAAGCAACTAAAGCAACATAAGCATAGACATGCTAGAAGAATTAAAAGTCAAAGTGTTAAGCCATCTAATTCTCAATCAAATCGGCAAAAATCCAAATCACAATCTGTTAAGCAAAGCACTCAACAGAACAGCAATGGTAATCAAGTGGCTAAAGATGATTCCTCTGCTTACTATTCTTCACTGCAAAAAGCCAATGATGACTACTGGAGAAACCTTTCACCACAAGAAAAGCAAGAATGGAGTCAGTGGGCCGATGGTGAAAGTAGGGCTAATGATCCTTATCAAAATGGCTATTACAATAGCACCCAGCCTAGTTCTGTTGATGAGCCGGCAAAATAACATAGAACATAAACAACAATTGCTTTTATTGCTATTTATATTAAGATATTATGTCTAAACTTCATGTAATCCAATAATAGTGATGCAAACATTGCTCAGGATAAATAATTCCAAAATCGGAGATATAACATTGAGAAAAATATTACTACTAAGTGCTGTTACATTTGTAGGGCTTTCGCTCGGGGGATGTGGTAACAGTCATAACTATAGCTTGAAAAAGCTACGTGCAGAGCATGCACGATTATTAAAGCAATCTAAACATAAGACACACAATCATTCTAACAGTCACTCAACCAAGTCTAAGAAAGAAGCCAAGCAAAACGCTTCAAGCAAGAAATCATCATCTGATGTTCAGAACAAGGCTTCCAATCAAAATACGAGACAAAATAATGATCACCATGCAACACAAAGTAATGATGGCGAACATCTCAGCTCTGCTCAACAAGCAAATGTTGACAAAGGGTTATATCCTGATGGAACTAGAAAGCCTGAGTCTTTTGCCAATCATGATGACTATATGCGTTATAACGCTTGGTATCAGGGTTACAATTATGATCCATCCACTGGTTCCTTAACCAGGATGAACGACCAACAATTGAATGATATGCGTCAACAAATGAATGCTAACGGTGGTCAGAATTTTAAATAGAGGCGTAATATGAAACGAATATCATTAATTAGTTTTGCTGTACTTGCTTGTTTATCGCTATCAGCTTGTGGCACTAACAGCAAACAAGCTAAGCAGGACAGTGAGGCTTCAAGTCTTAAAATTGCAAACTCTAAACTCAAAAAGAAAGTCAACAAACATTCTGTAAAGAAAACAAACAATAAGAATTCTAGTTCTGCTACTGATTCATCAACCCAACAAAGCAATCAGCAAACACAGACTAACCATGCAAATGGTCAGAGTACAAGTGTAAATAATGCTGATGATGCGGTTGCGGCTGCACGTGCTAAATATGGTGATGATAATGGTTCGGTTCACTGGGGCTATATGATTGATGGTGAAACAGGACAACCAATTCGTAACGCTGATGGTTCATATTTCGTTAAGGGTACAGCAGATAATGGAACTATGACGGGAACGCAATACAGCGTTAATGTTTTCCCTGATGGAACAATCACAAGTAATTAACCTTCTAATTTCTAAGTCATCATCCCCACTGTGAGGGACGTGTTCTTGGTAACGTTGATACAACTATTTGTGCTTAAAGTTTAAGTAAGCCTTTAAGTAACACTTTAACTATTGGTTTAACTAAATAAACCTCCATTCATTCAATCCACGCTGGCGGGCTGTGCGAATGAAAAGAGGTTTTTATTATATGAGTTTTGTTAAGAAAGCTAAGAAGGGCTACTACGGAATTGCCCTCTATAGAGATCGTGACGGCAAACGTCACCAAAAATCTGTTGGTTGTTTCAAACTAAAAAGAGAGGCTCTGGCAGTTGCTGATAAGAAAGAGCAAGAGCTAGGAACCGTAAACCAAGATTTGAAGGATATTACCCTATTCGCCTACTATGAGCGCTGGTTTAAGCTCTATGAAGAAAACGGGATTACTGATATTACTAAGAACCGCTATAAGGTCATCGGAAAAGTCATTCATGATTACTTTAAGAACACCAAATTAGCGACTATTAAACGTTCTGACTATCAGTCCTTTATCAATTGGTATGGTGCTAATCATGCTCATGATAGTGTCAGCAAGTTAAACAATGCTATCCGTTCTGCAGTTGGTTATGCAATTGATGATGACATTATCACTAAAGACTTCACTCACAACGTCAAACTGGTCTATGACAAGTCCAGAGAGCAACAAGTGGAGTACTTAACTACTAATGAGCTTCAAACGCTAATACAGGCCGTTACGGGCAAATTAAACCACTTCAACACTAGTCGTTACATGATCCTCACCGCAATTTACACGGGAATGCGTAAAAGCGAGATTCAAGCTCTTACCTGGAAGGATATTGATTTTCTTCACGCCACCATTTCAATTAGTAAATCGTGGGACGAAAAGAAAAAGACTTTCAAACCAGCTAAAACAGAATCCAGTAACCGAATGATTAAAGTTAATCGTCAGTTGCTAACCTATCTTGCTGAATTGAAAGCCAATCATACAACTATGGTATTTCAAAATGTGTTAGGAACAATTCCTACAAGTAATGCTCTTAACAAATGTCTACGTTCAATTATGAGCGATGCTGGTATCAAAAAGCAAGGCTTCCACTTTCACTCATTGCGACATGTCCATGTTGCCTATTTACTAGGTCAAGGCGTGGATGTTTACGCTATTAGTAAGCGTCTAGGGCATTCTAACATTACTGTAACTCTGAACACTTACTCTTATTTAATCGATGAGTACAAGGCTAAAAATGACAGCCTAATTATCGATAAACTTGCGGAATTATAGAAAGTGTTGAAAAATTGTTGAAAAATAAAGTCAGAATGTTGATATAACGGCATTTGTAAGAGGTATTATATTCCTGTTTGGGGCATAAACTAAGCCTGGTAGATGTTATTCTACCGGGCTTTTTCGTTTTATCGATACCCTTTTACAAAGTCGATAGTTATAATCTAATGAGTATCTTCAAATGATTCAATCAACTTTGCAATATTTTGTCAGCTAACTTTACTTTCTATGTAAGTAACTAGTTAATGAACGTTTAGAGGTAAAGATAGTGACATCATATCTTCATCAATTTAAAAATAAACAATAGTAATCAGTTGACGAACTATTTAAATATTTGAACAAAGCGGATTGAATCTAATACAGGTTCAATCCGCTAAATATTTTTAAACAAAAAGGTACGATCATGGACGATCGTACCTCGCTTTAACGGAAGGAATCTAGCCACTTTGCACTGGAACTAATAACTACCATACTCTTTGATTCTAAACTTCCGCAAAGTCGCTTTATTTAATTTAACCGTTCTCTAAGTGCACCCTGGTGACTACATATAATTCGTTAACAGAATGTTAAATGAGATTTCTAGTCACACTTACGTTGCTTCTAGCCTACTCCGTAACTTCCTTCGGCGCTAGAGATACGGGAGGAATCAATGATTAACATTGCCTCATTTCTATTTCCTTCCACACCTGTAATATACCATCTTTTGTAAGCGGTTGCAATGCTTTTTCTTAAATTTGTGAAAGTAAGAGCATCATTGCAACCAAGTTATTAATCCCATGGAGAATCATTGAGTTGCGGATGTCGCCTGTCCGCCGGTAAACAAAAGCTAGCACCATCCCCATCACCGCATAAATTGCAAAGCTAATTGGATTGGTACTAAGGTGACCACAAGAAAAGACGATCCCTGATAATATAATTTTAGGCCAGAAAGAACCGGGCTTGAAAAACATGTTCGTTAAAATTCCCCGGAAAATATACTCTTCTGCAATCGGTGACAAAACCACCGCCGAAAAAGAAAATACCAGTGTGATTAACGGGTTATGTCCTAACATCATTGCCAAATTAGCATTATTGGCTGTTTCCGACTGATGATAAAACAACTGGTTTAAATTGCCAAGAATTCCTTCAGCAAACAAGATCGTCAGGTACCCGAGAAAAATTGCGCCAAGCCGAATCCCCCGCGGTTTACCTAACTGGTTATAACGACGGTACATGCTGCGTGCAAGAACAATCACTGCCAGCATGAGGCCAATAAAAACAGCCAACATCGGGCCGACAATTGATTCAGCATGGGGGTGCCGGTTAGCTATCTCGACCGCTACTGGCGGTACCTGAATAAAGAGAAAAAAGCCGGCCATGGTACCGACTCGTTTTATAAAACTCCAAAGTTTACTCATTGTGGTGGTCCTTCTTCTCCTCCGCTAACCGTTTGGCCCGTTGTCGCTGGATACTCCACCGGGCCGTAATCCGGGTCACAATCACATTAGCGACGATAAATCCCAGAATCCAAACAATATATAACCACCAGCCAGTGAGGACTTTGGCAATTGTAAGCCAGATCAGTACGGCAAAGATAATCACTGGTGGAATAATAATTTTCAGGATCATATCTGCTTTCATAACATTATCTCCATTTTTTTCAATCAGTTTACTAAAGCATCCGTGTTCACGCAAGTCACTAATACTGGTGAAACACATCGTCCATAATTTGCTTTGTAGTGTGCATCTGTGTTCCCCGCATCCGGACATAGGTAATCTGCTTCAAAGGAATGTCATAAGTCCACATAGATGACAGGTCATGTTCATTCAGGTAGTGAAGGTTCAAAGTAATTTGATTAAGTTCATGAATCATCCCTGTGAAATCATCATGCCCCTGGTACTTATCAGTGCCAATCACGACTGGCAATTGATGCTGATACGAATCAGCTAAGGCTTTTTCAAGGATGGGGCCATTGGGAAAATCTGGATGCTCATCTAAGAAAGATTGAATATGCCACAAGTCAAAATAGTGATGTTCGTGGGCCACCTTAGTTTTTTCTGATACGGTCGTTAAATAATCTGTTCCACTGGCGGTATACCGAATAGTATCCAATCGAATAGCAACTAAATCATTGATTTTGCCATCCCAATCTATACTAATCAGCAAGCAAAAGGTGGTATCCAAACCGACAACGAAGCCAATATTAAAGTAGTCATCATGAGGGAGATTATGAACTTCTATCAACGTCCCTTGTTGCTTGGCAATCGTTAGCTGAATACGAACTTCTTCATTACTCATCTGTTCAGTCAAAGCGGTCCCTCTTTCGGTTATCATTCAATTAAGGATGAAAAAAGTTACTCAAAGTAGTGTACCAGTTTTGAACCGTTAATGGCAATCATAACAGCCTGTTTGAATGATAAGCGAATTGAAGTAATCACACAATATATGACTTTTTAAAATAGGAAATTGCTATATTTTGTAGTAAGATGGTTCTTGTGTTTAATTTTAAGTAAAGAGGGTCAACTATGGTGATTATTACAGCAGGAATGATTGGTGTCGGCAAAACCACGCTTACTGGTAAGATTGCCGATCACTTACATACAAAAGCATTTTTCGAACCGGTCGGCGAAAATCCCGTCTTGCCGTTATACTACAAGAACCCGAAGCAATATGGTTTTCTTCTCCAAATTTATTTTCTAAATAAACGTTTTTCAATGATCAAACGCGCTTTAAAAGATGACAATAACGTTCTTGATCGTTCTATTTACGAAGATGCGTTATTTACCAAGGAAAATAACGCAGAAGGCAATATTTCTGATACTGAATTGGAAGTATACCTGAAGCTTCTTGATAACATGATGGCTGACTTGCAACGACTCCCCAAACGAGCTCCTGATTTGATGGTTTATTCAGAAACGGATTTTGAAACAATCCTCTACCGGATCAAAAAACGTGGGCGTGATTATGAACAGATTGATACTAATCCTGAACTGAAGGATTATTACTACAAAATGTGGAAAGCATACAAGCAATGGTATCGCGAGTATGACGCTAGTCCGAAGATGAAAATTGACCTAGAAAAGTACGATCTAGAAAACCCAGCCAATGTCACAGCTGTATTAGGAATGATTGACGACCGTCTCAAAGATATTCGTTAATATTTAACAGATATTCATTAGAAACCATTAGTATTCACCATGCTGAATGCTAATGGCTTTTTTCATTTAAACAAGAATCGCCGGACCAATTGGAATAATCCAGCTGTTCCGGCCCCGCCCATTACTGAAACAATGGGTGTTGGGTAATGATGGCTAGTATGTGATGATGAATGATGATTGCTAGCAGAGTCCGTGACATCATGGTAAGTGGCATGAACTGGATGATGGACCGCACTTTTCCGCAACGGTTGATCATACTTGGTCAATTGGTATTGGTCGATTAATCGGTTTAGTTTACGGTCATATTCGGGATCAGTAGCGTATTTGCCTAATAAAGCATAGGTGGCTTGACGGTAATGTGAACATACTGAACGATGAACATTATGGTACAGCGAATTCTGGAGGGTTTCCCCATAATCAAGCAGTGACGCCCAATCACTATCATAGGTCCGAAAGCGGTCTTTAACCTGGTGCTGGTGGCCAGCAAAGTACTCACTAGTTGGAGCCATGATCGTGTCACCACGGCCATTATCTTTTACCCCGAAAAGGTTATGGTACGGGGAACGACTAAGATCACTACTTCCCCAATTGCTTTCCAAGGCCGCCTGAGCAATGATGACTGAGGGGTATAAGTCATATTGCTTTCCCAATCGCTGTGCCAACTTAGCAATTCGGTTAATGAAATGGGCTTGGTTCGGTGCTGGAGCATTTACCGGATATTGTTGATCATCAATATGGTTGGTCGCTTCTCATTTGATGGGGTCGATGCTTCCTGTCTTAATGACGCTGCTGAATGTGTCTGAACATTTTGCGCTCGCTGCCATCCCCGTTGATACCCAACTTGCCCGACGTGGTTTTGCGGCGGTTGGTACAGCCGATGATGAAAGTAGTCATTTGTTCCCGCTTGGTAGCCCTGACGGTAAGTGATCGTTCCATAATGATAAGCATTGATAAAATCAGTGGCGTACCGTGGACCATAACTGCGCAATTGCTCATATGAAATTGTCCGGTCCTCAATAACGGCGTTTTCAGCATCTGTACTAGCACTCGCCAAGGCCGCTAACGGCGTCTGCAATACCATTAGCGCTACGAAGGTTCCTAACATAATTGGTCTGGACATAATAAAAACTCCTCCTTTTACGTCCTACCTATTAAGAACGTAAAAAGAAGAGTTTTGCACTTTTTAAATTTAATAAACCACAACAGGTTCGTTAACTTGCAGTGCCCGATATGCTGGTCCTGCGTCAACCGGGTGCATGTTAGCACATCCTGAAGAACCGTCGTTCAGGTAAGCGGTCTTGGACCAATTATGCCGCCATGAAGCATCGTGGAATCCACAACCACTATTGGTAAATTGGGACCAGTGAACCTTACTGCTATAGTTAGAGCCAGAATCATCAGTTCCTTTCAGGACAGAAGGAGAGGCTTGATACATAATATACCAGACACCCAGGGGCGTTTGATCTTCTTTCCGACTGTTTTTCCCAGTAACGACATCAGCTTCAAAGACACACTTACCATCTTTGTAGAACCAAGCATGTTGGTCAGCAATTGACAGTTCGGCATAAGTATCGCCAATTCCATCATTGCTAGTAACACCATAGCCAGTTCCACGCTTATTATAGCCGATCCCATAAATATCCTGCTTAGCTTCAACTTTCTTGGTGCCATTCGCAATGGCACGAGCTAAGGATTGACCAGCTCGTTCTTTACTGATCCTCCAACCATATGTACCGGCCTGACTAGTTTCAATTACCTTACCACTGTGCGTCTTAAACTTGAACTTCCGCCCAAGCGTAGCCTGACGACGGTTGATTTTCGCAATCCGCTTATTAACAGCAGTCGTATTAAATTGGTAGTGACCATGTTGATAAGTAGCACTCGTGATCACATCATCAGTACCAAAGCGATATTGTTTCTGTTCAACCTGGTAAGTGACATGGCGATTTAATAACTTCTTCAATTGAGCCTTTTCGTGTTGAACAGTGGTACTGTTAGCACTTAGTGGCTGTTCGTGGTGACTGTTCAGCCGAATGACGCTGTTATTCCGTTGTTGATTAAGTTCCCGCTTAATTCGTTGTTCGTCAATCTTCGTACCCGACTGGGCGGCGACCACAGTGACCTTATCGTTCTTTAATAAGGCATAAGCATCATGTGGTGCCCGACGTCCCCGATTTTCTTTGTTCACCGTTGACGTGACTGTCGATGTAATTTTATCTAACCGCGTTTGATTATTTTGGTCAGGGTTTATCTGCAGCTGATAGTTCTTCCGTGAAGGTAGAATTGTCCGTTGCTGGGCCAGTGCGCGCTCAACTTTAGATCGGTCTGTGCTGGTCATTGTTGCCTGAGTATCCGCACCGTCATATATCAACTTACCATCAAGATAAACCTTATTATCCTGGTGATCTGACTTTACTCGGTCAAAGGCCTCATCAACAGTCATTCCACCAACATTGACGCCATTAATAGTGACATTTCGATTGAAGTGGTTGTGTTGATGCCAGCCTATCCATCCAAAGGCAATTAAAATTACCACAACAATAATTGCCACAACAGTCTTCATACGAAACCGCATTATTTAATCTCCCCTTGAAACTCACATTATTGTTCGTCTCTGTTTAGTATCCATTGCTTGTTTTACTAAAAAGATCGATCTGGCTGTTTAGTAAAACAGTTAACTGTTGTATTTTACCACGAACAAGGGCAATAAAACATTACAGTTTGCTCGAATGTTAATAAAAAAGCGCTTTGATCATTGGAGATCAAAGCGCCATCGAATAGCATCCTCTTAGATTTCTGGATATGAGCTTTCCTTGATATCAATCTTCTTATTATTTTCGTCAGTCTTAACAACTGTAACGTCACAAGGAGCAACTCGAATAGTATAAGCCGCAGTAGAACCAACAATCAACCGACCGACAACGTTCAAGCCCGTTGCTCCAATAACGATCAGGTCAATGTCGTGTTCCTTTGGATAACGTTCTGCAAGTTCAACCTTGGCATTGCCAATCTCAACTTCCGTCTCAACTGAATCAACGCCCGCTTTCTGGGCCTTATCCTTAAAATGAGCCAACTGCTTGTTCATTTCTTCAACAGCAGATTCGTAAATGCTGTGATCAACAAAGCCATAGCCGCTTGGACTAGTGCTTGGGTAACGTTCACCATTAATTACACTCAGCAAATACAGCGTTGCTTCATTGCGCTTAGCGATTTCCACCGCCTTATCAAAAGCCATTGCTGATTGCTTGGAACCATCGATCCCAACTAAAATTTTTGAATAACTCATTTTCCACACCTCCACTATTCAATTGGATGTTTCCATCTACCTTTATTTTAGCATAAGATGACGGTATGGATCAGTCTGTGACCAGATCATTAATTGCCTGCATATAAATGGCCATCGACTTGATTAAGTCAGCCACTGGCTGGTACTCATTTGCTTGATGCATCGTATTTGGTGTGTTAGGCATTAGGGCCCCGAACGCTACACCACGTTTCATCAAACGGCCATAAGTACCACCACCGACAACTTCTGGTTCAGCGTCTTGATCACCACTCTGATCAACATATGCTTTCATCAAAGTTTGAACTAGTGGATCATCAGCAGGGACAAAGTGCGGCTTCTGGCTTGGCCCCTGTTCAACCTTAATTTGCAATTGATCTGCAACTGGCTGGACAATTTGTTGAATCTGGTCAGGTGTAATGCCTTTAGGGAAGCGGAAGTTCATGTCAATATGACCGCCATCCTCAGCTGTAAAGTTCAGGATTCCGGCATTCATGGTCATTTCACCCATGACATCATCACGAAAGGCACCATCAAACGTCTCCATCCGCGTATCCAGATGCAGATACTTGGCAAGAAATTCAATGAAGTGAGCAGCTCCACCTTCAAATGGGTATTGGTTTAAGAAGGTTGCCAAGTACGTTCCGGCATTAATTCCCTTTTCAGGTTCCATCCCGTGAGCGGCCTTACCGATAATCGTAACAGTAACATTACCATTGTCTTCTTCAACGCTGCCTTTAACGGGGTTATCAGCTAGGAACTTTTCTAAGTCCATTTTGATTTGGGCTGCATCAGCATATTCTAGAACCGCCACAGCTTCTCGTGGCACCATATTGAACCGTAAGCCGGATTGAAAACTCTTCAAGTTAATTCCATCCCCATTACCAGCTGGCACGGTAAGCTTCAATGAAGCCTGCCCCTTTTCCCCGTTAATAACCGGGAACTCAGCATCTGGTGAGAAACCGAGAGTTGGTGCTGGCTCTACTTCAAAGTAACGATGCATCCCCGTCCAGTTGCTCTCTTCATCCGTCCCAACGATAAAGCGGACTTTCTTGTTGAAATGCACCCCATGGTCTTTCAAGTACTTCAAGGCATAGTAGCAGGCCATACCCGGTCCTTTATCATCAGAAGCGCCCCGACCATAAATATTGCCATCTTTAATTACCGGTTGAAACGGGTCGGTATTCCATCCCTTACCAGCTGGCATCACATCTAAGTGTGCTAGGATGGCTAAAGTTTCGTTACCTTCACCCCATTCGGCATACCCGACTAAGTTATCAATGTTCTTAGTCCGGAAACCATCTTTTTCCGCCATTGCTAAGAATGCTTGTAATGCTTTGGCGGGCATCGGACCCAGTGGAAATTCATCCGTGGCTGCATTATCGTCACGCACACTGGCAATTTTCATAATGTTAGTTAAATCTGCTAAGTAGTTCTTCTTCTGCCCTTCAGCAGCTTCTTGCCAATTTGTCATTCGTAAACCTCCAATTAATATTTCTTACAAATAATGATACCATGAATGTGTAAGAACACGATTGAATAGTGTTGACGAAGGAGTGTTTACGATGGAAAAATTGACTGATCAAATTCTCTTTGACGTCATTAAGCCCCGTCCCAAAGATAGTTTCAAAGGAACCTTTGGCAAGATTACGTTAGTTGGTGGTAATAAAAACTTTGGTGGCGCCATCATCATGGCTTCAACGGCTGCCGTCTGTGCAGGTGCCGGATTAGTAACCACTTGTACTGATCCTATAAATGCCAGTCCACTTCATTCGCAATTACCAGAAGCAATGTTTGCCGATTTCAATGACGACGAACAAGTCGCTAAACTAGTTGAACCAGCGACAACGGTTGTGGTGGGCCCAGGGCTCGGCGATGACCAGCAAAGTCTGCATATCTTGAAGAACGTTTTTGCTCATACCAGTAACCAGCAGAACGTGGTAATTGATGGGTCAGCAATTACTTTAATGGCCCGGGAAGGATTATCCCAACCAGCAGGTAATATCATCTATACACCTCATCAAATGGAATGGCAACGACTCTCGGGAATTAAGATTGCAGACCAAAGCGAAGAACGTAATAAGGCTGCCCAAGCTAAATTAGGTGCGACTGTAGTTCTGAAGAAACATCACACCGAAATCTATACCGATGATAAAGTCTATCAGCTTACTATCGGTACTCCTGCCCAAGCGGTTGGTGGCATGGGTGACACCTTAGCTGGAATGGTTGGTGGCTTCACCGCCGAATTCTCTCAGCATCCTCTTCAAGCCGTCTTAGCGGCTGTATATGCCCACAGCGCCGTCGCAGAGCAAATTGCAGAATCGCAATACATTGTGCTCCCCCACCAAATTAGTCGAGCACTACCGACCTTTATGAAAAAGATGGAAAAGGGACACGATGAAGACCACATTGGCTTCTTAAACTAACATTATTACTAACTAAGAAAACTGCCCGCAAATCAATTTGGTTCACGGACAGTCTTTTTATTTTATATTACTAAGCCATGTGAAGGCGCCGACGTAAGCCAGCCGCCCGGCCACCTAGCAAGTTATCAGCAAGACGGAAGTGTAAAGCCAAGTATCCATACACTGCTACCCCAACGATCACTCCTGGAATCAAGGAGAAGAAGGCGGTGTAACGACCATATGGACTAACGAGTAAGCCAATCAGCATCATTACCGCTTTAGTAATGATCACCATTACTAATGAATAAGCCAAGATTTGATTGGTTGGTGTGGCCATCTTTGCAAAGTTTAAATTAAATTCCATATTAAATGAATGGATAATGAGGTAGTTAGTAACGGACATGGATAACCCGGTGGCCAACAGTGGTCCTAATCCTTGAAAAGCCCAGATACATGGGAACTGAATAATCATTTTAACAATCAAGCCAATTGCCAAGTACTTCATCATCCGGCGGTTCTCAGAGATTCCCTGCATCATGGCTGCCCCAACTGTATATAGTCCCATTGGAATGGCAATGAAGGCCGCAAACTGCAGAACCACGATTCCAGCGCGATCGTAACGGTAGAAGACCGTGTAGATCTGTTGAGCAACGGCAAATAGTCCCAACGCCGCAGGGATCATCACAAAGTAGAACAACAGCAAGACGTTTTGAATCTGCTTGCGCATCCCATCCTGATCATTTTGTGCCCGCGCCATCGCCAATAAAGGAATAACCGTTGCTGCTAAAGCCGATGCTAAGGAAATAACGATCATGTATAACTTATTGGCATTGAAGGCAAATAAGGCGTAAAGCACATCAATTTGATACTTATTAAAGTTACCAACTAGTGGCATCATCCGTTTGAATGAGTACTGGTCAATCAATTGGAAGAAAATAATCCCAGACTCAATAATGATAAACGGAATGGACTGGTAAATGATCTTAAATATCAATTCACGGGTGGCAACATCATGGTTAACCTCTCCTTGAGCTACTAGCGAATTCATTTCATTCCGGTGCTTCAACCATGCTGTTTCCAAAACGATAATTGCACCAACCGCCCCGATAAAAGCTGCGAAGGTTGATTGGGTAACCGCATGGACCCAACTGCCCTTTTGAATCTTCATAATCAGGTAAGTGGCCGCCAGCATGTAAATAACCCGAAACAGCTGTTCCACAAACTGCGAAATTGCAGATGGGGCCATCCAATTGTAGCCTTGTAAGAATCCGCGCGTAATTGCCATTGGTGGAATAATCAAAATTGCCCATGCCAGTGAACGAATAACCGGGATCATATTCGGGTCACCATTATCCATAATAGTTAACGAGGCCCCGAACATCATGATGGTCGCACAAATAACCCCCATCGCGGTCGAAACATACATTCCCGACCGGTATAAACTACGACTCACCCCATACTGGTTAATCCCGTTATAGTGAGCAACCAGTTTAGAAATTGCGGATGGGATCCCCGCCGTGGCCACCGTTAAGAACAGGTTATAAATGTTGTAACCTTGAGCAAACAAGGCATTAGCAACGTTACTGTATGCCCCAAACCAAGTTACCCAAGGAATAACGTATAATGCCCCTAAAATACGCGAAGTAATACTTCCGGCAGTCATCCACGCGGACCCCGTCAGCATTTTAGAACGAGCATCAACCTTGGTAGACGCTGTTGGTCCACTTTGTTGTTCTTCATTCATAATTGGTTTCATCCTATCTTTATTCAAAATCAATAATTACCATTTTAGCCTGATTAATAGTCAGGCGCAAATCTATTTAATTAATATTTATCAAGATCAACCGTCACCATTTTAACGGTTACGCCTGGATGATCCGCTTGAACTTGTTCAATGGACGACGCCTGTGGAGCCGTCTCAAAATGTCCTAACTTATCATTAATGGTGATGGCCAGGCCCAATTGAGCATAGTCCATGGCCTCATCCATATCATGACCCTGAGTAAAGGCTTCTGGTAGGTCAGGAAAGTCGACTTCAATTTGATTATTTTGCTTTTGAAATAAAGCAGGGTAGCTAACAATTTCCATTATTTTTCTCCAAATTTTAAATTCAAAAAAACAGTGTAGTGAGGCGGTAAGTTTAATCAACTTACCGGCCACTCCACTGCTTTAATGTACATGTTTACTGATTAGGTCGTCAAGCGATGTTCTAATGTAGCTGAATAAACGTGCTCGGCCTAAGCCCTTAGTGTCTAGTTACGTAAGAATACTTAATGTGCGCACCTCAAGAATCTTACTAGACTAAGCCATACAGGGCTTTCAACGGCCTCACACCCTCTACTATTTTGCCACCACATTCACGATCTTATTCGGCACAACAATGACCTTCTTGATGTCTTTGCCGTCCGTAAACTTCTTAACGTGTTCATCAGCCAAAGCTAACTTTTCCGCTTCTTCACGGTCGATGTCTTTAGCCATCTTGATCTTCGAACGTAACTTCCCATTAACTTGGATCATTACTTCAACTTCATTTTCAACTAAGGCTTTTGGATCATACTTTGGCCATGGTTGATAAGTAATGGTATCTGAAACATGGAAGTGTGACCATAATTCTTCGGCCACGTGAGGGATAACTGGCGAAATCATCTTAACAAAGCCTTCCATGTATTCAACAGGCAAGTCATCTGCCTTAAAGGCTTCATTGACGAAGACCATCAGTTGAGAAATAGCGGTGTTAAAGTGCATCCGTTCGTAATCTTCTGTAACCTTCTTAACGGTTTCGTTGTAAACCTTGGTCAACTGGCCATCATTGAAGGTCGAAACCCGATCACGCAGGTGGTTGTTGTCATCCATTAACAACCGCCATACCCGCTGGATCCACTTGTAAGCACCATGCAGGCCCTTTTCATCCCATGGAACAGATTCGGTCAGCGGTCCCATGAACATTTCGTACAAACGAAGAGTATCCGCACCGTACTTTTCAACAATGTCGTCTGGGTTAACAACATTCCCCTTGGACTTGGACATCTTTTCATGGTTAGCACCCAGAATCATTCCCTGGTTAACTAACTTCATGAATGGTTCCTTGGTTGGAACTAAGCCTAAGTCATAAAGAACTTTGTGCCAGAACCGGGCATAAAGTAAGTGAAGAACAGCGTGTTCAGCCCCACCAACATATAAGTCAACTGGTGACCAGTAGTCCAAAGCTTCCTTAGAAGCAAATTCCTTGTCGTTGTGTGGATCAGTGTATCGTAACCAGTACCATGATGAACCAGCCCATTGTGGCATGGTATTAGTTTCACGTAATCCGTGACGACCTTGGTCATCATAAACGTTGACCCAATCCTTAACGTTGGCTAATGGACTTTCACCGGTTCCAGATGGTTCAATGTTGTCGGTATCAGGCAGCTTCAGTGGTAATTCATCTTCAGGAACCAGGGTTGTCCGCCCATCATCCCAGTGAATAACTGGAATTGGTTCACCCCAGTAACGTTGCCGACTGAAGATCCAGTCACGAAGACGGTAGTTAACCTTTTTATGACCAGCCTTATGTTCAGTTAACCAGTCAATCATCTTGGCCTTAGCGTCCGCAATGTTTAAGCCGTCCAGGAAGCCAGAATTAATGTGCTTGCCATCGCCATCAAAGGCACCTTCTGAAAGGTCCGCCCCTTCAATAATTGGCTTGATTGGCAAGTCAAACTTCTTAGCAAAGTCGAAGTCCCGTTGGTCACCGGCTGGCACAGCCATCACCGCACCAGTCCCGTATGATGCCAGGACGTAATCTGAAATCCAGATTGGCAGCTTTTTACCATTAACTGGGTTGATCACGTAAGAACCAGTGAATACCCCCGTCTTGTCCTTGTTCAAATCAGTCCGTTCAAGGTCGGAACGACGAGAAGCTTCTTCTTGGTACTTCTTAACTTCATCCTTGTGTTCTGGAGTGGTTAATTGATCGACTAATTCCTGTTCAGGAGCCAAAACGACGTAGGAAGCACCGAATAAGGTATCGGCACGGGTAGTAAAGACTTCAATCTTTGTATCTTCATCGCCAGCTACTGGGAAGAAGACGGAAGCACCTTCAGAACGGCCAATCCAGTTCCGTTGCATTTCCTTAACGCTTTCTGGCCAATCAACTAAGTCCAAGTCGTCAATCAAACGATCTGCATAAGCAGTGATCTTCAGGACCCATTGCTTCATTGGCTTCCGGTAAACCGGATAACCACCACGCTTGGTCTTACCGTCTTCCACTTCTTCGTTAGCCACAACGGTACCACCCATAAAGTCAGGAGCCCAGTTAACCATGATTTCACTTTCGTAAGCTAAGCCCTTCTTGTACAGTTGTTCAAAGATCCATTGTGTCCACTTGTAGTACTGCGGATCAGTGGTATTAACTTCACGGTCCCAATCATATGAGAAACCAAGTGATTGGATTTGGTCACGGAAGTGGTTAATGTTTTGGTTAGTAAAGCTCTTTGGATTATGGCCCGTCTTCAACGCGTATTGTTCAGCTGGTAACCCAAACGCATCCCAGCCCATTGGGTGTAAGACGTTAAAGCCTTCCATCCGCTTCAAACGCGCCATAACATCGGTAGCGGTGTAACCTTCAGGGTGACCAACGTGCAGTCCTTGTCCTGATGGATATGGGAACATGTCCAACGCATAATACTTCTTTTGGTCATGATTAATCTCGGCCTTAAAGGTCTTATTTTTCTTCCAGAAACGTTGCCACTTTTTTTCAATGGCAGTGTGATCGTATGCCATACCAATACTCCTTTTTGAAATCTACAACATCTTACTAACCAAACAAAAAAATCCCGCAGATGCAACACATCTACAGGACGAAACTAGCCGCGGTACCACCCGTATTCTACGTTAAAACGTAGCTCTTGACTCCTTAACGCGGAAAACGTCAACGCCTACTCGGTTCAGCATTGCTCATTATGAGGTGAGTTCACTCAATCCATTACCCACATTCACAGCACCATGTGGTCTCTGAAGCAAAAATTAAAGCTACTAGTCCTCGTTTGATTAGATATTAATGAGAATATAACAAATTTTTCGTCCATTTGCAAGAATAAGATCAAGTGATTTGCTACAATTGAGAATGTTTAAGGAGTTGTGTTATGAAAATATCAATTACAAGGTTTTGGTGGTGGGTCAGCTTAATCATTTTCATTCTACTAATTTGCTGGCAATTAGGTGCTCCAGCGAGTGCTGATCATTTTGACCAATCCATCCGTATCATGATCAATGCTCATCGGAGTAGCTTTCAGACTATGTGGTGGACGCACCTGACTAAGTTGTATAACTTTAGCTGGGCATGTGGTTGGATCTTATTAACCATTAGTGCCGCTTGGTGGTTAGTAAACCGTCTCTTCTTTGCTCAAATCTTCTTGACCATCCTTGGTGGCCTATTCTTTAACCGATTTATTAAAGAAATTGTCGGCCGCCCACGCCCTGGCAATAACATCTTGATGCATTACTCGGGCTATAGTTTTCCATCCGGGCACTCCAGTACGGTCGCTCTAGTTGGCGGTTCGCTCATTCTGCTAACCTGGCGGGTTTGCAAACGAGCCAATCTTAAATGGCTTCTCACTTTCATATGGGTACTCATGATCATGTTGATTGGTTATTCACGAATTTACGTCGGTGCCCATTACCCAACCGACGTGCTCGGGGGCTGGTCATTAGGCATTTGGATAGTTACGACTTTTGATTGGTTGTGGAGTCACTATTTCCCCCAGCAACTGTAACGTTGCTATCCTGGGCATCATTATAACGGGCTAACAGAATTTGCTGGTACTTGTCCTTGATGACACTTTCTATATCGGTGTCGTTAATTTTTGGATGGTCCTTGCGAATCTGATCCAACACCTTTTCATCTAAACTGTATTCCGGTTTAGCGGGTGTCTGATCACTAAAGAAGGCCATTGTTTGATCATAATCCAGGGTCGTTAACTGTCGCTCGGTCCGGTCAGCATCCGGCTGGTGCAAAACGTCATCCCGATTTTTCAGGTCTTCGCGAAAACCATTCTCATCATATTGATATTGATCGTCTGCCATTTTCTTTCCTCCATAGTTGAAAAGAGCTCAGTTGTTTCTGAACAAGAACGACTGAGCTCTTTTATTTAGCCTAAAATTTTCTTTAATTCTTCAACCTTATCCAAATGTTCCCATGGAAGGTCAACATCAGTCCGGCCAAAGTGTCCATAAGCAGCGGTTTGTTCGTAAATTGGCCGCTTCAAGTCGAGCATCTTGATAATGCCGGCTGGTCTTAAATCAAAGACTTGCCGAACAGCAGCAATCAGTTCAGCTTCACTCTTTGTTCCAGTGCCGAAAGTATCAATTGAGATAGAAACCGGTTCAGCAACCCCAATGGCATAAGCGACTTGGATTTCCAGCTTCTTAGCATAGCCAGCAGCGACTAAGTTCTTGGCAATGTAGCGAGCAGCGTATGAGGCAGAACGGTCAACCTTTGTAGCATCCTTACCGGAGAAGGCGCCCCCACCATGATGAGCAGCCCCACCATAAGTATCAACAATGATCTTCCGACCAGTCAAACCAGCATCCCCCTGAGGGCCACCAATCACGAAGCGGCCGGTTGGGTTGATAAAGTACTTGGTTTGATCGTCTAAATACTTAGCTGGAATCACAGCTTTAATAACTTGTTCCTTAACATCTTTTTTTATTTGGTCAAGAGAGACCTCCGGATCATGCTGAGTACTCAAGACAACCGTGTCCACGCGTAATGGTCGGTCATTTTCATCGTATTCCACTGTCACTTCAGCCTTAGCATCTGGCCGCAAATAAGGAATGGTGTTGTCCTTGCGTAATTTAGCAATGCGTTGCATCAGCTTGTGCGACAACATCAATGTTAATGGCATATATTCTGGTGTTTCATCAGTAGCATAGCCAAACATTAGTCCTTGATCACCAGCACCGATCTTATCAAGCGGATCACCATCACCCTCACGAGTTTCAAGTGAATCATCAACCCCCTGCGCAATGTCAGGTGATTGTTCATCAATGGCCGTGATTACCGCACAGTTATCAGCATCGAAACCATACTTTCCATCGGTATAACCAATCCGGCGAATTGTATCGCGAACGATTTTTTGGATATTAACGTAAGCCTTTGTTGATACTTCACCAAAGACTAAAACTAGCCCGGTTGTTACAGAAGTCTCGACGGCAACCCGGGAATCTGGATCTTGTTCCAACATTGCATCCAGAATTGCATCACTGATTTGATCAGCAATTTTGTCTGGGTGGCCTTCCGAAACAGATTCAGACGTAAATAAATGTTTTTCTACCATGTGATTTAATTCCCCCATACTGAGTTCTAGAAACGATTTATGTGGTTACAAGGCATCTTCACATTGCTGTGAATCCTATCGGGAATTTGCTTCATAACGAGAACCATCTTAGCATAATTTGCCCATGATATTCAATTAAACATCTTATTCTTCACGTGCATTAACTAATCCAACGGCAGTCATGAAGGAATAAATAATTGTTGGCCCGACAAACTTAAAGCCATCCTTCTTCATTTGTTTAGACATGGCCACTGATGCTGGTGTCTGCGCTGGCAGAGGTTGCCCATTTAAACGCAAGCGCTGCGACTGACCATCAACGAATGACCAAGCATAGTCGGTAAAATTATTGCCATCCCGGTGCCAGCGGCTGATCACCTGGGCATTGTTAATTGTCGCCATAATTTTACGACGATTACGAATAATATGTTTATCCTGCATTAATCGTTCAATATCATCTTGGTTAAAATTAGCTACCTGGTCCACATCAAAATCGGCAAATGCCTGACTGAACGCTGCTTGCCGTTGCCAAATGGTCGCCCAGGTAAGCCCCGCTTGGAAGAGTTCCAAAGTCAACATTTTAAACAAATGATTTTCATCGTGGTCGGGGATGCCCCAGTAGTGGTCATAATAGTCGCGCATCGATGGTGATTCTTCTGCCCAACGTGGTCGTTTTGTCATGTTATTCCTCCTCGTGGTCATCATTATAACGTTAAGTAACAAAAGAAACAGCTTCTATAAAGAGGCTGCTTCATTCCCTATTAATATAAAAACGTAATTTAATTACTTTTGCACTTTTTTGGTATTTTTAAGTACCAATGCTAAGCAGAAGCCAATCACTTCTACCACAATCATCGTAATGAATACTAGCCGGTAGCCATGTAAGTTAGCCGCCAAAGTGGACATTCCACGACTAATGCTGTGATTAGCAGCGTTAGTCAAAATAAGGGTAGCGACTGTGACCCCGGTCGAACCGAGAACCTGCCGCACTGTTGTAATCACCGCTGTCCCATGAGGTACCAATTCGTTTGGCAAGGAATTAGCACCCAGGGTAACTGCTGGCATCATTACGAAGGCATTGCCGCCTTCAATGACCATTGCACAAATGATCATCCCCCACAGACTAAGATGGCTAATCATCGTCAAGCCGGCGATCCAGCCAACAACAATCATTGTCATACCGACTAGCATGGTGGGTTTAAAGCCAATTTTATCAGCTAACGTTCCCGTCAGTGGGTTCAAAATACTTAAGAACACTGCTCCGGGAACCAATGACATACCGGAAACAAATGGGCTAACATGCAGCACGCCTTGATAGTACAGCGGAAAGATAATGGTCGTAACAATCAGGGCAATGTAAGAGATAGAAGTCAGCAAAATTGCTAAGTCATAGTTAAAGGTCTTCATAACCCGCAATTCCAGTAATGGTTCCGTAAGATGTAATTGACGTAAGCAGAACCAGGCAATCGCTAAGATGCTGACGATCAAAATTGTGCCATCGAGGGCCCAATTAATGTTGTTCTTCCCGGCCTGATTAATAACGTACATAACCCCAATCAAACCGATTGATAGGATCACCGATAACCAATCTAGGGTTGTTTCGTGTCGTGGCATCACATCGCGAATCAAGCCCAGGCCAGCCATCAGGATGATGACGGTGATAATGATCATGAAAAGCACAAAAAGGCTCTTCCAATCAAAGAACTTCAGCACAATTCCTGAAACAATTGGTCCACAGGCTAAGGCAGACCCCATCACAAGTCCAGCAACCCCCATCGTGGTTCCTCGGGAATCAGTTGGGGTAATTTCCAACAGGACTGATTGATAGGATGGGAAAAGGACCCCGACCGCAAATGCTTCTAATGCCCGACCAATCATCATGAACCAGAAACCACTGGTTCCCCAAGAGGCGGGTGTCAAAATAATCATTAACGATCCAATATCAAATAAGGCCAATGCCCCAATGAACATTGTCTTGAAGTTTAAGTTATTCAACATCCATGGGCTAATGGGCATGGATACACACATAACCAGCATAAAGCCAGTCGTCAACCATTGCACAGTCGATGCGGAGATACCAAATGCCCGCATCAAGGTTGGATAAGCGGTCGACAATGATGACTGACTAATTGACATCGTAAAGGTGCCGACTAACAACGTAAAAATAAACCAAAAACGACTATATGAACGGCCGTTTTGATCTTTTGAAATTGTCATTAATATACCTTCTTTAGAATTATTATTAACTACAATGAACATTATAAACTCTGGAATTCACAAATGTAAATGCTATAATATAAATAAATATAATGTTGGGAATCGTGAGGTGAGTACTTTGGCAGATCAAGAATTTAACCACGCAGTTGAACAACTTAAACAGGGCCATGTTCGTATGACCCCGCAACGAAAAATGATTCTAAAGTATCTTATTAGTCATCATACTCATCCAAGTGTTGAAATGATCTTTGACGACCTCAAGGATTCCGTCGCCAACATCAGTATGGCCACGGTTTACAACACGTTAAAGTTATTTGTGGAATACAACCTCGTAATCGAACTGAAGAATGGTGACGGCAGCACCCATTATGATTACTTTGGTCATCCCCATTACCACGTTGTCTGTGATAATTGTGGCAAAATCACCGATGTCTTCGATCCGCATTTCAAAGACGTTAGCGAGGAACTGGCAAACATGACCCGTGAGCAAACGGGTTACTTGGTTACTGGAAATAACATTGAAGTTCACGGCTTATGTCCCGATTGTCAACGAAAACTGCATCTAAATTAGGAGCAGCGGCGATATCAGTCCATTCCATAGTTGAAATTGCTACAGCGCAGTCCAAAAAGTGGCTCTAGCGTTCGGATTATCCGAACACTGGAGCCTTTTTTGTATTGACGAGGTGAAAGCCAAACTAGCAAGCTAGTCCGATCTCACTTTTTATTTATTTCGATAGTCGTTTTGGTTGCGACAATGAGGCCACGCCGAGACAAGCAAACCAGATCAGAGTAAAGATCAATGCACCAAGGGTCTGCTTATCCAAGCACAGAACAATAAAGACGAATGCCAGGAACAACAGAATCAGGTAGTCGGTAAAAGGTGCTCCGGGAACCTTAAATGTCCGCTGACGGGGATGACTGTTCAGGTAACGCAGGTGGGTCAAAGCAATAAAGGCCCAAATGAACAGGAAGCTCGTTGTAGCAATACTAGAGATTACAGTAAAGACACCACCCGGCATCACAATGTTTAAGATCGCAGCAATGGCGATTACCCCGGCCGAAATAAGGACAGCCAAGGCAGGCACTGAGTTCTTTGACAAACGAGAAATACGACGAATTCCTGGCCGGTGCGACGTTGACGTTAATTCGGCCAACATCCGCCCAGTCGTATACAGGGAACTATTACATGCCGAAGCTGCGGCAGTCACTACCACGAAGTTAATCAGACTAGCGGCACCAGAAAAACCGATATCATGAAAAACCATGACAAACGGACTCTTCGATGGTAAAAGCTGGTCCCACGGAAAAATGCACATGATAACTGCTAATGCGGCCACGTAGAATAGCAAGATCTGGAACGGAATTGCATTAATTGCTCGTGGAATAACCTTGCGGGGGTTCTCTGCTTCAGCAGCAGTCATCCCCACCATTTCAATACCAACAAAGGCGAAAACCACCATTTGGAAGGACAAAATAAAGCCCTTCATGCCACGAGCAAAGAAACCACCATGACTGATCAGATTAACGGGCGAAGCTACACCGCCACCCTTGGTATGGAAGCCAATGATCATCATCACAATCCCCACCGCCACTAACAGCGCGATGGCCAAAATTTTAATTAGGGCAAACCAGAATTGGAGTTCCCCAAACGCGGAGACAGTAATTAGGTTAATACATATTAAAACCAGCAACGTTAGTAAACCGGGAATCCACTGAGGACAATTTGGTAACCATAATTGAAAATACATCCCAATGGCCGTTATTTCTGCCATTGCCAGGGCAATCCAACACGCCCAGTATGCCCAACCGGTGACAAAACTCACCCGTGGGCCTAAGTAAACCCGGATCGCATCAACAAATGACCGATAATTCAAATCCGCCATCAATAGTTCGCCCAGTACCCGCAGGATAAAGAAACATACAATCCCAGTAATTAGGTACGCCAACAGGATTGATGGCCCTGCGATATGGATGGCTTGCCCGGAACCAAGAAATAGCCCGGTCCCGATTGTTCCACCTAATGCCATTAATTGAATATGGCGACTCTTTAGGCTGCGTTTCATTTTGGCTTTTTCTGCCACGCTCAACACAACTCCCTTTAATATTTGTTAAATCACATTTAATAGCACTACCGAAGTGCTACCTAGTTCGTTACAATAAGACTGTTATTGCTCCATACGAGCTTTAATTGTATACCTTTTTTGCAGAGAGGGAGTAATTAAATGTCAGGGTGGATCCCGTTTATTGGTTATACAATCTTAATTCTGGTCGTGGTAGTACTTAATTGGTCACGCTTTCATAAATTTTGGCAGCGGATCACAATTATTGGTGCTAGCGCCTATTTAATTATCCTATGCCGTTTATGTCTAACCCCAATTGTCTTCAATTTTATGACTGCTAATCGCAACTTGCGCTACTTCCATGGGGTGCCGTATAACCTTATTGCTTTTCAGCAGATTGACATGGAGTGGTTTCTCAATATTGTTATGACCATTCCATTTGGGATTCTTCTCTACCTCTGCTGGCCAAAGCTGCATCCCCTCACCGCGCTAATTATTGGCTGTATATTCTCTTGTTTTATTGAGGGCAACCAGTTTGTATGCGACTTCCTATTTAATATTGGCCGGGTCGCTGATATCGATGACGTCATCACTAATACCGTCGGGGCCCTCCTTGGTTTTATTATTATTGAGTGGCTTGATCATACTTTTCTCCACAAAATCATTAAACCTTTTACCCTTAATTAGAAAATCTGTTACACTGGTAGCATTGAGGTGATTAATGATGATTTCCAATGAACAACGGGCCCATGACATTGCCATTGCATTGCTGCAAGCCAATGCTAAGGGAATGAAGCCAATTGAGGCTTACCACCAGTACGTTAATTACTTGCTTCCGATTTTGAAGGAAATCGATAAAGACTTTGCAAATGGAATCAAGGAACATATCTAAGTTTTATTAAGCGATAGTCTTAGTTGTAATATTGTCGCTACCTATCCCTCTGAATTGTTTATTTATGAAGCATTCAGAGGCTTTTTCGTTTATTATTAAGGTAGTATTAAAACGTGAATACGCTAGAATAATAGTTGTTTTGAAAGGAGTTTGATCAAGATGGATCGTCAAACTGGTATGCGCCGTTTTGACTGGGCAAGTTTAATTATTGGGATTTTATTTCTATTAGCTGGTTTTGTGTCATTCATGCGTCCAGATAAAACGTTACATTTATTATCTGTAGTTATGGGTGTTGGCTTTCTCCTGTATGGGATCTACGAGCTCTTGATTCGGCGGCGCTGGGTACGGACCCTCGGTGGATCTACTGGCTGGATAGTTTTCTCTGGTTTTATTGACCTACTATTAGGAATTATGTTTATTTTTTATCCTGGCTTTGGAGTGCTATACATTGCAATCATTTTTGCCATCTGGTTCATGTTTGATTCGTTAATGGACTTTATGATGACACGTGTGCTTAAAGGGATTACCGCTACTAGTCATTACTGGATTCTGGTCATCCTGAGTATTTTAGGTTTTGCTTTAGGAATTGTGTTGCTCTTCAGCCCAATGATCTCTGCAATGACCATTGTGTGGATTATTTCCACTTTCTTAATTCTCTTTGGGGCTGTTAAAATCATTCAAGCATTTTGTTAAATAATAAAGGAGCTCGACGATGTCGTATTTATCGTCGAGCTCCTTTACTCTATTTGGAGATGTTTATGGCACTATGAATAACTAAAGCTTAACAGCTCAGTAGAATAAATAGTTTAAATGTTCAATCCTGCTTTTTTAGTTGTCGTTGCCGAAACGTGATTCGCCTAATTCTGCTCAAGATAATGCCCTCCTGCCTAGATGCCTGCGCATATTCATCAGGAGGGCACTATCATCGTAAAATTTTAACGGTTCATCACTCTATATTAGTCAATCTCAATATGACTGTCATTACTGTTGTCAGCTTGCAACTTTGGCAAACTCATGGTTAAAACACCATTTTCATAGTGAGCACTGATAGCAGAACGGTCAACATCTGGCAGACGATATTGACGACTCATTTGGCCGTAACGACGTTCACTGTGGAGAACGTTACCTTCCTTATCAGCGTCATCAGAGAAGGTGTCACGATGACCAGTAATGGACAAAATGTTATTAGCGTAATCAATGTGAATATCCTTCTTAGCGAATCCTGGCATATCCACCTTTACAGTGTAACTCTTATCGTTTTCAGAAATGTCGGTCTTCATATGGTCAGCAACTGGTGCTAAATCACTAAAGAAGTCATCATTCATCCAGTTACGCATGTTCATCATGTTATCTAAGAAATTGTTGCGACGTGTTAAATCATTAGCCATAATAAAGCTTCCTTTCTGTTAACTTGATCTTGATTACACTTACTATCTTAACCACTTCCGGTGTAAATACAATAGTTTTTTAGCACTCAAGTACTTTAACTGCTAAAAATCATTTGACCATTATTGACCAAGGCTGTTGTCACTACTCTCCCAAGGCTTCTCAAGTTTGACAATTGATAGGCATTAATAAAATTTTTCTCCAACTTTTTTCGAACATATGAATTTTCTGTCATATGAATGTTGATGCAAGCCAATGTTACAATGATATTAGTAACAGATAAGGAGGCTTGTTATCATGAAAATGGTAAAAATTAATCACCGGAATTTGCCTGCAGTCGGGATTGGCACTTGGAACTTGGGTGATTCAAGTACAACACGACAAGATGAAATTGCCGCTGTCCAGGCAGCAATTAACGCTGGTGCGCGGGTAATTGATACGGCGGAAATGTACGGAAATGGTCGTTCAGAAAAACTAATTAGCCAAGCCATTCAGCCTTTCAATCGTGAAGATCTCTTCATTATTGATAAGGTTCTGCCTAGTAATGCTGGTAAGGCAAACTTAGAGCATCGTCTCGATCGTAGTCTTAAGATGGTCGGAACAGATTATTTTGACCTTTACCTTCTTCATTGGCGTGGTAGCATCCCCCTTGCCGAAACCGTAATTGAGCTCGAAAGAATGCAGCAAAAGGGCAAAATTAAATCATGGGGAGTCTCAAATTTTGATACCGCCGATATGAAAGAGCTGTGGAAACTTCCTGATGGCAATCACTGTGTTGCTAATGAAGACCTATATAACTTAGATGAGCGTGGTATCGAATATAATCTTATCCCGTGGATGAACGATCACCAGGTACCGCTAATTGCTTACTCGCCACTGGCTGAGGCTGATACTATCTCTGGCAAGTTAACGCATAATAAAGTCTTACAAGAAATCGCCACCAATCATTCCGCAAGTGTTTATCAAATCATGCTGGCTTGGACCATCCGAAACGATAATGTCCTCACGATCCCTAAAGCCGGGCAAAAAGAACACGCTGTTGATAACGTTACTGCTGGTCAAATTACCTTTACAGCTGATGAATTAACCGCCCTCAGTCAAGAATTCCCAACGCCAACCCACAAAGAACCGTTAGCAATTATTTAAACCAACACAAAAGAGCATCGCATTGCCGATTTTCATCGAAGACGCGGTGCTCTTTTTGATCAATTATTAATTGTTAAGTTTATTTTAGTACCAACCGTGTGATTGCCAGAATGACTGTGCGGCACTCCAAGAACCGTAACGGTTAGCAACGTATTGGTCAGCTACTCGTTCTTGGTTAGCAGCAGAGTAGTCACCATTTAAGTATGATGCGGAAAGTTGGTACTTACCAACGTATTGACCATTCCGGGCACCATAGTTACCACCAGATTCACGAGCAGCAATCCATGCCTTTGCAGCTGCATCGTTGCCAGAAACACCAGAAGTGTAAGCAGAGGCATTAGCACTAGTAGTGTTTGCACTTGCACTGTTGTAATTGCCATTGTTTTGACTAGCAGCACCATTGTTAACAGTAGTGTTAGCAGTAGTGTTAGCAGAAGTGTTGTTAGTAGCATTAGCGTTCGTACCATTAGTTTCAGGTAAAGTTTCCACCTGTTGTTGAGTAGCAGGTGCCACTTCACCATCATCTGTAATTACTAACTTTTGACCAACATAGATTAAGTTCTTGTTAGCAGCTAAAGTATCAACAAAAGTTAAGTCATGACCGAATTTGTAAGAAATCCCAGAAAGGGTGTCGCCGGCTTGAACAGTATAAATACTGTCGGCGTTAGCGGTGGTTGCAGTAGCAACGGTACCTAATGCAACGGCACCGGCAATGGCTGCTGTAATCTTAGCTGTTTTCTTAGATAACTTCATATATAAATCAATCCATCCTTTTCTATTGTTCTTGTGTAATTTGATGTTAATTGTCTTTGGAAAGAAATGTTTAACTTCTTTCAACGGTTCCTACTATACATGGTTACCATTACGAACGGATTACTAGCGGTTTTCAATTCCTGATTTTGATGTAAAAAATTGTAATACAACAATAATCTGGATTGTTAAATTGGCGGTCTAGCTTTTACAAATGCTAATTACACACAGCTCTTATAATTAATTTTTTTATGACAATTGTTCATAAAAAGATAGCTAAATTTGAATATTTCCGTCAAAAACATTTTAAAAGTACAAAAAATGTTCTCGCAACACGCTTATGTTACGAGAACATTTCAATTTTAGTCTGTTTGTAATAAAATTATTGGTTCATTAAGACATCCAACAATTCACGAGCAGATTCAGACAATGCGTCTTTGGACTTGTCATTACCAAGGTGGGTGTAAATTTCACCAACGTAGATGCCTTGGTCAAAGAGCTTGCTGAAGGTCTTCTCAATAATTGGCCGTGTCTTTTCTTCTTCTTGAACTGGACCAAATGGGTTAGCAAAGAAGGTCGTGCTCATCCCAACTTCATCAGTCGTACCAAGGGCCTTACGCTTACCAGCAATAAAGACCTTTTCAGCTTCGTCCTTAGTGTCAAAGCGGTGAATACCAACTTCATCGCTGTAGTTATTAGCGTAGAGCCACATATCAATGTGGTGCGGCTTAACAACGTTTTCGTAAGTGTCAGCTGGGATAATAACCCGGGCGTTAGACAATTCTGGGTTCAGGTAAACACCACGGTCCATGTTGTTGAAGGCCACGGCAGAGCTCAAGTCATCCAGACGAACAAAGGCACCAGTTTCAGTCCCCTGAGCATAGATACCTGGTTCACCAGAGGTCAAAGTGAAGCTTCCCATATCATCAAAGATGGTTTCCATGCTGACAATCTTGTCATCAGCTAATTCTTGCAAAGCTTCAATTGACTCAGACTTTCCGGCACCTGAATCACCGAAGAAGACAACGTTCTTTTCCTTACCATTAGTGAAGCGAATCTTAACCATGGAACCGTGAATTGGCAACTTACCAGCGTAAATTTGGTGTAAGTTGTGAACGGTCAGGCACATCTTCTTCATGTAGCCAAAGTAAGTCGTCTTATCAGTGTATGGTACTTCACCAACCCAGATGTCATTAGCTTCATCGTGGAAGTAGTGAGAAACCATTCCTTCAGTCTTTTCAAGACCAAAGAGAACAATTTCATCTGGCTTAGCACCTTCAACTTCTTCTGGGGAAGCTAATTGGAAGAGGTTAGAAAGGGCAATTCCGTTAACCAGGTAATCAACGTTAAAGTAAATGAATGCCAGGCTTTCCCCAATCTTAGCTGGGTAGCAGTACCACTTACCACGTTCCCCGTGGAAACGAGCAACTGGGTTTTGCTGAACAGCGGAGAAGACCCCTTCCCGCTTGTTACTCTTGGTGTGCATCATCATTGGTGGACGAAGCATTACCGTATTAATAAAGTCAATATCCTTTAATTCTTGGTAACCTTCTGGAATCCGCCAGTTATGTTGTTGAACTAACATCGTTGCGTTAGTGGCCGCGTTCACTTGACGGTATGTTCGGTTCTCAAATCCTTGCAGTTTTTCTTCGACAATCCGATAAACTTTCCGAACCAGATCATTGAATTGAGTATCAATGGTCCGGAATTCATTTCCTACGATCTTGTTGTCATTGTAGTTAATTACTGAAACCCGTAATAAGGAACGGTAATATGAATACAATTCTTCGACAGAAGCTAAAATGTCTTTTGGATCATAGGTCCCATAAGCACTGTCGTCATCAACCATGATCTTCTTTAAGACATCAACGAATTCGTCAACGCTGGCGTTATCAAAGGCGTCATCATCATTATCTGGATTGCGGGAATCCAAGTACAATTTGACGATGTGCTTAAACCCGTCACTATTGATTAAAGAATAAATATCAGTGAAGTATGCTTGACTGTAATTCAGTGTTGCTACTCCCCGGTCTGGGTTAACATACAAGGCCTTCGTATCAACAATCTGACTTTTTTCGTTTGACATTAAGCTCATCCTTTCGTCTCAAACTGTTTCCATTATAGTTTATTTTTAAATAAAAATGACAATAAAATGATAAAAAAATTATGATTTTTTCAATTAAAACTTATTTGATTAATGAAAGCGATTTAAATAAATATGCTAGAATAAAAGAGTGAAGATTATTAACAAGGAGATTAAAAATGGATATTAAATGTAATCAAACCTTAGCCGTCTCCTTACACCGAGTGTTCAACGCCGACTTAAATGAACACGGGACGGTATTTGGTGGTCGAATTTTAGAATTGGTAGACGGTGAAGCTTCTGTAGCTGCCATGCGGATCACCCATTCAACAGTTGTTACTGCAGCGATGGACCATGTTCAGTTCTTAAAGCCATTTAAATTACAAGATTCAATGTGCATGGAAGCATACGTAACTGGCGTTGGTCACCGTTCCTTAGAAGTGTTTGTAAAGGTAATTGGCGAGCACCTAATGACTGGTGAACGTTTTGTCGGCTTTACCTGCTTTATGACCTATGTCATTCAGGATCCGAATACTGAGATCAAGTTTGACCGGGTCATCCCCGAAAACGGTGAGCAGAAAGCAATGGTCGCTGGCTATGAGACACGGCGGCAACACCGGAAAGCAAATCGGGGCAAGCAAGAGCAAATCATTAATGCCATTAGCACACATAAGCCATGGTAAGTAAAAGACGAGGGTGCATCCAACACTCTCGCCTTTTCATTTATTCAAATTTCACAGCGGTTCCGTAAGCAACGACTGTCTGAACCTGACTACCATTCACCGTCGCCACTTCTGAATCAAATTTCATGCCAACAACCGCATCAGCATGTTTTGCTTTGGCTGCCATCCGTAATCGTTTAATCGCCACTTGTCGCGCATGTTCAGCGGCTTTCGTGTACGCCTTTAATTCGCCACCAATGGTTTGTTTTACACTAGCGCCAAAGTCCGCAATGGCATTTTGCGATTGGGTGGTAATACCGAAGACTTCATCAATAATGGTGTAGTCTTGTCCGGGAATTAATTCTGTTGTGGTTAAAATAATTTGTTCATTTTCTTGGTGCTCCGCTGCTTGAGCCTGACGCTTCTTTTTACTATTAGGAACAAAGCCAGCTAATCCCCGATTAATTCCTTTTCCGTACATCTGTTGGGCCCGTTTAATGGTCTCTTCATCTTGCTTTGATTTGAACAGCATCTTCTTTTCTCCTTGTTATGCAATAACCATATTATAGCAAAAGGATGAGAAAAACATTTCTGCTTTTTCTCATCCTTTTCAATATTACTAATAGTCTCACACTTACCAAGTCTAATCGCGGGAATTAACCAGAGCCTTCGAAGCTAACTATGAACGATTCTGGTGATTTTATCACCATTCATCGTTCTAGGTTAGCCCACCAGGCTCTTGAAAAGGTTAATTCCCAGCTTCTTTATAGTTGTTCTTTTAACCAATCATTAGTAACCCGTTTTTGATCAAAGAAGTCCTGAACCGAAGCATAGGACATCGTAGAATCAATTTGACCATCAATACGCACCCCATTCGGACTGCCTAAGTAAGAATGCTGGGTGAGTGGCAGTGGTTCGTCATCGACCGTTGCCAGTTTGCCAAAATCAATTTGACCATCAGCAGAATGCCATCCCCACTCGTTGACATTGGCAGTGGTGTCCATCCCATAGCCATCAACAAGAGTATCAACTTGAAGGTGTTGACCATGCTCTGCCATCGCGGCGAGGTCTAATGACCATTGACTGCCGTTCCCATCAAGAAAACTATATAGTGACGAATAGCTTTCTTGACCTGGTGGCGTAACCACTGCTAAATCAACCTGAGCTTGCCGAGCCTGATAAACATGAATCGCATGGCGGATCTGACTAGTCCGGAAGCGTTCTTCCTGTCGATAATGAACCGTTGCTCCGGTCCCAACCAGGATTTCAGTTGCTGCATAAGTCGGTTCTGGATTCAAATAACGACTGTGCTCTTCAATTGTCACCTCAGAGCCAGCACCCACAATAATCAGATTGTGGGGATTCTGGCTATGTGATTCAAGTTTGAACTGTAATGGCTGGGTTAACTTTTGTTGGTCTGGCACATAAACGAATTGTCCAGCATCCATCAACGCCAGGTGCATCGCATTCAATTGATTATCCTGCCAGCGCACAGCCTTCTCCATTAAATTTTCCTGGAGTAACTCCGGATACTGCAAAACGGCCTTTTGCAGTGGCAGAGCCACATAGTCATTAGCCAAATGCAGCTGATATGAAGGCTCACTATCCGTTAACATTTGAGGGTCCTGCCAAGCTTCCATAAAAGTCTGCTGTCCGGGAGCCAACTTGAACCGGTTCTTTAGCATCACTGCCAGCGCCCGCTTCTTCTGTAACCAAGCCGGCTGGTGTATTGCATTTGCTTGGACTTGCCTAAGTAAATTTGTCTCCATCGCCACACCCCGCTAGTGTACTAATTTATCCCAGATATGAATGTGACCTTCTTTAAAGGACTTTGGCACGTCAATAATCCGCTGGTTAGAACTGCCCCGGAATTGTAAGGTCAAGTCCTTCTTCGCTAAGAGAAAACGGCCATCCACTAGAATATCGATATTGTGGAGCATTTCCAGCTTATCGGCGGAGTCTTTGAGGAGTTCTTCCCACGTGTAACCAGACCATGCCCAAATATCCTTCTTATGACCAAATTCTTTCCGCAACCGGTGAATAAGTTTTAAACATACTTGAGTGTTCAGGAATGGCTCCCCACCTAAGAGGGTTAATCCTTGTACATATGACTGTGATAGGTCTTCCATAATCTGATCTTCTAATTCCTTCGTGTAGGGTTGACCATAATGGAAGTTCTGGGCAGCTTTGTTATAGCAGCCGGGACAATTGAATAGGCACCCACTCACGTAAATACTACACCGCACCCCTTCACCATCAACAAAGTTAAAGGGTTTGTAGTCCGCAACATATTGTAATGAGTGGTCCTTAGCCAGCCACTCTTTGGGTTTAGGATTCTTTGGTAATCGTACTCGTCCGTCTTGTGGCACAAAAAGGCCTCCTTAGATTTGTTGACCAGTAATATCAGCATGCATTTGCTTGGAATCGTTTTGGCGGTTCTTTTCAAATTCAGCTGCCGACTTCACCATTGACGAAGACATGTGCTTTACCCGGTGGATAATTTCTTCGTGGCGACCATGAACCATTGGCCGTTGTTGAGGATTACCCAGGTAACCACATGTCCGCTTGACAACGTCACAGGTAGCAGGATCGTGGTTACCACACTGTGGACACTTAAAGCCTCGTGCTGTGGCTTCAAATTCACCCTTGAAGCCGCACTTGAAGCATTGGTCAATTGAAGTGTTTGTTCCCAGGTAACCAACATGGTCATATGCCCAGTCCCAAACAGCTTCCAAGGCCTTCGGATTCTGCCGCAAGTTTGGATATTCGCAGTAGTGGATAAAGCCACCAGCGGCTTGGTATGGGAAGTCCTCTTCAAATTCCAGCTTTTCAAATGGAGTTGGGTGTTTCCGAACATCATAGTGGAAACTGTTTGTGTAGTATTCCTTGTCGGTAACGTCTTCAACCCGGCCAAATTTGGCAATATCATCCTGGCAGAAAGTATCAGTCAAAGATTCAGCAGGAGTTGAGTACAGACTGTAGTGGTAACCTTCTTCGGATTCCCACTTAGCACACAGGTCGTGCATGGCCTTCGTAATTGAAACAGCGAAGTCATGTGCTTCCTTATTGTGTTCCCATTGTGGTCCGTAAAATGTGGTGCAGACTTCATATAGGCCAATGTAACCCAGTGAAACTGTAGCCCGACTATTCTTAAAGACTTCATCAACACTATCTGTCTTCTTGAGCCGCTTGCCAAAGGCCCCATACATGTACAGTAATGGTGCATTTTCTGGCTTAGCTTGCTTGGTCCGGGCAATCCGGTACTTCAAGGCAGTGTGGCAAATATTCATCTTTTCCTGGAAGATGTGCCAGAAGAGGTCCTTGTCGCCATGCGCTTCCAAGGCAATCCGTGGCAAGTTAACGGTGACAACACCGAGGTTCATCCGACCTGAATTAACTTCTTTGCCCGTTTCAGGGTCCTTCCACCCTTGCAGGAATGAACGACAACCCATCGGTGTCTTGAAGCTACCTGTAATTTCCTTAATCTTGTCATACATTAAGATATCAGGATACATTCGCTTAGTAGAGCACTCCAAGGCTAACTGCTTAATATCATAGTTAGGATCGCCAGGCTTGAGGTTCAATCCCCGCTTCAGGGTAAAGATCAGCTTAGGAAAGATGGCCGTCCGGTGTTCCTTCCCAAGACCCTTAATTCGAATTTGCAGAATAGCCTTTTGAATAGCCCGGGAAATCCAACTCGTCCCTAAACCAAAGTTAACCGTCGTGAATGGTGTTTGCCCTTGACTGGAGTACAAAGTATTAATTTCATATTCTAACGCCTGCATAGCGTCGTAAATGTCCTTCTTCGTCTTCTTCTTGGCAAAGGCTTCCCGCTTGTCTGGAGCAATCCATTCTTCAGCATCCTTTAAATGCTTTTCATAGTTAATCTTGGCATAAGGTTCTAAGAGTTGATCAATCCGGTTGGCAGAACAACCACCGTACTGTAAAGAAGCCACGTTCGCGATAATTTGTGACATCTGCGCAGTGGCTGTTTGAATGGACCGTGGTGAAGATACCCAGGCGTTACCAATCTTGAACCCGTTCTTGAGCATTTCATCAAAGTCAATCAAGCAACAGTTGGTTTCTGGAGTAACGGGTGAATAATCTAAATCGTGCCAGTGAATGTCCCCACGCATGTGAGCCTTAGCAACGATTTCTGGCAACATCCGTAAACCTAGTGCCCGGGAAACGACCCCAGCTTCCAGGTCCCGTTGGGTATTGAAAACATGACTATCCTTATTGGCGTTTTCGTGAACCACCCGAGAATTACGGTCAAATAATTGATTCAATTTGTATTGTGGATCAGTAGCGTGTGCAAAACGTTCTTCATCGGCTTGCCGATATTGAATGTATTTATCTGCTAAATCATCATGTCCAGCATCGCGTAATGCCTTAACAAAGGTTAATGCAATATCTTTGGTAGATGCCGTAGTGTGATCACCAAATGCATCAACCAATGCATCCTTAACAGCAGCCACGGTCTCATCGTCAGCTGCTAATTCACGGAGTACAAGGTCAATTTTGTAGCCATAAAATGGTGTTTTAGTGCCATCGCGCTTAACAACGGTCACATTTGTTAAGCTTTTTAATTCAGTATTTTTCATTAATTCAACTCTCATGATGGTAACTCCCCTTTTGAATATAACGCTTATTATCCTACACTCTTCTACAATATTTAGAAAGGGATTGACATCTCAACCACAATATGTAGTAGTAAACTGATGGTTTGAGGCAGCGATTTTTCAATCTGTAATTCTGGACAGAATGATAAATCGATAAAGGTGATAACATTAGCTTTCCAAAATAGGTAATTATGTTCATTAGGCCTTTTTTTATCTTGAAATATTATCGATAGATAAGTTTCCGGAAAAGTTTATTTTCCTCAAAACATATGATTTTTTTGTCATATGTATGATTGGTAGCTATTTTAAGAACATGCTCCAACCCCTGTCGTAACAAGGATTTATATTGTTGATACTGTCCCACTAAATGCGATTGTAAAGATATTTTGGAGAGTGGTTACTATCTCCAATTACTACCAACACCAAAACCAGTTAGATAATCCGAAAGATAGCCCCATCCATCATGCGCTGACCATTTTGCTTATAGTAACAGACCTATTCCTCACAACAAATCTAATGCAAGAGATCCAAGTTAGTTAGGACCTAACGATCAATATGGACCATTCTTTACCATACTCGCTGTAAATTCATAGGTGGCAGAAAATTATCGAAAAAATAAAAAAAAGACGCAACTCAAATGAGTTACGTCAGAAACTATCTTTAGTTAATCCACACAGTTATTGATAATGCCTCCGGTGGGGGTCGAACCCACACTCCCTCAACGGGAACTGGATTTTGAGTCCAGCGCGTCTGCCAATTCCGCCACAGAGGCAAATTATATGAATTAACTAAAAGGTGGTAATCGGATTTGAACCGATGATGAAGGTTTTGCAGACCTCTGCCTTACCACTTGGCTATACCACCAAATAGTTACAATTAAACGGGATATTTGAACCCCGTCTAATTAAAAGGGCGGTAAGTGGGATTCGAACCCACGCGTGCCGGACCCACAAACCGGTGTGTTAACCAAACTTCACCATTACCGCCAAAATATTCAGATAAGCAGGGATAGTAGGAATCGAACCCACAACGACGGTTTTGGAGACCGTAGTTATACCGTTTAACTATATCCCTATAAAGTGGGGGAGAGTGGATTCGAACCACCGAACCCGAAGGAACGGTTTTACAGACCGTCGCGTTTAACCAGACTTCGCTACTCCCCCATAAAGTGGCGCGGGACGGAATCGAACCGCCGACACACGGAGCTTCAATCCGTTGCTCTACCGACTGAGCTACCGAGCCATTTTATGCTTATGTGGGTGTTATACAACTTTCGTTGTAAATGGAGGATACAGGGCTCGAACCTGTGACCCTCTGCTTGTAAGGCAGACGCTCTCCCAACTGAGCTAATCCTCCATAAGTGACCCGTGCGGGATTTGAACCCACGATACCAGCGTGAAAGGCTGGTGTCTTAACCACTTGACTAACGGGTCATAAAGCGGAGAGTAAGGGATTCGAACCCTTGATACAGGCTTTAACCCGTATACAGCATTTCCAATGCTGCTCCTTCGGCCAACTCGGACAACTCTCCAGTATCCAAGCCCTGGCACAAAACTGAACCAGGTGCCAAAGCCTGTTTATTAGCGTGGCAACGTCCTATCCTCGCAGGGAGCGATCCCCCAACTACTTTCGGCGT
>NZ_AZER01000017.1 GCF_001436045.1 Limosilactobacillus frumenti DSM 13145
TTGTTTTGTTAAATAAAGAAAAATGATATTATTTAGTTTTCAAAGTACAAGCTCTGTCAACCTCACGGTTGACAATGGAGAATAACGGAATCGAACCGATGACCTCCTGCTTGCAAAGCAGGTGCTCTCCCAGCTGAGCTAATTCCCCATAATGGGCCTAAATGGACTTGAACCATCGACCTCACGCTTATCAGGCGTGCGCTCTAAACCAGCTGAGCTATAGGCCCAAATAAGCGTCTGATGTTTTGAGAAGTAAACCTCTCAAAACTAAACAAAGTTTCAACTATGTGTAGGTTTCCGTTTTATTCCTTAGAAA
>NZ_AZER01000018.1 GCF_001436045.1 Limosilactobacillus frumenti DSM 13145
TAGACCAATTATAAGAATAGGCCATTAGTGTTGCACTTAACTTGACAATTGAGGTACTATATGGAGTTTAATATCAAATTATTGTATAATTAGTATGAATATTTTTTAGGAGGGTTCTTCATGGAAGGAAAACAGCATTATAAAATGTACAAGGCTGGTAAAAAATGGTTATTTGCTGCTATTGTAAGTTTTGCTTTTGGTAGTATTGTAGTGTCTAATTCTGGGCAAGCATATGCTTCAAAAGAAACTGGTGAACAGCAAAATTCATCTTTAGCGGTACTTAATGGTGGTAAGACCACTTCTCCAGCAACTACTACAGATGGTGGTAAGACCACTTCT
>NZ_AZER01000019.1 GCF_001436045.1 Limosilactobacillus frumenti DSM 13145
CTGGTTACGAAGAAGTTGGCGATAAGCTGCGTAAGGAAATGGAAGAAAATAAGTAATGAACCAACAATGGTTACAAAAAACTAGACAGGGTCTTCAGAAAAGAATTGCTGTTTGGTTGGTGTTAACAATTTGCTTTGCCATTATTAACCGACTAATGACAATGCCGTTGTTGAAGTGGGTAACGCTGATTGGCGTTGCTTATACCATTATTCTAATTGGCTTATGGTGTTATTTCACAATTAAACAATTACGGTGAATATTCACTATAAAAAGAGTCCAACGTCACTATGGCGTTGGACTCTTTTACTAGCGTGTGCTTTCTTGAATTAATCCATTCATGAAATGTTTAACAGAAACTTGACCACCACGCTTGGCACGGTGCTCTAAATAGTTAATCTCATGGTGGACATTCTTGTACTCAAAAATATTATTAGCATATTCTAAAATAATTTCGTTTTCGGGATAGTCAATACACATGTGGGCAAGGTTACATAACGCGGTTTTAATGTCACGACGTATACGTTGCAGAATGATCTTTTTGCCGTGCTCATCACAATGATATGTTTCCTGAAAATCGAATTGTTCAAAGACAATATTACGTTCAATCATGATGTTAACAATTCTGATAATATCCTGGGCCCCAGTCCCAGAGGTAATGCCGAGAAAGCGGAGGATGGACTTTACGCTATCTTTTTCCTTACTTTTAAAATTGATATTAGTGGTATTACGGTTGGCTGCTCCAGAAACCAGGTCCAGGATTTGCAGCATCCGGTTAGACATGTTGATGTTTTCGCCAACCAGACGGATGATTGTTTTAACTTCAGCAACGTTAATGGGCTTTTCAAGACAAAAATCAGCCCCGGCAGAATAACATTTAGTCCGCGTACCAGGATCGACCGCTTGGCCAATCATGATGAAATGAGGGTAGTGGTTGCTTTGCTGAATCCTTTTAATGAGGTCTAAGCCATTAATTTGAGGTAAATTGAGATTTACAAACATAATATCGACGCTTAGACGGATGACATCGTCAAAGGCCTGTTCAGCATTATAGGTGGCGCCAACCACTGAATTGTTGAAGTCATTTTCAATCACGTCCTTGAGTAGGTCGATTACAGATTCACTGTCATCTACAATATAGAAATTCATCTTCCAACCTCACTTTGAACTTTTTTGATATTTTGCGAAGTATTTTGAAACTTACCTAAACATGCTACCTTTATTAAAAAACAATTGCAAATTACCAAAGCTAACTTGTGAAAATTGCAATCTGACGAACATTATACTATAACTAGGAATGAAGGCGTTTTCTGTTATCGGTATTGTTAATCGCTTGTGAATAAAAAAATAATCTTTTTGCTGAATCATATTGAAGTAAAGTGATGTTTTTTGAAAACGCCCTCTATGATAGTAACCGTAAAGAATTTCAAGGAGGAATTACTTATGGCATTCAATTTACGTAATCGTAGTTTTTTAACTCTTGCAGACTTTAACAAGCGTGAAATGGAATACATGCTTAACCTTGCTGAAGATTTGAAGAAGGCTAAGTATGCTGGTACTGAAGGCAAGAACCTTGAAGGTAAGAACATTGCCTTAATTTTCGAAAAGAGTTCAACTCGTACTCGTTGCTCATTCGAAGTTGGTGCTAAGGATGAAGGTGCTCATGTTACATACCTTGGCCCATCAGGCTCACACATTGGTCACAAGGAATCTGTTAAGGATACTGCCCGTGTTCTTGGTGGTATGTTTGATGGTATTGAATACCGTGGATTCTCACAACGTAGTGTTGAAACTTTGGCTAAGTACTCAGGTGTTCCTGTATGGAACGGTTTAACTGACGAAGATCACCCAACTCAAGTATTGGCTGACTTCTTAACTGCTCACGAAGTATTGAAGAAGCCTTACGAACAAATCAAGTTCGCCTTTGTTGGTGATGGTCAAGATAACGTATCTAACGCTTTAATGTTAGGTGCCGCTGTTATGGGTATGGAATACCATGTTGTAACTCCTAAGGAATTGAACCCAACTAAGGAAGTTCTTGACAAGGCTAACGCTATTGCTGCCGAAACTGGCGCTAAGATCGTTGTTTCTAACGATATTAAGGAAGGCGTTAAGGGCATGGATGTTATCTACGCCGATGTTTGGGTATCAATGGGTGAATCAGACGACATGTGGGAAAAGCGGATCAAGCTTCTCAAGCCTTACCAAGTTACTAAGGAAGTTATGGACGCTACTGAAAATCCTAATGCTATCTTCGAACACTGTCTTCCAGCATTCCACAACCTTGACACTGAAGTAGGTAAGGAAATCTACAAGAAGTTCGGTCTTAAGGAAATGGAAGTTACTGACGAAGTCTTCGAAAGCAAGCACTCAGTTGTATTCCGTGAAGCTGAAAACCGGATGCACACCATCAAGGCTGTTATGGTTGCAACTTTAGGTGAACACAACTAAGGAGGACTTCTAAATGGCTAAAGTAGTTGTTGCCTTGGGTGGAAATGCCCTTGGTAAGTCTCCTGAAGAACAATTAAAGCTAGTTAAGAACACTGCTTCATCATTGATCGGTTTAATTGCTGCTGGTAACCAAGTTGTAATTTCACACGGTAATGGTCCTCAAGTTGGTGCAATTAACTTAGGAATGAACTTTGCTGCTGAAAATGGTAAGACTGCCGCCTTCCCATTCCCAGAATGTGGGGCAATGAGTCAAGGTTACATTGGTTACCATCTTCAACAAAGTTTGCAAAACGAACTTCACCGTCGTTGGATGAATAAGAATGTTGCTACTGTTGTTACTCAAATTGCAGTTGATCCTTCTGACCCAGCATTCCAAAACCCATCCAAGCCGGTTGGTGATTTCTACACTAAGGAACAAGCTGACCAAATTGCTAAGGAAAAGGGCTACACCTTTAAGGAAGATGCTGGACGGGGCTACCGTCAAGTTGTTCCTTCACCACTTCCAAAGAAGATTATGGAATTAAATTCCATCAACACTTTGATTGAAGCCGGTGACTTAGTAATCGCTGGTGGTGGTGGCGGTGTTCCCGTTATCATGACTGATGATGGCTTGCAAGGTGTTCCTGCTGTTATTGATAAGGACCGTTCAAGCGCCCTCTTAGCTGATAACATTAGTGCTGATTCTCTCATTATCTTAACCGCCGTGGATCATGTTTACGTTAACTACGGCAAGCCTGACCAAAAGGCTCTTAAGACTTTGAACGTTGAAGAAGCACACAAGTACATGGATGAAAAGCAATTTGCTGCTGGTTCTATGTTACCTAAGATTGAAGCTTGCTTGTCATTTGTTAAGGGTCACCCAGAACGGAAGGCATTAATCACTTCTCTGGATGGCTTGGACGATGCACTGGCTGGTAAAGTTGGTACTATTATCCGTGACAACTAATCAATAAATGTTTCTCTTACGAAAACTCCCTTGGTATTGCCAAGGGAGTTTTTGTGTTACACAGCATTAAAAGTCGAAAGACGCTAACTCGACAAACGTCGAATGTTAGCGCCTTAAAGAAAATTGTTATTTCTAATCTTGGATGTGTTTGGGCATTGGATGAATATTGATGACACAGACCGCAAAGACAACGAGAATTGAACCTAGAATGTCAGCCCAGGTCATATGCAAATTGAAGAGCAGCACGGAACCAATCGTTGCTGATATTGGCTCAAAGGCATCCATCAAACTAAATGTCGTAGCATCAATATATTTCAGAGCACTATTAGCAAGATAAAATGGAATGATTGTTCCGATAATTAGAATCCCGGTACAGCAAATCCATACACCAGATACGTTTGGAATATGGGGTTGTTGAGGGTGAATAGCAAGTAATACAATGCCAGCAAAAAGAAGTCCCCAAGCGGTCACTACTAATGCCGGTACCCGTCCGGTGCGGAGCATATTTTGTGGGATTAAGGTATTGGTGGCAACACCAATTGCCGAAATGAATCCCCAAAATAAGACCGCTGGAGTGACAGCTAAATAATTTAACCGGCCATGAGTCGCAATAATGAAAACACCAAAGAAGGCGAGAATTGCACAAATAATTTCAATCCTACGGGGAGGCTCATGCCGGAAGGCAGCTAGATAAGCGATAATAAAGAATGGCCCAAGAAACTGTAAGACCGTGGCAATGGAGGCATTGCCCTTTTGTACCGCCATAAAGTAAGCAAACTGGACCGGTACCAATCCAATTACCCCGTAGGCGAAGATTACCCATGTGTCATGTAAATTACGAAAGACGTGGAAGGGATGATCACCGTGAAGCCAACTGATTAGTACCATGATGGCGCCACCTAAAATCAGTCGCCATTGGGTTAGCCACAGTGAGGTAATAGAAGTACTGATGTTGAAGAGGGCCTTAGCAAACAAACCTGAAATTCCCCAGAATGTACAGGCAGTGATCACCATTGTTAAGCCCAGCGCTTTTTTGTTGTTTTTCATGTGTGCTCATTATCCTTTACTTAAATATACCAATTTATTCTAACATGAATTAAAGGTAATCAAAAAGGACGAATCGCGCCCTTTTTAGAATTAGGCCAATTGTCCTCTGGTGAAAATTATTATTCTTGACTGTTACTTTGTGACGATATTTGACTTGTTGGTGCATGCTGGTAAATGGTCCGGACATTTTGGACATCCACTGGCTGAATAGAATAAAACGAACCAGCTGGTTGCATAACGGATTGCCCATTATTATGTTGAAGCCCAATGGCGTGTCCTAACTCGTGCTCTGCTGTATTAACAATTCGTTGTTGAGAATATCCATAAGCCGGATTGAGCAGGTAGTTAGCGTTCAACTCAACAGTAGCATGTTCAAAATAACCAGTTAAGGTGTTAACTTCCATCTGAGTGAGTCCGGCAGCTCCATCATTATTTTCGCTAATGGCCTTCACAATAATATCGGCTTTATCGCGATTAGTGGTTATCTTAAATGTAAATACACCTGTTTGGTTCCACTGCTGGATTGCTGTATTAGTAGCGTTTTTCAAGACTGGGTTACTTAAGTCTAAGTAAATTGAAGCCGATTTATTTGTCCACCGGCCTTCAGATTTCTTAGCCGATTTAACGTTCGTCGAACTATCAGCTCGTAAATTTGCCTTTTTGGTGGGGCGACCACTAATTCGGTCCACTAATAGTTGTGTTCTAATTTGTGCCTCATGAATCATGACATTTGTGTATTGTTCCACGAGGGGATTAGTTTGGTAGAACCACATGAAGAGGCCGATTAATAAGAGATAGAACAGAGTTAGCGAGAATTTAGAACGTTTCGTAATCGTTCACCTCCGATATTTCAGTATTGTAATGAAAGTAATGAAAAAAGTCTATTATTTTGTTGATCCTAATCTAAGAGTAGTCATCCACTAACAAGGTGCGGTAAAATGAAAGTGGTTACAAGGGAGGGATTGAAATGACTGCATTTAAGGTAAAAGTCCAATTAAGCTGGGGACCGACAAAAGAGTATTTAATTGCCAATGACGTTGAACCAGGGTTACAGCATCGCTATGAAACGCGTAAACATTGGCAAAATGTGATGGATAATGCCTTGATTAATGTACCTGTTGCACCTTATCTGCCAAGTAATAAACATGTGCCACCAATTGCTACTGGAAGGGTTATTAAAGTCACTGTGGCTAGTGAAGAAGAGATGCAGTTATTAAGGACACGGAGTCAATTTATTATGGCTGATATTTGGCAGAAGCATGATACGGCCGGTAATTATAATTTCCTTCACCATGATTATGAAAAGTGGACTCAACGGCAAATTTATGCTGATGTGGACTATTGGTGCACTGGTGCTCATCATCCCATCATTACTTGGGTTACTCGTCAACGGATCAAGTATCAATGGCATTTGTATAATCAAGAAACAGCTCGTTGAACGTATGTTCGAAAAATGTGTTATACTATGTCTGGTGATGATTATGGAAACGCCCAACGATAGTGCCAAACTGATTGTACAAAGACTTCAATCCCACTTTAAGCGCTTACCACATACTCGTTATTGGATGGTAGTGGTAAATAATCGTTATGATCGACAATATAATTTTTTCATTGAAATGAGTCATCGTCAGCGATGTACTCGTTCTATCCCGTTACATTCAATTACTGACTATTCGCTAATCAACCTGGAGCATGTTATTCAGCAGGTTCACCTGCAAAACAAACTTCCAATTCATTTTCGGGGCTTTGGTGATCAGCAGCGGTGGCCAGAAAGTGGGCGGTTGATCCGGGCTCTTTAAAAAAGGGTTGACTAATTTCCGCAAGCCTTGTATAGTAATTATGTTGTCTTATTGGGAATTAGCCAAGCTGGTAAGGCAGTGGACTCTGAATCCATAATGCACTGGTTCGAATCCAGTATTCCCAATTTTTATTTTTGATTCGTTAGGCATTATTGCCTAGCGAATTTTTATTTTGATGTTCAATGCCTTAAGTGGAAGGACGTTATCATGGCAAGTAACTCAGATTCTATTTACTACGTTTTAACGAAAATTAAGCGGCATCCTGAACTGATTCTAGCGGAACGCCCGCGATATACTAATACTTTGATGATTATTATTGATGATCACCTTAAAATTGCGGATGCTGCTTTCTATTTTCCTAACAATCGATTGATGGTTAATCGTTTGTCGAATGATTTTGTCGCTAAAAACGATGATTTGCTGGAAGCTTACTTTCATGAAGTCGCCGGTAACGAGAAAAGTTACCACAATGTTTGGGTGACAACCAGTCACGTTACTGATCAGCATGCCTTTTTGCTGGAACTTTCCTTTGAATAGATAAATAAATGCGTGATGGTTAATTGACAAAGTTAATTGTCATCACGTATAATTCTATTTGGACGTTTTTATTGCCCGCTGGTCAAATTGGTTAAGACGTCGCCCTCTCAAGGCGGAGTTACGGGTTCGATCCCCGTGCGGGTGATTTTTTAGTGTTTTGGCTCTTTTTCATAGAGTACATTTCCCAGTATATCAGCATTCTTGTTATTAGAAAATATTATGAAAAACTATTGAAAACAGCTTTTGCGGAAAAATTGCGGAAAAATTAATAACTTGCCGGTGGGGATGAGATCGCTGTTTCAGCGGTCTTTTTATTTTGCCTTTTTAGCTCTCACAGGGGTGTAAAAGAAAAGCACCCGTTTTAATGCGAGTGCTTAATTGGCTTCAGTTATTTCTTTGCGTGTTCATGGCAATGCTTCCAATATTATTTAACCTCTGCTTTAATTCTACCATTAACAGCGGTCTATAACGTGCATGGGATTGCGCTTATTTCGCAACAGAATGCTGTTATATCAATGTTTGATGGATTAGCCCCCCTGGGGGTAAAATTTTTAAAATTAGCCCTTGCGCAAAAGAAAACGGCAATGTGTGCGCTCTTTCAATAAAGTGGATGGGGCGGGGGGTTAACAAGTCTAAGGTAGTACGCAAAAAAGGCCGCTACTCATAGGTAACGGTCTAAATTAGGTTTAGTTTAGTTAGGCTCAGTACCAAGATTTACCAAGTTCTTAGCAGCGGTGAGGGAAAGCAAAATGACAGGTTTTAACAGGTTCTCATGACGGTGAGAGAATGCTGAATGCTAAGTTTTGACAAGTTTTTATGTAGTGATATGTAGGTTTTATAACATTCATGCCTTAACTCTTAAATCTCGTCCATAGGTTGCATAGTGATCAGCAAATTCAAATAATGCGGTGCGTTGTTTTACCTTGGTTTGCGATGAACCGTAGCCAATTAGCTGTTCTATTCTGAACATTGGTAAATGATTGATGTACTTACTAATCAGGATTGTTCGACTTGTTTCAGTACATGCGGTTATGGCCTGGACAATTAAACATAGTTCTTTTCTAGCGTCAATTGCCTTTAGTACTTGCGTTTCTGTGTTATTTAAATAATTAGTATGTGACGCTACGCCATCAAATGATGGTGAGTGATATATGTCACTTAATGAACTGCCGGCCAACTGTTCTAGCTTCTCTACGTCCCTCTTAAAGAATTGCCTTACGTTAGCTGCGGTTGCTTGTTTGTTAATTGGTTGAAATTGGAACAGGACCCCCAACTTGTCATCCCCTAATTAAATGATATTGTCTGGCTTCCTCGTCAGTAATGTGCAAGTATTCCATAATCTCCGCCAATCTCTCAAAGTGATTTCCAACAACATCTAAATTCAAATCTTCCCGCATAGCTTTATATTCTGGTACTGTCAAACTTTTATGTTGCGATTCTTGAATACCACGTTCAACATCAAATCCGTGTTGTCGTAAATAAACTGGCAATTGATCTTGAACGTTTTGCAAAGCTGCACGATTAAACACCCGTTTAGCCGATAATTTATACTCATCATTAAATGGAACAATCCCCATATGCATATGGGGAGTACTCTCATCAAGATGAACAATCGCATAACGAATGTTTTCTTCACCAAATTTTTCAGCAAAGTAAGCTTTAGCTGTTTCAAAATATTTGCTCGTATCAGCCGCCGTTAAATTAGCAAAAAAATTGCTATCGTTCGAAATAATCCATTCATTTCATTGACTAAAACGGCATCTTTTCTAACCGCCCGCTGACTGGTTTTATGCTTGTTAATATAAGCCTCAATATCCGTTTTGAAATGGTTAGTCCGACCAGCAACCAAATCATAATTTAAACCAGAACGGTCAACGTCAATATCGGCATTTTTATGATGTTGTGTTCGGCGTTGATCATGATTACCCAAGCCAACCAGATTATCAGCTTTCAATTTCTGCATATTAGCCACTAAATAACTCATCTCACCACTCCATTCCAAACAGCTAAATTTGGATAGAGCATAACACAGAATCCGGCAAACCTCTATGCAAGGTATAGCCCAATATACTTTACCTTGGGTCAAGTCCAAAATGTTGGTGTAAATTAAATTCCGCGAATTTATCATTTCACAAG
>NZ_AZER01000020.1 GCF_001436045.1 Limosilactobacillus frumenti DSM 13145
AGCGTGTCTTGAACCAACTGCAGATCCACTAATGAGAGGTTTTTAAAGGAATGCCCTTTTGGGAAGAACTCTCTTAATTGACCATTCACATTCTCATTAGTGCCCCGTTCCCAGGGAGAATATGGATGGGCAAAGTAGATTTCCGTTCCTTGAACCTGATTTAAACTAGCGAATTCCGAGCCGTTGTCAAACGTGATCGTCCGAAAGTTTTCTGCACCGTAATCATCAATCGTATCTTGGAGGGCTTGCCGGCAAGTCTCTGCCCGGTAATCAGGCAATTTAACGATAATTTCCATCCGGCTAACTCGCTCGGTTAACGTCATTAAAGCTGGTTCGGACTCAACCCGTTTGGCTTTCACTAAGTCGCCTTCCCAATGGCCCAACTCCTGACGTTTCCGAACCACTGCGGGCCGGTCTTCAATGGACTGTCCAAGCCGTTTTTTATTCAGGCGGGCATGTCGGTGATTCGGGCGTTTAACGCGGCGACGTAGCTTCATGGGTAAATCATAGTTGTGAAGCTCCGGGTGCTTGCCAGCCTCGATATACCGATAGACCGTAGCCGTTGATGGGCAGGGAAAGCCCGGGTAATGAGCTTTGAAATAGTGGACATACGTATCGACACTGAAAACTCGTGGCTTAGCTTTTAAAGCTTTCGGCAGGGACTTGAAGAACACGGCAGCCGGCTGCAGTAAACCTTTGGGGTGACACTTGGCCCGCTGTTCTCGATAGTAAGCCGCCCCGCGCTCGGCAAAGTAGCCCTGATATGACCGATGTTTTTGGGAATCAATCTGGGTGGTTAACCCGCGTTTTAATTCGCGAGAAATGGTGCTGGGACTCCGGTGAAGCCGGCTGGCGATCTGACGAACGCCAAATCCTAATCGAGTCAGGGACTCAATTTGACCGCGTTCAAAAGATTGGAGTTGTTAGTAATGCTTAGGCATGATATTCTTAGTTTGGGTCATGAAGACACCTATCCTTATCTGTTGATTTTGTCGTTAATAATAAGAATAGGCCTTCATGGCCTTTTAAGCTAGTCTAATTGGCCTAGTTATCAAGTGTTGCACTTCAATTTTAAATCGGGGCACAAAAAGCAGGTGATATCTCGAATACAGAATCCTGACCAGCATTATATTTTAAAAAACCGTAAGAGCCGGAATTTTGATTGTCATTAAGAAACCAGTAGGCCTTTACCTCAAAATTCTGAAACATATTCTTATCACTTATTTTATTTTTCATGAAAGCACCTTCATTCGTAATCATCATGTTTATTCTATATGTTGAGTATTTAAAAAGAATAATTTTTGTCATATACGTCGAGTATACAACTCTCCTGCGAATTTTCGATATTCTAACCGAATTAGCATAAATTCAATATTATTTTTGTTAACTCAATCCTTAGTACCAAACTGACCGATTCGTACATACCACAAACGCTACCATATCAAGGCTCACCTCTACTTCCACTACCCTAATCGACACGACCTGCCAAACTGGACATTCACCTACTCGACTATCGAAATAGGACATAGAACACTCGACCCGCCAGCTTCAAATAGAAAAAGTGTACTTTTTCCAATAGCTCAGAAGGGAAAAAGTACACTTTCAATCATCTATAAATGCCATTATAACGCGGTTTGTCGGCTATTTTTCTGTGCGTTCAAGGACAGTAACACTCTCAACATG
>NZ_AZER01000021.1 GCF_001436045.1 Limosilactobacillus frumenti DSM 13145
GCTGACTTCCGTGACTGGCTCCACTTGCCATCTGATTATGATAAGGAAGAATTTGCCCGGATCAAGGCGGCTGCCAAGAAGATCCAATCTGACTCTGATATTTTAGTTGTCATCGGTATTGGGGGCTCTTACTTAGGTGCCCGGATGGCGGTCGACTTCCTGCACAACACGTTCTACCAGGCTCAAAAGGCATCAGACCGGAAGTACCCATTGGTTCTCTTTGCTGGGAACTCTTTAAGCTCCACTTACGTTCACGATCTGATTCAATTGATCGGGGACAAGGACTTCTCTGTCAACGTGGTATCGAAGTCAGGGACAACGACGGAACCATCAATTGCTTTCCGGATTTTCAAGAATCTTTTGATTAAGAAGTATGGCGAAGCCGAAGCTAACAAGCGGATTTACGCGACGACTGATAAGGCTAAGGGTGCTTTGAAGACCGAAGCTGACGCTCACGGTTACGAAAGTTTTGTTATCCAGGATGGCATTGGTGGCCGTTACTCCGTTCTGTCACCAGTTGGTCTGTTGCCAATTGCCGTTTCTGGTGGAGACATCGATAAATTGATGGCGGGTGCTGCTCAAGCTGAACATGACTACACGGATCCAAAGCTTGAGAACAACGAAGCTTACCAATACGCTGCTTACCGGAACATCTTGTACCGGAAGGGCTTTGAAACTGAATTGTTGGAAAACTACGAACCAAACATGACGATGTTTGCGGAATGGTGGAAGCAATTGGCTGGTGAATCTGAAGGTAAGGATCACAAAGGGATCTACCCATCCAGCGCTAACTTCACCACTGACTTGCACTCCCTTGGCCAATACATTCAAGAAGGTCGGCGTTTCCTGATGGAAACGGTTGTTAAGTTGGACAAGCCAAACTATGACATGGAAATTCCAAGTGAACCTGACAACCTGGATGGCTTAGGCTACTTGGAAGGTAAGACGATGGACTTCGCTAATACCAAGGCTTACCAAGCCGTCGTCGCTGCCCACACTGCTGGTGGTGTTCCAGTAATGACGGTTCACATTCCAGAAGAAGACGAATTCACTCTGGGTTACTTGATTTACTTCTTTGAAGTGGCGATGGCCATTTCTGGTTATCTGAACGGGATTAACCCATTCAACCAGCCAGGGGTTGAAGCTTACAAGGTAAACATGTTTGGCCTGTTAGGCAAGCCTGGTTACGAAGAAGTTGGCGATAAGCTGCGTAAGGAAATGGAAGAAAATAAGTAA
>NZ_AZER01000022.1 GCF_001436045.1 Limosilactobacillus frumenti DSM 13145
TGAAGTGAACCCTGTAAGTTGGACACTTTCATTTACGCCACTTTTGCTAAGGCAAGATGCCGATATTCAATCGGTGTCTTGCCTTTTAGTTTGTGTTTGATGCGATCTTGATTGTAGTACTTGATCCAATCTTTCATTGCTTGGATCAACTCTGCTTTACTGTCGTAACGATGCTCATAATATAATTCAACTTTCATGGTGTGAAAGAAGCTCTCCATCGGTGCGTTATCTAAACAGGTTGCTCGCCGCGACATACTTTGAAAGATATGGTTATTTTTCAGCGTTTGACGCCAGACCTTCGTTTGATATTGAATTCCTTGGTCACTATGAATTGTCATACGGTAGTTAAGTGCTGGTCGTTCACTAATTAACTGTCTTAGTGGCTTCATCACAAACTCAGTTGTGGGACGATCACTAATATTAAAACTCACAATTTCGTCAGTACATAAATCTTTGATTGGTGATAGGTATACCCGCTCAGCTTGGCTGAAATGACCATAACGAAATTCGCTGACATCGGTAACCATCTTCTGATATGGACGATCAGCTTGAAAGCGGCGGTGTAACCGATTCTTGGCCTTCTTGCCTTGCGGACCAATGGCTGAATTGTATTTACGAGTTTGACGGTTGTACATCTGAGCTGATAAGTCGTTTTCACGCATGAGACGATTAACCCGCTTATGATTCACCTGAAAGCCACGCCGGTGAAGTTCATCAGTCACCGTTCGATATCCATAACAAGGATGTTGGTGCTTAATTTCGATGACTACTTGCAATAAGTCTTGATTGGCATGGGTTTTTGAGCGATGAACTTGATAATAGAACGTACTGCGCTTGATCGTGGTATACGGTAAGATTTCCGTTAAACTAAATCCAAATTCTTGCCTTAGTTCTTGGATGATTTGGTACTCTTCTTTGACTGTCCGCGATGCTGAACTAAGGCCTCGAGTTTTTTTAAGTATTCGTTCTCCACTTTTAAAGCTCGATTCTCTGCCTTTAACCGCTGTAACTCAGTTAATTTTTTACTAGCTTGTCGATGGTGATCGGTAACCATATGCTTTGTCCGCCCCTTTTTTGTAAACAAAGCTTCTTTACCGCCTTGATCTAGTTTCTTTTGCCATGCCCCAATAGTGCTGGCATTACTAATATCAAAACGGAGCGCGGTTTGTGCAAACGAAGCTTTGTGTTGCTTTCTCCAGTTTAGGACACGCAGCTTAAAATCACCAGAGTAATAATATTTGGGCTGACGAATTTCTAAACCTTGGATCCCATATTTTCGATAACGCGCCACCCACATCAGAACGTAATCCTTCTTTTTGATCCCCAATCGTCGAATGACTGTCGTGGAACCGATTCCAGATAAATACATTTGAACTGCTTTTAATTTAACTTCAAAACTGAATTTGACCATACTAAACCCCCATAGTTGGATGTATTTGTCCAACTATGGGGGTTCACTTCAG
>NZ_AZER01000023.1 GCF_001436045.1 Limosilactobacillus frumenti DSM 13145
GAAAGGAAGCATGAATCATGGAAATTAATGAAGATGCTCTTAAGAACTTCCAAAACTCGAAGTTTGATTTTGTTGATGCAAAGGGTAACGATGTTGACTTCAGTAATCTGAGCGACGACGTAAAGTACACTTTACGTGACGGCAAGGAAATTGTTGAAGACAACATGAGTGCCAAGGACGTTGTTGACACAATCAACAATGAGTATGGCAAG
>NZ_AZER01000024.1 GCF_001436045.1 Limosilactobacillus frumenti DSM 13145
GTTAGCATAGCGGTTAATTCAGAATGTGTAATTAGCCACAACAGCTCGTGGCATGTCGATGCTACATAAATACTACAATTGATACATCGATGAACTGTTACAACTTTTATAAACTATTTTATTCACTCAATAAAGTCAGCCTCCCCGCTGGCTTTTTTATTTTGCACCCTTCATAATAAATGCAAACAAAATCAAAGGAGCCTTCTAACATGAACGTCCTTATCATTGGCCACTTTCCTGACACAACTAAGCAATTGATCCATTCTGTCTTCTCAAACGACTGGCAGCTCCACATTGTTACGCCCGATCAAGCTCAACCATACTTAGCTACTGCCGAAGCGATCATCCCCGAACACGTCCCAGTCGACCAAACGGTTTTTGACCGAGCACCACAGCTTAAGATTATCCAAACTGGTGCCGGCTATGATAATGTTGACCTCGCTGCGGCAGTCGACCACCATGTCACTGTCTGCAACGCTGCTGGAGTGAATGCCAATGCTGTTGCTGAGCATGCCTTAGCCTTAATTCTTAGTTGGTACAAAAATATCCCGTACCTTGATCACTACATGAAGCACCCAACGACTACCGACAAGCTTGCCTATACCGGTGGGGAACTCCATGGTAAGACATTGGGGGTTATTGGCCTTGGTCACGTTGGTCAACAGTTGGCAACATTCGGCCAGGCTCTGGGGATGCACGTCATTGCTTTCAATCGCCATCCCCGGCAACTAGCAGGAGTACAAAACGTTGACTTATCAACCTTATATGCCAATAGTGACATCATCAGCTTACATATTGCTGCTACTCCAGCGACCTATCATATGATCAACGCTCAAACACTTGCTCAAATGAAATCTTCTGCTTTACTTGTTAATACCGCCCGGGGTGCATTGATTGACGAACCGGCGCTTGTTAGTGCGTTGCAATCACATACGATTGCTGGAGCATGCTTGGACGTTTTTGAACATGAACCGCTCGCATTAGATAGTCCGTTGCGTAAACTGCCTAACGTTATTTTGACACCACATACTGCGGGACTACCGGATGGGGTTAAGTTTCATGAGCAACGGTACGTTTTCTTTCGTGACAACTTAAAGCGGGTTGCTGATGGTGAAGAGCCATTGAATATTATTAATTAACCACCGTTTAATGACACCTGCTAGGCCAAATGATCATTGAAGACACTGGCGGCGCCAACGACCTGGAAGGATCAACTTTGGCTAGGTCAATGAAGAGGCACTTAACCAAGAACTGCCCAATTACTTTCATTTAGTGTAAATTGATATTTTGAAAATAATGACCTTCTAGAACTCGGTGCTTTAAATAAGTGTTAATTCTAGAGGGTGATTTTATGGGTGTTCATTTAATTTCCCAGGAAATAATTCTAAGAACATACTGTCGGGGTCATGACACATCTTTGGCGGGTTAATGTCGGCTCAATGACGTGGTTAATCTTAGCAAAGACGCGTATCCTTAATTCAAAGAGTAAATGAGGTGAGTCCAATGGTAAATAATAAGATCAAACAAATTCGGTTAGCAAAACACCTTTCCCAAGAGCAACTTGCCGAAAAGTCCAAGGTATCTGTACGAACAATTCAAAGACTAGAAGCTGGTGAAGATGCTAGTATTTCTACTCTTAATCTAGTTGCTGGTGCGTTAGGGGTAGAAGTAGGTGATTTATTTCCTAAAACTGATTCTGACCAGCAACAAGTAAAGATTCAGTCCGCAGATGAACAGCTACAGTATCAGCTTCACCAGCGGCGCGAAGAATATAGTACCTTCAATAAGCTTTACACTTCTTGCTTTGCTTTATTATAGTTATGCTGGTTTGGGGTTGTATTTTCCCACTAATTCAGGATAATGAGGTTTTGTCATCAATCGTGGGGATGCTTTGGATTGGTGCATGGATGATAATGGGGCCTTTGAAAAAGGGATTAACTTTTAAATTTATTACTCCCAAACTGGATAAGAAATACCCATTGACAATTAATCGAATTGATAAAAACAAAAAATAAAAGAGTTCTATTTAACCAGCACTTGTAAAAAGTAAGTATCATGCTATAATATTAAAAAATTCCAGGAGGACATGATAATGGAACTCGGCTTAAAAGGAAAAACTGCTTTAATTACTGGCTCTACAAAAGGGATTGGTAAGGCCATCGCCATCGAAATGGCTAAAGAGGGGACCAATGTTATTATTAACGGTCGTAAACAAGCAGCCGTCGATGCCGTCGTTGAAGAAATTCAGGCCCAATACCCCGCTACTAATCCGCAAGGGGCGGCCTATGATATTGCTGACGCTGACCAGCGCCAACAGTTATTTGAACAAGTACCTCAAGTAGATATCTTAGTGAATAACATGGGAATCTTTAAGCCTATGGAGTACTTTGATATCACTGAAGATGTTTGGCAACACTTTATTGATGTCAACTTCCACTCTGGCAATGCCCTTGCTAAGTTTTACCTACCTTATATGTTGGACCAGGATTTTGGCCGAATAATTTTTATCGCCAGCGAAGAAGCTATCATGCCATCTGGTGAAATGCCACAATACAGCCTGACGAAGACGATGAACTTATCGTTAGCTAAGAGCCTTTCCAAATTGACAAAGGGAACCCATGTGACTGTTAACACCATTATGCCTGGTTCGACCTTAACGGAAGGGGTTCAACAAATGTTGGTTGATATGTATAAAGACAGTGACCTTCCAGAGAGTGAATGGGAAAGTGACTTTATGAAACACCACCGGCCACTTTCACAAATTCAACGTCTGATTCGACCAGAAGAGGTTGGCCGCTTTACGACGTTTGTTGCCAGCCCATATTCTTCATCTTTCTCTGGCGAAGCATTACGGCTAGATGGTGGCCTGGTACCGACAATCTTTTAGTTAACTGCCGTCCATTTTAAATATAATTAGTTGCCTTGATTATTCTGTTATTCAGAATGGGCGAGGCCACTATTTGAATAATATTAGGGAGAAGACGATTGTGAAAACCATTATTGCAAAAAAAGTCTCCATGCTGGAGCTGTTCTATGATTTGATCTTTGTCTATGCTATTTCGAAGATTACGGCGATGATTCATCATCCCGTGGCGGGTGGGTTACCGATGGTGCCTTATCTAGAATTTATTATCGTGATCATCATCGTAATGCAGATATGGCTGTACCAAGCACTCTATATCAATCGGTTTGGGCGCAGTCGAACCATCGATACCATTGGACTCCTTATTAGCATGTTTGCAATGACTTACTTAGCCAACAATATCAATACGGATTGGTCAATTACCTTCCGGCCGTTTAATGAAGCGGTCCTCTTGATTGTTGCTAGTCTGCTGGGGCAATATTTGTTTGGCTCTGGCCAGCATCCCCTCCGCAATCCGGATTTATGCGCCTTTATGATTGCCTTAACGCTGGAATTTATCGCCGTCTTTGCTGGATTAATGGTTGGTTACAATTATGGTATTAATTTGTGTGTTCTTGGCGGACTGATTGGCTTCATCATGCCGCTAGCGGTTTACCATCAATTTCTTCCTGAACAGGTGAACTTTCCGCACTTAGTAGAGCGCCTCAGTTTAATTATTATCATTACTTTTGGTGAAACCCTTGTTAATGTGACCCGCTACTTTACGGGTCCATTGTGGAACCCTTTTTCAATTATCCTGTTCCTGTTTCTTGCGACTTTGTTTGGCACGTATGTTATTCAAAGTGATTTCCTAATTAACCATCATCAACGGAGCCGGGGCTTTGTATTAATGTATTCGCATGTCTTTATGATCATTGCGTTGTTATCATTAACGGCGGGTCTTGACTACTTGCCGATTTCATCCGTTTCCCGCCTATTTCTCTGGAGTTTTTTGTCATTGAGTTTAATTGTTTATGACGGTTGTTTGTTGGCCAATCAGGTTTATCACCACTCAGGGAAGTTAAGTAAAAGCAGTTACTTGTGGTTGGGGACGATTTTGATTCTTGGAATCATCATTGCATTTGTTTTGCGGGACAACAACCTGGGACTTATTAGCGGCTTAACGGTGGTTAGTGCAGGACAATGTGGATATCTGTTAAAGAAGGCCATTGTTCATTAGGGTCATTAACCATATGAAAAAGAGACGTAACGGTGACGAAAGTGTCATTCGTTGCGTCTCTTTTATAATTTCAAAGCAGTTTTGTCAATATCGATGACGATTAATCCACTGGACGACTTCTGAGTAGATATCCCATTTTCGTCGGGGCTCGTCAAAAATATTGTGCATCAGAGAAGAGTAGACGTGAAGTTCTTTATCATTAGAAGCAATCATTGCGTAAGCCTCTAATGAATCATGATAATCAATCAAACCGTCTTTTTGACCTTGTAAAAACAATAGTGGATCCTTAAAGTCAGTTAAGTGTTCCCGAAGGAAGTAAGCTCCCTTAATTTCATTCTGCAAAATTCCAACTGTCAAGTGATGCAGATTAGCAGGGTCATTTTGAATTCTATGAACTACTCGTGCGTCACTGTTAAGTCCGGTACTTAACACGTTAGGTAATTGTTTCTTAGGGTCGCCTGTTAATCCCTTACTCCAAGAATTTGGTGCTTTAACAATGGAAACTGGATCAGCTACCACGAATCCATCAACTGTTTGTGGATACTTTATGCCGTATAAGAGGACTGTTTCGCCACCCATGCTATGACCAATGACAAATAAGGGGAGGTTTGGATAAGCCGTTTTGGTCCTCTTAACTATTACATGTAAATTTTCATACAGGTCAGCTAAAGAATCCATATATCCCCGGGGTCCCTCTGACTTTCCATGACCAGGCTGATCGTAGCGAAAAACGTTGCAATCATGCTTAACAAGAAAACTAGCGAAGGGGTCATAACTTTTAGCATATGATGATAAGCCATGAACGATGATTACATTTGCTTGTGGAGTTTCAGCTAAGTTCGTGATTGTGTGCAAATGAATACCTGGAGTGGCTGATTCAACCATCCTTTCAGTTTGGTTGCCATAAAAACTCATTGTTAGATGCTTCCTTTTACATTAACGAATCGTTGCCCCAAGAACATTCTTGAAGTGTCCCATTGCCCACTTTGCTCCCAGTTCGGAGAAAGTAGCGACTGCCTTTTGGGGGATGACAATTTGATAATCACGATTATATGCACTAATTGCCGTGTGTAATACACAGATATCGGTACATACTCCACAGATCCAGACTTCGTTAATCCGCCGTTCCCGTAAATAATTGTCTAGATTAGTATTCTGGAAAGCGGAATAGCGGTTTTTATTAAATTTATAGACGTGGCGATCAGTCTGATTTTGTTGGAACCATTGGCCAACCTTGCCATACAATTCTTGTCCCTTAGTCCCAATAATGTTGTGGGGTGGGTATAGGCGATGTTCAGGATTGAAATGATCATCTTTCAAGTGACCATCAGTCGGCAGAATCACGTAATCCTTATTTTTAAGAAACTGGTTAGCTAAACTGATGATGGGTTGCTCTAACGCTTGGGCTGGTTTACCGACAGTTAGGGATCCCTTATCAGCGACAAAGTCATTTGTGTAGTCAATAATTAATAATGCTTTGGCCATTTTAATTCTCCTCAGCAAACTGGGCTTTGGTAATCAATTGTTCCTGGAGGTCAGCTAACTTAGCAGTTAAGTAAACTGGGTAGCGATCAGGGTTGACGAGCCGCTTACTTGCTTCTGGTAATTGAGCGAGCAATTGCCGGGAAGTTTGTTGAATCTTAAAGACATCCGTTTCCACTTTGGCTGGCTGGCCCGCTGTTAAGTAGGTCTTTAATAGTGGCTTAGCGGTAAAGTTGGCTAAGACTTGACTGGCATTAGTTGCGGTAGGGTTGGAGTTAACAACCTTGAGCGGTGCAGTGATGGATTCATCAGCCAGGGCAATGACATCGGCAATGGCCTTATTTGGCTGGTCATTACTGTAAATCCGGTAAACCTGCTTGTTGCCTGGAATAGTGACCTTTTCCCGACTATCACTGACCTTAATCGTCGGGATCCATTTACCATTAACTTCTTCTTCCGCTAATTTATAAACGCCGCTTAAGACCGGACTAGAAGAACTAGTAATCAAGCGCTCACCAATCCCAAAGTTATCAATTGGTGCTCCTTCGTCCAGCAGTGATTTCACAACGTGGGCGTCAAGCGCATTAGAAGCAGTGATTTTAGCCTTTGGGAAGCCCGCTTCATCAAGCATCTGGCGTGCTTTAATGGCAAGCTGAGAAATATCCCCGGAATCAATTCGAATCCCCACTGGTTCATGACCATTGGCCCGAGCCTGCTTAAAGACCCGAATAGCGTTTGGAACCCCTGATTTAAGGACATCATACGTATCAACCAGTAGGGAAATTTTATTTGGATAAACTTTTGCCCATGCTTGAAAGGCGCTGAGTTCGTCAGGGAAGCTTTCCACCCAGGCATGTGCCATTGTTCCCGCTGCGGGGATGTGGAATTGACTAGCTGCTTGCAAGTTTGAAGTACTGGTGCAACCACCAATCACGGCTGCCCGTGCACCATAAGTGGCCGCATCCGGTCCTTGCGCACGCCGGGCACCAAATTCCATAATTGGCCGTCCTTGCGCGGCATGGTTAATCTGCCATGACTTAGTGGCAATCAATGATTGGTGGTTAATAATGTTGAGGACGAAAGTTTCTAAGAGTTGGGCCTCAATTAATGGACCACTAATGGAGATAATTGGTTCTCGTGGGAATACTGGAGTACCTTCAGGGAGCGCTTGAATAGTGCAGCTGTTTTTAATTTTGCTGAGGTAGTCCAGAAAATCAGGACTGAACTCTTTTAATGATTTCAGGTATTCAATGTTTTCCTTAGAAAAATGCCAATTAGCAACTTGTTCAACTACTTGTTGGAGACCGGCCGCAATAACAAAGCTGCCGTTATCAGGAACCCGGCGGTAGAAAACGTCGAACCGGGCCTGACGATCATGGGGCAGGGTGGCGTAATAGCCATTTGCCATTGAGAATTCATAAAGGTCGGTTAACATTTGTAAATCCATATTATCCACACTTTCTTTTAAGTAAAAAAGTACTTTAATTATCGTAAAAATAAAAGTATCTTTGACTTTTATTTACGTCTAGTATAGATACTCTTTTTGAAAATGCAAGTTTATAAAATTAACAATTTAGCTTAAATAACTTTGGTGGCCGTCCTGAGTGTTGCAATGAGGCGGTGCCGACTTCCTTAAACAGGTGGTTATGGGTCTTCTTAAAATTGGAATTATCGATTTTATCGGGGGTGGTTCCTAAGAACGCTGCAAAGACTTCCCGGGCCTGACGCAGGGTAAAGGAATCACCGAGAATGTGGAGAATACCTGGTTGGTAATCGAGCTTATTTTTGATCCGGTTGATCGCGGTGTTGATAATTTGAACATGGTCAAACGCGAGGTCAGAAGGTGTCGTTAGGATGAATTGCTGCCGATCGTGACTGATTACATATTGGTGCTGATCAGCACTCAAGGTAAACCATTGGGCGTCAGTTGCCCCATAGCCCGGATGCAGCTTGGGCGTCGAAGGCAGGTAAGTCATGTAGGCTAATGATAAGGCCCGGCTACCAGCAACCCGGTTGGGATCAGTAAAAGTAGCCAATTGTTCAGTGGAACTCATCGGCACCTGGAGGCCAATCTTATCAGCAATCAAGCGAATGCACGCCGCATCAGCACTTTCATGACTACGCAACAGAGTTTCTGGCAATGCCCACTTGCCCTTTAATGGTTCATCGGCCCGTTTAATTAACAATAACTGTGGCCGGTGCAATTCTGTATTAAAACTCCAAATAACATTTGAGATGGTGACTAAGGGGCGGGCAACAATCTTACTATCCAATCTGGACTCCTCCTTTCCAGATAATTAACTTACTTCTATTTTAGCATTTACCTTTTGTGCTGTAATGATGCGATGTCATTTCTCAATCATATGTCGAACTGTGTAATTAGCGACCAACGCTTTATTACCACAATATCTTAAAAATTAATTACTAACCGGCCATAAAATAGTAGAATCTATTGTAAGAAGGTGATCTGATGGTTAATCAAGTTCTCGGTGCTCTTGACCAAGCGGCAGTTAAATACCAGGTAATTGATCATCCCCCGGTATATACAGCTGAAGAAGCAGACAAATACGTCCAGGGTTATGAATTTGCCCGGACCAAGAACCTCTTTCTGAAGAATAGCAATGGCTTTTATTTAGTCGTTATTGATGAAAATAAGCGTCTTGATATGAAGCAGTTACGGCAGATCGTCCATGGATCCCGGCTCAAGTTTGCTTCGGATGCTGATCTAACAAAGTACCTGGGTAGTTATGCTGGTGCCGTATCGCCGATGAACTTAATCAACGACCAGGATCATCAAGTTACCGTGATTTTTGATCAAGATGTTATTGACCATCATGATCAGATTGGGTGCCACCCGAATACGAACCGGCAAACCGTGATTTTACCTATTTTGGGTCTATTAAAATTGCTAAAACAGTGGGGCAACCCGGTTATTAAGGTTCAATTGTAATGGAGGAGTTAGTCATGGCTTACGATTTTAAGAAAGAACAAAAAGCACTTTATCGGCCGGGTAAGAGACCAGCTCGAATTGATGTTCCTCAAATGACTTATTTAGCCGTTCGTGGTAGTGGTGATCCGAACATGCCGGATAGTGAGTACCAGCATTCTATTCAGTTACTGTATTCATTGGCTTACACCATTAAAATGAGCAAAATGGGCGATTACCAACCAGCTAATTACTTTGACTTTGTGGTTCCACCGTTGGAAGGATTCTGGTGGCAGCCTGGAGTAAAAGGGGTTGACTATCAACATAAGGAGAAATTCCACTTTATTTCTTGCATTCGGATGCCCGACTTTGTCACCCCAGATGTTTTTCAATGGGCGGTTCATGAAGCAACCACTAAAAAACAACTCGATTTTTCACCGGTTGAATTATTACCAGTCAATGAAGGACAGTGTGTGCAGGTAATGCATTTTGGTCCATATGATGATGAACCGGCAACAATTGCCAAGATGTACCAGTTTGTCGAGCAACAAAGTCTTCAATTAGACTATTCTGCAACGCGGCATCACCATGAGATCTATTTGTCCGATCCACGACGTACGAAGCCAGCTAATCTGAAAACGGTTATTCGGATTCCTGTTAGGTCGGCGGATTGATTGCCAGGAAAGGAGTTCATTCATGAGTAAGTATAATCACCTGTGGGAAGCTATTGCCCAATCGCACCAAGAACACTTGGTTATTCCTTTTGCCAAAGTTACCAAGTTGGCGGGCGTTCCCTTAGACCATTCATTTCTCAATTACAAGCATGAACTGCTTGATTATGGGTACCAAGTTGATAAGATTTCACTGAAAAAGCAGGAGATCCTGATAAGTAAATGCCAGTAACATAATTTAGTAATGATGCTTAACAACTATTGAAAGCGTTGTATAATATTCGCATCATAGGTACTTGCAGGCGATTCCTAAAACAATATTTGCCGTTGACTGAAAGGATAATCATGAAAATATGTTTTATTCAGCATGAACCTTATGTTGCTCCTGGTTACTTCCTGGAATGGGCCCAGATGCACCATTACCAAACAGAGATAATTGATTGTCATCATCAGAAACCTACAGGAAACTTGGCGCAGACAGCAGATATGCTAGTAGTTTTAGGCGGACCACAAAATCCCCATACAACTATTGACCAGTGTTTCAGCTGAACGCGCGACTATTCGGGCGTTTATTAACCAGCAGCGCATGGTTGTGGGTGTTTGACTTGGTGCCCAGCTCATTGGTGAAGCTTTGGGAATTCCTTATGAACATAGTCCGCATAAAGAAGAAGGGGCGGTCCCCGTTTACTTAAATGCGGCTGGTAAATAAGACCCAATACTGCAAGGGTTCCAAGACGGAGCGCTTTTAGGAGAATGGCATAATGATATGCCAGGAGCTAATGATCATACCCCGGTTCTGGCAACAAGTGCCGGGTGTCCGCGGCAAATTGTTCGGTATGGTCAGCTAACTTATGGATTACAGTGTCACATGGAGATGTCCCCATCTGCATATCAACAATTAATCCAGCAGATGGGTGCTGATGTGCAGCATCATAACAGTACCAGTATGTGCAATCTGCTGACGAGATTGCTAATATTGATTGTGAGCCAATGCATCGAAATTGGACTAGCTTTTTGGACCGCCTGGTTGTCCGTTATCAACAGATGAAATAAACTAGTACGACCATTGTTCGTCATTTGGATGACCAATGGTCGTTTTTTATTAATCAGTATGACATTGGATGGAGAATGATAAAATGAACTTAAAGCATTAATTACGGGAGCGTAAATTATGGATGGCTTAAGTACTCAAGAAGTTCAACAGCGGATTAATGATGGCCAGGTCAATCATCACCAGACAAGCGGAGAGAAATCATTCCGCCAAATTGTTCATGACAATGTGATGACCTACTTTAACTTAATTTTCCTGATTGTGACGGTGCTGATTTTAATTGGTCACCATTATACGATTAGCGATTTTCTTTATTTGCCAGTGGTGATTGCGAACGCGGTAATTGGGATCTTTCAAGAGTGGCGTTCTCAGAAGACCCTGCGCAAACTAACGATTGTCAACGTGCTGCAAGTAACGGTGCGGCGTGATGGCCAAGATCATCATATTAAGGTGGACCAATTAGTCCGAGATGATTTACTTTATTTGCATGCTGGCGATCAGATTTCCGTTGATGGCCAATTGGTTGATGGTCACCTAACCACTGATGAGTCAATTCTGACCGGTGAAGCGGATGAAATTAGTAAAGGACAAGGTGATACTCTTTATTCGGGTTCATACGTTATCGCTGGGGATGGAATGCTCCGGGTTACCAAAGTTGGTGACGAAACGTATGCTGCCCAGTTGATTGCTAAGGCTAAACAAACTGACCGTAATGACCAGGGAGAAATGGTTCGTGCGATTGACCGGATCGTTAATTGGATTGGCATCTTGATTATTCCTTTAGGGATGGCAATGGTGTATCAATCAATGGTCACTAATCATCATTCGTTCTCGGTGGCTATCAGCGAAATGGTCGCGGCAGTTATTGGGATGATTCCCGAGGGCTTATACCTGCTGGTCACGGTTGCCTTAGCGACATCCGCTGTTCGCTTAGCCCACCATCGGGTCATGATTCATGATATGCATAGTATTGAGCAACTATCCCGTGTAGATACGTTGTGCATTGATAAAACCGGTACGATTACGGAACCAGACATGCAGGTCACCCAAGTGCTGCCCATGCACGCCATCCAAGAGACAGCCCTCAAAGAACTCATTGGGCAACAAGTTCACCAATTAGCGGCAGATAATGCGACCATGGCTGCTCTACAAAAGTATTTCCCGCAACCATCTACTATTCAACCGGCAGCGCGGATCATTCCATTTGAATCAGCAAATAAATATAGTGCGCTGGTTTATGACCATGCGGTTTATGCGATTGGTGCGCCGGAGAACCTGCTGAAAGATTCATTTGACCGATATGCTAAACAAATTCAACAAATTGCTGCCGGTGGGCAACGGGTATTAGCATTTGGTAAAACCGACCAGGCTATTGGAAGCAAGCTCCCTAAACCGATTGAGTTATTAGCATTAATTATTTTACAAAATCCGGTCCGAGCAAATGCCCCGGCAACTTTCGACTACTTTGCGCACCAAGATGTGGCGATTAAAGTGATTTCTGGTGATAACCCCGTTACCGTTAGTGCGGTTGCTAAGCAGGCTGATATCCAAGGCGCTGCTGATTACGTTGATGCCCGGCAATTAAAGACTGACCGGCAAATACAAGATGCTGCCCAGAAATACACGATTTTTGGTCGGGTCACCCCAGCTAAGAAGCAGCAACTGGTCCAGGCTTTACAGGCGCAACAGCACACTGTAGCGATGACTGGGGATGGGGTTAACGATATTTTGGCTTTGAAGACCGCTGATTGTTCAATTGCGATGGCGACCGGCGCTTCCGCCGCCATGAATGCCGCATCAATTGTGCTATTGGATTCCGACTTTTCAATGATGCCTCGGATTGTTGATGAGGGTCGGCAGACGGTCAATAATATTCAGCGTTCCGCCAGCCTCTTTTTGATTAAGAATATTTTCTCGTTCTTAATGGCCCTGATTACCATTTTTACTGCCATGTCCTATCCATTAAAGAGTGCCCAGATTTCGTTGATCTCCGCCTTTATGATTGGTATTCCTGGTTATCTGTTGACCTTTGAACCTGACCATACCCGGATCCATGATCACTTTACCCGGACCGTTATGTTGAATGCTTTGCCAGCTGCGTTAGTTGATGTTTTTGCAATTGGCCTCCTGATGACAGTGGGACAAGTGTTTGACATTGGCGATAGTGATATTTCGACGGTCTCCGCCTTGATTATGGCCTTTGTCGGTATCGCAATGTTAATTTACCTTTCCCAGCCGCTTACTTGGCTGCGGGGAATTATTATTGCGGTCTCTGCGGTTGGCTTCATCGTCGCTGTTACCATGATGGGCGACTTGTTTCGCTTTGCCCGGCCATCACTCTTAGTCCTGGCCTTAGGGATTGTTTTCCTGCTGGCGGCTGAAGCAGTGCTAATTAACTTCCGCTGGTTGTTTAACTGGTTCAATGGTTTATTTAGTCGTGGTCATGCTCGTTATCAAGCTGGTAAGCATGCTCGTCACCGTTAATTTAAAATGAATGAAGAAGCTGGAAATTAACCTTTTCAAGAGCCTGGTGGACTAACCTAGAACAATAAATGGTGATAGAATTACCAGAATTGTTTGTAGTTAGCCTCGAAGGCTCTGGTTAATTCCCGCGATTAGACTTGGTAAGTTCGATACTATTAGTAACATTGAAGAGGATGAGAAAAAGCAGGAATGTTTTTTTCATCCTCTTTTAATTTTCATTAAAGTTGAACGGTATCACCGGCTAAGAAGCTTTCGGCAAAGTGCTCGTTGTTACGCCGCAGGTATTTTTTACTAAATTCAAGAATCAACCCATGAAATTGCTGGGCTTCTTTAGCGGTAAAGTGGTGATCGAGGTGGCACACCCGTGCTAAATCTTGATAGCGGTGGAGGTCAGGAACGCCTAAGTGACTGAATAACCGCCGCGCATAGTTATCAGCAATCATTCGTGGCATATCAAAAACAAATGTTAAGAGAACATCAGCGGTTTCATTACCAATTCCGCGTAGAGCCAGCAGCTCAGTTCGGAGGTCATCCCCATAGTGGGCGGCCACTTGATCATAGTTAAATTCAAAGGGTGCCAGCCACTGGAGAATTGTTTGAATAGCTTTTGACTTATTACGATAGAAGCCTGCCGGCCGGATCAGTTCCTGAAGTTGCTGGTTATCGATTGCCATTAATTTTTGCGGGTCAAAATGCGTTAAGGGACGCAGATTGTCGAGGGCGTAGTCGACATTTGTCCAGTTAGTATTCTGAACTAGAATAGCGCCAATCAATATTTCGGTTTTGTTTTCACCAGGCCAATTCCCAACGGCCCCCATGTGGTTGAACATTTTCTGATAAAGTTCCCATACTGATAATTTCATCGCTAATCTCCTCATTCCAAGCTAATTTCAATATTAATGGATTAATCTGTGGTAAAATAATGCCATCTTAGGTACTTGCAGGCGATACCTAGCACAACATTGCCGTAGATAGAAAGGATATCTAATGAGAATCAATGTTTTGCAACACACGCCAAACGAAGGCCCCGGCGCAATTCAGAGTTGGTCACACGATCGTCACCATGAAATGTATATTTACCATCCTTATCAATTTGGTAATTTGCCAACCGCTGACGAGACAGATATGCTGATTATCCTGGGTGGACCAATGAGTCCTAACGATGACCTGCCGTGGATTAAACAAGAACGGGTCCTCATCCAGCAATTATTGGACCACCATAAGCCAATCTTTGGCGCTTGCTTTGGCGGTCAGCAGATTGCCAAGACTCTGGGCTACCAGATCGGTAAGGCCCCTCACAAGGAAGTCGGTTGGGCACCAGTTTATCGTCAAACTGATGCGATCCCGGGAATTCCGGAACAAGTAATCGCTCTGCATTGGCACGAAGAGATGTTTGCCATTCCAGATCAGGCCCAACTACTCTTTTCCAGTGACTTAGTGAAGAACCAAGGCTTCCTGCTGGGTGATAATGTGATTGGCTTACAATTTCACTTTGAGCCCTTAGCGGACAATGTTCGTGAGATGGCAGTCAATGACAATACTTATCCGCTCGACCATAATGACCTTCACCAAACTCCGGCAGAGATTATTGCGCATGGCGTTCCGGCTGAAAACAAGCAGGTAATGTACACACTGCTTGATTACATTGCTAATCATTAAGACGACCAAGGCGACAAGTGTAATAGCTTGTCGCCATTTTATTTAATTAATTTTTAAGCACCTGTCGATATTTGGCGGCTGCTTTGGCTAAGTCGGCATCACTAATGTTAAAAGTATCAAAGATAACGAATGGCTTCAGTACTTTCATTCCGGTATATTTTCCAGTCTGCATTAAAGGAGACAAGTACTCATCAATGGTGTGGCTTTGACGGCGCCCAGGTTGATAATCGGCTTCTTGACCACCAACAGTGACTGCTAGTTGTAATTCCTTACCGTGCAAGGCATCACCGTGGGGACCATACGCCCAGCCATATGCGAGTACTTGGTCTTCCCACTTTTTCAAGAGGGATGGACAGCTGTACCAGTATAAGGGGAACTGCCACACAACCCGGTCAGTATTTTTTAAGACGGCTTGTTCAGCTGAAACATCAATATCACCATGTGGATACAGGGCATATTCATCCCGCACGTCTACTCCGGGATGATCAATTAAAGCTTGATTAATCCGCGATTGCTGCATATCGGGATGGAATAAAAAGATTGTTGTTTTCATTGGTCATTCCTCCTAACATCTTTATTATAAAATAAAAGTCAATCACGCTAAATCAATTCGATGGGGAGGTAAGCCTAATGACATTTCTCAAAATCCGTCAGGCCATCATTGATGATCCTGCAAATCAGCAATTTACCCGAGAAGGGATTAATCCTTTATATTCAGCAATGGCTACTGCGCGGATCAACCTCATTGCTCAGGCGCCTAGTCGGCAAGCCCAAGCACAACAAATGGTTTGGGATGATCGTAGTGGCGACCGTCTTCGTAATTGGTTAGGCCTTACGAGGGATGAGTTCTATCATTCTGGCAAGGTGGCTATCATGCCTATGGATTTTTATTTCCCGGGAAAAGGTCGTCATGGTGATTTACCACCACGACCAGAATTTGCCCCTAAATGGCATCCTCAACTACTGAAACTCATGCCCCATTTGCAATTAACAGTTCTAATTGGGACATATGCTAGTCATGCTTACCTGCATTTGCCACGCTCGGTGAAAGAAACGACAATTGTTAAGAATTATCGACGGTATTTACCCCAATATTTTCCAATTATCCATCCTTCGGCACGAAATCAAATATGGTTAAAAAGGAATCCGTGGTTTGCACAACAGGTATTGCCTGACCTGCGGCAGCGGGTTCGCCAAATAATAGATGAATAATTCATGAGCAAATTACTTTTATTCTTACTAAAAGTGAGTAAACTGAAAGTATCAAATCGTTAAGGGGGAATTGAGGATGAAGACATTAACTGTAACGGATGCTGCATTAAACCGAATTAAGAAGTATCTGAGCCCTGATAAGCAAATTGTGCTGGACTTTGATGATGGCGTGGGGCCATTTTCAGCTATTGGCAATTGCAATTTGGAGGCTAATTATCGTTTAATCTTTGTGAATAAAGATGTTGACTTGCCAGACTTTGATGAGAAAGTTAGTTCTAACATTGGTGATATCTATATTAAGAGTGAACTGTATGCCAATATTCAATTTGAAGATCAGATGGAAATCCGCTTTGACCCTCGACACTTCACTATGCCATTAGTTAGTCCGACTAAGACACTGACTGATAATATTGAAGTAGTGGATATTAGCGAACCAGTAAAAACTGAATACAGTGGAACACATGATTGCTAATCACTAAATGGCTGGGGTATCTCAGCCATTTTTATTTTAGAATTGCAATATACCTGATCATTGCTGTAAGATCAACCATAATATAGGAAGGACAATTACATGGATAATCATTTTTTAACTCACTTACAGCACGAAAAGGACCTTTCAACTACTGCTGTGCAGACTTTACAACGAGACTTAACTAACTTTGGTGATCGGCAGTCAGAAATTATTCCACTATTAAAACGATTCAGCCAGTTGCCTGGTAACGATGTTCAGTATAGTGTTCACCATACGCCAACCAAACCATCGCCACTTGCCGGAAAGCACATTGCCTTTCTCGGCAGTTCGGTTACTGCTGGCTTTGGGGGCTTAGGGGAATCGTTTGTCGATTATTTAGCTAAGCAGGATAGCATTATTCCCTTTAAGGAGACCTTATCTGGCACTACGTTAGTCGACCGTGGGGTGTTTACCCCGCATGATTCATATGTATCGCGTTTGCAAAATATTCCGGCAAATGCTCCATTAGATGCCTTCGTCTTACAACTATCAACAAATGATGCGAAAGGCACTGCTGGACCATTAGGCACCATTAGCATTAGTCATCATTATGATCCTTATACGATTACAGGAGCTATTGAAACAATTTTAGCGACGGTCCGGCAACGTTGGGACGTTCCTATTTTGGTATATACAAACCCGCGTTACCATAATGAATTATATCGGCAAATGGTTGAACGGCTTTTAACTCTTCAAGACAAATGGTCATTCGCAACGGTGGACTTATATCACTCGCCGTCATTTGACTTGACGGCTGATCAATTTGCTTTATACATGGCCGATTTTATTCATCCGACACGGGCTGGCTACCAACAAAAATGGTTACCAGTGTTTGAAAAAGCATTAGAGACGGCTTGTTGCTAGGATATTCATAAAAAGAGGTAGATTGCGATGGAGTGGCTTGATAAAACCTTTGATGAATTGACAACCCGCGAGCTGTTTGACATTTATTATTTACGAACGCAAGTCTTTAATGGTGAACAGCATAGTACGTATCCTGATCCGGATCAGCAGGACTTAACCGCCCACCATGTTTTGGCAATGGATGGTCAGCAATTAGTAGCCTATGCCCGTTATTTTCCAGTGGATGATGAGAATGCGGCTTTTGGTCGGGTTGTAGTGGACGTGCGAAAGCGACGAGTTGGTGTAGGAACACAGCTAATAAACCACGTTGTCACTGCTATCCAGCATACGTATCCGGATAAGCAAATTAAGATTCACGCTCAGCAATACGTTGAAAAATGGTATGCCAAATTAGGCTTTAAACCTGTTGGCCAGCCATTTATGGAAGCGGAACGACGGCACATACAAATGGTCTATGGGGGCGAACAGTAAATAATGCAAGTGGCTTTACTATTTTTATTTGGACTATTAATTGGAACGGTGATCATTGCCCTTGGTGGAGGCGGTGGTGCCTTCTACCTCGGTGTTCTAACCGCAGTCTTCCAGCTTGATCCTGCGCAAGCCGCTGCAACATCGTTAGTAACGGCCATCCCGTCAATCCTGATTGGGGTGATTGGCTACTGGCGAGGGCATAAAATTGATTTTCATTTGGGTAACCAAATGTTAATTGCGGCTTTACCGGCTGTTATTATTGGGGCACTGATTTCGCCATATATTCCGAAGCCCTTGTATAAATGGATCATTGGTATTATTTTAACCTGGTTGGGCTGCCGGATTTTTATTAAACATAGCAAGAAGCAGACTCATGATGGTAAGTGGGCGGCCCGTCTATACGGTATTTTAGCGGGATTAATGGTTGGGGTTGCTGGTCTTAGTGGTGGCGGTCCCATTCTGGCGGGCTTATTAATTCTAGGCGAAGACCTTTTCCGGGCCACTGCCACATCTGCTTATGTTCTGTCTGGGATGTGCCTATTAGGGGCTATTTTACATACGACTAGTGGTCAGGTTAACTGGCCGGTTGGGATTCCCTTAATGCTAGGAGCGATCATTGGGGCAATTTTGGCGCCACGATTAATGGATTTGCTGTCCAAGAAGCCCCAGTCTGGTAAATATATCCAAACTTTTATTGCCATTCTCTTGATTGTGATGGGGGTTAAAACAGTCTTATGATGGATGAAAATAAGTTCCGTCAACAGGCCCCGTGGGCAATTCCCAGCAATGCTCAATTTAGTGAAGACCACCGTGTTGGCTATCGGCAAATTAGTTTTCACTGGGAAGACGCTGGTTGGCAGTATAATGCACGGTGGCACCAACAATTGCCGACCGCCACTCTGATCACATATCCGAGTTGGCAGTTATCTCGTGTCTTACCCGGTAAGGGCTTTGGACCTGCTGCTCATCAGCGGCGGGAGGAAGTGCTGGTTGGTGATCAATGGCTACCAATGCGGCAAATTCGCTACTGTGCTTTGAGATTGGCGAAGGGTGTAGCTACTAGTCAGGAGCTGATGTTGCTCAAGCGTGCCCATGTGCGGGCAAGTTTTTAGAGACAAGGAGTAGTTAGTGGAATGGTTAAGTTAGATGAACAAATGATGCATGATATTCTGGAAGTTGTTGACCAAATTCCTGCTGGCTGTGTGGCAACTTATGGTCAGATTGCTCGATTAATTGGTCGGCCTCGGAATGCCCGTTTGGTCGGCAAAGCACTGGGTCATTCTGGACGTTATGGCAAACATCCCTGCCATCGGGTGGTGACGGTTAATGGACGGTTAGTCCCCGGCTGGATTGACCAAGGTCCCATGCTGAAAGCTGAACACATTCCATTTAAAGATGATGCCCACGTTGCGATCAATCGCTGCCAGTGGCAAAAGGGTAACAAAACATTAATTAGTCGTCGTTGATTATTAAAGTCAGCGGCGGCTTTTAATTTACTTGTAAACCAGTGAAGTATTGAACAGTTAAGCGCTTTCATGTTACGATGAAGTTGTAGTAAGTGAATGGATTTATCAGAGAAGGTGTTTTTATGGCATTCAAAAATGTAATGATTGCAGGGACCGGCGTCCTGGGCAGCCAGATTGCTTACCAGACCGCATTAAATGGCTTCCATGTTATTGCATATAACGATAACGTTGACTCAGCTAAGAAGCGGTTAGCTGCTTTACAGCCAGCATATGAAGCTGATCTGGGCCTGAGCAAGGCTGATTTTGATCAGACGCTTGCTCAAATTGTAGTCACTGATGACCTTAAGACTGCTGTGCAAGATGTCGATTATGTAATTGAGGCCTTGCCAGAAAATATTAAGATCAAGGAAGAATTTTATAAGCAGCTGTCACAACTGGCGCTAGCCAAGACCATTTTCGCAAGTAATTCTTCGACAATGGTACCAAGTCAACTGGTTAAATTTGTTGACCGTCCACAGAAGTTTCTCCACATGCACTTTGCTAACCGGATTTGGAAATGCAATGTTGCGGAAATTATGGGGACTGATCAGACGGATCCAGCTGTTTTCGAAGAAGTAATTGATTTTGCCCACCAAATTAAGATGGTCCCAATTCCAATTCATAAAGAACAGCCGGGCTATGTTTTGAATTCGCTATTGATTCCGTTCTTAGTTTCTGCAATGCTCCTCTGGGTGAAGGGGGTTGCTGATCCAGAAACGGTGGATAAAGACTGGATGATTTCTACCGGTGCACCAGTTGGACCATTTATGATGCTCGATGATGTGGGCTTGCGGACCACTTATCAGATTATGATGGGCCTTTACCAAACGCGGGGTAATGACTACTTCAAGACCATTGCTGACAAGTTGAAAGTCATGATCGATGCTGGTAAGAACGGTCGTGAATCTGGTCAAGGATTCTACTCCTATCCGCACCCAGCATTTGAAGATCCAGATTTCTTGAAGAAGTAGGGAGGCCCAATCATGACATTTAAAAATATTACCGTTGCTGGTGCCGGTGTTTTAGGTAGCCAGATTGCCTATCAAATTGCTTTGAAGGGCTTCAAAGTCACGGTTTATAACCACCATATCGACACAGCTGAAAAACGTCTTCATGCCCTCAAGGCAGATTATCAACACGATTTACATTTGACTGATGAGGAGTTTCAGGCCGGCCTAGATAACATTGTTAATATTACTACCGACCTCAAAGCGGCAGTTGCTGACGCCGATTATGTGATTGAAGCTTTACCTGAATCATTAGACCTGAAGGAAAAGTTCTACACTGAGTTGTCCGAAGTTGCCCCAGCTAAGACCGTCTTTGCAAGCAACTCATCATCCTTCATCCCTGGTCAATTAGTTAAATATGTTGACCGTCCTAATAAGTACTTACACATGCACTTTGCTAATAAGATCTGGCGCTTCAATGTTGCCGAAATAATGGGTACCAATCAGACTGATCCAGCTGTTTACCAAGAAGTGGTGGACTTTGCACGGGCGATTGGCATGGTGCCAATTGAACTCCATAAGGAACAACACGGTTATGTCTTAAATGCAGTGTTGATTCCACTGCTGGGTTCGGCAATGCAACTATGGGCAAATGGTGTTTCTGATCCGCAAACAATTGATAAGGATTGGATGATTTCCACCAGTTCACCAATGGGACCATTCATGATTATCGACATGGTTGGTCTGCGGACACCATATCAAATGGAAATTAATACTTACCAAACTACAAAGGACCCCATTCATCAAACAATTGCTGATAAACTAAAATCGATGATTGATGCTGGTCATACTGGTCAAGAATCAGGGCAAGGGTTCTACCACTATCCAAATCCTGAGTTTGAGGATCCAGAGTTTTTGAAGAAGTAAAGTATCGTAATGAGCGGTGCCATTCGACTATCGAATGGTACCGCTTTTATTTATTGCAAACTTGCTGTTGCTAACTAGTGAACAAAAGTGTTACAGTTTAGGGTATGAGATTAAGTGTATTGGGGTGAATACTATGACTGATCGTTATTCAGCAATCCGGGAAGCTTTTCATGAACCGGAAATTAATGCACAATTATTTAATTCGCAGTTTGGCTTGGAAGCGAAGAAGCACCGGGTCCTGACTAACGGCCGGGCAAGTCGTTACCCATACCCAGCTGCGTTACGATCCAGAAAGCACAATTTATATTTGAACTCCGGCTTTACTGACAATATGATCGATTTTGAAACTGAACCAGTGGTTGGTTCCAAAGCGGCAGTTCGTCAATTGAAGATGCTGGAACAGATTATGATTTCCCAGTTGCATGAGGATGAACGGCTGTGGCCATTGAGCTTGGCGCCAGCACCGGTCTATCAGCATGACTTGGATTACTTGATTACTGATAATAGTAAGACTTGGGATCAAGCTAACCACGATTACTTAGGGAAGAAGTATGGTATTACCCAGGAAATAATGGGAGATGTCCACGTTAACTACAGTTTGGACCCTCAATTAGTTCAAACTCTTTACCGTCGTTTTTACACTGACCAATATGACAATTTAGTGGACTTCCAAAACCACCTTTACTTTAAGCTCGCGCAATCCTTTGTCCTTTACCAATGGTTGTTTACATACCTTTATGGTGCTTCACCGGTGTCCGAAGATATGAAATTGCCAGAAAAGCTAGATCTGCCAGTTCGAAGTCTTCGTTCGAGTGACTATGGTGATGATAACTTACCAGATGAACAGATTGGCTATGATTCGCTAGAAAGCCACTTTGCCCAACTACAACAATATTTGGATGATGGGACTTACTACAGCTTGAAGGAATTCTTTGGCCCTGTTCGTTGCCGTCGTCATAACCAGGATAATAAAGATCTGCAGGGAATGTTGGATCACGGAATTAACTATTTGGAATTCCGTTCATTCGACTTGGATCCATTATCGAGAACCGGGGTTAGCGATGATACGATCAACTTCCTGGAACTGTTAATGCTTGATAGTATTATCTCTCCATTACCAGATAACTTGAGCGAACGTCTGCAAGCAGCACGGAAGCTTAATAACGAAGTTGCTCTGCAACAACCAAAGGAACAAACGCCAGAAATGCGAGCGGCAGCTGACAAGCTGATTGATAAGCTCCAAAAACTGGTTGATGAGTTTAATGCACCGAAGGAATACCGGATGGCATTGAAGTTTGTTCAACGGCGGGTTGATGATCCGTCATTGACCATCTCTGGGCAGCTAGCAGACCAGATCGAAAATGGCAACCTGTTGTCATTTGGGTTGAAACTTGCTAACGACCGTTTCACTGCTAACATGAACCTTACACACCCATTGCAAGCGGTCAGTGAAACCTACTCAGATTCCGTTCAACAGATTTTACGGGCAGCAATTGAGCTTGGTGTAAACGTTAAGTTGGCTGATACCAACGTTACTCTGTCAGTGGCTGACCACCAAGAATCATATGGGGCAGCTGGTGAGTTTACCTTCCCAGATGGTCCGCGGGCCTTCGTCCTCAACGCCTTCCCTGAAGCCAAAGCCTTCCAGGAAGATTCGGATGAAGCTGACGCAGAATAATTAATGAATTTAACAAAAGGCTGGGGCATTGTCACAGCCTTTTCGTCTATCTAAGAGGGTGTAATTATGCGTTCTATTGGGATAATTGGCCTTGGTCATGTTGGTCGCCAACTTGCTACGCAACTGGTAACTGGCAGGCAGGTTGATCGTCTGACATTGATTGATCAAGATGATGACCTGGCTTTAGCAATTCAAACTGACTTAACAGACCTAGCCGGCATTCAAAATACTTATCCAGAAATTATTATTCAGGACTGGGCTGCTCTGGCCAATAGCGAAATCGTTGTAACGGCATTTGGTAAAAGCAAGTTACAAACTCAGACTACCGACGCGGAACTGACTTTTAACCAACAAGCTGCTTGTCAGGTTGCTGACCAACTGAAAAGCCAGCAATTTGCGGGAATCTTAATTAATGTGGCTGACCCGAATGAAGCGGTAACTGCATACCTGCAAGAGAAAGCAGCTTTGCCACCAAAGCACGTGCTTGGTGTTGGTACTAGTCTGGAAACAATTCATATGCGCAGAGCGGTTGCCCATGCGGTCCAGCTTTCTCCGGCTAACGTGAGTGGCTTTGTATATGGTCAGCATAATGGCCAACAGGTTTTTGCCTGGTCAACAGTAAAGGTGAATGGCCAGTCGTTAGATCAGTCCTTGAATGGCCATCACGTTGATTTAAACCAGGCAAAAGTTCGGGCTGACATGAACAACTGGTACACATTACATGGGATGCATTATAATGCGGCTGGCATTGCGGGAGTGGTTGTTCAAATTATCCAAGCAATTTTGGAAAATCAGAATCTAGCTTTGCCATTGGCAATATATCAGCCCCAGTACAATACTTATGTCAGTTTCCCAACCTTAATTAATCGTCAGGGGCAGGGGAATCTATTGTTATTAAAGTTATACCCAGTAGAAGAAAATGCCGTGAAGGTTGCGGCAACGGCGGTTCAATCGCAACTCGCAAGTTTACGAAAATTAGAAGGTGAACATGATGATTAAACGGATGGCAGTGTTCTGCGGAGCACGGAAGGGAAACCAAGAAAAATATATTAAACAAGCAGATGCCTTGGGCAAATACATGGCGGACCATGATATTGAATTAGTTTATGGTGGGGGCCAGTTTGGTTTAATGGGCGCCCTGGCGGATGCTGTTCTCGATAACGGTGGTGAGGTCCACGGGGTTATTACGGAATCTTTGGCAGAACGTGGTGTTGCCAATCCCCGGGTCAAGGATATGCGAACCGTTGCGGGGATGAATCTCCGGAAGGAAAAGATGATGGAAAAGGCTGATGGGATGTTAGCCTTGCCTGGTGGGGTTGGCACCTTGGAAGAAATCAGTCAGTGTACATCCTGGATGACAATCGGTGAGAATCCAAAGCCCGTTGCTTTCTATAACCTGGATGGTTTCTATGACCACCTTCGTGAATTATTTGTCGAAATGAATAAGGATGGCTTCCTTGAGCAACGCTTCTTGGATGCAATATGCTTCTCTGAAAACTTCGATGAGATTTTGAGCTTTATGAATAATTACAAGACACCAGAGTATCGTAAATATCGAAACTGAGTGTAAGCTAGATCAGAAAGATGTCTGGCTAACCTAGTGCAGCTACTAGTCATTCTCGGTGAGTACGTTACGACGCAGTAGAATAAAAACAGGAGGCTGCTTGCGCAACCTCCTGTTTTAATGATGAAATGTTTTAATTGTTTTATTGCATTGGTTGAATCGAATAAACTTGGTCGTCTGCTTCATCGATCAAGGATACCGGACGCTGTTCATTGGCTTGAATGGTGATGTGATAACCAAACTTATCGAGGTAAACTAACTTATCTTCACGAACCTGTTGAACTGTTGCTGGCATCTCATGATTGTCGATTCCTAACTTTAATTCTGGAGAGATGGTGATTATATGCGAACGGTCTCGTTCCTTATCGTAGTAACGCCAGGTACCAGCATAAAAAATAGGTAATGAAGTTTTACCCTTAACATTTTTGTGACCGTGGCTGAACCCCAGTGAACTGGAAAGCCCAGCCATTAAACCCGCACCGAAAAGTAACAAGCCCTTTTTCCGCATATTCCATCATTCTCCTCAATAGTGTGATAAGTAATTAATTCACTGTTTATTATACACACATTTCTTTGATTGGTAGATTTCATTTCTGTTAAAAACAAGGAATAATTGTTAAACTTATTGTAATGAACTAAATATCTGATAAGGGAGTTGTCACGATGCTGAAATTAGGAATTATTGGAACCCATATTATCACGGACCAAATGTTGGACGCCGCAAAGACGACGGGTAAGTATCAATTAACCGCGGTTTATTCTCGGACGATGGATCGTGCTAAGGAATTCGGTCAACCATACGGGGCCACTGAATTTTACGATGACATCCAGCGCTTCTTTGAAAATGGTGACTTTGACGTGGTTTACATTGCATCACCAAACAGTTGCCACTATCAACAAGCACGTTTAGCCATTGAAAATGACAAGTTCGTAATTGTTGAAAAGCCATCATTTGTTAACCCAGAAGAATTTTCTGCCATTGAATCACTGTTGGCTGCCCATCCAAAGGCACGGTTAGTTGAAGCTGCTCGTCATATTCACACACCATTGTATGAAGCTGCTTTGGATAAAGTTAATGAAATGAAGAAGAGTCATATTCAAGGGGCCACGATCACCGTCATGAAGTACTCTTCTCGTTATGATAAGGTCTTAGCTGATGACAAGCCATATCCAAACATCTTCACATTGGACTTTGCCGGTGGGGCATTGATGGACTTAGGTGTCTATGCGGTATACGGTGCTGTCACCATGTTTGGTGAACCAGCATCTGTTGTTTACTTCCCAACCTTAGCTAAGACGGGCGTTGACGCTAAGGGAGTTGCCATTCTGAATTATGATAAATTCTCCGTTACCTTGAACTTTGGTAAGACAGCCAATTCCCACTTGCCATCTGAAGTTTACGGCTTGAAGGACACCCTGGTTTACGACAGTATCTTTAACACCAAGAAAGTTACTTACTATGATGCTGACCAGAATGCGCACCCATTTGACCAGCCAGTCGAAAAGAACTCCATGACTGATGAAATGAACGACTTCGCTGACTTGTTTAACAATCCTGATGATAAGGACGAACAAGCTAAGTATCAACGGTGGCTTGACCTGGCCCACACTGTTAACTCCGTGATGTATTCACTTCGTCAATCAGCACAATTAAAATTCCCTGCAGATCAGAAACAAGAATAGGATGATCATACTTGATTGAACAATTTCAGCAAAAATTTGAACAAGAGTTTAAGCAGCCGACAGAAATCCAACGGGCAGTGGCGGATGCCCTAACGAACGATAAGTCGGTCTTGGGAATTGCCCCGACTGGTTCCGGGAAGACATTGGCCTTTACACTGCCACTGTTGCCAAAAATTAGTCCTGGGGATGGTACCCAATTATTGGTCCTGGCACCATCGCAGGAATTGGCAATGCAAACGACCCATGTCATGCGTGAATGGGCTAACTTGATTGGGGTTAAAGTTCAGTCACTGACTGGTGGCGCTAACTTACGTCGACAGGTGATGAAGCTCCACAGTCACCCTGACGTTGTTGTTGGTACGCCCGGGCGGGTTCTCCACATGCTGGATAACCGCCACCTTAAATTGGGTCACCTGCAAACAATGATGATTGATGAAGCGGACGACCTGCTGCGTGATGACACGCTGGCGGTAGTGGAAGATATCGAACGTGCAACCCCATTGAGTGCTCAGCTGGCATTTTTCTCTGCTACCATGTCACCGGTATTTAAGGAATTATCAGTGATGTTTGGTCGCGACATCGTTACTTATGATGTTCGTGATCAAGATCATAGTCGTGGGCCAGTTCGTCATGGCTTTATGTATGCCCGGACGAATGCACAGAAGACTGCTACACTACGCCGCTTTACTAGTATTAAGGATTTTCGGGGATTAGTATTCTTTAACAGCACGCGGACATTACACTATGCCGCTAGTCGTCTTCGTCATGAACATATGCCAGTCGGGACGTTAGGTGGCCGGCAAAAGCAAACGCAACGGGAAAAGGCTCTCCGGATGTTCAGAAAGCGGCAGTTGAAACTGTTACTGACGACGGACGTGGCGGCCCGGGGAATTGATATCCCGAAGTTACCTGCAGTAATTAACTTTGACTTGCCAAAAGAGGTCAATACTTACATTCACCGTTCTGGTCGGACTGGCCGCCAGGGTGAACCAGGGTTAGTGGTTAACTTAGGTGATGATCATGATATCCGTGACTTGAAGCATTTACTGACGGATACTGATTACAAGTTTGAACATCTTTACGTTGACCATGACCAAATTACCGATCAGAAGCCTGAAAAGGGTCAACGAGTGGTTTCCGTCAGAAAGAAGAACGCGCGGAAACTGCAGAAAGAACAGTGGTCAGCCGAAGGAACTGTCGAAAAGTCGATTCACCGCACTTTGGGCAAACTGAAGCCGAAAAAGAAGAAACGTCATAAGAAGAATCGTAAGAATAAGGGAATTCGGTTGAAGCACCGGCGCGAGCATGCCCAGAAATAATTTTCAAAAGAGGATTAGCGCTTTACGTCTTTGCTGGTAAATGCGATAATACTCTTTGGTTTGGTCCCATAGTATAACTGGATAGTACATCCGCCTCCTAAGCGGTCGATTCCGGTTCGATTCCGGATGGGATCATATGAAAAATGAGCGTGAAGCCGTTAAAATCTCCCGGAAGGCTAACGATTTCTCCAACGAACGACGACTTGTCGTCGGAGGAGGAGGAGGTCGTTAGCTATAGGGAGATTAGGCTGAACGCGTTACGACATAGTAGCATTAGAAAACAGCCGGCGAGCGCGTTACGACTATGTAATAGTAGAACATTAGGCTGAACGCGTTACGACTGTGTCGCATTACAACTAACCAAGTTAATATAATTTGCAACTCCAAAATTAATCATTTTGGAGTTTTGTTGTCTTTCAACTACGAGATCAATTGTTGTACAATAAATTAAGTATGTTTGAAAGGAGGGATCATCATCCGCGGACCATTTAAAATTATGTTGTTGTTTGGTACTCGGGCTGAAGCACTGAAATTAGCGCCGATTATTGAGCAAATGAAAAAGGATCCAACAACTTGGCAACCATCAATTGTTGTGGCTGCTCAAGAAAGACGATCCCTTTTGCAACAAACCATGAAGTTTTTAAATGTAAAATCTGACTTTGACCTGGATACCAGTGAAATTAGTCATGTCAACGCTGCTGAAAAGCTCAGTCAGTTGCTGCATAATTTCAATAATGTCATCAATGCAAGTCAACCAGATATGATGTTGGTAGTGGGGGATGCAGCCACTAGTTTGGCAGCTAGCTTAGTATCCTTCTATCACCATTTGCCATTGGGTCACGTTGAAGCCGGCTTGCGGACCTACGATAAGTTCTCACCATTTCCGGATGAAATGCACCGGCGTTTAACGGATGATTTGGCAGACTTATATTTTGCACCGACGACGGGTGCTCGGGATAACTTGTTATCTGAGCATCACCCGGCTGAACAAATCTATGTGACTGGGAATACTTCAATTGATGCGGTTCGGGAACGGTTAACTGCTGATTTCCATAATGAAGTGCTTGATCAGATTCCTGATGACCACCGCTTGATCATTTTGACCATGCAACGACCGGAAAGTATTGGGGCTCCCATGGAACGGGTCTTCCACACAATGAAGGATGTCGTGGAAACCAACCCCGATGTTGATGTAATTTATCCAGTTTACCCGAACTCTGAAGTTATTAGTATGGCTGATGATGTGCTAAGTAACCAAGATCGAGTTCATTTGATCGAGCCGCTGAACCATTCTGATTTCTTGAACCTGGTAGCGCGTTCTGATTTTCTAATTACTGATTCAGGTAGTATTCAAGAAGAAGCGCCGGCATTACATAAGCCTGTCCTTCTCTTGCGTGAAAAGACAGAACGGCAAGAAGCAGTTGAAGAGGGTTCTGTTAAAATCGTTGGGACGAACCCAACGAGCATCCAACAAGCCGTTTTTGAATTGCTCCACAAGCCAAAGATTTATCGTAAGATGGCAGAAGCCCCGAACCCATTTGGGGATGGTCATGCCAGCGAAAAGATTTTACAGATCATTCAAGATTATCTAACCCATAAATAACACAAAAAGACAGCGTTTGAAGTTTTTTGTTCTAAACGCTGTCTTTTAAATTATCCAATTTTTATTTCAAATCTTCACTGTGCGCCTTATCTTGCATTAAGAATGTCAGGAGGATACCGATCACAACCAATACGATCGTGAAGTAAATTCCCCAGTGAACACCGTTAGTAAACTTAGTAGCTAAATTGCCAGTACCAGCCATTCGACCTAATTCAAGGAATGAGGTGGCTAAAGCAGTTGCTAAAGCACCAACGATCTGTTGCATAGTGTTCAGGATGGTTGAACCATCGGCAGATTGCATTCCGCTCAATGAGTTCAAAGCACTGGTCTGGGATGGTGACATTGCTAGTGGACAACCAATCATTAAGATCACGTGGGCTGCAATGACATAGGCAACGGACGAGTGAGGCGTTGTACATGCCAACATGATGGCGCCAACTAATGCAATCACAAAGCCGATCATGGCAGGCTTTTTAGCACCAACTTGATCATACATCCGACCAGCAAAAGCGGAGGTCAAGGCATTGATAATTCCCCCTGGCAGCATGATGATCCCGGTCAAAGCTACTGGTAAGAGCAGACCATTTTGAATGTACATTGGTAATAGGTACATTGCGGATAAGATAATCCCAAAGTCTAGCATCACTAGGGTTGAACCGATAGCAAAGGACTTGTTAGCAAACACCTTCAAGTTGAGGATTGGGGCATCCAAGTGCAGTTGCCGGTGAATGTATAATGCTAAAACAACAACACCAACGATCAGCGCAATCATGACGGGCATTGATAGCCAACCATCACGGGAAGATAGGCTGGCACCAATCACCAGTCCGGAACAGCCAACCGCTGACTCGAGAATGGATAAGATATCGACGTGGGGACGGGTCAAGTGACCGACGTTTTCCAATGAAGTAATCGCAAAAATCAGGGCGATTGCCAAGAAGGGAACGAATGCCCAGAAAATCCAGTTCCAGGACAACTTAGCTAAGATTAACCCAGTTAACGTTGGTCCAATTGCTGGGGCAAACATAATGACGAGGGCACAAACACCCATTACCGCCCCAATTTTCTGAGGAGGAAAGATCTGCATTACCACGGCGAACATTAGTGGTAGGATCAACCCGGTTCCGATCCCTTGAATCATCCGACCAATGAGGACCACCATAAAGCTTGAACCTAATGCGGAGATGACTGAACCAACGATAAAGTCAGCGAGGGCGAAGATAATGATTTGCCGGGTGGTAAACCACTTCGAAATTAATGAAGATAATGGCAAAATAATCCCAATCACTAACATGTATCCAGTAACTAACCACTGGATCGTTGAAGTATTAACATGCAGGGCCCGGATTAAGTTTGGTAAGGCAATATTCAATGATGTTTCTGAGAACATCCCGACGAAAGCACCAAGCAGCATGGAGACCATCGCTAGTTTGGGATGACGAACATGTTGTCTTGCTTGAGGTTTCGTATTCATATTTATAATCACTCCTTTAATCAATTCTGAATCACACACGATTGGTTACTTTACCAGAATTGAATTAAATTCGTAAGCTTTCGGGACTTTTCTTTTAAAAATTAAGCAAATATCTTATTTAAATTAAGTTTGAACTTCTTAACATGAAAAATTCCCGGCCACTAGTTACCTAGTCAACCGGGAGCTTTTAATGAGATATTTTAATGTGGCTGAGTCGAAATGTACTTTTCTAATGCTACACAGTCAAAACGTGGGCAGTAGCTGATTGGACATTCACACCGATAAATCGGGTGTGACTATCTTAATCAGCCTTGCGGGGGCTCACATACGAAAACAGTTTTCTGGTTCGCTCCCTCGCCCTAAGCCCTTAGTGTCTAGCTACGTAAGGTTCCTTGATGCGCTTTCAAGCCTCAAGAACCTTACTATGCTAGCCATACAGGGCTTTTAACGGGCTTTTGTGCTATCTTTCTATTCCGCGATTATTACGGAATATCAACCACTTTGAAAAGATGTAGTTAGCAATCACTACAATCACGTTATCAATAAACTTAACAATAAATTGTTGTAGCGGTGAATCAAACTTGAGCATTTTAATACCAACGTAAGTGATCACAATATCGATGATTAAGGTCACGCCACGGTAGAAGAAAAAGCGCAGCATTTCTACTAACGTATCCATCACTGTTGTGTAGTGAGATCCAAAGACCCACACCTTGTTGGTAAAGTAGGCAACGAGCACTGCGGCTACCCATGCCAGGACGGTCGATAAAATAACCCCCCAGTGGAGACCGGGACTCAAGATTTGAAAGACAACTAAGTTTACGATCGTCGTTACCACGCCCCAGAATAGGTAGGCGATGATTGCCTTATACTTATTCCATAAGTGCTTAACCATTACTTACCTGCCTTGTCAACGAGCTGCTTAGCAAAAGCATCTAGCTTCTTGATGTCATCTTCATCCGGTGCCAGGTTAATATGAACATTTTCGGCACCCTTAGTAGCACCAGCTTTATCAAATGCTTTGCCGAATTCATCAACAGCCACACAGAAGTCATCGGCGTAGTAGGTATCACCAGAGCCGGCTACACCATAAACCTTGCCAGATAAGTCCGCTTCCTTTAGGTCATCGTAGAAGTCTAACCCTTCTTCAGGCAAGGCGCCTTCGTCGTAAGTGTATGGGCAAACCACACAAATATCGACATCATCAAAATCAGCGACATCCGCCATCGTAATTTCTGTTTCATCGACTTCGACACCTTGGTCCTCCAAGGCTTCGGTAATTACGTCCGCAACATCCTCGTTATTTCCAGTAATTGTGGCGTAAACAACCATTGCTTTAGCCATTATTATTCCCCCGTTCAAATTATTCGCTTAATAGTATAGCATGCTTCAGCGTCATGATGGACACAAGTGTTATACTAGGTAACGTAAAAATCAAAGAAGGGGAACAATTAATGATTACTTTAAAATCACCACGCGAAATTAATGCGATGGAAAAGGCCGGTGCTGCACTGGCAGGGATGCATATTGGGATCCGTCAATTCATCCGGCCAGGCATCTCCAGTTGGGAAATTGAAAAGTTTGCCCGGGAATACTTCAAGAAGATTGGTGCCAAGGCTGAACAAATCGGCTTCGAAGGTTACAAGTACGCTACCTGTGTCTCCGTTAACGATGAAATTTGCCACGGCTTTCCACGGCGTAAGCTGATGCTGAAGGATGGTGACCTGGTTAAGGTTGATACTGTTCTTTCAATTGATGGTTTCTTCGCGGATTCCTGCTGGTCATATGGTGTGGGTGAAGTTAAGCCTGAAATTCAAAAGTTGATGGATGTTACTAAGAAGTCACTCTTCATGGGAATCGATCAATGTATCCCTGGTAACCGGATTGGTGATATTGGTGCTGTTATCCAACACTACACCGAAGACGAAAACGGTTATGGGGATGTTCGTGAATTTGTTGGTCACGGTATTCAACCAACAATGCACGAAGATCCAATGGTGCCACACTATGGTGAACATGGACAAGGCCTTCGTCTGAAGAACGGGATGACGATCACCGTTGAACCAATGATTAATACCGGAACTTGGAAGGCAGATACGTCTGATCCAAGTGGCTGGCTTGCTAAGACTGCTGATGGTGGTTGGTCTTGCCAATACGAACACACCTTAGTTGTTACTGACAAGGGTCCGAAGATTTTGACTTCACAAGATCCAGAAGCTGATGCGGACTACATGTACGATGACGACTATGTTAAGTACTTTGACCACTACAGCAAGATTGCCAAGGAAGTTGCCCAATCTTACAAATAATGATCAAAAAAGTTTTGTTTGTCTTTTAAATTTATAAAAATAAGTTAACCAGATGAATATTCAACACGAAAACGGTGACAGCTCACAAAAATCAGCTGCCACCGTTTTTAATAATGCGTTCCTGAAGGGCAATTCGCGCCCCCTCTATCTTGGAACCGCTTTACAGAAGTGGATCATGCATAAAAATGGATATTAACTTGAAATCAATATAAATATACACGGATTTAATCTGAAATTGCATAAAACCTATAAGACGTTTTTATTTAAATGTATCAACGGCCTGTCATTTTGTCTAAAAAGTATTATACTTAAATTATTAAAGGATTTCTTATTGTTATTTAAGAATGCAATTGTTTAGGAGGAATTTGAATTGGATGAGCAAAGTAGTAATAAAAAGATGATTACTACCTTTGGCCTTGTGACGATGATCATTACCGCTATCTTTGGTTTTGGTAATGTTTCCAACGCCTATCTGCAAATGGGTTACGGTAGTATTATCTGGTATGCCTTAGCGGGGATTTGTTTCTTCTTCCCGTGCGGCTTAATGATGGCCGAATATGGATCTGCCTTCAAAGATGCCAAGGGTGGTATTTATTCTTGGCTGGCCGGATCAATCGGTGAACGGATGGCCTTTATCGGGACCTTCGTTTGGTTAGCTTCTTGGATTGTGTGGATGGTTTCCACTGCTTCCCGGATTTGGATTACGTTCTCTGCCTTAATCTTTGGTAAGGATACGACCCAACAATGGAAGTTTATGGGCCTTTCTTCAACCGAAGTGATTGGGATTCTTGGAATCCTGTTAATGATCGCATGTACCTACTTCAGTTCTCGTGGGATGACCGCGATTGCGAAGGTTGGTTCCCTTGGTGGGATCTTCACCGTGGTTGTTAACATTATTTATGTAATTGCCGCAATCGTTGTTTTGATTATCAATAAGGGTGCCTTAGCACAGCCATTCCATGGTGCATCTAGTTTAGTGATGTCACCAAATACGCAGTTCCAGACACCAATTGCTATTATTTCATTCGTTGTTTATGCCATCTTCGCCTACGGGGGGATGGAATCACTGGGTTCCGTTACTGATTCAATGAAGAATCCAGAAAAGACCTTCCCACGTGGCTTGATCATTGCTTCAATCTTTACGATTGGTGCTTACGTTATCATGATCCTGATGGCTGGTTGGTTTGCTAACTACAAGCATGACTTTGCTGTTTCTACTACTAACCTGGGTAACGCTACTTATGTCCTCTTTAATATCTTAGGGGTTAAGTTAGGAACGGCTCTGGGCTTCTCCCACGCCGCAGCTCTTGAATGGGGAGCAGCAATGACCCGGATCGTGGCCTTCTCACAGGCCCTTGGGTTCTTAGGTGCCCTCTTTGTTCTGATGTACTCACCAATCAAGGCCTTCATCTTGGGTTCTAACCCTGAATTATGGCCAAAGAAGCTGACTAAGCTGAACAAGGCGGGGATGCCTGCTAATGCAATGTGGCTCCAAGTTACGGTTGTTTCGATCATTATCTTCTTGGTTGCCTTTGGTGGTTCTGCCGCACAGAAGTTCTACACTATTCTGACCGACATGGCCAATGTTTCAACTTGTTTCCCATACTTGTTCTTAGTTGGAGCCTTCCCATTCTTTAAGAAGCGGACCGATATCGATCGTCCATTCGTCGTCTTCAAGAACAAGGCATTAACGAACACAATTGTTTGGTTCGTTGAAATTATTTTGATTGTCGGGATCCTGTTTACCTTCATTCAACCAATGCTGGATCATGACTGGCAAACAGCCTTCTGGACAATCGCTGGTCCAATTTTCTTCGCGGGTGTTGCATGGGCATTCTACCAAGCTTCAGCCAAGAAGCATCATATTAAGCAAAATTAGTCGTTTTAGGTTAACACTCTTACTGCGACTACTTCAAAGCAAGAATGATCATCATTCTTGCTTTTTTTGTACAATGAATCGAGGCTTTCTATAATGAGTCACTTGTTGGGACTGGATACCCCTGGTTGGGAACCGCGTTATAAGCGGAACGTCATTGTTTATCTTTGGGTGTACGGTATTCTTGGTGGTGTTACCGGGATTACCAATAATGCTTTGCTATCGTACTTGGATATTGTCGCTCCTAAAGTGGTTACTGGGTTAAATACTTTCTCTGCCATTTCGACTCTGCTGATGTCGCTGACCATTTTGTTGGTCCACAGCATGGGGTATAAGAAGATTTTGTTAGCGGCAGCGCCAGTTACGATTATTGGTTTGCTAGGAACGATTGTAACCAAGAACCCGATGCTAATTGTGGTTGGTTACGTTATTTCACAGACAACCATTGGCCTGTATGATTATATGTATCCAATTATGTTTTCAGTATATGTGCCCAAGAAAGTGCGGACGCGGTTATTCACCATCGTGATGTCCGATAACCTAATCTTCCAGACGGTCGTGACCTTTTTCGGTGGGAAGCTGGTTGTCTGGTTCTTCAGCCTATTTCAAGGATTAACCTATAACCAAGCTTCAACTTGGTCCGCTCACCAAGATGCCATGAAGTCAATGATGCTTGCCAACTATGCCAATTCTTATAAGGTCATTATTTTTGTGGCAATCATCATGAACGTTATTGCTTTTTTGATTACTTTTGGTTTCAAAGAACAACCAAGCGATTACAAGACGACGGCTGCGGAAGCCAAGGCCAAGGGTAAGAAGAAGTTTAACTGGTCTTCTTATAAGAAATTATGTACTAAGCCAGTGATCGTCTTTACGATTTACATTGCTATTTGCCAGGCGGGGGCACTATTGATTACTCCATACCTGCCAATTTATCTGAACAATTACTTGCACATTCCACGGGGGATTACATCAACGATTAATACTATTCAGACTGCTGCTATGTTCCTCGGTTACTTCTGTTCACCATTTATGGAAAAGAAGATGGGGACGGTGGTCGCTGTCGCTGGCTCAACGATCGCATGTATCCCATTGATGCTGATCATGGGGATAGGGCATGCCTTAGGTACTGGTATGACGTTGATTGTGGTTGTCACCATTACCTACTTCTTACGGTCTGGAATTGCCAACGCTGCTATGCCAGTCCAAAATACTTTGCAAATGTTCTTGGTTAACAAGGACTTGCGGCCAGCCTTTACCTCACTGACGACCTTAGTGATTGCCGGTGTAGGAATTCTAGATGGCTTCTTTACCGAATTCTACCTATTGAAGACAATGCAAGGATACGCCACGGCTTACTTTGTGGCTTCTGGACTGTACCTGGTTGGTTCGTTGATTCTGATTATCTACCTGAAGAAGGATTACAACCGGATTGATAAATAAAAGCATTTAAAATTATGAAGGCCACCTAGCTGAAGATTAGCTAGGTGGCCTTTGTATGTGTTATGAATCAAATATTTATTTTATCCCAGCGTTCATGAACTTGGTCCAGTCAAATTGGTAGTCATCATTATAAATGAGATCGCCAATCATTCTAAATTGCCACGTGAATTTCAGCGCATTATTGCATTATTATATGGATCCCATCATTGATCTTTATCATTAGTGAAAGCATATATTCCATATTTGAGATCGTTAGCAACATAATTTGGCTGTGTTTTTACTTTAAATCCCTTCTCGGCAATTGCTTGATACTTTTTTAGCGTAGTGCCGTTCTTCTGACTTTACATCCTTTCAAACGGCTCTGTTATATATAAACGTAAAATAGTCGGCTTTTACATTTGCCAAAATTGCTCAAAGAAAATAAGGTATAATAGTCTTATTGATTTAGAAGGAGGGCATCATGCGCGCTGAGAACAAGCTAAAATTAAAAACGTTTTTTGCCATGCTGGTTAAGCACTTTACCTTGGCTCAGCTTTCAAGCTCAGCGGCGACTCTGGCATACTACACGTTGCTATCAGTTTTCCCGGCCCTCCTGGTAGTAGGGAACTTGTTGCCAATGATCGGGCTGGATGCTAACACTATTTTAGGATACCTGCAGACGATTGTGCCGGCAACGGTCTATTCTTTTACTAAACCCCTCGTTCAAGACTTCTTACAACGGGGAAGTGGTGGCATCCTGACAACCGGGGCCTTGATTGCGCTGTGGTCCACTAGTCAGGGGATCGCTGCCTTTCAGCGGTCAGTTAACCATGCATACGGAATTGCCGAAAACCAAAACCCGATCAGTAACCGGGTGATTTCATTCATTTGGATGATTGTGGTTTTAATCGCCATCTTCCTGGTTGTTTTCCTGTACGGTGTTGGTGAACAATTTCTGAAGTGGCTCCAGCCAATCTTCCACTTCAACATGAAGTACATTACCTTGTTCTCCAGCTTGAAGTGGCCAATTACCTTTTTGATTCTATTCTTGGCGTTGACAATGCTGTATTACTTCGTACCGAATGCCAAAGTTGGTCTGCGCTTTGCCGTTATTGGGGCTTTCTTAGCGTCTATCTTTTGGATGTGGCTATCGCGCATTTTTGCCCTCTACACGGTGATCTTTTCACGAGGGGTAATCGGATACAAAACGATTGGGGCCTTCATTGCGATGATGGTATGGCTGGATTTCTCTGGTTATATCATCATGATGGGGGCGGCGTTGAATGCAGCCCTCCAGGAAGCTCATGATGGTGAATTGCATGAGAAGGAACACTTCTGGAAACTAATTCGGACGGAACATAAGAAAGCACGAAAGTCGATCGTCAAATGATAACTTAAAAGGGGCTGGGTGCTACAACCCAGCCCCTTTAGGGGAGAATATTATTGAGGGAGATTAAGCGGCTGCTTTATCCTTTTTACTATCATTGAAGATAACGGTTGAAACTGTATCAACATACTTAGCGGATAATGGCTCAGCGTAAATGTCTTCGTCCTTGCTGTTAAACATGTGCGTCTGCGCAATTTCTTGCATTGCTTGACGCACCACCGCTTCGGACAAGTCTTGTTTAGCGTAGGCAAGCTTGAGTAAGTGCTTCTTGCCGAGGGAACCCTTAAAAGTTAAGTTTAAAGTCTTCATATATTAGTAAACTTCCTTTCTATTAAGCAAAAGTTACTTGGTCATTATTGATGATGTTGGCACCAGAGAATTGTTCACCTGACAATGCTTCGATGGCGTGACCTAACGTCGTGATTTGTTCTTCCTCCACGTCAGCAATCACGTTATTAAAGGTGCGCTTGATTCCTTTAGGATGCGCTTCGCTGACCATTGTGAGTTGAATCTTACCTGACTTAAATTGACGAACCATGTTCATGTGGGAAACTCCTTTGAATAAGTGATATTTGATAAGTAGTGGCCACTGCTTACACCTATAACAACGAATGAAAAATGGATTTGTAAAGGGTGAATTTTAAAAAATGGCAAAAATTACCAAAATTGAGGCTCAAAAACGTCAGGGTCGCTATAATGTCTACTTGGATGGCAAGTATGCTTTTCCAGTGGCGGAAAGTGTCCTGATTAAGTTCCGGTTAATGAAGGGGATGGAACTGGATAAGCCAGCGATTGCCAAAATTACAACTGCTGACCAGATTGCTAAAGCCTACTCCCGGATGTTGGACTACTTGTCTCATCAGTTACGGACGGAGAGTGATGTAGTTAAAAAGCTGCGTGACCAAGAGACACCGGAAGAATTCATTGAGCCGGTATTGCAAAAGCTCCGCGCACAGCAGTTGGTCGATGACCACGAATACGCCGCTGCTTACGTGCGAACAGAAATGAATACCGATCTGAAAGGGCCGGGCGTGATCCGGCAGAAACTGCGGGCTAAGAAGGTTGTCGAAAATGACATTGACGACGCCTTAGCGCAATTTACTTTGGTAAAGCAACAGGAGAATGCCACTAAGTTAGCGCAAAAATTGTTTCGGCGTTATCGGTCACAGCCACTGCGCCGCCAAATTGAGAAAGTCCGGCAGGGGTTAATGACGAAAGGATACGCTTCGACAATCTATGATCAGATTAAAGGCCAAGTGACCCCGCAGGATGATCCAGAACGTCAAGACGAGTTACTGAATCGGGAGGCCGCTAAGATGTGGCGTCGCTACTCCCGGCGGGCGACTGGCTATGAATTGACGATGAAGTTTAAGCAGGGGATGTACCGCAAAGGCTTCGATATGGATGCCGTTCAGTCATGGCTTGACCACCATGAAGAAGCTGAATAAGCTTTTCAGAGGCGGTAAATACTGGTAAAATGTGTAGGATAAGTCTACATATGAAAAAGAGAAAAATCATGAAAAATATCAAAGTTGATGAACAAAAATTAAATCATCAGTATGGTTATCGCACCATTAAACGGATATTTGACTTTGTTGCAGCACTTCTGGCTGTGGTGATTTTAAGTCCAACTTTCTTAATTATTGCGATTGCCATTAAAATTAATGATCCGCATGGCCCCGTGTTCTATACTCAGGAGCGGGTTGGTAAGGACGGGCGTCGTTTTCGAATGTTTAAGTTTCGTTCGATGGTTACCAATGCCGATGAACTCCTCGAAAAGCTTAAGGAGCAAAATGAAATTAAGGGTGCAATGTTTAAAATGAAAAACGATCCGCGGATTACATCGGTTGGTCGTTTTATCCGTAAATATAGTTTAGATGAATTACCACAATTGCTGAATGTGGTTGGTGGTTCGATGTCCATCGTTGGTCCTCGACCACCACTGCCATATGAGGTAGATCAGTATACTGATTATGATAAACAACGGTTGATGGTCAAACCCGGTGCTACAGGTATGTGGCAAGTGGGAGGACGAAATGCCCTTAACTTTGATCAAATGGTTGAACTTGACTTAACGTATATCAATGAACGTAGTATTTGGCTGGATTTGAAGATCATGTTTGAAACTGTCAAAGTAATGATTAAGCCGAATGCAGCTTATTAATATTGAGAGGAATTATTGTGAAAGTAAAAGTATTAGTTGCAGCTCATAAGAATTACAAAATGCCAACTGATCCACTATATTTACCGGTTTTTGTTGGTAAGGAGATTCACCCAGACGTTAATCATACCTTTCAGGGTGACAACACTGGTGATAATATTTCTTCCAAGAATCCGACTTACAATGAATTGACCGCAATTTATTGGGGATGGAAGAATTTAGATGTGGACGCAATGGGATTAGTGCATTATCGTCGTTACCTAAGCCTAAACCATCGTAAATCGTTAGACTCAGTTTTAACAGAAAAGCAGGTTCAACAATTACTGTCCAATAATGACATCATTTTGCCGCCAAAGCGTCGTTACTATATCGAAACAAATGAGTCTCACTATCTTCATGCTCACCATCATGAGCCATTTAATGTTATGCGGCAAGTGATTGCAGAAAAGTATCCTGAGTATGTATCATCATTTAACAAGGTGATGAAAAGGACTTGGGCGCACATGTTTAACATGTTTATTATGAAGAAACAGCCATTGGACGAGTATTGTACTTGGATGTTTGATGTCTTATCAGAAGTTGAAAAGAGAATTGATATCAGCACTTATTCTACCTATGAAAAGCGTGTATACGGATTCCTTAGTGAATTGCTGTTGGACGTGTGGTTGGATCAACATTCTCAATACCAGACTGTTGAGGTCAAATACGTATTTATGGAACATACAAATTGGTTTAAGAAGGGCGGCAAATTTGTCCTTCGTAAGTTTACAGGACATGCCTAAATAAAGAGGAGAATACTGTGAGTTTGTTATCCATCGTGGTTCCTTGTTATAACGAAGAGGAATCTATTCCATTATTCTTTGATGCTGTTGAGAAAGTTGTCCATCAAATGGAACCAACGATTGAATATTGGTTTATTAATGATGGGTCTCGTGATCGGTCGTTATCAGAGATGAGAAAAATACATTCTCAAAATTCAGACAGGGTGCACTATGTTTCCTTCTCTCGTAATTTTGGTAAAGAAGCAGCCTTGTATGCTGGTTTGCGTTCTGCCAATGGTGATTACGTGGTTGTGATGGATGCGGACTTGCAGGATCCACCAGAGTATTTACCAGAAATGTATAAATTAATAATTTCTGGTGAATATGATTGTGTTGGTACGCGACGGACCGATCGTAAAGGTGAAGCTAAGTTAAAGTCTTTCCTGAGTGATAAGTTTTATGATGTTATCAACAAAATTTCTGACGTTAAAATTGTTAATGGTGCTCGCGATTACCGAATGATGACACGACAAATGGTAAACGCTGTTTTGTCTTTAACTGAATATAACCGCTTTTCGAAAGGTATTTTTAACTGGGTTGGCTTTAAAACTAAGTATATCCCTTATAAAAATGTGGAACGAGTTGCAGGAACAACCGATTGGTCAACATGGAAATTGTTTAAGTATGCTTTCAACGGAATTATAGATTTTTCGGAGGCTCCACTCTCAATTGCTACTTGGTTTGGTGGTTTCTCAGCTTTTGTGTCAATTATTGGATTGATTGTTGTGATTATCCGTCATTTTGTTGAACCAGGAAGCAGTGCATTCGGATGGGCTTCTTTGGTCTGCATCATGTTGTTACTTGGTGGAATCCAATTAATGTGTTTGGGGATCGTTGGTCGTTATGTGGGAAAAATATACATGCAATCCAAACATAGACCGGTGTATATTGTGAAAGAAAAAAAGTAAAGGAGCCGTAGGAAGTGCTAGGACAAGTTAAAAAAATTGAAAATTGGCCTCTTGATGGTTCGAGAATTTATGAAGTTGCGTTTTCAATATACTTCATTATTACTTTTTTTCTGACTTCTACGTATACAGACTATATCCCCAGTCATTCTTTACATGAACTATCCTTCATTCCGTTGGTAATGGTGCTATTTAAGATCATTATCTTGGATTTTAATGAACATAAACGCTGGTGTATTAATATACTACTTTTAGCGTTATTAGTGATTTGCTGGCGTAAATCAGGGGAGTTTATCCTTTTCCCAATGGGTATATTTGTTTTAGGTGCGCATGGTGTGAGTATGAGAAGAATTATTTATTTATATTTCGTACTTGGTACAGTCATGTTATCCTTTGCTTTCTTTACTTCATTATTGGGATTAACTAAGAACTTAATTTTTTATCGCGGCGGATCTCACTCCATAAGACAGTCATTCGGAATTATCTATCCAACTGACTTTGCTGCTCACGTTCTATTTTTAGTTTTAGCATATTGTTACCTTCACTTTGGCCGAATTGGCTGGGTGGATAACATTGCGTTTTTGGCCTTAGCGGTTGGTGTAGAAAGGTTCTGTGATGCGCGATTAGGTGCTGGAGCAATCATTTTAACTGTTCCAATAATATGGATTGGTCAACTGGCTAGACAGCATCATCTATGGGCACGTACTATTGCTATCTTTTATTGGATATTGCCTATCATCGCTGGTTATATTACTGTTTTAACAGCTTATCTCTATCATCCAAATAATGCTTCAATGGAGAAATTAAACAGCCTTTTGTCTGGTCGCTTATACTTTGGTCACCTTGCATTTATTAAGTATCATCTAACCTTATTTGGCCAAAAGGTTGTTGAAAACGGGTTTGGTGGTAATGCAGGTCATCATTTGGCCAATAGTAATGATAGTAGCAGTTATTTTTACATTGACTCGTCCTTTTTAAGAATTATCATTTTGTACGGTATTATTATGTTTATATTGATTTTACTAGCGTTGTCTGCCATATCTTGGCTGTCTATTAGGCAGGAAGACTTTGCGTTAGCTAGTATTCTAGTTATTGTAACAATTAGTGCTGTAGTCGAGCAACGGTTGATTGACATTACGTATAATCCGTTTTTACTAGCATTATTTGCCCAGTGTTATTATCAAATTAAAAATAAGATTGGAGAAACATCATGAAGCATTATACATTTGGTACCTATGTTAAGAAGTACAGTAAGGAAATTATAATCGTAGTTGTTTGTGCGTTAGTTGGAGGAGCGCTAATGGGTTACTCAGCCAAAAAACGTAAAGTAACGACTTATACTGCTAATCGCGATGTAGTTATTTCTCACAATATCGAAAGATACCAAGCCAATAATGAAAATGGCACAAACTCTGTGGTAAATAATGACATCAACATGATGCCAACTTATAAAGATATTGTGGAGAATGACATTATTGCAAAGCAGGCGCGTAAGAACTTGCCGAAGAAGTTACGTGCGAAGTACTCAACTAGCGATATCCAAGACGTAGTCAGTGCTAAGGTTAGTCAACAATCGTTAGTGATGGATGTTAAGGTTGAGACAAAGTCTCCTAAAGATTCGGTTCAAATTGTTAACGCGGTTTCTCAGTCATTCAAACAACAATTGCCAAAATTACAACCGGGATCCGGTCAGGTTACTTTACTTGCAAGGGCCAATAAAAATAACGTTAATAGTACGACTAAGCCAAGTGCAAAGAAATATGCGATTGTTGGTTTAGCATTAGGTGGACTATTGGGATTGATCATTAGCCTTGTTATAGCTACTGTTAGAACTTTTGGGAAATAGGGGTACCTCAAATGAGTAAAGTGATCTTTACAGTTGATGAACATAACGAAAACAATAATGCTGGTCCAAAGGCTAAGGTTGATTTTGACTACTTTATGAGTAAAGAAGGGTATCAAATTGTCCATCAACATTTTGACGTTCATTCTAAATTTAAAAAGTTCCTTTATGGGTCCTTTATCATTCCTAATTTGTTTCACCATGATTACTATGATGAAATGATATTTCAATACCCGACATATTCCTCTTATATAATGAAACGAATGATTCCAAAAATGCGTGAACATAGTAAGAAACTCTATTTTTTAATTCATGATGTGGAATCACTCAGGTTATCTGTTGGAAATGATGAATACTTAGCATCAGAAAGGGAACTTTTCAACTTGGCCGATGGTTTAATTGTTCATAATTCTCAGATGCGTCACTGGCTATCTGTCCACGGTATCTCAGTACCAATGGTAGATTTAGATATATTTGATTACCAAAATCCACAACCTGTTCAATCAGACGGAGAATATCAATACAGCATCTGTTTTGCTGGTAATTTAGCTAAGTCGGATTTTCTTAATAAGTTATCCTTAAATAAGGCTAAGTTAGATATTTATGGCCCACATCCTAGCAGTCAATATCAGCATGGTGTGGTTTATAAGGGGATCTATTCACCGAATGAACTACCTAAACATTTATCGGAAAATTTTGGATTAGTATGGGATGGATCATCGGTGGATACGTGTGATGGTAAATATGGTAATTATTTACGTTACAATGCTCCTCATAAAACTTCTCTTTATTTGAGTACTGGCATTCCAGTAATTATCTGGAAGAAAGCGGCTTTGGCTGACTTTATCGTTGAACACTGTGTTGGAATGACTGTAGACAGTCTTGAAGAATTAGATGATGTGTTAACTAATATAACTGCTGATGATTACAAGAAAATGAAGCTTAATGCAATTAAGTTAGCAAGACAGATTCGCAGTGGTTACTATTCGACACAAGCAGTTAAAGCAATTGAACAATACTAAAAAAGCATTTCCAAAACTGGAAATGCTTTTTTACTTAATTACGGTTAATTTGAGCGTTACTTGGTAGAGGCCCTGACCAATCTGCATAGTTTACTTGAGAACTACCAGCGATTGTCTGGCGATCCATTCCATCACTATCAACGTGGTGAGTAACACCATTACTATCAGTCCATGTAGCAGTATCACCTAAGCCTAATTGACGTTGTTTACTTGTGGTACTACTAGATGAAGAACTGACGCTACTTGAATTTTCAGTTGTTACAGCTGAACTGTTGGAAGCAGAACTACTACTTTTTGTTGCTGCTTGTTTCTTTTTGGTAGTTGTTTTCTTTTTGACAACTTTACTTGTCTTATCTTTAGAAGATGAAGAGCTAGTATTATGATTAGTGTTATTACCACAACCAGCTAATCCTAAAGCTAAGACGGATAATAAAATTCCGGAAACAGTCAGTTGTTTAAACTTTTTCATGTAACTTCTCTCCTATAAATTGAAAGTTAAATTAATCTGGATATTAATAGTAGACTAGCATTATAATTATATCATTGATAAACTTAATAAGTCTATGACAATTAATCTAAACATATCCGCATTGTACAATGTTGATAAAAGAACGTCAAACTATTAAAATAGTCGAAAATTAATATTATATCAAAGGTGAACAGATAATGAGTGATTATGATTATTTAGTTGTTGGAGCCGGTTTGTTCGGTGCAACTTTTGCTTATGAGGCCGCCAAGCGTGGCAAGCATGTTATGGTGATTGAAAAGCGTGACCATATTGCAGGCAACGTTTATACAGAAGAAGTGGATGGCATTCAAGTCCACAAATATGGTGCCCATATTTTTCATACTTCTAACAAACATATTTGGCAATATGTAAACCAATTTGCTGAGTTTAATCGCTATACTAATAGTCCAATCGCTAACTATAAAGGCCAAATCTACAACTTGCCTTTCAATATGAATACTTTTAATGAAATGTGGGGTACTCACACGCCGGAAGAAGCGCGAGCCAAGATTGACGAACAACGTCGAGAAATGGCTGGAAAACAACCTCAAAATCTCGAAGAACAGGCTATTTCTCTCATTGGGCGTGATATCTATGAAAAACTCATTAAGGGCTACACTGAGAAGCAATGGGGGCAAAAGGCAACCGCATTGCCTGCTTTCATCATTCGCCGTCTGCCAGTTCGATTAACTTATAATAACAACTATTTTAACGATGACTATCAGGGCATTCCAATTGGTGGTTACACCCAGATCGTTGAGAAAATGTTAGCCAGTGATTTGATTGACGTTGAAACTGGCGTTGACTTCTTTGATCATAAACAGGACTATCTTTCAAAATATCCTAGGATTTTATTTACTGGAACGATTGACCAGTTCTTCGGTTATCAGTTGGGTGAACTACAATATCGCAGCCTTCGCTTTGATACTAAAGAACTAAATACTGGTAATTACCAAGGTAACGCGGTTGTTAACTACACCGATGCAGAAACACCATATACGCGGATTATTGAACATAAACATTTTGAATTTGGTAAAGGTGATAAGGATAAGACAATTATCACTCGTGAATACCCGGCTGATTGGCACCGTGGAGATGAACCGTATTACCCAGTAAACAATCAGCGCAATAATACTTTGTATACTAAATATCAAGAGCTAGCCAAGAAACAACCACAAGTTATATTTGGTGGTCGTTTAGGTCAATACCGCTACTACAACATGGATCAAGTTATTGCAGCGGCATTAAAGACTGTTGATAAGGAGTTTGACAATTAGTAATGAAGGTAATTAAAAATTATCTCTATAATGCCGGCTATCAGATTCTAAACATGTTGTTACCGTTAATTACGGTTCCATATATTGCTCGTGTGTTAGGAGCACATAATGTTGGTATTAATGAATATACTAATAGCTGGGTTACATTCTTTTACTTGATGGGACAAATGGGGATCACCCTCTATGGAAATCGAGAAATTGCCTATCATCGAGATGACATTTTTCAACGATCAAAAACCTTTTGGGAAATTGAGTCGTTACAAGTATTAACAATTAGTCTGTCCCTTATTGCTTATTTAACGGCTGTTCTTCTGTTTAGTACTACTTTTAAGTATTACTTCTTAATGCAAGGCTTGTGGATTATCGCTACGGGAGTCGATGTTTCTTGGTATTTCATGGGACTGGAAAACTTTAAGGTAACAGTAGTCCGGAATGCTCTTGTTAAGCTAGCTTCAGTTGTTTTAATTTTTACCTTTGTTAAATCCACTGCGGATTTGAGTATCTATATTTTGATCTTGGGAGGATCACAATTAATTGGTAATTTGACTCTTTGGCCATACCTTAGGGGAAATATAACCTGGGTACCTATTCATCAGTGGCGACCATTTAAGCACTTTTACCCATCGCTCCTGTTGTTTATTCCAACGATTACAACGCAGGTATACCTAGTATTAAATCGGATTATGCTGGGACATATGGCCACCCAAGCTGATTTAGGTAACTTTGGTCAGTCAGATAAGATTGTTAAGTTCGTGCTAGCGATTGTTACTGCAACTGGGACAGTCATGTTACCGCACGTTGCTAATCAATTTGCTAAAGGAGACGTTAAGGGGGTACGAAATAGTCTCTATGCCTCGTTTGACTTTGTGTCGTCAATTTCTATTCCGATGATGTTTGGTTTAATGGCCATCTCTCACCAATTTGCTCCTTGGTTTCTAGGATCAGGATTTCAGATGTCTGGTGATATCATGTTTATTGAATCTCCAGTAATCGTCTTCATTGCTTGGAGTAATGTTACCGGGACTCAGTATTTGATGCCTGTTAATCGTGTTAAAGAGTTTACGACTTCCGTTACTATTGGTGCGGTTAGCAATATTGTTTTTAATATTTTCTTGATTTCGGCTTGGGGTGCCAACGGTGCTGCTCTTGCCACAGTCGGTTCTGAGTTTCTAGTTACTGCTGCTCAGATGGTAATGATTCGTAAAACTATTAGTCGACGCAAAATGTTTCGTGAAACCTGGAAATATCTAGTCGCAGGTATGATTATGTTCTTAGTCGTGTACAGAATTAATGAAACTATCCAGATGACTATTTCAAATTTAATCCTAGAGGTCGCCGTCGGCGTATTTATGTACTTGACAATGCTCTTTGTTTTGCGTGCTAGTATTCTAGCCAAGGCAAAGCAAATGTTAAATAAGAATAAGTCTTAATGAGCTGTATTACAGTTGTGTGACGTTGCTTTTACATTTTGATAATAAACGTATGAATCCAGTTGAGGGAACAGTATGGTTCTCTTATACTGGATTTTGTATTCAATTAGATTAATATTTAATAGAAATTTAAATCTAACACTCGTCCCAAATTTTTAGGAGGAATCAAATCGTTTTGAGTAGTCAGAGTAAAAGATTCAAATTGTATAAGTCAGGGAAACAATGGGTAACTGCCGTGATTGCTTCAATTGCAATCTTTACAGGTATCCAAATGACCTCAGCACATGCTGATACTACTGATAACAACTCAATTAACACAACACAGCTGGTAGATAACAACAATAATGAGAAGACGGTTAATAACCAAAAACAATTTGTATCAAGCCAAAACCAGCTCACCAATGTAGATACTGAAAATGATCAGCATTTAGTTGATACGAGTAACTTCGTTAATGGGATTAATAATGTAAACAATAGTACGTATTACTATGACTCATCTAACCATAAATTATTTAATGATGGTTGGAAACAAGATAACAGTAACTGGTATTATTTTAACCAGGATGGTAAGGCTCAGACCGGTTGGTTTAAATCACAGGCGGGATTGTGGTATTACTTTAATCAAGATGGAGCTGCTCAAAAAGGATGGTATCAGTCACCGTCATCAAACTTCTGGTACTATTTTGATAATGATAATGCGTGGGCATTAACAGGTTGGCAAAGTATAAACAACCAATGGTACCATTTTGATGAATCAAACGCTTGGGCAAATACCGGTTGGTTTAAGTCACAGGTGGGATTGTGGTACCTTTTTGATTCGCATGGGGCAGCGCAGACCGGTTGGTACCAATCACCAACGTCTGATTTTTGGTACTATTTTGACCCAATTAATGCTTGGGCAGATACTGGATGGCAAAATATTAATAACCATTGGTATCACTTTGACCCAACTAATGCGTGGGCAAATACAGGATGGTACCACTCAGAGGCAGGGCGTTGGTATTACTTCGACTCAACTAATGCTGATGCTCTAACTGGTTGGTACCAGTCACCTAACTCTGGACTTTGGTATCACTTTGACGAATTAAATGCTTGGGCGGATACTGGTTGGTACCAATCACCAACGTCTGGTTTTTGGTACTATTTTGATTCTACGAATGCTTGGGCGGATACTAGATGGCAACGTATCAATGGTCGTTGGTACTATTTTGATCCTACGAATGCTTGGATGTTAACGGGTACACAAACCATTAATGGTAAGGCTTACACATTTAATGAAAATGGTGCCTGGGCAGATGAATGGGCATGGCCATTCCCACAAGATGGGGAAGGATCCTTTAGTGGAGCACAATTATTTGGTGTTCATCCTGGTGGTGAATTTCGAATGAATGGATTCCATGATGGACTAGACTTTGGTTCATATGACCATCCTGGCTCAGAAGTTCGCGCAATTCATGGTGGCACAGTTAAGATTGTTGGTTACACTGCTGGATTAGATTGGTATTGCGTTGTGGATACTGGTGAATATTTGGTTGTTTATCAGGAAGCCTTTGCTAACCGCAGCAACATTTATGTTCAAGAAGGACAACATATTAATACTGGTGACGTCATTGGTGTTCGTAACACATCTCACGTTCACATTGGTATTACTCGTCAACATAACTTCAATATTGCTTTAGCAAACTCGTTCAACAACAATGGGACTTGGCTTGATCCACTGCAAATTATTAAAAACGGTATGAATTAATAAAAGGGGTTCGTGGAACTACATTCACGTACCCTTTTTAAATGAGGAAAATACATAAAAAAAAGACGATTTTATTATATAGATATTTTAAATTGTATGGCAATTTTTTTTGTCTTACTTATGCATGCCGCCCAATTAGCTCATTTTGGTGATAAAACTAACTCATATTTTTTAGCAACCAATTTGGTACAGACAATTTGTATTCCTGCTGTGTATATATTCTTTATGAACTCAGGTGCAACTTTATTAGACTATCGAGAAAGTAAGACAACTAAATCTTTTTTCATACATAGATTTAAAAGAGTTGTAGTACCTTTTGCTTTTTGGACACTTCTGTACTACATATATGATACAAGATATACTGCATTCCCTGGTCCATCATTTCATTCTCATCCTGGGATACATGATTTTATTTATGCATTTTCTCATAATCAGATAAATAATATTTTTTGGTTTTTCTATGCCATTATTGCACTATATCTGGCAACACCAATTTTCTCAACGCTAATTCATGAACATAAGGCTCTTCTGGCTTCAGTAGTCGTTATTTGGTTTGTCTTTAATGATGGAATTAGTTATGTGGAAGGTCTTACACACTTATCATTATATACAGAGTATATCAATCAACCATTACTGGCTTCTTCGTACTTAGGATACTTTATTGCTGGTTATTTAATTAGGATAAACTATTTTTCGCACAAGACTGAGAATATTTTGATTCTCGTGGGCGTGTTAACATTGTTAATGGGAATTATTAACACATTAATCCAGGGGAAACTTGCATTGTTTAGGAATATAGGTCCATTTTTTTATTCAGTTGCAATAGTTTTATTAATTAAGCGCCTAGGGAATCAGATAAAATCAGAATCAGTCTTACATTGCTTTACTGTTTTATCAGGAGCCAGCCTAGGTATTTACATTTTGCATCCTTTATTTTATGCTGTTTGTGATAAATTAGTATTTCATGCTAGTGTTAAAGGATGGGATCAATACCTGAGAGTACTTAATAACCCTATTCATATTTTTGTTTTACCAATTTTTGCATATATAGTAATGGCTACTGCTATTTTGATATTAAAACGGTCGAAAATAGTTAGGACAATACTTCCGTAATCAATCATATAGAGGATGAGTGAATTTGATAGAACTAACTCATAAAGAGATAAAAGAACGACTATTAAACATATTGATCAATTATCAAGAATTTTGTGATGATCATAATCTAAAAATGTATCTTTGTGCTGGAACATTGTTGGGCGCAGTACGACACCACGGATTTATTCCCTGGGATGATGATATTGATGTATGTATGGATCGTGACAGCTATAATAAAGTAATGAATATTGCAAAAAAACACAGTGTGTTCAATGGGCATTACAAGATAACAGATTTTCAATTTCATGATTCAAGCTATCCGTTCATTAAAGTAGTTGATTTACAAACAAAAATGAGTCAGCAATTTGAGAATGATGAAGCCGATTACTTGTGGATTGATGTTTTCCCAATGGATGGCTTACCGGCAGACAAACAACAACAAAAGACTTTGTATCGTAAAATAGCAGTTGTCAGAGAGCTCCAAATGTTAAGCTTTGCTAAGGTAGGACAAGGAAGATCAATTGCAAAAAAGATCTTAAAACCATTAGTAATACCTTTTGCTAAAATTTATGGTCTAAAACGGGCTAATCGAACTTTGAATAGGCTTTCTCAAACCTACGATTTCCATGAAACTGGTTGGATAGGAGACGTAATGTGGGGTGATTATGATAAGGAAACTCTAACTACTGATGACTATTTTCAAAGTACGAAAGTTTCTTTTGAAGGGCATGAGTTTGATACCATGAAGTGTTGGGATAAATATCTTACCGATCTTTATGGAGATGATTATATGGATGTTCCACCAAAAAGTAAGCAAGTTAATCATTGCCTTAAGGCATGGTTAAGGTAAAAGTTTGAGGATACAAAAATGCAGGCAGTTTTAATTATTGCTCATAAAGACGTTGATCAAGTCATTGCATTATCAAAAAAGTTAAGTGGAAAATTTAAAGTAATTATTCATTTCGATAAAAAGACCAGTGTGAGTCAACTACAAAGGAAGATGCTTAATAATCTTGATGTTGACTACTTTTCTAAAGTAAATGTGAACTGGGGCAGTTGGTCTATTGGTCAAGTTGCGGTTGAACTAATGAATCATGCGATGGCATATCCAGATATCACTTATGTACATTTGATTTCGGGTCAAGATTGGCCTTTAAAACCGGTTGATCAAATCTTTAATTTTTATGAAAATAATGACAAGATTTATTTGAGGTATTACAAAGCGAAGGGTTGTCGTAAGGGACATGATGATATTATATATTGGCAACAATTTTATTATCCCTTTGATGTAATCAATAGGAGATCATTTTTTGGTAAAGTTTATAATCGCTTAAGTATCTGGGCTCAGCACTTATTAAGAATTAATAAGTTCAAACGATTAGGTATTGATCTGGAAATTTATAGTGGTGCTAATTGGTGTGACTTGCCACGTGATGCAGTTCAATATTGCCTACAATATTTTAATAATCATTCCAATTTTCGTAAAATGTTGAAGACTGGTTCTTTCTCAGATGAGTTTTGGGTACAAACTATATTATGTAATTCTCCAAAATTTATACCTCGTTTAGACTATGACTATCATCGCTTTATCAAATGGGAGCATGTTCATAATAGCTTTCCGGCAATCTTGGATGAGCGTGATTATGAAAATATTGAAAAGAGCAATGCAATGTTTGGTCGTAAATTTGAGAGCCCATATTCTGATAAATTGCGCAAGATGTTGCCTTAATAGTAAGGAGAAGCCAAATGAAACGTGTATTAGTTGTCGGGGACTTTATTAGTGGAAGTGGCCTTACTCAGGTTATATATAATGTTTTTAAACATTTTCCCATAAGTGGATACCAAATTGAAGCTGTTGCGTATGGTAAGGATCCTACCGATTTTACTGATAAACAATGTGCAAAACTAGGATGGAAATTATACCGTGTTGTTCCTGTTACGAATAAACCAATTATACATTGGAAATGGTGGAGAAATTTTTTCAAAGTTCATCATTACGATATTGTATACTTTAATTACTCTTCTTCATGGAACTATTTGCCATTGGTTTATGCGAGAAAATATGGTCATTCAGGAAAAATTGTTTGCCACTCCCATAATTCATACTATAGTCACGTTTTCTCTAATCCTATTATGATGAAAGCATTAAATGTGCTAAATAATCATGGTAAGACAGTATTTAATAAAAATGCGGATGTGAAAATTGCAACATCCATTCAAGCAGGTAAGTGGATGTTTGGTGATAATGCTAATAATGTTCATGTAGTTACAAATGGAATGGATCTGGCAAAGTTTGCCTTTTCAAAAGAACAGCGATTTATAATAAGACATAAATTAGACTTGTCAGAAGATGATCAATTAATCGGATTTGTAGGGGTACTACAGGAACGTAAAAATCCATTATTTGCATTGGATGTTTTTCATGAATATCACAAAAAATATCCCAACAGTAAATTTGTTATGTTAGGGAAGGGGCCGTTAAAACAAGAACTTCATAAAAAGATAAGTCTATACAAGTTAGACCAATGTGTGATTCAAAAAGATTTTGTTCCTGATATTTATTATTGGTATTCAGCAATGGATGCTCTTTTGTTTACAAGTAAGTATGAGGGCTTTGGATTAGTAGCTTTAGAGGCACAAATTAGTAAATTACCAGTATTTGCTTCTAATACTAATATTACTAAGATCTTTGCTACTGATTATATATTCAAGATGAATGATTTGAATGCTAAACACTGGTCAGACAGATTAGATAGAACACTATCAATTGGTATTTATGATAGAAGAGGAATCGACCCTGCATTACGGGAATTCAGTATTGATAGGCAAGCTAAAACTATTCAAAGGTTAATAAATTAAATTAAAAAAGAGATCAGATAGGTTGCATGACGCTTATCTGATCTCTTTTCAATTGGTTTAATATTCTTTTATTAGTTGTCCATCAGAGCTAAATTCGTAAAGATGTCCTTCAATGTATTGATCCTCGGTAACAGCTTTACCTGTATTATCAAAATAGTAACGATGACCGTTAATATTCTGCCAACCAGTCTTCATTGCCCCATAAAATCCATCATGGGTAGTTTGAAAGTTATAATAGTTTCCATTAATTTTCTGGAGCCCAGCCAACATCCAAGCGTTATTAGGATCAAAATAGTAGCTATGATTATTAATAGTTTGCCAACCAGTTTGAGCGGCACCATCTTGATTAAAGTAGTACCAATATCCTGATGCAGGCGATTGGAACCATCCGGTTCTTGCAGTTCCGTTATTATCAAAGAAATACCAATTATCATTAATATTCTGCCATCCAGTAGCATTTTGACCGTTTACTTCATACTGCCAACCATTATTATATTTCCAAGTACTAATTGATCCAAAAAGTCCATGGTAGTCTACTGAAATATCTAGATCTCCATTGTATCCAGCAATGCGGCCATGTGAATTGAATTGCCAAGCACCATAATTTTGATTTGTCGAATACGTTGGATTATAGAGATATTGGGCAATCCAGGTGCGGTTACGACCAACAGTGGAACTTACGTTATAGGTAGCGTCGTAACTAGTTGAGGCATAGACACCATGGTTAGTAAATCCACGATTATTTAGTTGTTGCCAAAAGCCATTTAAATTATTGGCTATCCCCACATATTTAGTGGAGTTGTCTTCCATATCAGCATAGATCATTGTATTACTGCTAAGTCCAAGATGATTCATTTCATTAGCAAGATAGTTAGCTTCAGAAACTGCCGCATTCCATGAATTGAACTTGGCGTAATGGTAAACTTGTACGTTTAATCCAGCATTTCGGGCATTAGTAACTTGCTGACCATCATATGGATTGGTGTAATAGGTGCCTTCTGTCAACTTTACAATCGCAGTTTTGACGCCCGCATTTTTTAAGCTAACAAAGTTATTGTAAGTTAACCCAGCTTGAAATCCTGAAACGTCAACAGCATCTACTCGTGGATAATTTGAATTGCCAATAGGAATTATAGGTGTGCCATCATAAGCTCTTGACACTGCAGATGCAGATTGGGTCGTGGCAGTTGCACTAGTAGTGTTTGAGTTATTAACTAGTACATTATTTGTATTGATGGTATTTGTAGAATTATTTTGCTGAGTTGTAACAGTATTATAATCAGCGTCAGCTTTGGCATTATTATTAATGAATAGCGCTGTAGACAAAGACAGTAATGCTAAAGTTGAAGCAAAGTAAATATGATTTTTGTAACTCAAAATTGTCCCCCTAGAAAATGATCTAACTGATTATTATACTATTTGATCGTTATTACTTAATTTCACTAATGTTAAATTATAATGACAATCAGGCAGTTTTCTTGTCTTGACTTTCGTGATATATTAAGGAGGTTATAAATTACTATATGGGGAAGGAAGAACATGAAAAAGCATTTTAAACTTTATAAAGCTGGTAAATTATGGCTAACAGCGGCTATTGTTGCTTTTGGAGTGGGTACAGTTACTGTTACCGCTAATGCATCAGATGAATTAAGCACCTCAGATACTAATACTACTGAACAAGTATCGGATGCTTCGACCGGCAATAGCACTACAAGTCAGTTACCTGATAGTGTTAATGATTATAACCGTCAGGATAACAACACATATCAAAATACCAAGGGGCAAACTGCAAATAACTGGCAGACTCAGGGAAATGATTGGTACCATTTCAATAATGGTTCAATCAATACTGGGTGGAATTCCATTGATAATAATTGGTATTACATGAATCAAGATAGTGCCAAAATGGAAACTGGTTTACAAAAAATTAATAATAATACTTATTATTTAAATGATCAGCATGATGGCACTTATGGCGCCATGAAAACTGGTTGGCAAAATGTTAATAATAATTGGTACTATTTCCAAAATTCAGGGGCTGCGACAACTGGGTGGTATAAGTCAGCTGCAGGACTGTGGTATTACTTTAATCAAGATGGTGCTGCTCAGACTGGGTGGTTCAAATCTCCTACATCTGGTTTTAATTATTACTTTGATCCAGCCAATGCATGGGCTTTAACTAGTTGGCAAAGACTGGATAACAGTTGGTTTTATTTTGATCCAACCAATGCATGGTCTGACTCAGGTTGGCTACATACTCCGGCAGATAACTGGTATTATCTGAGTGATAAAGGACAAGTTCAAACTGGATGGTATCAGGTAAATAATCATTGGTATTATGGAGACTCCAGCAATGGGAATACGTTGCGAGGTTGGCAATTACTCAAAGATGGTTGGCATTACTTCGATACTGTTCAGACATGGACTGATTTGGGTTGGCAGAATATTGGTAATAACTGGTATTTCTTTGACACTAACAATCATGGATTAATGTTAACCGGGTTTCATAAAATAAATGGTCAAACTTATTTCCTCAATGAATCTCACGATGGGAATTTTGGAGCAATGAAGACCGGTTGGCAATGGATTAATAATGGTTGGTATTATTTCCAAAGTAATGAAGCACAATCATTAGGTTGGCAAAACGTTAATGGTAATACTTACTACCTAGATCCATCTTCCGGTAAGATGGTAACAGGGAATAACCTAATAGACGGTAACAGATATTACTTTGACCCTAGTTCAGGACACCAGATTAAAGGATTATTTCTTGATAGCAATGGATTATTGGTATACTACGATAATCAAACTGGTGCTCAAAAAGATAGTTTAGGTTCATTCACTTTTAATCCCACTACCGGAGAAATCGTAACTTCAAATTTAAACAATGGATTAAATGTTATAAACGATGATACTTACTACTTTGATAAGAATAGTAACAAATTTGTGTACAATGACTGGCGATTAGTAAATAATCATTGGTATCACTTCTCAAATAATGGATCAGCCCATACTGGATGGTATCAATCAGCAATTGGTGCATGGTATTATCTAAACCATGATGGAGCTGCTCAAACTGGATGGTATCAGTCAGCAGTAGGTGCATGGTACTATTTTGATTTAGCTAATGCCTATGCTAAGACGGGGTGGCAATATATCAATAACTATTGGTATTACTTTGATCCGTCTAATGCTTATGCCTATGTCGGATACCATGTTATCAATGGCGTTGAATATTTCTTTGACTTGAAAAATGCTTATATGTACCAAAACCACTGGGTTAATGTGAATGGCTGGACTTATCACGCGGACAATAGTGGCCGTTTATGGTTCCCACAGTGGTACTCACAGTTTTCTTCGCCATATGCGGCTGAAGGATGTTCAGTTTTTGCTACGGCAATTATGTTAAGTCCTAAGGAGTATATTAATATTCCCTATGCATTGTCATTACTACAACAACGTCAAGCTGGTAATATTTATTCTGGCGCTGGATTTAGCGTTGTAATTCAACCTAACTCATTGGTAGACTTGGCTAGACATTTTGATGGATCAGTGACTAATATTTCTGGGAGCAGTGTACAGGATATTATTAATACGGTTAATTCTGGTCGTCCTGTTTTATATTATGGTTACTCTAGGTATGAGAATTTGTATTGGAATCATAATCACTGTAAAGTAATTGTCGGCTATCAAAATGGTTGGTTTAGAGTTTATGATTGTTGCTATAACTATGCCTCTCAAGGATCAACTGGTTGGAATGCCTATGATTATGGTGCTAAAGGCTGGATTACGACTTCCCAATTTACTCGTGAATATGCCGGACAGGCTATTACAGTAAACTAACAAAAAGAAATCTAAAAGTCTGGTGTTGATATAGAACAAATTGATTTCTATACCAATACCAGACTTTTTGAGTTTAAAGTGCAAAAAGAAATTAACCCTCTGATATAATGCAATCGCTAGATCACACATAAAAAAAGATAACACCCATGGATCATGGTACAAGAACTCACTTCTTTTTGCAGGCACTCATCTTTGTTTCCAGCAAAACTGGCTTAAGTATATTGTAGTTAACAGGATCATCTAGCTTAGATTAATTGCACACCCTCACATAACCCGCGAGTTTGCCCCAATGTGGATGGCTTAACCGGGGGGATGGTTTTTTTTATTCATCTAAACATAAACATGGTCAGTTCCAAGTGCAATCATTAACTTTGGTGGTTCAGACCCAGCGCTTCTACTGCTTCGATTTGCCATAAATCCTTTAACGTTAATAGCTATCTTTTTGAAGATAAATGTATGATCAGTATAGGCCTGAAAAGTGAGATTGTTTTGCAATTGAGCCGCATTCAAAATATTAAAAATGTTGCGACCTATTTGTCAGTGAGGCTTCGGTCTAACAAGTCCTACTAGACTTTGACGTCCGGTTTCAACCCGATTAAATTATTTACTACGAACCCTTTGTATTGATGAGTTTAAATCGATGTGCAGTGCAAAAATAAGTTTTATTGCCGTTAATAGTGACCAACGGTATTTACTAGAACTGTTAGAAAGTTGCCAACTTAATAGTCTTCTTAAGCATTGTCAACATATGCACGTTGTCGCGTCAAATAAAACATGAACATTGCCTATGATTAGTTTATTAAGAAGGCTCTTACGCATGCCAAAATTATTAACGATCGCTTTCATATTGGTAAACACATCATACTGCTTAAATCTAGAGTTTACTTAATTTTTGGTCATCAGATCTAATCCAAATAAAAAGGATCACCATATCGGATGACTGAACCAGATCAATTTCATTGGTACAGATTAATACTTGCCTGTTAACACTGGTTGATGAAGAGCTAAAAAGTAGGGTGTAATTACCCTACTTTTTTATTACAATGAATATGTTATTTAATTCTGATATATTTTTTGAAGGTGCTTACTAATGAAAAATAATTATATATTATCATGGCATGATAGTGCGAGAAATACTGGTGGTGTTAAAGCTAAAAGTGATGTTGTTTATTTTTTATCCAAAAATGGGGTTATACCAGTTGATACTCCAAGCGATAAATTTGGAAAGATAATTACATCTATATTTGCCAAACAAAGATTGTCTAAACTTAATGGGAGTCTGTTAATACAATATCCGTCTGGAAAAAATCTAATACGTAATTTATGGATGAAAGCAGCAATGTCCAACAAAAAGTTAAAGGTAATCTTGCTCGTACATGATTTAGAAGTGCTCCGTTTTCATAATGACAATAATCATTTAGAAGAAAAAAGAAAGGAAATACAGTTTTTAAATCAGGCTGATGGATTAATCGTATTAAACTCTAAAATGCAAGGGCTACTATCTGAAACAGGTATAACAATTCCAATGGTATCATTGAGGATTTGGGACTACGATAATCCTCAACCTTTCAATGATGAATTTCGATACAACAAGACAATTTGTTATGCAGGTAATTTAACGAAGTCAATGTTTTTAAAAAGTCTGAATTTATCAAATAAGCTACATGTATTTGGGCCCAATGCGAACTTTACCTTACCAAAATCTGTTATTTATGAAGGTGAGTACACACCACAAGAGCTTCCAAAAATGATGAATTTTAATTTTGGATTAATCTGGGATGGCATATCTACCAAAACATGTTCGGGTAGTTATGGACAATACCTGCGATTTAATGATCCACACAAGACTTCTTTATACTTGAGTACAGGGCTGCCAGTCATTGTATGGAAACATGCGGCTATTGCAGATTTTATTTTAAGAAATAAAGTTGGTAAAACAGTTGGCAACTTGAATGAGCTAGACCATTTATTGGATTCAATTTCAGAAGCAGAATTTACTAATATGAAAAAGAACGCAATTACTATTGGTAGGAAAATGAGACAAGGATTTTATATAAATTCTGCATATAGTAAATTAAAAAATGAACTAGGCTTGTAGAATAGATCGTTATTTGAGAGGCTAACTATGCCACAAATCAAGTCTGGTAAATGAGGATACTATACTTTGATTTTATTTGGCACTATAAAAATTTTCATTTTAGTTTTTCGTCAAGGAATGAGCTGTGTCTTAAATTTTTGATTTCATATTAATCAAATTGAATAACGATATTAAACCTTGACGAGTATATACCTGCTATCTTTTAATGGGAGCTTTAATTTTTTGAAGATCAAACGGTTGATATTGTCAGGAAAGCAGCTTACCGCGTACAGCGTAAGCTGCTTTTATAGTTATCATACAATTAGTAAAGATTAGGGAAATAACTACTCACCATATGCTTTTTATAACTAACTCATAATGATCCTTAGCGTGTTGAGTGTCCATGACAAAAATGATACAATCATATTGTTCATCATTTGAAAGGAAACTGATTAAATGAACAGAAGCCTAATTGACTTAATGCAATTAAAATTAAGAAATCCTGATATTACCCAACGGGAGCTAGCAAAAGAGTTGGGAATGTCATTGGGGAAAACTAATCATGTTTTGAATGAATTAAAACAAACTGGTTTAGTTGATGCTCAATTTGCTTTGACTAGTACTGGTCGAGAATACATCACCAGTCATCATCCCCAGCAAGCAGTGATTTTAGCTGCTGGTTTTGGTATGCGCATGGTGCCGATTAATACTGAGGAGCCTAAGGGACTATTAGAAGTTAATCAAGAACCACTGATTGAGCGTTTAATTAAACAACTGCATTCTAAAAACATTCGAAAGATATACATTGTCGTTGGATTTATGAAGGAACATTATGAGTACTTAATTGATAAGTATGACGTTCAATTAATCGTAAATCCACATTATCACGAATGGAACAATATTTATTCTCTATACCTTGCTAAGGAACATTTGAATAATAGTTATGTTGTACCTTGTGATATTTGGCTTAAGAACAATCCTTTTTCAGAGGTAGAAGATCAACCGTGGTACATGTTTTCTGACCATCAACATGAAGACAGTCATTGGAAAGTGACCAATCGTGGAACAATTAAGTACGTTGGCGCGGGCGGTAATAAAATGGTTGGCATTGCATATCTGAATGCGGAAACTGGTAACCGTGTAAAGCAAGAGTTAGACAAACGAATATCTCAACAATCAAGACTGGATGAATTTTGGGAATCTTTGTTAATAGGTGGCGACCGCTTTAAATTAAATAGTTATTTAATCAAAGACAATCAATTTGCAGAGATCAACTCCTATGAAGAATTACGAAATCTTGATAGTAATTCTGATCATCTCAGAAACGATGCCATTCAAGCAATTGTGAATACTTTAGGCGTTAAGAATACGGAGATTCATGATATCAGAGTTTTGAAGAAGGGAATGACGAATCGCTCCTTTATTTTTGATTGTCAAGGTGATCAATATATCATGCGAATCCCTGGGGCGGGGACAAAGGAACTCATTAACCGTCAACAAGAGTATGATGTTTACCAGGTAATAAAAGACTTACCGTACGTTGAACAAACCTTATATTTGAACCCAGAAAATGGTTATAAGCTGACCAAATTCATTAAACATTCTCACAATTGTGACCCTAATAATTGGAAAGAAGTTCAACAAAGTATGCGTCTTCTGAATAAGATGCATGCAAGTCATTTAAAAGTTGATCATACTTTTGATTTAAGGGCACAGATCAATATGTATGAAAAACTACGTAAAGCTCCTTCAGCATATCGTGATTATGCAGGAGTGAAGCGTCGGATCGACCAACTATTAAATTACGTGGATCAACTAGACAAGGACTGGACTCTTTGTCACATCGATGCTAACGCTGATAACTTTGTGTTTGATCGGAATGGTAACGAATTTCTGATTGACTGGGAATATGCTGGTATGCAGGACCCTGATGTGGATGTGGCAATGTTTGCCATTTATTCAATGTATAATCAAGAACAAATTGATCATCTTATCGATATTTATTTTGGAAAATCGACTAGTCAACAGAATAAAATTAAAATTTATGCCTATATTGCTATATGTGGGCTGCTATGGAGCAATTGGTGTGAATACAAACAGTCCTTGGGCTTAGATTTTGGTGAATACTCGTTAGCTCAATATCGTTATGCAAAGGAATATAGCAAGAAAGTGCTCAAATACTTGAAAGGATAGTTATATGACAACGATTGATAATGCAATCATTATGGCCGCTGGATTTGGAACGAGAATGCGTCCGTTAACATATCAAACACCTAAGCCATTAGTAAAAGTGGCAGGTCAACCTATGATTGAATCTGTCATTGAAGGACTACATGCTAATCATATTAAAGATATTTCCATCGTCGTTGGGTATTTAGCAAATCAATTCAATTACCTGGTTGATAAGTATCCAGGCGTTAAGTTAATTAATAACCCATACTATGAAAAATACAATAATATTTCATCGTTGTATGTTGCTCGTCATGAACTGCGTAATACGGTTATTTTGGATGGCGACCAAGTTATTATGAATCCACGTATTTTGAATCGAGAATTTCAAGGATCAGGATACGCCGGGGTTGCTATTAATACTTTTACCGATGAATGGATTATGCATGTCGATGCTGAAAACAATGTTGTAACTTGTGACCGTAAAGGTAATGATCATGGTTGGCGCTTGTATAGCTTGTCTAAGTGGAATGCTAAAGATAGTGGGCAACTGAAAAAATTACTAGAGATAGAATTTGAGCAGTTGCATCATTATGATATTTACTGGGATGATATTGCAATGTTTGACTATGCAGATCAATTTGAACTGAAGTTGCTACCGATTAATTCTGGTGACATCATTGAAGTAGATAGTTTAGCACAGTTAGATCGGTTAAATACTGAGTTAGGTAATAATAAATGATTAAAAGTAATCTACGAAAAATTGACTGGTCATTAGTCCTTATTCCAATCTTAGCTATTGTGATGATCAGCTATCTTTTGGAACAATTTCCTCAATCGGCACATCACATATTAACTTCCATTCGTGTTTTCTTTAATGATCAGTTAACAGTTATTTATATTTTAGTGGGGCTATTTTTCTTTCTTAGTACTCTTTACGTAGCCTTTTCTAAAATTGGTCATAAAAAATTAGGAAACAAAGATGATCATCCTGAATACTCAAATCTTCGGTGGGGAGTAATGATTTTTACCTCAACAATGTCAGCCGATATTATTTTTTATGCGCTATGTGAATGGATGATGTATGCTCAAGAACCATTTATTCAAAGTAAAGGTAACGTGATGGAATGGTCATTAACTTATTCACTGTTTCACTGGGGACCTATTGCATGGTCTTTCTATATCATGTTAGCAGTTGCGTTTGCTTATATGTTGTTTGTAACTAAGAATCAGCGACAGAAGTTTTCTGAAGCATGTCGTCCAATATTGGGAAAATATACTGATGGAATTTTGGGGAAATTAATTGATTTAATCGCTATTTTTGCTTTGCTGGCAGGGACTGCGACGACCTTTTCCATGTCAATGCCGCTTCTTTCGGCAGTTGTCGGCCATTTATTTCATATTAATAGTCTTACTAGACTATCGCTTGTTCTAATAATTATTGTAGTACTGATATACCTCATTGCTTCGGTTATGGGGATGAAGGCAATCTCCCGGTTAAGCGCTATTTGTTACACTTTCTTTATTGGATTATTGCTATATGTATTATTATTCAGTGGGAATGCCAACTTTATTTTAGATTCGGGACTACAAGCAGTTGGTAACTTGACTCAAAACTTTATTGGAATGGCAACAACCACCCGAAACCATGACTTTACTCAAAACTGGACAATTTATTATTGGTCGTACTGGATTATTTGGTGTGTTGCCACTCCGTTCTTCATTGGTAGTATCAGTAAAGGACGAACTATTCGCGATGTTGTTATACGTGCCTATGCCTGGGGATTAGGTGGTACTTTCTTAGCGTTCATTATTCTGGGTAACTTTGGGATGTCTTGTCAAATTCATCATTTGATTAATGTTAGTCACTTAATTGCTTCTGGAAATAGCTATGCACATGTAGCTTTACTGATCATGAAAACTTTGCCGCAGTATCGTCTGGCACTAATTTTATTAGCACTAGCAATGATTGGATTGTATTCAACTGTCTTTGACTCGATTACGATGGTTATTTCTAAGTATTCATATCGTCAGTTGAGTTTAGACGAGGAGCCAAGCAAGTTGTTACGTGGATTTTGGGCCATTGCCTTTATGATACTCCCCACTGCGTTATTAGTGAGTCACAGTAATATGAATAATATTCAATCAGTTGCGATTATTGCTGCTTTGCCCACGATGATCGTTATGATATTAATAGTAATGAGTTTTTATAAAGAAATTAGGCGAAACAGTTGAAACGAATATTTGTTAGCTCCATAGGTTAATTTATCCTATATGTTAGAATAATTACGGTATTTTCTATATTACAAATGAAAGGAACAAGTTTCATGTCATCAAAACAACTTGCAGATGCAGTTAATAAGCGGCGGACATTTGCCATTATTTCCCACCCGGACGCGGGTAAGACCACTATTACGGAACAACTGTTACTTTTTGGTGGGGTTGTTCGTGAAGCCGGAACAGTTAAAGCACGAAAAACCGGTAACTTTGCAAAATCAGACTGGATGGAAATCGAAAAGAAGCGGGGGATTTCTGTTACATCTTCAGTTTTACAGTTTGATTTTCAAGGTAAACGAATCAATATCCTGGATACACCAGGACACGAAGATTTCTCTGAAGATACTTACCGAACTCTAATGGCGGTGGATTCTGCAGTTATGGTGATTGATTCCGCAAAAGGAATTGAGCCACAAACTAAAAAACTTTTCAAAATTTGTAAGATGCGTGGGATCCCGATCTTTACATTTATGAATAAGTTTGATCGTGATGCACGTGAACCATTGGACTTACTTAACGAAGTGGAAGATACGTTAGGTATTGAAACTTACCCAATGAATTGGCCAATTGGCTCTGGTCGTCAGTTTAAGGGAATTTATGACCGTTATAATCACCGTGTTGCTTTAACACATCCTAGTGATCCTAAACATCCTTATTTACCACTCGATGAAGACGGCAATGTCAAAGGAGAAAACCCATTGGCTGGTGATGGTGAATGGCAGGATGCTCTTGATGGGATGGAATTAGTTGAGGTTGCTGGTAACCAACTAGATCGTGACAAGATCGCTGCTGGTGATCAAACACCGGTCTTCTTTGGATCTGCGTTAACTAACTTTGGTGTTCAAACGTTCCTGGAAACATACTTGCAGTTTGCTCCTGCACCAAGTTCCCACCATACTGAGAATGATGGAGATGTGCACCCACTGGATCCTGAATTTTCAGGTTTTGTTTTTAAGATTCAAGCTAACATGAATCCTCGTCACCGTGACCGAATTGCCTTTGTCCGTATTTGTTCCGGGAAATTCGATCGGGGGATGGATGTTACGCTAGAGCGGACCCAGAAACCAATGCGCTTATCAAACGTGACTGAATTCATGGCTGATACTCGTGAAAACGTTGAAAAAGCGGTTGCTGGGGATATTATTGGTTTGTATGATACTGGAAATTTCCAAATTGGTGATTCTATCTATACTGGCAAGAAGGATATTAAGTTCGAAAAGCTGCCACAATTTACTCCAGAACTCTTTATGCGCGTTTCTGCTAAGAACGTTATGAAACAGAAGTCATTCCACAAGGGAATTAACCAGTTGGTTCAGGAAGGAGCAGTTCAACTGTTCCGTTCGTATTCTACTGGCGATTACATTTTGGGTGCAGTGGGTCAGCTACAATTTGAAGTCTTTAAGTTCCGGATGAAGAATGAATACAATTCTGATGTCATTATGGAGCCGATGGGTAATAAGACAGCGCGTTGGATTGACCCAGATCAATTAGACGAAAAGATGTCATCATCACGAAATATCCTAGTTAAAGATATTCATGACCAGCCACTCTTCCTGTTTGAAAATCAATTTGCTGAAAATTGGTTCAAGCAAAAGTACCCAGATGTGAAGTTAACGAGTAAGTTGTAGAAAAAGTATTAAAGTGATGAGTAGCATGTGGAAGGATCAAGGTATGAAAAGAGATAGTAGATTTGAATTATTAAGGATCATTAGTATGTTCATGATAATCATCTTCCATTTTGATTATTTTGGGCAGAAATGGAGAGTTCCTTCAATACATTCATTTTGGGACTATACTTTGCTGTCGTCATATTTGAGTCTTGGGAAACTTGGGGTATACCTTTTCATTATGATAACGGGGTACTTTGTTGGTAATAAAACATTTCCCATATCAAAAAGCTTGTTAAAATCATGTAGTATTTGGCTTGAAGCGTTCTATTACTCTGTTGGTATATATATAGTTTTAAGTTTAACCAAGTTAACTACTTTTTCCTTTGGACAACTTATCAAGTGTGCTTTACCCTTTATGACTGATCAATATTGGTTCGTTGATGCTTACTTAATATTGCTATTATTGATTCCATTCATTAATATTTGTCTTAATCAATTGTCTAGAAGGCAATTTTTCTATTTGGTAATAGTAATGAGTTTTCTATCTAGTGCTTTAACACCTATTAAAAGCGTTATTTTTTCAACTGAAATTCAGTTTGGCTATATTTTACCTGCATATTTAATTGGCGCATATATAAAGAAATACAATATAAGAATAGCGTTCATAAAATCAAAAATTATAATTATATATTTGTTCACTATAATATGCGCAGCTGGGTGCTATCAAACTGGTAAAACAAACTATATAAATGTTTTCTTCTTTGGAATCCCTCAATTACTGTTAGCAACTTTAATCTTTATAGAGGTAACGCAAGAGAGATCCTTTGTTAACAGATATGTCAATAGTATTGCAAAAACGGTTTTTGCAAGTTATTTGATTACAGATAATTTATTAGTGAAGGGATTATTATGGAATTTACCAGTGTTTCATAATAACAGAATTTCTATGTTCCAAATAAATGCATTTGGTATAGTGTTTGTTCTGGCTTTATTAATGGCATGTTCATTAATTGACTATTTTCGCATACTGCTATTCAGTCATGTAAACATCAATAATATATTTACAAAATTTCTATCAAAAGTGAGGAGTAACTTATAGTGGAAAATAGTAAGAGACAAATATGGCTTAATATTACTATGTACGCATTATTTATTGCGTTATCAATTATTTATATATGGCCGTTTGCTCATCGTGGAGTTATATTTGGTTCCGGAGATTTAATGTTTCATGTGAATCGTATGGAAGAATTATATCAAGATATCCAGCATGGTGTATTTATTCCTCGCATCTCTGCCTTTTCTTTTAACCAGGTTGGAAGTGGTATTAATTTCTTTTACCCATGGTTACTACTTTATCCTTTTGTTATATTACGTTTAATTACGAATAATCCCGTTAGTGCTTTTTACATTGGCATTGTGTTAATGAACTTTTTAACATTATCAGTAGCCTATTACTCTATGTTAAAGTTTTCGTTTTCCAGAAAAAGATCCTTTGCATTTTCAATTATTTATTCATTTGCCAATTACCGCCTATATTTAGTATTTAATCAAAACGTGTTGGCAGAAGCTTTGGCATATACATTTATGCCGCTTGCATTGTTGGGATTTTATGAAATTTTCTTTCATGATAATCATAAGTGGCCTTTGTTAGCGTTGGGAATGACATTTTTAATTTATTCGCATATGTTGACAACAGCATTAATTGCACTCTTCTTACTAGGTACTTTAGTTATTTTTTGGCACTTTATTGATCACAAAAGCCAGAGATTTTGCTCAGCAATTAAAGCGGCCTTTTTGGCACTTTCTTTGTCGGCTTTTTATCTTTTACCATTTATCGAACAAACTTTATCTAACAATTTAGTCGCATCATGGAAAGGGTTAGAGTTTGTTCAAACCCCTAGTGATACAATCTTAAAGTCACTTAATAATAGCCCTTATCAATATATTGGCATAGTTTTAATTATTACATTGTTCTTTGGTGTCCTTTACTGGAATAAAGCCAGTTTAGCTGATCGATATGTATATATTGCTGGGACATTGTTAACAGTATTAACAACAACATTAATTCCTTGGAATAAATTTATTCAAACCCCATTATCAGTAATACAGTTTCCATATCGTCTTAATGGATTAGCAACGTTATTACTTTCAATATATTTATCGCGAATTGTCCAAGTATGGTTCAGTAATAGTTATAGTCATTACCGGATTCCCACTATTTCCTTGTTGGCTTTGACTTTGATTCCAGTAGGATTGGTATATTCTGGTGAGCAACAATTAATAACTGCTAGAGAAAATATCCCTTATTTAAGCAAACGTCCCACAGTTCGACACTATTACCCACAACAAAATGGGACCTCGTATAATGTGACGATGTCAGAATGGAATAATCAGCTTCATTATTATGCTCATAATGGATCATTTGATTACTTTCCCAAAGCGGTTGGGGATAAGGTTACTCAAATTGCACTCCATAAAGGTATCATAAATGGTAAGGCAGTTCCATTAGGCAAACAACTAACGTCGAGCCCTAATCAACTTAGGTATTACCTGTCAAATATCAAAGCAGGTGAAAAAGTTGAATTACCAATTTTGTACTATCAAAATGATCTGGTTAAGGTTGGTAATCAAGAGTATCGTAAGCCAATGGTGACAAATCATTCATTAATCCAGATTACAGTTCCTCAACATAATAAGTATGTAACTGTAAAGTATAAGGATTCTCTCGTAGATATTATATCTGTGTGGATTTCTGTTCTGACATGGTTGGGTATAATAATATATTATCTTGGATATAAGATTAGGAGTATGCAATGAGAGATTACATTAAGTTAATGCGGCCTTTTCATTGGGTTAAAAATCTATTAATTTTCGTGCCATTATTTTTTAGTGGCCGCCTATTTACGTCTAATAAAATTACAGACTTGATCATAGCATTTTTAGCTTTTAGTTTAATTGCTTCTTCGGTATATGTTTTAAATGACATTAAAGATGCAGACAAAGACAGGCTACATCCTAAAAAGAAATATCGTCCAATTGCTAGTGGTCACATCAGCAAAGCACATGCTTTAATGCTTTGGGCATTATTGATCGTGATCAGCATTTGTTTGATGGCCCTATTGGTCAGAGTTATTGATAGCTTTTATGCTGCTTTAAGCTTACCAATTGTTTATATGTTAATTAACGTTCTATATAGTAATGGTTTAAAAAATGTCCCATTGTTAGATGTGGCAATTATTGCAGCTGGATTTGTAATAAGGTTATATTATGGAGCGGTAGTTTGCGGTATACTCATTTCTGATTCTCTGTTATTAACAGTAATTTCTGCTTCCTTCTTCTTAGGGTTTGGGAAGCGGAGAAATGAATTAAAAAAGGGGACAAGTACGCGTAAAGTCCTTCAAGCTTACAATATTCATTTTTTGGATAAAATTATGTATGTATTTATAGGTTTAACGTTAGTCTTCTATTCTTTGTGGACAATTACACGAGGAAATAACTTAGTGTATACAGTCCCATTTTCGATGTTGATTGTTGCAGACTACTGTTTGATCATTGAAAGTAATAGCTCTGATGGTGACCCAGCGGAAGTGCTAAAACATTCGAAAACTTTGATGTGTCTATTGGTACTTTTTGTTGTTTTCATGTTTATTTGTCTTTATGTTAACCCATAGTCAAATATTATTATGTATGAAGTGTAACGAAAAAAGTAAGGGAGTAGGTATACTTTTAAAATAATTAATTACGGTCTTACTAATAACTAAAATTTATTGTGGCATATTTTAACTACACCATTGTACTTTTAGAATAATTGAAGAGTTGGTCCACTGTATCTGTAACAATTGAGCTTAGATTGTATGGAAGATGACAATTTAATAAGATGTCCAGGTTTCTGTCTTTTTGTTTACTTACTTTATTTTTGATAGTAGATGGTGTCAAGTGAAATTTAGAAATGTCATAAAAAAGCGAAATAGAATTGTATGATTTGGGCGGTTTAGAAATTGGTAGATGCTAAACGATAGACTTGCCTTTGAATTTAATCATATGTGAGTGGTAGACAAGGTAATCTAAAATTATCAACTTATATAGCTTTGTTCCGTCTTCTAACATTTAATGAATTTAACATCGTAGCTTTAACCTTAATATTTGAGTTATTTATAGCTCTTCAATCTGGATTGGTGTAAAATGAACTTTACAAAAACAATTGATTATAGTAAATAAGGAGAGTTATTCATGAACAATGAACATGTTCATTCTTATAAATTGAGAAATACAATCCTGTTAGCTAGTGTAGCTTTAACACTAGGTATTTTTGCTTCAACGACTAATACTTACGCTAACGATAAAACTCCGGTAGTTAAAACGACCACAAATAACAACAAGCCAAATACTGATGCTGCCAACCCAACACCAACTGCATCTACTTTGGATACTACATATGCTTCTGCTAAAGCAGCTATTGATGCTACTTCCACCGAATCAGAAGCTAATAGTGTAGCAAGTCAACAAAAGGAGCAGGAAACAAAGGCGATTAGCGATTATTACGTTAGTCAAAAAAGCGCCAAGTCTGCTGCATTAGCTCAAGAATATAATGCTAAAAGTGCGCAATTTACGAAAGAATACACTTCGGATGAAGCAGCTGTTTCTGCTGGAAATTCCTTAACGATCAAAGGAATTAAAGATGCTTATGACACAGCTATTCAGGCTAATCAAGCAGCCTCTGCGGCACAAAAAGGCTATGAAGATTTAAGCAATGCTGTGGTCAAAGATCAAGAGGCAGTTAAAGAGGCCCAAAAAGAAGTTGATGAAGCTTCCGCAGCTGTAAAACCTGCAAAGGGGAAGGATCAGAATAAAGAACAGGATAGTAAGGCAGACAATTCAGATAATGATGCTCTAGTTTTAGCTAAAGGAAAGTTAAAAACGGCTCAGGATCAACTTAAATCTGACCAAGATGCTTTAACAAAGGCTAAATCTAAGCTTGACGAAGCTAAAAAAGGCGTTGTAGATGTAGCCGCTATTGCTTGGAAATATTTGACTGACTTAAAATCTACTAATGATGCTACATTGGCAAAGTTGAAAGAGGAAAATCAAAAAATCCTTAATCAGTATGATACAGATGCTAGTGCAGAGATTAGTCATATGAACACAGTTATCGATGGGTATCTCGATAACCATGTAAAGCAATTTAATATTGATACTCCAACTGGAAAAGCTAATACATGGGGTGAGCAAAAGTCCAAAGATGGCAAGATATCTTGGTACTACTATGGTAAGAATGGTAAAGCTGTTCAAGGATGGAATTTGATTGGTGACGATTGGTACTATTTTGCCAAAAGTAATGCCGAAATGTTTGCTGGTATTAAAACAATAAATGGTAAAGTTTATTACTTTAACCCTAACCATGATGGTACTTTTGGTCGCTTATTGACTGGCTGGCAAAAGGTTAATGGGTCATGGTACTGGTTTGCCGGTGATGAGGATACTAAGAACAATATTCATGGTGGATATGCTAAAACCAGCTGGCAAAAGACAACTCCTGCTAATAATTGGTACTATTTTGATGATAATGGTAAGGCAGTTACTGGTTGGTTCAAGTCTCCAGCTTCAGGATTATGGTATTACTTTGACCCAGTAAATGCATGGGCTGTCACAGGTTGGTTCCGTTCTGGCGCGGGACATTGGTATTACTTTGATCCGGTAAATGCATGGGCTGATACTGGCTGGCAGAGCATTAACGGACATTGGTATTACTTTGATCCAACCAATGCCTGGGCAACAAAGGGTTGGTATCGCTCTAACGCTGGTAATTGGTATTACTTTGACCCAGTAAATGCATGGGCTGTCACAGGTTGGTTCCGTTCACCAGCGTCTGGATTATGGTACTGGTTTGATCAGGATAATGCTTGGATGGTTACTAATGGTTGGGGATTTAACCATGACAATGGTCAACGGTACTACTTTGATGCAGCTGGTCATCCAATGACTGGATGGCTGAAGAGTTACGATGGTACTTGGTACTATTTCCAACCAGGTAGTGATGCAGCATTAGCTAATGGTCGTTACTGGATTGGTGGACGCCAATATAGTTTTGGCGCTACTGGTAACTGGCTGCAGTATTAAAGTAAATGGGAAGATTGGTAGTATAATCTATCGATCTTCTTTTTCATTTTTAATCAAATATATTTATTGATCACTCAAGTTATTGTTGAGATATATGATTATATAGGAATAATCATCTACTTGACAAAATTGATTAGTACCTATATATTTAATGATCGACTTGATATGTATATAATTATGGATATAGTTGTCTTTTAAATGGTAGGGTGGAATATGAATCATAAAGTTACTTATGAGGGAATTGATTGTTTAAAAGTTGTGGCAGCCATTGGAATAGTTGCAATTCATACGCATGTACCTTTATTTGAAACAATAGGTAGGTTAGGATTGCCTTTTTTTTCAATCGTTACGAGTTTCTTTTTCTTTAAACACTATTTAAGACTGAATAGTCATGACGATAGGAAGCATTACTTAAAGAAGTTCGAGGTTAGGTTACTATGGTTGTATGGCTTGTGGCAGATTATTTACCTTCCTTTAGCGGTAAAAAATAGTTATTCGTTCTTCAGAACTAATGGTTGTCATGTCTTCAGTTTTTTTAAATACATTTTTGATTTATTATTCAAACTATGGCCCTCCAATGTGAATGGATGGTTTCCATCCTGGTACATAATTGGGATGATAATTGCGCTTCCCTTCTCCTTATTTGTTTATAAATATGTTTTTAGAAAAAACAAGTATCTTTATGGAATGTTTTGTATTGTATTAGAAATATATTTTGTTTTATGTAGTGAACTTGGATTCTTGAGACTAATTAAATTAGAGTTGATTAATTCTGATTCATTTCCAAGATTGATAATTTATATTTTTATTGGGTATTTACTAGCGAAAAACTTGAATACCGTAAAGGGTTATAATTTGAGTAAAGTATCTATTTTAATGTGTGTACTTATCATTTGTTATTATCTGGAAAATCTTATAGTGAGTCACTTAGGTGGTTGCCTTAGTAATGATGAAACTATTTTGACTATGCCGACTAGTCTTGTTATTGTTATTTTTTCGATAATATATATTCCTAGGATTAATGAAGTACAATCAGAAAGTTTAAGAAGGTTCAGCACTTTTCTGTATTGTTTTCAAGCATGGTCATTAGCTGTTTTTGATTATTTAAATAGTAACAAATTCCACATTACTAGTTTCACTACTACTGCGGTTATGGACTTTATTTTTGTGATGATTACAGCTTGTGTTGCATTCTTCATTTATGATTACGTTGCACGTGCAACACATTGGAAATTTTGGAATTACATGGTTTAAATAAAAAAGACGAATCACAATTGTGATTCGTCTTTTTTATTTATGTAAGAATTAATGCTCATGCTCAATTGTTACATTAGATGGTAAGTAACCTGACCAATCTTGGTATTTCACTTCATTACTTCCAGGAATAGTCATTCGATCCATACCATCAGAGTCAACGTGATGGGTAACTCCATACTCGTCAGTCCAAACAGCAATATCACCTAATCCTAGCTGAACATTGCTGTGCGTACTTGACACGATCTGCGCGTTAGCTGGTAGTGGTCCTGACCAGTCCTGGTACTTTACTTGATCGCTTCCAGGAATAGTCATCCGATCCATTCCATCAGAATCGACGTGGTGAACTACACCATATTGATCAGTCCAAACAGCGATATCACCTAATCCTAATTGAATTGAGCTTGATTGTTGTTGAGGTTGATTCTTAATCTGTGCAGACTGAGTTTGGCTGTTGTTTACAAACGATTGACTATTAGCATTAGAGATGCCGGTTGTTGGTTGTTGGTAATTGCCAATACTTTCTGATCCGGATGAACTTGTTAAATGAGTAGATTCTTCACTTTCTGTGGTAGAAGAACTTACAGAGGTTGAGCCATTTTGAGCATATTTATTAGATTTTGTAATAGCTTTATGACTACCGCTATGTTTGACAACCTTAGCACTAGATGGTTGATTATTTTTATGAGTTGTTGTAGCAGATTGGCTGATACCACAACCACCAAGACCTAAGATAAGTGCAATGGCTAGGGAAGTGTTTAGTATCTTCTTACTTACTTTTAGCATTATGATGCACCCCTTTCATTCTCCATAGTTTCCTCTTCATATTTATTGTAACATTTTTGCAACATTATCGTAAGGTGCATGAAATATAACAGCTGATAATTTATTGAGACTGTGTTTATCATTTCTAAATTACTAACCTTTTACTTTATGACAAAAAATTGCACTAATGTTACAAAGTGACTACATTCGATAACAAAGTCGCGACATTCCTTATTTTTCTAAAAATTAAGAGTATATTAATAATCGTTGTGAAACGGAAGAAAAGTAAAGGAGCTGTTTTTAGTTTTATGGAAAAGAAACGTTTTAAGTTATACAAGAGTGGTAAGCAATGGTTGAGCATGGCATTAGTTGCTGTTGCTTCTTTAACCCTTGGTATGACGATGGCTACTATTGATGGCCAAGCAGATGCTTCTATCCAAAACGATACAGTTGTAACGACACAGGTTGCTGATCAAAATATCCAACAATCTGCCAATGCCACTACTTCAATGGCTACTGCTAGTCAAACAACTGCAGGTAACACTACTACTGGTGTAAATCAAGCTGACAACTCCGCTAGTAATGGTGAGGTTAAACCAACTACTACTGGTTTAGTACAACGAAACAATAGCACGTACTACTACAATGCCAATTCTCAAAGCTATGTTACAAATACATGGGAAAACGTTAACAATAGTTGGTACCATTTTGGCGACGATGGTTCTGCAACTACAGGCTGGTACCAATCTCAAGCAGGGTTATGGTACTATTTCCAAAATACTGGTGTTGCTCAAACTGGTTGGTTCAAGTCCCAAGCCGGACTTTGGTATTACTTTAACTCAACTAATGCCTGGGCTGATGAAGGCTGGCAAAACATCAATAATAACTGGTACCACTTTGATGAGACCAATGCGTGGGCTACTACAGGCTGGTACAAATCTAATGCTGGTAACTGGTACCACTTTGATGAAACTAATGCCAACGCCACTACTGGTTGGTATAAATCCCAAGCCGGACTTTGGTACCACTTTGATGAAACTAATGCTTGGGCAAATACTGGTTGGTTTAAGTCCCAAGCAGGACTCTGGTATTACTTCGACCCAACAAACGCTTGGGCTGATACTGGATGGCAATCTATTAATAATGTTTGGTACTACTTCGACCCAACAAACGCTTGGATGTTAACTGGTACGCAAACTATCAATGGTAAGACTTATCACTTTAATGCTGATGGTTCATGGGCAGACGATCACAGTGCTGCTGTTGCTAAGGCAATGTCTGTCCGTGGTACTGCTTATGTTTGGGGCGGAAACAACCCATCGACTGGTTTTGACTGCTCAGGTTTAGTACAATGGGCATATGGACTTGGTAGTAACTACCGCACAACTTATACCCAACAAACTTTAGGTGCACACCATTATGATGTTGCTAATGCTCCAAAGGGTTCTTTATTATTCTTTGGTAGCGATAGTGCTCCTTACCACGTTGCTATTTCCCTGGGGAATGGTGCTTACGTTCACGCTCCGCAACCAGGTGATGTTGTCAAGGTTGGTTACACTAAGTACTACGCAGCAAGTTACTACGTTGTTTTATAATTGAACCGTGACAATGAAGGAGAGTGTCAACATGCCTAAGAAATTACTAACCCTATTTGCCGCAGGTGCAATGACCATGGCATTAGCTGCTTGTGGTAACGAGAATACTACCAGTCATAAGTCGGCTGACCATGCTCGTAGTGAAAAAGTTGTGAAACATTCTAGCTCAGTTACGAAGAGTGAATCATCTGCTATAACAGCTTCATCCCAGAGTGGAAGTACCACGACTAGTTCTAAAAATGCTGCTGCCAATTACTCAGTGGCTAAATCAAATGGTGCTACCTCCAGCAAGGTTAAGTCCAACCAAACTGCTTCGACACGGTCACCAATGACTGCTCAAGATGCTAAGGACATTGTTAAGGAACACTTATTAGCTGTTATTAACGATGCTGGTATCAACGGTAAGCCGAAGCCAAATGTTCCATCAATGGACGAAATCGATTCTTACACAACTACTCAAAACGGTATGAATGACTGGACAGTTAGTGGTAATGGTCATACTTACCACGTCACGGCCACTTCAGTTACTGAAGAATAAAGATAATGTAAGCTATTCCCATTTGTTGGGAATAGCTTACATTATCAGTGATCTATAGTAGGTACTCTTAAATTGGTAATAATAAAGGGCACGCATGATGTAAGTAATATATACGTAGTTTTGATTAGACGATCGTTTGTTAGCAGTTATAGTTATTTAATGTAGACAGTGTGCATGTAAATGAAACTCATATTTGTTAAAAGGACAGGTAGCTGGATTATACTTATTTACTTGTTGATGGTTTTTGACTTGTAAAAAATTCGTTCTTTTATTTCACATGTAATTATAATAAAGTGTATCTTATAAAAAGACTTCATTTCATTAATGAAAATGGAAAATCATAATATATCATTATTCAAGAGGTTAAACATGCAACGATTTAAGCCCATTTATTGGCAATATTATTTGTTATTTTTTTTAAATGCTTTAATAATTTTTATTTTAATTTTCCGACAAGGAATAATTTGTGGATGGGATCTCCAATTTCATCTCAATCGAATTGAAGAATTACATTACAGTCTTTTAAGTGGACACTTACTAGCTTCAAACGGTAGCTTTACCTTTTCAAAGATTGGTTTAGCTGTTAGTACATTTTATCCATACCTATTCCTATATCCATTTGCAATTATGCGGAGTCTAATAAATCCAGTTATCGCTTATAATGTTTGCTTGTTTTTTTTGACGTTGCTATCGTTTATTGTTTCTTATAAAGCCATTAACAACTTCCCCAGTCAAAATAGGCATACAGAATCAGGTGATTTGGGGTTTCTATTCAGTTTAATTTACAATAACAGTGGTTATTTATTGCTACAGTTTACCCAACGCGGAGATATTCCCGAATATATTGCTTTAATCTTTTTACCACTGCTTTTAATGGGGTTACTAAGTCTCCTTAAGCAACCTAATTCGAAAAAATGGTTGTGGATGCCTATAACATTTGTATTTATTGTTTATAGCCATCTTTTGTCAGCTTTTATATTTACTTTGTTCATAATTGTGATATTATGCCTTAATTATCGTCAATTAGACAAAATTAAACTTAAAAAGTTGCTTTTATCTGGAGTAATAATCTTAGGATGCACTTTACCCATCACACTAAATATCATAATCTCAAATCACAACAATAAAATAGTTGCACCAATTGTTCCTGATACATTACAAAACGAAGCCCTTAAATCTAATGACCTTTTAATTAATTCGCTTGCCAATCTTGTTCCTGGGCCACTTTCGACAGTAAACTTGGGATTTGTAGTGTTAATTTGCACATTTATTAGTTTATTTATTCTACGTGGCTATAACTCGTTAGGAAGACAGTTAGCAGTTATTGGCTTATTTGCTCTAATACTCTCGACCAATCTATTCCCTTGGTTTATTTTTCAGCATACGCCATTACATATAATTCAATTTCCATGGCGCTTTCTGGGTATCGCCACCTTCTGCATTGCATATGATGCTTCATGGGTCCTTCAGCCGTTAATAAATAAAAGGGGTATCTTGTTTCTGATTTTTATAACCATTAACTTCATCACGTTCAATTACATTCATAATTATGTTCATAATGGTAATCAGATTATTGCGTATAAACAAATAAGACAATATAGGAAAATGGCCACTGATGCAGTTTATACTGATTACATGCCAGAGCAAACTCTGACTGGTATGGATAAAGCAACTTACTTTAGGAAAAAGTCTGATATTCACCGACATGTTGCCGTTATCAATGGTCATAAAGTTAAACTTTTTCAACAACAAATAAAGCCAGGGTACAACCGCATTAGTTATACATTGACTAGTTTAAAGCCGGACCGAATAAATTATGTTACGTTACCGTTATTGAATTATGGTAATAACCATGCTAGTCATGGAATTACCGCGAAACAAACAAGCCGGGGTACTACTATGATTGCATTTATCCCTAAAAGTGATAAGCAAGTAGTAACTATTTATCTTCATTAATTTAAGGGCAGTATTCTATACTTTTCAAAAATAAGAATATTAATTGTACTAATTTATTATTAGTGATTGATTTAGTCATATTTGTTATATAATATAAACGTATTTTTTGTGGTTTTGGGAGGAGAATCTTATGAAAAAACGCAAGGCACTTTTAGTTTGTGTGAGTGTATTAGCTGGTCTCACTTTAGCAAATGCAGTTCATGCAGATAGTAATAATTCAAATATTGATCAATCGGCAGTGACAACTAGCAATGTTAAACCAGTTAATAGCTCTGTTATTTTAAATAATGTTGCCAATGGAAGTTATGCTGCAGCTTCAGATGGTGAAAATGTTGATACTAATACAACTTCTAACCAGGAAGTAACGGTGACAGCCAGTACGCAACAAGCACGGGCAGGTATTGCAACTCATATATATTTTGATGGGAAAGATGCTACAGCTTGGAGTTCAGATACCGATGGCTATCATCCAGTAGCTTATTTGTATGATGAATCGGGTAATTTGGTAACTAAACCAGGTTGGCACCATTTTGACAATGCTTTCTATCATGTAGGTGTTTATGACTCAAATAATCCGTCCCAGTATGACGATATTGTTAAATATGGCGCCTGGTTTTATGTTTTCGAGAATGGTCAAGCAGCAATTAGATGGCAAAAGATTGATGGAAATTGGTTTTATTTCTCTTATGGTAAAGCCGGTTGTGGTGAAATGTACGAGAATGGGACATATGTAACACCAGATTCTAATAACTATTATGTAACATCAGTTTTAGCTACTTTTGATCAGAATGGTCATTGGATTGGCAGCAAGAGTTTGGATTCATCTGACGATACTTCGTCTAATAATAATCCATTTAATGATGATTCATCTGATAGTAATTCCTCTTACAATAATGATGGTTGGAACAAGAATAATGGTTCTTGGCAGTATCTACAAAATGGTCAACCAGTTACTGGATGGAAATATATTAATGGTCACTGGTACTACTTCAATGAAGATGGTAATGCGCTAACAGGATTTAAACAGGTCAATGGTCACTGGTATAACTTTGATAGTTCAAATACCAACACTACTACCGGTTGGCAGTATATTAATGGTCATTGGGTATACTTTGATCCTCAAAATACATGGGCAGACGAAGGCTGGCAGTATATTAATAGCCACTGGTACTACTTCCAAGGGAACAATAATGAAGCTCCTTCAGCGGTAACAGGTTTGCAAACCATTAACCATCATCATTACTATTTTGATCCCACGAACACCTGGGTAGTGACTAGCTGGCAAAAGATCAATGGTCACTGGTATTATTTTGATCCCACAAATACATGGGCAGTAACTGGTTGGTTCCAATCGGGCGCTGGTAACTGGTATTACTTTGACAGTAATGGTGAAGCGGTAACTGGCTGGCAAACCATTAACCATCATAAGTACTACTTTGATACCACGAACGCCTGGGCAGTAACTGGTTGGCAAAAGATCAATGGTCACTGGTATTATTTTGATCCCACAAATACATGGGCAGTAACCAGTTGGTTCCGATCAGGCGCTGGCAACTGGTATTACTTTGATAGTAATGGTGAAGCGGTAACCGGCTGGCAAACCATTAATAAGCATAATTATTACTTTGATACTTTAAATGCTTGGGCAGTAACCGGTTGGAATGATATTAATAATAAGTGGTACTACTTTGATACCCTAAATACATGGGCACAAACCGGTTGGTTCAAATCAGGCGCTGGCAACTGGTATTACTTTGACAGTAATGGTGAAGCGGTAACCGGCTGGCAAACTATTAATCATAATAAGTATTACTTTGATACCTTAAACACTTGGGCAATAACCGGTTGGCAAAAACTTAATGGTGATTGGTATTACTTTGACCAAAATAACGCATGGGCTTATTCTGGTTGGAAGTGGATTAATAATAATTGGTATTACTTTGACCTAATTAGTCATAAGATGTACACGGGAAATCACATTATTAATGGCAAAAACTATTCATTTAACAATAATGGTCAGTGGATTAATTAAGTGAAAATAATAAAAATGATCTCCGTATATGGAGATCATTTTTTTATGATATATATTGAAAGCCAAGGAGAAGAGTGTCTATAAAGTAATATTACAAGCCTGATAAGAGCGTCCAATATTTTTTAAAATGTCAATTTAAAAGGTTCTGCACGCTTTTGTAATCAGAGCAATTGGATAATTAAATTTGTTGTAACGTTTTAAGTCAATTGACTTTTAAAGTTTGAAAAATCAAATGATATTAAGTTGATTAAGAACTGACAGCCTTCTCTTTGCTATGTTGACAGATAAATGGATGTATTATAAAATGATGACCGTTTGAAGGACAAAAAAATTTAACCAAGGGAGGATAATAATGTCCATAAAGAAGCATTATAAATTATATAAAGCTGGCAAGCAGTGGTGCACTGCTGCAATTGCTACCATGGCAGTGTTTTCACGTCCATTTTTTCGTGCTAAGATACATTGTGGTTAGTTTAAATATGCGGGAGGAGTTTTTTTGATGAAGCAACATTATAAAATATATAAATCAGGTAAATTATGGATAACAGCTTGTATCTTGACATTAGGGTTACTAAGCTTTACTGGTACTGCAAATGCGCAAACAGAAAACATGGAGACAAGTACTCCACAAAATGAACAAAGAACACAACCTGTTAATAAAGCACAACATGTAACAAGTATTAATGGTTATACAGAGAAGAATGGACAATGGCAATCTTCTGACGGTCAATTAGCAAATGGTTGGCAAACGGATCAGAACAATTGGTACTATTTCCAAGACGGTCAAAATTCTTCGTCTTGGAAATGGATTAACAATAATTGGTACTATATGAATCCTGACAGTCATATTATGGAAACAGGATTACAAAATATTAATAATGCGACGTATTACCTTAATGAGCAACATGATGGTACATATGGGGCAATGAAAACTGGTTGGCAGAATGTTAATAACAATTGGTACTATTTTGCCAATAATGGTTCTGCCCGTACTGGTTGGCAGTGGTTAGATCATAATTGGTACTACTTTGATCCAACAACATCCATCATGCAAGCAGGTCTTAAACAAATCAATAACAAGGGCTATTACTTGAATGACCAGCATAATGGCGCTTTTGGTGCAATGATGAATGGCTGGCAAAATATTAATGGCAAGTGGTATGGATTTGGTGGTCCAAGTGATGGTTCTGCCTTAACCGGTTGGCACTATATTAATAAAAATTGGTATTACTTTAACAACAATGGTGAAGCCCGTACTGGTTTTCAAACTATTAACGGTCATCAATACTATTTTGACCCCACTAATGCATGGGCATTGCGTGGTTGGCAAAGTTTAAATAATGATTGGTACTACTTTGATCCAAGCAATGTATGGGCATTATCCGGGTGGCAGAACTTAAACGGTTGGTTCTACTTCTCTCCAGAAAGTTATAAATCATTAAATGGCCTACAAACAATCAATAATCATTTGTACTACTTAAATGACCAGCATGATGGAACTTTTGGAATGATGAAGACTGGCTGGCAAAACGTTAACGGTAATTGGTATTACTTCAATAGTAATGGTGACGCACTATCCGGTTGGCAAACTATTACAGGATATCATTATTACTTAAATCCTGCTAATTATCAGATGATGACTGGTATCCAAAAATTAGACAACAACTACTACTTCTTTGGACCATCTGGTAATCAAGAAACAGGACTAGTTTACAATTCGACAACAGGCTTACTTCAGTACTATGATCCATCAACCGGAACCCGGCAGATATCAGCAATGTTAAATGGTCAAACACTGACCTTTAATTCTACTACTGGTGATCTAGACACCACTAATATCACTAACGGTTTAGTCCTGCTTGGTAATAATCGTTACTTTTTCTTGAAGAACTCTAATCGTTTTGACGCTAATGATTGGCAGAAAATAAATGGTTCTTGGTACTATTTTGGCTCTAATGCCGCTGCTACCACCGGTTGGTATAAGTCAGCCGCTGGTAACTGGTATTTCTTCAACCCAGATGGAACCGCTCGTACTGGCTGGCAATCTATCAATGGGCATTGGTACTTATTTGATGCCCTCAACGCTAATGCAATTACTGGTTGGTACAAGTCTAATGCAGGATTTTGGTATTACTTCGATCCTACTAATGCTTGGGCTGATACTGGGTGGACATTTGTAAATCACAATTGGTATTACATGGATCCAACCAATGCCAATATGTATACTGGTGGTCATTGGATTAATGGCCATTGGGTAAACCTACAAAGTAATGGGGCATTCGTTGGCTTTAGTCAGCGAGTAATCAATTGGTTCTTAGCCCGGGAAGGTAAGTTAACCTACTCCATGTATGGCTCTAGAACTGGGGCTGATGGTACCGCCGATTGTTCAGGATCGATGACTCAAGCTGTTTGGAGTGCTGGTGGTCGTACACCTGCCCACACGTATTCAACTCTTGATTTAGGTAGGTACTTATTACAAAATGGTTATTACATTGCCGGATATGGCCGTGGTGTTCAGAATGTTCAATATGGTGATATTGTCATTTGGGGTACTCCTGGTGCTTCTGCTGGTGGTGTTGGCCACACAGTCGTGATTTCAACAGCAGGTCCTGATCCAATGTGCATTTCAACTTGTGGATATTACTGGAGTGAAAATCCATATTCTCACTATGGTGCTGCTGGTAAAGCTGTACAAGAATTTAATTATCAATGGTACTGGAATGAAGACGACCGGCCATATCAAATGGTTTACCGGCCAAACTTCTATTGGGCATAGCAAAGCAATAGTAAGATCCATTCATATATAAAGGATTACAGGGATCAATACCTCTAGCGTTTGTTCAATTAAAGCGCTAGAGGTATTTTGCATAATTGCACATTTTATGTATAATGTTATCGTTTTATAATAAAATATTATGGATTATCGAGGAGGAGAATATTGAAAGAACACATTAAGTTATACAAATCAGGTAAACTGTGGGTCAGCGCTCTTGTGGCTGCCTTAACAGTTACGATTGGCGTAGGAACCGCATTTGCAAATGATAATGTAACTAATAACGAACCGACCGCTCAACTGACAGCTAATAATGATGTTGCAAGCACAATGCCGGATAGTATTAACGGGTATGTTAAGCATAACCAAAACGGTAATGTGACATACCAAAATGATGCTGGTCAGAACCTAACTGGTTGGCAAAATGCTAATAATAGTTGGTACTATTTTGATGATAATGGTAGTGCCCATACGGGTTGGTATCAGAGTCCAGCCGGCAATTGGTATGATTTCAAAGAAAATGGCCAGGCACAGTCCGGCTGGTACCAATCACAAGCGGGGGCATGGTATTATGCTGATCCCACAAATGCTTGGAACTTAACTGGCTGGCAAAATTTAAACAATAATTGGTACTACTTTGATCCTATTCAAACCTGGGCGAGAACCGGTTGGCAATGGATCAATGATAATTGGTTCTATTTCGATCCAACTAATCATGGGCAAATGTTAACGGGAATTCAGCGGATTGATAATCAAACATATTACATGAATGAGCAACATGATGGTACTTACGGGGCGATGAAACGCGATTGGCAATATGTTGATGGCCATTGGTATGACTTCGATAATGGTGGGGCCGCGCACCAAGGTTGGTTGCTGACGCCATTTAATAATTGGTATTATTTTAACCAACAAGGGCAAGCTCAGACTGATTGGTACCAAGTAAATGGTCACTGGTACTATGGAGATCTTACCAATGCATGGACTTTACGTGGTTGGCATTGGTTGTCAGATGGCTGGCATTATTTTAATCCTAACCAAACCTGGCTAGATGAAAATTGGCAATGGCTCGATAACAGTTGGTATTATTTTGATCCAGCTAATCATGGATTAATGTTAACTGGTTTTCGACAAATTAATGGTCAACATTACTACTTTAACGAACAACACGATGGTTCGTATGGTGCTATGAAGACTGGTTGGCAGTGGATCAATGACGGTTGGTATTACTTTACTGATTCAGGAAGTCAACTTTTTAGTTGGCAAAATATTAATGGTACTACATATTACTTAGATCCAACAACTGGGCTGATGGCAACGGGCGATACGATAATTGATGGTAATCATTACTACTTTAACTTATCTTCTGGTGCGCAAGAGAAGGGCATGCTACTTAACCCTATGACAGGAAAACTGAATTACTATGATGAGCAATCAGGTATCCGCCAAACTAGTGTTGATGGCTATACATTTAACTCTGTTACGGGAGATATCAATACCGATAATTTGACAAATGGCCTAAATACCATATATGGCCACGTTTACTTCTATAACAAAGCCAGTGATCGTTTTGCAAGTAATGAGTGGAAACAAATTAACGGTAGTTGGTATTACTTTAATGACAATGGTGTAGCGCCAACTGGCTGGTTTAAATCAAATGCCGGAAATTGGTACTACTTCAACAATAATGGTGCTGCCAAAACTGGTTGGTTCCAATCACCAGCTGGCTTCTGGTATTACTTTGATCCGACAAATGCTAATGCAACAACTGGCTGGCGCTACATTAATAATAATTGGTACTACTTTGCTGACGGCTATGAATGTCAACATGGTACCGGCGCTTGGGTAAGGACCGATAATAATTACGGCCAAATGTATACTGGTGTGCAATGGGTTGATGGTCACTGTTATAACTTTGGTGCAAGTGGTGCTGAAACTGCTGAACCATGGAACGATTGGTGGAGTTGGCCATTCCCATCTTCTGGCGAAGGTTACTTCTTACCAGGACAAGCATTTGGTTACTCATCATATCCACGAAAGAATCATTATCATGATGGATTAGACTTTGGTGTATCAGATCATCCGGGTTATGAGGTCCATGCTGTTCACGGTGGAAAGGTCTTAGATGTAACTACCTGTGATGATGATAATGGACAACCAATGTGGTGGTATGTCACCATTTGGGATGGTAAGTATTTATATGTTTACCAAGAAGCATTTAGTAATCGTAATAAAATTGCAGTAAGTCCTAATGATATTGTTTACCCAGGCCAAGTAATTGGCTGGCGTGATCTAAGCCACTTACATTTAGGGATTAACACTAGCCCTAATTACGAAATGGATTTGAATCATTCTTTCCAACCAAGTTGGTATGATTCAAATGCAGCAACTGGTAGTGGGTACTGGCTTAATCCTGAAACGGTAATTCGCAATCATGGTTAAATGAAAAAATTGCTCCCTAGCATTATTGCTAAGGGGCAATTTTTGTTTTAATATGCAAATATTCGCCGAGGAGTTTGATATTGAGCTCTGGCCCTGATGCCATTAGTTGAAGGGACCGTTCGTTGTTCATAGCGTGGTTCTTCATAAGGACTAGTTGAATCATAAGGATTAGTGTTTATAGTACTGGATTTTGCCTTGTGATGAGAGCTACCAGTGACGTAATCACTGCCATTGCCTGAACCAGGATCGTTATAACTGGCACCACCAGGAAGAATGAAGTCTGTATGCACAACACCATCATATAGTGGTTGCGACTTATACATCTTGGTTTCATGGTTCGTAACTTTCTTATACTTTAAACCTAGTTCTTTACGAACCAACTTAGATATCCGGTTAATTTCCTTTGGACTAGCAATTTGGAATGAAACGCCATCGATTGTCGCATCTTGTCCCTTGAAGTGGTAAGTCGTTACGCTATTCATTGCGGCGTGGTAATTACCATAAAGGGTGGCAATATCGTCAATTGGAATATTCGTTTTTACACCATCTTTGACGGCATCGATCATTTTATTTGCAGTTCCAATAGATCCAGAAGCCTTAAACTTATGAATAACACTTTCAATGATTTGTTGTTGACGCTTTTGTCGACCATAATCGTTATTAGGATCGCTGTAACGCATCCGCGAATACTTCAGCGCTAACTCACCATTTAAGTGTTGTTTGCCTTTCTTGAAGTGGTGACCTTCGTAAGTAAATGCAAAGGGATTATCAACGGTGACGCCGCCAACCGTATTAACGACTTTTTTCAGAACCCCCATATTAAGCACCGCATAGTAATCAATTGGTACATTTAATAATTCAGAAACTTGCTTAACAGTTTTCTTAGGACCACCAAGAGCATAAGCGGCATTAATCTTCACGTAATCGGGTCCATCTTTGGTATTTACTCGGACTAAGGTATCACGAGGGATACTGGTCATCGTAATTCGTTTAGTTTTGGGATTAATGGTGAATAATTCAAGAGAGTCAGTATTTCCACCAGTATTGCCCCGGGTAAGGGCTCCAACATCGGTACCCATTGCCAAGACAGAAACCGGCTCACCTTTTTGTAATTTTTTACTAATTTGACCGTTGCCATTACCAAAAATATTGGATGCAGCAGAGTGAATTTTATGGTATTCATAGCCACCACCAATTAGAAGCAGAATAACGATGGCCCAGATAATGTCTTTGACCCACCGTGGTGTCCGATAGTGATGAACTTTGGGTATTTGGACAGACTTTGCTGATGGTTGATAATGAGTATCCGGACGTTGTTTTCGTGTTCGCTTGTGCCAACCGAATTTTGATGAAGAAGAAGGCTTCTCGTTGGCTTCATCTTCTTGAACCTTAGCTTGAATTCTTTTTTCTAGTTTTCGTCGATATTCTTCGCGTGATTCGTGATTATCATTCATAAGACAATACCCCAATCGAAAATTCTAACTTTTTAACTATACTATAAGAAATAGTTGGATTTCAATTTTTCATGGTAACTTTAAAACTTATATTACTTTTGACAATATAACATTATACACCTGACAATGAAATATCATCTAACTGTAACCACATCGGTTAATATTATATAGTACAATATATGGATAGTAACAATTTGAAGTAGGAGGGATTTATTAATGCAAAGAAGTGCTCAGTTAATAGCATTGACTGTAATGACGACAGCGTTAGGAATTATAGCTAGTGACTATAACGTTAAAGCCGATGCAACTGAACCAACAACGCAAACTGTTCAAGTAACGACTAATACAAACCAATCATATGATTTGTATTCCAATCAGCTTGTAAATATTCATAACGATGTTCGTTACGGGGAACAATCAATTTATTTACCTGCGGGATTCACTCTACAAAATATTACAAATGTTGACGATTCTGCATCTGCTCAAGCACTGCAGAATCAAGTTAAAAAGCCAGGACTAGAGAATAATAATTACATGTCTAACCAGCAGGCTGCTCAGGAACAAATTGAAATTAATAATCTGACGAATGATCAGGTTACCCAAATGAACCAATATGCATTAGGATTGGTTAATCAAGTGCGCTATGAACTAGGTGTGGAACCATTCGGCCAAAATCAGGGAAGCATTAATGCTGTAAAGGGAATGGCCCTTCAATACCAAGATAAGAATGAATCGTTATTAAATGGTAGTTGGCACGATGCTAGTATTTTACAAAATCACAGTGAAAATATTTCATCCTTCCAAATCTATGATGATCATATTGCTGGATTAGGATTCAAATCTTTTGCGGCAGCCAAGGGTAAGGATTTTGAAGATGATCATAGTGTACCTCTTTTTAGTGTGGAAACGATGGATGATCTTCGGGCAATGATTTACTATGGCGTGATGGGGATGCTTTTCTATGATGCCCATGATACTTTCGGTCATGCCAAAAATTTCTTGACTTATTACCAACCGGTTAAGAATATGGGAGTTTATCCTTCGATCGTGGCTCAGACTAACCATAGCGGACGTTATTCTAACGGGCAACAGTTTGACTTTCAGGTAGCTGACGTTGATATGCACTTTATTTGGGCAAATCAAGATACTAACAGTCATTGGCAAAACAATGGTGGAAAATGGTCATACATATTTGTTACGAAAACCGGTAACGGAGATGGCCAAGAGACAACTAATCAAGCAAATGCCACAGGAATTCAACACATTAATGGCAATACTTATTACTTCGACAATAGTGGTGTGATGCAGACGGGTTGGCAACTTTTGAATAACCATTGGTATTATTTCCAAGATAGTGGAGCTGCAGCAACGGGCTGGCAGTGGATTAATGGTCATTGGTACTTCTTTAACAATGCTGGTGTTGCCGATACTAGTTGGGGCAAGGTCAATCAACGTTGGTACTTTTTTGACCCAATCAATGCGTGGGCAAACTACGGTTGGCAATACCTATCTGGCGTCTGGTATTATTTTGACCCAACAAATGCATGGATGCAGACGAGTTGGCAGTCCATTAATCATTATTGGTATTATTTTGCTACTGATTCTGGCAAAATGATGACTGGAATTGTACCCATTAATAATGATTGGTATTACTTAGATAGTAATGGTGCAATGCAAGTTGGTTGGTGGAATATCAATGGTCATTGGTACCTGTTTAATCAAGACGGGAGTGGTGTAAAAAACTGGTATCGGTCCGCTGCTGGTAACTGGTACTTTTTCAACCAATATGGATATGCCCAGACTGGCTGGTACCAAACCGCTGCAGGTAATTGGTATTACTTTGATCCATACAATGCTTGGGCTCAAAAGGGCTGGTTCTGGTCCGGTGCAAACTGGTATTATTTCGACCCAATTAATGCCTGGGCTTTGAAAGGCCTTTCAATGCTTAAATGGTAATTGGTATTACTTTGATCTTACTAATTCTTGGATGGATCACGGGTGGCAACTGATTGATGGACATTGGTACTATTTCAATGTTAGTGGTCAGATGCTATCAGGATTAGTTTGGATTAATGGACGGCTATATTTCCTTAATCCATATCACGATGGTTCTTTTGGTGCCATGCTGACGGGACAACATAATGTCAATGGACGAACCTTATCATTTGATTCTACTGATGGTTGGTTAATATAATTAAATATCACAAAAAGATGACAATAGTTTTACAATTCAGTACGAATTGATTGAATCTATTGTCATCTTTTATTAACTCTCATATACTAAGAGACGTTGTAACATTATTTAGATGACGTACTTATTTGAGGAGGAGTACAAATTGGTTCACCGGAATCTTGCAAAATTTAATCAAATTAAAAAAGGCCTCTTAATGACGACTGCGGTCTTATCAGGAGCTCTTTTATTTGGTGTTCATTCCGCACATGCTGATGAACTAAGTAGCAGTACTACTAATTCAGCCAACATTAGTACGACTAACGTTAATACTATTCCTGAAAATATCAATGGATATGTTAAACAGGGCCTTGTTAACTCTGCGTGGGAAAATAGTAATGGTCAGCTGCTGAATGGTTGGCAAACAGTTGGCAGTGATTGGTATCATTTTAGCAATGGAACACCATCAACTGGCTGGCAATCCATCGACGATAATTGGTATTATATGAATCAAAATAGTGCCAAAATGGAAGTCGGTTTACAAAACATCAATAATCAAACTTACTACTTAAATGAGCAACATGATGGTACTTACGGTGCTATGAAGATTGGTTGGCAGTACTTGAATAATCACTGGTACTATTTCCAAAGTAATGGAGCTGCACAAACAGGCTGGGCAGACATTAACAACGCTAAATACTATTTAGACCCTAATACTGCACAGATGGCTACTGGAGATACAGAAGTTTCTGGGTTGCATTATTACTTTGATCCTTCTTCTGGCCATCAAATTAAAGGGATGGTATTTGATAATGCCAGTGGCAAACTGTCCTACTATGATGACCAGACTGGTATTCGTAAGGAAGTTTACAGTGGTCAGGCAAATAGTATTTCTAATTGGGCTGGTCAACATCAGACTAGTGAGTTAAAAGAAGGCTTAAATGTAATCAACGGTCAAGAGTACTACTACGATTCTAAAACTAAACGCTTTGTTTCAAATGAATGGAAGCAAATCAATAATAAGTGGTATTACTTTGGTCAGAATGGTCAAGCTACGAAGGACTGGTACAAGTCTGCAGCTGGTAATTGGTATTACTTTACTGATAATGGTTCAGCTCAAACTGGTTGGTTCAAATCTAAGGCCGGTTGTTGGTACTATTTTGATCCAACTAATGCATGGGCTCAAAAAGGTTGGTTTAAGTCTGCGGCTGGTTTATGGTATTACTTCGATCCTCAGAACGTCTGGGCAAAGACAGGCTGGTTTTGGAGTGGCTATAACTGGTATTATTTTGACTCAACCAATACTTGGGCAGACACCGGTTGGCAGTATATTAACAATAAGTGGTACTACTTTGACAAGACCAACGCATGGGCAGATACGGGATGGCAATTGATTGATGGTGCATGGTACTACTTTAAGAGCTCCTGCGCTATGGCCGCTAACGAAGCATTTACTGATGGTTCCAAGTCATACGAAGCAGATGTTTGGGGGCACACTCACGAAATCAGTGGTCACGCCGCGTTTCTCGCAAGTATTAAGCAAGCAGCTTTAGATGGCTGGCGGACATATGGAGTCCTTCCTTCTGTCACAGCTGCTCAAGCCATTTTGGAAAGTGCCTGGGGGCAATCTCGCTTAGCTACTGAGGGACATAATCTCTTTGGTATCAAGGGAAGTTACAATGGTCAATCTATTACCATGCGAACTGCTGAATATGGTGGTGGTGGTTATTATTACATCAATGCTGCCTTTCGGCGTTATCAAAGTAACTACGAAAGTGTAGTAGACCACGGTCGTTTCTTAGCAGTAAACTCGCGTTACCATAACCTATTGTGGAATCGTAATTACCGTGACGTTACTGCTAAATTACAATATGATGGTTATGCTACAGCACCTACTTACGCGGCTAGCTTAAATAACGTGATTGTCGCTAATGGCTTAGCAGCATGGGATTCAGAAATTTGATGCCATACAAACTTGCGTAAGTAGTTAGATGAATAATATAATTAATTAGCTCTCCAGAAAATGGGGAGCTTTTTTTAGTACTATTGAGGGAGCACTTATTAAGGAAGTTAATCATGAATAAACAAAAGTATTACCACTGGCTCTTTTGGCCAAGTGTCTTGTTAGTTATTGCGACTTTGATCTTTGTTTGTACAAAGATCCAGTTTGTTTTTAAACCTTTTCTCACCTTCATTTCGGTCATTTTTGTACCATTGATTATTTCGGGATTCTTGTATTATATGTTGAACCCCATTTTAAAATTATTGATGAAGGTCAGAATTGGCCGCTTTCAGATGAAAAAGGGGATTGCTAGTCTTTTAATTGTGGCCGTAATGATCCTGATCGTTTTGTGGGGAATTGCTTCATTGATTCCACCGGTTGTTAAGGAAATTACCCAGTTAGTAAATCACCTTCCCCAAACGGTCAGTGGGTTGCAGGGATTGTTAAACGACACGGTTAAACACTCGCCTTTAAAGCATGTCGACATGACCACTTACTACAAACAGTTTGACCACCAGCTAGCTGCCTATGCCCAAAAGATTCTGAAGGGTTTGAGTGGCCGAGTTGGCGACATCATTGGGGTAGTGACAAACGTAACGGTGGTCACAATCACCGTACCAGTGATGTTGTTCTACATGCTCAAAGATGGGTCAAAATTAGCTCCTAGTATCCAAAAGTGGTTATCACCACATCATGCTAAAGAAGTTAGCGACCTGCTCGGCAAGATGAATGATACACTGTCATCCTACATTGCTGGTCAAGTGATCGAATGCCTCTTCGTTGGTGTCTTCACTTCAATTGGTTACCTAATTATCGGTGAACCACTGGCGTTGGTCCTTGGAATCGCTGCCGGATTGTGTAACTTGATCCCATATGTTGGACCCTATATTGGAATTGCCCCAGCACTCTTTGTTGCATTGACAATGGCTCCTGACAAGCTGATTTGGGTAATCGTGGTCGTTATCGTTGTGCAACAAATCGACGGTAATATTGTTTATCCAAATATCATTGGTCGGAGCTTGAAGATTCACCCATTGACCATTATTTGCTTATTGTTAGCGGCTGGTCACATTGCTGGTGTGGGCGGAATGATTCTTTGTATTCCATTCTATGCGGTAGTTAAGACGGTGGTTGAATACATGTTTGATATTTATCGGATTGAGCATCCGGTGGAGAAAAATTAGTTTTCACCTGTTTTTCTTATATCAGAAGTGGTACATTTATGTTGTTTGTTACATATTAGGGGGTAATTGAATAATGAGAAATAGAAAATATTGGCTAATCTCAGCTAGTGTATTGTTGGGATTAGTATGTGGATCAGGAATGGTTCATGCGGATAGTAACACTGCGATAAATAATCAACCTAACGCTACCAACGTTACGAATGTCGTGACTACACAAAGTACTACCGCTAATGTAAACGTTACTACTACGCAAAATGGTAACTCTAGTACTAATGTTAACGTTAGTGAACAACCATCAAGCGTAATGAGTAACGCTAGTGCTCAAACTGATGCACAAAAAGCTGCTTATTATAGTAGCGGATGGCATGAGCAGAATAAACAGTGGACGTACTCTAAAGATGATGGTACTGAGGCCGAGGACGAATGGCTGTGGATTGATAATGCTTGGTATTATTTTGATGGTCCGATTATGGCAGCAAATGGCTGGCATGGTACGAAGTTAGCTGATGGAAGCTGGAAGGATTACTACTTTGATCAGTGGGGCCATTACATGACAAATACTTGGCATGTTTATAACGGCAGTTGGACATACTCTAAGGATGATGGTACTGCTGCTGAAGATCAGTGGTTATGGATTAATGGTCATTGGTATTATTTCGATAGCGAAGTAATGGCAGCAAATGGCTGGCATGGTACGAAGTTAGCTGATGGAAGCTGGAAGGATTACTACTTTGATCAGTGGGGCCATTACATGACAAATACTTGGCATGTTTATAACGGCAGTTGGACATACTCTAAGGATGATGGTACTGCTGCTGAAGATCAGTGGTTATGGATTAATGGTTATTGGTATTATTTCGATAGCGAAGTAATGGCAGCAAATGGCTGGCATGGTACGAAG
>NZ_AZER01000001.1 GCF_001436045.1 Limosilactobacillus frumenti DSM 13145
AAAACATTTGCGAAGTCAATTCGCTTAATTAATTTGAATTAGAGCTATTCAAGTTCTTATATTTTATATGAGAGTTTGATCCTGGCTCAGGATGAACGCCGGCGGTGTGCCTAATACATGCAAGTCGAGCGCACTGGCCCAACTGATATGACGTGCTTGCACTGATTTGACGATGGATTACCAGTGAGCGGCGGACGGGTGAGTAACACGTGGGCAACCTGCCCTGGAGCGGGGGATAACATCTGGAAACAGGTGCTAATACCGCATGACTACTAAAACCACATGGTTTTAGTATAAAAGAAGGCTTCGGCTTTCACTCTAGGATGGGCCCGCGGTGCATTAGCTAGTTGGTAAGGTAACGGCTTACCAAGGCGATGATGCATAGCCGAGTTGAGAGACTGATCGGCCACAATGGAACTGAGACACGGTCCATACTCCTACGGGAGGCAGCAGTAGGGAATCTTCCACAATGGGCGCAAGCCTGATGGAGCAACACCGCGTGAGTGAAGAAGGGTTTCGGCTCGTAAAGCTCTGTTGTTGAAGAAGAACGTGCGTGAGAGTAACTGTTCACGCAGTGACGGTATTCAACCAGAAAGTCACGGCTAACTACGTGCCAGCAGCCGCGGTAATACGTAGGTGGCAAGCGTTATCCGGATTTATTGGGCGTAAAGCGAGCGCAGGCGGTTGCTTAGGTCTGATGTGAAAGCCTTCGGCTTAACCGAAGAAGTGCATCGGAAACCGGGCGACTTGAGTGCAGAAGAGGACAGTGGAACTCCATGTGTAGCGGTGGAATGCGTAGATATATGGAAGAACACCAGTGGCGAAGGCGGCTGTCTGGTCTGCAACTGACGCTGAGGCTCGAAAGCATGGGTAGCGAACAGGATTAGATACCCTGGTAGTCCATGCCGTAAACGATGAGTGCTAGGTGTTGGAGGGTTTCCGCCCTTCAGTGCCGGAGCTAACGCATTAAGCACTCCGCCTGGGGAGTACGACCGCAAGGTTGAAACTCAAAGGAATTGACGGGGGCCCGCACAAGCGGTGGAGCATGTGGTTTAATTCGAAGCTACGCGAAGAACCTTACCAGGTCTTGACATCTTGCGCTAACCTCAGAGATGAGGCGTTCCCTTCGGGGACGCAATGACAGGTGGTGCATGGTCGTCGTCAGCTCGTGTCGTGAGATGTTGGGTTAAGTCCCGCAACGAGCGCAACCCTTGTTACTAGTTGCCAGCATTCAGTTGGGCACTCTAGTGAGACTGCCGGTGACAAACCGGAGGAAGGTGGGGACGACGTCAGATCATCATGCCCCTTATGACCTGGGCTACACACGTGCTACAATGGACGGTACAACGAGTTGCGAACTCGCGAGGGCAAGCTAATCTCTTAAAGCCGTTCTCAGTTCGGACTGTAGGCTGCAACTCGCCTACACGAAGTCGGAATCGCTAGTAATCGCGGATCAGCATGCCGCGGTGAATACGTTCCCGGGCCTTGTACACACCGCCCGTCACACCATGGAAGTTTGCAATGCCCAAAGTCGGTGGCCTAACCATTTGGAGGGAACCGCCTAAGGCAGGGCAGATGACTGGGGTGAAGTCGTAACAAGGTAGCCGTAGGAGAACCTGCGGCTGGATCACCTCCTTTCTAAGGAATAAAACGGAAACCTACACATAGTTGAAACTTTGTTTAGTTTTGAG
>NZ_AZER01000025.1 GCF_001436045.1 Limosilactobacillus frumenti DSM 13145
GCAAATTCTTCCTTATCATAATCAGATGGCAAGTGGAGCCAGTCACGGAAGTCAGCACCAGCACCAGTCCCGTTACGTAATTCATCATCTGCTGCAGTAACCATGGCCTGCATTTCGCCTAATTCATTTTTATTAACGAATTTCTTTAAGCCAGTTTTGTCAAAAGAGATATGTGCCATTGATATAATCTTCTTTCTGTGAGTTGTTTAGTCGTCTAAAGCGCTTACTTATTCGACACTTTGTATGATAGCGCTTACCGAAGAATATGTCAACCGGTTGACATACATTTATTTGCAAGATAATATATTCCTCGAGTATTTTTTACTTAAAGTGGAGTATTTACCAGAAGGGATTATGAATGATGAGTAAAGAAAAAGTTATTAGTAAAGATGAATTAACCGGTAAAGAAAAGAAAGTCAGCCCCCAAGTCGTTAGTAAACAAGTTGAGCCTGATAAAGAATGGGTGGCAAAACGTCTCAAGCAAGTCAAAATCAGTGGGAACATTGCAACAATTGCTTGCTTAATAATGTACTCTTCATATGTCGAACAAATTATCGCTAACTTTTCTGGTCATCCAGTATCCCCTGTGCAACCGTTTTTTGCTGCTATTAACGCTACCATGTGGGTTGTTTATGGTTGGCTGAAACCAATTAAAAAGGATTGGCCTGTGATTATCTCTAACTTTCCCGGAATCATTTTCGGAATTATTACTGCAATTACAGCCTTTATCCACTAATCTAATTAGCGTTCCTGGCATTAAGTGAAGGTTAGCTTGAACAAAAAAGACTGAGGAACAAATCGTTTCTCAGTCTTCTTCTATTTATGCAGTTGTTGAGTTAATGAGCCGTACTGGTAATTTCACCGTTTTTTGATATGGCTTGCCATCAATTTGGGCCATCAGTAATTCAATGGCCTTCGTTGCCATTTCTGGTAATGGCTGCTGAATCGTCGTTAATTCTGGCGATAACATCCGCGTAATATTAGCACCATCAAACCCTACGACTTTAAGATCATTTGGAACATGACGATTAAATTCCTTACCGACACGAATAATTAAGCTAGCGTTGGTATCGTTATCAGCAAAAATCCCATCAACTTCCGGATGCTCGCGAAACATCTTCCGAAAGACTTTTTTCTTGGCCTCCTCAGAAATATCAAATGATACTTGATATGTAATTGGTTTCATTCCATGACGGTGCAAAACATCTTCATAAGCTTGTTGCCGCAATTCATTTGGTGAAACCTGATAACTAGGGTAATTAGTATGGATAATGTGTTGACATCCATCATTCAATAATCGTTGAACAGCTAACTCGCCACCATGGTAATTATCCGAAGTAACAATTGGAATATTATTCCCCATATAACGTTCAATCGAAACAATTGGCAAATTTGTATGCTGGTATTCGGTAATACCCTGATTGTGGGCACCAACGATCAACCCATCGACCTGGTGATTTAAGAGTAGTTTTAAATACTGGCGTTCCTTTTCGGGATTATTCTGACTATTGCCCATCAAAGCTCCATACCGCAGGGCCGCCAATCGTTTTTCCAATTCCGCCTCAAGTTGAGCAAAAAAGGGATCATCAACAGTTGGAAAAATTAATGCAACCAAATGAGTGGACTGGCGAAATAGTTGGCGCGCCACAACATTAGGACGGTAATGTAGTTTTTCAATTGCCTGATGGACCTTTTCGACAGTCTGTTTACTTAAATATCCTCGATTGTTTAGGACCCGTGAAACGGTTGTTTTAGAAACACCAGCTTCTTTAGCAACATCTTCTAACTTTACAGATTTATTAGTCATACAATAGTAACCTCACTCATAATTACTATTATACCATTTTGTTCATTAGTGAATTTGTGGAACAGGATTTAGCATTTTAAATTGTCGCTGGTCTTCAAATAATTTGGCCATTTGAAGCAGTAGTTCTTCATGACCCTTGTCAGCAATAAATTGAATCCCCATTGGGGTCCCTTGCTTACTCATTGCTGTTGGCAAAGAAATTGCTGGCTCACCAGTCATATTAGCCTGCTCAGTAAATGGCGAGCGAGCGGCTCCAGGTAAACATTGATCATAAATGAGCTGCCGTTGTTCCCCGGGCGTTAATTCTTGAATGTGTTTCATCTGGTCAATATATTCGACCCGGTCAGGATCGTCAACCCGCGGTGCCGGTTCAGCATTAGTTGGTGTTAGAAATAGTGGATAAAACTGGTGCATTTGGGAATGTTGAGCAGCTGCTTCATCCCACAAGCTCAATGCCTGACTATATTCAGAGCCCAGCACGTGTTGACCCATCTGCCATAATGCCCACGTGTATAGTTCCATGTCATTCCGTCCCAGCGGTCTTTTCATCCCCCGTTGTACATTTGCAAACATCGCAGCAGTTTCGGCACCGTTCATTAAGTAATAAGAACGCATTAATTTTCTTCCATCAACAGGATCATACATTTTTTGAACATGGAAACCCTGGTCACGAAGAAAATCTACTGCGTCAAGAACAGCTTGCTTAGCTTCGTCGCTTACGGGAGTGCCTAATGGTGACTTTGTCGTATAGCCAATCGTAATGGGTGGAATAACATTACCGAGATTCTTTGCAAAGCCACCCGCATACAACGGTGTCTGAAAAACCGCCTCATCTTGTACCGTCTGTAATTGGTCCAACAGCAATGCCGTGTCCTTAACTGTCCGGGTTAAAGCAAAGTTAATTGAGGCTCCTTGCCAAGAACGCCAACCGCTAGGCCCAGTTGGAATCCGTCCACGTGTTGGTTTTAAACCAATTAATCCGGACCAGCCAGCGGGAATTCGAATTGATCCCCCGCCATCATTGGCGGCAGCTAATGGCACCCAACCATCAGCAACCGCTGCAGCAGAACCACCAGAAGAACCACCCGGCGTGTATTCATTTACCCAGGGACTTTTAACCGCACCGTAAAGTTGGTCATCGGAAACATTCTTGAAACCAAATTCAGGGAAATTCGTCTGACCAATGATAATGAAACCGGCTTTTTGCAAAGAACGAACAAAGTTACTCGTTTCGCTAGCAACGTGGTCCTTGAATAACCGATTGCCATTAGTATCCGGTTCACCAGCCAAGGGCTGGCCAAGGCCCTTAATTAAGATTGGGACGCCTAAGAACGGCTGACCATTATCCTTCAGTTTCTGTGCCTCCTGATGGGCAGCCTCAGCCCGAAGATGAATTACCGCATTAAGCTTAGGATTGCGTTCTTCAATTCGCGATAGTGCTGCATCAATCAACTCACTGCTGGTTACTTGACCCGTTTGTACAAGTTGACCAAGTTGATATGCAGGTAATGTTAATAGCATTGTTTTGATATTCACAATGGTTACTTCTTTCTATTAGTTCACCACAATTAGACTCTTTTATTATAAACCGTCTCAAAATTCTTGTAAAAGCGTTTACATCAGCCTATACTTTAGTCAAATTCTTAGCAAGGAGATGAATTTATTGTGGGTTGGGCCAAGTTTCTTTCTATTCCTGGTTTCTTCGATGCCCCACTGGCCTTTCGTTCATTGCCAACAATTCTGAGTGGTCTGCCGTTGTCACTGCTATTATTGATCATTTGTTTTACGACATCCAACATTGTTGGCATTTTAGTCATGCTGCTCCGGATTAGCAAGTCGAGAGTTTTATCCTGGATTGCCCGTTTCTACATCTCATTTTTCCGTGGTGTCCCCCTGCTGGTTGTCCTGTTCTTAACTTACTTTGGAATTAACATGGATGCCATGCCAGCAGCGATCGTCTCGTTTACGGTGGTGCCAAGTGCCTTTCTGGCTGAATATTACCGGTCAGCTCTCAAAGGGGTTGGCCACTCCCAGTATGAATCGGCCGAGGCATTAGGGTTGCCATATCACACAATGATGATGTACGTCATTTTACCGCAGGCCTTCCGAATCGTTCTGCCATCACTTGGTAACGTGATGTTAGACATGTTCAAGGGAACATCATTGGCGGCAATGATTACCGTTTCAGAAATGTTCATGAAAGCCAAAATCGTGGCTGGTGCTAGTCAAGACTACATGACCATTTATATTGAAATTGCGGTCATCTATTGGCTAGTTTGCTGCGTCCTCGGATGGATTGAGCATTGGTCTGAAGATTACTTTAGTTTCAGTTCTACTGATGAATAAGTGTGTTGCTAGGAGGAACATTTTAATGAATCGTAAAAAATTATTATTACTACTATCGATGGTAGTGCTGGTCGTTGTTGGCCTCTCTGCATGTGGTCGCAAGAGTGCCGCCGATAAAGATACCTGGACAGTTGCTACTTCAGGGACACTGTACCCAACTTCATACCATGACCCGAAGACGAAAAAATTAACTGGTTATGATGTGGAAGTTATTCGGGCAGTTGCCAAGGGACTTCATAAAAAAGTTAAGTTTAAGGAATACGGTGTCGATGGTATGCTGACCGCCGTTAAAACTGGTAAGGCTGATATGGCGGTTGATGATTTTGCTATTTCTCCAAGTCGAACTAAGTCATACCGGATGTCAACACCAATCAAGCACTCCTTCAACGCTTTGATCGTCCGGAAGAGCGATGATTCTGGGATCCACAACTGGAGTGATTTAAAAGGTAAGAAGTCCGCTGGTGAAGCCGGGACTGGTTACCAGCGTCTTTCCCAACAACTTGGTGCTAAGCTAGTTAATTACGATAACGTTTCTAATGATGTTTATACTAAAGACGTTGCTTCTGGCAAGACCGACTACATCATGAATGATTACTACCTCCAAAAATTGGCCTTGGCTGCTGAACCAAACAGTGGTCTGAAGATCAAGAAAGGCATGTACTTCACCACTAACGAAGACGGTAAGGGTGAAGGAATTGTCATGAACAAGAAGGATGCCAAACTCCAAAAGCAAGTTGATGGCGAACTCGCTAAATTGAAGAAGAATGGTACCCTTTCCAGAATTGCGAAGAAGTACTACGGCTCTGATATTACCAAGAAGCCTCATGTTCACATTAATAAGCACTTCAAGATTCAAAGTAAATACGATGGCCGTTAATTAATAACGATCAAAGAAAGCGCCCGTGGAATTAGCCACGGACGCTTTTGTATTTTTATTTGAAAAATGACTTTGTTTGCAACCACTTGGAAATAGCAATGGACAACCCAACACCCATGGCTAATGGCAATAAGGCGGAGAAGTTCAAATGACAAACTTCAAACAGCATAAATAACGCCATCAATGGAGCCTGTTGGGAAGCAGCCAAGAAGAAGGCCGCCCCTAAAACAGCTACTTGCGCGATCGTTACGCCAGGGACGAAAGCAATGTAAGCCATCCCGGCAAAAGCACCAATAACCGCACCAGCTGCAATTGACGGCGTCAGTACACCACCATAGCCACCGCACTTCATGACGAACAGTGTCACGAGGACTTTAGCTACTAAACCAAAGAGCAGCGCTAAGATGACCTTCTGGCTGTGCGAATTAGTACTCATTGCTAACTGGGCTAAGCCACGGCCATTCCCCATAATTTGCGGATAGAAAGCAGCAATCCCACCAGTAATAGCAGCAACCACTGGCAATTGAATCATAATGTTAATGTTACGAACCCGATGGGCCTTCGCCTTTGCAATATACTTTTTAAAAATTGTTCCTATTAACCCTGACAGCGGGCCTAATAAAACAACTAGTGGTAATAACTGTAAATGAAAATTATTCGACCCAACTAAGTAATAAGGCTTATACCCTTTAACAATGGAACCGATTAAAGTGGCAATCGTTGACATAGTCAAACTAACGGCAATCACCCGTGCATTAATTTTCTTATAAAGCAATTCAATACAGAAAACTGCTCCAGTAATCGGCGCAATATAAACCCCGGCAAAGCCGGCCCCCGCAGCGGCAGCAACTAGCATTTTGCGGTCTTCCGCCGTCAGCTGTAATGCTGGATACTTAGCGGTTACTTCTTCCCATTTTTGGGCCCAGGCAGCACCTGCTTCCCGTGGTGCTAATTCACGACCAATTGAATTTCCTGTCCCAACGAAGAAGATTTGCGTGCAAACGTGAATTAGGGTCTTCACGAGTGGCATTTTTTGACCATCAACGGCCTTGCCTAATTTAACAGGACGGTAATGCCGCTGCAAATAGTACCAAATAATTGCCGCGATAATCCCACCAATTAAGACTGAGATAAAGCGGTGCATCGCCCCCGCATTGACGTCGACCGGGACCAAGTTAGTTTCTTCAAAGTTCAAAAAGAAGCGTTCTGTCACATCTAACAGCACACTAAGTAGTAGTGAACTGAAGCCAACGATCACTCCTAAAACTAAGGTTGCGACAACCATTGCGCTGTTTTTCGACTTAGTTTCCAATTTCAATTCTCCTCCTAATTATCCCACTGGCCACTGCCAGGCTGGTTATACCTGGCGCCATTGGGTAACGTAAAGTGAAGTCGGTTGTAGCCGTTCCACCAATGTTGTTGATGATACATCCTTGTTTCATAATTATCAATAGAGTGAATAGTCGCCATCCCCAATGATTGTCGAACAAGGTTGGATAGGCGAAGCATTTCCTGTGGTGGTGCAATTTGAAATGATGTTTCATCGATAATAGCGTCTTTTCCTTGAAGATGTGTATGGGTCGTATTTGCCAATGCAGCATGGTAACTCAAATACAACCGTTCTACCTGGTTAATTGGTAAGTCCGTCCGCACCCCATCACGTACTGCCGTCATAATTTGGTGAGCAGCAGTGATAGAACCATGTTGTTTAAATGACACAATCGCTGACTGTAAAACCTGCTGACCACGTTCTTGACGGCCATAATCATTATTGGGATCATCATAGCGCATCCGCGAATACTTCAAGGCCTCTTCGCCATTTAAATGCTGGTGACCTTTTTTGAAGTGGTGACCTTCATAAGTAAAGGCAAACGGATTATTTACGTTGACACCGCCAACCGCGTTCACCACTTTCTTTAACGTCCCCATATTAGTCAGAACATAGTAGTCAACTGGGACGTGTAACAATTCAGCAACCTGGGTTTTGGCTTGCCGAGCTCCACCAATCGCATAGGCAGCATTAATCTTAACAAAGTCGGGGCCTTTCTTAGTATTGACCCGTACTAAGGTATCACGGGGAATCGCCACCATTTGAATCTGCTTCTCTTTGGGGTTAACCGTTAACAATTCCATCGTGTCAGTATTACCGGCATAGGACGTTCCCCGACCCAGGGCACCAACATCAGTTCCCATCACAAGAACGGTAAATGGCTTACCGTGCCTCAATTTGGCTGGCATGGAGCGAGAATTAGTAGTCATCATCTGACTTGCAGTCGTATAGAAGGAATGGTGAGCCCACCCTATTAAGATGGCAATTACCATCATTCCTAGTGCTACCATCAATGGCCAACGACGGCGAGGACGTTGATGGCGACCATGATATTCATGCATCTAAAACTCACTTCCTAGCTAATTATTGGATAACTTTATCAAGCTAATAATTAGTGTACGCGTGCCTTGGTAAATAATAAAATACTGTTTTATAATAAGTGATATTAAATATTTGAATATCGTGGTGACTATTATGAATCTCAAACAACTACGGCAATTTTTGGTTGTCGCTCAGGAACACCAAATTACTTCCGCCGCTAAGTTACTATATACATCCCAACCACCCCTTTCCTATAACATGAAGCAACTGGAAAAAGAGCTGGGGACTAAATTATTTATGCGGGAATCACATGGAATCGAATTGACCGATGCAGGTAAAGTCTTCCAACGCTATGCTAAGCAAATTGTCAGTCTTGCGGATAATGTCAAAGAGGAAGTGCAACGTGAACAGGCCGGCACAATGGGGACTATTAAACTGGGCCTGATGTCATCTGCTGGGAAGCTCATCGATCCCACCATCCTCCAGTCTTTCCGCCAATATTACCCTGATGTGACATTTGAATTAACCGAGGGTAATACCTTCGAATTAATCAAGCAAGTCAATAGTGGTTTGATTGACTTAGCTCTTGTCAGAACCCCTTACAATGCTCTTGGCATTGAAAAGAAAACCATTGCTAATGATCCGATTGTAGCGGTGTTTGACGACCACCAGTATCATTTACCGATGGGGAGGCTGGATTTACTAAACTTCAGTAAACAACCCCTGATTTTGTACCGTCGCTTTGAAGCAATATTAAATGACGGGTTCGCCCAAGCAGGTATTTCCCCTTTTTATGCCGTCAAATGCGACGATGCCCGAACAGCCGTCTTGTGGGCTGACTTGGGGATGGGCATCGCATTGGTCCCTAAATCAATTGCAGAGTTATATGCCAACCACTCCCTGCGAGTAATTGACCATCCACGTTGGGCCACTAAAGTGCAGTTAGTTTGGCAAAAAGGTAGCCAACTTAGCCCCATCACTAAAAAGTTAATCGATGCATTATAAAGAAAAAACCATTTGATGCGCGAAACATCAAATGGTTTTTAAGTCTATGAAAATAATTGACTACTTGTTTTCATCTTCAGCAGCTGCTTTATCAGCCTTGGCTGTAGCTTCTTCTTCAGCCTTTTGGGCTGCTGGATCAGAGTTAATCTGAGCTTCCATCTTAAGAATATGACGTTCCTTAAATACTAAGTAAACTAAGAGGCAGAAGGCAATCCCAGCAGCAACGTAAATCGTAGCAGATGATGCGCCCCAGCCGTAGTGGTCAACCAATTGACCAATTAAGGCCGTAGCAGCAGTTTCACCAAAGACATACTGGAAGAAGCCCATGAATCCAGTTGAAAGACCAACGGCGTAATTTGGTACCGCTTCGTTAACCATCAATCCAACTAATGATAGTGGTGCGTAAATCAGACTTCCCATGATGAAGAGAACAGTTACGATTACAGCATGGTTGTTAGAAGTGAAGTAGGTGATCAGGCAAATGATCATCAGGATAACACAGATGAAACAAACCAGTGAACGACGACCCTTCAAAAGGTCAGAAACAGCACCCAAGATGATAACACCTGGAACAGCAGACAATTCGAAGATTCCGACTAACCATTTAGCCCAATCAACAGAGAATCCTTTGGTTGGCAGGTATGAAGGAATCCATGACATAATCCCATAACGAACAATGTAAATTGACATTGAAGTTAAGGTAACGGCCCAAACAACCTTGTTGCATAAGATGTTTTGAACCAGAATCTGCCAGAATGACTTGTTAGACAATTCTTGGGCAGTTGAATTACCATTTTCATCCAATTCCACGTGGCCAGAATAAACAGCCATGTTTGGCAAGCCGGCAGCTTCTGGACGTTCGGAGTTGATCAGCAGCATGATCGTAGCGATCACAGCAGAAACAACTGAGGCGGTCAAGAAGACGGCTGGTAGTGAACCGGAGAATAAGAATGTGGCAATTTGGATACATGCAACACAGGCAAAGGCCCCCGCGTTGTGGGCAGATGCCCAAACGGCAAAGACAACCCCACGGTGTTTCTTAGCGAACCATAATGAAATTTCACGCTGACAAGCTGGTGCACCCATGGCTTGCGTAATGGAAATTAAAAGCATTAAGAAAATAATTGCATAGAAGTTCTTCGTGAAAGCCAAAATGGCGTTAAAGAAACAAGATAGGTACAAACCAAATGCTAAGAAGGTCTTAGTGTTAGCCTTATCAGCTAAACCACCCATGAACAGCTTGGCAACCCCATAACCAATCCCGAAGGTAGACAGAATCAGACCGATTTGACCGATACTAAATCCATATTCCTTCATAACTGGCTTCTGTTCAGTCGTAAAGATTAACCGAATAATGTAGTAAGCCAAGTAAGAGAAGCAGGTGGCAATTAAAACACCGGCTTGACGGCGTTTATAAGTAGAACTTATTTTGTCCTTTGGTACTAATTTCTCAGCATCCGGGGACGGTTTAAGAAAATGAAACACTCCAAACAACTCCCTTGTTATAACGTTGAGTAGGTAATTCCTACATCACAAGTTTTATTATATTTGATTTTCAGTAAAATTTAAAGAAGCGCTTACATTTTTACTAGACAAAAATGAACCAATTTGAACAATATCGCATGGCAGTTTCAAATTGGTCTAATAATTTAAAAGTGTCTCATTAGTCGTGATACCAGCATTATTGATAGCTGATTAAATATCATTATTGCAAAAGGTTCATTATATTATGAGCAGTTATTTAATTCCGAAAAAAATATTTAAATTTCTTTAACGATCGATTTTACTAATTCCATGGCTCCTTTTTTGTTAAATGATGCAATCCCGGAATCCGGTCCATTGGAATAGCCTGAATAACTGTTGTCAGCAAAATCAATACTGAGCCAAACACCGCTGCCACTGTGAGTCGTGTCCCTAGTAACGTCACCGCCAGCAAAGTGGCCACTAATGGTTCAAAAGCTGACAAGATCCCCGTTACGGCTGGCGAAATGTAGCGCATACTTTGCAAAAACATGGTATACGAGAACATGGTCCCGCCGACAATAATGTAGGCAATCAGTAACCAGCCCAACAAATCCAAGTGGGGTACTGGATGAATAAACAATTCTGGTATAATACAAACTCCTGCTAGGAGCATGGCAAATCCACACACAGCAAGAGCATCGAAGTGTTCAAGCAATGGTCGTGGCAATAAAGTATACAATGCGGCCGCAACGGCGCACCAAACACCCCACAAAATTGCCCGCGGTGTTAGTGTCAAGGTATTCAAATGCCCGCCAGTCACAAGATAAAATGTCCCAATTAATGCAACAACAACGGAAATATTGTCTAATCGACTTGGCCAATGGCGTTCTGCGATTGCTAACCACACAATAATAATGACCGGTTGCAAATACTGAATCACCGTCGCAGTCGGCGCATTACTATATTTAACTGCCAAAAAATAAGAAATCTGTGAGTTGAGCATCCCAAAAACGGCAAACATGACTAAATAAAAAATATTTTTCTTATTAGTTGCCAATGCCCGTACCTGGTGAGGTGCCTTATAAGTACTCCATAATAACAACAATGCACCAGCTAGTAAAAGCCGCATTGCCGCTAACCAATTGGTGTTAATGTCCGTTCTAGAAAACAGGTACTGAGCAGCCGCTCCAGAACCACCCCATAAAGAAGCCCCACCAGCTGCTAATAAGACTCCTTTCATTTTTCGTGACATACTTATTCGCCCTTTCGTTTAACTCTGATAACTTAATTTAACATCACCTCCCAGCAAATGGCCATATGAAAGCCTTTGATATTTAAAAAATTAACTTTTTGAAAAGAGCTAAGACAATGATTATGTAACCGGTTTCATTCTCTGAGCATTTGTTAATAAAAATGGCGAATTTTTAAGAAAATCGCTCACTAAAAGCTTATGCAATTATTATCATCATAATGAATAAAAGCTGTTATAATACACTGTGGAGGGGTTAATAAGAACCCAATTATTTTCCAGATTATGTTAAAAGGAGTTGTTCAATATGATGTCTGCTATGAGTAATGTTATTGCCTTAATTAGTTTCGTGGCCCTGATTATTGCGACAAGCGCCCACATAATGAACAATCGGGCTTAAGCAATTATTTTAATGGTTTTATTCAAAAAAGCGATGAGGTAAATTACCTCATCGCTTTTTTGGTATTACTAATGATAACTAATAACAATAAAGAGCATTGCACCAGCCAACAGTCCACACAAGGCCCCGACAATCACGTCACGTGGGTAGTGAACACCACCGATAACCCTGATAAACGCCAAAGTAAGTGCTAACCCTAACAATATTAACCCTAGCCACCACTGAATTAACCACACACATAGCGCAATCATTACTGCTGAAAAAACGTGGCGGGAAGGCATTGATTCCCCCCGCCCCTCACGAGGAATTAACGGTTTAATTGGCCACTTTTCATATGGCCGTGCATAGTTTAATTGTCTGCGAACAATGGATAATAGGACAAAACTGCCACCGGGTATGACAATGAATGGCCACAAAGATTGTGGAGCGATAATCAGCCACAACAGCAAGCTAAAATATGCGATGTACATGACCCACACAATGAGTGTGTTGGACCAAATTAACATTTTATGAGCAGTAGGATGGCCATTAAACCAGGAAGAAATTTGCGAATAAATTTGTTGATAGTTCATCTTATGGCAATGTGTTTCCGGCAGCCAGATACAGGTCGTACCATTCCTGGTTTGTCAAAGTAATGTCACTTCCGGCCGCACTATCTTTAATGTGTTCAGGGTTCATTGTACCAATCAGGACTTGCATGTGCGCAGGATGTTTCAAGATCCATGCCACAGCAATGGCATTCTTGCTGACATGATATTTAGCAGCTAACTCACCGAGCTTATCATTTAACTCGGGGAACTTAGGACTATTAATGAAAGTCCCCGCAAAAGTCCCGTACTGGAATGGCGACCATGTTTGGATAGTTATCCGGCGCAAGCGCGTGTATTCAATCAGCCCCCCATCATGGTTAACGGAACCATCATCCGTCATGTTTGTGTGCAGACCATAGTCGATCATCCCCGTATGTCCCAAACCAAACTGAACTTGGTCCACTAGAAGGTGTTGGTTAACTGCCTGCTGTAAAAGGGCAATTTGTTGCGGGTTAAAGTTGGAAACCCCAAACCGACGGACCTTACCACTAGCTTCCAATTGGTCAAATGCTTCAGCAATTTGTTCTGGTTCCATGAGTGGATCCGGGCGGTGAATGGCTAATAAGTCTAAGTAATCAATCCCCATCCGCTGGAGAATCCCATCAACGGCTTTTAATAGGTGATTCTTCGATGAATCATAACGGGTAATCTTATTATCAGCGTTCGCAAATAACCCCGCCTTGGATTGAATAAAGAAGTCCTCACGATGAAGACCACTTTGCTTAAACGCCTGGCCAAAGTGAATTTCAGATGAACCCCGTCCTAATTCCGGGTCATTACCGTAAATATCTGCAGAATCAATGTAATTAATTCCTGCTTCATGAGCTGCTTGAAGGGCTAACGTTGACTTTTCAACAGACAAGGTCCCCATTCGCATTATCCCTAGTGCAATATTTGATACAGGCAGATTAGTGCCACCAAGTTTAACTGTTTTCATACCATTATTCCTCGCTTAACGAGCATAATTAATTAGTTCCACTGATTATTGTACAATAGATTAAACGAAGCGAATGCGTTAATCATGTATTGGTTCAATTAGACACAGATCGTTAAAATTGTCTAATTTTGATTGACGCCGGCTTAACTTATGCTAAGATTGAAGACAGGTAGCGATTAACTACCTGCTTACTTACATGAAGGACTACGATTTTTCGTGGTCCTTTTTTGTTGAGCTATAATGTGATTAGTAATGATTAAATATATAAAATAATGACTCTGGGGGCGCATAATAATGACAACCGTTTATTTAATTCACGGCACTTCTACTAAGGATGACGACTGGTTCCCTTGGCTTGAGCAGGCCGCTAAACCGTCCATTAAAGTAAAACGGCTAACCCTGCCCAACCCTTTCAATCCAAAGCAAGATGAATGGGCAGCCGCTGTTAACCAGCAGATCCCTGCTCAAGATGGGGTCACCATCATTGCTCATAGTCTGGGTTGTATTACCGCTCTTCGTTTCGTAGAACAGCACCAGATTAGTAATGTTAATTTAATCTTGGTCGGTGCCTTTGCAGAACCACTACCTACTTATCCAGAACTGGATAATTTTATGACACCACGTCCTGATTATTCGCAGATCAAAGATAAAATTGCCCAAGCAACTGTCATCACCGCACAAAATGACCCTATCGCCCCTTATCAATATGCGGTGGCCGTTGCTAATAGCATCAATGCCAAACTTTTACTCCGGCCAACTGGTGGCCATTTCTTATCAAGTGACGGTTATCAAGAATTTCCATTAGTGTTGGATGAATTACAAGATATGGTTAATGATGAGGGATAAAAATGAGACAAATTAAATTAATGCTGGTCTGCATTTGTGCTTTGATCGGCATCAGTATGGGAAATTGTCAAGCAAATGCCATGAAGCAAAGCGACTTAAACAATCACGTTTATATTGTGACAATGATTAATGCCAACGCCTACCGAACGGAACACCAATACGCTTTCTTTGATCAACATGGGCGCGCAACGTATGTCAACGTTGAAGACATTGATAGCCACAGTAATCCAGTAGTGGATGCGCACGCAAACAAAGAAGAGCAGGCTGCTCCCGAAAAGATTCGCCATCTGCTCAATCGGCCACGCTATTTGAATCGACAGGCCACAAAGAATGTCTTTACCATTCAGCGTAATAATAAAATGCGGATTAATAACGGAAAACTTCAGCCTAAGCCAGCGGGCAAATTAGACGACCACGCTAACCCGCATGACTTCACCGTTACTTATTCTGATAATGATCAAAAGTACACCAGTGTACAGTTCAAACTAGCGCCTAAGACCTACCAGTATCATTGGATTAAGTAATTAAAAACGGGTCAGGATAATGATTGTCCTGACTCGTTTTTTATCTTAGCCAACAACTTCAACTTTTGTACCGGTGGGTAAGTTATGCTCCATCCATTGGGCATCTGGAATCGAAAGGCAAACACATCCAGGAGAGCTGGGTGCTTTTCCAAGCTTAGCCGCATCATCTTTTAAATAATGATGTGGCCGCTGGTCTGTGACAACGGAGTGAAACATATAGTCGCCGTTCCAGGAAATACAATAGTTAGCCCCTAAACCAAGACTTGGATTATACACGCGATCTTTGCGAATATTTTGAACATGAAAGGTGCCTGTGGGCGTCACACTCTGTTTCTTACCAGAAGCATTGTTCTTTTTGTAAATGCCAGCTGAACTATACATGGTATAGAGTAATTTAGATCCATCATAGATATAAGTGCGGTTGTGTTTCAAATCCACTTTAATCCACAGATTCTTCGCCTGTTTAACATCAGGATAAGCAACCGTTTCTGAGGACTTATGCCAATCAATGGGTGTTCGCATATGCTGAGCATGGGTACTAGCTGATGCTCCAACCGACATCAATAACACAGCAACTAATGTGATCCAGCCACGTAATAAGGACTTCATTCAGTTATCTTTCCTCTCAAATAAGTTACCTTTCTACTGTACTACTTTTTAGCCCATTTGGATAATCTAAAAGCGTGACCGCAGTAAATAACTGTGATCACGCTTTGTGTTAATGATGAGTGTTGAAGAAAAACTAGAGTGCATAATGCAACATAATCAAAACAGTTTTCCACGCTCACATCATTGTCAATATTGCTAAATATACACAGGTAACGAAGAACAGCAAGAGGATAAACTTATAGACCCACTTCCAGTAAATGGTAATTGGGATCCGTGACAGGGCCAGTGCCCCGACGAGCATCCCCGCTGTTGGTGTTACGGCAGTAATCAATCCAGTTGCGGCCTGGTAAGAAGTGACCAGAACACTGCCATCAACATGGGCAAAGTGAGCTAACGACCCCATGATGCCCATTGTCGCCGCTGCTAGGCCAGAACTAGATGGAATCAAGAATGACAAAATAATGAAGAAAATAAATGCTAAGATAATAAACGCTGCTTTTGGCATCCCACCAAGTGACAATTCACCCCAGTGGAGGATCGTCCCAGTAATCTTACCGTTGTTCATTACAACCTGGATTCCCCGGGCAACCGCAACAATAATCGCAACGTTCAATAATTCACCCATTCCTTTCATGAAGGAATCAATAAAATCAGCCTCTTTAATGTGGCCAACGAACATAATTACGACCGACATAAACAGGAAGAGCATCGTAATTTCGTTAAAGTACCAACTACCTAGTGCTGTCATGTCAGCACCCAAGAAATTACCAAGGAATGGTACGCTGGTTAACCACTTGGTAAAGGCATCAAAGAATGTCCATGACTTATTAATACTCGTCCATGGCACTAATCCCACAATCATGATGATGAATGTCAGGGCAAAGACCCATAAAACATGCTTTTGAACCTTAGTTAATGGCTTGGGCTTACTACTCCGTTCCTCCACTTCGAAAAACTTCATATCAGCCTTTCGTTGTTTATAAACTAAAGACTTGGTCGGGTCTTTCTTGATCTTGTCAGCATAGTGGATAACAAAGGCAATCGTCAAAGCGGTCACGATCACTAATAAGATAATCCGTGAACCCAGACCCGATCCGGGAGAAATTTTAATAATTCCGGAAGCAACCCCTGTTGAGAATGGATTCACCGTTGATGCTAAGTCCCCAACCCGGGTTCCCAATAAAATAATTCCGGCCGCAACCAAGGAGTCATAACCAACCCCCATCATGATCGGCACAATTAGCGGGAAAAATGCTAAGGTTTCTTCACCCATCCCGTAAGTTGAACCACCAATAGCAAAAATGATAGTCAAAATAACAATTAATCGTTTTTCATGCCCCTTGGAGTTCGTAACGATGGAACGAATCCCATCATCCAGAGCACCAGTCTTATTGACGACTCCTAAGAAACCACCAATAACCAGAATGAAGAGGGCAATATCAATGGCACCCGTCGTAGCCTTGTTACCAATCATTCCAATTACGGGCGCCATGAAGACATCCCAAATACCTTGAGGATGGGCGGCAACTGTATGATAGGTCCCGGAAATCATGTTCCCGGCGGAATCAACTTTATACTCACCAGCTGGTACAATCCATGTCAAAATGGCAATCAGCACAATCAGCATAAACAGGATTGTAAACGCCGACGGCATATGAAATTTATGTTTTGGTTTTGTCTGATTCTCCATCCATAGTCACCTCAGTCAGCAAAAAATTCTTGAGCTACTTGTTTATAAAACTCAACAGACTTATGGAAAACATCTACTTCAACATTCTCGTCTGTCTGGTGTTGAGTATTGTTACCAGGGCCGATTTCGGCAATCGCAAAGTCACCCTTCCCATGTAAAAATTCGGACCCATCGGATGCCCCAGATTGACCAATGGCCTTTACTGGACCATCAAAAATTTCATCATGAACCTTTTCCATCAACTTAATTAATGGTGCATCCTTATCTCCCGGCATTGCTTCTTCTGGAAAACTGTAACGGATGCTAAGGTCGTAACCTGGCTTTTGGTTGAGGTCAGCTACCAGCTTGTTCAGCGCATCAAAGACAACTTGGTTTGGGTATTCAGGAATGGTCCGAATATTTCCCTTAATAATCGCTTTGGCTGGAACTGAGTTGATCTGCGAACCACCTTGGAAGACCGATTGAACATGCGTCAATTTGCCTAAAATGGGGTTAACCTTATCAAACTTGGCCATTAATGGTTTAACCTGGGTTGCAAAATCAACCAAGTGGTCAATTGCGTTAATCCCATTCTGTGGCTGTGAACTGTGGGCTTGCTTACCAATGGAAGTAACAATGTAGTCAATTACTCCTTTAGACGTATAGCCAATCTCGGTCATGCTGTTACCAGGTTCAGCAATAATCAGGCCTGCTAAACCATCAGCATAGCCTTCCTTAGTAAGTTGAGCGGCACCGTACTCACCGGTTTCTTCTCCAACCGTGCACAGCAAGCGAATTTTGCCCGGCACGTTATGATTATCTAACATATCAATCATTGCAATAATCAGTGCGGCCAAACCACTCTTCATATCCGCAGCACCACGCCCATACAACTTGCCATCCTTAATCGTGGCCTTAAATGGATCCGAAGACCACTGGCTCGCATCTCCTTCAGACACCACGTCTTCATGACCAGAGAAGCCCAGCATCTTATCACCAGAGCCAATAGTGACTACCAGGTTATCACGGCCAGGTGCGTATTGAACACGATCAATCTGAACGCCTTGATCCTCATATGGCTTGAACAATGATTCAATATAGTCAGCGACTTCTGCTTCATTATCATTAACTGACTTAATTGAAATCAATTTCGATAAAATGGCGATTTGCTTATCCTTATCCATGTTCATCCCTCCAAAAATAGCTATTAAAGCGTTTACATGATAATTGTATCATGAGTAAGCTCTCATTTTTACCCCATTAATGCATCCAACCTAACTAAAAAATATTAGTTATTATGAATATTTAATCAATATAGTAACTATATTTAGCGATAAATGCAAATAAATACATAAAAATAAATTAGCCCTACTAGTAATTTTTTTACTAGCAGGGCTAATATTTACTGACGATGCTTGTTTAATTGGCGGGCTAAGTAAACGGGCCAGCCGATTGCAATAACTATTAATGTGCCTAGTGCAATTGTCTGTTTATGGTCTAGTTTGTTCATATTTTCAACCCAAAAAGCACCATTAGGCTGATCCCTAACGGTGCGTATTTATGACTAATGGAACTGCATTCCACCATCAACAATGATGGTTTGACCAGTAATGTAATTAGAATCTGGGCCAGCTAAGAAGCCAACAGCATTGGCAACATCTTCTGGTTCAGATAACCGTTTCAAGGCAATATTCTTAGCGAAGGTTTGCATCCCCCACTCGTCACTCTTGCCAGCATTCTTCCCAACTTGATGAGCAATATCGAACATCATTGGCGTCTTAACAATCCCTGGAGCGTATGCATTAACGGTGATACCTTCGTCAGCCAAATCACGGGCAGCAACTTGGGTAATCCCCCGGATAGCAAACTTAGTGCCAGAGTACAGGGCTAAGTTCGGGTTACCAACAACACCAGCTTGGGAAGTAGCGTTAATGATCTTGCCGCCATGTCCCAATTTCTTAAATGCTTGGTGTGCAGCTTGAATGCCCCATAGAACACCACCAACGTTGACGCCATAAACCGTCTTGAATTGATCAGGAGTGATAGTGTCAATAGGGGTAGTTGGTCCTAAGCCGGCATTGTTAACCATAACGTTTAAATCGCCAAGTTTATCAACGGTTTCATTAACAGCGTTAAAGACAGCGTCACGGTCAGAAACATCCGCAGCAATTCCCAACGCTTTGGCACCCTTGGCTTCCAATTCCTTAACAGTGTCGTCAATCTTGTCTTGTTCCAATGCAACAATTGAAACAGCAAAGCCATCGTGAACTAATCGTTCAGCGATTGCTTTACCAATTCCTTGGCTACCACCGGTAACTAATGCAACTTTTTGACTCATAATATTGCCTCCTTTTTTGTAAGCGCTTACCACGATTTCAATTATACTATGTTGAACACAAAATTATAAAGTAATTTGCCCATTATTTGACTTAATATTTAACAAATTATAAGTATCTTGTTAATTTTAGCAATGTAATGAAGCAAAAAAAGAACCTTCCCGCTTATTGCTGGGAAGGCTCCGAAAGTTAGCAGATCAGGTAATGAATCAGACATTGAGTTTCTTGCCATACTCATTGTTGATTGTGTCAACAACGTCCTTGGCACTCATGTTGTCTTCAACAATTTCCTTGCCGTCACGTAAAGTGTACTTTACGTCGTCGCTCAGATTACTGAAGTCAACATCGTTACCCTTTGCATCAACAAAATCAAACTTCGAGTTTTGGAAGTTCTTAAGAGCATCTTCATTAATTTCCATGATTCATGCTTCCTTTCGAGTTATATTGTAAACTTTTTTCACCAAAATGAAGCATTTTTCTACCAAATTTTAGAAGTTCTCAAAAATTAGTTCATCAACTGATACTGGAGAACACGAGCTTGCTGGTCACCAATATCGTCGTAATGAATCGTCAAATCAGTCACTACCTGGCAACCATGTTTAACATAGAGTTTTTCTGAAGGAATATTAGCCGCTAAAACATCCAGGTGCAATACACGGAAATCATGCTGACGAGCGACCGTTAATACCGCCTCAAACATTTCATCCGCAATACCAGTGCCCCGATAATCTGGGTGAACAGTGAACAAGTGCAAGACAACAATCTCTTGGTCAGTGGCTTTAAGTGGCCAGTTAACCTGCCGGTATTCATCATCCTCACCAGCAGTTAATACACCAGCAGCAACGCACCGTCCATCTTTCCACCCAGTCACGATCAGCGCATGCTGAATATAGTCACGTAAGCCCTCAACACTTGGATATTCACCCCAGGTCCAGTCCGCCCCATATTCATCTAATGATTGATGGTCGCACACCTCGTGGTACATTTTGGCAACTTCTGCAAGATCATCAACTGTCGCCAATTTAATTTGATCTAGTTGGGCCATTCCTAGTCATCTCCTTATTCATCGTTCACTACTATTCTATCAGAAAAGGAGTTAGTGGTTATTAATGGCCCCATTTAACATCTGCCGGTTGGCCCAGTAAATGATTAGTAGTACTGGGACAATGATCAGCCAAACGACATAGAAGTACTTAATTGGCAAAAGCGTATCAACAAAGCCGGCAATGATCGGTCCAAACGACATCCCAATATCGAGTCCCAAGAAGAAGGTGGCTGAAGCTAAGCCACGTTCACTCTTTGGAGCAACCATCATCGCTGTTGACTGGCAAACCGAGTACAAGGTTCCATAACCAATTGCCATCCCCGCAGCAGCCAAGGCCATCTGCCAATTATTTTTCATAATAACCAGCATTACAAGGTAAAATGCATCTGCGGCAACACTAGCGTATAGCCAGACACCGAAACGAACAGTATCAAACTGATTTCGTAGGAACAGTCGAATTAGCATTAAAAACGCCGCATAGATTAAGAAATACATCCCAACTGCCACTGTTAAATGACGTTGTTCAACATAAGTCACAATGTCAGCTTGGGTAATAAAGTACGGCATGGCGAATAATGCCACCATGGCAGCAATTGGTAAGCATTGCTTCTGAATAATCTTTAACTTACCCTTGGCAGCCGTTGCCGCTTGTTCAGCGGTTGGTTGGGCACGATTAGAAACAAATTGGATCGTAATGATCATGCAAAGGGATGCCAAAGCAGAAATTACGATTGCTGTTCGGTAACCAATGACATGGTACAAGTCAATGGATACCGCAGGTGCAAAGGCCATTGCTAATGCATTCATAATGCCATAAAAACTCATGGCCTCCCCAACATGGGAAAAGGGAACTAAATATGATAACCAGGTAGTCATGCAAACGGTACATAAAACATAACCAGTCCCATTGATTAAACGAAATAGCAGGAGTAAACCACTATTGGGTGTCACGATATAACCAGCAATGCCAATAAACGACAAGGCCCCACCCCAAAAAGCTAACCGGTATTTTGAAAAACGGTCAGTGAGGTTACCAACAATCGGTCGTAAAAACATCGCAACAATGCTCATCACGCCGACGATAAAACCAGCAAAGGCACTCGATGCGCCCAAATCTTTGGCATACCCGTTGATTAGCGGGTTGCAATACATATTAGCGAACATAAAGAAGAAAGACGCCGCCATGACGAGGACGACATCCCTCGTAAAAACAGATTCCTTTTTTGCCATATAAATATTCTCCCTCTAACTTAATACCCACATTATAGAGCGCCCAAGGAGTAATTCTCAATCAAAAATTAATTTAAAATTAGACCTTGACAAGGTAAAATGAGAATGCTTTAATAATTACAACATCAAATGAAGGGAAGATTTAATGATGAACCAAAACACATTAACGATGCATAAGTATTATCGCCTTGCTGACATGAATTAAGTCCGTGCTATTTGGGGTGCGGACGGGGACGTTCGGACCTCAGCAAGGGAATCGTTAATGTGACTTTGCTAGGGAACGCAATCTAGCAAGATCATCATTTATTTTCTAATCAAGCGCCATTAATGCCTTCTTGAATTAGAACGACCGACTAGATTGAGCAACGTCTCAACTAGTTGGTCGTTTTTGATTTATATAGAAAGAGTTTTACTCATGCAAGCAACTGTTACTGAAGAACCACAAATTAACCGTAGACGTTTGACTTTGAGCCTCTACCTCAACTACCTTATTCATGGCTTTGGATTAATCATCTTAGCTCAGAACATGGTAGCCCTTGGTGGTGCCTGGTCAGTTCCTGTTAAAACTGTTTCATTTGTTATCTCAGGAGTTGGGATTGGCCGGTTAATTTCATACCTCATTACGGGTACTTTAGCCGACCTCTTTAGCCGTAAATTACTCGTTAATATTGGGATGCTATCATACTTGATCTTCGCTGTGGGAATGATCATGACCCATAGTGTTCCCGTCGCTTACTGCTTAGCAATTCTTGCTGGGATTGCCAACTCAGCCCTTGATGCGGGAACGTACACTACCTTGGTTGAAATGAATGATGGAAATGGTTACGACACCATCCTTATCAAAGGTTTCATGTCCATCGGTGAATTTATTCTTCCATTAATTATCGCCACTCTGAATGCCAAAAACTTATGGTTTGGCTGGTCATTCATCATCATGGCTGCCCTGCTGGTGATCAACATCATCAACATGTCATCTTTGAAGTTCCCTGTAATCAAAGCGCCAAGTAAGGTTGATCTGGGTGAACATGCCCACAAACAAAGCAAGGTGCGGACAGTCTTATCAACCATCGTTCTCTTGGCATACGGTTACACTTCAATGGCCCTGATGATCTGGTTCACGCAATGGATCACCCTCTTCACTCAACGGGCATTCAATTTTGGTAACATTGCCGCCCATACCGTCATGTCTTGCTACAGCATTGGCTCAATGGCCGGGGTTCTCACCCTCTTCTTCCTGCTCAAACACAATGCTAGTGAGATGAAGCTATTAATCAGTCTAAACTTAGTTGCGGTTCTGTCATTAGTAATTATCTTGGTAGCTGGTCGAAATGTCTTAATCGCCAATGTTGCATCATTTATCTTCGGCCTTTCTGCTGCATCTGGAGTAATGCAAACCGGCTTAACCGTCTTCATGAACATGTTCCCTGCTCACCGCGGAATGATTACCGGAATCTTCTACTTCTTTGGATCAATTGCATCCTTCACCGTTCCATTGATCACTGGAGTTCTTTCCACCCACAGCATTACAGCAACATTTGGTGCTGATATCATTGTCGGCATTATTGGGACAGTTCTGATGATTATCTTAGCTGTCTTACAAAAGCCAGTTCGTCAAGCTTAAGGAGTGATTTTAATGACGGAGCTCGATCAAGCACGACAAGAAATTAACCGCATTAACCAACAGTTAGTAAAACTCTTAGAACAACGTTTCACGGCCGTTACCAAAGTCAATAACTATAAAGTGGCACACCAATTGCCAATCTTGGACCAGCAACGTGAACAGGCTATTCTCAACAAAGTCACTGCTGAGACTTCAGATCCGGCTAAAGCACCATTCATTGCTGCAATCTTTAAAGATATTATGAAACAATCTCGTCAATATGAACAAGCTCTCAGAAAGGAAGATTAACCCATGAATTTTATTACCGCTGGTGAATCTCATGGTCCCCAACTTACCGGTATTATTGAAGGACTGCCGGCTGGATTACCGATTGATGTTGAACAGATCAATGCTGCATTAGCCGCCCGCCAAGGTGGCTACGGCCGTGGTAATCGGCAAAAAATTGAACATGACCAGGTTCAAATTGTCGGCGGTGTTCGTCACGGTGTTACCCTCGGGTCACCAATTGCACTGACCATTCAGAATCGTGACCATGCTAATTGGTCAGCAATCATGGATCCAGTGAGCCCGGCAACCCCTGAGAATTCAGTCCGTAAAGTGGAGCATCCCCGCCCTGGTCATGCGGACCTTGTCGGGGGGATGAAGTACGATCACCGCGACCTGCGAAATGTGCTTGAGCGTTCTTCGGCTCGTGAAACTGCCATGCGGGTTGCTATTGGTAACCTCTGCGAACAATTATTAGCAGCCCTCGATATCCACTTGGTAGGCTTCGTTCAGCAAGTTGGTTCTATCAAAGTAACTGCTAATAATTCCTTATCTGTGCAGCAAATTCAAGCGACCATCAAGCAAAACGACCTCCGTATTCTCAACCAGGAACAAGTACCAGCAATCCACCAATTGATTGATGACACAAAGCGGGCTGGTGATTCATTAGGCGGCACCATTCGGGTCATTGCTGAAAACGTACCCGCTGGCCTTGGTTCTTACATAAGCTGGGACACTAAATTAGATGGTAAAATTGCCGGCGCCGTAATGGGAGTAAATGCTATGAAGGGGGTTAGCTTTGGCGATGGTTTTGCTGATGCTGAACACCCGGGAAGCCAAATTATGGACCAGATCGACTACCATAAGGGGACTGGCTTTAGTCGCTTATCCAATCATCTCGGTGGCTTTGAAGGTGGAATGACAAACGGAATGCCAATCATTGTCAACGCAGCAATGAAACCAATTCCCACTCTTTACAAGCCCCTTCAAACAGTTGATATTAACAGCAAGGAGAAACTGAAAGCCAATGTTGAACGTTCTGACGTCACCGCCATCGTCCCGGCTTCCATTGTCGTTGAAAATGTCGTGGCCATTGAACTAGCCAAAGCAATCACTGATACTTTTGAATCAGCTAGTTTAGTTCGCTTAAAAGCAGGGGTCGCTCAATACCGTAAACATAATGCAGATTTCTAAATAACTATTAGAAAGGACTTTACTGATGAAAGAACTACCAATTGCTAACCAAACAGGTCTTCATGGTACTTTAACTGTTCCTGGAGATAAGAGTATCTCTCACCGAGCCATTATGATTGGCTCTATTGCTGAGGGAACTACTACCATTCATCATTTTCTGCGGGGTAATGATTGCTTGTCAACTCTACAGGCATTTCGTGACTTAGGAGTTCAGATTGAAGATAATGGTGACACCATCACGGTTCATGGAAAGGGCTTTGCTGGTCTACATCCTGCCTCTCATCCCTTAGACATGGGTAATTCGGGCACCACCACACGTCTGATGATGGGACTATTAGCTGGTAGTCAATTTACTACAAAACTTATTGGCGATGCTTCCTTATCAAAACGGCCCATGAAACGGGTCAGTGAACCATTGAAAGCCTTCGGTGGTGAAGTCCAATTGACGACTAACGGAACATTACCGGCAACCATTGTCGGCCAGCAACTCCACGGTGCCGAATACGAGATGAAAGTAGCCTCTGCCCAAGTTAAAAGTGCTTTAATCTTTGCTGCCCTGCAAGCTAAGCAATCATCAACAATTGTCGAGAAATTACCAACTCGCAACCATACGGAGATTATGCTACGTCAATTTGGTGCTCACATTCGCACTGTCGCCCATAAAATCATCTTGGTTGAGCCAGGGTCACCATTGATTGGCCGGGAAATTACTGTCCCCGGTGATATGTCATCAGCTGCTTTCTTCTTAGTCGCCGCCACCATTGTTCCACATTCCAAGGTGACTCTAAAAGGCGTCAACCTGAATCCTACCCGGACTGGAATCATCGACATCCTTCGACAAATGGGGGCCAAGCTAACAATTGAGGAACGATTCTCTACTGGCGAACCAAGCGGCGATATTACGATTGAAAGTAGTGCTCTTCGTCCAATTCACTTAACAGCTAAAGATATTCCGGCAGTGATTGATGAGCTGCCCCTAGTAGCTCTGTTGGCTGCGTGTGCAGATGGCCAATCAACGATCCACGGGGCCCAAGAGCTACGGGTCAAAGAAACTGACCGGATTAAGACCGTCGTCGCTGAATTACGCAAACTCGGCGTGCAGGTCAAAGAGTTGCCTGATGGGATGGTTATTGACGGTCGCTCATCATGGGACGTTCAAGATCCACAACTTGAGAGTTACGGTGACCACCGGTTGGGGATGATGGATGCAATTGCTGCTTTAAAAGCTGACCAACCGCTACAACTCGCCCATGCAGATGCCGTGGCCGTTTCTTACCCTGGTTTCTTTGACGACTTGGCAACTCTTCTAGGAGGCACGCAACATGACAACGATCTTAATTAAGGGTCTTGGTTTAATCGGTTCATCATTAGCCAGAATTATTAAGCAGGGTCATCCAGACGCAATAGTGCTAGCAATTGATCCGGACCAGGATAATATTACATTTGCCCGTCAGCAAGGCTTTATTGACCAAGCAGTGACAAATCTGGAGGCGGCTAGTCAGGCTGATTTCATTATTTTGGCAACTCCGGTATCGCAAATTGTGACAGACATTCAGCAGTTAGCTCAGTTGCCTCTAAAGCCTTCAGTGGTGATTACTGATGTCGGGTCCACCAAGCAGACCATTATGCACGCAGCCCAGGCATTAACGACTAAAGGAATTGATTTTGTAGGCGGCCACCCAATGGCCGGGTCTCACTTAACCGGTGCCCAGGCCGGTAAAGCTGACCTATTCAAAGACGCCTTTTACTTCCTGGTACCAACAATTAAGGGGGATAGCGCACAACGACTGCGGTCCCTCCTTATTGCTGCTGGGGTAAAGTGGACACCCATTAAAGCTGAAGATCACGATAAATTAGTGGCTCAAATTAGCCACCTTCCCCATATTTTGGCTTACACGCTAGTACAACAAACTGCCTACACTTTAGCTGGTCAACAACCAGGAATTAACGCGGCTGCCGGGGGCTTTAAGTCTACTACCCGAATTGCTCAAGCTGACCCAACCATGTGGACAGCCATCATGCAGAACAATCGGACTGACATTCTGCACCAATTAGACGAATACATAACAGATTTACAAAAAGTACGAACTGCAATCAACAAAGGTGACTTAACGACTTTGAGAGAGTTATTTAGTGAAGCAGCAACGATTCGCAAAGAATTGAACTGAGGTGAAATAGGATGAAAGTGATTTTAATTGGTTTTATGGGGAGTGGCAAGACCACCGTCAGCAATCTTTTAAGCGATCAACTCAATTTACCAGTCACTGATCTCGACCAAGCAATTATTGATCACAGTCAAATGTCGATTCCGCAAATTTTTAAGCGTTCCGGTGAAATTGGTTTCCGCCAAATTGAGCACCAAGTTTTGCTAGAAACGCTGCAATCTAAGGATGGTATCTTGGCTACCGGTGGTGGAACCCCTTTGCGGGCTGACAATCGGTTAAAACTTCAAGAAGATCCTGCGCCAGTTATTTTGCTTCATGCTTCACCCGAAGAAACTGCTCGCCGCATTCAAGGCTCCCACGATCGACCGATTGCCAACCAATTAGATGTCATCGGTTTAGGGAAGCTATTAGCAAAGCGTCAGTCAAAATACGAAGAATGTGCTGATATCACCATCGACACTGATGGTCGTTCACCGCAGTCCATTGCGGATGAGATAAAAGATATTATGAGTAACTAAAATGAACTTAAATAAAGAGGCATTTAGCATCGAGATAATTCTTGGTACTAAATGCCTCTTTAACAGTTTAAAATGTTGATACTAATTATCAGCAGTAATTTTTGCATTATCAGCAATGTCATTTATACTCCCGGAATGAGCAATTTGAATTACCTGACTAGCTGAAATGGTCTTGAATGGCAATACCGTCCTTTCGGCTGAATCATGCGTTCCTTCACTATAAAGGTAAATGGTTTTCCCATCTGGGCTCATTGTGTACCCATTAATCATTCCGCCAGTCTGGTCACCCAAAGTAAACATGTAGAATGTCCCTGTCCCTGCTTGCGTGACCTTTGGACCATCACTTGAAATAACGGTTACCTGTAAATTGCCATCACCATTAGTTGCCGAATCTTTAAGGTTACTCCACGCACCATTATCCTTAGCACCAGCTGTCAAAACCGCTGCTGCAACTTGTTTAGGTTGCAATTGGCTAACTGAGGCATCATTATTACTAGAACTACTAGTACTATTAGATGCCGAACGTTGAATGGCACTATTTGACGAACTACTTGTTGAACTCGACTTACTATTATTACCACATGCTGTTAAGCATATGGCTGTTAATGGTAACAGCCCTAATGCAAGTATTTGTTGATGTTTCATTGTTTATCCTCCCCCTAACATCACATCTCCTCTAGTATACTGCAAAAGTATTGTTACGATATCTCTCATCGAGATAGCACAAATGACATTAAAGTTGCTTATTTCAATAATGATCAACCACCATCTGCAATACATAATTACAAAAATCCCCAATGATTAGTTTGCCCGACTAATCATTGGGGATTTTTTCAAATAACTAAGCATATTCAAAACACAAAGTTCAGTTGTCGTTAATACTCAACTCATCGATCATCATTTTCATGGATTCCAATCTAATCTGACCTGGTGCAGATGCCTGGGATAAACTGGCGAATGTAATGCAGGAGCCAAATAATTCACCACTAATTCTTGTAATTTTTCCTAATTGGCCCATCGACATGGAGATTAATGGTAGTTTCCCCTTAAGATGATAATCATTAGTAACTTCAAGGAGACGGAGAATGTCAGTAGTATTCTTAGGCATTACCGCAATTTTAGCAATATCGCCTCCTGCCCTTTCCATTTGATGTAAACAACTTGTCAGTCTCGCAGTCGGCGGTGTTTGTTTAAAATCATGGCTACTCATAATCACTTTGGCATTCTGCCGATGTGCTAATTTTACGAGCTGTTGAATAACCACAGATGAGTGAGCCGTTATTTCAAGGTCAATCAAGTCCATACAATGATTCTCCAATAGTTCCTGATAAATATTTGCATATGCCTGATCGCCTTCATTAAAATGACCACCCTCAACTTGCGTTCGTAAGGTAATCAATAGTGGTCGAGGAGCAATCAGTGCTTGTAATTGATGTGCAGTATCTACTAATTTAGCAATATTATTAAGATCACTTAAAAAATCGATCCGCCACTCTACTAGGTCGATTGCCGGTTTTTGCCCAATTTGATGTGCTGCATAGATAATTGACTGTAAGCTAGTCCCTACTAGCGGAACCGCAATCTTAGGCTTCCCTACTCCTAAAACTAAATCTTTAATTTTTATTTTTGGCAACTTGATCATCCTCAAATAATAGGTGGCGAATGTAATCAACTGGCATTTGTTTGCCCGTCCATAATTGAAAGGCTTCTGCTCCTTGTTCAATAATCATTCCGATCCCATTTAACCGGTGAGCCACTCCGGCTTGTTTAGCCACTTTCAACAATTTCGTTTCACGTGGGGCGTAAACAGCATCAAAAACAATCATTTGTTGGTGAAACCAGGTCGGATCGTTGACGACTGATTCATTTTCATGTGGTTTCATCCCCAAACTAGTCGTATCACAGTAAATATCTGCACTAGCTAATTCTTGTTTGAAATCACTTTGATCTTCTAATGCATGCAGCGTCGCGTGGCACTTCGTATGATGATTAATCAACTCTACATTTTTACATGCTTGAGACCATTTAGCACCGGAACGGCGGTTAAAAATGGCAATTTCACCAACACCATCTAACGCTGCTTGAATAGCAATGGCTGTCCCTGCACCACCGGCTCCGGCTAATACCATTTTGGCTCCCAAAATATTTAGTCCTTCATCCCGTAAAGCCTGCATAAAGCCGGTTCCATCGGTGATATGACCAGTTAAAACGCCATGATCATTGACGACGGTATTAACTGTTCCTGTTAATTGGGCTGCTGGCGAAAGTTTATCCAATAGCGGAACGATAGCTTGTTTATTGGGCATTGAAATATTGGCTCCCCGCATATGAAGAGTCCGCATTGATTGAACCGCGTTCGCTAACTGGTCTTGCCCAACTTCAAATGCCAAGTAAACATCATTTAAACCGAGTTTGGCAAAAGCGTTATTGTGCATTTTAGGAGATAATGAATGCTTGATTGGTGTTGCAAAAATACCAAATAAACCGGTATGCCCATCAATTCGTTCCATTTTATTTACTCCTCAATTCATTAACATTAGATGAAATTAATTTAACTTCTTGTTCGGCAACCTGTCTTGCTAGTTCACGATCTTGTTTTGTCATAATAATTCTCCTTATTTAATAATCAATCTTTTTCTCTCAATATGCTTTACTGGGCAGCAAAGCCAACTGTGATGTTATCGGCAACAACACTTTGACCAAAGAGGTCTGTTAATGCATCTTGAATTAATCGGCTAAGAATCATTTGCTGCTGATGATTCAAATGACTCGTCCATTGAGGCTGGTAAATAAAATTAATGTGTTGAATTTGCTGTTTAGTTAAATCATGTAAGCAGTTGTCGAATTGACGACTAATTCTTTCAACAAATTCAAAGGGTGTTAGTTGTTGGGCCCCTTCATCAATTCGAAAACAAACTGGTTGTTGATGATGTAAGGCCGTTTTAATTTGCTGACTAGTGATTGTTGAATCCGCATTACCTTCCACCCATGTAATATTGTTTAAGACTGCTTTGTTTTTAATTGAGTTCATAACCATAATTCATTGCTCCTTACTGCCGTGGTACTTTTAACGTATTAGAAATCTGATTTTCTGGAACTGTTAAGATTGCTGGTTGGCCAATCTTCTTAATATAGACTAAGTTCAAGTGCCCATTGTGGTTCTTTTTATCGTGTTTAATTTTATCTAGGATCTGTGGTGAGCTTAACAGCGGAGAGCTAACAGGTAGCCCCACTGCCGCTAATTGAGTACGGATCTTGGCGGTTACTCCTGCCACAGTTTTGCCTGCTTCTTCAAAATCTTGACAAATAGCGACTGTGCCAATGCTAACTGCTTCTCCATGACGTAACTTGCCGTTTGCTAATGCTTCTACCGCATGGCCAATTGTGTGCCCAAAGTTCAAAAGTTGTCTCTGGCCACCCTCCTTTTCATCTGCCATAACAATATCTGCCTTGAATTGGATGGAACCTTCGCTTAAACTCATCGCATTAGCAAGAATATCAGTGGGACTTTCAATCTTTTCGATTAGTTGCCAGAAGTTGCCACCGGTCATTGCTGCAACCTTAACAATTTCCCCGTAACCTTCAACTAAATCCCGCTGCGTTAGTGTCTTCAGTGTTGTGGGGTCAATTAAGACTAAGTCTGGTTCGTAAAAGGATCCTACAATGTTCTTAGTAGTTCCCAAATCAACAGCTGTTTTACCACCAACTGAGCTATCAACTTGTGCTAATAATGAAGTAGGAACCTGAATTAGAGAGATGCCACGCATATAGGTGGCTGCCAGAAAGCCTGCTAAGTCACCCGTCACCCCGCCGCCAAGGGCAACCACTCCGTCATCACGATTAAAATTATCTGTCACTAGTTGCTGAGCTAATGTTTGTAATTGTGACAATGACTTGGAAGCTTCGCCAGCAGGAAATTGATAACAATGAACAGTAAACCCATTATTCGTTAATTGGTCTGCGAGTTGTTGCTGGTATAATGGGGCGACATTATCATCACTCACAATGGCAACCTTCCGTGGTGCCCAAACAGATGAGATCAACTTACCAGCATTATTGAGTAGTCCCTTTTCAATTAAGACATCATAATGCTTATTCGTTAGTGCGACTGTAATCTTTTTCATAAAAACATTACTCCTTAATTGAATGCTTGAAGTGCCTTACGAACGGCATTAACTTTCTTGACCATTGTCTTAAATTGGTCTGGCTGAAGTGCTTGTGGACCATCAGACAAGGCGTGTGCCGGATCATCATGAATTTCAACAATTAATCCTGATGCACCAGCCGCTGTCCCGGCAAGTGCTAATGGTGTTACAAATTCCGTATGACCAGCAGCATGGCTTGGATCAGCAATGACTGGGTAATGAGTCAGCTTTTGCAGGACAGGAATAACACCAGCATCAAATGTGTTGCGAGTGTACTTGTTATCAAATGTCCGAATGCCTCGTTCGGCAATCATAATTTGATGATTACCACCAGCCGCAATGTATTCGGTTGCGTTCAACACGTCATCAACGGTTGCAGACATACCACGCTTCAGCATCACTGGCGTTTGGGTCTTCCCGACCGCCTTCAGCAACGAAAAGTTTTGCATGTTCCGTGCGCCAATTTGGAAAATATCAGTAAACTGTTCAACCAACGGGACATGTTCATCATCCATAACTTCAGTGATCACATCCAGTCCAAAGTGGTCAGCGGCCTTTCGCAAGTCAACTAACCCTTCTTTACCCAATCCTTGGAATGAGTAAGGAGAAGTGCGGGGCTTAAAGGCGCCACCACGCAGTACTGTTGCTCCGGCGTCTTTAGCCACTTTGGCCATTTTCATCACATGTTCAGCTGATTCCACCGAACATGGACCAGCCATTAAAGTGAAGTGGTCGCCACCAATCACGGAATGTGGTGTCTTGATAATTGTGTCTTCCGGATGGAACAAACGGGAAGCTTGCACTGCTTTAGGAACATCGGTAATAATTTGACTAGCTTGTGCGCGTTCTTCGTCAGTCAAATCTGCTGGATGAGCGCCTTGAATAGCAACTCGATTATTATGAACAAATACTTGATGGTCACTAGCAAAATGCTTCTCTAACTTGTTAATCATTAATTGGGCGTTTTCATTCTTTAATACGATAATCATTACAATCACTCTTTCTCAAAATTCTTGGTAAAAAAATATCCCCACAGCGTTGAAACACTGTGAGGATTTTTTATAGCAAATATGAAAATGCTAAATGGAGTTTATCCAACCACACAGTGTTCACATGTGCTGCGTGGTTGGTAAATCATGTTATTATCAACCACACAGGTTACTAAGCCAGAGCCCGCAACCTGTGTGGTGTGAACCCTAGCGTGGTTGATAATAATAGTAACTAAATGATGCTTTAGAAAAACTCATGATTTGAACTCCTTAATTCTTTTCTTGATGTTGGCTAAAGTATAGTTTCTTAAAATGCTATTGTCAATATCTAATCTAAATTTAATTTTTTAATTTGGTTATTAAAGTTAAGACCATACTATTTCGGCATAGTTAAGTACCACCTATTAAAAAAATAAAGAGGACACCCCTATCACTAGTGAGTATCCTCATACCTTAAAAAACGGAGAAGGAGGGATTTGAACCCTCGCGCCGTTTTCACGACCTACACCCTTAGCAGGGGCGCCTCTTCAGCCACTTGAGTACTTCTCCAATTCGTCTCTTGATTGACAATTAGTATTATAACACTTTTGTCCGTTTCAAAAGAACTGCATAAAAAGCTCCATCCTAAATTGGACAGAGTGCTCATTGCCTTATTAAATTCTAAACTAAATCATCCGCATACCACCATCAATTTGAACAGCTTGACCATTCATGTAGTCGGCCTTTGGTGAGGCCAAGTAGGATACAAAGTCAGCTACTTCTTGTGGTGTTTCCGGCTTACCAACGGAAATACTTGATGAGAACTTCTTCCAGTAGTCTCCTGGTTGACCACCCATGAGTTTGACCATGTCGCTATCAATTTGTTTCCACATTGGCGTGTCCACAATACCTGGGCAGTAAGCATTCACTGTAATATGCTGCTTACCAAATTCCTGGGCAGCAACCTGAGTTAAACCACGAACAGCAAACTTTGTACTGCCGTATGCGGCCATCAGTGCATCCCCAAAATGACCAGCAACACTGGAAGCATTGATGATCTTGCGAACTTTATCACCATCATTTTGCTTCTTAAATTGTGTCACGGCCGCTTGAATTCCCCAAACATCACCAAAGACATTAACCTTATAGATTTTTTCTAAGTCATCCTCATTAATGTCCATAACCGGTTTAACGATCATGATTCCAGCATTATTAACGTAGGTGTCAAGCCGACCAAAATGTTCAACAGCAGCTTGAACAAATTTTTCATGATCAGCTTTGTTCGCAACATTGCCTTCAACGGCAACTGCATTATGGCCGGTTTTGTTCAAGTCATCAGCAACCTTATTAGCATTTTCGCCATTCAAATCAGCAACAACGACGTCATAACCATCTGCCGATAATTGGCGAACGATTGCTTCACCAATTCCTTGTCCGGCCCCAGTAACAACTGCTACTCTTTGTTCACGCATCGCAAAAGCTTCCTTTCCAAAATACATGCGCAATATATGGTTACTAATTGTAACCGCTTACCTAAATTTTAGAATAATAATGAATGTATGTACATTATTTTGGCTTAGTAAGACAAATAATCAAAAAGTCCCCAGCAATTTCTTGCTAGAGACTCCTGTGTTTATTACATTGTATCAACTAATTATTAGTACTTAATTTCCATAAGCTTGTTACCATTATCAGTTTTAACAATCGTCAAATCACACTTGGCAACCCGGACACAGTAAGTAGCAGTTGAACCAAGAACATGTTTACTTACACTATTCAATCCTTGACCACCAAGTACTAGCATATCAATATCATGCTTTTCAGGGTACTTAGTTGCTAATTCTGCCTTTGGACTACCAATCATAACGGTTGTTTTTACATCGGAAATGCCTTGATCCTTGGCTACCTTTTCGAATTCAGCAAGTTGACGCTTCATTTCATCAACTGCTGGTTGATAAATACTGTTATCCGCAAAGCCATAACCTTTTGGTGTATTTTCAGGGAACCGTTGACCATTAATAACACTTAGCATATGTAATGAAGCATTATCTCTTTTAGCAATCCGAGCTGCTTTATAGAAAGCCTCTTTTGAAGGACGGGAGCCATCAATTCCTACTAAAACATTTTTGTAACTCATTATAAACACCTCATTTATCTTTATTCATCAATTCTGATTATATGCAAATCATGATAAATGTTAATACATAAGTTGTATGTTATCAGAATATTAAGGTACAGTCCTCAATATCTTCATGTTATTAATTTTGTAAATACAATTGTTGATAAAATGACATAGAATAATTTTATGTCTTTATTCAAGTTTCCCTTCAAATAATAGTAATATGTAATAGATAGATCGTAAGCAAGTGCTCGAATATCGAACTAAAAATACGTTAGTCAAAAAACATTGCTAAGCTAAATTATGAAAGAAGCCGCTAGCACCTGAAAATGCTAGCGGCTTTTTAAATTTGGGCGTTATTTCTAACAAATGGATCCTAATTTTAAATTTAAGGCACAAAAAAGAGCATCTTTTCAGATGCCCGGCCAGCGCGGAATAAGTAATCAACTGATCCAAATTGTACACCAGCATTCTAATCATTGTCGTGCCTAATAAGCACGTAAAAAGATTAATCAAAAAGACAATTGAGCTGATTCATTAGGTGAAGCAATAATATTGCTACTTTTTCTGTGCTGACTACGATTGGCGCTTTTTATATCAAATAGTATGCGTTATCTAAATATTCTCTCTATAAAATCACCCTTCGTTACTGCCTCATTACTATATAGTGGATATGTTAACGGTTCTCCGGATACAGTTTTTAAACTAGCACTAGTTAATCTAATACTTACAATTCGTTGCCGGTAATATTTTTTGATAGCAATGATGAAGTTGATAAACATCATAAGGGATTAGGTATATTATATATATGTTTTGGGCTATTTGTGCTATCTACTCTTTGGTGGGGACCAGAACTACAAGAATTACTAACTTAAAGAATTATGCGCTCACTTCTTTACGTGCGTAAAAAGGCCAGTCCCGGTACACCAGGGCTGGCCTTTATTTTGCTACTTTTTCATTGAGTTAATATTTGATAAAGCTGGTCGTCAAAATAGATACTATCTTATTAACAACAAGCAGTTATCATTAAGCGTTGTATACTGAATGTTCTTTACCAGTCAGATTAATTTTATCCAACCCATTATCTAATTGATAATGATCATCATTAATCTTCTTATCACGGTAGCCCGCTTTGGCAAATGCTTCAACCAAACGTGCCATGAACTTTTGACCTTCTTCGGCAGACTTATACAGCATATGATCCAAGTACATTGGCCGATCAGCGCTTCGCCGAACTAAGGTTACTAAATAAATCTTTTCGCTCGTTTTATTAATATCAGTCGTATTTCTCATCAATGACATTTTAATCCATCCCCTTACATCTGTTTATTATTATACTTGTTATTGGTCTGGTTAGCCAAGTCATTGTGCTTACTTGGAAACGCTTAATAGATAAGAAAGCGGTTTATCTCATTTATAAACCCTTAATTCATCTGTTTAACCCTAAAATTATGTTTCAATCCATGCCAAATATGGCGGTCAAAGAAACCAATCAACGGTCCGTTTGCCAGTAAAGCAAAAAGGGTCCCAACATTGATGGCATAAAGACGGCCACTCAAGCAAAATGTCACCACCATGATAACAATCGGCGGAATAAAGTTCACAAGTTGGGCGACCACTACTTTATTGTGACAGTATAAGAACCGCAGAATATTCGTCGTATCATCATTCGGGTGCATGACTAAATTAGCCCGTTGGTAGATCGAAATCGCACAACAAAAAATAGCTACACCCAGGAAACACAAACCAGTCCGCACAATAAACGGCAAGGTGGGCACCCCACAATGATTAAAGAAGTTCACAAAAATATCGACAAAAGAAGAAAAGCAGGCAATAAAAGCTACTTCGCCAAAGAAGCGCCACTTATCCCATTGACGAATAAGTAGTTGATTGGCAATTGCCGTTAATGTACCGACAACGAACATCGGTAATCCTACCGTTGTCCCAATTAGTTCTGCAATATTTACTTCTGATACTGTCCACGGACTAGTCCCCACAGTGGTTGACACCGTTAACCCATTACCAAATGCATTTAACAATAACCCAACAACTAACGCCAAAATCCGGATGGACATCGAATTGTTCTGCTGCTTATTCACTGACGATCCTTCCCATCTAGCATTCACAAAGTCCATACCTGTTTAATATAGACCCTTTTTCTAAATTGTGGAACACCAAAACGCCCCTGACCGTTAATTAAACGACAGGGGTGTTTTAATAATGGTTCAAACGAATCAGTATAATGCAGACTAATAATTAACAACGTGCACAAATGAGAAAGTATTACCTGATCCGTCTGCACTCACTAATTAGTCTTGGGCTTGTGCTTGAGCCTTTTTCCGTAATACAAAGATGTGTAAGAAGATTGAGCAAAGCAGGCAGCCAGCGGTAGCGGCTAACAGCAATACCAGGCCGGCATTCCAGCCATACTTATCAACGGCCCAGCCAAGAAGACTGGTTCCTAACGTCGAACCTAAAACATAGGACATGAATCCACGAAGACCAACAGTTGAACCAACAGCAAATGGTGGAACAACTTCCATAGTCTGAACAGAGTCCAAGAATTGTGGAATGTAAACCAAGCAACCAGCTAAGGCTGCGTAAATCGTAACTGAAGTAACTGATTTACCGTTCCAGTAACCTAAGATGCAGAAGATAATCAGTACCAAGGCAATGATTGCCGGTGGCATCCGGTAACTCTTGAAGAGCTTATCAGAAATGATCCCGGCTAACAGGGTTGATGGAATGGCAGCCCATTCGAAGAAAGCAAAGGCAACCATCATTTGACTGTGCGTGAAGCCCTTCGCCTGAATCAGGAAAATTGGAATCCACGTTAAGATCCCGAACCGAATCATGTAAACGAAGGTATCCATGAAGGAAACCAGCCAAGCACCAGGGTTATTAAAGACATATTGGGTCAAAATTTGCCAAGATGACAGATCTTTGTAGTCAATGCCTTTTTCCTGTTCCTTGGTTTCTGGCAGCGGAGGAAGCCCTTCTTCTTGTGGACGACCTTTAACTAACCAGAGGACTAAGCAGGCGATCACAATCGCAACTAATGCTGGAAAGACGTACATTGCAAAACGCCAGTGAGCAGCACCAACCATTCCCAACATAAAGCCAGCCAATGGTGAAATTAATCCCCCACCAACATTGTGTGAACAGTTCCAGATGGAAGTAATGAAGCCACGCTGTTTCTTGTCAAAGTAGGTCGACAAGATAATGAATGAAGGTCCAACCCCCATTCCCTGGAAAAGGCCAAGCAAAATCAAAATAATAGCTAATGAAATTAAATTATGACCAAACGCGGCGAGACACATACTCATGATGGCACAGGCAATTAACCCAGTGGCCATGAATCGTTTTGGATCCGCCTTATCAGCCCAGGCACTCATGACCCCTTTACCTAATCCATAGGCGATCAATAAGCAACTAGACAGCATCCCAATTTGACCCTTTGACAGGTCCAGAGTTGCCTTAATATTCGGCGTCGACAGCGTAAAGTTATTCCGAACAATATAGAAAGCGGCATAACCAATAAATACCCCGACCAAGGACATCCACTTGTATGCAGTAAACTTTTGTTTAGCTTGGTCTGCAGGTACCGCTGGTTTATGCCGTGGTTTTAAGAATGAAAGCACTTATTTTCATCTCCTAATTTTAGCGATCCATAGTAAGCGGTTACTATGTTGCTATATCAGTTTTTGTGCACGATTTAATTATATTACAAAAATGGGTTTAAAACGCCCTTTTTATTCTAATAGCTTTCATAATTAACCATAAATAAACACAAAATAAAGAAAGTGCTCTCAAATAGTAAAATTTTACTTATTCTTGGCGCATTAATAAATCAACAATCTGCTGTTTACTAATCTTACCAAAATAGTTACTTAATTGGAGCGGTTGGAGGGCTTTCTCCACCGCTTGACGGTCATACCGGACCCCAATGAGGGCTTGTTCAAATTCATCAATCTTTCGTTGACCAAAGAAATCCCCATAAGTCTTTAAGTATTTAATTCGACCATTATCAATTTGCAAGCGAAAGTCGACGGTTCCTTGAGCAAAATGCTGACGGTGTTGAATAGCTGATTCAGGTGATTTTCCATAGATCCAATCCCAGTTCGAATAAACCTTTTGATTTAACTCTTCTACTCGTTGTTTAGTTTGATCATCTAAGACATATTCTCGAGCTTGCGCTAAATCATCAACACCCAAAATCTTTTTCGCTAAAGTATCGCGAAATTGTTCAATCGTTAATGACTGGTATTGGGGAGCAAAGTAAGGCTTTAGGTTCGTCACCCGCGAATGAACCGACTTAATCCCCTTCGAGGCAATCTTATCTGCTGGGACATCTAGAGCCTTACCAATCACGTCTAAATCAACATCGTACATCAAAGTACCGTGAGAGAACATCCGTCCATTGGTCGTTTTCATTGCATTGCCAGAAAATTTCTTGCCGTCAATTTGTAAGTCATTTCTACCCGCTAATTGAGCATTGTGGGCACCCATTTCATGAAGGGCTTCAATGACTGGTTCAGTAAATTTACGAAAGTTACCAACTGAGTCACCATCATCTTTAGTGATAAAGCTAAAGCTGACATTGCCCAAGTCATCATAAACAGCTCCACCACCAGAAGTTCGCCGCGTGACAATAATGTTGTGTTTCTTGACGTAATCTAAATTAATTTCTTCGTATGCATCTTGATAACGCCCCAAGATAATGCAAGGCGAATTAATGTAGAAGTACAGTATTGGCTCTGCCAAGTCAGCATGCTCCATCAAATAAGTTTCCAAAGCCAAGTTATATCTAATATCACGATTACTAGTAACCAAATATTTCATTTTTATGCCTTCTCATTTGTAAAATCAAAGTGATCGACTAAGTGAACGGTAACGTTAGAGCTATCTTGCAGTAGTTTAGCGACTGGACACCGTTTTTCAGCACGTGCCAACATCGCGTGGGCCGTTTGCCGATCAACCTGCGGAATTATTACCTGGGCATCTAGTTTGAATTGAAAGCCGGGATCATCAGTCAACATTGTGATGCCGACCTGGACACTGCTCTCGTGTTTTAATCCCCGTCGATGTTCATCAGCTTCAATCGTTGCGTTCAAACAAGTTGCTAGTGCCAATCCAATCATCTGTTCCGGATTAGTTCCTGGATCACCTGAAATTGGGTTAGCTGTAGTTAATTGTAAATTCCCACCAGAAACAACTTTAACCGGGCCATGAATACCGACTCGATTTTCGACAACGGTATGATATAGTGCCTTCTCGCTCATGATGGTTTCCTCCTTAATTAAGCGTTTACATTTGTAATACTAGTCTAATGAGGGAGAATTGTCTATTATTTAGGAATATCAATTAAAACAAAAAGAACCTTCCCACTTAATTGCTGGGAAGGTTCCGAAAGTTAGCAGATCAGGTAATGAATCAGACATTGAGTTCCTTGCCATACTCATTGTTGATTGTGTCAACAACGTCCTTGGCACTCATGTTGTCTTCAACAATTTCCTTGCCGTCACGTAAAGTGTACTTTACGTCGTCGCTCAGATTACTGAAGTCAACATCGTTACCCTTTGCATCAACAAAATCAAACTTCGAGTTTTGGAAGTTCTTAAGAGCATCTTCATTAATTTCCATGATTCATGCTTCCTTTCATACTCTATTGTAATCTTTTTTCAAGTTAATGAACACTCTTTCTCTAATTATTCAATAAATTTATCAAATAAGTAGGTGTAGTTATTCTCCTGGGCCGTTAGTAATTGCTAATTGGTTAGATCCGCCTGATTACAGTTTTTATAATTTTACAGATTTTAATTGACCTTTTAACATCAGGAGTTTTATTATTTTTGTAATCGCTTACATAATAGGCAGTACTGAGGAGTTACTTATTGAATGAGTTTTTATAGTGAACAAATTGAAAAGATGATCGATTCAAATACGCCTGATTTACAGCTCCATACCATTACGAACTTGGCTCCAACACCCCAAGCCAACGTTATTGTTGTCCATGGATTAGCTGAATACGCCAAACGTTTTGATCCCCTAGCAAGTTACCTTGTCAAACACGATTGCAATGTCTTCCGCTATGATCAACTTGGTCACGGTGAAACAGAAGGCGAGCGTGGTTATATGAAATCACCAGCTGATCTGTATGACAACCTCAAAATTATTGTTGAACAAGTTAAAAATGAATACCCAGACTTACCACTGTTTGTGGTCGGCCACAGTATGGGCGGAGAAACGGTTCTCTTGTATGGTGCCAAGTATCCAAATACCGTGGATGGTTTAATTGTGACTGATCCCGTATCGATTGCAAAGGGACCAAGTAAAGTGCTAGGCGGTCCTTTAACTGGCGATGACCATGACCAAATTCCAAATGCCATCAATGGCGGTCTCGATTGCGATCAACGAGTAGTTGACAAGTACATTCATAATCCAGCGGTTCTCCACCAGTTAACTGTGGGGATCATGCGTCACGGTATTATGGATGGGGCCATGTACCTGCGTGATCATTTACAAGATATTACTGACCCAATTCTTTATCTCCAGGGGTTAAAAGATGGTTTGATCAATTACCAAGATTCACTGGACGCCTACGCAATGATCTCTTCTGAAGATAAGGAACTCCATGTCTACCCATTTCTCATGCACGAAATTCTCAATGAAACTAATCGGAAGTGGGAAATCTATGATGAAATTATTCGGTGGATTAATAAACGCCGTTACTAAATACTGAAATAAAGAAGACGGTCCAAAATCAGTTTGGACCGTCTTCTTTATTTAACGGCAAAATGCTGATAACGAATGGTAGATCGACAGTAATGATTAATTCCCCAGTTAGGTCCGTGATAGCGATGGTAATAATGCAAAAAATCATGATATAGCAATGGTCTAGTAGCCAGTGGCACCCCTTGCCAACAACGCACATCGTCATCACCCGTCCGTACTAAGTCAATGTATACCCTCCGTTGTGGTGTCTGCCACCGTTGTTTAGCCCGGCGCCGAAGCTGATTATCCGGCGGTTGACGAACGTCGAGGTACTGGTGACTCCGCCGATCCTGCGGCCATAAACAGTATTGACCATGGGGAATACCATAATTAAACGATTCCGTATTGGCAATCTCTGCCAATTGTTCCTCCCGATATTTAACAGGATCACTGATTACCCGGCCGTTAGCTGTCCATTGATACTGTTGCCATTCGCTAACGAACTGTTCGCTATCGATATCAATGATCAATTCAATCATTCGAGCTGGACTTTCATGCCACGTCCAAGAGTTACGTACTAACTGAACTTTCATGTGTTGTGGGTAGGCAAAATCCTTTTGATAACGATTATGATAACGGGCGTTGGTTGAGTAGTCCAATTTCAATTGGTGGTCGTTAGCAAAGTTCAACAAACGTTCATAATCTGTGTGGCCGCGGTAACTATGAAGATAGTTCAAATAAAACAAATCCAGATAAGCACGAAATAAGTGAATTTTATGTCCCAGTTCGTCTACCCGTAATCCACTTGTTGTTGGATAAACCTGGCGAACCTGACTACGAAATTGACGAAAAAATGGCGCTAAGGGTGATATCTCCGTATCAGGCTCTACCAGATTAGTTGTTAATTGAAGAAAACCAAAACGATCAACCTTAACATGGAAATAATCATTAAGCAGTAGTTCTAATCGTTGACCTGGCGAACCCGACATTGCGTGGATTTGGTGCCAAGCTTGTTCAATTGTCAGCATTCCCCAATCACCTCGCTTTTACTCAATTTTACCTAGTAAAAATGAAAATTTTGTTGGTTATTAGCCAGGTTTTATCAATAATTTGACAGCAATTCATAAATTATGCATAAATTAACTGGACCTCATCCCTTATTCTTGATAAGCTATGAGTGTATATTATGAAAGCGCATTCACAAAGGGGTTTTGAAGATGAAATTAAGCCAAGCCGAATTAGCTAAATACATGGATCATACGATGCTGAAACCTGACGCTACTGCGGACATGATTGACCAGACAATCGCTGAAGCCCGGCACTACAATACCGCTTCCGTTTGTGTTAATCCCTACTGGGTTCACCGGGTCCACGAAGGATTAGCTGGAACAACTGTCAACACTTGCACCGTGGTTGGCTTCCCATTAGGAGCCACTTCCACCGCCAGCAAAGTGTTTGAAACGAAACAAGCCCTGACCGATGGTGCCGATGAAATCGATATGGTGATTAATATTGGTGAACTCAAAAGTGGGCACGACCAAGCGGTAGAACATGATATTCGCGCGGTTGTCGAAGCGACTCACGCCCACGGTAAAATTTTGAAGGTCATCATTGAAACCTGCCTATTAACTGATGCAGAAAAAGTTAAGGCTTGCCAGCTGGTTGTTAAGGCCGGTGCTGACTTTGTTAAAACTTCTACTGGCTTCTCCACCGCTGGAGCGAAGGTCGCGGACGTCAAACTAATGCGGCAAACTGTTGGTCCCGACTTTAAGATCAAGGCTGCCGGTGGTATCCACAGTTTGGCAGAAGCATACGCCATGATTGAAGCCGGCGCTAACCGTTTAGGTGTTTCGGCCGCTGTTAAAATTCTTCAAGAAGCTGCACAACAATAATGAGGAGTGATCATAATGGCTTATAAACGGGTCTTTGTAATTGTAATGGATTCAGTGGGAACTGGTGCTGCTGCCGATGCCGCTAAGTTTGATGATGTTGGTGCTGATACCTTAGGCCACGTGGGTGAGGCTTATCAGGGAAAGTTGCATTTACCAAATTTAGCTAAACTTGGTCTCAGTAACTTGCGCAATACCCCAATTGAAGGCGTACCAGTTGCTAATCCGGCAATCGGTGATTTTGGTAAAATGGCTGAGATCTCAACTGGTAAGGACAGTATGAATGGTCATTGGGAAATGATGGGGCTCCCCGTTACTAAGCCGCTCTCCTTCTTCCCCAACGGTTTCCCACAAGAAATCATTGATAAGATTGAACACTTCTCTGGTCGTAAGGTAATCGTCAATAAGCCTTATTCCGGCACCCAAATCATCCATGATTACGGTGAACGACAAATGAAGACTGGTGAATTAATCCTGTATACTTCTGGCGATTCTGTGATGCAAATTGCTGCTCACGAAGATATCATCCCCGTGGAAGAACTATACAAGATCTGTCGATACGCGCGGACCTTACTGAATGGTCCAAAGTATATTGTTGGTCGGGTTATTGCCCGTCCTTATATTGGACCAGACAAAGACCACTTTACCCGGACTGCGAACCGGCATGACTTTGGCCTGAAGCCAACTGGTAAAACCGACCTCAACCGTCTTCATGACGCCGGTTATAAAGTGATTGCTATCGGTAAAATCAACGATATTTTCTCCGGTTCTGGGATCGATCAAGCCTTCCATAACGAAAGCAATATGGACGGGATGGACCACGTCGATGAAGTCATGAAACAGAACTTCACTGGTTTTTGCTTTACTAACCTCGTTGACTTTGATGCCATGTATGGTCACCGTCGTAATCCAATTGGTTTTGGGCAAGCCTTAATGGACTTTGATCAGCGACTTGGGACGGTCCTTGATGAAATGAAGCCCGACGACCTCCTAATGATCACTGCTGACCACGGAAACGACCCCGGTTTCCGCGGAACCGACCATACCCGGGAAAACGTTCCGTTGTTAGCATATTCCCCATCAATGAAAAATAGTGGTCAATCACTAGGAACCCGTTCGACCTTTGCCGACCTAGGTGCTACGATATTGGACAACTTTAATGTCCCAGCTGAACTGGGGACCAGTTTCTACGACCAAATCAGCAACAAATAAGGGCCATCCTATTTAACACCGTTCCTTTCCGCCTCTATAATGGAATTAGAGTCTATAGGAAGGGAAGTCTGATAATGAAAGCAATGACAATTAAAGCATTGTTGAAGTTAATGAAAAAAGACAAGGTTGAGATTGATCCAGAAAATAAGGGTGAAATTAACTACGTGTTTAAAATCAACCACCATCCCTTCGGTCATTTAGATCAATATGGTGACTTATATCTGAATACTTACGCTGAAACTATTTCACGTCCATTGAGCATTGGTAAAACGGTCATTGATCGCTGGGTAAATAATGCGGTGAAAGGATTTCGTATTAACTTACGGCGAATTAATAAATGGACGACAGAAAAGTATTAATTCTTGATAAAAGCGCCAGCTAACTGCAAATACAGTTAACTGGCGCTTTTATTTGCTGAATATTAAAATTTAACCATTAACATGAAGAAGGCCATCGTCACAATAGCAAACACCGTTGAATAAAACTGGGTTGCCGCAATTTCTGTTTCATTAACCCGGTAACGAATAGCCAAAATAGTTGGAATTGCCGCGGTTGGAATTGCTAAGGTGACAACAACTACTTTAACTAGTTCAGTTGGAACCTTAAATACTAACATCAATCCCCAAATTACTAGTGGGACTAACAAATTACGGCAAAAGACATTGACAGCAATTTGTTTGGTCAACTTCAGCTCATGACTGAATAGAATGATCCCGGTAGCAAACATTGCTAACCCACCTGCGCTTTGGCCAAGCGTGGTGAAAGTAGGTACCAGTAACTTTGGCAGCTGACAACCACATAAAGCTAAAATAAATGCTAACAAAGCTGAAAAAACCAATGGTTGCTTAAGGGTCCGCAAAACGCGTCGCCCTAAGGAATCATTTTCGCCCTTCACTAAAGACATTTGCCAAAACACAACTGGTACTAAAATAACGTTCATTAACAGACTGGAGATCCCAATATCAATGGCAGCAACTGATTCAGCGAACAGCAGTGGTAAAACCGCCGAACCAATAAAAGGTACTGATGGTGCTGCTAAGGACATCGAGCGGAGGATAGCGACTGGACGTTCCACTTTGCTAGCCCGCATCACGAGCCAAAAGACAAAGTAAGCACCAATCATCCCGACTAGAATCCATACAACCAATGGAATATCCGCAATAATCACTTTCCGTGGTGTTTTTAAAATTCCAGCAAAAATACTCATTGGTAATGCATAACGTAAAACTAGTCGCGTAAGTTGTTGACTATCATGGCTGTCGAAGTCACCTACTTTGCCGGCTAGAATACCCAAACCAATGGTAACGACAATTGGCAACAATGCAAAAACAAGGGTAACTAGCATATTTTCAATCTCCTCTCTGCTTATGCAGGAATTGAGTTCTATTTTGCCAAATTATATTAAAAAGTAAATAGAAAATTATAAATTGATTAGAAAAATAAGAAGCTACTGTTATTAATATTTATTATTAAGCGTTAATACCTATTGATGATGGTGATTACGTCTTTAAATCTTTAAAAATTAATTATAAGTTTCTCAGAAAAATCTCTTGACTTTTGTTTTTCACCGCCTTATATTAATTGCAACATCAAATAACGGTTTTGAAACACAGTGAATAGGAGAGTAATTTTCTTATCATTACGCAGCGAGCCTAAGTAAGTGCAAGTTAGGCAAATGATAATTAAACGAAAGTAGCCTATGAGTGACTAGGGCGACATTGAGGAGTCTTAGTCGGGAGCGCCCGTTACAGCGCCAACGTATCTGATTTATCATGTACGGGGTAAGGTATCACTAGTGATGGTGGTATGAATAAAGGTGGTAACACGCGCAAGCGTCCTTTTTAAGCAATTGCTTAAGGAGGGCGCTTTTTTCATACCGTTATTCGATAAATTTTTACAAAGGAATGGTAATTATGATGAGTGACAAGTTGAATTTTAAACGAACAATTATTACTGCTTCACTAATTTTTGGGATGCTCTTTGGTGCTGGTAATTTAATTTTTCCTGTTCATCTCGGACAAATGGCAGGTGCTCACTGGTTAACCGCGAGTAGTGGCTTTCTGATTTCTGGTGTTTTAATTCCGCTAATGGCTTTACTGGCGATTAGTATTACCCGCTCAAATGGTATTTATGACCTGGCAAAACCTAATGGCCGCCGTTATGCTTTAATTTTTCTAATTTTAATTCACGCCACCTTAGGACCATTATTTGCTACTCCCCGGACAGCGACAGTTCCATATACAATTGGCATTGCGCCCCATTTATCGGCGAGTAATAACTCCATTGGCTTATTGATTTATTCTGCAATCTTCTTTGGGCTAACCTACTACTTCTCTACCCGACAAGGGCGGATTACCACCCTCATTGGTAAATTGCTGAATCCCCTTTTTCTCCTGTTATTATTATCCATTTTCTTACTCGCTTTCTTAAATCCAATGGGGACGACTGAAAATACGCCATTAACTACGCCTTACCTCCACGCTGCTTTCTCAAACGGTTTTCTGCAGGGCTATAACACAATGGACGGCTTAGCTTCACTGGCCTTTGGAATTACTGTTATTACGGCCATTAAATCATTTGGCATCCACAAGCAACGAACCATTTCCCTAGCAACTGCCAAAAGCGGCATGATTGGCTTAGCTGGTATTGGCTTAATCTACTTAAGCCTGACCTGGCTCGGTGCCACTAGCCTCCACCACTTTAAGTTAGCTGCCAATGGCGGCACCACGTTAGCACAAATTGCCCATTACTACATGGGAGCTACTGGTGACGCGTTGTTAGCCACCTTGGCCACTATTACCTGTATGACAAGTGCAATGGGCTTGGTAATTGCCTTCTCCCAAGATTTTCATCGTCGTTTCCCCCGGATTTCATATAAAGCTTTCCTGCGTTTCAACTGTTTGCTTTCATTCACGATTGCTAACTTGGGACTGAATCAAATTATTGCTTGGTCGACACCAGTTCTCATGTTCTTGTATCCTTTAGCAATTACCTTAATCATTCTCGGGATCACTTCACCCCTCTTTCACAACGACCCATTAGTTTACCGCATTACTACTGGGTTAACTTTAATTCCGGCTTTCTTTGACATGCTGAATGCATTACCTGCTTCCATTCATAATTGGGCATTTACCCAAGGATTGTTAGGATTTGCTCAACATTACTTCCCATTCTTTAACAATGGCTTCGGATGGTTGAGTTTTGGGATTGCTGGAATGCTACTGGGATTAACTTGTCACTTTTTTAATCATCAAAAAGCAGTTAATAGTTCTTTAGAGAAGAACCAATAAAAGGAGCCGTGACAGAAACCATTTATGTCTTTTTCTTCACGCCCCCGCAAATATAAATAGGGCTCTAGCGTTCGGATTGAACACTAGAGCCCTTTCGTACTGTGCTGTAGCATTTCTATATTTATGCGTTAATAACGGTGATCCGTTCACGGTGGTGTTGTGGCTTCACAATTTCATTGACAATCAGTTTTGCCATGGTGCCTGAAGTAACTTTCGACGCTCCCTTGTCGTCAAATAAAAGGTCATCCCCACCAATAACATAACCAGTAGCAGGGCCCTCTTCAAAGGTCATCGATGGCGAAATGCCAAGCCAATCCGCATTGTTTACCGTTGCCAGGTATTCTAATTCCTTAAATTGCTGCTTAGGTGTATTAATCCATTTATCAGCACCTGGTACCTTTGCAATATCGTCAACAAAGCGGTGCCGGTCTTGTCCTGTTAATAAGCTGCCTGCTCCCAGGATAAAGATGATCGCATATTAGTATTAGCCGCAACTTGAACCAGCTTTTGAGCCAACGTTACTTGCTGCTCCGCATGCTGAGGGCCAGGGTTAAAAGCATCTACCAATACGTCAAATTTTGCTAGCTGCTGGTTATCCAGGGCTAAAACATCTTTAACGATCAACTGGGCACTATTTCCTAAAACTTCCTTTGCTCGTTTTTCATGACGAACTATTCCAGTAACTGTAAGCCCACTGGTCAGCGTCGCCAGGTGATAAATGGCTTGTCCTGCCATTCCTGAAGCACCAATAATTCCGACTTTTGTCATTATGATTTCCTCCTTAATTCAAGGTCGATCCTAACGATGATCTTGTTTGACCGAGACTATCCAAGCCAAGTCCTGATGGTTCCATTTACGCCAGGTAAACTCGACACCAAAACTAATAATCAATAAAGCAATGACTGACAGCCACGTTAACACTTCACCATTGATAATGGTTTGAGCAAATAACAGCGCAAACAAAGCAAAATTAAGAATGATTGAGCCAATCAGCAGCCACCGGTTTGCGCCTGTCTGTCTAATTAAGCGCAAATGACCAACATTAACCATTGCATAGACCAGTAAGAAAGCCAGACTAGCCATTTCACCAACTGATGCCAATGGAAAAATGACGACAAATAAGCAGACCATTAATGAGGTAAAGAACAATCCCCAAGTACCGCCAATCTTGGTCATTGCCCCAAACTTCGGTGGGATTTCATCAATCTTAGCAATCCGAATTGCTAGATTCTCATCACCAAACATCGTTGAATTAACAGCAGATGCCGTCGCTACTAACGCAGCAATACTAATTAAGACCATCCCAATTTTACCAAATAGCACCTTCCCAGCAATGGCCAGGACGTGTCCTTGGTTAGCGATCGCACCATGAACACCAATCGTCATAATAACAACTACACTTGCAATAATATAAATGGCCATTACTATTCCTAAAGATAGGAAGAGGGCCATGGGCAATTGCTTCTGCGGATTCTTCATATTGCCCGCGGCATTAGTGACCACCCCAAAACCTTCATAGGTAACATACAGTAGTCCTGCCGCTGACAAAATACCCAATATCCCGCCATGAACAGTCGAAGTCATCATTGGCGCCATATGGGCCTGGCTCAAACCCACACCAATGAATGCCAGTAAAATGATTAATTCAAATGCAATAATAGCGGTTTGCGCACGGGCCACTTGCTGTGAGCCAAACAAATTTAGGATGACAACCACAATGACAATGCCAATACTAATCATTTTGCCAAGCCAGTCATTATTTTGCCGACCCATTAATTGACAAGCATATTCAGCAAAACCCGTTGCATAGAGCGCCATTGCAATAATCCAGCCAAAATACTGGAAAACATTTAATCCACCGGCAAGGAGGCCATCGCCAAATCCTTTGACTAAAAATTGGGCTGCGCCGCCACGATCGGGATACTTCATTCCAAGCTTAGAATAGGAGTACACCGAAAAAGCGGCCACTAAGCCACCAATCAAGAAAGCCACTGGTAACCAAACGCCAGCCGACTTGGCCGCTAGTCCTAACAATGTATACAGGCCAGCACCCATCATGCCGCCCACGCCGATTGCGGTGGCACCAACCACCCCGATGGTTCCTGTTTTACTATTTGTTTGCTTGTTCATCATATAGCGCCTCGATATAACAATTACTAACTTAATTATAGCGCTCCCGTTAATGAATTAGTGTTCAAAAGCAGTCTTCATTTGATCAATTGCTTCTCTTAGGTTGTTATTATTCGCCAAATAAGAAATTACCGCTGCACCGGCACAATTAGTATTCGCTACTTCACCGAAATTTTGATTATTAATCCCGCCGATGGCGACAACGGGGTGCTTGCTCAACTGGACAAGTTTTTGCAACTGTTGTGGCCCAATTGCCGGATCAGCATCTGCTTTGGAATCAGTAGGATAAATTGGCCCCACTCCAATATAGTCAACGGCCAATTTATTGGCATGCTCAACCTGTTCACTGGTATTACATGAGTAACCGACCATCATCTGGCTGCCAACTGCAGACAGGACTTGTTCAACCTGTTGATCCTTTTGGCCAACATGTATCCCATCGGCGTGAATCTGTTGGGCCAATTGCACATCATCATCAACGAATAAGGGAACTCCATATGATTGACAAAGTCGTTTAAGCTGGCCGCCAAGTTCAATTTTGGCCGTTTCATCCAGATGGCTAGAACCCTTTTCACGGAACTGAAAAGCCGTAATACCATTTTTTAATGCCATTGTGACTTTTGCTAGTAAGGCAGATGGGGAATGATGAATGTCTTGCGTCCCGGCCACAAAGTAGCATCGTAATATTGCTGGATCAAACATCACTTTTCACCTCCAAACGCCCACAGATTGAGTGGTCCATGGCCATGACCAATCTGAATGGTATTGGCAATACTAGCAGTCACAAACTGCTTACTAATTTTTATGGCTTCTTCTATTGGCTTACCCTTAGCCAATTCCGCAACAATACAGGAAGAAATCGTATCCCCAGTGCCGTGGGTCCGTTTTGTGTGAACCCGTTTGGCCTTCATCCAAAAGTCACGTTGATCAGCTAAGAGCACGTAGTCAGTGGCATAGTCAGGATCGTTAAAATGGCCAGCCTTCACTAACACGTTTTTAGCTCCCATAGATTGAAGTTGTCGAGCAGCTTCCTTCATTTGTTCAGGTTGTTCAACTTTGATCCCGGTTAGCTTCTCCGTTTCTGGCAAGTTAGGAGTGATAAGAGTACACAGCGGTATCAAATCTCTTTTAACTTCGGCAATGGCATCATCAGCGAGTAACTTTGCTCCTCCCTTGGCCACCATTACGGGATCTAAAACATATGGTCCAAAATCGTAGCGACGGAGATTTTCTGCCACTATTTGAACAGTCGGAATATCAGCCAGCATCCCCGTCTTACATGCCCGAATCCGAAAGTCATCCGCAATTGATGCAAACTGTGCATTGATCTGTTCAGTGGTCAGAGGATATGCCTTTTGGACGCCAAGGGTGTTCTGGGCTGTGATGGCTACAATTACGGTCGCCCCAAAAACACGGCGCATCTGCATCGTTTTCAAATCAGCTTGCATACCAGCACCACCGCCACAGTCTGAACCAGCAATCGTCAATGTCTGGGGGAATTCATTAATCATTATGCTCACTCTTTTCAAATAGTTTTGTTATTTCTACTGTCGTTATTTCACTTAAAACATCATTAAAGTGGTTGAACCAAGTAAGGGATCCCCGGTCATGACAACTTTGACCACACAAGGTAAAAGTCCCCACTGCTGTCGAAACTGCCTGCAGACTGTTTTCAACTGCCAGGAAAGTTGCCACAAGTGAAGACAACATGTCACCGGTACCAACATACCGGGGAAAATATGGGTTAGTAAACGTTGATTCCTCAACATCAATGCCATCACTCACATAATCAGTGGGGCCGCTAGCGAGGGCAAAACTGTGAAAATGCCGGGCACATTCTTGAACCAATTCACTAACATTATCTTGTCCCTCACCACTGTCGATACCGTGACTGTGCCATGGGCGGTGTAATAAAGCTGCCATTTCGCCAGCATTGCCACGTAGACAGGTAACTGGGTAACGATCCAGAACCTGCTTAGTCCAGTTCAGTCGAAAACTACTACTCCCTACCGCTACCGGGTCAAACACCACTGGCCGGTGAAAAGCTTGGTTGGCGGCCAAAATTGCCGTCATCAGTTCTTGTTGTGCTTGATTAAGCGTGCCAATGTTTAAGCAGATCGCATCCGCTTGAGCAACCATATCTGGAACTTCTTCTGGAGCAGTAATCATCATTGGCGATGCGCCAATAAAATTCACCGCGTTAGCCACAATCTGTGGGGTAACAGCATTGTTAATTATTAGAACCAGGGGATGGGTTGAACGAACGCGTTCAATTAGTGACCAATCAAATTGCTTCATTGTTGCCACCCCTCTTCCTCCATCGCCATTTGCCAAAAATGCAGTTCATAAAAGCTACTACGAACAAAGGCCTGTCGCATCTGCTGGCGAATTTCCTTGTTAACACTATCCGCCACCGTATTTAATGCGCTCATCATCCTTTGCTTTTCCCCACTAGCTGCTACTTCAGCATAAGTTTGAAAAAAGCGATTATACATTGGCTGCGGGCTCTGTTGATATCGCCAGTATTCCGCTAATTCGTTATATAGCCATGGGCATGGTAATAGAGATGCTAATCCTACTTCTGAAGAGACGGCAATGCTTTGTCGCAAATGGTTGAGGTAGTCATATGTAGTTGGCGCTAGTGGTGTCTCCCGGTATTCGTGCGTACTAACCTTCATTTCTTGAAAATACTTCTCCCGTTCCTTAATTTCCAGCTGCGAATCATCCATTACAAAAAGGTCATTAGGAATTGAATAGACAGCACTCAGTTGATCCATTACTTGTCGTTGTAAGTGATTAAACACTTCCAAATAGCGATAATCTTGAATGCAGTAAAAGCGGAATTTACGGATCGGTAACTGGCCGTTTGCCATCCTGGTGATAAAAGGATGGTGAAAACTCTGGTGCCATAAATTGGCAACTTGTTGATGAATGCTTGTCGCAAATGTCATTATTAACGGATCCTTTCTAAAACAAAACGCACGTAAGTTAAAAACCTACGTGCGTAACATGAATGCAACTTTCCTTCGCAAGTATTAACTTAACAGGTTCAAGGGTATAATCTCAGCCGCAGTGGGCACCCCTAGTGCTAATATTCAATTCTGTTTTAACTGTACAATAAATAGTCAATTCCTGCAAGCGATTACATTTAAACCAATCTTTTTTACTAGAGTTTATGTTTGAACTAGCTTAAACTAAAGCTGATATTTGTATTTACTGATCGCTTGGTTATAAAGGCAGGTTTTCAATATGATTCATACTATTCAAACCGTCTCTGATTACATTGAAGAAATCGAAAAATTAATCAATGACAAGCACCATAACTTCTATTTTCGTGGCCAGGATGATGCATTTTCCAACACCCTACCAGCTATTTTTCGGAGTCGCAAATTACTGGATAACGAAGATAATTTATTCAATGATTTTCTAATGACTGATCCCCAGTTGTTTGAAAAATGCCGGACTAATTTCGAACGAATGGCATTGATGGAACACTACCACTTACCAACAAGATTACTGGATGTCAGTTCTAATCCATTAATTGCCCTGTTTTTTGCGGTAAAAGGCGGTCAGGGAAATGGCGAAGTCTACATTTACAAAGATCAGCCTAACCAGGATAAGCTCGCTGCAATGCTTGACCAGCGGGGATGGCATAACTTAATTGCTGAATACCAGTATAAAGTTGGTGTGACCCACCACAATTATTTTAAGAAAAACGCTTTTAGTAATGAAATGCAATTGGAATCATCTCTCGCCCGGCAATCCATGGCGGATAAGAGTTCGTTCTTTCAAACCATTAAGAAGTTCTACCAACTAGATAATAGTTACATTGCTCAGCAACACCGCTTGTGGAGTGACGACTATTTAAATTACTTTGAAAATGAAGACGCCAACTACTTTGCTGAATTCAAGCATGACTTACAGACGCTGCCATTTTTGCGGTTATTTGAAGAGGCCAAACGTGATATTCCAAGTTTTGCCAACAAATTGAATCCGCTCGAACTGATTGTCCCCAAGATAGTGACTATCAAGCGAATGAGCCGGCGAATGGAAAATCAGCAAGGACTGTTCCTCTTCGTGCCATTCATTGGTGATGAATATGATCAATCAGTAAATGTCGATTATCACGAAATTGAACGCCAGGCACAAGCAGCCATTGATATTTTGAGCTTGTATAATGCAGATAACCCGAATGAAAAAGAGAAGTATATTATTCCAGCCAAGTATAAACGATCCATTTTAGATGAACTGGCCAAGTTAGGAATTGACTACAGCTTTATTTATCCAGAAGACCACGCTAAAAAAGCTGAAATGATTAAAAACAAGTACTTAGGGCTTTAAAGAAGCTGGGAAATAGACTCGTAAGTTTAAGTTCGAGACTACTAGTAACAGAGAAAGGGAAGAGAAAAAGCATTCTGCTTTTTCTCTTCCCCTTTTTTATACCCACTTGTGTGAACTACCTATTAGGAACTCATCATTTAAAGTTATTTTTCATCATTAATCCTAAGAGACTATTCAAGGATTTCAGCGCGTCAAACACAACTGACAGGTCATCGCTAGTCGCTACCGGATTAAGGATGTTGCCACTTTGTGCTTTTGACAGCTTACGTAAATTCGTTGAAGCATTGGTTTTGACTAATGCCACCGTGAATGTCTGAAGTTGATCATTACTAAAGACATGCTCTTCCCTATTACGATCAAAGTTGTTGTATAGCACTTGGTAGCCATCCTTCTTCAACTGCTCAATTTCATCGGCTGTCGAATACCGCGCAGCAATCTTTTGGCCTACCTCTCCGGAAATCAATCCAGAAGAAGCAAGTTGTTTGCTCTCATCCCCTAAGTCAACATAGTTAACAATCGCCATTGGCTTCTGGAGTACCGTTGGAGCAGCTGGTTCTTGTGATGCATTTTCAACAACATCAGGTTGGTAACTAACGTTGACCACATCATTATTACCAGTGACTTTTTGGGCAGCGACCGTCTTAACAGTAGAATGAAAACCATTAACTACTGGAACCGCCACTGGTTTATATGACTGCTCATCAGCTTGCCAAGGACTAGCCGTGATTAGCTCACCAGTCACCAGGTCCACCGTAATCGTTCGTCCCCAATTGACTGCTTGCACAATCGGTTGCGGAGTTTTATCACCGGCACCAGAAAACTGCACAGTTAGCTTCGTTGTCCGTTGATATTGGTCAGCGTTGACTGAAGCTTGGGGATGTTGTGGTGAAACATTGGCATGACGGTGTTGCAATGTAATGATGTAAGTTTGTTCAAACTGATCATTAGCATCAAAGAACTGTGGTGCCCCGTCCGGATTAAAGCCATTATCAACTAACTCATAGCCGCGGTTAATTAACTGCTTAATTGTTTCAGTTGGGTCGTAATTAATGACCGCATTTGGCTGACCGGTAACCTCAACTGGCGTTATGATGGCCTGATTATGGTTATCAATGTCTAAGAAGCGGATCACTGCTGTTTGTGGCCCAGTTGATGCTTGCTTAATTAAGCGGTAATCAACAGTATATTCCACATCTGGTTTTGCTGGATCAACTTCATGACCGCCGACCATTGCCTGAGAAGGAGTATATCCCTGAACACTGGGACTGCCAATGACTGGGTAATTTGAGTGAACCGGCCGCCATGGCTTACTTCCCATCCTCTTATTGGTCACTTTATCAAAGATGATTGACCGGCTCAACTGGACGGTTGTCTGACTGTCACGAGGCGTCCGACTACCTGCTCCTTGATAGTGAACTATTTGGTGCCCCACCTTAGCAACTTCATTTGGCTCAACACCATGGTCAAGATGATTACCCGTTACCACTTGGCGCTGGTGCTTGAATGTCAGTAGGTGGGTCTGGTTATCAAAGCGCTGCTGGGCAAAACCATTAGTGACGAGTTCATAGCCTTGGCTTTGAAGCTTTTTTATTTGCTCATCAAGGTGGTAGTCACTAGTAGCGGTAATCTGACCAGACGTTGCAATTTGCGCCATGTTGTTATCTAGATCAACATAATTAATAATCGCAAAAGATTGTGGCTGACCTTTTACTTCTGTTTGCATGGTAATTCCTCCCAACTGAAACCCCAAATAGGGAGTGGCATTGTTCATGTCACTCCCTATTGGCTAGTTCTATTCTAATTGTAGTAATGAACTAATTAATAATCAAACTAATTACGACGCTTCTTCTTATCTGTTCCTGCCAAACCAAGAGCAGCAAGTGCGGCCGCTGCACCTAAAGCAACAGCTTCAGCAGTCTGATCGTTACCAGTTTGTGGAAGGGTTGCAGCTGATGTTGGCTGCTGTGCTTCTTCGGCTGGTTGAACATTAACTGTTTGTTGTGGAGTTGGTTGCTGTGGTGTTGGCTGTTGACCAGGTTGTGGTTGTGGAGTTGGTTCCGGCGTTGGTTCTGGAACAGGTTGTGGTTGCGGAGTTGGTTCTGGAGTTGGTGTAGGAGTTGGCGTTGCCTTCTTCTTCAATGCCACCGTGAAGACTTGAGTAACATTACTGTCATTATCGAAGTTCTTCACAATTCCATCACCATCAAAGCCATTGTAAACAAGTTCATAGCCAGCAGCTTCGAGCTTTTGAAGCTCTGCACTAGTGCTGTAAAGCTTGTTAATGCTTGTTCCTGCTTTACCAGAAAGAATTCCGGAAGTAGCAATTTGTTGACCAGTATCAACATCAACATAGTTAACAACCGCTTGTTGGTCAGTTTCAGGAGTGACGTAAGGAACCTTAACATCCTTTCCTGGATCCTCGTTTGGAGCAACTGGGTCACCTGGCTTACCATTTTCTGGCTTGTAGCCGGGTACATCAGGGATTTGACCACTAGTTGTCTTAGTAGGGTCCTGTGGATCAGTTGGGAATTGTGGTTGATCAGCATTTGGAATTGGGTTGCCATTAGGGTCAACCGGAATGATATGACCGTTAGACGTGTAGGTAACAACAACCGTCTTGGTTAAGTCATCAGGAGTTACCGTTTGACCACCGGCAGTCCGCTTATCTGCATGATACCCTTCAACAACTGGTGTATCAACGTTACCAAAGGTGTGGCTAGTTACATTCCATCCAGAATCATTGATAACCTTGCCAGTTACTTCATCAAAGGTGATTGTCTTGGTGAAGTCAAAGCTCTGCTTATTATCAGCTGGAGTCTTATCACCGGCGCCAACGTAATGGATCGTCTGCGTACCAGTCTTCTTCAGACTATTGATATCAGTACCATCTGGATACTTAGGCCCATTTGGATTGTTTGGATCAACTGGTTGACCTGGGTTACCTGGCTGATCTGGCGTTACGGTCTTAGTCTTGTGAACAACGTAAATCGTAACAGTCGTCGTACCCTTCGTAATCTCACCAGGAACAGTAACTCCTGGGTTGACAACTTCATAACCCTTGTTTTCAAGGTTCGTAATGGTTTGTGCCTTGTTGAAGTCAACCTTCGTGCCAATCTCATGTTCACCACTAGTCCAACCATATTCAGTCAAATCATTGCCAGTAGTATTGTCATGAACAACAATATTAACAATTCCTTGATCCTTAGTTGGCACATTGTAAATAACGTTAGTATCCTTACCAGGATCAGTTGGCGTTACCGTTGGTGTTTCTGGCGTCATACCAGGAATGTTTGGCACTGGTTCATCCGGCGTTACCGTCGTTGGATCGTTTGGATTAGTTGGGTATTGTGGCGTTGGTACATTTGGAATTGGGTTCCCGTTTGGATCAACTGGAACAATCTTACCATTTGGCGTGTAGGTTACAGTAACCGTCTTCGTCAAGTCGGTTGGCGTTACTGTGGTATTACCAGCAGTCCGCTTATCGGCGTGGTATCCATTGACAACTGGTGTGTCAACACTTCCGAAGGTGTGACTCGTGACATTCCAACCAGAGTCATTAGTGATCTTACCAGTGACGTTATCAAAGGTAATCGTCTTAGTAAAGTCAAAGCTCTGTTTATTATCAGCTGGGGTCTTATCACCGGCGCCAACATAGTGGATTGTCTGCGTACCAGTCTTCTTCAGGTTGTTGATATCAGTGCCATCTGGGTACTTAGGCCCATTTGGATTGTTTGGATTAACTGGTTGACCTGGGTTACCCGGCTTATCTGGCGTTACGGTCGTGTGACCATGCTTCAGAACAACAGTGTAAGTTTGGGTAGTACTGTCATCATTATCAAAGGTTGCTCCGGCTGGGAAACCATCATTGACTAGAACGTAACCCTTGTTCTCAAGGTCCTTAATCGTTGAAGCCGTGGAGTAGTTGATCTTGGTGTTAGCCTTACCAACCAAGTTACCAGAAGTAATGATAACCTTGTTGCCCTCATCAGCATCAACGTAGTTAACAATCGCTACTTGATCATTAACTGGTACTGGGTTGGCCTTGTAGTAAACCGTTGCTTCCACATTAGGGTGGTTGTAAGCGACATTCTCAATTGCCTTGATGTCATTACCATCAGCAAGATCACTTGGGGTCGTCCGAGCAGCATCGATCGTGTAATTACCAATCGTTGGTGACGTTACCTTGGCGAATGTGACTGGGTTAGACCATACGAAGTCGTTATCAGTAGCTGTACTAATATCAATTTCGTGATTAATGTCATGGTCATAAGTAATCTGGCCATTCTCAACACTCTGAACACGGAGCATCTTACCAGTAACCTTATCAACCATCCCTTGGCCTCTGAAGGTAGCAGTATCGGTGTAATCCGTCGTCAATGGTTTGCCAGTGGCTTCATCAACGTAGTGAACGGTTTCCGTTACTGTCCGCGTCAAGTCAGTCCGACCAAAGGCGTTTTCTGGATTAATTGGTGTGTAACCATGTTCTAAGTATACGTAGAAGGCTTGATCAACACCTGGTTGCTCGTCAAACTTCCATTGACTAGCAGCGCTTGTGTAGTCCGTCCCATATTGAATTGGCTTGTTTGGATCAGCAGTGGCCTGAACGATACTGTGAATTACGTATCCGCTCTTAACCAGCGCAGCAATTGTCGTTTCAGCACCCTTGAAGTTAATTGCACTATTGTCCTTACCAGTAGCATCGAATTGGTCAATTTCCTTATTATTATCGTTCATGTCGATAATATGGAGGTTAGCCTTTTCGTCTTGTTCTGGGGTTGGAGTTTGATTTTGCTTATAGGTAACGGTGACGTTAACGTCGCTAGAGTTCTGGTTAATACCAGTCAACGTCTTAACGTTACCTTGACCATCATCATAGCCGTTTTGGACGGTGGCAGTGTAGCCATCAATAATTGGTGTTACGACTGTAGCAAACTGGTGACCATCTTGAGCGGACCAAGTGATGTTCTTAGTCTGGTCAGTCAACTCGTTGCCATTAGCATCTGTCCACTTCTTCGTTACAGAATCGTAGTAAGCAATTCCGGAGAAGTGCAGTTGAGCCGTCTGATCAGCTGGGGTCTTAGCGCCGGCGCCTACGTAGTGAACCGTTTCCGTAACGGTCTTGTAAAGGTCATCGTGGTCAAGGCCGTTACCTGGCTTATCCGGCGTTACCGGTACAATCTGGTGTTCAACGTAAATTGTGACATTAGTTGTCCCTTTGGTAATTTCCGTTGGCACAGTCACATCTGGGTTGATAACCTTGTAGCCGGCGTTCTCAAGCTTCTGGATAGTGACAGGCTTATCGAAGTCAACCTTTGTACCAACCTCATGACTACCACTATTCCAGCCATACTCTGGTAAGTTATGACCAGTCGTATTGTCATGAACGATAACATTAACGACCCCTTCATCCTTAGTAGGAACGTTGTAAATAACCTTTGTAGCCTTACCAGGATCAGTTGGTGTTACCGTTGGTGTTTCTGGCGTCATACCAGGAATATTTGGCACTGGTTCATCCGGCGTTACCGTCGTTGGGTCGTTTGGACTCGTTGGGTATTGCGGCGTTGGTACATTTGGAATTGGGGTTCCGTTTGGATCAACTGGGATGATCTTACCATTTGGCGTGTAGGTTACGATAACCGTCTTCGTCAAATCATCCGGTGTTACCGTCGTGTTACCAGCAGTCCGCTTATCAGCATGGAATCCATCAACAACTGGTGTGTCAACACTTCCGAAGGTGTGACTCGTGACATTCCAACCAGAGTCGTCAGTGATCTTACCAGTGACGTTATCAAAGGTGATCGTCTTGGTGAAGTCAAAGATCTGTTTATTATCACCTGGGGTCTTATTACCGGCACCAACGTAGTGAACCGTTTGGGTACCAGTCTTCTTCAGGTTGTCAATGCCAGTACCATCTGGGTACTTAGGTCCATCTGGATTGTTTGGATCAACTGGTTGACCTGGATTACCTGGCTTATCTGGCGTTACGGTCGTGTGACCATGCTTCAGAACAACAGTGTAAGTCTGGGTAGTGCTGTCGTCATGGTCGAAGGTTGCTCCTGTTGGGAAGCCATCGTTGACTAGAACATAACCCTTCTTCTCCAGCTCATTGATGGTTGAAGCCGTGCTGTAATCAATCTTAGTACCTGGCTTACCATTTAAGTCACCAGAAGTTGCAATAACAGCATTGCCTTCATCGGCATCAATATAGTTAACAACCGCTAATTGGTCGTTAACTGGCGTTGGTGCTGGATTCTTAGCTAACGTAATGATGATCTTACTGTCACGGTTCGTTGGCGTTACTGCTTCACCAGCAACTGCACCAGTAGTTTCATCAACATTAGCATCGGTATTAGTCTTACTAATACTGATGATGTGGTAATTAGTAAGGTCAATTGCTGGAACGGCAGCAAAGTTCTGACTATCGTGATCCCACGTAATCTTACCTTGTTGGTTAGCAATTTGGTTGCCGTTCATCGTAACAAGGTTACCAGTTACCAAGTCAATAGTACCGTGACCCTTAAATTCAATCTGTTGTGGAACTGGTTGTAGAGCCTGACTACCATCAGCGTAATGGTACTCAATCGTCCGGGTAATAGTCTTATCCAGATCTTTTCTACTCAAGTTTGGATTAGTTGGCGCTGGGGTATCTGGCTTGTTTGGATCAACTGGCTTATTAGGATCAGCTGGGTGATCTGGGTCAACTGGACGCGTACCATGCTTCAAGTGAACTTCAAAGTTGTTGTTGCCTTCTAAGAAGGTTTCTTGGCCATCCTTAAAGTTATTGGAAACTAGTACATAACCATGAGCTTCATAGTTCTGAATCTTGTCAGCTGTTTGATAATTAATTAGCTCACCGACATGACCACTAAATGAAGCGTCCGCTAACTGTGATCCAGTTGTGTCATCAATATACTTGATGGATCCTTGTGCATTGACTGGTACTTGAGAATCTGGTGCATAGACAACAACAACGTCTGAACTTGGTGTATCCCGAGAAACCGTTTGTTGACTGACTGCACCAGTCCGATCAACCGTGTAACCAACAATGTTATTACCACTGACAGATACAACATGGTAACCATTAGCCGTCTTCGCATTAATTGCGGCAAAGGTCTGATTTTCGCTTGGCGTCCAAGTTAAACCATTTGCCAGGCCAGTAATCTTATTGTTTTCAACGGTGACCCACTTGCCAGTAACGTTATCTAAGTAACCTTCACCCTTAAACTCAGTAGTTTGAGTTACTGGGGTCAATCCAGCCATTTCATTACCTTGTTGGTCAACATAGGTAACCTTCCGGGTAATTGTCCGGTCAAGATAATCCTTAGTGTAGCCATCCTTATCGTCTGGATGACCTGGGTTAACTGGTGTGTAACTATGGTCTAATTCGATGACCCACTTCTGACTAATGCCATTATTATCAGACTGATCATCATAATTACCAAAGTGAATGCCGCCGTAGTTAGTAACACCGTTTAGAACAGTGCCATTGTAACTAGCATTAACCCACTTATAACCTTTGTTAAGAAGGTTAGTTACCTGAGCATCTGCATTATTGAATCTAATTGCATCGCCTTCAAGGCCACTTTGCGTATAAGTACCCAAGTTCATTTCTTGACCTGGAGTAACATCCTTAATAATTAATTCTGCACTCTGTTGCGTCTTAACAGGGTTGGCCTTGTAGTAGACCGTTGCTTCCACGTTATGGTGGTTGTAAGCAACATTCTCAATTGCCTTGATGTCATTACCATCAGCAAGGTCACTTGGAGTCGTCCGGGCAGGATCAACTGTGTAGCCAGCAATCGTTGGCGACGTTACCTTGTCAAATGTAGTTGGGTTAGACCATACGAAGTCATTGTCTGTTGCCGTACTGATGTCAATTTCATTAGCAACATCTTTATCGTAAGTAACTTGGCCATTCTCAATGCTCTTAATAGCAAGCATCTTACCAGTCACCTTATCAACCATACCTTGACCCGTAAAGGTAGCAGTATTGGTGTAATCACTTGCAACTGGGCTGTTATCTGCTTCGTTAAGATAATGAACAGTTTCCTTAACAACTCTTGTTAAATCAGTTCTGCCATAAGAATTATTAGGGTTGACTGGTTCATAACTGTGTTCAACGTAAATATAGAAGTTTTGGTCAGTGCCTGGCTTATCATCAAACTTCCATCGACTGGCGGCGTTAGCATAGTCAGTCCCATATTGAATTGGATTGTTTGGATCAGTAGTAGCCTGAACAATGCCTTCAACTTTGTATCCGCTTCTAATCAAAGCGTCAACCGTAGTAGCAGCACCGTCAAAGCTAATAGCACTGTTATCCTTACCAGCAGCGTTGAACTCGCCAATGTTCTTGTTGCCATCACTAATATCAATGATGGTTAACTTGGCCTTTTCATTTTGTTCATTCTTCGTGTAAACAACTTCAGTTGGCTTAGTTGGATCAACTGGCGTGATTGGACTTGGATCAACTGGGGTGTAGCCAGGAACAGTTGGAATTGGTTCGTTTGGCGTGACCTTCGTTGGGTCCGTTGGATCGTTTGGATATTGTGGCTGTGGTGCACCTGGAATTGGGTTGTGATCAGGTGTTACTGGAATAATCTTGGATACCTTGTGGTAGATAATTTCATCTACAACGTTAGGGTTATCAACCGTAGCGGTCTTGCCACCAGCACTCTGCTTAGTTGCTACATAGCCAGGAATGACTTCGGCATTAACAACACCATAGGTATGGCTTTCCGTGTTCCAAGTGCCTTGCGTGGTATGACCTTGAGCATCAGTTTCATCTGGAGTCCGGCTAAAGGTGAAGCTATCAACTACTGGGTTCCGTAACTGGTTACCTTGATCATCAACAAAGTTAACCGTTTGGGTTGATGGAACGGTCCGTGCACCGTCTTGGTGAGTACCATTTGGTGCATAGTAAACATTCACAACAATATTGCCACTAGCGTTGTTGACAGTCACGGCCTTAACATTGTCGCCATCCTTTTGGTCAGCTGGCGTAACGTTCGTGACGTGCATACCGGCGATACCTGGTGAATCAACATGAGCAAATTCGTGGTTGTCCGCATTCCAAGTTAAGCTACCTGGGCCGGTGATCTTACCTTGGCTGTCAACAGTTACTAACTTACCAGTAACCTTATCTACCGTTCCATGAGCAGTAAAGGTAAAGCTGTCATTGTGTGCAGTAGATACTGGGTTACCCTGACCGTCTAAGTAGTTAATCGTCCGTGTGACGGTCTTTTCAAGGTCAGTTCTGCTGTAACCAGCGCCTGGATGGCCTGGGTTGACAGGTTCTGTACCATGTTTAACGTTGATGACCACATTCTGTGGGCCATCAGTAAAGCTCGTTGGAATCATTGGTAGTGGCCCATCCAGAACATAGCCACGTTGCTCAAGAGCTGGTAAGTCCTGAGCGTTTGGATCGTAACTGAATGGAGCATTTTCATTACCAGTAGCACTGGTTCCATAGCCCGGAATATCAACATTGTCAGTCGTATCATGGTACTTAACTGTAATGGTACCCTGCTTGATTGGTTCTGGTGCATCAGCAACATAAACAACCTTAACACTGGAGCTCAGGCTATCGTGGTTAACAGTTTGAACACCAACTGCACCGTCAGTACCAACAGTGTAACCAGTAGCATTAGTCTCTTCAACGTGGTCAACATGGTAGCCAGTGACTGTTTGAGCAGGGACTGCTTCAAATTCGTGGCTAGTTGCTGGCGTCCACGTTAATTGACCTTGCTTAATCGTGCCATCGGCATTCTTAACAATGTTACCTTGACCATCGACTTCAACTAATTGGCCAGTAACCGTGTCAATTGTACCCTTTGCAGTATATTCAACTGATTGATGTACTGGTGCCGCAGCTTGTGAACCAGCAGCATGGGTACCGTCACCCTTGTAAACATAGGTAACGTCACGATTAATCGTCTTGTCCAGATCATCCTTTGTGTAGTGACCACCAGGTTGGTCTGGCGTTACTGGCTTCGTACCGTGCTTCAAGTAAACAACCCAACTTTGTGTCGTGTTGTCGTTATTGTCGTACTTGCCGAATTGGATCTCACCAAAATTCTCAGCACTCAGTCTAGTAGTGTTTGGTTGGTTATAAGTTGCGTAATCCCAAACATAGCCATTATCAAGATGTCCTTGAACCGCTTGCGCAGCACCAGCAAAGCTGATTTCCGTGTTTGGTTCAGCATCGTTCTTGTAGTAATTCAAACGGTTTCCTGTTGTTTCATCAATAATGGTCAGGTCAGCTGCTTGGTCATTAACTGTTGGGGCATAAACAATCTTAACCGTTGAACTTAGACTGTTATGATCAACCGTTTGTTGAGCAACTGCACCATCTTCGCCAACGTTGTACTGGCCATCAGCATTAGAAGTTTCAATCCGTGCAACGTGGTAACCATTAATCGTTACAGCAGGAACAGCAGCAAATGGTGTGTCACCGCTGACCTTCTGCCAATTAATGTTTCCAGGAACTGGATTACCTTGAGAATCTTTTGCAACCGTGTAGTTACCTTGAGCGTCCTTGACTGGTTGCCCATTGTTCATTTCAACCTGAACCATCTGGCCAGTTACTGCATCAACGTAGTAGTCACCTTGGAATTCAGCAGACTGGTTAACTGGAGCATGAGCTTGCGTACCGTCTTGGTGAACGTAAGTAATTCCACGGGTAACCGTCTTATCCAAGTCGCTATGACCGGCCGTATTATGGTCGACATGGTCAATCTTGTGCTTGAAGTGAACAACAAATGTCTGATTGTTGTCCTTATCATTATCGAACTTAGGCAACGTGTAATCACTGTACTGGGTTGGGTTGCTTGAACTTGTCACGCCAGTCCCAGTGACATTAACAAAGACATACTTGTTCTCAAGATTATTAACCGTGTCCTGTGCGTTAGCAAAGTTGATTGGGTCCTCGTATTTCCCAGTGGCATCTTGTGACGGCGCAATCAATGCACCATTATTATCATCATCAACGAATTTCAGTTGGGCCTTCTGGGTTTCCGCTACCGGTGTGTAAACAACGTAGTATGGGTTTTCTTGAGCAGAAAGTGGTACCTTCTTGTACTTCAAGGAAACCGTACTAGTCGATGGAACAAATGGGTTTTGCGCTTTGAAACCATATTGGCCGGCAAGTGCATCGTTGGCACCAATTCGCCCATAGTTAATATATGGTGCTTCCGCTGCATAGTAACGGCCGTCTCGACCAAGGGTGAACCGCTGAACACTGATGGTAGCATCCATTGTCCCATTGTTATTGACTAAGGTATAACTTTCCTTAACTTCATACCGGTCGTTACCATTGTATGAATACCAAGTCCGGTTATAGGTATGGCCAACTTGATAATCTGAAATTGACCCACTAGCCATCTCTACATTTTGTAACTTGTAACCAGCAATTGTTAATGGGTTGATTTGTTGAGCATTAAAGTGTTGCCCAATTAAGCCCTTGATCTGAACTTCTGGGTAACCTGGAATTTCTTCACCGGTATCCACATCGACATACTTAATGGTTTGGGTAATTTCACGTGGCTTGTAATCACCCCATGCAGAACCATCAGCGGTGGTTTGGGAACCATAACCAAAGATCCGGCGCAGTGGGTTATTACCATTATTAGTGTTTACGGAAATAGAATTACCTGTAACTGGACCGAAGCTATTGATTTGAACCCATGATCCATCGCTGAAATTATAAGTGGTCTGACCACCGTCACCAGCAATCCACCAGTAGTTATAATGGCCACCATCGTTGGTATTCCATTGTAAGATACGGCTATAATCCGCACTAGTTACGTAAACGTAAACATTGCCCCGTGCTGGGTTGTTACGGTCAACCGCTAAGGTAAAGATTGGGCCATTATTGTATTGATATTGGTCAAAGATGTATTGACTACCAGTGTTCGGTGCCAATTGTGGGAATAACCGTGCTAAGTTCGGGTGAGCCTTGGATGGGTAATTACTTGGGTCTTGAATGACATCTCCAGCAACAGCTTCCTGACTAGCTGCCTGTTCAGATTGCTGGTTCAAGTAATCGACAACCTGTTGAACCGTTGGGTGAGCATTCCCAGGGATAATTGGATTACCGTTAGCGTCGTTAAAGACAACATTTAAGTCGGTAACTTTGTCTGGTACTCTCGTATAACCGTCAGCCGTTGGTGAATCCCAACCTTGACCTTGGTCAGTAACAGTCCAAGTAAAGCCACCTTGAACGTATTGGGTTGGAATTTCATTACCACGTGAGTCAAGTTGAACTTGCAACTTACCCTCACTATCAAGGTAACCAACTACTGGCTTATTATTAGCATCATACGTGATGTAACGGCCCTGACTGTCAATAGCATAGCCATGATCATTAACCTTGACGAACTTCCCAGTTGACTTGTCATACCAGGCGGTCCCGGTCAGCTTAATGGTCTGCTTGGTGTCCCGGTTACCTTGCAGGGTGTCTGGATCCATATCAGGCAGTTGGGCAGCTTCGTTCCGCTCATCAGTGTTGCTGTTCAAGTTACCGTCATTTACTAAGTCATCCTTAACTGCTTGGCCATCACTATTACCATTATTCTTGTACTTAACGTCCCGGGAAACTTCCAGGGAAATTTGCCGCTTTTCAATATCAGCAGCTAAGTGTGGAATAGCACTGTAATGCAGGGTCAAGGCAACAGCGGAAATACTGTTATTGTTAATATTTTGAATATTAGCAATTGGTGTAATCGTGTTAACCTTACCATTGCTGTCAACAGCAGAACTAAATTCTGCTGGTGTGGATGACGTGTAGTTGTAGTTATAACCAGTAACATTTACTGCAGCATAACCATCAAAGGCTGTCTTGTTATTCTGAGCTTCCCAGGTAACCTTACCAGTTGCTGGGTCAGTACCATAAACTTCATATGCCGCATCTCTGGTACGATCACTAATTTGCTGACCATTCTTATCAGCCACATTAGCTTCAGCAATCAAATTCCCGGTAACCTTATCAATATAAGTATGACCAGCAAAGTTCAATTGCTGACTGTGTGAAGGTGCAATATCAGTTTGTGATCCATCAGCATTATCGTGAACGTAGTGGACCGTTTCGGTAACTTGGTGGGTCAAGTCATCCGTCGTCAAGTTCGTGTAGTGTTGTTTGTTAGCGGGATCATTCCCATCTAGCGGGTGGTTAGGATCAACTAACTGTGCACCATGCTTAAAGTGGATGACAAAGTTGGCCGTGTCTGCACCAAACTTACCAAAGTGGGTAGCAGCATCGTCATAAGAACCGACCTTGACATTACCAGTAATTCCGGTACCAGAAATTGAATCAATAACGTAACCATTAGCCAAGATCTTTTGGACAGACTGATCCCCATTACCAAAACTAATTGCCGTTCCTGTAGCACCATTGGCTGGTGTCAGGTCAACACCATTGATAACGTTATTGTTAATGTCTTGATTAGTAGTGTCATCATGGAACTTCAACGTTGCTTGACGGTTTTCATCCGGGTTAACTGCCCTGTAAACAACGTAGTAAATTTCAGGGGTTGGCGTCGCGTGGGTAACGTTTTCCTTAGCTGGAATTTCACTATTCGCCGTTAAACTCGTATGTGAAATTTCGGCCTTGCGTTCTTGTTCGTACTTTGGTGTTCCATCTGCGTTCCACAATAACTGACCATTTTCGTCCTTGGCTTGAACGTATAATGGCTTCGTGTAGTCATAGACTGGGTTACCATCATCGTCAAAGATTGGGTTACCCTGACTATCGAGCTTTTGAGCGTACATATAAACTGGTTGACCGTTTTGATAAACCGGTTGGCCATCCTTACCGTATTGGAGTTTCTTAACATAGACTGGGTTACCATTACTATCAGTTGCAAGACCAGTATCTTCAGAAACATCAATCCGTTCAAATTGGTACTTGCTAGAATCAATGCCCGGCAATGCTGAGGCATCGAACTTGCCTTGCTTACCGTCCGCCTGAAGAGCCCAGCTTAATGCACCTTGAACAGGCTTACCGTCACGTCCTAAGACAGCTTGTAAGTGGCCGTACTTATCAAGCTTTGGAGTGCCGTCATCATTCTTTTGGATTTCAACCAGGTCACCAGTCGTGATGTCAATGTAACCTGTCCCGATGAAGTGGTTATCCTGTCTTACCTGGTCGCCAGTTGGCGCGGTAGTGAAGTTGGCAGGCGCTAATTCTGCCATTTGGCTGGCACTTGATTCACCATTATCAACGACATATTTGACTTCCCGAATAATGTGCTTGTCAACATCTGTCTTAACATAGTAATCAGTCGTGTGGTCAGGGTTAACTGGTTCAATGTTGTGACCCATGATAACTAACCGTTGGGAGTTAGTTAAACTAAAGCCGTTTTTTACATCATTAAAGGCCGCACCACCTTTCTCAGCGGGCTTAGTAACATCACTACTATCATCGGCAACTAATTGCATGGTAGAAGCATCGGTATTGTAACCATTCCGTGCTTGATAGAAGCCCTTGATACCATCCCAAACCTGTTGTGCAGACTTGTAGAAGTTTTCGGTGTTTTCCTTTGGGGTGATAGTTGGGTTGTACTGAACTGGCTTACTGGACAGGTTCTCGTTGTTCCACTTGAATAATTCGTAGTGACCTTGGCCAACAAAGCCACTGACCCCACCACGGTTACCGCTGAAGTAGTTTCCGTTAGTTGGATCCATGAAGATTAAGTTACCATCACCGTTCCGGTTGGTTCCCCCACCGGTAACGTTGGTCGTGACCGCATCACGTTCCAGGTTGATGTACTTAGCGTTGTCCATGACGAAGTAAGCGGTCCGTGAACCCTGTGAACCCGCAGCTCCACCAAGGGGTACTGAAATCAATTCGGCATCCCGTGACTGAGCATCACTCCGGACATCCAATGTAGCCCCATCTTTTACCCATACTAATGGATCATGGTAATGAGTAGACAAGAGTTGGATATTATCGTTGTACAGTGACAAGCCTTGGTTAGTCAAGATAACGGACAGGGAAGCATCCTTGTCGACAACGATCTTGCCATCTTCACCAAGGGCAAAGTAGTTGTTCTGTCTGTAGTCACCAGCAGAATGACTACGACCGTTACTGGTGAACTTAACGGTTGAGGATGGTCCGGCAATGAACATTCCAAAGTCGCCGCCATCGAAGCCGTTACCAGTTCCCCAGTTGTTAATGTTAGTGACACTACCAGCATCAGAAATGAAGGTTCCCCGGTTACCAAGAATCAGGCCTTCACGACCCATGATGTCTAATGTACTGTTTTTGCCAACATAAACGTTGTTTTCAATTTCAGGATGATCTTCGGTAAGGGAAGCTTGGTCAGCCCGTTGAATGTAATTAGCATTAGCACCGGGTACGGAGCTGATGTTATATGAACCAAACGAAACTGCCCGACCATGGCCAACCTTCATCTTAACCTGGGCGTTTTCACCGGTAATCAAAGTACCGTTGTTGTTAACCCGGATACCAATGTTGTGGGTTTCCAAGTTGTTCCGTTCTGAAGACTTCAGAGCATTACCATCTAAATTGCTATCCTTCAGGTTAATGTTTAACTTAGCATTATTACCAACATAAACGTGACCGCGATCAGTCTTGGTAGATGAACCATTAATAGTATTCCGGACAAGACCATCATATGCGACCAGGCCATCACCATCGACGGTCCGGTTGGCAGTTAAGCTGGACCCATCAGTAATGATGATATTAGCTGCCCGGACGTTAGGGGCAGACCGCCAGTAATTACGATCAATTAAAGTGTTACCGGAATCAGTGGTGGAACCATTGTTGAAGTATGTACCATACTTGCTACTGTATTGGTCATCAAAGCCTTGTTGAGCCGCACTCGTGTACGTCTGACTATTAACATTGGATGTTGTATTACGAACAATGTAAACATCAGTGTCACCGCCACCGTTATACAAAGCGGATCCACTAGCATTAACATTATTGAAAGTAACGGACTGCTTACCCTGGGTAGCGGATAGATCCAGAACACCGACTTGGTTATCAGTGTTAAAGATCAGGTTCTTAAAGGTAATGTTCCAGCCACTACCACCAAGCTTCAGTGCTTGCATGTTCCGAGCAACGTTAATAGTGGCACCGTTCTTACCAACGATGGTAACCGTGTGACCATTAGTGGTGGTTGGCTGGGACTTATCTTCAGCATTAGCTAAACCAGCCCAATCGCGCATACCAACAGTACCAAGTCGTGGATTCCCATTAACATGGAGCTGTGTATCGGCCGTGATATTGCCAGTAATCGTAATTTGGTCAACACTGCTGTCGGCTAACTTAGCTTGTAAATCAGCCCACGTGCTAACATCCTGGTTGTTTTGAACCGGTTGTGGAGTTGCTGGCTGGGTCTTAGTGGCTGCGCTCGTTTCCGCAGTTCGTTCCGCGTTATAACGATTATCGATCTTATTTTGAGAATCTGCTAAACTAGCATTCTTAACTGTCTCTAGTTGAGTTTTATCTAAATGGTTATTCTTACCATTGTTTGGCCAAGAAGAAGGTTGTGGAACAGATCGCAAAGAAGCCGAAAGACCCTGTGCTGATCCATTCGACGTAGGTGTAAATGTTTGCGTTGCACCGTTGTTAGTAGAGCTTTGGGTGTTACTGCCCTTTAAGGCTACTTGTGACCCGTTCAATGCTCCTGTATTAGCGCCACTATTAGTGTCACTAGGAGCATTATTGCCCTTTTGTGCGGGGTACGTCATCGGCAGAAGCCACACTGGTTCCTGCAAATGTCATCCCAATCAAAACAGAAGCAACACCAACAGTTAATTTCTTAATTGTGAAGCGCTGTTTGGTTGGATCATTTTTACGATGATATTCCCAAATATTATTTTTTGATAGCATATTTAGCTTCCCCCCTAATTTCCATCAATTCTTATCAACTGATTAACTAAATTAAGATTATATGCTTTACAGTTCTTATGATAACTTATTTATATAATAAATTCAATCAACGCCACGTTTTTACTGCAGTCTGTTCAATCGTGAGCTTTTTTGTTAATAATTTTCTTTATTATTTTTAAGTAGCCGCTTATAAAAAAGCACTTATCAATACCTAATTGCTTTATTTAAATTTCTCATGGCATTAAAAAAGCTTGTACCTGCTGCTTGATCAAAGCAACGTAGCACAAGCTTTTAGTAATTGTTTATTAATTATTTAGTGATTAGCACCTGGTCGACCGCCATTAATAATCGTCTTAATAACTTCCTAATCATTTAGATCAAAGAAGTGACTTTAGTGACAATCTAATTGGCTGATAATTATTATTTCATTAGTCAGCCCTTTTTCATCATTCTTGCATATAACGTGATTCTAAAGTAGTTAAATTTATCAATTGAGTAGCAATATTAATAAAGCCCTAGCATTACGGTCGGTAACCACAACACTAGGGTGTCATTCAATATTTAAAATCGCAGGCTTCAAGATGATCATTAATCAAACCTACCGATTGAAGAAATGAGTATGTCGGTACTGGCCCCATTAATTTAAAACCAAAATGAGTTTCCATGGTCAAATACATCTCTGACTATGGAAACTCATTTTCTCTACATTTTCTTCAAGACCTGAACTTGGCGAAGGTGACGCTTAATCTGACCAGTCTGTTCTAACTTAGCCAATTTACGTGACAGTGTTTCTGGCGTTGTGCCGAGATACGAAGACAGGTCCTTTAACTTCAACGGAAGAGTAATTGTGGACTTTCCTTGTTCCAAGACCAATTGCTGAAGGTAGGTGGTTAGCCGTTGTTCAATGTTGGGTAGACCAAGTAATTGATTTTGCCGGCGCAGGCTATTAATCCTTGCCGCTTGTCCCATCATGATTTTTAAAGCAATATCTTGCTGTTCGTTGATCAAGCGTAAAAAGTCCGTACGATACAAAATACAAATATCACTAGCTGTTATCATTTCCACATAGCTACTAGCATTTTCTGCTCCTAGTAACCAAGTTTCACCAACATAATCACCAGTCGTCAGAATTCGCTGAACTTGTTTTTCACCACTTATGCTTAACTGATACATCTGTGCTTGGCCTTGCTTGATAATCACCAGTCGATCACTGTTATCTGGACTGGCAACTACTGTCCCTCGTTGGACATGCTGATGGTGCACTAACCGTTCAACCTGCCGTTGCTTGGTAATATTTAAGTGATTAAAAAGCGGTACTAATTGTACGCACAATTCATCCCCCAATGGAATCTCCTTCTTCGTGACCTACTTGCTAAAAGTCATCATCTTCTTCATTATATAATCCTTCCCGTAAATCGTGGCCTAAAAAGTGTTGAGCAATAGCAATCTGGGCATTAATCCACGCTAGTAAACCACTTAATTTAACCGCCAGCGGCTGCCAATCTTCTTTTTGTGCTAATGCGATGGCCTTTGTAATAAATAAAGTTTGAGTATCAAAGTCTTTAATAAGGTTAAATAGTTGTTCATTTCCCGGCTGGTACTTATCTGCACCACTCTCTTCAAGCATGGTAAATTCCTTGAACTGATCAATCGTTGTCGGAATACTTTCACCATTGCTAACTAACAACGTGTTCAATTCTTTAAACACTTGCTGCTCATGGACAACCCACTGATCACCATATCCTTCTAAGAAAAGGGCAGCAACGCCCTTGGCAAATAATTTAGCTTGGCTAATCTTGAGTGAATGAATCAGTAAATTAGCAATAATGTGGCCAGTCATCGCACCAGCAGTTGGTGTATGGTGATCAATGTCACTTTGCTTTAACTCTGCTTCATAACGTTGTTCTGCACTTGTCATTTCAAATCTCCTTAGTTTTAATTCCCTGAACTGTGTAACCTAGTTTTTCAATATTATTCTGCACAACATCGGGCGAAGTAACCAATGAATCAAGATTAAACTTAACTTTTCCGGCATTAAACAAAACTTTAACATCGGCCGTACCATCAGTCATTTCGACACTCTTCTGGATCTTAGTTAAACATGATGGACAAGTCAGACCGCCAAGTTTCATCATTACTTTTTCCATTTCAAACACTTCCTTTTACAAATTATTCTAGGTTGTTGTTAGGAGATAAAAATTGATAACTATCAAGTTTTGGTAAATATTTTATGAGACGCATACTGTTGAATATTACGATTAAAATACTCAGCTCATGAATCAACATTCCTGATGCCATTTCGATATAGCCAACAAAAAGGCCAACAAATAATAGTAAGACCGTCAATAGTGCAATCAAAATATTCTCGTTCATATTTTTGATTGTCTGACTAGCCAACTGGAAACTAGCCACCAGACTATTAAGGTTAGACTTGACCAGCACTAGATCCGAAACATCCATTGCAACATCCGTTCCTGATCCCATTGCTACGGCTACATCAGCAACTGACAATGCTGGACTATCATTAATTCCATCCCCAACAAAGGCAAGCTGATGCCCCTTAGTTTGCTCTTCTTTAATAAAATCAGCCTTATCAGCGGGCAGCATTCCAGCATGGAATTCATCAATTGGCAGGTCATCAGCAATCTTTCGGGCGGTATTCTGATTATCACCAGTCAACATTATTAACCGCGTAACGCCGAGTTGTTTTAATTGTTGTAAAGCTAATGCTGCCTGAGGACGAAGTTGGTCCTGGATACCAAAAATAGCCAATTCAGTGTGGTCAGCACTGGCAAAAATCACAACTGAATTACCTGCGTGTGTTATCCGATTCAATTCATGGTTCAGCTTTGTATTGTTGGTAATGACATCACTAACCAAGTTCCGATTACCAATGAGAAATTCTTGCTGGGCAATTTGGGCACGAAGTCCTTGCCCTTTAATTGTCTGTAAATTAGTTGGGTGTAGCTCTTGCCTAGGCTTAAGATTAGTAATTGCCTGTGCTAACGGGTGGTTGGCTAGTCGTTCAATTGCCACTGCCTGGTCAATAATTGTTTGTCGATCACCTTTAAGAACCAATAAAGTCTGCACAGTCGGTCTGCCCACCGTTAAAGTACCAGTCTTATCAAATGCCACCGTATCAACGTGCCGCAAAGTATCCATTACATTAGAACCCTTAAATAGAATCCCCCGTCGAGCACCATTACCGATTCCTGCAACTGTAGAGGCCGGAACACCAATCACAAGCGCTCCTGGGCATCCTAAAACCATCACCGTGATGGCAAGCCGCAAATCACGTGTAATAATGCCCACCAGCACTGCTACTAACAGAACAAAAGGGGTGTAGTATTGAGAAAATTTATCAATAAAACGTTGCGTCTTGGTCTGTGAATCCTGGGCTTCGTCAACTAGCTCGATAATCTTACCAAAGGTAGTATTGTCACCCGCTGCCGTAGTATTAACAGTGATTGTTCCATTTTCTAGAATAGTGCCGGCGAACACTTCATCACCAACCTGTTTATGCACCATGCGGGACTCACCAGTGATACTAGCTTCGTTTACCAACGCGGTCCCGGTTAGAACCCTGCCATCAACCGGAACCTGGGATCCTGTTCTAATCAAGACATGCATACCAGGGTCTAAAAAGTCGACATCTTCTTGATGCGTTGTTCCATCACTATCAATAACTGACGCTGTTTGGGGTGCTAAATCATCCAGTTGTTTGACGGCCGATCGTGTTTTCCGGAGTGTAATTTCTTCTAGTACTTCACCCAACATAAACAGCCAGGTAACAATCGCTGCCTCATTATATTCCCCGATAATAAATGCTCCAATCACGGCAATACTAACAAGAACATCAATCGATACCAACCGTACCTGCAACGAAGAAATCGCTGTTAGTAAAATCGGTATCAGGCCAATAATACCAACAATGATCATCACCACTTGATATCCAACTGTCATCTGACCAAGCCAGCGAGCAGCTTCTGCTAAAGCCAATAAGACGGTCATTAAAGTAACGATTAATTGGCGGTATTTGGCAAAAAATTGCTGAATTTTAACCATAAGCTTGTCCCTCCTTACTTTTTCAGTGTAAGGTCCGCCTGGATCGATTAAATTGACCACCATCAATTTTTAACAATTTCAACTTACCATTTGATTTTTTAGCCGGTACTTGCTAGTCTCTCGTAAGCACAAAGTGGGGCGCTAGCATTCGGCTCTTCTTCCGAACGCTAACGCCCTACTCTATGTGGATGTTTCTTTATTTAATTACCCAAGATTTCTTTAAAGGTCGGCTCAGACAACACTTGATCGTCCTTAAATTGTTGACACACGTTAGTCGCTTTCTGGCTTCGGGATTGAAAGTTTATTGCTTGCTGTAAGGCAAATTCTGATAGCGAATCATGATGAATATAGGAAGATAGACGTCCAGCAAAAGTTTGCTGAGGATCATCAATCATCTTTTCAAGACGTTTTAATAAATCATAGGTCCCCTGACCTGCCTGAATTGTGGCTGCAAAATGTTCCAGTTCTTTCAAAAAAGTGCGCATTGGTTCTTCATACTGACAATGATCAGTTGGCTTTTCTAACGCCACTTGTTCATTTCTGATGTTACTCTGCGTTAGCGAAAACGGCTGCTCCTCTGACATTAGGAAATAGGCCATCATTAAACACAGCAAGTCCACGACATCATTATCAATCCCGATACTGGCCCATGGGTTGAGATCTAACATTCTTAATTCTAAATACTGGGTCCCTTTTGTCGGCAATTGGGCAACCTTGCGTGGCCCTTTTAAACGCACAGGCGAGTGAAAATCATGTTCTGCCAACAATTGTCCATCCTGTAGTCCCGAATGAATCCGCTGGACGTACTGTTCTGTATCACTAAAATCACCATCAAACTTGGTACCGAAGCCATACTTGCTTTGCCGAATACTACGGGCCAGGTGGCGTGGCCGCCACTTATCCATAAAGTAGTTTTCCTCCGCCAGCGGACTTGCCCCAAACAAGTACGTGAGGAAGAAGCGATAAGTTAAGAATCCCTGGGCGACCTTAATGTATAATTGATTTCTTTCGGCGATGCTAGTCGTTAATTCATTGAGTAAGGACGGCGCAATACTGATATTGACGTGAACACCACACGGTGCACCCTCCTGAATCTTATGCCGTTTTAACCATTCCTCAGAATACTTCTTCTTTTCTAAGGTATGGTGGGCAATTCTGATGTTTCGATGATCTTTCGGTAATTTTGGTGGCATCGAAAGGGGCCATAAATATTCACCATCTGCTAAACCACGCCGTAAAATATTACTAATTCGTTCCAGGTAACGCAGTGCCTGTTCTGGTGATTTAGCGATTGGCGTGGCAATCTCCGCCATCGTTTCCATAAAATCTGTCGTGATCCATTTATTTGTTCGGGGGTCACCAATATTATATGGATACGGAAATTGACTAATGCGACCATCTGCATCAATTCTTTGGCGTTCAACTTCTAGACCAATGGGAAAACTAAACAGTAAGCTTTCCATATTCCGGTTCATCACTGCTTTACCAAAACTACTAAGGATCATTAATCGGCAACCTCCTTTAGGGGGTAGTCTATTGGAATAACATCTTATGTGGGATTATTTTAGCATGCACAACTGATGGAAATGGATTTACGACAATGACTTATTAATATTTTGAACATTTCTTCTTAGAAAATTTATAAATTGAACCAAAAAACTCCACTACCTAGGATTAGATAGTGGAGTTATGCAATTTATAGCTAGTTCCTGGCGACCCGGCGAAAGCCAAGAAGCGTTGTGAATGCCAAAATCATAAGACGGAAGAAAGAAGGTCGACGCTTCTTTTGGAATGTCTTATTTCCCTTAACATAACGTTCTCGGGTCTCCGCAACCGCTTTTTGTTGCTTCTTCGGAACAACATCTTTTTTAGCATTACTTTTACTTTGAACATTACTTTCAGCTTCTGGATAATAAGAGATTTCAACAATCTTATTATCCGACTGAGGAGTAATCTTCATGGTCTTAACGACTGACGGCCTACTAGTATAGCCATGAACTAGCGGTGCCGCATAAGCAGGTAGGCTAGCTTCATGCTCATCCCAATCGTCCCACTTTACTTTCCCCGTCTGAAGATCTTTATTACCAGCACGGGTAAAAAGATGGGCCTGATCAACCCGCTTCAATGGGCCATCTGGCAGCTGAACAAAGATGAGCCGGTGAACGCGCTTTTGCAAAATAACTGGTTTAACGCCCATGTTCATTGCATATTGAACCGGTTGAGTACTATTTTCTTCTTTAGTTTTAGTCTCAACTGGAGAACTGGCCGGATGCGATTGGGTAGTTTTTTGCCGAACATCTTGAGGGAACGTTGGCCGTGGCACCCGTGGTTGGACTGGCGATTGCACTGAACGTGTCTGAGTTTCTTGTTGGGCGCTTGATTGGTCGTGGGCTAGTCTTTGGACTTTTTGTTCAACCTGGGATTGCACTTGCGCCAACTTTTGCGATCTTAGCTGGGCCTGTGACTGTGCGTGAGCTAGTACCTGTGACTGTAATGACACTTGAGATTGTGGATGTGCTGCCGTTGAATGGTCACTAATGCGTACTTGCGGCTGAGCTTGTGGCTTTTCATGCGCACTCGATTGCGCCTGTGACTGAGGTTGAACTGAAGATTCTCCATTCGATTGTGGTTGCGACTGCGAAGCCGTGTGTGCTTCTACCTGAGGGCGAACCTGAACAGAGAACTGTGGTTGGGACTGCACTTGCGCTGGAGCAGGTGATTGTGACCGTCCTTGTGATGAAGAAGCATGTGAATTTAGTTGAGGTCGAAGCTGGGAGTGTTGTACCGCAGATTGCACATTTGATGGAGACTGTTTTTTAACCGACTGCTCATATTGCAATGGGGTCTGTGACCCTGGGTGAACAGTTGGCTGAGGCTGTTTTGCAGGTTTTGTACTTGATGAAGCCTGATTCTGAGCTTGCACTGCCGATTGTGCACTTGACTGAGACTGTGAAGATACATACTCCTCAGTTTGAAACTGATTCTGTACGGGTGATTGTGGTTGGGGCGACGGTTGCAGTTCTGGTTGAACTGACCGTGAGCCTTGTGATGATGCCTTAACCTGAGGCTGTGCCGGCATCTGCGGCCCCGGCTGAGCTGACATTTGTTGTGGCTGATCATTCTTTTGTTCAGCACTGTATTTGATCACCCACTTAGTGAAATCAAACAACTTGTCGACAAGCGCTGATGATAATTCTGTCTGACTCTTAATTGTTTCCAATTCTTTGGCGGATCGCAGAATTTGTTCAATACGTTGGCTATCTAATTGATTGCCATCCGATGATTGCTGACTCTTTTGTTGGTTATCCGTCTCAGTCATATTAATTCACCTCCATTCTTTTAAACAGTCATTACTTCTACAATGCATACTAAACATATTCTAAAACTTTCAATCGCTTTTTCGTAGTGATTTTAACGAATATAATGCTGACTTCCTTCATATTTTACTTTATCTTTAAATTTTAATCCATTTAAAAATAAAAGAGCGCCTATTAAGCACTCACAAGCTTTACCTCAACGTTGAAGTAAAGCAATTTTTGACAATAATATAATCCCCACTAACTAATATCATAAGTAAAATTCTTGCAGATATACGTGGGAATGTTTTCTGACCTTACTGACACATAATTTTCCTACTTATCAGCCTTTGCAACTGCTGCTTGGGCCAAGATATTCAGGTAATTAAATGGTCTGTCAAAGTTTGGCTGGAATAGCATATCAACGAACGCCAGGTAATCAATTGTGTGTTTATCTTGAATGCATAGCGAAAGAACGCCGGCTGATTGGGCTACATCATATTTACTCATTAGCTGACCACCAATAATTTGCCGTGTCTTTTTATTCCAAACAAGCGTCATTAAAACCTTCTCCGTTGATGGCATAAATTCTGGCCGATAATTATCTTCAATCGTGACTGACTCAGCATCGATTCCTGCGTTTCTCGCATTTTCTAGTGTCAAGCCAGAAGAAACCATTGTTGTTCCATAAAGGTTTAATCCTGAACTAGATTGAGTTCCCATATCACGCATCTTATTACCAAAGATATTAACGCCAACTATCGTTCCTTGACGAATTGCATTGGTAGCTAACGGAATATAAGCATCCTTGCCAGTAGGATTGTAGTGAACACTAGTTGAATCACCGGCAGCATAGATGTCAGGATCAGATGACTGCATATACTCATTAGTAACAATGGCGCCATTATCATGCATCTTAACTTTGCCCTTAAGCAAATCAGTATTTGGCCTGAAGCCCACACAAAGAATTGCCATATCTGCGTCAAAACTTCCCTTATCAGTTTCTACAGTGACCCCGTTATCATGATCTTTAAAAGCAGTTACTTTTTGATTGAAGGCTAAGGTTGCTCCATGATCTTTGAATTGTTGTTGAATGCGATCAGTATACTTTTGATCAAAGTACTTATGTAACATTCTTGGTGCCCCATCGATTAAGGTAACATCCTTATTTTGCCGGGTATAAGCTTCAACTAATTCAACCCCGATGTAACCACCACCAATAACTACGACTCTTTGGGCATCTTTAGCAGCTGCAAAAAGTTTTTTAGCATGATGATAATTCTTGCAAAGGAAAACGTGATCACTATTAATTCCATCAATTGGTGGAATGATTGGCCAAGAACCAGTGGTATCGACGAGTTTATCATAGTGATCTGTTTTCTCCTCGCCAGTAACAAGGTTCGTCACTTTAACAGTTTTCGTCTTTGGATCAATATTAGTAACATTATGTTGCATGTGAACATTAGCACCTAATTGCGCTAATTCTTCAGGGCTCGAATAAAACATTGCATCTGGATCACCCACATCGCCACTCAAATATACGGCAATTCCACATGATAAAAATGAAACATTATCATTTCTTTCGTAGATGGTAACATCAGTCTCTGGGTGTTGCTTTAAAATCTGCGTAGCGGTGATAGTTCCTGCATGGGTACAACCAACAATAATAACTTTCATTTTGGCATCCTCACTTTGTTCAATAATTAACTTAAGTATTTAAACAAACATCGACATTTGATACTTTAATTATAAAAAGGAGCAGTTATAATTGAATTGATTTAAATCAAGAAGGGAAGATAAATATGGCTCACCATTCTGAAATTGCTTGTTTAAGTAAGGCAACGATCTTTAAAAATTTACCCTTACCCCTAAAGAAAAAACTTGTTACCATTTCTTCGCACCAGGATTTCTTTCCTAAAGGGAGTTTTATTCGTCAACCACTTGATGGTAAAGATGGAATGATTTTTCTCGATTCAGGGCATGCCAAGGTCTACACATTAAATACAGCAGGGAAAGAAACTGTTTTGGAAGTCCTTAATAAAGGCGATTCTACGGGACAAGAAAACTTATTTAGCACGGGTAATCACGAAAACTTTATTCAGGCAACTGAAGATTGTCTTGTATGTTCAATGAAGCGCCATGATTTTCAGATGATGTTAAAGGATTCACCTGATCTTGCCTTATCGCTGCTAAATGACTTTGGAGAACGATTAATAACGGCCGAGAAAAACACTGTTCGCCGAAATTCAATGAATGCTAAAGAAAGGGTCCTCGATTACCTTAAAGATCACGGAAAAAAGCTAGGGAAAACGTCATTTAATCTTCCCTTGCAGAAAAAGGATTTAGCTAATTTTTTGGGACTCACACCGGAAACACTGAGTAGACAGCTCAATGCTCTTCAAGCGTCTGGACAGATTATTGTTAAAGGCCAGTTTATTAGCCTCAATTAATAATTTGTATGGAGTAAGTAAATGTAAAATGACTGAATTCTTCCGCTTAAATCCGCAAGTTTCACCTTATTTCTCACTTTCTAACACACTAAAATTGTCTAAACGCCTGATAATGTTGAACTACAGTGATTTGCCAAGGATCAAAACAACACGATAAAGGACCACGCGAGAAAAAAGTGAGAAGTTGATAACGTTTTTTAACGTAAAATAGCCTATTCTAACGACTGAAAATGCCGTCAGAATAGGCGATTAGGCTCTATACTTCAGAATAACTGAAGTATAGATACAACAGTATTTAGCTCTAAACGTGTTAGGGCTTGGAGTTAAAAGTGTAGTCGGAAATTTTGTTTAACAGCTGATATGGCGTTAAAAATGCCATATTAAAGTCACTTTCTCACTTGATGGTTTTAGAGTCACCGATCAATCTTCGTTATAGCTGACTGTTAACTCTAATCCGTCGGTAAATTTTCTTAAGCATATCATTCATTGAACGTTGATCATAATCAAAAACAATCATCTTGCTTAGAACACATGATAAGTTGCTTCATGTAGGTCTGTGGGTCATCAATAATCTGCAACATCACCTTAGCCACGTCTGCTCGGTTAGTACGCGGTGCTCCTGGCATTTTGTAGCCAGATGCTGCATCCCTAACCAGCGGATTTTCACTTCTTTCTCCGTTAAATAGTGGGCCGGGATGAATAGTCGTCCAATCGAGATCAGAAGACGGTAACTGCTTTTCACCAGCCTCATGATCAGCAAAATTTCCCTTTAAGAATCCTTTAGCCCCCATTCGATATGGATAACGGGTATTTTCATAAGTAGCACCAACACCTAATGCTGACAGACTGATTAGGCGTTTAACTCTTGCTTTATCCATTGCTTCAATAATGTTTGGAATAGCAAGAGCAAACAATTTTCCACTGCTATTAGAAACCGGATTACCAAGCGCCACTAAAACCGCATCACAATCTTTCATAGCCGACGCCATTTTATCAATGTCGTTTAATTCACCAGTTACCACCGTTATTTGGTCACGATGGGTTAACTTATCTGGATGACGAACATAGGCAATAACTGAATATTTCTTTTCTAAAGACTGGAGAACCAGTTCTTCTCCGGTCCGTCCGGTTGCACCAAAAATGCAAAGTTTCATTTAACACGCCCCACTTATAAGTTGTCTTCAATCCAGTTGAAAATCATTTCACTCGCCGGAGCATAACCACCCATCTGTGTGTGCTGTTGAGCGGTTGAATTCTCATCAAAAAATAAGTAATCCTTCGGGCAGGTTAGCTGATTATAGAATTCTTTAGCAGCCTCTGGGTTAATCTCAGCTGCTCCATTTAATACCAATACTTTGGACTGAATTTGATTGATGATATCGCTGTTGTCATATTTAGCTAATTCCGGTAATAATTCTTTTTCAGAGCAACCATGCTTCCAGGTATAATCTTTAAGCATGTATTCCAACATCGCTGGTCGTAATCTTTTTGGCAAGGCTAGAATTTTGTTCAAACGCTGTCCAATCATTTTGCCCCAAGCGATATTACCAGGATCAGCAATACATACCTTGATTCGCTTATCAAAAGCTGCTGCCCGGGGAACCTGGAAGCCGCCAAAGCTCATTCCCATCACACCAATTCGTGATGGATCCACGTCAGATAGTCCCTCAGCAAAGTCTAAGACGGGTTTCATGACGTTCTCAAAGTCAGACCGGAATGGTAGCCCTTGAAGGCGAAGGGTCATTCCCTGACCTGGGCCATCAAAGGTCAAAGCATTAATGCCACGCTTAATTGCAGCGTCTGTTACCCAACGTGTATCATCAGCCCAAGTATCACGACCAGGAACGACAATCAGCAGTGGCGACTTTCCGTTAGCGTGTGGTGACTGAAAATAGTGCCCTGGCAGAGTCGTATTTTCATAAGGAATTTCAATTGCTTTACCGGGATACCCGGAAAGTTTCATTGACTTATCATAGCAACCCTGGCTAAGTCTACAATACTGTCTGATTCGCGGATCCGCAACATCTCCGAAGTACATCAAAGCAACTCGCCAATAGGTTGAAGCACGAAGGTATGTGCTACCTGCACTGACCGGCTTGTTAGCTTGTTCATATTGTACCGCCCGCTCCTGCAAACGATTTGCCATCGTAGCCCAGGCGCTGATCCAGGTCTGTTCGTCACCGTTCTTCAAATTAGCGTTTACCTCTAAGACTTCACCGACATCGGCCATTCGGTAATTAACTAACCCTAAAACATGTTTGACGAGGGCGTCTTGTAAAATATTCTTACTGAATTTCTGTGATGACCAATGATTATTGAATTTCATAAATTCTTCAGTCATATTAATTTATCCTTTCTATTTTTCACGTTTTTGTTGTTCGATCTTGCTTGTCCGCATCCCTGGGAAGATCCAGTTCCACTTACCACAAAGCTTGATAATTGCTGGTACAAAGATCAATCGGACAATAAAGGCATCAAAGAAGACCCCAAAGGCTAGTGCTAATCCGATTGACTTGCTAGTTGGGTTAGTAGTAACGGCAAAACTACCGAATACGGAAATCATAATTAACCCAGCGGTAGTGATAACCTTAGCGTTTTCGCGCATACCGATGCGAACTGCCTCAGTAGTATCCCCAGTTAACAGGTAAATCTCCCGAATCCGTGATACTAGGAAAACTTCATAGTCCATTGCCAGACCAAATAAGATTCCAATTGCAATCACTGGTAAGAAAGCAATAATCGGTGCTCCCTTACTAATACCGAAAACAGTGTGCATAACGGCATCTTGCATAACAGCAGTCAAGGCACCAAATGATGCCAAGAGTGACATTCCAAAGCCAGCCATAGCAACTAGCGGGATAATGAAGGAACGGAAAACTAACATCATTAAGACAAAGGCCAGTGCCATAACAATTCCAGCAAATATTGGAATGGCATGGTTTAGCTTTTGAACGATATCGATATTTATAGCGTTGGATCCCGTGAGAATGAGTTTGGTATTCATCTTATCTTCAGTTGTCTTGGAATATTTCTTTATATTGTGAGCTAACTTATCAGTCTTAACTGATTCAGGTCCATGGGTAGGGATCACCATGAAGACAGCATAGTTTCCGTCGGGTAGCTTACCACCTGACTGCTGAAGCACCATCTGTTGCTGAGCGGCACTTGCTTGCTGACCGGGCTGTCCTTGACCAGCCATTTCCTGCTGTTTAGCGAATTGTTGAGCAGCACTTGTGGTACTACCAGGTTGCTGAGAATTATTCATTTGACCAGGTTGAGGTTGCTGGCCTTGTTGCATTCCGGATTGACCAGAGCCAACTTTACCTCCACCACTGATCATCCCCGGTGTCGCCATCTTGACGTACTTCATATTGGACAGATGATCGGTGATCTTCATGACTGTCTGTTGTTTTTCCTGCGGACTGGCATTCTTGTCTAACTTGGCAACAACAATTAATTGACCATTGATTCCCTCGCCAAACTTATCGGACAGAATATCATAAGCCTTTCGCTCAGTCTGATTGGTTGGTAATGCGCCATTATAAGGCATTCCCAATCTCATATGACCAGACGGAATGGCAAATGCTATAAGAACCAGCACACTGGCAATCGCAGTGACAAACGGGTGCTTGATAATCGTATGTTCAACTATCCCACTTTTGTTCTTGCGGTGATGTGGTTCTTCTTTTGCTGGTTTAATATGCCGATGAGCTAACGAAATCAGTGCTGGTAACAGAGTCATTGCTGATAAGATCGCAAAAGCCACCCCAACAGCAGCAGCTAGGCCCATTTGCGTCAAGAAGTCAATACCAACCAGACTTAAGCCCGATACTGCAATAATGACTGTGATTCCTGCAAATAGTACTGAACTACCTGCAGTTCCCATGGCATCACCAAGAGCTGTAAGGTAATCATTTTGTGTCGCACGATTAGTCCGATAACGGTTGATGATGAAGAGGGCGTAATCAATCCCACAGGCTAGGCTAAGGATCATCGCCAAACTCTGGGCAACTGATGCGGTCTCAAAGTAGTTAGAACCAATTCCGATAACTATAAGACCTAGTGCCAAACCGGTAACCGCACTAATGATTGGTAGGCCAGCCGTGATAAAGGAACGAAAGAGAACTATCATGAAGACAAAAGCGATTGCGACACCAATCAGCTCAGCAATTTCATTAACCCCCATCGGGTGAATTGAAACGGTTCCGGTGTATTCTACCTCGACACCTTTCTGGTCATCTAGTGTTTTAAAGGCTTGTTGTGTCTTATGGATTGTCGCTGGAGTAACCGAATTTGTCTTCTGGTCGTAGGTTACCGTGACGTAGGTAGTCGTCAGATCTTTACTAAACTTTTGTTCCTGATAAGGGTTAGTAACAGACGCTACATGTGGTTTTTCCTTTGCCTTAGTTACAGCACTATTAATTGCCTGTTCTGTTTTTGGTTGCAATAATCCTTTCTTATCTTTGGTTTTTATTACAACCTGAAGGGTTCCATGATCAGTGTCCTGGTGAAATTCCTTCTTTAAGGTTGATTGAATCTCAGTTGATGGAATTCCCGAGATGGATAGTGACTCATTGTAGTTGGAGCCTAACCTAGCTACGATAGTTCCGAAGCCGAGTAGCGCTACTAACCATATAATGATTGCGGTCCACTTGTGTTTGGCCATACACTGACCAATTTTCTTTAATAGTTTTCCCATACTCTCTCCTCTTTCTTTATTGACTTTCTAAATTATAGTCAGCATAATTTTCATAAACTATAGATAATAAAATAGCACTGTCAATTAAAGCGACAGTGTTTAGAAAGTGGTGATAAAGTGGCGGATTTAAGAAAATTACGCACCCAGCGAGAAATTCAGCAAGCACTGGCTGACCTCCTATTAAAGAAGACATTCAGTAAAATTACGGTAACCGACATTGTTAACAAGGCGCTGATTAATCGCAACACCTTTTACCTGCATTATCGAGATAAGTATGACTTAGTTGAACAGATAATAATGACAATGGTTGACCAATCAAGTTTCTCCATCAACGAATTCAATACAACACCATTCTATTTCTTACGATCAATCTCAAATGAAGCTTCTGACTTGGGGCATCAGATCATCAACCGTCAGCGAGCAGACAGCGAATTTCAGGAAGTAGTTTTAAAAACTATTCTCAAATTGGTAATGACAGATGCCGACAGTTCTAACAGTCAGATTTGGTTTACTTTCGGTAAGCTTTCTGCAATCATGGCCTGGAATAACCAACACGGCTATTACTATGACATCATTCAAGACGCCGACCAACTTCAGCGAATTTTTGACATTGAAGAATTTCCTAATTTAAATGACTGATTAAACAAGTTCTGATGATAATGTAACATCATTAATCGTTTTTACATGTTGAAATCACTAAAATGCACACAAAAAAATGGGCGTAAAGCCCATCAAATCAGTGTATACAGCCTTTTCCAGATGTAAGCTCATGCACACGATTTTTCTGTGTGCACAGCCGTGTGCATAACATTCTTAAATAAACAAAAATAATCCTTGATATACCTTCGCAAAACGTTGATATATCAAGGATTAATAAACTCTGTAAGTTTTAATTATGCTGACTAGAGGATTCGAACCTCCGACCTCATCATTACTAATGACGTGCTCTGCCAACTGAGCTAAGTCAGCATAATAACAAGTACTTGGTTATTATACCAGATACTGTTATTAAAGAAAAGGCGCAAATCCATAATTATGGGTCCGCGTCTAAGTTAGCGTGGCAACGTCCTATCCTCGCAGGGAGCGATCCCCCAACTACTTTCGGCGT
>NZ_AZER01000026.1:0-1551 GCF_001436045.1 Limosilactobacillus frumenti DSM 13145
ACACGCCGAAAGTAGTTGGGGGATCGCTCCCTGCGAGGATAGGACGTTGCCACGCTGTTATGGAGGATTAGCTCAGTTGGGAGAGCGTCTGCCTTACAAGCAGAGGGTCACAGGTTCGAGCCCTGTATCCTCCATTGAGCTTTTGAGCTCATGAGCCGTTAGCTCAGTTGGTAGAGCATCTGACTTTTAATCAGAGGGTCGACGGTTCGAGACCGTCACGGCTCATTGCCAATTGAGATTTGGTTTGGTATAATCTTTATAGAATGCCGACTTAGCTCAGTTGGTAGAGCATCTGTCTTGTAAACAGAGGGTCGGAGGTTCGACTCCTCTAGTCGGCATAATATGCGGAAGTAGTTCAGTGGTAGAACATCACCTTGCCATGGTGGGGGTCGCGGGTTCGAATCCCGTCTTCCGCTTTGTCAATTCTATAATGCCGGGGTGGCGGAATTGGCAGACGCACGGGACTTAAAATCCCGCGGTTAGTGATAACCGTACCGGTTCGATCCCGGTCCTCGGCACTTTTTTGCACCCATAGCGCAATTGGATAGAGTGTCTGACTACGAATCAGAAGGTTGAAGGTTCGACTCCTTCTGGGTGCATTTTTCGGGAAATAGCTCAGCTTGGTAGAGCACCTGGTTTGGGACCAGGGGGTCGCAGGTTCGAATCCTGTTTTCCCGATTTCCTAATATCTTATATTAGTTTTCGCGGTGTAGCTCAGCTGGCTAGAGCGTCCGGTTCATACCCGGGAGGTCGAGGGTTCGATCCCCCCCGCCGCGATTGACTGGCTGTTTTGGACCTTTAGCTCAGTTGGTTAGAGCAAGCGGCTCATAACCGCCCGGTCGTAGGTTCGAGTCCTACAAGGTCCATCGTATTTCTTTGGTGGATCATTTAACTTTATATTATGGAGGATTACCCAAGTGGCTGAAGGGGGCGGTCTTGAAAACCGCTAGGCCGTGAGAGCGACGCGAGGGTTCGAATCCCTCATCCTCCTTTTTATTATCGCGGGGTAGAGCAGTCTGGTAGCTCGTCGGGCTCATAACCCGGAGGTCGTTGGTTCAAATCCAGCCCCCGCAATTGGTCCGTTGGTCTAGTTGGTTTAGGACGCATCCCTGTCACGGATGAGATCACGAGTTCGAGTCTCGTACGGACCGTTTTTGGCTCGGTAGCTCAGTTGGTAGAGCAACGGATTGAAGCTCCGTGTGTCGGCGGTTCGATTCCGTCCCGCGCCATTTAAGTATTATGCGGGTATAGTTCAGTGGTAAAACCACAGCCTTCCAAGCTGTTGTCGCGAGTTCGATTCTCGTTACCCGCTTTTCAATATTTGGGCCTATAGCTCAGCTGGTTTAGAGCGCACGCCTGATAAGCGTGAGGTCGATGGTTCAAGTCCATTTAGGCCCATTTTATGGAGAAGTACTCAAGTGGCTGAAGAGGCGCCCCTGCTAAGGGTGTAGGTCGCGAAAGCGGCGCGAGGGTTCAAATCCCTCCTTCTCCGTTGTTATGACCCGTTAGTCAAGTGGTTAAGACACCAGCCTTTCACGCTGGTATCGTGGG
>NZ_AZER01000026.1:1561-42517 GCF_001436045.1 Limosilactobacillus frumenti DSM 13145
TTTTTTTATTATCGCGGGGTAGAGCAGTCTGGTAGCTCGTCGGGCTCATAACCCGGAGGTCGTTGGTTCAAATCCAGCCCCCGCAATTGGTCCGTTGGTCTAGTTGGTTTAGGACGCATCCCTGTCACGGATGAGATCACGAGTTCGAGTCTCGTACGGACCGTTATAAAAAGGTCGGAATCAATTGATTCCGACCTTTTTTATCTAAGTGTTAACGTAGTGGGCGATATGTTTCATCATAGTAATAATTGCTTGATTCTTGATCAGTAAACCCAATTAATGACATGAACTCATCAGTTTTCTTCCATGCCATCAAGTCATCAAAATCATTCCAGGAAGTTAATAGAACGTAAGTTGTGCTTTGATCACGATTGTCAACTTCTAAGAAGTACTTACCATTCATTAGTTTGTTGTCTGATTCAGTGATCTTTTGTAAAGAGTTATAAAGTAGTTGCTGACGATCACCGTTTACTTGAAATGATTGATAATACAAGATGCCATTGACATTACTGTTGAGACTTTCACCTAATACCCGGAAATTGACGGGGCTATTGAAAATACTGTCCTTGTTGGAAAAGTCAAACAAAGCAACCTTGTTACTGTGTGTCGAGGCTTGCATTAGTTTAAACTGACGGTCTGGGTGCTTGTTGATAATTTGCTTAAGTACCATTTGCGAGCCAAAAGTAAGACTTAACTTTGTAAGCATGTTTAATTCCCCCTTTATTTACTTCCATTATATTACATTTTGCTAATTACCGATGAAGTAACTAGCCGCTCCTTGTTAAAATTAACTTACAAAAAGTAAATAAATTTCTCTTAAGCCCTTTAACCGTTTGCGTAATCATTGTATAATTATTGTAGTGTTGATAGGACTCAATAAGGTCTAAAGGAGGCTTTACTTAATGGTTACTCTCTATACGTCTCCCAGTTGCACATCATGCCGAAAAGCAAAGGCATGGTTACAAGAACATGATATTCCTTTCAAGGAACGGAATATTTTCTCGGAACCGCTCAGTGTTCCTGAAATTAAAAATATATTGAGAATGACTGAGAATGGAACAGAAGATATCATTTCTAAACGTTCTAAAGCATACGCTCAGCTAAAAGTTAATTTGAATGAATTGCCAATGAAGAATCTTTACGAGATGATTAGTAAAAACCCTGGTTTACTGCGGCGGCCGATCATTCTTGACGATAAACGCCTTCAGGTTGGTTATAATGAAGATGAAATTCGGCGGTTCTTACCACGACGAGTTCGTGAACTTGAATTGGCGAAGGCTGAACAACAATTAGTATAGTAATTCGGTAGGCTGATTTTATATCGGCCTTTTTTTATTAGTAGTCTGCCCTTCGAATCTTGACTACGATGACTGTTTTACAAATGTCGTCGATATTTCTTTACAATATCAATAAATGCTTTAAAATAAGTCTTAATGTATAAGGAGGTGCTGGTCATGGAAATGGAACGGATTAATGAAAATACTATCCGGGTCTTAATTGATTCTGATGACCTTCAAGCACGCGGAATTCATATTTTAGACTTACTTGGTAATCATCAGCAAATTCAGGATTTCTTCTACAGTATCTTGAAGGAGGTTGACTCTGACCGGCAATTCCAAGACAATGATTCAGTGACTTTTCAAGTAATGCCGAATAATAACGGCTTAGAGCTATTCATCAGTAAAAATGACCCATTGGCAGATACGGGTCAGTCGATGGACGCCATTACCAATTACCTTCAGCATTCTAATGATCATGATCATTCTGAAGATAATGCTTCATCTGCGGAGCCAGCTAGTCATGACGAAGAACAAAGTTATGATTTTCCAGCAGAGCCATTAACTAAGGAAGTCGTAGCTGAATTTAATTCGTTTGAAGATTTAATTTCTTTCGCCAAGTTAGTTAATGATCACCAGGTTGTTAGTGAACTGTATAAATACAATCATAAGTATTACCTTAGTCTCCGCTTCCTGGTTACTGCCGAGCAAACTGAAATGGATATTAAGAACCATCTAGCTTTGGTTTACGAATATGGTAACCCAACCAGATTATCAACTTCATTTTTAGGTGAACATGGCAAGAAAATAATGGAAGTATCAGCTATTCACCTTATTCAGCATTATTTTGGTTAATTTAGATATCGAATATCAGCGGTAAGCAATCCCTAAAATTTTGCTTACTGCTTTTTTCGTAGAAATTCCTCTGACATTCGTTATTTAATAATGAAGGGGGAGTGAAAAAATGTTAGTAGCCAAAGATGGGCAACGAGAGGTTTTGGCTGAAGAAGCTTGTCGTCAAAAGCATTATTTATGTCCAGAATGCGATGCTCCAGTGATTGTTAGGAAGGGGCAAATTAATATTGCTCATTTTGCCCATGTCCACGCCAACAATTGTGCAGCTGGTATGGGTGAGACTGCTGAACACTTAACCGGTAAAAAACAAATATTTCGGTGGGCAGAGATGAGGGGATGGCAACCTCGGATGGAATATTATTGTGCATCAATTCAACAACGACCAGATGTGCTTGCTCATATCGATGGTCGACCAACTGTTTTGGAATTTCAGTGTAGTCCGCTGTCAGTTTGTCGGTTGATGGAACGGAATGATGGGTATCGGCAGCAGGGATGGCAGTATTGTTGGATATTGGGGTCACCATACCGTCGCCACTTAGGTCGTCAAAAAAGTGCGCAGTTTCTTCAGAATATCAATGGAAAATTGGTCATCCCATATTGGAATACCCAGGATTCGCAGATTGAATACCAATTGTACCCGCGTCAACATTTACGGTTGAGTGTTGCTCAAGTAAATAAACAACTGAATACTTTCCAGCAGTACAATGATGCAACGACAATTGATCTTCATCGCCAATTAAAGATGATGGGCCATTATATGCTTGATTGCCCAATTTTTTGCCATACTATTAATTATGCTCTGCCGAGTACCAAACATTTACTATTATTGTGGCGAATGAAAGTTGCAGTATATTTGATGAATGCCCCCATATTTACGTCCTGGTCGGTTCGCAAATGGGTTGCATCACTGCTCGAGCTTGGTAAGGATGAATGGACAATAACGCCGTGTTTAACAAGAAATAATTATCTCGGCCGATTGGAAATCAAGTGGCTGACACAGTTACTAATAGATGCTGGTTATCTAATGTGTGATCGTCATAATATTGTTTTATTGCGTCGCCCTAGGTGGTTTCGGAGTTGGAATGAAAAACAGATCGCATTGCGGAAAGCGTTTACTCATCACTGCTAGTTATGACATAATTAAGATGAGAGGTGATTGTAATGAGTAAACACACATGCACAACTTTCTTGGCCGGGAAGAAAGCAACTTTGGATGGTTCAACGATTGTTTGCCGGGAAGAGGACTATGGCAATGCTTTCAATCCACAACGGTTTGTTGTAGTGAAAGCTGACCAGCAACCACGCCACTATTCAAGTAAAACGACTAAGTTTGAAATTGACTTACCAGATAATCCGTTGGCTTACACTTCAACGCCTGATGCTGATCCTAGTGCCGGGGTCTTTGCTGCTGGTGGCATTAACCAAGATAATGTTTCGATGACTGGGACAGAGACGATTACTACGAATGCGCGAATGCTCAGTTGGGATCCCTACAATGAGGAATCAGGGCTAGGTGAAGAAGATCTGGTAACCATCACATTACCTTATATTCATTCTGCTCGTGAGGGGGTTCAACGAGTTGGTAACTTACTGCAAAAGTATGGGACCTATGAATCCAATGCATTGGCTTTTGGCGACCAGGATGAAGTTTGGTACTTAGAAACATTGGGTGGCCATCATTGGGCTGCAGTGCGGATTCCGGATGATGCTTATGTGATTGCTCCCAATCGCCTAAACATTGATTGTTTTGACTTCTCGTCTGATGACACTTTATGTTCTCCGGACCTGAAAGATTTTATCGACCATCATTCGATGAATCCGGAGAAGGGTAAATATAATTTGCGGAAAATCTTTGGCAGCTACACAGACACGGATTGTCATTATAATAATCCGCGAGCTTGGTACGTTCAGACGCGTTTGAGTGACAGTCATCAGGAACCGATAGACCAAGATCTGCCATTTATTAATCATGCGGACCATTTGATCAGTATTAGTGAAATTAATTCGCTGATGAGTTCTCATTTTCAGGACACTCCTTTTGACCCATACACTAATAAAGAGGCACCATTCCGGTCCATTGCCCTTAATCGTAATCTGGAATTGCACATTTTACAGATTCGGAATAATGTTCCTTCAGATCGGGCGGCAATTCACTGGTTGGCATTCGGCCCGAATACTTTCAATGTTCCAGTTCCGTTCTTTGCTAACGTGACTGATACACCGGCTGCTTATCGGGATACGGAGTCTGACTTTAATGTTAACCAGATGTACTGGTTAAATCATACAATTACCGCACTAGGGGACCGGATGTATCATCAAGCGATGCCGTTGGTTGAACAGATGACCCAAAAAGTTATGGCCAAGACACTTGCCATTCAACACCAGTTTGACCACGATCCTAGTAATGGACGCGACTTACAAGGAAAGCTGACGGAATGTAACCAACAGATGGCGACAATTGCCCAAACAGAAGCTGAAACGTTGTTAGGCAAGTTGGTTGGACTGACTTTCAAACAGGAAAGATTACAATATTAGAAAAAACGGGTTGCTTACCAAGTTAATGGCAAACAACCCGTTTAGTGGTTACTTTTGGACTATTTTTAGTAAAGAGTGGTGATAATGCTTAGCAAATTGTTGAGGTGACTGTTCATCATCTAAGTAGTTGTTATGCATTGCCGAAATGAGGGACTCATAATCGAAGTCGTTAATCAGGACCCCTTCATTTTGATCATTACTATCAAATACAACAGCAGAGGCAGTTCTCGTGACGCCCAGCTCAGCAGCAATTTGTTGGTCCTTTTGATGGGCCTCTTTAGCAAGATCTGAGTGTCGATCTTCTAGAAACATTTCAAGATCAAGCCCCGCTGATTGGGCAACAGTTTTAACGAGAGCTAAGTTATATTTATGATTCTGGCAAATTAACTCATTTTGTAATAGGAGAAGATAACGACGGCCCCGTTTGCGTCCCTGGAAGGAGGCCGCCATGTAGTCCATGATTACTTGGTTTAATATTGAAACAACTTGTTGCCGAGTTATTAGGCTATGTTGGTTTAGGTGGTACAACTGAATAGTTTGTTGAATGGTATTCATATTAAATAGTGGGATAAAACGGTAACGGATCTGCGTATTTAATTGCTGATCCATTTTAAGCACATCGTTTTCGCAACGAAAGCACCGAATCCCTAATGGATTGACAAATAAATGAATTTCGAGCATCCAACGTTTCCTCCTCAACTACATCCTCATTATCTAAGTACACATTATTTTTGCAAAAAAAGCCTCATTTGTAAAGAATAATGCCTGCAGACGTTCAAACATATTATGTGCTAGAATATAATTCGAGTTCGAAGGAGGTTCCAGTAGATGATTGAAGATTGGCAACATTTTTTGCTTCCGTATCAGCAAGCGGTTAACGAACTAAAAGTTAAACTACGGGGAATGCGTAAGCAATATCAAGAGAGTGGTCAGCATTCACCGATTGAATTTGTTACTGGGCGCGTAAAACCAGTTGATAGTATTAAGGAAAAGATGGTTCGTCGCCATGTCCAAGAAGATCGTCTGGAACAAGATATGCAGGATATTGCCGGGCTACGAATTATGTGTCAATTCGTCGAGGACATTTATCAAGTGGTTGACTTGTTACGCCAACGTAGTGATATCACTATTTTGGAAGAACGTGACTACATTAGCAATGCTAAGCCCAGTGGGTACCGTTCATATCATATTGTCATCCAGTATCCCGTTCAATTAGTTACTGGTGAAAAGAAAATCTTGGCGGAGATTCAAGTACGAACACTTGCGATGAATTTCTGGGCAACAATTGAACACTCCCTGAATTATAAATATCAGGGTGAATTTCCTGAAGAATTATCTGCCCGCCTACAAAGGGCTGCAGAGGCTGCATTTAAACTAGATAATGAAATGTCTGAAATTCGGGAAGAGATTCAAGAAGCACAGACATTATTTTCCAATCGGTCATCGAATTCTGTCAATGATCAATCGACACCTGACCGATCAACACCATCGGAGCATCAATAAGGAGTTAATATGCGCGTTGCAATTTATAACAATCAAACACCGGAATCACAACGGGTTACTAAGTTACTGAAAGCAGAAATGACCAAGGCGGGTCTTGTCTTTGACCAACAAGCTCCTAATGTCGTTGTGACGATTGGGGGTGATGGAACTTTGCTGTCTGCTTTCCATCACTACGAAGCATTATTAGACCGTATTCGCTTTGTTGGTATTCACACCGGTCATTTGGGATTTTATACGGATTGGCGTAACTACGAAATTGATGACCTTGTTGACAGCCTTGTGAATGACAGTGGCCAGTCTGTCAGTTATCCGTTATTGGATATGCATGCGATTTATTCGGATGGTTCCATCGACCATTACACGGCATTAAATGAGTCTACCCTTCGTAATATTACTAAGACCATGGTTTGCAATGTTTATATTAATAATGAATTGTTTGAAACTTTTCGGGGCGACGGCCTCTGTATTTCCACACCCACGGGGTCGACTGCTTATAACAAGTCCGTGGGTGGGGCAATTATGGATCCTCACAGCATTGGCTTTCAGTTGGCCGAAATGGCGTCGTTAAATAATCGGGTCTTTCGAACTTTGGGTTCCCCAATTGTCTTTGGAGCTAATGCAAAATTACTGTTACGGCTGAAAGATGAAAATGGTCATCTGATGACTTGTGACCGGGAACAAGTAAAAATCCAACATCGTCCTGGTGAACGCCACTTGGTTGAAATTAGTTATCAGGTTGCTAAAAAGCAAATCAATTTTGCTCAGTACCGGCACAACAACTTTTGGCACCGTGTTCGTGATGCATTTATCGGTGGGGCCCAAAATGAAATTTAGTTGGCGATATGAGGGACCAGCGGATCGTAAACTCAGGTCAGTCCTAAAAAGTTTTGGTGTAACCTCCTCATTAATTAAAGTGGCTGTTTATCACGGTGGCAGAATGCAGATCAATGGAGAGGATAAATGGACAGTCGACCTGGTCCATCCAGGGGACGAAGTGAGTCTCTTTTTGCCTCCAGAACAACCTAATGATCACATCAATGCTAGTGAACAGCCTATTCAGATTGTATATGAGGATGATGATTTTCTGATTCTCAACAAGCCAGCCGGGGTGGCGACCGTTCCTGCCCACCATGTGGTTACAGCAGACAGTCTGGTCAACCGGGTGAAGGGATACTATTTAAGACAACATTACGAGAATTTGGTGACTCATGTTGCAACGCGATTGGATAAGAATACGAGTGGTTTAGTAGTTTTCCCTAAGCATCGCTTTGCCCATGCTGTGCTTGATCGTCAATTGAAGCGGCATCAAGTTAAGAAAAACTATTTAGCCATTGTTGATGGTCAACTGAGGGTTCAGCACGGTTATATTGATGCCCCAATTGACCGGGACCCCGTTACTTTTGTTCAACGGACGGTCATTGCTTCTGGTAAACCGTCTGCAACTGAATACTGGTTACAAGCAGTAAGTCATGGCTGCTCACTTGTCAAAATTCGGTTGCATACTGGGCGGACTCACCAGATTCGGGTTCATTTTAAGTATTTGGGCCATCCCCTCGTTGGTGACCAAATGTATGGTGGACCTAACGAAATGAAGCGTCAGGCATTGCACTGTTATTGGATGCAATTTTATAGTCCATTTAAAGATCAACTAATTACTGTGTCGGCACCATTGCCTGAAGACATGCAACAGTTTATTGACTGTCATTTTAACGAAAAAAAAGACTGAGAATTTTTTCTCAGTCTTTTTTAGTATTGTTATTAGCTACTAGAACCGTTGAACACAGACCGGTTCAGGGCAGTGAACATCTTTTTGAAGCATGGTCAACTTACCAGTTTCAGCATCACGCTTGTAGAGCGTCAAGTTATCTGAGTTTTGGTTGGATGCTAACAAGTATGACTCATCAGCACTGAGGTTGAAGTCCCGCGGGAAGTCACCTTCAGTGGAAATGGATTGAATATGCTTGACAGTGAAGTCAGGTTGAATTTCAAAGACTGCTATCGTATTTTCGCCCCGGTTGGAAGTGTAGATAAACTTTCCGTCTGAGGAGAGGCGAATAGCAGCGGCACCATTATGACTCGTCCAATCTGCAGGAATGGTTTTAATAGTTTGTACATGACTAAATGTGCCGTCGTTGGCGTTGTACTTCAGAACTTCCAGTTTACTGCTGAGTTCGCCAAGTAAGTAGGCGTACTTGCCATTTGGATGGAAGGCAATGTGGCGGGAACCAAAGCCGTCTTCAGACTTGTAACGAGAAACAGCGGTTAACTTGCCATCGTCAGAAACATTGTAGACAACGACAAGATCCATCCCCAAGTCACACACAACTAAACGCTTGTCAGGAGTAAGGTCGGCAAAGTGAACGTGTGGGCTGTCTTGTTCAGGTTGTGGACCAGTTGCGCCTTGGTGGAGAACAGAATCAGTTTGGGTTAAAGTGTGGTCAGGGTTAATCCGGAAGACATCAACCTTAGCAGTGTGGTAGTTAGCACTGTATAGCAGGTGACGTTCTTCATCCAAGCCAACGTATGCAGGAGGAGCACCAGCTGCTAAGACCTTGCTTAACATTTTGGCGTTGTCGTCTTTAAGGGAGTATGAAGCAACCCCACCTTGGTCATCAATTTGCTTAACGGCATAGACAGTCTTGTCAGAACCGACTTGTAAGTAAGCTGGCTTCTGGGAAGGGATGGCTAATTCAACCTTGGTAATCTTACCGGCGTCGTCATCTAGGGTAACCTTATACATTCCTTTGCTATCTTTTTTAGTATAGGTACCAATCAAAAATTGTTCAGTCAAAATGAACAGCCTCCTTTGAAAATGCTTACTTATATGATAACAATTCACATGCACTAATTCTAGCTATGATACACTGTTAATTAGAAATTATCGAAGGAGAATGAATATTGAAGAAAATTGAACGGGCCCAACAATTTGTGAACGACCATATGAAGCTTTTCCGATGTCCTGTCTGTCATGCTAGTCTTGAAAAGATTGTTGGAACTAGTGTAATCTGTCACAATCATCATGTTATTGACTTCAATAAACATGGTTATCTGCACTTGCTTAATAACAACGGTGGGACTGAATATGATCGGCAGATGTTTGTTGACCGTCGTCAATTATTGTCCGCAGGTTTATTTAAACCGATCATTCAAAAAATAGCTGCTGACTTTCCTAAAAAGGCTCTTCGGATTCTTGATGTTGGTACTGGCGAGGGAACCCCACTCATGCAGTTGGCAGAACAGCGTTGTCAGCAGGAGGATACAATGGTTGGCTTTGATATTGCTAAGGCTGGTATTCAATTAGCAACTCAACTGCCGTTTGGCGGTTTTTTCTGCATTGCTGATTTACGTAACCTGCCATTTGCGAATGATAGTTTTGGCATTGTCATGGAACTATTTTCGCCGTCTGACTATCAAGAGTTTGAGCGGGTCATTGCCCCTAATGGGGAACTGATTAAGATTATTCCCAATGCTAATTACTTAATTGAACTACGTCACTTGTTATATGGGCAGGATGACCGTCATTACCACTATGACAACCAGCGAGTATTGGACCTCTTTCGTCAACACTATCCGATGGCCACTGTAACCCCAGTTAAGTATCGATTTGCGGTACCGAATGGGATGCAAAGAGCATTAATCGGCATGACGCCCTTACATTGGGGAAAGGGGGTTGCCAAATTGAGTGAGGATGACCTTCAACAAATCACTGCTGTCACAGTAGATATCAGTATTTTACGAGCAAAAATTTCATAAAAAGATTGTCAATTCAGTTTAAAAGTGCTAAAGTACTTTATGAGAAATCGTTTGACAATTGACATCGAACAGTGTCGTTGGTAATTGTCAAAGAGTACTTCACTAAAGCAGCGTTTCGCCGTGCCAACACCGAGACCCTGCTTTTTTTATTTGTTTAAGGAGAATTAATGGCTATGACTAATCATATTGTCTTGTTTGAACCACTGTTTCCGGCTAATACTGGTAACATTGCCCGGACCTGTGCGGGAACAAATACGGAATTACATTTGATTAAACCATTGGGCTTTTCAACGGATGATAAGCACATGAAGCGCGCCGGCCTGGATTACTGGGATAAGGTCAAAATTACTTATCATGATGATCTGCAACAATTTGTGTCGACTGTTCCAGACTTGTCCAAGCTTTATCTTGTGTCAAAGTTTGCCCGTCGTGACTATACTGATGTTGATTACACAGTACCTGGCGACCACTATTTTTTGTTTGGTAAAGAAACAACTGGGCTGCCGGAAGAGTTTATGCGGCGCTATCCAGATAACGCCATTCGTATTCCACAAAATGACAATAATATTCGAGCACTCAATTTGTCGAATAGTGCCGCAATAGTGATATATGAAGCCCTCCGACAACAGAGCTTCCCCAATCTTGCCCGCGTCCACACTTATCATTTTGATAAGCTCAAATAGTGAGGTGAAAGAATTTTGGCACAACGTAAGAAAACTACGCGGAAGCGTCGCCGCTCAAGTAAAACTAAACAGCAACACCGCTTAGTTGATAACTTACTAGGAATAATTGTTAGCCTAGTAATGCTCGTTGGGCTTTTTAAGCTTGGTGCACTGGGGATGTTCGTCCTTAACTGCTTTAAACTGCTTGTCGGTGAATCCGCCGATGTCGCCATGGTATTCGTCCTTTTATTAGGCCTTTGTTTTACGTTCTACGCCCGATGGCCCCGTTTAAAATGGCGGTGGGTGGTCGGTGGACTGATTACTTATGCAGGAGCCTTAATCTGGCTTCATGCACTCATGTTTCGTCACCTGAATTTGCATGCTAATTACACGGCAGTAACCTGGAATCATTTGAGTAAAATGCTGTTTAATGGTGATGCCAGTACCGCTGTCGGCGGTGGAATGCTGGGCGCTTATTTATATAGTGGTTCCACCGCACTAGTCAGTCAGACTGGTAGTATGTACCTGGCATGGATTCTGATTGTGGTGGGCATTATCATTTTCTTCTCTTTGCCATGGCGTTCATTCTTGATTATGGTTGGTCAATGGCTACAAAAGGTTCCGGTATTAATCAACCACATGAAGGAGCGGACATCAGGTCTTCAGTTGCAAACGAAGCCAACAACTCTTCCTCATCATGAGCCAACGATTAACACACCAGTGGCTAGCTCGTCACCGGCCTCGCCCAATACGCCGGCACAATCAGCAGGCCAAGAGCCGAATATTCAGGTTGCTACTGCTAGTGAGGTCCCATCTAGTAACAACTCATCATCACTTGAACAGGCTGATTCTGCAGGGGCGGATAACGATGACGAACCGGCTCTTGAACTGGCTACTGATTCATCGGTAGATGATGATTATCAGTTGCCACCGCTCAGCTTACTAACAAAGGTCCCAGCAACAGACCAGCAGGCGGATCTCAATTCAATTAAAACCAATACGAAGAAATTACAGGACACTTTAAAATCATTTGGCGTGGATGCCACCGTAGAAAACGTTAATTTGGGACCATCTGTTACTAAGTATGAACTGCGTCCCGCTGTAGGGGTAAAGGTGAGCCGGATTACCCACCTTGCTGATGATTTGGCCCTCGCCTTGGCTGCCAAAGATATTCGAATTGAGGCACCAATTCCTGGTAAATCATTAATTGGGATTGAGGTGCCAAATCAAACCATCGCGACGGTTGGCTTCCGCGACATGATTGAAGCGATGCCCAAAGATGATCATCCAATGAATGTTCCACTTGGCCGGACCGTTACGGGTGGCGTCATGATGGCGGACTTAACCAAAATGCCCCACTTGCTAATTGCGGGGGCCACTGGTTCAGGTAAGTCGGTAGCCATTAATGTAATTATCACCAGTATTTTGATGAAGGCCAAGCCTCATCAGGTCAAGTTCCTGATGATTGATCCAAAGAAGGTGGAGTTAAGCGTTTATAATGGTATTCCTCATTTACTGAGTCCAGTAGTTTCTGACCCAAAGAAAGCTGCCCGGGCCCTTGGCAAGGTTGTTGCTGAAATGGAAAGACGTTATGAACTGTTTGCTAAGTTTGGGATTCGTAATATTAAGGGTTACAACCAACTCGTTCAAAAAAACAACACTGATTCTTCTAAGGATCCACAACCTTCATTACCATTAATCCTAGTGATTGTGGATGAATTGTCCGATTTGATGATGACTGTTTCGCATGACGTTGAAGATGCAATTGTTCGCATTGCCCAGATGGGTCGTGCGGCAGGAATTCATATGATTTTGGCCACTCAGCGACCATCAGTCGATGTTATTACTGGCCTGATTAAGGCTAATGTGCCATCCAGAATTGCTTTCGCTGTATCAAGCGGGGTGGATTCACGAACTATTATCGACACAAATGGAGCAGAGAAACTTCTTGGACGTGGTGACATGCTCTTTGAACCGATTGATAAAAATAAACCTGTTCGGGTACAGGGAGCTTTTATTTCAGACCATGATGTGGAAGCAGTTGTTGACTTTATTAAGAAGGAACGGCCTGCTGAATATGACCAGACAATGGTAGTCACTGATCATGAAATGGAACAAGAAGAACAGGCTGAAGATCAAGATGCGCTTTTCGATGATGCCTTAGCCTTTGTGGTGGATCAGCAAAAGGCATCGACCTCATTGATCCAACGCCGGTTCCGGATCGGTTATAATCGGGCTGCTCGTATCATTGATGATATGGAACAACGTGGCTATATTGGGCCAGCTAATGGTTCGAAGCCACGTGAGGTATACAAACAAAAAGATGACAATCAACAATAAAATAACGGGATCCTGGCGAAGTGTAAGCCAGAATCCCGTTTATTATTGATATTGAATATTTTACATGATGCCTAATGAAGCAACAGCTCCAAAAATTAAGGAACCAAGCATTGCAATGAGCATTAACCAAATTGCAATCATGGTAATCTTTTGAAAGCGCGTTTTCTTTTTCCGTTGCATACATTTACCGCCTTTCGAATAACTAAGTACTAGTAGTTTAACTCTTTTTGAGGAGAATTCAAACAGCGGGCGGTAGCTGTGGTAGACTGAACTTTAAACATTGTGAAGGGATTTAGCCATGAATTATCAACAAACGGTACTACAAGTTTTAATATTAATTGGGTTATTTTTGATTGAAAAACTAGCCCACCGTGTCTTCCGTCATTATTGGTCTGAAAAAGCCCGCCATGTCTGGTGGTTATGGACAATTGTGTTGTGGTTCTTTATCTGCCGGAATTTTGCTAGTCTTTATTGGTGTGCTTATCCAGTTGCTATTTGGATGGTGTGGGCCATCCTATTAGTTATTCTTCAGGCGAGCCATAATCATGAGTTTATCTATCGTCGTTATTGGCCAGTCTTTTGGCGTCTGTCAGCATGGTACGCTTTAATTGTGTTTATTGTTTCCCAATTTGCCGTTCATTTACCAGTTATTTAGCTATGCTGATCGGTCCAGATACTTGTTGATATTATAATAAAAATTGTATTAAAAGACTAAGTTGTCCACTAATTTGTGGTAATTTAGTCTTTTTTCTTTTTCCTAGCAATAAATGTCCAGAGAATATGGTAGAAAGTGGGGGATTGTGGTAGACTTTACCTATGATGTGGTTGAAGGGGGGATATAAGTTATGTTCATGGGCGAATTTAAGCATTCGATTGATGCTAAAGGACGACTTATTATCCCCGCTAAGTTTCGCGATCAGTTAGATGGTCACTTTATTGTCACCCGGGGACTGGATGGGTGCTTATTTGGTTACCCTATGGCTGAATGGCAGCAAATGGAAGAAAAGCTCAAAACATTACCCTTAACTAAACGGGATGCGCGGGCTTTTGTTCGGTTCCTCTATTCAGCTGCCACTGAGTGTGATATCGATAAGCAAGGGCGTATTAATATTCCCGATACTTTGTGTGCCCATGCTGATCTGACAAAGAAATGCGTGGTCGTCGGTGTTTCAAACCGAATTGAAATTTGGTCAGAAGATCGGTGGCAGCAATTCACTTCAACCACGGCCAATGATTTTGATGAAATTGCTGAAGATTTGAACATTGAATTTTAAATGAAGGAGTTGTAATCAGAATGGCAGAATTTAAGCATACAACGGTATTACTTAATGAAGCCGTCGCTGGATTACAAGTCCATGAAAATGGTACATATGTCGATGCTACCTTGGGTGGTGGTGGTCATACATCATTAATTTTACAGACGATGGGCAATACTGGATCGGGACACTTGTATTCATTTGACCAAGACCGGACAGCAATTGATTATAATCAACAGCATCTGAAGAACGCAATTGATGATGGTCGTTTAACATTAGTAGAAGATAACTTCCGTCACCTTACTACAGCGTTAGCAAAACACAATGTGAAGAACATTGATGGAATTGTTTACGACTTGGGGGTATCCTCGCCACAGTTTGATGATGCTCAGCGTGGCTTTAGTTATCGGCTTGATGCACCACTGGATATGCGGATGAATCAAGATCAGAAATTGTCGGCAATGCAGGTAGTTAACGAGTGGCCCTATGAAAAGCTTGTGCGGATCCTGTACCGGTATGGTGAGGAACATTTTGCTAAGCAGATTGCTCGAAAGATTGAGCGGCGGCGTCAAGATCAGCCAATTAAAACGACTTTTCAATTAGTTGAAGTCATCAAGGAAGCAATTCCAGCTGCGGCACGTCGGCATGGTGGTCATCCTGCTAAAAAGACGTTTCAAGCGATTCGAATTGCTGTTAATGATGAGCTGGGAGCTTTGGAAGAGTCACTGGAACAAGCCTTCCAGCTGTTGAACGTTAGCGGCCGGATAAGTGTGATTACTTTTCAATCTCTAGAAGATCGATTGGTAAAGACAATGTTCCGTGAACAGACATCGATGGATGAGTTGCCACCCGGCCTACCAGTCATTCCAGAAGGGATGAAGCCTAAGTTTAAATTAGTAAATAAAAAGCCCATTCTTCCAAGTAAAGCGGAATTGGCAGTTAATCATCGGGCGCATAGTGCAAAACTAAGAATAATTGAAAAAATAAAGTAGAAATTTTAGGGGAAAGTGATTAATATGGTTTCAAATGCTGCAAAAAAGATTTCAAGGGAACGTCCATACACGACGGATCCTCGTCAGCAGGCCCATCAACAATTGGGCCCCGCTGCCCGGACTGTTTCGTGGTCAAAGTTTGAACGTTCTTTAGTGACCGTGTGCAGTATCGTGACCGTCTTTATGATGATTTCATTGCTTTCAACTAAAAACACAATGAATACTCGTCAACATCAATTACAAGATTTGCAATCGCAAATTGCGCAAGTTAAAAATAATAACACAAGTCAAAAACAAGCAATTGCTGAAATGACAAGTCAATCACAACTGAAATCAGCTGCAAAGAAGTATGGACTGGCGGATCATAATTCAAGCGTAAGGAACGTTAATAAATAATGAATAACAAGTCTCAACGAACGAAAAATAGAGGTATTAACAACAACCGGGAAACCTTCGGAAAATGGCTTTTCTTAATTGTTGTCGCAATGTTTACCCTATTTATCGTTCGTTTTGCTTATATTGCAATTACTAAGGACGTTCAGCATGTTAATTTGAAGTCACAAGCAGAGCAGATTTACACACAGCGCCGGACTGTGTTAGCACGGCGCGGCAATATTTATGCTGCCAATGGAACGGTATTAGCGACTGATACAAATCGCTACACAATTTATGCGGTCCTCGATAAGAGTCAACGATCTTCGAGTGGGAAGCCGCTATATGTGAAAGACAAAAAACACACGGCAACTGTTCTTGCTAGGTACCTTAAGATTCCCCGCAAGCAAATCCTCAAAACGCTATCTAAGAAGGGTCAGTCTTACCAGGTCGAATTTGGTAGCGCTGGTGCTAACCTGTCTGTCGCTAAAATGCAACAAATTAAGGCTCAGAAATTGCCTGGGATCGGCTTCATAGCCACTCCGGCACGGAGTTATCCGGAAGGTGAGTTTGCTTCCCAAATTATTGGTTTGGCCGCTCCAAAGGTAACTGATAAGAGTACCGGTCAGATGACATTGGTTGGCCAACTTGGATTAGAAAACTACTTTAACAAACGCTTAACTGGTAAAAACGGTTTACGGCAAGATAAACGTGATGTATATGGTTACCGTCTAGCCAATAGTAACCACATCTTAAAGCCGGCCGTTAATGGTGATAATGTTCACACTACGATTGATTCAAAAGTTCAACACATTGTTGAAAATAAGCTTTCAAAGGTTTATACGGATTCTAAAGCGGAATCGATGACTGCTGTTGTAATGGATGCCAAAACGGGGAAGATTCTAGCAGCTAGTCAACGACCAACACTACGTTCGAAAAAGAATCCTATTTGGCGGAATATGCTTGTCCAAGATGTATATGAACCTGGTTCACCAATGAAAGTATTTGCACTAAGCGCCGCAATCGACTCAGGACACTTTGACCCGAATGCAACATATAATTCTGGAACATGGGCCCTGGGTGGTGGCAAAGTAACTGACTGGCAATCAACTGGTTGGGGAACAATTACCTATAAGGATGCTTTTGATCTTTCTAGTAATGTTGGTTTTGCCCATGTCGAGCAAAACATGGGAGCAGCAACCTGGAAAAAATACTTAACTCGTTTTGGGATGTTCAACAAGGTTAATGTTGAGGGCATGAATGGCGAGGTTAGTGGATATAGTGCGTTTAAAGGAATCCTCCAGCAGGCTAACACAGCGTTTGGCCAAGGGATTACTGTGAACGTTATGCAAATGATGCAGGGGTTCAGTGCTGTTGCGAACAACGGTAAAATGATGAAGCCTTACATCATTGAAAAGATCACCGATAAATCTGGTAAGACTATTCAAAAAGCGAAACCAAAAGAAGTTGGTCAACCAATTAAAGCATCTACTGCTAAAAAAGTGGTTAACATGATGCAGGGAGTTGTTTATGATCAAAAGGGATTAGGCCACGATTTCCAAATTAAGGGATATAAGATTGCCGGTAAGACGGGGACTGCCCAAATCGGTGGTGCCGGTGGGTACTCTAACGGTGATAGTAATTACCTTTACTCATTCGTGGGTATTGCACCAGCAAATCATCCCCGGTATGTCATGTACGTAACTTTGCGGAAACCGCATAATTTGTCTAAACCGGCCACTAAACTGATGGCAGAAGTATTTAACCCGACGATGAAGTTTGTTTTATCCCGTAATCATCGGCACATCAAGAGTGGCTTGGTTAAGGTACCAAACGTTGTCGGCCAGGATAGTAAGGCAGCCAATGATAAGCTGAATAAACTTCACTTATCTGTCATTACGATTGGCTCTGGAAAACGGGTATTATCGCAATCCTTGCAACCTGATACGAAAGCAGTTATCAATCAAAAGATAATTGTTAACACCGGTGGTGAATACAAGATGCCAGATATTTCTAACTGGAGTTCTTCTGATGTTCACCAGTTAGCAGACGTTCTTCATTTAAAATTAAAGGAAAGTGGCACCGGTTATGTTGCCAAGCAGAGTATCAATGCTAATGACAAAATTAAACCAAATACGACCCTAACTGTTCACTACACGAGTCGTCAATAATAATTAGGAGGATAATATGAGCTTTTTACCAATCATATTGACACTGATTTGTTCATTCTTGATCACTTATTTATTAATGCCTTCATTAATTAAATACTTCCGTTCGAAGCATGAAGGTCAACAAATTCGTAAGGAAGGTCCAAAATGGCACGCTAAGAAGGCAGGAACTCCCACTATGGGTGGCCTTCTGTTTATCGTTTCAGCTGTGCTTACCTTGTTGGCTGTTTCAGCATGGCAGGGAATCCTTTCTAATACCATGTGGGCACTATTATTTACCCTGGTGGTCTTTGGCCTAATCGGTATGTGGGATGACAGTATTAAAATCTTCCATCACCAGAACGAAGGTTTTAAGGCTTGGCAGAAAGCATTGTGTCAGGTCATTGCAGCAATGGTATTTACCGTCATTTACCAACACGAAGGCTTTCAGATGGGTTTTGGTTCGTCACAAGTCGGTTGGTGGTACGGTCTCTTTATTATCTTTTGGATTGTCGGCTTCTCTAACGCCGTGAACCTTACTGATGGTCTTGACGGCCTGGTTACCGGATCAGCCATTATTTCCTTCCTGGCATATTTGATTATTGCTTTAATGAACATTAATCAACCAGGGTATTCAGAAATTGCCTTATTCTGTGTAGCAATTATTGGGACCCTCATGGGCTTTTTCCCTTACAACCACAAGCCTGCTAAGATTTTTATGGGTGATATGGGATCTTTGGCATTAGGTGCTTCTTTAGCGGCTGTTTCATTGTTGGAACATCATGAATGGTCGCTCCTATTAATCGGAATTATTTATGTATGTGAAACTGCCAGTGTCATGATGCAGGTGGCATCGTTTAAGCTAACTGGTAAACGGATCTTTAAAATGACACCTATTCACCACCATTTTGAAATGAGTGGCTGGAGTGAATGGAAGATTGATATTGTCTTCTGGATTATCGGGTTAGTCGCTTCAATTATTACGGTTGCATCAATTTTGATTTTTAACATTTAAGCAGGAGGGTCTCCATGCAGATTTTAAAACAGTATCAAGATAAGAAAGTATTAGTATTAGGCTTTGGTATTAGTGGCCTTAATGCGGCAGAATTATTAGCTAAGTCTGGTGCACAGGTTGTTGCTAATGACCAGGCAACACCAAAGGATCCTACCATCGTGGACCATTTAAAGAGCCTGGGCATTGAAGTAATTACCGGATCTAACCCATTAGACTTGGCAGACCGGAGTTTTGATTTAGTAGTTAAAAATCCAGGAATCCCATATGATAATCCGTTAGTGGCTGAATTTGTTCAAAAGAACACGCCCATTATTACGGAGGCTGAGTTAGGAGCAGAACTTTTCCAAGGACACTTAGTTAGTGTGACGGGGAGTAATGGTAAGACAACGACCACAACATTGACCCAATTAATGCTAGCCCATGATTCTAAGCACCAAGTTAAATATGCTGGCAATATTGGTGTCTCATTTAGTAAGGTGGCTGCAACTTTATCAGAAGAAGATACTTTAGTAACGGAGTTATCCAGTTTTCAATTATTAGGAACACCGACACTGCATCCACATATTGCAATTATTACTAATATCTTTTCCAACCATATCGATTATCATAAGACGCGCGAGAACTACATCAACGCAAAACTCAACATCACGCGCAACCAAACGAAAGATGACTATCTGATTATGAACTGGGACCGTGATGAATGGCAGCGCATCGCGCAGCGGTCTCAAGCAACCATTATCCCATTCTCACGTCAAAACAAGTCTCATGATGGTTCTTATGAAGAAGATGGCAAGATTTACTGGCGTGGTGAATACATCATGGATGCTGATGATATTCGTTTAATCGGTCCACAAAATGTTGAAAATGCTTTAGCGGCAATTGCAGCAGCAAAATTAAGTGGTGTCCAGAATTCAGCAATTGTGGATGTTTTGAAGAGCTTTGGCGGTGTTCGTCACCGTCTTCAATATGTTTTGGAATACAAAGACCGGCTCTTCTATAATGATTCGAAGTCAACTGATATTGAAGCCACAGAAGTTGCTCTGCAGGGCTTCAAACGACCAGTGATTCTGTTAGCTGGTGGTCTTGACCGTGGTTACACATTTGAACGACTTGTTCCATATTTCAAAAAACATGTTAAGGCGATCATTGTTTTCGGTCAGTGTAAAGATAAAATGAAGGCGGCTGCTGAACAGGCTAATATTCCAACGATTATTGAAAGTGAGAATGCAATCACGGCTGTCCCTGAAGCTTGGAAAGTCAGTGCTCCGGGTGACGTTATTCTACTCTCGCCAGCCAATGCTAGTTGGGATCAATTCCCAAGTTTTGAAGTCCGTGGTGATCGATTCATTGAAGCTGTAGAAAAGTTAACTGGACGAAAGGAGCAAAAGTAATGCGATTACTGGTTTCTGGTGGCGGAACAGGTGGGCACATTTACCCAGCATTAGCTTTAATTGAACGTCTGAAACAGGTTGAACCAGACACTAAAGTTTTATATGTCGGTACGACCCGGGGTTTAGAAACCAAAATTGTCCCAGATGCGGGAATTAAACTAATTACGATGCATATGCAAGGCTTTAGACGCTCACTATCTTTGTATAATTTTGAAACCGTCTACTTATTTTTGAAGTCTGTGCGACATGCCAAAAAGATTATTCGTGATTTTAAACCCGACGTGGTCTTAGGAACAGGTGGTTATGTATCGGGCGCCGTTCTTTACGCAGCGGCTAAAGAACATATTCCAACCGTTATTCATGAACAAAATAGTGTCGTTGGGATCACTAATAAGTTTCTGAGTCGTTATGTGGACCAGATTGCGATTGCGTTCGAGGCGGCGCGTGACCAGTTCCCAGCCGATAAAGTTACTTTAGTTGGTAATCCACGAGCTCAACAGGTGGTTTCACAAACCCAAAGTGATTTTTCGTGGAAAGAATATGGCTTAAAAGATGACTTGCCGACCTTAATGATCTTTGGTGGTAGTCAAGGAGCACCAAAGATTAATTCCACGGTAGTCAATGCTATTCCAGAGTTTAACAAGCGACCTTACCAAGTGATCTTTGCCACTGGTCAAAAGCGCTATGGCCATGTTCAGCAGGAATTGAGCGATGTGACAATTGGTAAGAATGTTAAGGTAGTTCCATACATTAAAAACATGCCGGCAAAGATGCCAAAAGTGGCGGCGTTAGTAGCCCGTGCCGGGGCGACGACAATTGCTGAAGTGACCGCGCTTGGTGTACCAACCATTTTAATTCCGAGTCCATATGTTACTGCTAATCATCAGGTTAAGAATGCTCAATCATTAGTTCGGAAAAATGCCGCGGTGATGATCACGGAAGACCACCTTGACGCTAAGGCCTTATTGCTTCAAGCAGATAAGATCATGGAAAACGAAGATGTTCGCACATCTATGGCTGCTTCATCTCGAAAGATCGGTCATCCCCATGCAGCAGATGACTTAATTAAGATTCTGCACCGGGCAATTAATGAACATCAAGATTAACCAGTGAGAGGAGGACTGGCAGTGAATAAGAATAATCCTGAACATGAGCGTTATGCTCAACGGCTTAATGGGTTAGAAAAAAAGAACTCGACTGCTGGTCCTAACCCAAGTAAGGAACACATAGGTAAGAAAATGCCTGCAATTCACCGGTTACGAATCCGGACTTCGTCTATCCGAATTGCTTTATTAACGACGATTTTTGGTGTTATTTTATTAATTTGCTTATATTTAATTTCACCGTTAAGTAAAATCACTAAAGTTACAATTGTTGGTAACCATGAGTTATCATCTTCTGCTATTTACCGTGCAACAACCGTTCACCCTGGTCGATGTATTTGGGGTGCCTTTCTTGGTCAACGCTACCTTCAAAAGCAAGCGCGGATTAACAATCCTCAAATTAGGACCATGGGTGTGTCATTAACTGGTCCCCGGACCGTTCGCTTAACAGTGACAGAAAATTCATTGCTCGGTATGGGAAAATTAACGGATGGCCGCTATGCAGTTTTGTCTAATGGTCATCTACAGATTACGAGTTCACCATTAAGAGGAATTCAATTTAACAACTTTGCTCATCACAAACAGCAATTAGCACTTTTGGGCAGTGAGCTTGGTAAATTAAAGCCCGCTATCTACCACGATATTTCCACGGTTACTTATTCACCAACCGCCAATTCACCTCATCAAATTATTTTGTATATGAATGATGGCAATACAGTTAAAGTAAACCTGCCGGAAGCCGGATCCAAAATGAAATATTATCCATCTATTGCTGCCACTATGAAGCAACAAGGGGTAATTGATTTACGGGTTGGCGCTTACTCCTACCCGTACGGTTCTAAAGATAAGTGATTTTTGTGAAACTTATTGTAAAAGGGCTTTTTGAATGTTGAATAACTGTGTTAGAATCTGTAGTAGACTAATTAAAAATTAAATTTAATCAATTAGTGTAGATAGTAGGTTTAGGAGGTTCCCTTGTAATGAATAATTCAGAAGTATGTGTTGGATTAGATATTGGAACCACCTCGATCAAGGCACTAGTATGTGAAAATGTTCAGGGGCAAGTCAAGGTTATCGGTGTTGGTGTTGCACCAGCAGCGGGGATGAGTCGCGGTGTTATTGTTGACATTGACAAGACTGCTCAAGCAATTTCAAATGCAGTCGCTCAGGCTGAGGAAAAATCCAACGTAGATATTTCAGACGTAGTTGTTGGACTACCAGCAAATTATTTGCAAATGAAGCGTGTCCACGGAATGGTAACAATTGCTGATAATGGTCAGTCACGGGAGATTGTGAACCAAGACGTGGCAACAGTTGCGGAAGAGGCGTTAACGCAGAGTATTCCACCAGAGCGGACAATTATTGATTTGGTACCGACCGAATTTATCGTTGACGGGTTTGATGGTATTAAAGATCCTCGTGGGATGGTCGGCGTTCGTTTGGAAATGAAGGGTACATTATATACTGGTCCTCAAACGATTGTTCATAATACCAAGAAGGCTGTTGAAAAAGCAGGTTACCAGATTAAAGACTTTGTCATCACACCAATTGCGACCGGCTTCAACCTCCTGAATGATGGTGAACAAGACTTCGGAACACTATTGATTGATTTAGGTGGTGGTCAGACTACGACCAGCATCATCCATGACCACCAGTTGAAATATACATATGTTGACCCAGAAGGCGGCCAATACATCACCAAAGATATTTCAACAGTACTGAATACTTCATTCAGTAATGCGGAACAGCTTAAACGTGACCATGGCTTCGCCGACAGTAAGCAAGCTGATGAAAATGTTCAGATCGACGTTGATGTTGTTGGTCAGAATGAACCTGTTCAGTACAGTGAAAAGTACTTGGCGGAAGTGATTGAGGCTCGAGTACGGCAAATCTTTAACCGTATTGCCCGACGCCTCGATAAAATAAACGCCCCTAAGCTTCCTGGTGGTGTCGTAATGATTGGTGGGGTTGCTGCTTTACCTGGAATTACGGAGTTAGCTCACCAGTACTTTGCTGGCAACATTAAGGTATGTGTTCCTGATCAGATGGGCATCCGTCATCCACGGTTCGCAACTAGTTACGCTTTAGGAATGTATGAAGATCATTTAACTGATATTGATCATTTAATCAAGCAGACGGTTCGTCATTCCGCTGCTCTACCGCAACAAGGCAAAACTAGTCACGCTAACGAACAGTTACCTGTTCAACCCACTAAACAGTCATCACCACGAAACAAGCAAACAACTAATAAGAATAAATCTAGTAAACGGCGGTCAGGCTCTAACAAACCGAGTTCGCTTAGCAAGTTTAAGAGCTTATTCAACAACTTATTTGACTAATCGATGGAGGAAGCACGAATGGATAACGAAAAAAATTCAATGGAAAACCAATTCGCAGGTGCAAAAATTAAGGTTATTGGTGTCGGCGGTGGTGGCGGTAACGCCGTCAACCGAATGATCACCGAAAAGGTTCAAGGAGTTGACTTTATCGTTGCTAACACCGACCTTCAAGCCTTGAACAATTCTGATGCTAAGACGAAAATTCAACTGGGACCTAAATTGACCAAAGGACTAGGCGCTGGTTCCAATCCTGAAGTTGGTGAAAAGGCTGCTGAAGAAAGTGAAGAACAAATTCAACAAGCCTTGGAAGGTGCTGACATGGTCTTCATCACTGCCGGAATGGGTGGTGGAACTGGTACTGGGGCTGCTCCAGTTGTTGCCAAGACTGCTAAGGATAGTGGAGCATTAACTGTTGGTGTAGTTACCCGACCATTCTCCTTTGAAGGTCCGCGGCGTGATAAGTTTGCCGTTGAAGGTTTAAAGAAGTTGAAGTCCAACGTTGATACCTTAATCATCGTTGCTAACAACCGTCTATTGGAAATGATTGATAAGAAGACGCCAATGATGGAAGCTTTCAAGGAAGCTGACAATGTTTTACGGCAAGGGGTTCAAGGTATTTCTGATCTTATCGTGACCCCAGGTTACATTAACTTGGATTTTGCTGATATCAAGACTTTGATGTCCAACCAGGGCTCCGCTTTGATGGGTGTTGGTTCTGCTACTGGCGAAAACCGGGCTACTGAAGCTACTAAGAAGGCGATCTCATCACCATTATTGGAAGTTTCTATTTCTGGTGCCCAGCACGTTTTGATGGATATCACTGGTGGTAAAGATCTTTCAATGTTTGAAGCTCAAGAAGCATCTGATGTTATTAAGAAAGCTGCAGGCACTAATGTTGATATTTCATTTGGGATGTCACTTGATGAATCATTGGGCGATGAAGTACGGGTTACAGTTATTGCTACCGGAATTGATAGTGAACAAGCTGCAAAGAAGGCGGTCAGCCGTCATCAAAATGCTCAGCCTCAAACGGCAACCGCTAATCAAGATACTCAATCTCACCAAGATAGTGCAGCCAAGGACCCATTTGATGGTTGGAATGATCCAACTGCAGGGGTAGATACTGACGCTGCCGATGAAAACAACGAATTCTCAAATGTTAAGAAACCAGAATTTAACGTTTTCAATGATGATTCTTCAGCTACTGACGATGGTGACGATGACAACTTATCCACACCACCTTTCTTTAAGAATCGTCGTTCATAATAAGTAAACGGGAGGGGGTTAATCTTTGTATTAACTGCCTCCATTTTCGCTTTTAACAAGGAGGAACATCTATGGCTAGTAAATTATTAAAAAGCCTCTTTGGCGATGCTGATCAGCCTGATGATGAGTATTATGAAGATGATCAAGCTCAGCCAATTGACAATAATAAAGTTGTCCCAATGAATGCTAGTCGTGCACGGACTAGTCAGATTAGTTTGTATGAACCCCGTCTATACGCTGACGTGAAACAAATTGCTACCCAACTATTGAACAATCGGGCAGTGATTGTTAACTTCAGTCAAATGGATCCCAAGGTGGCGGGACGGATCGTTGATTTCTTAAACGGGACCGTTTTTGCCATCGATGGGGACATTAAGCGAATTGGTAAGGAAATCTTTTTGTGCACGCCAAAGAACTTTGAAGTTTCTGGTGATTTATCCACTAATCTGAAACGGGAAGCAGATCACATTTAGATTGGAGGGTGAATCAAGTGGGATTTATTAATTTCCTGATTTGGGCCATCTATCAATTAGTTGATCTCTATATTTTGGTAATTGTTGTTTGGTGCCTATTGTCATGGTTTCCTAATGCACGGGGAACAAAATTAGGAGACGTTATCAATCGACTGGTCGAACCTTACATGCGGTGGTTCGATTTTATCCCGCCGATTGGTGGAATTAGTTTTGCCCCAGTTGTCGCAATTTTTGTCCTGTACCTCGTTCAATACGGCTTAAAGGCTTTGACCATGATGATTTAAAATGATTAACAATGTAAAACAACATTTTCGCCCAGATGAAGGGCCATTTATTGATGAGTTAGAGGGGCAGATTGCGACAGTCGAAAATCAGTATCGGCCAGTATTGACCTCATTCCTAAATCCACGGCAAGTATATATTGCGCAAACATTGGTGAACCGCAATGATAATGTTCATGCTCAGGCTAGTGGTGGTTACCCAAATGCAGAAATGCAACGCTTGCTGATTTATCCGGATTACTTCAAACCAAATGATGATGATTTTGAGCTGCAAGTCTTACAGGTTGATTATCCAACCAAGTTTGCCGAACTTCATCATCGTCAGATAATGGGCACATTACTTGGTGAAGGGTTAGAACGGTCATCATTTGGCGATATTATTACAGATGGCGAGGGCCGTTGGCAAGTTGTCATGACCAACCAGATGGCTAGATTTGTGGATCAGCAAATTGATCATGTCGGTCGCATTAAAGTTCGCTGGCTCGTTGTTGAAGGCAATCTACTATCTGCAAGTGATGATTGGGAGCCTGTAACGACGACAATCTCGTCACTCCGCTTGGATGCAATTATTGCCAGTGCATTTCACTACTCGCGTAACCGGGCAAAACAAATCGTCGAACACCAATTAGCCCAGGTTAATTGGGAAGTCATAGATCGCCCAGACTATTCGTTAGTAGTTCATGACATCGTTTCCGTTCGTCACGCCGGACGTATCCGGGTCGACCATATGGGATCAGTCACAAGGAAAGGTAAACGTCGAATTGCTCTTTCTGTAATTCATGCCTAGTTAAATTTTGGAGGAATAAAAATGTCATTAACTGTAGATCAAATCAATAAAACGCAATTCAATACTAAAATGCGTGGATACAACCAAAATGAAGTCAATGATTTTATCCAGGAAGTATCACAAACAGTTCAAGAATTAACTGATCAAGTTCGTGCTTTGCAGGAAACTGTTCAGGCAGATGAGGGCAAGCTGAAGTACTTTAGTGAATTAAAGGATTCGTTGAATAAATCAATTCTGGTTGCCCAAGAAGCCGCTGATAAAGTTAAGAATAATGCTAAGCGTGAAGCAGACATTATGATTCGTGAAGCTCAAAAACAAGCTACTGATATTGTGTCTACAGCTAACGAAAAGGCTAATCAGGTGATCGAAAATAGTACTGAGGAAACGCGTAAATTGACAACAGAGACCAACGACCTCAAGAAGCAAACGCGGATTTTCCGTCAACGGTTACAAGTTATGTTGGAATCACAACTGGAAGTTGTTAAGAGTGACGAATGGGATAAACTCCTGGCTAACGATGACTTGGATAAGTATGATGAAATTCAAAAAATCCTGGGAACTCGGCTTGACAGCGATTCATCTCAGAGTGTAGAATCTACAACAACTACTACAAATACTGTTGATCAACCGGAGAAAACTCCAGTGGCACCTGACGAAGCAGCAACTGCCAGTGAAGAACCTGTTCAACAGGCGAATGACGATGCTCCTGATGATGGCAGCTCTGAGAATAGCGATTCTGGAGAAACTGTTGTTGTTTTCCCAGATGACAATAATCAACAGTAATTGTAATTTATTACATATCACAGAAAATCAATGATGAGCATTAGGTAAACAACCTAGTTACAGCGAACTAACGGATGGTGAAAGGTTAGGACAAATGGTTGTTAACCTTGATCAGCTCAGAGAGTTTAGCTGAACGTAGTAAGCTAAGCCGGGTGGTACCCGTTATAAACTAATGAGGAGGTTCAATTAACAATTGAACCTTGAATCAGGGTGGTACCACGAAGACTTCGTCCCATATTGGAACGGAGTCTTTTTATTTTCTGCGATGTTATTGATGGGAAAGGAGAATGATTGATGCGAGTAAAAGATACGCTTAACTTAGGCAAAACTAAGTTCCCCATGCGTGGTAAGTTGCCAGTGACTGAAGGGCAACGTCAAAAAGTATGGGAAGAAAACAAAGTCTATGAACAACGTCAAAAATTGAATGAGGGGAAGCCAACATTTGTGCTTCATGATGGTCCCCCATATGCTAACGGAAATATTCACATTGGTCACGCCATGAACAAAATTTCGAAGGACTTCATCGTTCGTTATAAGTCAATGAGCGGTTACCGGGCCCCATATGTTCCTGGGTGGGATACTCACGGATTACCAATTGAACACCAATTGACGAAGTCCGGATATGATCGGAAAAAGATGAGCTTGACGGAATTCCGTGATCTCTGTCGTCAATATGCTTTGAAACAAGTAGATAAGCAACGGACTGACTTTAAACGGTTAGGGGTTAGCGGTGAATGGGATCACCCTTACCTAACCTTGGACAAAGAATTCGAAGCTGCCCAAATTAAGGTCTTTGGTGAATTTGCAAAGAAGGGCTTACTTTATCAAGCCAAGAAGCCAGTTTACTGGTCATGGTCCTCTGAATCAGCCTTAGCTGAAGCGGAAGTTGAATACCATGATGTTGTGGCGAAGACAGCATTCTTCGTTGAACAGGTTAAGAATGGTAAAGGCATCCTTGATAATAATACTTACTTAGTTGTTTGGACGACGACGCCATGGACTATTCCAGCTTCTGAAGCCGTTGCTGTTAACGCTAAGTTTGATTACTCCGTGGTTAAGCCAGCCAATGACGATCGTAAGTTTGTTGTTGCCACCGAATTGTTAAACACCCTTGCTGAAAAGTTGAGCTGGGACGATTATGAAGTTGAAAAACACGTTTCTGGTGCGGATCTTGAAGGAATGTCAACTAATCACCCATACCTGGATCGCGAATTGTTGGTAGGGGTTGCTGATTACGTTACTGCTGATGCCGGGACAGGGTTAGTCCACACTGCTCCTGGTTATGGTGATGATGACTACAACTTCGGTAAAAAATATGATTTACCAATTTTTGCGCCAATTAATGATCAAGGGGTACTAACTAAGGAAAATGGTGCCGACTTTGACGGTGTCTTCTATCAAAAAGCGGATGATATTTCCTTGGATAAATTGAAGGACAACAACGCTCTGTTACTGGAAGAACCATTAAAGCACAGTTACCCATTTGACTGGCGGACTAAGAAACCAATCATTTTCCGGGCAACTGACCAGTGGTTTGTATCAATTGAAAAGATGCGTCAGGACATCCTGAATGCCCTGGAAAAGGTTCAATACTTCCCAGATTGGGGTAAGGTTCGTCTGCGGAACATGATTAAGGACCGTGGTGATTGGGTAATTTCCCGGCAACGTGTCTGGGGTGTTCCACTGCCAATCTTCTATGCTGAAGATGGCACGCCAATTCTTGAAGAAGAGACAATTAATCACGTGGCAGACCTCTTCAGAAAATATGGTTCGAATGTGTGGTTTGAACGCGATGCTAAGGACCTTCTACCGGATGGATACACTAATGAGCATTCACCTCATGGCAAGTTCAAGAAGGAAACCGATATCATGGATGTTTGGTTTGACTCCGGTTCTTCTCACCAGGGTGTTCTTGCTGAACGTGACTACCTCACTTATCCAGCAGACCTTTACCTTGAAGGATCAGATCAGTACCGTGGTTGGTTTAACTCCAGTTTGATTACCAGTGTTGTTTGTTCTGGGCATGCTCCATATAAAGCAATTGTTTCTCAAGGATTCACCCTTGATAAACGTGGCAACAAGATGAGTAAGTCACAAGGAAACGTAATTGATCCAAACAAGGTTGTTAAGCAAATGGGTGCGGAAATCATTCGTTTGTGGGTCATGAGTGCCGATACCTCTGCTGATGTTCGGGTTTCTATGGGGACCTTCCAACAGATCTCTGAAGCGTACCGGAAGTTGCGGAATACTTTCCGTTTCTTGTTAGCTAACACCAGTGACTTTAATCCTGCTCACAACACTGTTTCATATGAAGACTTAACCACGGTTGACCAGTACATGTTAGTTAAGCTGAACCACTTCTTAGCAAAGATGCGGGCAGACTTTGACCAATACGACTTCTTGGATGCCTACCGTCTCTTGATTAACTTTGTTAACAATGATTTATCAGCCTTTTACATGAATGTTGCAAAGGATGTTCTGTACATTGAAGCTGAAGATTCTCCAGTTCGTCGGTCAATGCAAACCGTCTTTTATGATGTATTGTTGACTATGGTTAAGCTGTTAACGCCAATTTTGCCACACACGACTGAAGAAGTATGGAGTTACATGAACGAACCAGAAGAGTTTGTTCAACTTACTGAAATTCCTGATGTTCGTCACTTCGACAATGAAGATGACCTGTTAGCACAATGGGACGAATTTATGGAAGTGCGTTCACATGTTCTGAAGAGCCTTGAAGAAGCCCGGAACGCGAAAATGATTGGTAAGTCGCTTGAAGCTCATGTCACCCTATATGTTAATGGTCATAACCAACAACTGCTCGAAGATCTGGGTACTGATGTCAAGTTGTTACTTGGTGTTTCAGCCTTGGATATCGAAGCATTGGAAGATGCTAGCGATAAAGCAGATTCTTACAATGATGGACTGAGTGTATTGGTTGAACCTGCTAAGGGTGATGTTTGTGCGCGGTGTCGGATGACCAAAGAAGATGTTGGTAGCGATGATGCCTACCCAACTCTCTGTGCGCGGTGTGCTAAGATTGTGCGCGAAAACTTCCCTGAAACTGTCAATGAAGGTTTAGAAAAATAATTTAAACAACAATTGTTCGAAATGACAAAGTATGTTTAGCGTTGTAAAATGGTTGACGTGATAAGAATAATTCTCAGCGCCCCATTGACGACGAGTATTATAGATAATTAGAAAGTTGGGGCTTTGACCACTGTCAGGGCCCCGCTTTTGTGTGTAGGTGAAAATATGTTAAAGGGTACTGTTAAAAGTTTTGACCCGGATAAGGGATGGGGATTTGTCACTGTTCCTCATGAAGGCGATATTTTTGTTCATTATAGTGGAATTGAGGGTCACGGTCGACGCACTTTGCAAGCTAGTCAGACCGTTAGCCTAGTAATTGTTCAAGGACAACGTGGCCCACAAGCGGCACATGTCCGGCTAATTAAGCGAGGGATTTAAATGGATTTTGCTGAAAAGACAACTCATACTAAAAATGTGTTTAAAGGACACTTAATCTCGGTTGATGTTGAAGATGTCATTACTCCAGAAGGTCACCATTCGCAACGCGAGATTGTTCACCATGCACCGGCAATTGCTATTTTGGCAATTACTGATGATAACAAAATGATCTTAGAAAAGCAGTGGCGATCTCCAATTCACGCCACGACGCTTGAAATTCCAGCAGGGAAGGTTGATTCACGCGATAGTGCTGATCCTGTACATGCTGCTAAACGCGAGTTAAATGAAGAAACGCGCTATGCTGCTAAGAAACTGACAAAGGTATCATCGTTTTACACCTCCGTTGGTGTTTTAGATGAGTTTATGACATTATACTTGGCAACTGGTCTCACGCCGGTACAGAATAAATTACCACAGGACCAGGATGAGCAGTTGTCTTTGATGAAAGTTTCGTTGGCACAAGCCCTCAAAATGATTGATGATGGTCAAATTCAAGATGCTAAAACAATCATGGCAATCTATTATTGGCAAGGGATGAAACGGAATGGATGAATTTAAACAAGACCACGATAATCATCGGTCAGCGGGCATTTCCCGGGCTGAATATCGTCGGCAACTAATTCATCATGACGATCATGAAACTGAATCGCAGCCAGATCCATCTCACCCTAGTGATGAACTCCATCAAGTGGGTGTTGGTTCGCGGGAAAATACTGCTCAAGAGAGAAAAACGGCAGTATCAAATGAAAAAATGGCGCGTTTAAAAAGACGGTTAAACATTGCAATTGTTGGTCTTGTGGTGGCAATTGTAATTGTTTATTTAATCTTATTTTTAGTGAAATGAAAGGATTACTGACATGAAATTTGGAATTATTTGTGCAATGCCAGAAGAAATTAAAGAGCTGTTAGCAGCGTTGGACCAGGAAAATATCCAGGAGATTGGCGGCAAAAAGTATTATGGTGGCCAGTTGTTTGGAACACCGGTAACGTTAGTTGAATCAGGAATTGGAAAGGTGGAAGCCGGAATTACAGCTGAACACCTCATTACTGACTGTCAAGCTGGCATGGTAATCAATTCCGGGTCCGCTGGTGGAATAGGTCAAGGCCTCCATGTTGGCGATATTGTCATTTCCACCGAAACTGCCTACCATGATGTCGATGCTACAGCTTTTAATTATCAATACGGTCAGTTACCCGGCAAAGAACCACGGTTTCGGGCATCTGACAAGTGGGGTCAGCTGCTAGCTAAAGCTGGTGAAAAGACAGGTTTGAATATTAAACGTGGACTAATTGTCACCGGTGATCAATTTGTCGCTAGCCAAGATGCCATTAACGAGATTTTGAAACATTTCCCTGATGCACTGTCTAGCGAAATGGAAGGGGCTGCTGTTGGGCAAGTGGCAACTGATCATAGTATCCCGTATCTAGTGGTTCGAGCTATGTCTGACACTGGGGATGAGAATGCCGGTGTCAGTTTCGACGATTTTATTATTGATGCAGGTAAACGGTCCGCTAAGATGCTGTTACAGATGTTCCAAGATTTAGCCTAATTTAGGAGGATTACCGTGAGTGAAAAGTATTTTGACAATGCTGCCACGACGCCAATGACCAAGCCAGTGATTGACGAAATGACTAAGCAAATGAAAGAAACATGGGGCAATGCATCGACTGGGTACTCATATGGACGCCACGCTAAATTAGTGATGGACAACAGTCGTCACATTATCGCCCAAAGTATTAATGCTAAAGATGATGAGATTGTATTTACCAGTGGCGGGACCGAAAGTGATAATACAGCCATTATTCAAACTGCATTAGCTCGTCAATCCCTGGGAAAGCACATCATTACGACTGCCATTGAGCATGAAGCGGTTTTGAAGCCCCTTCATTTCCTGGAGAAGCAAGGATTTGATGTAACCTACTTGCCGGTGGACCAATATGGCAATATCTCACTGGATGATTTTAAGAAAGCACTTCGTGATGATACCATCCTAGTTACTATTATGATGGGTAATAATGAGGTCGGATCACGGATGCCCATTCATGAAATTGGTGAAATTTTGCAGGATCACCAAGCGTGGTTCCATACCGATGCGGTCCAGGCATATGGATTATTACCGATTGATGTCCAAGCAGATCATATCGACATGTTATCGACGTCAGCTCATAAGCTAAATGGGCCCAAGATGATTGGTTTCCTTTACCGTCGTGAAGGAATTAACTTCCCAAGCTTTGTTCGTGGTGGCGACCAGGAAACTAAACGGCGTGCCGGTACCGAAAACGTTCCGGCCATTGCGGCTTTTGCTAAAGCAGTTGAATTAGATACTCCAGAAGTAAAAGCGGAACGTCGTCAACGCTTCTATCATTTTAAGCAGATGATTGTGGATGGCTTGACAAAGGCTGGGGTTGATTTTGAAGTTAATGGTCAGGTTGATCCCCATAACCTGAACCATGTGTTGAATATTTGGTTCAAGGGAATTTCTACATATGTTATGCAAACAGACCTCGATTTGGCAGGCTTCGCTGTTTCTGGAGGGTCCGCATGTACGGCAGGGAGTATTGAACCTTCTCATGTTTTGACAGCGATGTTTGGCAAAGATAGTCCACGAATTAGTCAATCAATTCGAATCAGTTTTGGTGCGATTAATACTGAAGAGGACGTTCAGGCTTTAATTGATGCTATTGTGAAAATTGTTAACCAGCTCAAGCACGTGAAGGAGGTTCAATAATGCAATTTGCCAAGTCAGTAAAAGTTGCTGGTGATACAACAACTTATCAACTCAGTGACAATGTTAAGCGGTATACCCTATTAGATTTAGGATTTGAAGAAACGCGTCGCGGTAACTTTGAATACGTGGGCAGTGTTGATACGAATAACCCATTTAATCCGGTTGCCAAGTTACGGATCTTAATTGCGAGTGACTTCTCTGGATTTAAGATGGAAACCGTCACTGGAAATGGTGCTAGCAAGATTAATATCTTTAAGCATGCCCGAGCAAAAGAATTTGTTGAACAATATCACTATATTCTGAAAGAAATGCTTGACCGGGATGTTTTCACGGTTAAAGAATAGTTTAGCTATGCATAACACGTAAATCTTTGTTACAATGATTTTCACTGGAGTCATGCGACCTTCAATCGCAGTAGATTTTCCAGAATCTATTCGAAATGATGGTGATAAATATATGACTGATCATAGTCATACACGAGTAGTTGTTGGTATGAGTGGGGGAGTTGATTCCTCCGTCACTGCTCTACTACTCAAACGTCAAGGATACGATGTCGTGGGTGTCTTCATGAAAAACTGGGATGATACCGACGAAAATGGTGTTTGTACCGCGACGGAAGATTATAAAGACGTTGCAAAAGTAGCAACCAAGATTGGTATCCCATATTATTCAGTCAACTTCGAGAAGGAATACTGGGACCGTGTTTTTAAATACTTTATTGCGGAATACAAAAAGGGGCGGACGCCTAACCCGGATGTAATTTGCAATAAGGAAATTAAGTTTAAAGCATTTATCGATTATGCTAATCAATTGGGGGCAGACTACGTAGCAACGGGTCACTATGCCGATTTGAAACGTGATTCTGATGGCCATATGCACCTGATGCGGGCTAAGGATCAAAATAAGGACCAAACTTATTTCTTGAGTCAGCTGGATTATGAGCAGCTTGACAAAGTTCTTTTCCCATTGGCTCATTACACCAAACCAGAGATTCGCCAAATCGCTGCGGAAGCGGGACTGGCAACTGCCAAGAAAAAAGACTCTGTTGGAATTTGTTTCATTGGTGAAGATGGTCATTTTCGTGAATTCTTGAGCCATTACATTCCAGCTCAACCTGGTAATATGGAAACGGTTGATGGCAAGATTGTTGGTCAACACATGGGTTTGATGTACTATACAATTGGTCAACGGCGTGGATTGGGCCTTGGTGGTAATCAACATAGCAACGCACCTTGGTTTGTTGTTGGTAAGGATATTAAGAAGAACATTCTTTATGTTGGTCAGGGTTATGAGAATCCACACCTGTACGCAACTCATCTTGAAGCGAGTGATATTCATTGGGTTGATGACGTGATTTCTCGGTATGGACATGACTTCCATTGCACAGCCAAATTCCGGTACCGACAAAAAGATGTTGGAGTCACTGCTCATTTATCTGAGGATGGTCAACAGGTAACTGTGAACTTTGATGATCCAGCTCGGGCCATAACGCCTGGTCAAGCGGTCGTCTTCTATGATGGTCAAGAGTGCCTTGGCTCAGCAATTATTGACCGGGCATATAACCATGAACACCAGTTACAATACGTTTAGGTTGTTAAATGATTGTGACGATAGGACCTATTGTATAGTTAAATTGTTACAGTGCAGTACACAAAAGGGTTCTAGTATTCGAAAAAGCCGAATGCTAGAGCCCTCTTTCTGCTTATGAGGGGCGTGAAGGCGAAATTATAAATGCCTTCTATCACGCTTACTTTCTATTTAATTTTAGTTTTCATAACGCTCTGCCGGTTTTTTTGGTAGAATAGATAAAAAAGGTTAGTGAATATGACAAAAGTTTATTTAATTCGTCATGGTAAAACTGAATGGAATCTTGAGTCTCGATACCAAGGAGCACATGGTGATTCACCATTATTACCGTCCTCATATCGGGAGATCGAATTACTAGCGGAATCCCTCCGAACTGTTCCTATTGTTCATGTTTATACGAGTCCTCTTAAACGTGCCCGGGTAACTGCTGGAACGCTTATTAAGCGGTTGGGCAAACAGATTCCGTTGACGATTGATAGTCGCTTGAAGGAATTTAACTTAGGAAAGATGGAAGGAATGCATTTTACTGACGTCGCTGATAAATGGCCTCAGACTTTGCATAACTTTCGCCATCATCCCGATCAGTTTGATGAGACCGTCATCGGAAGTGAAAGTTTCCAACAAGTAATTGCACGGATGGGTGATGCTATTCGTGAATTTTGTCGAAATAATCCTGATGAAGACATTGTCGTTGTTTCACACGGGGCAGCCTTGAATGCGTCCATTAATGCATTAGCGGGGGCATCTCTGGCACACTTAAAGGATCGTGGAGGACTCAGTAATACTTCTACTACCATTTTGTCGACTAACGATGCCAAGCACTTTGAGCTTGAAAAGTGGAATGACACTTCGTATCTCAAGAAGACAACAGTTGATCCAACTGACACGATTTAAGGAGTGAATAAGACCATGGCAGAAGAAAAAATTAATCGGGAAGAACAAAAGAAGCAAACGGAAAAATTAGTTCATAAGTTGATCACAGCAATCGATGAATATCCTGACCGTGCGAATAATTACTATGATCTGGGCGCTTTACTAACACGATTAAAGGATTATGAGCAAGCAGAAGAGCTTTTTATGAAGGCACTAGGAATCTTTGATGCCAAGCAAGACCAGGAAGCTATTGACTTGTTAAACTATGGACTGGGGAACCTTTACTATGAAGTTGGTAAAGTGGACCGGGCTATCGACTTATTTAATAAGATTGAAGATCCTAAACGGAAAGCAGATTCATACTTAATGCTTGCGCAGAGTTATATGAAGAAGGGACTGCATAAACAGGCAGTAGCGTATGGGTTGACGGCCCACGAGTTGCGCCCGAATGACCCAGAAATTAATCAGGTCTTAGGAGACTCACTATTAGCACTGGGCGAATTTGCTCAAGCTGGTGATTACTATGATAAAATTCTGAAGCGGCACCCAGGACGAGCTGACACCCAATTTAACCGCGGACTAGTTGCGATGGTGTTGGGTCAGCCTTACCAAGACTATCTCAACCAAGCTAAACAATTGGACCTTGCATATTACCAAAAGAGTGAACAAAAGATTGCTGATATTGAAAAAACATTACGTAAAACGCAATCTCATAATGATTAACCATTCACAGGAGGATGACTCAGATGGCAGATGAAATTAGTTTATTCGACGTGCCACATGAGCCGTCTTTTTTTATTGGTCAAGTTCAGTCTGATATTTTTGACAGTCCTGATTCCTTTTACAAGGTCTTGATTGTGTCTGTTGAAGATAACAATTTCGACTGGACGGAGAATGAAATAACGGTGACGGGATCTTTTGGCGACCTTCGTGATGATCAAACCTACCGCTTTGAAGGGAAACTGGTCGATCATCCAAAATATGGTCAACAGTTCCAGGCTTCTTCTTATCATGTCAACCAGCCTAGTAGTCGGGATGGGGTGATTAGCTTTCTGAGTGGGAAGCAATTTCCTGGCGTTGGAGAAAAGACCGCGACTAAGATTGTTGATGCTTTGGGTAATGATGCCATTAATAAGATTAATAATGATCATACGGTCCTTAACTCGTTAAATTTACGGCCAGCTATTAGGCAATCTATTATTGCCAACCTTACGGCCAACCAGGGCATGGATCAGATCGTCATCGGGTTAAATGATCTGGGCTTTGGTAGTAATCTGGCATCCACAATTTTTGAACGCTATGGGGAAGAAACACTTGATGTGATTAGCAAAAATCCTTACCAGTTGGCTCATGACATTGATGGTATTAGCTTCCAACGTGCCGATCAGGTTGCTGCTCATTTTGATATTCAAGCTGATGATCCGCGACGGGTAGATGCCGCAATTGTCCAGGCACTGGATGATCTCACCATGATGAGTGGGGATACATATACGAGTGCTCCACCGTTATTGAGACAATGTCAGACTTTACTTTCCCAGAATCGTTCTCGGGCTGTTCAGACAGACCTGATATCCGAGCGGATTGTCGCGCTGGGCAAGAAGGGTGATATTCAGTATGAAAACCAACGGATATACCCCCGTGCACTATTTGATGCTGAGTTTCAAATTGCCAATCAACTTAATCGCTTGATGAATAACAGTGATCAGAGTGACCAACAGTCCGAAATTGGCTCTGTTCTGGCCAAACTTTCTACTCAAACAGGAATTAAATATGATCAACATCAACAGGAAGCAATAAAAACCGCTTTGCGATCAAAACTAATGTTATTGACTGGTGGCCCTGGAACAGGGAAAACGACCATTATTAAGGGGATCGTTGCCGGATTTGCTGATATGCACCAACTATCATTGGATCCCAAAGAATACAAGGAGAAGGCCTTCCCGATCTTGCTGGCAGCACCAACTGGCCGTGCTGCTAAACGAATGAGTGAAGCAACGGATTTGCCAGCAAGTACTATTCACCGCCTACTAGGGCTCAATGGCCGGGAAAGTCCTAATGAACTAAACGCCAAAGAATTGACCGGGTCATTGTTGATTGTCGATGAAATGTCGATGGTGGACACGCTCTTGTTTAAGGTTCTTGTCCAGTCCATTCCGGATACAATGCACGTTGTCTTGGTTGGCGATAAGGACCAATTACCATCTGTAGGGGCCGGTCAGGTCTTCCATGACCTGTTAGCATTTGATCACTTGCCAAAGGTCGAACTTACTCAAATTCACCGGCAATCGGCAGATTCAACGATTATTTCCTTAGCTCATGCTATTAAGAATGGCCGGATCCCATCAGATCTAACGAGCCGGGAGGCAGACAGGTCGTTTATCTCATGTCGCGCTAGTCAAGTACCGAATGCTGTTGAACAAATCATTAAAATGGCGCTAAAGAAAGGTTATTCTGCGGATGATTTGCAGATTCTGGCACCAATGTATCGTGGTCAGGCGGGCGTCAATCATTTAAATGAACTTGCTCAGCAGGTTTATAATCCCGCTACCTCAGACAAGACAGAAGTCGAGTTTCGAGGACAAGTCTTTCGCGTGGGTGATAAGGTGCTGCAATTAGTTAATAGCCCTGAAAATAATGTGTTCAACGGTGATATTGGTAAAATCACAATGATTGAGCAGACTAAGAACCATAAGCGGACCACTATGACAATTGATTTCGATGGTAATGAAGTTACTTATGGGCGGATGGATTGGAACCAAATTAGGTTGGCATATGCAATTTCCATTCACAAGGCTCAAGGTAGTCAGTTTAAGATGGTTGTTTTACCATTGGTTCATGAATTTGGCCGGATGTTACAACGCAACCTTTTGTATACGGCTGTTACGCGGGCTTCATCGAAATTAGTATTATTAGGGGAACCGCAAGCTTATCTTACTTGTATTAACAATCAATCCATAAATCGTCATACGACCCTGCTTCAACGGTTGCAATCTGTTTGGGGAGAAACAGTTAATGACCAGTCGGGAGACGGTTTACTAACTAACGATAATCGTGAATTATCACCAGCACATAAAAACAATTCACAGGAAACAAATGAAAACCAACAAGGAGAAACCATCTCCAAGACGGCAACAATCAGTGGAGATACACATATTCTCACTGCGGAGCTGATCAGGACGGGGGCCATTGATCCAATGATTGGGATGGATGGCATTCGTCCAGAACATTCAGCGAAGAGCTTGCGCCTTTCATAAAAACTTGCGATAATATAGCTGATTTGTTGTTTTATTAACTATAGGAGCATATTATGACTGAAATTAAAGATGCTAATAATGTTCGTTTGTTCGCCTTAAACTCTAACCCAGTTCTTGCTCAATCTGTGGCCGATAAGATTGGCCTACCGTTGAGTAAAGCTTCAGTTAGTCACTTTGCTGATGGCGAAATTAAAGTTTCTATTGACGAAAGTGTTCGGGGCTGTGAAGTTTACGTTATTCAATCAGTCTCTGATCCCGTGAATACCAACTTCATGGAACTAATGATTATGGTTGATGCATTACGACGGGCAAGCGCTGCTTCGATTAATGTTGTAATGCCCTATTATGGTTATGCGCGTCAAGATCGGAAGGCCCGTCCACGTGAACCAATTACCGCTAAGTTAATTGCTAACTTATTGGAAATGGACCGGATTAATCGCCTAATCACGATTGATCTACATGCCGCACAAGTTCAAGGATTCTTTGATATCCCAGTTGACCACCTGCAGGCAACCCCTTTATTTGCGGATTTTGTTCAACAACAGCATTTTACCAATGATTTGGTGGTTGTTTCACCAGACCATGCTGGTGTAAGTTTGGCGCGGCGTTTCGCGGAAGCTATTAAAGCGCCAATTGCCATTGTTGATAACCGTAATGATGAGGTGCGTGAACGCTCAAACCAGCAAGTGCCAGAATACGTGATTGGTGATGTCAAAGGTAAGACGGCCTTAATTGTCGATGACATTGTTGACACTGGTGTACGGATGAGTTTATCTGCACAAGCACTCAAGCAATTTGGGGCTACCGATATCTACGGAATTGCCACCCATGCTGTTTTATCTGGGAATGCACCCCAGGTAATTCAAGAGTCGCCAATCAAAGAAATGTTGGTAACTGATACCATTATGCTGCCCAAAGAAAAGGACTTCCCAAAGCTTCGCCAGCTTTCTGTCGCTAACTTACTTAAGGAAGCCGTCGTCCGGGTTCACAATCATCAATCTATTCGGGAATTATTTAATAAATAGTCTGGTCCAAAGGACTGCTGATGTTATTCACCGAAAAAGCCGCTAACGTTCATTTAATTGAGCGTTAGCGGCCTTTTTGAATATCGTTTTGTGTTGATAGTTAGTTATTCTTTTGGACTACATGGGAAAAGCAAAGTGTCCTGCTTGTGGTCCGTTCTTTAATAACAACTCAGATAATTCCATCTTACGTTGTCGTTGAGGGATGAAGATCCCCATCTTTTCTTGATCAAAACCAGTGACTAACTTGACTTCATCGCAAATAATCGGATTCTTAAGAACGTGAGGGCATGTCTGAATAGCATCTGCCAATTGATTTATAGTCAAATTATCCCGCGTAAGGTCGAGTGCCTTAGTGTCCCGGGAACGGGTCGAGATTAGGTCAGCAGTTCCGTTTAAGGACTTGCTAAGGAGCTCATAGACTTCTGCTCGCGTTAAAGGATTCCTTTCAATGTTTCGTTGTGACACCTGTAACTGATGGGCAGTCAACCACTTCACAGCACGGCGTTTCGACGGGTCGTTTGTATGAAAATAAACAGTTACCATGCACTCACTTCCTTATTGCTGACCTCATTGTACCAATCTCCTTTTCCGGACTGGTTTTTTGAATGCTGATTTTAAACATTTTTAACCAAAATAACTTTTTCATAAGAAACTTTTATAATTTATTAATTAGTTCGCCAATTTGGTTCTTAAGAAATGTTAAAATTACTACCTGATTTTTTAAAAAAATGCTATGGTTAAGAAGATGTAAAATTTTTAACAAAGATATTAAGTTAAATGATGGCTTGATTTCGTTGTAATCTCAAAAATGGGGAGGATGTTTCCTATGTCTTCAAAGGTTATGTCCGTATAATTGGTGTAAATTCTAAATAGGACTTTGTGAAATCTGA
>NZ_AZER01000002.1 GCF_001436045.1 Limosilactobacillus frumenti DSM 13145
GTAAGACCACTTCTCCAGTAGCTACTACAGATGGTGATAAGACCACTTCTCAAGCAGCTACCGTATCAGTTACTTTGTGGGATGATATTAATAACAAGCCAATATTTTTAGGAAATGAAAAACGTCCAGGCTTTAACAAGAATACTGGAACATATACTATTACTGGTAAACCTGGAAGTAGTATGACTGATTTAACACTTGCTATACCTGGATATAAACTGTTGAATTTTAATGATGTTTATAGCCATTTTAAAAAAGGTGATGACGTTTTCCAATATTTAATACCTAATGAGAACACAACACTCACACTCCATTATGTCCCATTATCACCAATACAAGTTAATTACATTGATGAAGATACTGGTAAAAAGATTGCCGTATCAGTTCTTCCTACAGATTGGGCTGTTCCTGATAGTGGTGCATATATTAACGGAGATGAGAAAGCTCCATCGGCTTCTAAGTATATGGTTAATGGGTTAGAGATTTCAGGGTATGATCTTGTTTCTAGTAAAAGTGTCTCTGGTACTGTTGGTCAAGTTCAAATCAGTAAAGATAATCCTAACCCCATCACTATTAATTTTTACTATAAAAGGAATGGACAGTTTAAAACTACTCAATCATTGGATAATGAGAACGGGCAAGTCATTGGTACAAAGTGGTCCACAATGCCAGGATATTTCTCTGTCAGTGGTGTTTATGGATTAAAATATTCAGATGATAATGGTGACGTAAATGCCAAGATAAATGAATTAATTAAAAAGTATGCCGATCAGGGATTCACCTATTTAGGCTTTGTGGGAACACATGATAATAATGATTATTATAATTATCGCCAAGCAGGGATTTGGCTTCATTTTGTTCCTAATAAGAATGTTATAGTTAACTATGTTGATGAAAATGGAAAACCACTAGCAACATCTGATATACTTTCCAGAAATTCAAACAATCCAAATCAGAAAAATAATGGTATTGATGAAAATAATTACTGGTATCCCAGCGGTGAATGGCAGGCTATTGCAAAGACGATTAACGGATATACATTAGATACTAGTAAAACCCCAGCAAAGATTTCAGGAAAGTTTAATTCGCTTATGCAATCAATTACTTTTGTGTATAAGTTGGTCAATAACCCAAAGAAGCCGGTAAATCCAAAGCAACCAGTAAAGCCAACTCAACCGGCCAAGCCAGCAAAACCGGCAAAGCCAAGTCAACCAAAGACAAAGACGCCAGCAAAACCAGTAAAGCCAACTCAACCTACAAAGCCAACTCAATTGATTAAAACTAATGTTAATGAGAAAAAAACAGTTTCATTGGTAAATGATAAAGAAAAAATTCCTTCTAAAAATAGAGAAGCTTTACCTCAAACTGGTGAAAACAATAGTCAAAGTCAAACAATGTCATTTATTGGTATTTTGTTGGCAATGTTTGGAAGTTCACTCGGTTTTCTTGATATCAAGAAACGTCATAATGATTAACAATTAAATAAATATATCTGTAGCGAATATAGATTATTTAAAGAGGACCCTGAAGGATATTATTATTCGGGCTCTTCGTCAACTGCTGTTGGTGAATCCATATTTAGAGTTCTAATCACTTTGTGATTAGGGTTCTTTTGGGGTCAAAGTCAAATCGTATTGATGGCGACTTATGAGAGTTCTTCCCAAAGGGGCATTCCTTTAAAAACCTCTCATTAGTGGATCTGCAGTTGGTTCAAGACACGCT
>NZ_AZER01000003.1 GCF_001436045.1 Limosilactobacillus frumenti DSM 13145
CTGGTTACGAAGAAGTTGGCGATAAGCTGCGTAAGGAAATGGAAGAAAATAAGTAAGGAGAATAGGCAATGTTATTAGGAAGTATTGAAGCTGGTGGTACAAAGTTTGTTTGTGCCGTTGGTAACATTAATTATCAAATTCAAGATTCTATTCATATTCCAACAACCACTCCTGAAGAAACTTTACAAAAGTGCATCGAATGGTTTGATCAGTATAAAGATGATTTATCAGCAATTGGGATTGCTTCATTTGGACCAATTGAAATTCGCAAGAGTTCACCAAAATATGGATATATTACCAATACGCCGAAGAAAGGCTGGTCAAACACTGACTTTGTTGGTCCTTTTAAGAGGCACTTTAATATTCCAATTGCCTGGACTACTGATGTTAATGGCTCAGCTTATGGGGAATATGTTCTGTCAACTCTATTTAACAAGCGCATCGATTCGCTGGTTTATTACACGGTCGGCACGGGAGTTGGTGCTGGATGTGTGATTCATGGTCACTTTGTTGGTGAAATGGGCCACCCCGAAATGGGTCATATTCGGGTTAAACGCCACCCTGATGATATGAACTTCAAGGGGATCTGTCCTTTCCATGGCGATTGCCTAGAAGGTTTAGTATCCGGCCCAACCTTTGAAGCCCGAGTCGGTAAAAAAGGACAGGATGTTCCTTTGACTGACCATGTTTGGGATATCATGGCTTACTATGTTGCCCAAGCAGCATTAAACGCTACCCTGATGTTCCGTCCTGGACAAATTGTCTTTGGCGGCGGGGTTGTTAGTGAAGAATTCTTGAAGAAAGTTCGTCGTGAATTCAAGAAGCTGCTAAATGACTACGTTGAAGTTGGTGATGTGGATAAATACATTACCATGCCGTTAGCCCAACATAATGGTTCCGCAACCATTGGGGACTTTGCTTTGGCATTAAAGGCCGCCACAAATTAATTAATTGGAGATGGAAGAGAATGGCATTTAATAAGAGTTTAGCTGGTTACTATGATGATTTAGCGCACGTTGGGATTCCAGCAGAAGATTTAAAGAAGACGGTTGCATTCTGGGAAGGCTTAGGCTTTAAGGAACAAGGCCGCTTTGATACTGATGACCAAGGACACCAAGTTGCCTTCATGAAGGCAGGTCACTTGATGCTTGAAATTTGGGACAGTGATGGTGCTGTTAAGAAGACTGGGGCAATCAATCACATTTCATTAAATGTTGAAGATGCCGATGGAGCATTCAAGGCTGCCAAGGAAGAGGGTTACAACGTCAAGGAAGACGAAGTCCAACACCTTGATTACTGGAAGCATGGTATCAAGTTCTTTAATATTTTGGGCCCTAACAACGAAACAATTGAATTTTGTGAAGTTGTTAAAGGCTAATGATTATTGACCTTTAGGTAGGCAGATTTGATTAGGAGGAATTTATCAATGAAAGCTTTAGTAATGACTGGAAAGAAACAGCTTGAAATCGATGACAATTATAAGAAGCCGGAACCAAAACCAAACGAGGTCTTAGTCCACACTGCTTGGGCTGGTATTTGTGGGACTGATAAGGCCCTCTACAATGGTTTGCCAGGCTCTGCTGATGCGGTTCCACCAATCGTATTAGGTCACGAAAACTCTGGGGTAATCGCAGCAGTTGGTTCCGACGTTGAAGATTTCAAGGTTGGTGACCGGGTCAGCGTTGACCCTAACATTTACTGTCACAAGTGCTATTACTGCCGGACTTCTCGTCCAGAATTATGTGAACACTTGGATGCTGTGGGTGTTACCCGTGATGGTGGCTTTGAAGATTACTTCACTGCACCCGAAGAAGTTGTTTACCATGTTCCAGATAATGTTTCCTTGGAAGCAGCTGCTGTCATTGAACCAATTTCTTGTGCAATGCACGCCGTTGATCTTTTGACAACTCACCCATACCAAAATGCTTTGATTATTGGTGATGGCTTTGAAGGTCAATTGATTTGCCAAATCTTGAAGGCTCGTGGTGTTCGTGAAGTTACCCTTGCCGGAACTTCTGATGACAAGTTGGCAAACAACCGGAAGCACTTTGGCTTCAAGACGATCAACAACCTGACTCATCCTGAAGAAGTTAAGAACGATTCTTACGACATTGTGGTTGAAGCCGTTGGTTTGCCACAAACTCAGGAGCAGGCCGTTGAAGCAGCTCGTCGTGGTGGTCAAGTCCTGATGTTCGGTGTCGGTAACCCTGACTCAACATTCAAGGTTAATACTTACAAGGTTTACCAAAAGCAATTAACCATTCAAGGAACCTTTATCAACCCTTACACTTTTGAAGATTCCATTGCCTTATTACAATCTGGCGATGTCGATCCACTGCCATTAATTTCCAACGTATTAGACTTTGCCCATGTTGAAGACTTTGTTTCTGGCAAGCTTGGTGGCATTTCAAAAGCCATTGTTAAGGTTGCTGGCGAAGAAGCTTAATTCAAAACCGTGCTGAAAAAAGAAAGGATCAAATTCAAATGAATGAGTCAAAATTCATCTCCTGGCTGGGCCGGATTGCCTCAGTTATCGCTATTTTAATGTATGTTTCATACATTGCTCAGATTATCAATAATTTGCACGGTAATTATGGTGCACCACTGCAACCATTCGTTGCCGGTGTGAACTGCTCACTGTGGAGTATCTACGCTTACTTTAAGAAGGATCGGGACTGGCCAGTCTTCTGGGCTAACTTCCCTGGAGTATTTTTCAGCTTTGCAACCTTCTTAACTTGTTTCCCATGGTAGTGATTAATTTAACCTCACTCCATAATTAAATAACTAAATTAGCAACCAATGACTGTCGAACGGTTATTGGTTGCTTTTTTCTTTGGAAAAATGATAGAGTGATTTCATTGTGACTTAAGAGAGATAAATTACTATTATGGAGGGACTGACGATGTCAAAAGAGATTAAACGAATCATCTATGTTGTGATTTTTTGCGAATTCCTGATTTGCTTAGGGATGAGTTTGATCTTCCCGGTGATGCCGTTCATTAAGAATGAATACCACTTCTCAGCTTTTGATATGGGGATGATGTCCTCACTGTTTGCCCTCGTTCAGTTTGTTGCTTCGCCAATTGTTGGCCGAATATCCGATAAAATTGGCCGGAAGCCATTATTGGTATGGGGGTTATTAATTTTTGCGCTGGCTGAATTTGTTTTTGCTGCGGCACAACACCTGTGGTTATTTGACCTGTCGCGGGCAGTTGATGGGCTTTCAGCGGCGGTGTATGTTCCAACATCGATGGCCTTAGCAGCTGACCTAACCACTAATCGTCAACGAGCTAAGGTCATTGGCTGGCTATCCGCGGCCTTTTCTGGTGGATTAATCCTTGGCCCCGGATTAGGTGGGATCCTGGCCAACTTCAGTTATAAGACACCATTTTGGGTTGCCGGAGTCCTTGGCCTAATTAGTACCATTGTGGCTTGGATAATGCTGCCGAGTGATAATGATGAACGCTTCCAGAGTCAGACTAAGGATGTTGACCAAGCAATGATGAACAGTACCTGGTCAACGGTTAAAAAGCTGTTAACGCCGATGATGGTCACCCTTTTTGCGATGATTTTGGTCTCAGCGTTTGGCCTTGCCGGGTTTGAAAGTATTTATAGTCTATATGTTAACGAGGTCCACCACTTCAGTCTTGGGGCAATTGCTCTAGTATTAACATTAAATGGGATTATCTCGCTAATCCTCCAGGTCTTCTTCTTTGAGCAGCTGGTAGCCTGGTTAGGTGAGGTTAAATTAATTGCTTCCTGCTTTTTCCTTAGTGCAGTCGGAACTGTAATTGTTATTTATGACCACTCGCATTGGCAATTGATGGTGGCCACTTTAATTGTCTTCGAAGCGTTTGATATGTTGCGTCCGGCAATCACTACTCTGTTAACTAAGATGAGTAAGAGCAATCAAGGGCTCTTAAATGGGATTAATATGTCCCTGACTAGTGTGGGTAACATTATCGGTCCGTTGATTTCGGGAGCACTGCTTGATATGAATTACCTGTATCCATATTGGATTGTTATTATATTCTTGACAGCTGCTTTCTTGATATCTTTGCGAATGCGGTCAGTCACCATTAAAAATTAATAGTATAATAAAAAGAATGCTTATATTGAGAGGGTAGTAACAATGAAAGATGATTACAAATATACTAGTAATAATTTCAAAATTGACGAAGCACCAACGTTTGTAAAAAGTAGTGCGGATGATCTTGACAACATTAAACTGCAAATTGAAGACAACCTGCGACGGATTCGACGGGCCCAAAAGAAAATGTATGCGCGGCGTAAATATGGTGTCTTGGTCGTATTCCAAGCACTTGATGCGGCCGGAAAAGATAGCATGATTGCCCATATTTTTTCTGGTGTTAATCCAGTTGGGTTTAAAGTTGCTAACTTTAAACAACCGACTAGTAATGAATTGCGGCACGACTTTTTGTGGCGGATTAATAAGCAGTTGCCATCGCGTGGTGAAATTGGGGTTTTTAACCGTTCTTACTATGAAGATGTCCTTGTATCACGCGTTCACCCGGAGATTATTTTAAATGCTAACTTGCCAGGTGTGGAAACTCTTGCTGACGTGAACAAAGGATTTTGGGACGGCCGTTACCAAGATATTTGTGATTATGAAAAATACCTCTCACGAAATGGCTTCGTGATTTTGAAGTTCTTCCTACATATGTCTAAAGGAGAACAGAAGAACCGTTTCCTCCGGCGAATTAATATTCCGAAGAAAAACTGGAAATTCTCCGCGGCTGATATTCATGAACGGCAATACTGGGACAAATATCAAACTGTATATGAAAAAGCCATTAACAAGACGGCGACTAAGCAAAATCCTTGGTACGTTATTCCGGCTGACGATAAGTGGTATTCACGGTTGATTGTTTCTGACATTTTGACGAAACGGATTGAAGAATTGCCATTGGCTTATCCTGAACTACCAGCTGACAAACGGGCTGAATTAGCACAGGCTAAACAAGAATTGGAAAATGAAAAGTAATTGCAAGCGGGGGAAACAGACCTTATTGGTTCAAAACTACTAGTAACAGATAAGAGGTTGAAAAAACAGAACGTTTTTTCAACCTCTTTTTGTTTCTATTTAATATTATATTTAACGGCAATCACACTGCGAACATCATTAAAGCTTTTGACAGGTGCTGGGTTAGCGGGATGATCACCGAGCATTTTTTCCATCCAAATCATGTCGTACCAGTGGCCAAACTTGTAACCACAATCATGGAATTTACCCACCAATCGGTAGCCGAGATGGTGGTGGAAATCGGCACTATTGGTATTTAAGTGTGGATCGTCAGGAGACTTTGGGTAGCCGATACAAGCATTGAGGTTAAGGATACCCATTACCCGACTAATGTCTTCAATTGCTTGGTATAAACGACCACCGATTCCACCATGCCGGTCAGCGGGATCCACGTAGATTGATGTTTCTGCTGCCCAATCGTAAGCATCACGACCGACAAAAGAACTCAAGTAAGCATAACCAACAATCTGCTGGCTTCGTTCTGCAACAATATATGGGTATTTCTTTTGAATATTGACCATTCGCTGTTGGAATTCCTCGACTGATGGAACGGAGCATTCAAAAGTAATGACCGTATCTTTGATGTAGGGGGTATAGATGTCTAATAATCGCGATGCATCAGATAATCTGGCAACACGGAGCGTGACTTGTTTATCCATGATTGACCTTCCTTTATTGAACCTAATGTCATGAATAATGACACAAATGATGATGTGATAACAGACTTAGTAGCTAATTAATGGAAAAGTTAACTAGGAATGCGTTCTTAGTAATTAAAATTATCCTGGCCAGTCGTTTTAAGTTAATGATCTGAAAAACTTCTTAGTAGTGATCAGGGGACTGAGTGATACTTTGTCCATATTGACAGATTTTTAACAATGGGCAAGCAGCGCACTGGGGGTGACGAGCGGTACATTGATAGCGTCCCCAAAAGATCATACTGTGATGGGCATCTAGCCAATGTTCTTTTGGGACAGCTTGCATTAAGCGTTTCTCAACCTGAAGGCGACTAGCTTTTGGAGATACCATTGCTAGACGATGGGCCACACGGTTAACGTGGGTATCAACTGGAAAGGCGGGGATGTTAAAACATTCTGCTAATACGACATCAGCTACTTTACGACCAACCCCTGAGAGACTGGTAAGCTCCTTTAGCGTATGTGGCACTTTTCCATTAAAACGAGTTACAATTTCACGAGAACAATTCACGAGGAACTTAGCTTTGTTATGGTATAACCCTAGGCGCTGGATAAAGGGCTCAACGTCACTAGGTTCAACTGCGGCTAGCGATTGGGGAGTTGGAAAACGATCAAAGAGAGCTGGTGTCACTTGGTTAACGGCGTGGTCGGTCGACTGGGCACTAAGAATAGTAGCCAGCAAGAAGTGGAAGACCGTATCGCCGTCTAGGGTCGTCGAAGCTTCTGGAAAGTGTTCCCGCATGACCTTAATTGCATCTCGTGTTTCTTGATCACTTAGCATATAAATTCCTCCAATCACCAATATAATTAGCGAATAATAATTAATGATTAGCTTAACGCAGAGCTGATATAAAGGCAATTACTAAATAAAGTCATTTAAAGTAAATTAAAACCACTTGATTTTTATCATTATAAGCGTATAACTATACATGAACAGGTAGGGCGACTTTTATCACCCTATCAATAGCCATCATGCTGAGATAAGCGTTAAATCATAGAAACAGACCAAATAAAAAACTCATACCGAGATCTTTCACTGATCGATACCCCAATGTAGTTAGTAGAAGTACCATGTCTCCTCCCCATGATTGTGGTTAAACTTCGTTGGCGATGGATCTTCTGTGGTTACATACTATCTAACGCTTACCCCCTAAATGGTGGCTATGGTCGATAGTCATCGCCACTGACACATTCCTCAGTGATTGATGTAGGTATGAGCTTACAGTTAGCTACATAACTGTGAATAGGCTTTGGATATAAATATCCAAGGTCTATTTTTGTCTGTTTAATTAAAATGTGCAACTATTAATAGCAAATTAATAATTATTTAATAGCGTAAAGCCACTTGCTAAAACGGTTTCAACAAAAATTTCGCTTGACGATTTTGAACGCCCTTGCTACAATAAATTAAAATTTTCTAATATATTTCTAACAAAAGGAGGAAGGGTTTATGAGTATTTGGAAAACAATTACCCGAAAAGAAGATCCCGCCGTTTATGCAAGTAAAGACGGCCACCTAGTACGTTCACTGAAGGTACGGGATTTCTTAGCACTTGGGGTCGGAACAATTGTCTCCACTTCAATTTTTACTCTTCCCGGCGAAGTTGCAGCAATGCATACTGGTCCGGCGGTAGCAATTTCATTTCTGTTGGCAGCGGTGGTCGCTGGGTTAGTGGCTTTTGCTTATGCAGAAATGGCAGCGGCACTTCCCTTTGCCGGTTCAGCTTATTCTTGGATTAATGTTATTTTTGGTGAATTCTTCGGTTGGGTTGCTGGTTGGGCCCTCTTAGCAGAATACTTTATTGCGCTGGCCTTTGTTGGGTCTGGACTATCTGCCAACCTTCGGGGGTTACTTGCTCCGCTGGGAATCTCGCTACCGAAGTCACTTTCTAATGCCTTTGGAACTGATGGCGGAATTGTCGATCTGATTTCTGTCGTTGTAATTGCATTAGTTGCCGTGTTGATTTCACAAGGGGCATCTCGTGCTGCCCGGGTTGAAAACGTTCTGGTTGTTCTGAAGGTCTTCGTTGTTTTGCTGTTTATCGTAGTTGGTTTGACCGCTCTGCATGCTGCAAACTACGTACCATTTGTTCCTAAATATCGTCCAACGGCGAATGGACCATTTGGTGGTTGGCAAGGAATTTATGCTGGTGTTTCGATGATTTTCCTGTCCTACATTGGCTTTGATTCAATTGCGGCTAACTCTGCCGAAGCGGTTAATCCGCAAAAGACGATGCCTCGTGGGATCCTGGGATCACTGGTCATTGCCGTTGTTCTGTTTGTTGCTGTTAGTTTGGTTCTCGTTGGGATGCTGCCATACAGCAAGTATGCTAATAGCGCGGAACCAGTTGGTTTGGCATTGCGTGCTGCTGGTCATGGCGGTGTTGCAGCTGTTGTCCAAACCGTTGCGGTTGTCGGTATGTTTACAGCTTTGATCGGAATGAGCATGGCTGGTTCACGGTTGATTTACTCATTTGGTCGTGATGGAATGTTGCCAAAATGGCTTGGTACTTTGGACAAGCACAATCGGCCAAATCGAGCATTGTGGACATTGACGATTGGTGGAATTTTGATTGGGGCCTTCTTCCCATTCGCTTTCCTGTCACAACTGATTTCAGCCGGAACATTGATTGCCTTCATGTTTGTTTCCCTTGGTGTTTACGCCCTGCGTCCACGTGAAGGAAAGGATATCGCTAAACCAGCTTTCAAGATGCCACTTTACCCAGTAATGCCAGCACTTGGCTTCCTGGCATCTCTATTGGTCTTCTTGGGGCTGGATAGTCAAGCTAAGATTTATGCGGGTGTTTGGTTCATCCTTGGTTTGGTAATTTACTTTACTTACGGTGTTCATCATTCAGCATTAAATAAGCAGTAAAAGTAAAGGAGTTGACTCGGTAATGGGTTCAATGGAAAAGAACAAGCAAATTCTTGCTAAAGAAAAAGAAGCCTTTGCAACGGCAGCACGCATTAAGTATTACGATATCGTGCTTGATCATGGTAAAGGAGCCATCTTAACGGATGTGGATGGTAATGACTATATTGACCTTTTAGCGAGTGCCAGCTCCACTAATACCGGCCATTGTCACCCGAAAGTTGTTAAGGCAATTCAAGACCAAGCAAAAAAGTTAATTCAATATACGCCAGCTTACTTTGCAAATAGCCAAGCAGCGCGTTTGGCACCTCGTTTAGCAGCGTTGGCCCCAATGTCTGGGCCCGTTGAAGTGGCCTGGGGTAATTCTGGGTCAGATGCCAATGACGGGATTATTAAATTTGCTCGTGCGTATACTGGTCGTCAATACATGGTTTCCTTTACCGGTGCCTACCATGGGTCAACCTTTGGTTCGATGACCCTATCAGGGGTGTCACTTAATATGACTCGTAAGATGGGACCATTATTACCGGGAGTTGTGAAGGTACCATTCCCTGATCCATGGGATAAGCTACCAAACGAAAGCGACGATGACTTTGCTGAACGTTACTTCAAACTTTTTAAGTTACCGTTTGAAACCTACTTACCAGCTGATGAAACAGCAGCTGTCTTAATTGAACCAATTCAAGGGGATGGCGGAATCGTTAAGACGCCACCAAAGTTCATGAAGAAGGTTTACGATTTTTGTAAACAAAATGGCATTCTATTTGCTATTGATGAAGTCAATCAAGGAATGGGTCGAACGGGTAAATGGTGGTCTGTTCAAAACTTTGATGGAATTGAACCAGACCTCATGGCTGTTGGTAAGTCCCTGGCTTCTGGTTTACCATTAAGTGCGGTTGTTGGTCGTAAGGAAGTCATGGAGTCGTTGGGTGCGCCAGCTAATGTCTACACGACTGCTGGTAATCCAGTAACGACTGCTGCAGCTAACGCGACGATTGACGTTATTAAAGAAGAACATTTGCTGGAACGCTCGCAAAAGTTGGGTGCCAAGGCGAAGAAATTCTTTGACGAAGAGAAAGAGAAGTATAACTTTATTGGTGGTGTTCGGATGTATGGCCTCGACGGTGGAATTGACATCGTTGATCCAGAAACTGGGGAAGGTGACGACGAAGCTACCACGAAGATTATGTACCGTGTCTTTGAATTAGGTGCTATCATCATCAGTTTGCGGGGACACATTCTCCGTTTCCAGCCACCATTGGTAATTACGGAAGAAGAATTAGATCGGGCATTTGCAATGATTGACCAGGCATTCAGTGAGTATGCTCAGGGAAAGTTATCTCTCCCTGGCAATGCCGGTGAACTTGGTTGGTAATTCAAGTGGGCAATCAATAGGAGGTCGGCATGGAAAAGTTTGCAAAGGATCGACAGGTTGCTTCGGCTGAACGAGAGGTCTTGTCGAAATCATCACGGATTCGTTTCTTTGACGTGGTTGTCGATCATGGCCAAGGAGCCACGATTACGGACATTGAAGGTAACCAGTATATTGATCTAGTAGCATCCGCAAGTACGGCTAATGTCGGTCATGCTAATCCGCACGTTGTTGATGCAGTTTGTAAACAAGCTGCTAAGCTGATTCAATATACTCCTGCCTACTTTGCAAACAGTCAAGCGGCACGTTTAGCCCCACGGTTAGCTAAACTTGCCCCAATGTCTGGACCAACAGAAGTGGTCTGGGGAAATTCAGGTGCAGAAGCAAATGAAGCAATGCTAAAATTTGCCCGGGGCTACACTGGTCGGCAATATGTCGTCACTTACATGGGTGACTGCCATGGGTCTTCATATGGGGCGGCTTCCTTATCGTCGATTAGTCTGAACTTAACGAAAAAGATCGGGCCAATGGTACCGGGAATTGTTAAAGTCCCTTATCCAATGCCGTGGGATCGTTTGCCAAACGAGAATGACCACGACTTCGTTGAGCAGATGTTTGCCCAATTTGAGTTACCATTTAAGACTTATTTACCAGCTGATGAAACGGCAATGGTGCTGTTGGAACCGATTCAAGGGGATGCTGGGATTGTCAAACCGCCAGTTGAATACCTTAAAAAGGTTCATCATTTTTGTCGGCAACATGGTATCTTGTTCGCAATTGATGAAATCAACCAGGGCCTTGGGCGTTCTGGTAAGTGGTGGTCAATTCAACACTTTGGCATTGAACCAGATTTGATGGCAGTTGGAAAATCATTAGCTAACGGATTATCGCTCAGTGCGGTCGTGGGTCGGCGTGAAATTATGGAATCACTGGGAGCACCGGCCCACGTCTTCACTACCGCTGGTAACCCGATAACGACAGCAGCAGCCAATGCGACGCTGGACGTAATTGAACAAGAACATTTACCGGAACGTTCAGCTAGATTAGGACAAGTTGCAGCAAAGTTTTTTGCTGAAGAGCAAAAGAAGTACGACTTCATCAAGACTTTTCGGATGTACGGTTTGAATGGGGCTGTTGAAATTGTTGACCCTGCTACCGGTAAACCGGATAATGAACGATTGATGAAGATATTGTATCGGGCTCTACAAAAGGGTGTCATTTTGATTGCACTAGGGGCCAATATGATTCGTTTCCAGCCACCATTGATTATTCCAGAAGAGCAATTACAAGAAGCTTTTGCCATTTTGGATGATGTCTTCCATGAATGTGCACAAAATAAATTAACGTTACCTGCCAATATTAGTGAACTTGGTTGGTAAGAAAAAACTAGGGAATTCATAATTTGGGTTCCCTAATTTTTATTGTTAAGGTACACTAAAATTGGGAGATGAAGAAGATGCAAAAAGCAATCGTCTGGATCCGGGCTATTTTTTGGCTAGTGGTAGTGGTCCTGACATTTTGTAACATGATGATGCTGTCAATGGATTTGATGGCGATCGGGATGTTTCTAGAAGCAGTCAATTGTTTATACACTTTTTATCACCAAAAATAATCATAATCCCCATGCTGGTGACTGTCAGCATGGGGATTTCTTGTCAAAATAATGATTGACATTGGACAACACCTCTCTATAATGATTGTTAGTCGACTAACAAAAATTGGAGGCCAGCATGAAAAACATTGGTCAATTAATTAAAAGTGCTCATAACGCCCTGAGCAACGATATTAATCATTTTGCCAGTCAGTATGGTTTGACCGGTACACAAATGTCAGTGATTGACTTCATTGCTCGCCATGATCATCAACAAGTCAGCCAACGCGCAATTGAAGATGAGTTTAATATTCGGCGGTCAACCACCACGACCATTTTACAAAGGATGAGTAAGCGTCAATTGATCACCCGGTCCAGTTCAATGACCGACCGGCGACAAAAAATTGTTCAATTGAGTCCGCAGGGGGCCAAATTGGTCCCGATTGTGCAGCAATATATTGCCAATCATGATCAACAATTGTTGGCTCACTACAGTGAAGATGAAATACAGTTATTTCGCCAAATGCTAGTGGAAATTAGTAAGGAGAATTAGTGTGGCAGGTACAGAAAAAATTTCTAAAAAAGTAATTGCAGCGGTGATTGCCACGGGCTTGATGTCCTTTTGTGGGGTTATTGTTGAAACATCAATGAACGTTACTTTTCCAATTTTGATGCGGGAATACCACGTCAACACAAACACCGTTCAGTGGATGACGTCCATCTACCTCCTAATTGTGGCAATTATTGTTCCCATGTCGGCAGTCCTGAAAAGCTCTTTTAAAACGAAGACGTTATTCACGGTTGCTAATTTACTCTTTATTGCTGGGATTATCATCGATGCGTTTGCCGTTTCATTTCCCATGTTGCTGTTCGGTCGGGCGATCCAGGGGGTAGGGACTGGGATTGCCCTCCCCTTAATGTTTAACATCATTGTTGAACAGGTTCCCCAAAGCAAATTGGGATTGATGATGGGAATTGGTAACCTGATTACTGGGATTGCCCCTGCTATTGGCCCAACGTTTGGAGGAATTATTGCTAGTCGTTTGAATTGGCGGTGGGTCTTCTACATCTTGCTACCGTTTTTGATTATTTCCTTTATCCTGGGCCAATGGGGGATCCTACAAAAGTCGACAATAAAGCGACAAAGAATTGACTTGTTGTCAATGGCCTGCATTGTTGCTTTATTTGTTGGTCTCGTTAATGGATTTAGTAACCTTAGCAGCTCAGCCTTCTGGAGTTGGCAGGTCGCTGGCTCATTAGCGCTGGGGTTAGTGGGAATGATTGCGTTAACGTGGCGGTCATTATCAATTAAACAACCTGTGTTAAAGCTTTCGTTATTTAGTAACCACGCTTTTAGTGGTCATGTACTGGGCTTCTTCTTAACCCAGATTATGTCATTAGGGTTTGCTTTTTTACTGCCTAACTATATTCAATTAGTTAACGGTAACGATTCAATGGTTGCCGGTTTACTGGTCTTGCCAGCCGGCTTTGCAGGGGCCATTTTTGCGCCACTAGGTGGTCAGATTTTGGACCACTTTGGCGCACGACGGCCGATCCTGTTAGGGATGAGTTTGTGTCTCACCTCATTAGTGATTTTTGCATTGATGGGTCGTCACATGATTAATTTCTGGATTAGTTTCATTTATGTCTTCTACATGGCTGGTATGGGGATGTGTATGGGAAGCGTTATGACCAATGCTTTGAAGATGGTTGGTCAACAGGACAGTACCCAAGGAAATGCAATTTTGAATACTCTTCAACAGTTTGCAGGAGCAATGGGAACTTCACTAACAGCAGCTATTGTGGCTGCTAGTCAAAAGCATATGGCCGGTTCGTTAGCGTTAACGACTGCCGTGGGAACTCAACATGCTTTTATCTTGTTAGTAGTCTTAGCTGTAATCACCTTTATTTCTTACTACCGGTATGTTCACTAGGCTTGCGTCGCGTCGGTCAGATTCGTTATACTAATACCGCCGTCTTAGCTCAGATAGGTAGAGCACATCCATGGTAAGGATGAGGTCGGCGGTTCGAGTCCGCTAGACGGCTCTATTAAGTTCTTTTTAATTTATTAATCCTTGATATATCAACGTTTTGCAAAGGTATATCAAGGATTATTTTTGTTTATTTAGGAATGTTATGCACACGGCTGTGCACACAGAAAAACCGTGTGCATGAGCTTGCATCGAGAAGGGGCTGTATACACTGATCTAATGGGCTTTGTGCCAATTTTTTTGTGTGCATTTTGCGGTTTGAAATGGATTTTTAGGTGGTTGAGCTAACTACGGGAAACGTGCTCAACCTATAATTTTGAAGTGGAGTATTATTATCCTAATAAAAAATAGGAGCACCACAAGATACTCCTATGAATCAATAATATTTGATGATAAAATATTTTACGCAGGCAAGTTTTAAGGACGGTGGCTGACGCTTTCTAGGGGGTGGTTCCTATGAACCCTAAACCAATGAAAGGATTGTCAGCACATGAGCGCTTACCAAGCACTTGTGTTAATATTGGCATTTGCGACGTTTATCGTTGCTTTGCTAACCTTTATTTTCACTTTCTGTGCATAATAAAAAGACCGTCCTGTTAGCTTTGGCGAGTTACAAACGATCTTTTATGGGATTCAAGTAGCAGAGCCACCGTCTTTATAACGGGCCTGCTTTTTACATACCTAATTATATCACGGATTATTGATTTAAGTATAGACTATGGTATTAACTTTGGTTAGTATCTTTCTGATTAAACACTTTTTCGTGTAGTCATTAGTTGCTTTCCAATCTGAGTACCATTAAGTGAAATTTAAACAGGAATCAAATCATAGTGACTATTAGAAATGAACAAAAAGTTTGGCCTTAACTTGTATCGATAAGTAGTTGTACGCACTGATCTAATAGGCTTTATTCCCATTCTTTATGTGCTTTTACAATTTTAAATGGATATTTATAGAGAATAATAATTGGTCAACGTAACAAAAATTATCCATAAACTATAAAGCCCTCCAAGTATACGGATGAAACAGAAAATTCATCTTATACTGAGAGGACTTTATTAATATTAAATTATGAAAAGCGGATAGAGTACCAAATACTGCCAGCAATTAATAGTGAACCAAGGATGAAGAACCAAGTGATTTGTTCACCTAGTAGTAGCCAACCGAGTAGGGTACCAACGATTGGCTGAAACAGGAAAAAGAGTCCCAAACTAGCAGCATTAAGTAATTGTACGCCGCGGTTCCACATCACAAATGCCGTCGCCGTTGAAATGGCACCAAGATAAAGAAGTGATCCCCAGACGCTAAATGTCCTGAAATTAACATTTCCTAATGTTGAATGCCAACTAGCGACCACAAAGGGTGTTAAGCAAATAATAGCAACGATTGTAGCAACGGTAGTGATTTCCAACACATCATATGTTGGGGCCACCATTTTATTAATAACTGACATTAAAGCCCATGTAAAAGCGGCGATAATTAAAATAGGATGCCCATTAAAACATGATTTCCGGTGAAGTGCACACCAACGATAATGATTACCCCAGTCGTTGCTAGAATAAGTGAAATAACTTTAGCTCGGGTAATTTTTTCGTGTAGTAATAGCCAAGCAAAAATAACCATAAATGTGGGTGTAGAAGCCGTAATGACAGATCCTGCCTAGGCAGATGACAGCCAGGTTCCAGTTTCTTGAGTGACAATAGAAATGGCATCCCCAATAATTCCAGCTAAGATCATTAGGAGCCCATTATGCCAATCCCAATGCCATTTGATGCCTTTGATTGCACAAAATAGCAATAGAAATACTACCGCCACCATATATCGACACCAGACGAGCTCAATTGGTGGAATTGTTGTCACAATGTTCTTGACGACCACAAACATCCCACCCCAAATACTGGCGGCAAGACTTAGAAAGATACTACCGATTACTTTATTTGATTTTTTCATTTTTTATTCCTCCGTTAAATTAAATTTTTAACGGATTGCTGGAACATCACATTCGCGTAATGGTGCGAAGATCATAGCACTGACCTGCCTTTCGTGAAGATAATGTAATTATTTTAAATCAATTAAAAAAAGAGAAACTAGTCAAAATTATATCTGCTCCTTACTTCCTTAGTGTTTGTGAAAGGTGTTTATTCTCATACGATGGCTTCTGGTTATCATATACATCAAATTAAAAAAGCTCTTCCGATGTTTATTCGATAACAACGGAAAAGCTTTGACACTTAATTTGGCAAATTTGCCTGTAGCTTTTTCAGTCCCCAGTAGAATAGGCAAAGAACCACAAATAAGACGACTGCAATCGAAATCTTGGTGAAGCTCATTGTGAAGAGGGCGTTACCACCTAGCGCGTAGAGGAACGCAATTGGTAATGTCCCTAAACCGACGGCCAGCAAGTATTTTTCCTTGGAGACTTGTAAGCCAGTCGCAGCACAATTTACTAGTAAGTTAGGGATGATTGGCACAATAAATCCAATGATGAGCCCCACTGTAGGAAACTGTTGGCGAGTTAGATAAGCAAAGGCTTGCTTATGACGAATTTTATTGGAGATTCCACTGCGGTTAATCATTACGGCCACAAAGCCATTGCCAATGATATTACCGCACCAGTTAATTAGAAAACCGATGAATGGACCGAAGCAAATCCCCGCAAAGATGCAAACCACTGAATTAGGTGCAAAAGGGACACTGCAGAGAGTAGCGATTGCGATAATCAATAGTAAAGTGTCGCTCCAGCCATGTTGATGAACTAATGCGATTAGTTCTTGCTGGTGAGCTGAATTTAGGTGGGTAAGGAGAGCTAGTTCTGGCCAGTATGCTTTAATGAGAATAATGCCAAGGATGATGACAATTATTAACTTGATAACTGGTGGGAGAAACTTTTTGAATTGCATGCTAGCACCTCTTTACTGATGAATTGAATTTTAAATTGGATCATATTTTATTATGTTATCAGGATTTAATTATAATTGTAGCTTATTTTCAAACTGATATAATAATTGCCAAAGGAATGATTGAAATGGATATATATGGAGAGTTTGCGCCAACTTTAACGGCCATTTTGAATGAATTGGAACAACGACTCCAGAGCCTGAATCAATTACAGGCCGACCACCACCAGCCCAAGTTATATGAACACTTAATCGGGCGGGTCAAAACTCCCGATAGTATGGCAGAAAAATGTCAACGTAAGAATTATCCGGTAACGACGGAATCGGCACTCGAGCGTTGCCATGATGCCATTGGCTTGCGACTTGTTTGTAATTTTATTGATGATATTCCACGGTGTCTGCACCAGCTGCACGAGGCTGACTGGTGCCAGATCGTTAAAGAAAAGGACTACATTAACAATGCCAAGCCTAATGGTTACCGTAGCTACCACGTGATTGCTAAGGTGACGATGCCTTACAAAGACTATGAGGGCCACAAACCAGGGCAGTTTTATGTTGAATTCCAATTGCGCACAATTGCGATGGATTCGTGGGCCAGCTTGGAACATGAAATGAAGTACAAGCATAATATCAAAAATCCAGAGCGGATCAGCAAAGAACTGAAACGGTGTGCAGACCAGTTAGCTTCTTGCGACGTGCAGATGCAAACGATCCGGCACCTGATTAATGAAGAGAATTAGGGGAGGCACTATCATGCGTATCTTACTTGCCGAAGATGAACATCAATTGTCGCACGTGGTGGTCACAGCATTGACTAGTCAGGGTTATTCTGTTGATCCAGTATATAACGGGCAAGAAGCAGTTGATCATGCTAAACAAAATGCTTATGACTTGATGATCCTTGATATCATGATGCCCGTGAAGACTGGTTTGGAAGCACTACGTGAAATTCGCGCTACCGGTGACCGGACTTACGTCATGATGTTAACGGCAATGGCCGAAATCGACGATAAAGTGACCGGCCTGGATGCTGGAGCTGATGATTATCTAACGAAGCCCTTTTCCTTAAAAGAATTATTGGCGCGCGTAAGGTCATTAGATCGGCGAAATGGTAGTCTTGATCGTGATGTGCTTACCTTTGCGGACCTAACACTGGATGATAACGAACAAACATTATCTGCTCATAATTCCATTAGTTTGACTAATAAGGAAACTCGTCTCCTCCAATATATGATCCTTAATGCCGACAAACAACTGACGGTTGCTGACCTGTTGAACCACACTTGGGATGACGATGATGAATCAGCAGATGAAGAAGATGTTTGGTTCACGATTTCCTATCTGCGGCAAAAAATCAAGTCAGTTAATTCTAAAGTTGTGATCGATGGTGAAAAAGGTGGTCCCTTCACTTTGAAGTCACATTAGGAGGGTACCCATGATTAGTTATTTTCGCAAAAAGTTTATTTTGGTTTCGATGATGGCCCTGTTACTAGTGCTAGTCACAATTGTTGGTTCAATTGGCTCCATTGCCTATTATCGTGCTCAGGGTAAAGTAAACAATGTCTTAACGATGTTAGTGAAAAACGATGGGCAGCTTTCTGTGGCAGATGCAACACGTCAATCACAGAATTTTCTCCAAACACCGATAACAAAAGAGAGTATTTTTCAATATCGGTACTTTAGTGCCATCGTTAAACCAGATGGATCGATTGACCAAGTTGATAATCAACACATTAGTACTGTGTCACCGCAGATGATTGTTCAGATGGCCAATCGCGTGACACAGCGGCGAAGAAATCAAGGGGTAATATATCACTCAGGGACTGCTTATGCTTATAAAACTAAGAAGGTTGCGGATGGCCGACTAGTTGTTTTCCTAGATGAAACCATTTTAATGAGTGAGACTAACGAGGTCATTCGGGTCGGTATTCTATTAGGGCTAATTTCAATGGTTTTATATACTATTGTTTTAGCGCTTTTTTCCAATCGGGCGATTCGTCCTATTATTCAGTCAGAGAAACGACAACGTGAATTTATTACTAACGCAGGTCATGAATTAAAGACTCCATTAGCTGTTATTTCCGCTAATACTGAGATGCAGGAAATGATCGATGGGGAAAGTGAGTGGACAAAGAGTAATAAACAGCAAGTAGCACGATTAACTAGATTAGTTGGTAATTTAATATCTTTGGCACGAATGCAAGAGCAGCCGAATATTCAACTGGAAGCAATCCCCGTTAGCAAAGTTGTCACTACAGTAACAGATTCTTTTAAAAGTATCATGGCAAACAGTCAGCACCAATTCTTGCTGAATGTTCAACCTAATCTCGTTGCAACGGCTAATAAAAATTACTTCAGTGAACTAGTTAGTATCTTACTCGATAATGCTAATAAGTATTGTGATGATCATGGCGAAGTTAAAGTTGATCTTCATCAAGGCCGATACGGACGGACAGTTATTTTATCTATCGGAAATACTTTTGCAAAGGGTGCTAAGGTTGATTACAATAAATTCTTCGACCGGTTTTACCGCGGCGATACAGCCCATAGCAATAATAAGAAAAATGGCTTTGGAATTGGCCTATCAATGGCACGCCAAATTGTTAGTGATTTCAATGGTAAACTAAGTGCCCGTTATGAGCATGGTGTACTTTATTTTGATGTCCAATTAAAACGTGCTTAACGGAACGTAATTTGCTGAGTGAATCTTTGGAACAGCTTTTTGTATAAGAATAACCCCCTAAGTTAGCGTCAACTTAGGGGGGTATTTGTCGTTACTTTTCGAAACCAATCATCAGGCCACCATTTTCAGCATAATATGAGCAAAGGGCCCCACAATTAGCAATGGTGATAATAGCACTCGGAAAAGCGGCTGAGATGGCTGCGGCCATTTTAGTAGCTTTTTCATGACATTGCACATGGTCAATAAAAACCCGACCGCCATGATATCCTTGCTTGATCATTACCTTAACAAGTTTATGGTAAAGCTTCTTGGTACTACGTTGGCGACTAAGCATTTCAAATTCTCCTTGATCATTGGCCGTTCCCAAGACGCATAGATTCAACATTTTGGCTAATTTAGCAATGGTAGGACTGATGCGGCCACTATTTGCTAAGTTATCAAGCTCTTGCAGACAAAAAAGCAGGTCGGTCTTTTTAATTTGCTCATTGACTAATTCAACAATTTCGTCAAATGGGTAGTGGTTATTAACCAGAATTGCTAGTATTGAAGCAATTAAACGAATTTGGGGCCCTGCTGATTTAGAGTCAAAGATATGGATGCGAACGTTTGGGTGGTCTTGTAAATATATCTTTGAGGCTTGAATGGCCGAAGAATAACTTCCTGATAACGCGCTTGTAATGGTTAATACAAAAATTTCGTCAGCTCCTTGAAAAGCAGCAAGCCAGTTGCCAATACTGGGACAAGCTGATGAGGTCGGCGCTTGGGTATCTTTTAATGCTTGTAAGAAATTGGCTAAGTCTAATTGAGAATTATCTTGAAATGAGTGGCCATTGACCGTCAATGTCAGAGGAACGTTCACATGGGGAACCCCGGCAATTAGCTTGTCAAATGAGTTAGCACCAGAATCAGTAATAATTTTAACTGTCATTTTGAAAGACCTCACAATGAGTTTTCACCATCATAGTAGTTTTTAATACCGCTGTCAACGGTTTTTAAAAAACCGCTGTTCAGTAATTGATTGACAGTTGAAATTAATCGTCTGTACAATAATGCTTAAGTATTGAGGAGGACTACATAATGACAACATCTTCACCCTTTGCATTGCCAGCTTATCAAGAGTTACCAACGATGGGACTGTATTTAAATCAGGTTGTTACCTATCTGCAAGATTGTTGTGCTCCTTTTGGCAATGTCAAGGTTACCCAATCCATGATTAGTAACTATGTTAAGCATCACTTAATTGACTCACCACAAAATAAACTTTACCAACGGGATCAAATTGCCCAGCTACTTTTTATTGTGATTGCTAAAAATGTGGTTGAGCAGAAGAACTTACAGCGCGCGTTACAGATTCAAGAGGAGACATATCCAACTGCAGTTGCTTATGATTATTTTGTTAAAGAATTGGATAATGCTTTATCTTATGTTTTCGGCTACCATAAGAACTTGCAACAGATTGGTAGTGAACATACTAAGCAAAAGCGGTTATTACGAAATCTAATTTTAGCATTTGCGTACCAGGCTTACTTAGCACATTTTTTTAACAATTAATTCTTATTATTCAAATGCATTACCACCATTATGACCGCCGACCAGTCCCGCACGTTTAATAAAAGTGCCGCCCTTTTTAAGACTATTAGCTGACATAATTGCCGTATTCCCATATTTATTCCGGATATTAGCGATTACTTGTTGAAGACGATAATCGCTATTTTTGCTGGAATGAAAGAGGTTCAGCTGTTCGCCGGTTTCTGGACTTAGTTGTCCACAAGAAATGGCAATATCACGTACAGGTCGGCCATCCCAATATTTACGAAAGATAGTAAGAATCTGAAGGCGGATTTCCTTTTCATCAGCGGTTGGCGGAATATGGTGAGAATGAGCAAAATAGTTTTTATGATTAGGATGGTAATAATGCCCTGAATAAGTGATGGCAAGATGCACAACTCGTGTTTGTAATTGATGCCGGTTGATACGCGCAACGACTTGGGCAGTGATTTCTTTAATCACTGTTTCAATTTCTGATTGATGATGATAATCGCGTGGTAAAACTTGTGAGTTGCCAATTGACTTATTTTGGGGTGGAACTGGTTTAGTGATATCGGTTCGATCAATTCCCCAAGCAGTGGCATAAAGATCGCTACCGGTTAACCCTAAGTGTTCAGTTAATTGATATGGATTGACGTGGGCTAATTCATACATATTATGAATACCAAGCTTATTGAGGCGAAGAGCCATTCGCTTACCAATTCCCCAGATATCAGTTAACTCCTTAACTGGCCAGATCATTTTGGGAACTGTTTGGTAGGTAATGATGCCGATAAAATGATCATTATGCTTGGCGTAAAGGTCTAAAGCTAATTTGGCTTGGAGGGGATTTTCACCAATGCCCACAGTCGTTACTAACCCCAAATGACGATAGACATCCTTTTGAATTGTTCGTGCTACTTGTTGTGGCGATTGACCAAAGAGCTGCCATGAGTGGGTTAAATCCAGAATTGATTCATCAATAGAGTAGGGGCTGACACGGTCAGTATATTTTGTAAAGATCTGATTAATCTGTAAATTCTTTTTGATATAAAGATTCATTCGCGGCGGAACCATTAATAAGCGTGAATCTTGGGGAATTTGATACCCACGATCGACATTTTTTATATGAAAAATTTTCTTAGCCATGGGCGAAGCAGCGACTACTAAACCAGTCCCGGTATTATCAGCTTCAGAGAACACAACCAATGGAGTAGTTAACGGATTAAGGCCACGTTGAACGCATTCAACACTGGCATAGAAGGATTTATTATCGATTAGCATAAATAAGCCATGTGGTTCTTGACTATAGAACATCATTGCACCCTCCTGAACATATGTTCGATAAAAATTATAAATAAAAGTGCGGCTGGAGTCAATAAAGACTCCGTAGGCCACACTTACTAATCTTCAAAATTCATGTTTTCTAGTAATGCATCATAAAGTGAAGGACGTGCCCCTAACAAGATGCTCGTGTAATACGCGATAAAGACCAAGATGGTCATTGGGAGAACCTGTTCAATTGAACCAACCATTTCTGTTACCAGGAGGATTGCAGAAAAAGGGGTTCCTTCTGTTGCTGCAAAGAAAGCGGCCATTCCCATGGCAATCATTGTTAGGTAACCACTCTCATCGATTAAACCACTATGAACCAGGATTATGCCAGCAATCGCGCCCAATAAGCTACCAATGACAAAGATAGGCATAAAAATTCCCCCAGGAACTGAGGAACCATAAGCAATCATTGTGCCAATGAAACGGATAACAACCAAAATTAACAGCAAGAGGAGGAGTGATGGCCAATTTTTAGTGAGTGAAAAATTGGCAACCATGGTAATCAAGTTGTGACTACCACCAAGGACACGTGGATTCCACAAACCGACCGGAATTGCTAAGAGCAATGGGAGAATACTATGGTAACGCTTAGGGATAATCGTAAACTTCCGATACCACCATTGCAGGTTAAATAAGCAGTATTGAAAAAGGTAAGCAATGATTCCGGTAATCACACCAATTAGTAATAACCATGGATAAACTTTTAATGGTAATTGATGATGAATGGGTAAAAATAAGCAAGGCTGGGATCCGAAGAAAAGAAAAGTCATTAGGTCGGCACTAACGGCAGCAGCTAATGCTGGGAGCCATAGCTTCGCCTTGAAACTGTGGCTAATTTCTTCTAGTAAGAAGACTACGCCGGCTAGTGGGGCACTGAAAGCAGCAGACAGCCCAGCGGCGGCACCGCATGCTAATAATAACTTAGAATCGGGTTGACGATGGTTAAAATGCTGTTCAACACCTTGACCAATACAGGCACCAATTTGAATACAAGGGCCTTCGCGACCAAGAAACAATCCAGGACAAATGGTTAGTAAGCCACTGATGAACTTACGCCATAGTACTTGCCACCAATCCATATGGTGACGGCCTTTTAAAATAGCTTTCAGTTGCGGGACCCCTGAGCCAATTAAGTCGGTTTTATAAGGCTGAACTAGATAAGCAATAAGCCAAACGATTACAATAATTGCAATAATATAGAGCACTAACCAGACTGAGTGATGCTTCATAAAGGGATAAATGATGGTTAATAACACTAGGGTATGATCGATGATCCAACGAAAGAGGCCGACTACTAATCCAGTAATGATCCCCACCAGTATTCCTAGCCCAGTATGGTGGAGTAATGGTGATTTACCCATCGGCCGTAATAGATCTTTTGCTTGCTTAATCGATGGCATAGAAATTCACTCCTCATAATAATAGTTCCATTATATTCTTTCGAGAATCAGGCGCCAATTATCATTCACCGAAAAAGATATGTTAAAATATTGATTAAATCTTGATGAGAATGATTGGAGGAAATCAAATGGAATTCATTGCCGTTTTAGCGGGGTTACTATTAGCCACCCAGATTGTTGCGCACCTATGTCGACGGGTAGGCATTCCTGAGGTTATTGGGCAGATCCTCGTTGGCATTATTGCCGGCCCCGGCATATTAAACTGGGTGCATTTAGACACCATGATGAATGAATTTCAGGAGATTGGGGTCATTATCTTAATGTTTATCGCGGGGCTAGAAAGTGACCTGTCCCTATTGAAGAAGTATTTAAAGCCGGCAGTAATTGTGGCAATTGTCGGAGTCATTTTTCCTGTTGCATTGATGTCACCAGTGAGTTATCTGTTTGGCTTTACTAAACTTGAATCAGTTTTTATTGGGGTGATCTTTTCCGCGACTTCAGTTAGTATTTCTGTTGCGGTATTACGTGAATTCAAATACCTTGATAGTAAAGAAGGGGCTACTATTTTAGGAGCCGCAGTCGCAGATGATATCATTGGGGTGATCCTCCTTAGTATTATGATCAGTGTTGTCAATCAAGCAGAAGATAAGACTGGCGGTCAGCCACTATGGGCAGTACTGCTTTTACAAGTGTTATTCTTCGGCGGTACTTATTTATTGGTCAAGTGGCTTGCACCGTATATGATGCACCTGAGCGAACACTTATTAACAGTGGCATCGCCTTCCGTAATGGCAATGATTATCTGTTTAGGAATGGCAGCCTTGGCAGATTGGGTTGGCCTATCTGGCGCCGTTGGTTCCTTCTTTGCGGGGATTGCAGTGGCTAATACTCATCGTAAACAAACGATTGACCGGAGCTTTATCCCGATCGGTTATGCCCTCTTTATTCCCCTGTTCTTTGTCAGTGTGGGGTTGAATATGCGGTTTGATCGGTTGAATGAATCATTTATCTTTGTCATCGTGATGACCGTTTTAGCATGTTTTACCAAACTGTTTGGTTGCGGAACGGGAGCTAAGCTGGCGGGCTTCGAATTGCATAGTTCATATGTGGTTGGCTCAGGAATGGTGGCCCGTGGTGAGATGGCCTTGATTACAGCTCAAATTGGTTATCAAGCACACTTGCTTTCTTCAATGTACTATTCTGATGTTATTACCGTCATTATCTTAGCGACAGTTATTGCACCGTTCATGCTCAAACATGCATTGCATAACTCAATTGCCCAACAAAGTAAATAATGAAATTAGCGACCGGGTGACCGGTCGTTTTATTTTTGGTTGCTGAAGGCGAGTGATACAATAGGGGGACAATTTGAACGGGAGGAAAAAGTGTGAACAAAGAAGAACACGAACGTCAAGTCGAGCAAGCACGAGTCGATTATGTGATGCAGCAAATTGACCGGCAGATTAAGGAGACTCGTCAAGCATTGGCAGCGGCTCATAAGGAAACACGAGCAGTTGAACAAAACTACAGTGAAAATGCCTCAATTAACCGTTACGAAGTCGATGATATTGCTGAATCACGGGCAATGATTGAACAGCAGCGGCAATTGGTTTCCCGGGCGGTGGAAAGCGAAACCATTCTCCGACGCCAGTTAAAGACCCTCCAAAACCTCCAACGGTCGCCATATTTTGGGCGGATCGATATTCAAGATCCTGGTGAAGATCAAGTTGAAAGTCTCTATATCGGGACAGCTTCGTTGATGAACGATGACAAGAGTCAGTTTTTAATTTATGACTGGCGGGCCCCAATTTCTGGTGTTTATTACAACGGTACCCTGGGGGAGGTAACTTATGAAACACCAAACGGCCCACAGAAAACAACACTCGTTAAGAAACGGCAGTTTACTATTCGGGACGGTCAAATTACTAATATGTTTGATACCAATGAAACGGTGGGTGATGAGCTGCTTCAGGCAGCCTTAGGTGAGCAAAATGACCAATACATGCATAACATTGTGGCCACTATTCAACAGGAACAAAATGACATTATTCGCGATACCCATAGCGATCTCTTGCTGGTCCAAGGGGTGGCCGGTTCTGGTAAGACGTCTGCGATTTTACAGCGGATTGCTTACTTGCTTTACCATAGTCGAACAGCTCTGAACGCTGACCAGATTGTCTTGTTCTCACCAAATCGGTTGTTCAGTCATTATATTTCCCAAGTTTTGCCGAGCTTAGGTGAACGCAATATGCGCCAGGTCACTATTTCCGGCTTCATTCGACGACGGTTTGAAGGACTTCGTGTTGAAAACATCTTTGAACGTTACGAACGGCGGCAGAAAGCCTCCCAAGATGACCGGCGGATCGCAGATTATTTAGAAAGTGCGGTCGCAATGAAGAATGTTCGTCACTATGTTGCTGGCTTAGCAGATCAGGACCTCCAATTTGCTAACGTCACTTTTGAAGGACGTGTTTTCTTTACGGCGGAACATATTAAGAACCTGTACATGCACCAACCAGCGGCCATGCGTTCGGCAAATCGAATGGTGCAATTAAAGAACCAACTGATTCGGGAGTTGCAACGCCGGGTGAAGGAAGAGGCAAAAAAGGATTGGGTGGCTAAGGAGTTGGATTCACTCGATCGCCAGCAGTTACACCGTTTGTATGGTAAGAAAACAATTGATGACTTCCACGATGAAGATGAACAATATGCTTACCTGGCATATCGCTGGACGAAACGCCGGCTCAGGATTGTGGCGGATGCGATTTATAATGATTATTTTATTGATCTTTATAGTCAGTACCAGCAGTGGTTATCACAATTAGCCCGACCAACGAAGGTTACCAAAGCCGACTGGCAGGGGATGGTTACCGACTATAGTGACCAATTAGAATATCATCGCTTAGATATGATGCATGCCGCTACTCTGATGTATATGCGTGACCTCCTGATGGGGACTGGACAAAACCATTCGTTCAAGTACGTCTTTATTGATGAAATGCAGGATTACTCGGTTGCAATGATGATCTATCTAAGGCACGTATTTCCAAGTGCTAAATTTACCGTCCTTGGTGACAGCGAGCAGGCACTATTTAAGCCCTTGGAAATGCCTGAACACCTCTTGCAACGGCTCAGCAAAACAATGGATGCTCACCATCCTAACTTAATTTCATTACGACGGAGTTACCGGTCAACTAAAGAAATTACTGACTTTGCCAAGGGGATGCTGCCGGATGGCGATCAAATTATGTCGTTTACCCGCCATGGTGAGCGACCAACTTTATATGTGCGTGATTCTGCTGACCAAGTTGAACAGACATTATTAGCAAGTGTCGACCAACTGAGTACCAAGTATGAGACTGTTGCAGTCTTGACGAAGAATGCTGATCAAGCTAAGCAGGTTTATCGACAGCTCCACCGGCAGTTTAAGAAAGTCCACCAGTTAAATGTTAACGACACATCTTTACCGGACGGGATTCTAGTATTACCTATTTACCTGGCAAAGGGTCTGGAGTTCGATGCCGTAATTGCTTATGATGTTTCTGCGGCCAACTTACGGGGCACAGATGAGGTCGGTATGATTTACACAATGGCTACGCGAGCAATGCACGACTTGGTATTAATTAGTTCTGGACCAGTTTCGTCAGCTATTAATCCGACTGCTAGTCAACATTTGACGATTGAGTACCAGTTAATTAAGTAAAATGGAAGAACTTAGCTTAAAAAAGCGCTTTCATAATGAGTAAAGTTATGTTAACCTGTATATGTTAAACATGCATGCAAGGAGTTGTTTCAAATGGTTAAAGATGAATACACATTAGTATTGGTAAAGCCTGATGGTGTTAAGACCCGTCATATTGGGGAAATTATTACGCGGATCGAACGGAAGGGCTATAAGATTGAAGCATTAAAGATGATTCAACCTACTGAAGAATTACTTCGTCAACACTACGCTGACAAGGTTGATAAGCCATTCTTCCCTGACTTATTGGAATACATGACTGAAGGCCCAATCGTGGGTATCGTGGTTTCTGGAACTAATGTTATCAAAGCTATTCACAACATGGCCGGAGCAACGAACCCCGTTGAAGCTGAATGGGGAACTATCCGTGGTGATTATGGTCGTGAATGGCCAGATGGCAACCTGCGGAACATTGTCCACACTTCTGATGAACCAGCTTCTGCAACACGCGAAATTAAGATTTGGTTCCCAGAATTCAAATTCGTTCAAGGCTAATATTGCGGCTTAATAGCACAGAGGGCTCTAGCGTTCGGTTTTTCCGAATACTAGGGCCCTTTTATGTACGTTGCTGAAGTATTTTCGACTATATAAGAGGACTGACGGCACCTCACTGTTTTGTTACTAGTAGTTTTGAACCTATGGCGCCTAATCCTTAGCGCCTTTTTGGATCAGTTAATACCGTACCCGTTGCCGGTATACTTTGGGACTAAAGCCGCTTGCCCGCTTGAAAGCTTTGGAAAAGGTAAATTCGTCTTTATAGCCAACTCGATGAGCAATCACCTGGACCGGTTCTTCAGTATCCCGTAATAGTTGGCTGGCATCGTCCATCCGTATTTGCGTCAAGTACTTTTGTGGTGAAATATTCATCTTATTTTTAAACAAGGTATACAGATAACTACGGGAAATATTGAGGTGATGGCAGAGATCTTCAATATTGCAGCTGGCCTTGTGGTAATTCTCTTTGAGATAGTAGCTGGCCAGTTTAAGCTGGTTAGCGGCCTTCATATTTAACCGGGGATGCTTAGTTGGGTATTCCGTAACGAGGTCATAGAACATTTGGTAAGTGAGCGCTTCTATACGAATATCATTTGCTAAGGATCCCGGTTGCTTCAGGGCCGAGAATAGTTGGACTAGGTGGTCATAAAAGTGGCTGTCTTGGACTTGACGGATGTAACGTTTAGTCGCCAGTTGTGAACCGGCTAGCATTGTGTTGATTTTGGTACCAGACAGGCCAATCCAGAAGTATTTCCAGGGATGATGGCTATCTGCCTGGTAAAAACAAGGCACGCCCTTCGGTAAAATAAACACGTCACCCTTTTTCAAAGTGACTGCCGGTCGATTAGCTGATGAAAAAGTTCCTTGGCCGGATTGAACGTAATGAATGACATAGTTTTCCCGGACGTTATTGCCCCGATAAAAGTAGTTAGGTGGGCATTGGTATTGGCCAATGAACAGAATGTTACTTTCAAAACTTTTGCCAGTTAAACTTTTATATTCGTCGTCCATTATTATCACTTGCCTTTGTAAGAATGTCTATTTTAGCAATTTTAAAAAACCGCTAACATGGATATTTGTTCATTCACGTATCATTTCTATACCGCATTATACCATGATTATACATTCTTAGATGTCAATTTGTCCTGTGTGATAATTGGCATTTTTTTAGTACAAGCAGCCATGGATTGATAAACGATTATCAAATATAATTATCCCGAATTCTGAAAGCGGATACAAACCGCAGATCAATTTTAGGGAGAAGGAACGTTTATGAGTACGAATAGTAAAAGCAAGATGACAATGCGAGAACGTCTTGCTTATAGTTTTGGTGCTTTTGGTAATGACTCATTCTACGGTCTCCTCTGTGGATACCTAATCATGTTCATTACTTCGCACCTCTTTGATACTGGTAACAAATCGTTAGATAACAAGATGATCAGTACAGTAACTCTGATCATTATGTGTCTACGGTTTGTGGAATTATTTATTGATCCGTTTATTGGGAACGCCATTGACCGGACCAAGACGCGCTGGGGACATTTCCGTCCATGGGTTGTTATCGGTGGAACGGTATCTTCAGTAATCCTCTTGTTACTATTTACTAACATGGGTGGTTTGTATAAGAAGAGTGCGATCGGTTACCTGATCCTCTTTGCCATTTTGTACATTACAATGGATATCTTCTATTCATTCAAGGATGTTGGTTTCTGGTCAATGTTACCATCACTGACGACCAGTTCACGAGAACGTGAAAAGACAGCCACTTACGCCCGGGTTGGTTCAGCCATTGGTGGGGGATTAGTTGGGATCCTGGTAATGCCAGCGGTAATCTTCTTCTCTGCTACCAAAACAAGTACTGGTGACGACCGTGGCTGGTTCATGTTTGCCCTGATCATTTGTTTCTTAGCATTGATCTCTGCCTGGGGTGTCGGTATCTTTACCCGAGAAGTTAACTCTTCGATTCGGAAGAATAAGAAGGACACTGTTGGGATTATTGGTATTTTTAAAGTATTGTCCGGTAATGACCAGTTGATGTGGGTTGGTTGTGCTTACCTGTTCTACTGTGTTGCAATTAACATTGTGAACTCTCTGGAAGTCTACTACTTCACTTATATCATGGGACGGCCAAAAGCCTTCTCAATTTTCTCCACGATCAACATTTGCCTGGGGATCGTGGCTACTTCACTGTTCCCAATTCTGTCAAAGAAACTTAGCCGGAAGGCCCTCTTTACCTGTGCTTTGATTTGTTTGCTATGTGGTTTGGGGCTGTTCGCCGTTGCTGGGGATAACCTGGTATTAGTACTGTTAGCGGCATCATTATTCGGTTTACCACAACAGATTGTCTTCTTGATCGTGTTAATGGTCATAACTGACTCTGTTGAATATGGTCAATTGAAACTTGGTCACCGTGACGAATCATTGGCTCTCTCGATTCGGCCACTGCTTGATAAATTCGGTGGTGCGGTTGCTAACGGGGTCGTTGGTCAAGTGGCGATCATCGCGGGGATGACAACAGGTGCTTCTGCTTCAACCATTACGGCTACCCAAGCACACAACTTTAAACTGCTGATGTTTGCGGTACCAGCGGTCTTGGTCATTATTTCAATTTTTGTCTTTGGCAAGAAGGTCTTCTTAAGTGAAGAAAAGCACGCTGAGATCGTTGCTGAACTAGAAAAAACATGGGGCAAGAATATTAAACAGAGTGGTAGTGATAAATTAGTTGATATTCCAACACCAATTGCTGGTCGGTTGGAAGCATTGAATGATGTTCATGATGACGTCTTTTCAAAGGGCCAGGCAGGCCAAGGCTTTGCCATTAAGCCAACTGATGGACGGGTATTAGCACCATTTGATGCTACTGTTAAACAAATCTTTACGACCCGCCATGCGGTTGGGTTAGTGACCGACGATGGAATTGCCTTATTAATTCACGTTGGGATCGGGACAGTCAAAATGAAGGGGACTGGTTTTGTTTCCTATGTTGAAAATGGCGACCACGTCAAGAAGGGACAAGAATTGATTGAATTCTGGGACCCAGCCATTAAGAAAGCGGGCTTAGATGATACGGTTGTTGTGACCGTAACGAACAGTAAAGAGTTTGATAACGTTAAAGTAACTGGGAATGTGGGGACAGATGTCAAATTCCCTGATAATGTTTTACAAGTCGCAATTCAGAAGGATTCTGGTACTCAAGGTTAGAGAACGTTATAATAAAATCAGACACTTGAAAGGGGTTACATTCTCATGAGTATTCACGTCAATGAAGAACAACAAGTCTTTCACTTACAGACTGATCACACCAGCTATATTTTCCAAATTTTGGAAAATGGTATGCCAGGTCAGTTGTACTACGGGCCACGAATTCCAGTGAAGGCGGCTTATCAAAACTTGGCAAGTCGTGAAGAACACGATTGTACAAACACGCTGACGATTGAACAGTCAGATTTTCAACTGGAACTAATCAAGCAAGAATATGCTGGTTTTGGCAAAGGTGATTATCGTTATCCGGCCTTTCAAATTACCTACCCTAACGGATCCCGCACATCAGAATTTGAATACCAGGATTACCAGATTACTGATGGTAAGCAACGGTTAGCGGGCCAACCATCGACCTTTGATGACGAAGGGCAAGACGCCCAAACCCTGACCGTTAAGTTAGTCGATCACCTGGCAAAACTCACAATGGAACTGCATTACACTATCTTCACTGCTGAAGATGTGATTGTTCGTTCCACGACATTTATTAACCATGGAGATCAGGTCACAATTAACCGGGCTTTGAGTGCCCAACTTGACTTGCCTGACGCTGATTATGATATGCTGCAGTTCTCAGGAACGTGGGCGCGGGAACGTCACTTGATTCGGACACCATTGCGTTCTGGTGTGCAGAGTATTTCCAGCTTGCGGACTGCCTCTAGTCACCAGCAGAATCCATTCTTTATTCTGGCACGCAAGCATACTGATAATAACCAAGGGGCTGCCTTCGGATTTAACTTGGTTTACTCAGGAAACTTCTTAGATTCTGTTGAAGTTGACCAGTTTGATACGACACGGGTTCTTGTGGGAATTAATCCTGACGAATTTAGCTGGCAATTAAAGAAAGGTGCTCGGTTCCAAACCCCTGAAGCCGTTATGAGTTTCACTAATGATGGTTTGAACCAGTTGAGTCAACAAATGGGCGCCCTTTATCAAGAACACTTAATTAACCCTCACTTTGCGCACGAAGACCGACCAATCCTCATTAATAATTGGGAAGCCACGTTTATGGACTTCAATGAGGCTAAGCTAATGAAAATTGTCAAGCAGGCCAAGCAGCTGGGTATCGAAATGTTTGTCCTGGATGACGGGTGGTTTGGCCACCGTGACGACGATCGGTCCAGTCTAGGGGACTGGTTTGTGGACCAGAAGAAGTTTACCAACGGTATTTCCGGCTTTGCTGACAAGGTTCATGCAGAGGGAATGAAGTTTGGTTTATGGTTTGAACCAGAAATGATTTCTATTGACAGTAAGCTGTATCAGAAACACCCTGACTGGATGATTTCTACGCCTGGTCGCCACAATACACCTGCGCGGAATCAATTTGTCTTGGACATGACCCGTCAAGAAGTAGTTGATTACTTGGTTACCCGAATGAGCACGGTCATCAAGCAGACTAAGCTTGATTACATTAAGTGGGATATGAACCGGAACATTACTGAAATGTTTGGTGCCCAATTACCAGCTGACCAACAATTAGAGTTTAGTCACCGTTATATTCTCGGCGTTTACCAACTGTATGATCGCCTGACTAAGGCTTTCCCAGATGTTCTTTTTGAATCATGTGCTTCTGGTGGTGGTCGTTTTGACCTTGGTATGATGTATTACGCTCCACAGGCATGGTGCTCTGATGATACAGATGCCGTTGAACGGATTAAGATTCAGGATGGCACTTCATATGGTTACCGGCCATCAATGTGGGGTGCTCATGTTTCCGCAGTACCAAATGATCAGGTTGGCCGCTTAACATCATTGGCTACCCGAGCCGCGGTTGCTTACTACGGTGCCTTTGGGTACGAACTTGACATTACTAAGATGTCACACGATGACCTGGCAACAATTAAGAAGCAGGTTGCTTTCTACAAGCAATACCGTCATCTTTACCAATTTGGTACTTTCTACCGGTTAGATAACCCAGATACGGATAATGATAATGTTTACGGTTGGCAAGTGGTTAATGATGACCAGAGCCTTGCAATCGCCACCCGTTTCCAAATCTTGAACGAGCCAAATCCTGCTTACATTCGGACGTACTTTACTGGACTTGATCCGAAGAAGAAGTACACCGTTAACGACGGCAGTGAAAAGTTCTCTGGTGCTGAATTGATGAACGCTGGTTACTTTGTCCCACGGATTATGGACCGGACTGCTTCACCTAAACCAGCATCAGATTTCAGCGAACAGACCTTTATCATTAAGGAAGCTAAATAACACAAAAAAATCGGCTAATTAGGCTATGATGCCCTCTAAGTATACAGATGAAATAGAAAATTCATCTTATACTTGGAGGGCTTTTTCTGGTTAACCAGGGAGTGGATAAACAGATTAAAGAGCGTAAAAATAACGAATGTTTAGAGTACGCATTTAGAAAAAATTTTCTTTCAGTTATAAAACAGTAAAAAAGACTCCTACAAGGTGAAGTGCAATAAAAAAGTTGGGTATAACGATCACGTAGCATTTCGCAAGCCACAAGAATGGGTTCACTATCAGTTGAACCGGTTATTAACGGTGTTGACAATGCTGGTTATGTTTTTGAATCACTAGTACGTGATGGATATACAGGTACAGAACAGGCCCTGAATGGTGATATAAATGATCGCAGAATGGTTGGACTATGAATTGGCCTGAAATAGGGTTTTGTGACTAAAAGTATATTTTGTAAGTTAAGGGTAAATGTACACAAAATGCCCCATAGTTGGGTTGCTTTGTCCAACTATGGGGGATCACTACAAGATAGAACTCTTTCTATGAAGGCTACTAATCGTTATTTTCTTCAATTTTACCGTCTTGATAAACAATATATTGAGTACCACTATCTTCATCCATAATCGTTGCGTATGGGTTATCAGACATACCAAACGTACCATGAGAGATGGTATAATTTCCATCGCCTTTTTGTTGCTTAAGGTAGGCTAGTGCGTCATCAGCATTGTTAATTTTTACAGAATCATTGTTACTAGATGAATTGGAAGAAGAGTTAGTACTGTTTGAACCATTGTCTGGCTTGTCGTAACCATTTTCTTGAACTTTCTTTTGTTCACTCTTTTTCCCATTATTAAAAATTACCATAAAGTCTGAATATGTCATATCAGGTTGCTTATAGTTATCGTCGGCATCCCATTCATACTTGGCCTTACGACTATTTGAATATGTATGTAATTTATTACCAGATTTCTTAGCATTGAAAGTTAAATCATCATTATCGTAGATGTATTTCATATGAATTCTGAATTTATTATTACCTAATGATTTCCATGTACCTCTGGCAGCATCACCATAATAACCTTGATCTCCATCACCTGTGTCCGCTTTTGCCCATAGCATTTGCCCATTTTTCTTAAAATAATAATATCCTGGTTGAGGTTTACCAGCTTCATCCTTATCGACATCTTTGTTTGATATCTTATAAACTCCACTCAACGTCTGCTTCTTAGTATTAGAAGTGTTTGCACTATTGGAGCAGCCATAGACTATGGTTACAATTGATAAACACAAAAATAAACCAATAAACTTTAGAAAATTTTTCATTATTAATCCTCCCCATACAACCTTTTTTTATTATAAGGGGAGTTCCCAACTATTTCTACATAACACTTGTAGTTGGTTACTAATAAAGAAAATGGAGTATGGGGATGAGTAGGAAAATTGTCTAGATAATGCCCTAATAGAAAATTTCTTTAACTTAATGAAAGAGAATGCTTGAAGAGAATTAAGATATCTTCCGTTGAGCCATTGAGGAAAACGGTTAACAATTATACATTGGTTTAATTACACAAGAACCTTTTTAAACAAAAGCTAACTGACTCCGATCGAATATCGGAATCAATCCGTCAATTAAGAATTTGTAAATGTCTAACTATTCTATGGCACTTCAATTTTAATTAAATTTTGAATAGAGCTTCTAATTTAGGGACTTATGTCTCATTTTGATATAAATTATCTTCTATTTGAACCGTGTACTTGACGGGCATTAGTGACTATGACTAATTATTTAGCTGACTTTTTCTTATTATTAATAATTCTTTTCTGCTGTGCCATGGTGTTCCGTTCCCAGAAAACACCATCAGTATAGCCCTGGATTCGCGAATCGTGGTTGGCCATATTCAGCCGATATTGGCCCCAAGCGCAGTAGAGTAAGCTTTGTTCAATGCCGATAAAGTGGCGGCCTAGCTTCTTAGCAGTAACGAGGCTAGAACCGGCACCCGCAAATGGGTCCAGAATCAGGTCGCCAGGATTGGAAGAAGCGAGGATAACCTTAGCCATCAATTTTTCTGGCTTTTGCGTTGGGTGACCGGTATTCTCGGCCATTGACCAATAGGGAATCGAGATGTCATCCCAGAAGTTGGATGGTAAAGTATCACGGAAACGACCCCGTTTGGTTTCTTGCCAATCTTTAGCATGCCCGTTTTGCCGGTAGGGGGCGATCACCCGGCGACGCTGCTTAACATCTTCAATATTGAAAGTATAATGGTGCGGATCCTTGGTGAGAAACCAGATATCTTCCATGCTGTTCTTCCAATTGGCTTTAGCTCCGCGACCCTTCTCGCGTTGCCAGGTAATGCGGTTTTGAATGGTGAAGTACTGACTGAGGAGTGGTGCTAGTGCAATACTAGTTTGCCAATCTGCGAAGACATATACGCTGGCGGTGGACTTTAGAAGTGGGAGAACAGCTTTAACCCACCTGGCAGTATATTGTTGGTACTGTTGATCATCCATCTGTTTGAAATTTAGCCCGTCATAATGCTTGTCCAGATTATAGGGCGGGTCGATTAAGGCTAAGTCAATGCTGGCTGGTGGTAATTGGCCCAAGATTTGAAAAGAATCACCGTTAACAATATGATCACGGATTGCTTTTGGATCAAGCAAGTGCTGATTTTCTGGATGGATAATCTTATCTAAAACCTCTTTAGGCGCATGTGCTAAATCAAAATCAATTGTTTTATTGCGTTTTGATTTCATAACTAGTCTCCCTTGGAATGATTATGTCTATTATACAGGACTCTTGTCGTTGCTTGCTTTTTTATATCATCATGGATTAAAATAATAGCTGTTCAGTAGTGTGAGAACAGCGAGGAACGGTTGGTGTGAAGGTTCCCAAAGCACGAATTGGTTACAGTTAAATAAAACAATGAGTGGTAACTAATTGTTAGTTACAATTTAGGTGGCACCGCGCGAAAGCGTCCTATTAGTCTGTGAGGGATTAATAGGACCTTTTTTATTTCAAGGAGTGATAACAATGACAAAGAAAACAAACACAATTTTAACCGGTGATCGTCCAACGGGAAAGTTACACATTGGTCACTATGTGGGTTCATTGAAGAACCGGGTAGAATTACAAAATACTGGTAAGTACAAGACCTTCATCATGATTGCCGACCAACAGGCCCTAACGGATAATGCTCGTGATCCAGAAAAAATTCGACGGAGTTTACATGAAGTGGCATTGGACTACTTAGCTGTCGGCATTGACCCAAAGAAGTCAACTATCTTTGTTCAATCACAGATACCTGCTTTATCCGAATTAACAATGCACTACTTAAACCTTGTAACGATTTCACGGTTACACCGGAACCCGACTGTTAAGACTGAAATCAAGCAGAAAAAGTTTGGCGAAAGTGTTCCAGCAGGTTTCTTTATCTATCCAGTTAGTCAAGCCGCTGACATTACTGCCTTCAAGGCTGATACGGTGCCAGTTGGGGATGACCAGGAACCAATGCTGGAGCAGACCCGTGAAATTGTTCGTTCATTTAACCGGATTTACGATAAAGAAATCTTGGTTGAACCAGAAGGGGTATTCCCGCCAAAGGGTGAAGGGCGGATCCCAGGCCTTGATGGTAATGCCAAAATGAGTAAGTCGTTGGGAAACTGCATCTACCTTTCTGATGATGCTGACACGATCCAAAAGAAAGTCATGTCAATGTACACCGATCCAACTCATATTAAGGTTTCTGACCCCGGCCATGTAGAAGGCAATACTGTCTTCACATACTTAGACATCTTTGATCCAGACAAACAACTAGTAGCTGATTTGAAGGAACAATATCGTGCTGGTGGCTTGGGTGACGTTAAGATTAAACGGCACCTGAATGATGTTTTGCAAGAAACCTTGAAGCCAATCCGTGAACGTCGTGAACACTTTGCGGAAAACATGGATTACGTGGATCAAGTGCTAAAAGAAGGTTCAGAAGCTGCTAATAAGGTGGCTAACCAAACCCTGAAGGAAGTCCGCGATGCGATTGGGATTAATTACTTTGGTTAGAGTGCGAGCCAGCAGAGAGATTGCTAGCTCTAGCAAGCTCCTGGCGAGCACGTTTCGACTCAGTAGTAGAACTCCAGCGAGAACATCGCTACCCACAAATTAATAACTAAAATTTCAAGAGAGACTGGGAATTTGCCCAGCCTCTTTTTTGAAGAGGCAAAAAGAATGCAACACGTTAGCTAAGTAGTGGTCCAAGTGCTGGCAAATCAGCTTTTACCCAACTGCGCCATCTCAGCGAACGTGAGATTACGAACTAGACAAGTTTATTCAACTCGCTTCTCGTCTTTTTGGCAAATCCCTTCATCTTTTGATAGTCCATTAGCAGATATCATGGTAACATTAAGTGGATATTAATTTTCGTTCTTCTAAAAAAAGAGTTATCGGAGGTGAGAACAGTGGAAAACCTCGCAATTGTGGATCTCGGCTCCAATTCGACCCGGATGGCAATTTCTGAAATTGCACCAGATGGTCGTTTTCATGAAATTAAACGAGTAAAGGAAAATACCCGGTTATCAGAAGGAATGGGACGTGAAAAAATCCTGCAGGAGGCGGCAATGGACCGCACCATCGCAGCATTGAAACGTTTTAAACGCATCTATTCAAGCTCCCCGCATGCCCAAGTTCGGGCGATTTCGACTGCCGCAGTGCGGCAAGCAAAGAATCGTCAAGAATTTTTGGACCGTGTCAAAAATGAGGTCGGTATTAATTTACAAGTGCTTTCGGGAAAGAAAGAAGCGTATTACGATTACTTGGGTGTCATTAGGACCCTTAAACTGAACCACTGTTTGATTTTGGATGTCGGTGGTGCCAGCTGTGAACTAGTATTAGTACAGCAACTGCGGGCACGTGATTTGATTTCGTTGCCAATCGGGGCAGTTAACATTTCAGAACAATTCCATCTGGGTGGTTATGTCCGGGCAGCAGACCTTTTTCGGGCCCAAGTGATGGTGAATGAACGGTTAACGAAGATTCCTTGGTTACGTTATGCAACCCGGGTGCCAATCGTTTTATTAGGTGGTGCTAATCGAACACTTGCGCGGATGAGTCAAGCTTACCATCATCGAGGCAACCGCCATCCCTATGGTTCTATCCACGGTTACCAATTAACGTCACGGGTTGTTTTTGCGACTTATCGTGAATTGTTGAATAAGAATTTGAACCAGCGAAAACGCATGCCAGGTTTGGAGCCTGAGCGGGCGGACATTATTATTGGTGGAATGTTGCCACTTGTGTCGCTTTTGCAACGTAATAGTGATGGACGGGTGATTTTCTCCGAAAGTGGTGTCCGTGAAGGAATTATCACAGAATATGTCAATCAAAGGAAAAAGCGTCATGACTAATTGGCAACATGGTTTTTATAAGCTAACGCCAGCAGAGCGGCGACAACTATTAGAACAAGCACACTTGTTGTCAGCTGACGATCAGCGACTACTAGCTGATCATTCATCATTACTTGGTGACCAGCTGGTAGAGAACTACCTCAGCGATTATGCATTACCAGAAGGGGTGGCCCTTGGACTGACAGTTAATGGGCACAATTATGTACTACCAATGGTTGTTGAAGAACCGTCCGTCATTGCGGCGGCCTCAAATGGGGCACAGCGAGTTGCAAAGAGTGGTGGCTTCACTGCTCCTCAGCAACAACGAGCTTTGGTCGGTCAGGTAGTTATTAACGGTGACCATGATACGACTGTTGAATGGCTGCTAGCCCATCGTCAAGAGATTTTGACAATTGCGAATGCTGCCCACCCCTCCATGCAGAAACGTGGTGGTGGTGCGGAAAATATCCGGGTCCGGAAACTACCGGGCTTTATTAGTTTGGACTTAATCATCAATGTTTGTCAGGCAATGGGGGCAAATACCGTTAATACAATGAGTGAAGCGGTGGCCCACTGGTTAATTCAAAATGGTCATGATGTGTTAACGGCAATCTTGAGCAATTTAGCAACGGATAGTTTACAGACCGTGAGCTGTAATGTGGCCCCGCAGTATTTAGCAACTAATCAGTTTTCTGGTGACCAAGTTGCTAAGCGTATTGAACAGTTGAGTATGCTGGCCCAGGTGGACCCATACCGGGCAACAACTAATAACAAGGGAATTATGAATGGCGTTGATGCAGCTTTGATTGCCTCTGGTAACGACTGGCGGGCAATTGAGAGTGGGGCCCATGCCTATGCTTGTCACTCTGGACAGTACCAAGGGTTATCGCAGTGGCGTTATGATGGTCATCACCTTCACGGTAAATTAACGCTCCCGATGCCAGTCGGTGTAGTTGGCGGCTCAATTGGTCTTAATCGGTTAACCAAGGTTAATTATCACCTCAGTCAGATTCATTCAGCAGAAGAGTTAGCGGCGGTTATTACGAGCCTGGGACTCGCCCAAAATCTGGCAGCATTACGGGCGTTGGCAACAAGTGGGATCCAGGCTGGCCATATGAAACTGCAGTATCGCTCGCTCGCCATCAGTGTCGGTGCCACTACTGATGAAGTGGGGACGCTAGTAAAACGGCTGACACAGTTGCCGAAAGTGGATCGTCAGACGGCTCAAGACGAGTTATTAAAAATGAGAGAGGATCGTGACAATGGCTGAAAAAGAAATTAAATTAAATGAAACTAACAAAGCTTTATTGGATCAGGTTAACCAACTTTATCCAGAAGGAACGGTATTTGTTCAGTTTCATGGTGACAAAGCAGGGTATGTACGTCATGACCAGGCGACGCAGAAAACTTTGCCAGGTGGACTGGTTATTATCGTCACAGATTTGACGGCACCAAATTACACGGCTTCTCATGAACTTTTGCACTTACTCATGCTGCTCCGGGGGTTCCCTCAGATTTTCTTCCAATTGTCATTGGGAGATAAACAACTCGATGAACAGATGATGATCATGGCGACGGACTTGTATAATGTTGCCATGCACCGGGTAGTTGTGGCTGAGCAGCGGAAGCACGGCTTAATCGATGAACAGATCGAAGCAGAATACCTTAAGGGCATTGAACATACCTTAACCAAGGAGAATGGTGACGATGATGAACGGACATTGCGTTTGCTAACCTTATTAGATGCATTGGTCTTTTACGGTGATCATATTGACCAATACGCTGACACATTGAAAGATAACTACCCGGTGGCGTTTGCTGCTGCCCAAAAGTTGTATGGTGAAATTACTGCCAAACCAATCAAATCACCATTTGATATGCGGCGATGTGTCATTAAAGTATTCTCCCTATTTGACCGTCAAATGGAAGAGTGGGGATTGCCAGCTTTGAACAATAATAAGTTCACGACCTTATCACCGGTGCTTAGCGAACGGCAATTACGATTGGAAGTTCGGCAAGTCTTTGAAATCTTCCACTCTGATATGAAAGACCGTCACAATGGACGGCGGGCTTATGTTGGCTTACGACGGAGTGACGGTCAAAATTCGTTTGTCATGGATGCTCCTCATCCTGATACGCCAGAAGAATTTAAGCGTATTTACAGCTTACCAGTTAAAGAATTTCTCGAAAAAGAACATGTCCCATATATTGTAAGGAAGTAATGATATGGAAAAAGCAGTTCAACAGTTATTTGATCAGGCCCACCACATTGTTTTTCTTACGGGAGCTGGGGTGTCGACCGCGTCTGGGATTCCAGACTTTCGGTCTGCCAATGGCCTTTACACTAAGGATAAGAATGCGGAATATTATCTTAGTCACCGTTACTTTGCAAAGGACCCGGATGGCTTTTACCAATTCTGCAAGGACAACCTTTATTTTCCTGATGCCAAGCCAAATGTCATCCACACTAAGCAGGCAGCTTTAACCCAGCAGGATCGGGCAACGGTGATTACGCAAAATATTGATAATCTTTATGAAGAGGCAGGAACAAAGCATCTGATCGACTTTCATGGGAACTTATTTAACGTTTATTGTGAAAAATGTGGTCAGTCAGTGCCAGTTGCTGAATATCTGAAGAGTCGAATCCATCAAGTTGATGGTGGTCCGTTACGTCCTGACATTGTGCTATACGATGAGGGGATCAAGCAGGAGAACGTCATTGATTCCGTCCGGGCGATGCAAGCAGCTGACCTCGTTGTTATTGTGGGAACTTCAATGAAGGTATATCCATTTGCGGGACTATTAGAGTACGCTAATCCTGCGGCAACCATTTTGGCAATTAACCAAGAACCCCTTCAATTACCGGTGAAGTTTCAAATGATCCAAACAGATGCCTCAAAGTTCTTTGCTGATTTAACAGTTTAATTTATAAATAAAAACCGGCTGACGGGATGAATCCTATCAGCCGGTTATATTGATTAACGCACTTATTTAGAAGAATACGACCTTGCCACCAACTTTATATGGCACGGCGTGTTGCACCTTCTTAGTAGTAACAGCTGTCTTGGTATCTGCGGTTGGTGTCATTGTGTAACGAACGTTGCGTAACATATTATCAGTTAATAGCATTTTGATCGCTCCTTTCATATTGTTCATCTGTAAGATAACATGGGCCTATTATCCCTTCAAGCGAAATTCAAGAGTCTGAGAAAGGCTCTCATCGTGATCTTCTTAACTTACGCATATTTTGTGCGTTAGCTGGCTTGAAATTGTATAAAACCTGTTTTAACGGCATTTAAACTTAGATATTTGTGTATAAATATTTTTTCTATCGTGAATAAGAAATTGCTAAGCACGGAAGATTGAATTATTAGACAGATCTTAATAGGATAGGTAATAGCAAAAAGGAGGACTGTTCATGACCAAAATTACTTTAGGACTAACAACGTGGACTGAACACCCGGCCCTCATTCATGATCAGTTGCGTCCGGTGACATTAAACGAATACGCACAAAATTTACCGACTGTTGAAGTTGACACCTTTTTCTATGCACTTCCCCAGATGGCCACAATTCAAAACTGGCTAGCAGAAGTTCCATCCAGTTTCCAATTTATTATTAAAGCTCACCAGGGGATGACTCTTCATAAGCGTGATCAAAATCGGGGTGAGTTAGAGCAGCTTTTCCAACAGTACCGGCGTACTATTTCGCCACTGGTTGCGGCCGGACAGTTAAAGACCATCTTGTTTCAGTTTCCACCGTACTTTGATGCCCAATTGAAGGATATTGAGTACTTACGACTGATTCGCTTGTGGATGGGTGATTTACCCATCGCGGTGGAATTTCGTAATCAGTCCTGGTATCAGCCAGAAGTTCGTGATTCGTTATTATCGTATTGCCAGGACTTGAACTTTACATTAGTAGCTGCTGATGAACCACATGATAAGGTGACTTCAGTACCATTCCTCCTGGCAACGACCAACCCTCACCTGGCTCTCGTGCGGTTACATGGGCGCAATCGTCAGGGCTGGGATAATGCTGGCAAAAGCTGGCGTAAGACGCGGACACTGTATCGTTATAGCAATCAAGAATTAGCCAAATTAAAAGATCAGCTAACTAACTTACAACCACAGCCAGATGAGATTTGCGTCATTTTTAATAATAATTCTGCGGGTGATGCGGCCCCAAATGCATTGAAGTTACAATCAATGATGAATCTTCATTTTACGGGCTTAGCACCAAAGTCACCAGAACAGCTTGACCTTTTTTAGTGACAAACAGGCAAATCGGTGTCCGGACCAGTGCTAGCAATACTTAGCGTCCTCGCGCTCGGCTTTACCATATGCTATACTTACTGTTAATATTAGATTAGGAATTAATAAGAAAGAGGGGCCTCATATGGCTGAACAAAAACCAACTTATTACATTACAACACCAATTTACTATCCATCTGGTAAACTTCATATTGGTAATACATACACGACCGTTGCTTGTGATGCGGAAGCACGATTCAAGCGGTTAACTGGTTATGATGTTTTCTATCTGACCGGAACCGATGAACATGGTTTAAAAATCGAGCAAAAAGCAGAACAACTCCACATGCAGCCGCAAGAATATGTTGACAAAATGGCCGCTGGCATTAAGAACTTATGGAAACTGATGGAAATCAGCAATGATAAGTTTATCCGGACCACGGATGATTATCACGAAAAGGCTGTCCAAAAGATCTTCCAAAAATTGCTGGACCAGGGCGATATTTACAAAGGTAAGTACACCGGTTGGTATTCAGTTGATGACGAAGAATACTTTACTGAAAGTCAATTAGCTGAAGTATACCGTGATGATAATGGTAAGGTTATCGGCGGTAAGGCCCCATCAGGTCATGAAGTTCAATTGGTTTCCGAAGAATCATACTTCTTCAAGATGAGCAAGTACGCTGACTGGTTGATGAACTATTATAAGGAACACCCTGATTTCATTGAACCGCATAGTCGGATGAATGAAATGGTTAATAACTTCTTAAAACCAGGGCTAGAAGACTTAGCAGTTACGCGGACATCCTTTAACTGGGGTGTTAAGGTGCCAAATGACCCTAAGCATGTTGTTTATGTATGGATTGATGCTTTATCCAACTATATTACGGCGCTCGGGTACGGCTCTGCTGATGATAGCTTATTCAAGAAGTACTGGCCAGCTGACATTCATATGGTTGGTAAGGAAATTGTCCGTTTCCACACTATTTACTGGCCAATTATTTTACATGCATTAGGATTGCCATTGCCAAAGCATGTCATCGGTCATGGATGGTTGACCATGAAAGATGGAAAGATGTCCAAGTCCAAGGGGAATGTTATCTACCCTGAAACTTTAGTGGAGCGTTATGGACTCGATGCCACTCGTTACTACTTATTAAAAGCCATGCCATTTGGTAATGATGGGGTCTTCAGTCCAGAAGACTTTGTCGACAAGGTTAACTTTGACCTCGCTAACGATCTGGGTAACCTGTTAAACCGGACCGTAGCCATGATTAACAAGTATCAGGATGGTAAATTAGTTGCTAATAACCAAGCCACAACAGACTTTGATGCTGACTTAGAGCAAACCGCTGCTGATGCAATTGCTGAATACAAGCAGGAAATGGATAAGACGCACTTTGCTGATGCTTTATCTGCCGTTTGGAAGCTCGTTTCGCGTGCTAATAAGTACATTGATGAGACCGAACCATGGGTATTAGCTAAGGACGATAGTAAGAAGACTGAATTATCCGATGTGATGACACACCTGGCCAAGAGCTTACGGGTCATTGCAGCCTTAATTCAACCAGTAATGACACATGCACCAAAGGAAATTGTTGAACAATTAGGTATCCAAGGAACTAACCTTGATTTGATTAACCTGCAATTTGATGACTTCCCTGAAACAGCTCAGGTAGTGGCCAAGGGAACCCCAATCTTCCCTCGTTTAGATGTCAAGAAGGAAGTGGCCTTTATCAAGAGCCAAATGAGTGCTAATCAAAAGCAAAAGGGCCGGAAAGCAATGGAAAAGGCTAAGAAAGAGGCGCAGAAAAAGATGAGTGAAGAAGAACAAACCGAAGGTAAAAAGCAAATTCGGATTGACGTTTTTGATAAAGTTGAATTGAAGGTTGCCAAAATTACCGCTGCTAGTCATGTTGAAGGTGCTGACAAGCTGCTGAAGTTCCAGATGGATGATGGTAGTGAAGACGGTCGGCAAATTCTCTCAGGGATCGCTCAATGGTACCCAGATCCATCGGTCTTAGTTGGTAAGAACGTTGTGATTGTAGCTAACTTAAAGCCACGGAAGATGCGTGGCGAAGTTAGTCAAGGAATGTTACTATCTGCAGAAAAGGACGGCGACGTTAAGGTTGTGACGGTTCCAGATTCATTAATTCCTGGAATGAGCGTGGAATAAAATGAGTAAGCAGCACGTTGCCTGGCGAAAGATTTATGATTCGCATACTCATCTGAATGATGATGCCTTTTATAATGATGTGCCTGCTTTTGAGGATCGGGCCCGCCACTATGGGGTCACTGAGATGAATATGGTGGGGTCAAATGCTGTGCTTAACGAGCGCGCTCTAAAATTGGCTCACCAGTATGATAACTTGCACGCGATCATTGGCTGGCATCCCGAGGACATCCGCTTCTATAACGAGAATGTTGAGGATCAGTTGATTGCTGATTTGCGAGATCCAGCAGTCGTCGGTGTTGGTGAAATTGGCTTGGATTATTTTAATGATCAGCGTTCTCCGCACTTCCGCCAACAAGAAGTTTTTGCACGTCAGCTGGAAATTGCCCGGCAACTGCACCTGCCAGTATCAATTCACGTCCGCGATGCACTAGCAGATGCATACCCTATCTTACGGGATAGCCACATTAACGAATTTGGTGGCGTTATGCACAGCTTTAATGGTTCGCCGGAATGGGCGGAGAAGTTTATGGACTTGGGAATGTACATCTCATTTAGTGGAGTTGTTTCTTTTGGCTCTGCAGAACAGGTCCAACGTTCTGCGCAGGTAGTCCCACTCGAGCGCATGATGGTGGAAACCGACGCACCTTACCTAACCCCCAGCCCATATCGTGGTAAGCAAAATGAACCAGCATTTACTAAGTTTGTTGTTGATGCAATTGCTAAATTAAAACAGGTCGACGCTGAGCGAGTTGCTTACCGGACGTACCACAATGCAGCAAATTTATTTTTAGGTCAGAAAGAACTTCATGAACAAAATTAAAGAAGTCATTGTCGTTGAGGGCAAGGACGATACAAAACAAATTGCGAAGGCCGTCCAGGCTGATACCTATGAGACTAATGGTTCAGCAATTTCTGATGACGATATTGCTCGCCTAAAGAAGCTAGCCGCCAAGCGGGGGCTAATCGTGTTTACTGATCCTGATTTTAATGGTGAACGGATCCGCAAAACCATTAGCCGAGCCATTCCGGGGGTCAAACATGCTTTCATTCGGCGTGATCAGGGGATTCCTGATCAAGCACACGGTAGCTTGGGAGTTGAGCATGCTGATCCGGCAGTAATTAAAGCTGCACTAGCGCATGTTTATACCCAACAGAAGACCACAGTAACTGAATTCACGAAGAGCGACCTTGCTCATGCAGGGTTAGTGGGTCAAGAAGATTCCCGGAAACGGCGGGAACGGTTAGGTCAACTGCTTGGTATTGGTTATGGTAATGGGAAACAATTGTTAAAACGGCTGAACATGTTTCAAATCGATCGCGACACATTTGAGCGGGCAATTCAACAGTTAGGAAGGGAGCAGTCAAATGACTAGCGCAAAGCAAATTGGTAATCGGCAGACGACGCGTTCAATTATGAGTGAATACGGAATCCACGCCAAAAAGGGCTTTGGGCAAAACTTCTTGACTGACCCAGCCATTCTGGGGCGGATTGTCAGTGCGGCTGAAGTTAGTCGTGATGATAATGTTATTGAGATTGGTCCCGGAATTGGGGCTTTAACTGAACGGTTAGCACAAGCGGCTGGTCAGGTTTTAGCGGTTGAAATCGACCAGGATTTAATTCCAGTCTTGGCAAAGACATTAGCGGCATACGATAATGTCAAGGTAATTAATCAGGATATTCTGAAGGTCAACTTACCCCAGTTAATCGAGCAACAATTTTCTGATCCAACGCGGCCATTGAAGGTTGTGGCCAACTTGCCGTACTACATCACTAGCCCAATTTTGATGAATTTGTTGGCAACCAAGGTTCAGTGGGCATCAATTACGGTCATGATGCAAAAGGAAGTCGCCCAACGATTAACTGCTCATCCAGGGACGAAGCAGTATGGAGCGTTGACGCTAGCCATTGAATATCAGATGGAAGCTAATATTGCTTTTAATGTTTCCCGTCATGCCTTTGTACCATCGCCAAATGTTGATTCGGCCATCGTTGTCCTCAAACAACGTGCTGAGCAATTGCCAGAGCAACCATTTAATAAGGGCAAACTGTTTGGCCTGATTCGGGGATGCTTTGCTCATCGGCGGAAGAGTCTATGGAATAATCTCCAGTCAACTGTGGGTAAGGATGCGGCTACTAAGGAGCAAATGAAAGAAGTTCTGGAGCAGGTTGATATTGATCCCCAAATTCGTCCAGAAAAGCTGACACTGAATCAATTTATTCGCCTAGCAAATGTCCTTCATGATTCTAACTTAATTTGAAAACACAATTGATTTATCACTTCGCTTATGATACAATATTGACTTTTATGTTAAATAAGGGTATCATGCTCGTAGCGGGGTGAGTTATTTGCCAAAAAGTATTAATGAAATTAAGCAAGAATTAGAAAATCGCGTCGGTCAAAAGGTATTAGTTACTGCTCAAGCCGGCCGTAAGCGTGTTGCAAAGCACCACGGCGTTTTGAGTAAGACCTACCCAGCAATCTTTGTCGTCCATGTTAACGAGGGACAGGGCGCCATTAGCCGTATTTCATACAGCTACACCGATTTACTAACTGAAAATATCTCAATCGACTTTGAAGATGAAGCACAAGCTTAAGGCAATGGGAGCGTGACAGAACTTGCACGTCTCCACAAGAATAATGAAGGGCTCTAGAATTCGAATTATCCGAATTCTAGAGCCCTTTTTATATTGGACTGGGCATTTTCAACTACATAGGGTGATCGATGCCCCACTCTCCATTATTTTTAAACACCCAGGAATGATTCGTTCATTTCTTCCCTAATTCGAATATAGTATAATCAAGATAATTAATAAGAACGAACGGAGGTGGGAAGATGATCATTACTGAAAAAGCGCCGGCTAAATTAAATTTAAGCTTAGACACTCCCTTGCGTTATTTAGATGGGCTTCCGCAATGGGACATGGTAATGATTTCCGCTGATCTTGCTGATTATGTGACCATTGAAATTGGTGAGCATCGTGGTGGTGTCAAGGTTTACACTGATAGTAGCTTCTTGCCGAATGATCAACGAAACCTCGCCTTTCAGGCAGCAAATATTCTGCGAAATCGATTCCATCATCGCGAAGCAATGACAATCCGAATTAAAAAACACATTCCTGTCGCGGCAGGCTTAGGTGGTGGATCATCAGATGCCGCCGCTGTACTGCGTGCACTTAACCGGGCGTGGGATCTGGGCTTGTCTCTCCCGGAATTAGCTAAATTGTCGCTTTCCATTGATTCGGATGTTCCTTATTGTATTTATAATAAACTTGCTCACGTCACTGGTCATGGTGAACAAGTTGAACTACTACCACAACCTCCACATTACTGGGCAGTGATTGCTAAACAGCAGATTAGCGTTTCAACGCCTCAGATTCTACGTCAAATTGATTACACTAAGGTCCATCATTTGAACAACAAAGCCTTAATCGCCGCCCTTAAAAAGAACGACTGGCTGGCCGCAACTAAATATATGGGAAACGTCTTAGAACCAATCACGATGCAGTATCACCCAGAAATTGGTCGACTAAAGGAAAAAATGTTGCAATTAGGGGCGGATATGGCCCAAATGAGTGGCACAGGGCCGACTGTTTTTGCAATTTGCCATAAGGAATCCCGGGCACACCGAATCCAAAATGGGCTGCGTGGCTTCTGTCGAAACGTCAACGTAGTGACATTACTATAAAAGCAAAATCGAACGAGGGACATAATTGTCATCGTTCGATTTTTTAAAATGTACTTGCATTTTGTTAGTGGTCCAGGTAAGATGGATTTTGTTGTAAATAGTAATTATTACTATTTAGGAGTGAAGAGAATGAAGATGTTTAAATGGTTAGTGGTTGTGTTAACCGTAATCCTCGTTACGATTTTATGCGTAGCTGCTTTTACCAGGCCACATTTACAACAAGAAAATAAACCGGTGCGGGTCATCACCAGCCTTAACTTTTATGGTGAAGTGGCAAAGCAGGTGACGGGTCATTATGGGGACGTGACATCAATTATTAATAGTGCCTCAATCGACCCCCATGATTACCAACCTGGCACGAAGCAGGCTAAACAAACTTCCCAGGCTAACTTGGTAATTGGCAATGGACTCGGTTATGATCACTGGCTCCAGCAACTGGTGGTGGCCACTAATCCCCGTGTTCGGCAAATTGATGTTAGTCACGATATTGCCAAAAAGGGTGCCGGTAGTAATGAGCACGTGTGGTACAACCCTGCGGTAATGGAAAAACTTGCCCAGCAAATTGCAGTCGATGCTGCCCGATTAGATCCAGCACATGCTGCCTATTACCGGCAAAATGCTCGACGGTACTTACAACAATTACATCAGGTTGACGCTAAGATTGACCAACTCCACCAAAATATTGGTGACAAGCGACTAGTAGATGTCTCGGAGCCTGTCTTTGACTATTCACTCCACCGTATCGGCTACCAGATTAATGATCAACATTTTGCTAAAGCCGTGGAAGATGGGAGTGATCCTTCCCCGAAGGACATTGCGAACATCCGGAACGATATCACTAAGCACCGAATTGCATTCTTTGTGGTCAATACACAGTCATCTGACCGGGTAATTGATAACTTAGTAGCATTAGCTCATCACTATCACGTGCCGGTATTGAAAGTAACCGAATCGAAGCCTAACGGACTGACATATCCAGAATGGATGCTAAAACAATACCGCCATCTAGAACAAATTCAAGAAGGGAGATCTTAATCATCGCCATCTTAACTGTTGACAGCTTAACGACTGGTTACGGGGACCAGCCCATTGTTAAAGACCTGACCTTTGACGTTAATGAAGGAGATTTTTTGGTCGTTATTGGTGACAATGGGGTTGGTAAAACCACCCTCATTCGCTCGCTATTGGGGTTATTACCAATTATGAGTGGAACGATTAATTACGCTGATGACTTGCGGATCGGTTATGTGCCGCAATTTCGTAATATCGACGATGAATATCCGTTATCAATCCGTGATTTTGTTGCACTCAATTTGCCCCAACGACCTTTTCCATGGATTACTAAAAAGGAACATCGGGCCATTGAACGAATGTTACGGTTGACGAACCTGACAACGATTGCTGATCGTCCTTTAGGGTTAGCCTCTGGTGGGGAAAAGCAACGGGCTTACCTTGCTCAAGCCCTATTGCGTAATCCCCAGTTACTAATCTTGGACGAATCCACGGCTAGCCTGGATAACGATATGAAGTATGAATTACTAAATGTCGTTGCGCGTTTCCAACAATCGGGTCTCAGTGTCATTTTTGTTACCCATGATTGGGAGCTGGCGACTGAGTACGGTAACCGTTTCTTGCGCCTAACACCGAATGGGGCGTCGTCGGGACCAATTAATGAACTTCCCAAACCAACAGTTGAGGGGGCCAAGTAATGTTAGCACTTAGTTTTATGCGCCACGCCTTTGTGGCAGGTACCTTTATTGCCATTGTTTCTGGATTAATTGGCGTTTTTGTGGTAGCCCGGGGGTTGCCCTTTCTAACGCACACCTTATCTGAAATTGGCTTTGCAGGGGCTTCGTTTGCTGTATTTGCTGGCTGGCCTGCATTAAATGGAATGATCCTGTTCACGATGCTTTCGTCAATTGTTGTTGGCCAGATGAGTATTAAACGCAGTCGGCGAGAAGCCGTCATTTCTGCCGTGTCAGCACTGTTCTTAGGACTAGGGATCCTCTTTTTATCCTTAAGTAGTGAAACAGCTAGTTCGGCGACGAGCATCCTTTTTGGTAGCGTTGTGGGGATTAGTATTCATGAAGTATGGGAACTAGTAGTTCTTTCAGCAATTGTCCTGATAGTGACGATGCTGATTTATCGGCCCCTGAAATTTGACTCATTTGATGACATTGGTGCCCGGGTCACTGGTATCCCATCCACTGCTATTTCCGTAGTATTCTTATTACTATTAGCTTTAAGCGTTAGTGTGGCTGCGCAAATCGTTGGGGCGCTGCTGATGTTTATTCTGCTGACCCTGCCAGCGGCGAGTGCTAAGTACTTTACTCACGGAGTTGCCAAGATGATCGTTCTGTCAATTTTATTTTCTTTAGTAGGAACGTGGCTGGGCCTTTATCTAGGCTATTTAACTAACTGGCCGGTTTCATTTTTCATCGCCCTGATTGAAGCAGTAATATACGCAAGTGCCTTGTTATATCAAAAATATTATGTCGAATAAGATCAAATATGAATCCTCGGAGTCATTAACTTATGAATAATGATTCTGAGGATTTACTGATTTTAAAAATAAAGTCGGTAAAAGCCGAACAATTTATGGTAAACTGAATAGGAATAACAGCTTTTGGAGGAGAAAAGATGAAAGTTAGACGAAGTAACCGACTCGTTGACATGACGCGGTACATGATGGAACATCCGCGGACTTTGGTTTCACTGAAGTTCTTCGGACAACGTTATGATTCCGCTAAGTCGTCAATTAGTGAGGACTTGAGTATCATTCGTCATGCCTTCCATACTTGGGGCATGGGCCGCTTGGAAACCATTCCTGGTGCCAGTGGCGGTGCTGTTTTGACACCATTCTATTCTAAGGAAAATGCTGAAGCAGCGATTGCAGACCTGGTTAAAGAAGTCAGTGATGATTCACGGCTCCTACAAGGTGGGTATGTTTACCTTTCAGATTTGATTGGTCGACCAGATATTTTACGGCGGGTCGGTCGTTTGATCGCCACCCAGTACGTTGACAAGGACGTTGACGTTATTATGACGGTGGAAACGAAGGGAATTCCGATTGCCCAGAGTGTGGCGATGTACTTAAACAAGCCGTTTGTAATTGTCCGAAATAGTTCCCACATTACTGAAGGACCAACGGTAAGTGTGAACTATGTTTCGGGGTCGGTTAAACGGATCAAAAAAATGGAGTTATCACGGCGGACACTTTCCGCTGGTGCCAATGTGGTTGTTGTCGATGACTTTATGAAGGGTGGGGGAACCCTGAATGGGATGAAGTCCCTAATTAAAGAATTCGATGCCCACTTGGTTGGGATGACCGTATTTGCAGAAGGGGAAGTCAGTGGTGAACGCCTGGTTGATAACTGTACTTCATTGATTAAGGTCAATGCGGTTGACGATCGTAATAAGACGATTTCTGCTCAGGCAGGTTCATTTATTGATACTGTATTTGGTAATAAGGAGAATTAAGTAAATAATGAAACGCAATGCAATTATTTTAGCAGCAGGTAAGGGAACACGGATGCGCTCCAAGCTTTACAAGGTTTTACACCAGGTTTGTGGAAAAACGATGGTTGAACATGTTGTCACGCAACTGGAAAAAACCGATATCGATAATATTATTACGATTGTTGGCTTTGGGGCGGAAGCTGTTAAGAAAGCCTTAGGCAATCGGACACAATTTGCTTTGCAAAGTCAACAGTTGGGAACCGGCCATGCAGTGATGCAGGCCCAAAACCTCTTGGGGGATGTTGATGGCGAAACCATTGTTGTTTCTGGTGATACACCACTGTTTACGGCTGATACCTTTAATAAGCTGTTTGAATACCATGAACAACACCACGCCGCTGCCACGATCTTAACATCCGTTGCTCCTGACCCAACGGGCTATGGTCGGATCATCCGGAATGAAGTTGGTATTGTGGAACGGATCGTAGAACAAAAGGATGCTACTCCAGAAGAACAAGCAATCCACGAAATCAACACCGGTGTTTATTGCTTTAACAATAAGAAGTTGTTTGCGGCTTTGAAGAAGATCAATAATAATAATGCTCAGGGTGAATACTACTTGACTGATGTCATTGAAATCATGAAGCATGATCACGAAGTCGTTACTGCTTATAAGATGGATAATTTTGATGAATCAATGGGAGTTAACGATCGAGTAGCCTTGGCACGGGCTAATAAGTTAATGCGGCAGCGGATTAACAATCAGTTAATGAAATCTGGTGTTACGATGCTTGACCCAGAAACGACTTACATTGACGATGGTGTTGAAATTGGTCAAGACACCGTGATTGAAGGTGGCGTAGTTATTAAGGGCCACACAAAGATTGGTGCGGATTGCTACATCACTGCTCATTCACGGATCGTTGATTCCACCATTCACGATCACGTCACAATTACTTCATCAACGTTGCAAGAAGCGGAGATGCATGAAGGTTCTGATATTGGTCCCAACAGTCACCTGCGTCCGCAAGCAGAAATTGGCCCTAAGGTTCACATTGGTAATTTCTGTGAAGTTAAGAAGGCTTACATTGGTGAAGGAACGAAGGTTGGTCACTTAACATACATTGGTAATGCGACCCTTGGTAAGAACATCAATGTCGGTTGTGGAGTGGTCTTCGTCAACTATGATGGTACGAATAAGCACCACACCAATGTCGGTGACCACGCCTTTATCGGTAGTAATAGTAACCTTGTTGCGCCCGTTAATATTGCTGATAACTCCTTCATTGCTGCTGGTTCCACCATTACCGACAGTGTTGAAGAATACGACATGGCAATTGCACGAGCTCGCCAGGTGAACAAGGAAAATTACGCGAAGAAATTGCCTTGGTAACGATTACAATTTCTTGCTTTTTAGGTAACCAATCTATATCATTAAAGTGTATGTGGCGGAAACAGATTGTTAGTTTTTGCCGAACAATTGAATTATTCCAGCGGAGGATGCAATGAGTAATAATCGTTATTTTGACTCAAACTTAAAGATTTTTGCACTGAACTCGAACCGGCCATTAGCTGAAAAAATCGCTGAAGAAGTCGGTGTAGACTTGGGGAAGTTATCCGTTGACCGTTTTAGCGATGGTGAAATCCAAATCAACATCGAAGAAAGTGTCCGTGGTGACAATGTATACGTTATTCAATCCACGTCTGCACCAGTCAATGATAATCTGATGGAACTGTTAATTATGATTGATGCATTACGACGGGCAAGTGCCAAAACAATTAATGTGGTTATGCCATACTATGGTTATGCTCGCCAAGACCGGAAGGCACGGAGTCGGGAACCAATCACTGCCAAGTTAGTCGCTAACATGCTTGAAAACTCGGGTGTTGATCGTGTAATTGCCCTTGACCTTCACGCAGCACAGATTCAAGGTTTCTTTGATATCCCCGTCGATCACTTGATGGGTGCCCCATTGCTGGCGGAATATTTCATCAAGGAAGGCGTTGCTCAAGATGCTGTCGTTATTTCACCAGACCACGGTGGTGTTACGCGGGCCCGGGCATTAGCTGAATTCTTGAAGTCACCAATTGCTATTATTGATAAGCGTCGTCCGCGTGCTAATGTTGCTCAAATTATGAACATCATTGGTGATGTTAAGGGGAAGAAATGTATCATGATTGATGACATGATTGATACTGCTGGTACGATTACTCTGGGGGCTCAAGCATTAATTGATGCTGGTGCCAAAGAAGTTTATGCTTCTTGTACCCATGCCGTTCTATCTGGCCCGGCCATTGAACGGTTAAAGAATTCTCCACTGAAAGAAGTTGTCGTAACTGATTCCATTCAATTGCCAAAGGAAAAGCAAATCGACAAGATTAAGCAGGTTTCAGTTGCCCCATTAATTGGTGCTGCTATTAAACGGATTAATGAGAATAAGCCTGTAAGTCCTCTCTTCAAGAAAGTCTTTAAGAGTGCTGAACTGTAAACTGAACAAATAATTAATCAAGGTTGTTCACCCCAAGCTGGTGAACACCTTGATTTTGTTTTAGAAAAGTCGGTTACCCGTTCAAAAAAGTTAATGAAAGTTTAAGATCTGAACAAAAACTACTGTCTAGTGGTCTGCATGGTATAATATGACTGTACTTGAAGGAGGAAAAACTATGCAAACAAGTAAGTTCTTCAAACGTATTTCAGTCGGCACCGCTGCTTTAGCGATGGTCCTGGCGTTAGCTGGATGTGGCAATAGTCAATCATCAGTTAGTTCAACGAAGGCGGTCCGGTCAGCTAACCGGTTAATCCGTAACAATAATTTCCAAGATGCTTATGATAAGCTAAGTCAAAGCAGTAATCGGACAAATGAAGCTAACAACTTAATGACCGACTTACAAAATTACATCAGTGCTAAGCAAGCTTATGACAACCAAGATTACCAGACAGCTTCTGCTAAATTGAAAGAACAAAAATCAACGAGTACCGCAATGCGGGATGCTTATTCTGTTCTGCAAGCGAAGATCAATAAGAAGCAGGTTTCCAATAGTACAAGCAGCAGTTCTAAGACAGCTGCTAACCAAGCTGCTTCTGACCAAACTAGTGATAGTGTTGTGACTAGCTTTGCTAACAAGATGGGCTTTAGCGGTAGTAAAGGGTATACCATTACCCCAACTGAAGTTAATGGTCATGTTTACAAGTTCGAAGTTCGACAAAATAACAGTGATCACACCGTGGCAAGCTTGATTGGTATCTATCAATACAACAGTCAAACTGGTGCTGTTACCAAGTTAAACTAAGTTGATATATAAAAGGGCGCGTGACAGAAGATATTTATAACTGCGTGTTCACGTCCCCGCAAATACAAAAAGGGCTCTAGCGTTCGGCTTCTTCCGAACACTAGAGCCTTCTTTATGTACTGTACTTTTTCATGTGGTTCTTCTATTGGAGGACGTACTTTGCAATTGCCTTACCCACACCATCACTATTGTTATCGGCGGTGACCACATCGGCGACGGCTAATGTTTCAGGAACCGAGTTACCCATGGCAACCCCAATGCCAGCGTATTCAATCATTGAATTGTCGTTTTGGGCATTGCCAAGTGCCATTACTTCGGACTGCTTAATCCCTAGCTTTTCACTGAGGGCTTTAAGGGTACTGCCCTTGCTGGCCTTTGGATTGATAAATTCAAGATAAAAGTCTTCACTGCGGATAATTGTAAAACGCTTATGGAATGACTCTGGCAGAATAGCTTGAGCATGGTCCAGTTCATCTTTACTACCCAGCATCATTCCCTTTGCCAACACATATTGATCTTGGGTATGAGCCATTTCGTCAAGGGAACGGACACGTACAGGCATGCTGACAAGGTCTGACTCATGGATGGTCCATGAACTAAGGTCACGATTAGTCGTGTAAATATAATCCCGTGATTCAATCTGCGACTTAAGGTTGTTCTTGGTACAGAATGCTTGCCAGTCAACGTAGTCGGTAAAACTAAAAGTGTAATTGATGATGACATCCTCGTTAGTCGTCTGGGCCAGCGCGCCGTTAAAACTAATTACGTATTCATCTGCTTGATGGTTCAACCCTAAATCATCAAGGTAGTGATTGACGCCAGTCATTGGACGCCCGGTGCATAAAACGATCTTAACACCGGCCTGGTGGGCTTTTTCAATTGCTTCCATTGTTGCGGGAGTAATTTGTCGTTGGTCGTTAATGAGGGTGCGATCAATATCGATTGCTACTAATTTGATTGCCATAATTAATTATTCTCCTTTGGATCGATTAATTCATTGTTCTTAATGTATGACTGGAATTCTGTATAGATAGGTTCAAAGATTTCAATATTTTCATGCTTAGCAAGCATTTCCTTAGGGAAGAAGAACCGTTGATCACCGGCCTCTTTACCAGAGACGCTCGCCACGAGAGTACTAATTTGTGACAGTTCAATGAGACTACCGTCTGGTTGAATCAACTCAATCTGGGTTTGCGGGTTGGATGTTTGGGGATGGTAGGTATCATATGGCAACTTAAAACTGTCATTGACGGCCGTATAGTAATCACTGTTGTAGCCCACCGTCTGAATTAATTTAGTGAGTTTTGGAATAAACTTAGCAGAGCTTTTATTATAGAGGGCGGACTTAAATGGTCGCCGGTTCAGAAAACGTTGGGCCAAGTCGCTTAAAATCTTATCCTGGGAATGTGTCCAGTGATTGAAGTAAGTGGTCAGCACACCATCATCTAATGATAAATAGTCGTCCAGAGTGAAATGATTGTTAAAAAAGGGCATCAACATGTAGGGTGTGAAATCTGGTTGAAAGTCACTCGGGTGTTGATAAATATATTTGGCCCGTTTGAGTAAGTGGTCAAGGATTACTTCCATGGACCGGGAAACGGGGTGAAAATAAATTTGCAGGTACATTTGGAGACGACTGATGATGTAGTCTTCGACTGCGTGCATTCCCGAAATGTCAAACGCGATTCCAGATTTAATTGGTCGCATCATGAGTAGGACCCGGTCCAGGTCAAACTTCCCATAATTAGTGCCGGTATAGTAAGAATCCCGTTGTAAGTAATCCATCCGGTCGGCATCAACCTGACTAGAGATCATTTGGACAACCTGCGGATTTTGGTAAGTATGATCAATAACACTAGCAACCTGTTCAGGAAAGATGGGGGAGACCCGTTTTAAGATGCGATTGACGTTGGTCCCCGGGTTAGTGATTAATTCCCGGGTAATTTTTTCATGATCAGTATTAAAAATGTGCTCGAAGGTATGGGAGTATGGTCCATGGCCCAAGTCATGCAGTAGAGCTGCACAGAGCGCGACCGGCCGCTCGCGGTCATCCCAAAGACCATCGCCCGACTGCAAAGAAGGGTAGTTCCTTTGGAATCGATTGCACATCCGCCGGGTGATTTCGTAAACTCCAAGACAGTGGCCAAAACGGGAGTGTTCAGCACCGTGAAAAGTGAGCGAAGTGGTCCCTAATTGTTTGATTCGCCGGAGTCTTTGAAATTCAGGGGTATTAATTAGGTCGAGGATGATTTGGTTATCGACGATGATTTGACCATGGATCGGGTCACGAAAAACCTTATCCTTTGGTAATTGTTCATCAGTGAAACTCACTAGATGTTACCTCCTTAGTTAATTCGTTCTTGCAATCGCTGCATGTAAGTAACCTGCTTGGCCAGTGATTCAATAAATGGGGCCGACCACAGTAATTGATTAATGTCTGCCTCCTGGTTCGTGAATACAGAAGATAACCGGATCTCAGCATCCTGCATAGTTAATGGTTGGTGGAGCAATTCTTCAACGGTTGTCATGGCAGTCGGCCAAACATCGGGGAAGTTCCACTTGTTCTCTTCATTTTGGAGACCATGACTATAAAAGTCGCGAACCAGTTCACCACGGCTGGTTTGATTGCCACAGACACTCAAGTAGAGCATAACGACTGCTCCATTCTTGTTCCGTCGTTGGGCCATTCCACCGATCTTTTGGCCGTTAACACTAATATCAAAGGTTCCCGGACAATAAGAGTGGGTGATCTCACCAGTTTCGATTGTCAACTCTGGGAAAGCTTTGCTAATGATATTGGTCATTACTTGATAGGCTTCATCAATTTGCAATTCTTTACCGACCAGGTGCCATGGTAAGAAAATGGAAAAATTGAGGACACCAGCATCGCTGACTACGGCCAGACCACCAGAATTACGCATGAAGTAGTTGAAGTGATGATGCTTGAGATACGTCAGTGCATTTGATAGGTGTGGCAGACGTTGGTCTTTGAGACCTAAGATAACGGTATCAGTTAACGACCAAAAGTGGATGAGGTTAACGTTCAGATCATCACTATGGTCCAAAAGGGCATTAGTATAAACAAAAGATGACAAGTTATTATCGACCATTAATGGCTGCCGAAAAATCGCTGTTGGTTGGTTAAATAATGAATTCATGATAAACTTCTTTTCTCTGGTGTTTTTGGTTGACAAATAAACACTTTCATTATACTAAAGAAAGCGTAACATTAACATTTTCAACAACACGAAATTTATTTAGAGGGAGATTGACAATGGTAAAAAAAGCAACCCCGGTTCATGTTGAGTTAACAACGGTGATGGAGCAAGATGGCCAGCAGGAACGGTTTCATTTTACTGAAGACGGCCAATTTGTGAATTTGAATGGGAAATACTACCTTCGTTATCACGAACACCAACAGGGGCAGACAACGCCAGTTCAATTTCGTTTGAATAATGATGAACTTCATTTACGGCGTAGTGGTATTAGGGAGACAGTATTTACCTTCTTAAATCGACAGACGACAAAGGCACGTTACCAAACGGAATACGGCATAATTGACTTAGAAGTAACTACCAATCGGCTCTTGGTTGATTTTGACCCCATAGCGGCTCGCGGGAACGTTGACTTGGAGTACCAGTTAGTTTCTGGCAATCAACTAGTAGGAACTTACCAACTGCAATTGCAATTTAGTCGCTAGCATTGTAGAATGTAGGATAGACTTTTTTGAAGGGATGTGCACCAATTTGGATTTAAAGATTTTTGACGGCCAAGACAAATCAGAACTTTCAATGATCGAAGTTGCTCACGCTATTCTTGCACACCATGGTGAGGCAATGGCATTTGTTGATTTAACCAATGAGGTTCAGCAATACTTAGGTAAGAGCGATGAAGAGATTCGGGAGCGACTTTCGCAGTTCTATACTGATTTGAATATCGATGGCAGTTTTATCTCCTTAGGTGACAATACCTGGGGCTTGCGTGCATGGTACCCATACGAATCAATTGATGAAGCCACTGTTGGTGAAAGTGATGACGATGAAGAGGATGATCGTCCAACTAAGAAGCGTCGTAAGGTTAATGCCTTCTTAGCCGACTCTGACAACGATGATGATGTGATTGATTATGATAACGATGATCCAGAAGATGAAGATCTGGATGACAATGACGACGAAGATAATGATGACTATGATGATGACGACGATGATGATTACGCTGATGACGGTCTAGATGACGGCATTGAAGGCCAATTATCTGAATTGCATGATGATAGTGACGACGATGATGATGAATAATCATTTTTTTGCTTGACTATCTTAGGTTGACCCTGTATTATCTTTCTTGGGCGCCTGTGAAGACAGGTCAATCGTTCGTTTAAATGATGGCTCCCTGTTTCAAATGAAATAGGGAGTCTTTTATATTTAATCCCCAATATATTACAAAGGAGTAGACATAGCACAATGACAAAGTACATTTTTGTAACCGGTGGAGTTGTTTCATCATTAGGTAAGGGTATTGTTGCTGCTTCTCTGGGCCGCTTATTAAAGAACCGCGGCTTGAAGGTAGCTATCCAAAAGTTCGATCCATATATTAACGTTGACCCAGGGACCATGAGTCCATATCAACACGGTGAAGTCTTTGTTACCGATGATGGGACGGAAACCGATCTGGATTTAGGTCACTATGAACGGTTTATCGACAATGACTTAAACAAGTACTCCAACGTCACTACTGGTAAAATCTACTCTGAAGTTTTGCGGAAGGAACGGCGTGGTGATTACTTAGGACGGACCGTTCAAGTAATCCCTCACATTACTAACGCTATTAAAGATAAGATTAAACGGGCTGGTGAAAGTACTGACGCTGAAGTCGTTATTACTGAAATTGGTGGGACCGTTGGTGATATTGAATCTCAACCATTCATGGAAGCTATTCGGCAAATGAAGGAAGAGGTTGGTGACAAAAATGTCCTTTATATTCATACTACCCTGATCCCATACCTACGAGCCGCTGGCGAAATGAAGACTAAGCCAACCCAACACAGTGTTCGTGAACTACGGGGCTTAGGAATTCAACCAAACATTCTGGTTGTCCGGACTGAAAAACCAATTACTGATGAAATGCGTTCAAAGATTGCCTTATTCTGTGATGTTGATCCGAAGGCGGTCATTGAATCATTGGATGTTAATACCCTCTACGAAATTCCGTTGAACTTGCAAAAACAGGGGATGGACCAACTGGTTGTGGACCACTTTGGCTTGGATTGCCCAGTTGCCGATATGCGTGAATGGACTAATATGGTTAACCATATTGAAAATGACTTAACTAAGACCGTCCGGATCGCCATGGTTGGGAAGTACACAGACTTGCAAGATGCTTACATTTCAGTGAACGAGGCATTACGGCATGCTGGTTACCCTGTTGATGCCAAGGTTAAGATTGACCACTTTAATGCTGAACACATTAACGAAGACAATGTTGCTGATACTTTGAAGGATTATGACGGGATCCTGGTTCCAGGTGGCTTTGGTTCACGAGGAATCGAAGGAATGATCACTGCAATTAAGTATGCCCGTGAAAACGATGTTCCATACTTGGGTATTTGTCTGGGGATGCAAACGGCTTGCATCGAATTTGCCCGGGATGTACTGGGATACAAGGACGCTAACTCCACAGAATTTGATCCAAACACTAAGCACAACATCATTGACTTGATGGCTGATCAAGAAAATATTGAAGACATGGGTGGAACCCAACGGTTAGGGGCTTACCCATGCAAGCTGAAGGCAGGGACAGTTGCTGCGGCTGCTTATGACAACCAATCCATGATTAGTGAACGGCACCGTCACCGTTACGAATTCAACAATGAATATCGTCAAGAAATGGAAGACCACGGCTTAGTTGTTTCTGGAATTAACCCCGACCGTAATTTAGTTGAAGTGGTTGAATTACCTAAGAAGCGCTTCTTTGTTGCGGCTCAATATCACCCAGAATTCAAGTCCCGTCCTAACCATCCAGAGGGTCTCTTTAAGGCCTTTGTTAAGGCGGCAGCTGAAGGCAAATAATCAGAATAACAGTTGATTGATTTCGTTAATAAGATCACAATATAACGGGCAAAGTGTCGTCAAACGCTTGGCCCGTTAGTTATTTGCCGCTTCCCTTCAAAAATCATTAAGATTGATCATAAAAGGTTGTTTTTTGTTAAATAATTAATTATTATTACAATTGATTGTTCAAATAAGGAGCAATATTAACTAATAAAATTAATTAAATCTAATAAAAATCTTAATAAATACTAATTTTAAGTGAGGAAACGAAAATGAAACGAATGATCATTCAGGGAGGACACCGCCTTTCCGGAGAAGTGACAATCGGTGGCGCTAAGAATAGTACCGTTGCTTTAATTCCGGCCGCCATTCTAGCTGATACGCCAGTGCAGTTTGATACGGTCCCCGATATTTTAGATGTTCACAATTTGATGATCATTTTGAAATCGATGAATGTAAAGTCATCATTCACTCATGGGGTGTTGGATATTGATCCAACGCAAATTGTTGAAGCAGAATTGCCAAGCAAGGCCATTAAGAGTCTGCGAGCTTCTTACTACTTCATGGGTGCTTTATTGGGCCGCTTTCACCGTGCAACGTTAACTTTCCCTGGTGGTGACAATATTGGTCCACGGCCAATTGATCAACATTTGAAAGCCTTTAAAGCATTGGGTGCTTCTGTTTCAGAGAATAATGGAACTGTTCACTTGGATGCCCCGAATGGCTTACATGGGACTCGGATCTTTTTAGATATGGTCTCTGTTGGGGCAACGATCAACAGTATCTTAGCTGCTGTTCGTGCAGAAGGGACAACGATCATTGAAAATGCTGCTAAGGAACCCGAAATTATTGACTTAGCAACCTTCTTGAACAACATGGGAGCAAAGATTCGTGGTGCGGGGACTGATACCATTCGGATTACCGGTGTTAGCACCCTGCAATCAATGAACACCCATACCATTATTGCAGATCGAATTGAATCTGGAACCTATCTTTCCCTGGCTGCGGCCATGGGTGATGGTATTATGGTTCACAACATCATTCCGGAACACTTGGAATCCTTCACTAGTAAGCTAATTGAAATGGGTGTTAACCTGCAAATAGATAGTGATAAGATTTACGTGCCGAAATCGGAACATTTGAAAGCAATCAATGTGAAGACGATGCCATTCCCAGGATTCGCCACCGACTTGCAACAACCACTGACTCCCTTGATGTCCTTAGCAGAAGGGGACAGTACCATTGTTGATACGATTTATCCTAAGCGGGTTAAGCACATTCCAGAATTGCAAAAGATGGGCATGAACATTGAAGCCCATGATGGGATGATTATTGTTCGTCATACCGACCATCTCCACGGAGCAACTGTTTCTGCTGGTGAGATTCGTGCCGGAGCAGCATTAACAATTGCTGGTTTAATGGCAGATGGCAAGACGGTTATTAACAACGCGGGTAATATTTTACGGGGCTATGACCGGATTGTCTGGAAGCTGAACCGGTTAGGGGCCAATGTTTCGATTGAGGACGATTCTTCCGTCACGGTTGGATAAGTTCTTGCATCCGTTAAAAAATCGTGTTATCCTGTTAAAGTTGATTATCTATGTTTCAGGCAATGATTCATGGCAAAAGGAGCGTATAAATTATGAAAAAAGGAATTCATCCAGATTATCATCCAGTAGTATTTCAAGATGCTTCTACTGGTTACAAGTTTCTCTCAGGTTCCACTGTAAATTCCAGTGAAACTATCAAGTGGGAAGACGGTAACGAATACCCATTAGTTCGGGTGGAAGTTACTTCTGATTCACACCCATTCTACACTGGTAAGCAAAAGTTTACTCAAGCAGATGGTGCGGTGGACAAGTTCAACAAGAAGTACGGTCTCAAGTAAGACTGACTTTAATTTACAGACGAGATTGGGACGACCAATCTCGTCTTTTTTATTATTTAAAGATAAATTGGCGGTGTTTTTATGAAACGACGAGGTTATCAGTTCCTGCAGTGGCTAACTCATAGTTCATTCATTTCTATTGTTCATGACACTTTGTTAGCATTGTTTCCATTTGCATTAGTAGGTTCGATCGCGCAAATGATCCTTAAAACCATGTTTTCAGAAGATGGCTTTTTTGCCAATATCTTCTATTTTAGCGAGTGGATGCCTGATTGGATATTTAAAGCGTGTCAAGCAGCGTTGTTTGCAATTAATCAGGTGACATTAAGTCTTTTTGGCTTGTTAGTAGTTTATGAAGCCGCTAAATACACTGCCCGGTTGTACCATCGCGATGCGCAAACGGCTGGTATGACTGGAATTATTGCCTTACTACTAGTGGCATTTCGTTATGATAAATTTTCAATGGTAAAGGGAATTAGTAATTTCAATTGGAAACTATTAGGCAGTCAAAGTGTTTTACTTGCCTTTGTCATCGGTTATGGAGTTGGTCAGTTGTACCGCTGGTTGGCAAAGGAACGAAATTATTCAGATAATCACACCTTTATTTCCATTTATGATCGTTCATTATTGGCAATTTGGCCAGTGATCATTGCGGTGGTATCTGCTGTCGTCATTTCCTTCTTACTGAACTTTAGCGTTCTCAATGCTTGGTTGCGCTCTGGTTACAGTACGCTTATTAATGTCGGTGAGAATGATAACCAGTTGTGGTTAGTTGTCTTAACCAAACTATTAATGGCCGTTGTAGACTGGTTGGGATTAGGGACAGCTAATAGTGCTAATGTAATGATGTCGGGGTTAAGCTTTGAAGAGAACTTAAATTATGCCTTACAACATAATAGTTGCTGGAATGTCCCCCATCCCTTACTAGGTGGGTCACTTTATAATTCTTTTGCTAATTTTGGTGGCCACGGTGCGTTGCTCGCTTTATTAGTGGCTATTTTGATTGTTGGCCGTCGGCGCGACTATCACCGAATCGCTCGGTGGTCACTGATTCCAACCCTCTTTAATTCATCTTTTGGTGTGATGGTGGGGATTCCAGTATTGATGAACCCAATCTTGTTCTTGCCGGCAGTTTTCATTCCGACATTAAATATGTTGATTGCGGCCCTCGCAATTACTATTCATATCCTGCCAGCGACCCCTTATCCGGTACTCGTTGGTACACCAGGACCATTAATTTCATTCATCGCCACAAATGGTAATTGGTGGGTATTAATGTTTACGATTGCTTTGTTTATCCTAGATGTGTGGCTCTATCTGCCGTTTGTTCGTCTTTTGGAAAAGTGGCCCCAATATCAGGTTAAGGGAGGTCGGTTCTGATGCCTAAATTAGATGAACTCAATCCCCGTAAGCGGAGTCGTCTTATTCTAATATTAATTATCCTGGCGTTGATTTTGTTAGCTGCTCCTGCTTTTGTGTGGATGCGATCCAGCAATGCTTACCTCGCTCAGCAAAGAAAGCCAAAAATGTCACCAGTTATTATGGTGCCAGGAAGTTCGGCGACTGAGAATCGCTTTAATCAGTTAGTCAATTTGTTAAATAAAGATACAGATAAAAAGCATAGCCTAATGAAAATTCAGGTTGGCAACAATGATAAATTATCGACAACCGGGTATATCCATCGTGGTGATCGTGAGCCCATTATTGTAATCGGTTTTAAAAATAATCATGATGGGTATGACAATATTAAGAAACAAGCACGAATGCTCAATATTGCTTTTGAAAGTTTAACTAAACAGTATCACTTTAATAACTTCAAGGCTTTTGGCCATTCCAACGGTGGCCTAGTTTGGACTTACTGGTTGGAAAAGTATTATTCACAATATTCTGATTCGATTACCGTGAAACGGTTAATGACTTTGGGAACTCCATTCAACTTTGCTGAAAAGTCAATTCAATCACCGACCCAAATGTTTTTGGATTTAGAAAAAAATAAGAAAAAGATTCCTTCGTCATTAAGCGTCATCTCCGTTGCAGGAACCGAAAGTTATGATTCTGATGGTCTAGTTCCGGAAGAAAGTGTTCAAGCCGGTAAGTACATTTATCAGAAACAAGTTAAGCACTATACGACGATGACGGTTACTGGTGATGATGCCCAGCATTCAGATCTTCCCCAAAATAAGGAAATTGTGCGTATTATTGAGCAATATTTATTGGATAATAAGAGTGCCCCCGTTCCAGTTAAGAAGGGTGAACAGTAAGCTAAAAATACTATACAAAAGTAAGTTATATCGCTATACTAGACACATGTAAATATTCAACGAAGGAGTGGCAAACCTTGAAAGAGCCTAAAAAGCGGCAGTCTCGTAGTTGGTTGCGCTGGACTGCGGTGGTTATATTACTACTGCTGTCCGTAGTACTGATTTTTAACCAGCAGATTAAATACCATCTAGCGGGAAGCTACCGTCCACAGATCTCACGTCAAGAGATTAAAAAGAACAATACTAAAGCTGCTAATTATGATTTTAGCAATGCTCAGGACCTGAGCCTCCAGACAGTGGCGCGAGCCCGGGCCAAACGGCAACCGATTAATATTATTGGTGAAATTACTGTTCCGGCTATTGACATGACCTTGCCAATTGGTAAGGGGGTCGACAACACCACACTTGCTTTGGCAGCGGGAACCTTCCGGCCAGACATGAAAATGGGGCAAGGAAACTACGCATTAGCTGGGCATAATATGGCCCATGGTAGCAAGATCTTATTCTCGCCATTGTATTATCACGCTAAGGTGGGGCAAAAGGTTTACATTACTGATTTAAACCGTGTCTATGAATACCAAATTACGGAGCGCAAGTTTATTGCAGCGACGCGGGTCGACGTTGTTCAAAATACTCCACAAAAAATTATCACCTTAGTTACCTGTGATGCTACTGGTGCTAATCGACTCATGATCCGGGGAAAGTTTGTTAAGTCGATGCCATTTAAACAGGCTCCGCAACAAGTTCAGCATAACTTCTCTAACAAATATACGACTGGCCGTAAGTCATAAAGTAAAGGAATGAGACAGAACAGCTTGTCGTTCCCTGTAAACATAAGAGGGCTCTAGTGTTTGGATTTTCCGAACACTAGAGCCTTCTTTATGTACTGTGTTGTAGCATTTTCAACTGTTACCTATTGGAGTTCTTTTTGAAATTTATTTAACCATTCTGGCAGCACTTCCGCTAGGCTGTGATAAGTGTCTTCAAACCGATGCGTGTACCAAGGGTCGGGGATGACACTATCCTCTTTACCGGGGATGATTTCATATGCGCGATGAATTTTATGGCGGTCCTGTGGTGGTGCCATCCGCAGAAGGTTTTCCTCATTCATCCGGTCCATGCAAATGATATAATCTGCGGAGTGGAAATCAGCTGTTGTAATTGGCCGCGATACCAAGCCGGTCGGATCGAGGCCATGGTGCCGCATTGTCTTCTGAGCTCCTGGATGAGGTGGATTGCCTTCCTCTTCGCTACTGGTTGCGGCAGAATCAATTTGAATTTTATTACTTAATCCCGCTTGCTGGACCATGTGGCGAAACATGACTTCAGCCATTGGGGAGCGGCAGATATTGCCAAGACAAACGAAAATTATTTTCATAAATGACACCTCACTTTATTCTTCAATTCTATCATAGGCATAATCATTAGAATTTGCTAAAGAAAAACCAAGTAATCGCGTTGTCGATTACAGATTTGCTACAATAGAGGGAAATCTTAAGGAGGAAAGAGTTATGATGACAACTATTATCATAGTGGCAGTGATTGTACTGTTAGTAATCGCTTATGCAGTAATGTACAACGGTTTAGTGCAATTGCGAACCCACGCGCAAGAATCATGGAGTCAAATTGATGTTCAACTGCAACGGCGGAATGATCTGATTCCCAATTTACTATCAACCGTAAAGGGTTACAGTAAGTACGAAGCCAGTACGCTGGAAAAGGTAACTAAGTTGCGACAGCAAATGGTTGATATTCCTGAAGGGGACCATGCGAAGCTGATGGAAGTTTCCAACCAATTATCATCCAGTTTGCGGTCAATTTATGCAGTGGCGGAAAACTACCCAGACTTAAAGGCAAGTACCGAATATCAACAACTCATGGAAGAATTAAGCAATACAGAAAACAAGATAGCCTACTCGCGGCAACTATATAACAGTACTGTAGCTGCATTAAATGCCCGCATTCAATCTTTTCCCACTAATATTGTTGCGCACTTACAACACTTCACCCAAATGGATTACTTACAAGTACCAAAGGAAAGTAAGCAGGTCCCGAAAGTTTCATTTGATGATTAACGAGGTCTAACATGTTATATCAGCAAATTGCGCGAAATAAACGCAAAACTATTTTGGTAATGGCGGGATTCTTTATCCTGGTAGCAGTAATTGGCGCAGCAATTGGTTATTTGTTTGCAGGCACAACAGTAGGTGGCATTATTATTGCGGCGATTGTGGCCGTTATTTATATGTCAGTGATGATTGGCCAGTCAACGGAAGTGGTCATGAACATGAATAATGCTCATGAAATTCATTCTGCTAGTGAAGCACCGGAATTGTGGCACGTTGTTGAAGACATGGCCATGGTTGCTCAAGTGCCGATGCCCCGCGTGTTTATCATTGATGATCCTAGCCCCAATGCATTTGCTACGGGCAATAACCCTGAACACGCTGCAGTAGCCGCAACAAGTGGTCTGTTGCAAATGATGAATCGGGAAGAATTAGAAGGGGTAATGGGGCATGAGATGAGTCACGTCAAAAACTATGATATTCGTTTGCAGACAATTGCGCTCGCTTTATCAGCAGCCATTGCGGCATTGGTAAACTTTGCCGGGAACTTCTGGTGGTTTGGTGGCCGTCGCTCAGATAACGATGACAGTCCATCTGGTATCTTTGCCATCGTGGGATCAATTCTCTTAATTATCCTGGCGCCACTGGCGGCCTCAATTGCCCAGATGGCCCTGTCCAGGAATCGGGAGTACCTGGCGGATGCTGGTTCTGTTGAATTAACACGTAATCCCCAGGGCCTGATTTCTGCGCTGACGAAGTTGAAGTCTGCTGACCCAATGGCGAAGGTGGCACCAAGCAGCTCAGCTTTGTACATTAGTGATCCAGAGCTCAATGCCAAGCATCACCCGTTTGCCCACCTCTTTGACACTCATCCGCCACTAGACCAGCGGATTGCCCGCCTCAAAAAAATGTAAATCATACGGATAGCCTGATCGTTGAAACAGCGATCAGGCCTTTTTTATGCCGATATTATCGCCTTTAAATGGAGATGATGATATAATTAAAAAGCTAGACTAAAGATTGGAAATAAGAGGGAGCTCTTTCATGAAGATGAAATTAGCCGAAATTGCTTCAGCAATCGGCGTTCAAAATGAAATAAGTCAGTGGCAAGACGTGGAAATAACCAGCGTTGCCTTTGACAGTCGTGAATTGGAAGCTGGTGCACTGTTTGTTCCACTACAAGGGGCACAAGACGGTCACCAGTTTGTTCAGAGTGCCTTTGATAATGGTGCAGCAGCAACCTTGTGGGCTAGTGACCATGATGTCACTACGAACCCTGATCAACCAGTTTTAGTGGTGGCTGATCCGTTGAAGGCATTGCAAAAGCTCAGTAAATATTATTTACATAAGATTAACCCGATCGTGGTTGCGGTGACGGGGAGCAATGGTAAAACCACGACTAAAGATATGACGGCCTCTATTTTGAGTACGCAACTGAATGTAACGAAGACGCACGCTAACTTTAATAATGAAATTGGCGTTCCCGTGACATTATTAAACATGGAATCGAATACTGAAGTTGTGGTTGTTGAAATGGGGATGGACCGTTTTGGTCAACTAGACTTCTTAAGTCGGTTGGTTTCTCCAGATATCGCTGTAATTACGATGATCGGCGAAGCCCATATTGAATTCTTCGGCACCCGGGATAAGATTGCGGACGCCAAGATGGAAATTGTTCATGGTCTCAAGGAAGATGGGGCCCTGGTCTACAATGGTGATGAACCATTACTCCAGGAGAGAACACGTGACCTGGCTCAGGATCGGATTACCTTTGGTCGTCACCTTGATGATGACTTCTACGCTACTAGTGTTCACCTGCATGAGCGGTCAATTGACTTTAAGGTTAACCAGTGGCCAGACATGGACTTCACGATTCCGATGGTCGGTGAATATAATGTTAATAACGCATTGGCAGCAATTGCGGTTGGCCAGCGGTTGCATATTAGTCCCCAACACATGAAACAGGCGTTAAAAGATGTTGAGTTAACCGAAAATCGTGCTGAGTGGGTTAAGGGGAGTAATGGCGAACAGATCTTGTCTGATGTTTACAACTCCAATCCAACCGCTGCTCGCCAGGTTTTAAAGACGATTGCGGAAACACCAACCAGCGGGCACCGGATCGCAGTGTTAGGCGATATGTTGGAACTCGGAGACGCTGCTCCGCGTTTGCACGCTAGTCTAGCTGCTAATATCGATCATGACCATATTCAGCAGGTTTACCTGATCGGTAGTAATATGAAGTACCTGCAAGATAAATTGATTCAGGATGGTTATCCAGCAGTGGATGTCCATTATTATCCAGATGATGGTTTAGCTCAACTAACAACGGACCTCCAGCGAGCATTGACCGCTGACGACATGGTCTTGTTGAAAGCTAGTCACGGTATTCACCTTGAGGAAGTTTTGCGGGCATTAACAAATAAATAAGTTGATTTAATTACCAGCCGACCAACAGTGCTTGTTTTAAGTCGGCTGGTGTTTTTAGGAGGAAAATATTTGAAATTCAGTGAATTAGGTTTATCAGATAGCCTATTAAAAGCAATTAAGCGCAGTGGCTATGAAGAAGCTACTCCCATTCAAGAACAAACGATTCCCATGGTCCTTAAAGGCCAGGATGTAATTGGCCAGGCACAGACAGGTACGGGGAAAACGGCTGCTTTTGGCCTGCCAATTATTGAACACGTCGATAATAATAATCCTGCAATTCAAGCCCTCGTTATTTCACCAACACGTGAATTAGCTATTCAAACACAAGAAGAACTTTTTCGTTTAGGAAAAGATAAGCATGTGCGGGTACAAGTAGTTTATGGTGGGGCTGATATTCGGCGCCAAATCCGGAACTTAAAACAGCATCCCCAAATTCTCGTTGGAACTCCTGGACGGTTGCGAGATCACTTGAGCCGGCATACGGTGAAGTTGAAAGATATCCAAACTTTAGTATTAGACGAAGCCGATGAAATGCTTAATATGGGCTTCCTCGATGATATTGAGGCCATCGTCAACCAGACTCCAGCCGACCGTCAAACATTGCTGTTCTCGGCGACTATGCCACCAGAAATTAAGAAAATCGGTGTTAAATTTATGACTGATCCGACGATGGTACGGATCAAGGCTAAGGAATTAACAACGGACTTAGTTGACCAGTACTATGTACGGGCCAAGGATTACGAGAAGTTTGATATCATGACCCGGTTAATTGATGTTCAGGATCCTGACTTGACGATTGTCTTCGGTCGGACAAAACGGCGGGTGGATGAATTATCGCGCGGCTTAATTGCTCGTGGTTACAATGCCGCCGGAATTCACGGTGATTTAAGTCAAGACCAGCGTTCTAAAATTATGCGACGCTTCAAACGGGGGCAACTGGACATATTAGTAGCAACGGATGTTGCAGCCCGGGGGTTGGATATTTCCGGTGTTACGCACGTATACAACTATGATATTCCTTCGGACCCTGACAGCTATGTTCACCGGATTGGAAGAACGGGTCGAGCAGGGCATCATGGCGTTTCCTTAACATTTGTTACGCCCAATGAGATGGACTACCTGCATGAAATTGAAAAACTGACCCGCGTGCGGATGCTGCCATTGAAGCCGCCCACTGCTGAAGAAGCGTTTAATGGGCAGGTCGCTTCAGCAGTTAATGACATTGACGAATTAATGGCTGCCGATTCTACCAAGCGCTACCACGATGCAGCTGAAAAATTATTAGCGTCCCACAATGCAGTTGACTTGGTCGCTGCTTTATTGAATGACATGACGAAGGAAGCAGCATCAGAGGTTCCAGTTAAGATTACCCCAGAACGGCCACTGCCGCGACGCCACCGTAACTCAGGACGGCATAGTGGATATCATAATCGTCATGGTCATCATTACAATCGTAGACACCGGAACGGTCATCAGCGGCGTAATAATGAACGGTCTCGCCACCATGATAATCATGGTAATAGCCATTCCAGTCGCCATTCATTTAACATCCGACACCGGACAACAGAATAATCAAAAAGATCCATTCGACAAGAATTGCCGAATGGATCTTTTAATTATTTATCTAATTCTGTTTGTTTGAAGTGTTCCAGGTTGTGTTGACTTGGAATTAAGTTAGCCCACTTCTTAGTTAGGAATTGACGACTAAGGTGGTAATGCGGTTGTGGTTGACGGTGGTCGATAAAGTTGCTTGTTGCTTGATCGAACTTAACCCAACCAGCCCAACCGATGTGGATGGTATCTTCCATGAAGTATGGCTTGGAACCATCATGTGACAGGTCAACAACATTGGTAAAGCCCTGTTGTTTCAGTTGGAACTTAATCTTGTCAACAGTCTGGTAGTACATGTCCATATTTAGGCCCGTGTACTTTTCCCAGCGGCTGTTAACCGGTGGAATAACAAACATGACGTTCATCTGGTTATTATTGAACTGGTTCAAAACAACTTGAAGATCACCGTATTCAGGTGACTGGTTGTAGTTGAACTTACGTTGTGATCCCCGCAGCTTCTTCAGATCAGGCTTAACCTTCTTGTTATAGAAGGAGTTCTTGACGTGGAAGCTGTTATTGTTAGCCTCGTGACGACCATTTGCAATTGCTTCGTTGTGAAGCTTATTAGCGTCATAATGAGCAGGCAATTTCTTAACTTGGGGTTTGATGAATCGATCGTAATTATCATTAATTTGCAGATCGGAGAACAATTCATCTTGATGTTGAAGCAAGGATAAACGGAAATTAATCATTCCTTTTTCCCAGCTGTTTAAGGATTGTCCCTTTGCAATCTTAGCAGCGTACCCAGAAACCGTTCCTTCTTTCCCTAACATTTGAACGAGCCGTTTAGCCGCGTATCGATCGTAAGGGGAATGAGGATTGGCATTTTTTAACCAGGTTAAGTTAGCTAAAGAACCATTGTAGTATTTGAAGGCTGCTGGCATAATTCCCTGCTTAACGAACCATTGTGGTGACACGATATAAACAGCCTTTTTGCCACGTAATTGACCCTCCATCGTGGTGATGTTAAAGAACTGTGGCAAAGACTGGGTACCACGTGAACCCATGAGGAATGGGGTGAAGTTATGGTAACGCGCAGCCATGATTGAAGGGTGGAAACGGTCAAACCGCCGTAGTTCACTGGAACCAAAGTAAGGTACGTAGTTGGTACTTTTATCGGAGAAAGCCTGTTGCTTAATCGACTGGTTTTTGAATACGACGGGGCTTAAAGAAACCGCTGCCCGCTTTTCGGTTGTTGATGAATGTTTGCCACCAACGGGTAATGAGAAGAGTAAGAGAATTAAAACCAGGGCAAGAATGACTGGGCCAAATGTGTACCACAGTCGCTTGCGGTTAGTCATTTTGGAGCTCCTTTACACGTTCAACCATCTTATCAACTGTGTTCCATTGACTACGGTCAAATTCAGAAACAGGAACTTGAATGGAGAATTGGTCTTGTAAAGCTAAAAGCACACTAACAGTGGCCATGGAATCCAATAAACCATCGGCGAATAAGTCTTCGCTTGAATCAGCAAAGTCACTTGCGTCCCGACCAGTTGCGTCAGCTAAAATGTTAATAATATCTTCCTTCATAATAAAAACCTCCTATAGGTATTAATGCGTGTTTCCGAAGAAGTACGTATCTAGGAAACCACTAAAGATTAAGAATGTGAACATAACAAAGTTAAAAGTAACGAAAATAGCAACCCACTTGGTAAATGTATTGTGAGGCATTCCCTTAAGATGCTTGCGCTTATAACGAAGCCACCAGTCATTAACGACTAGTCCTAACCCTTGAAGGAAACCATAGAGAATATAGTACCAAGTAATACCATGCCAGAAACCCATCAGCATCATGTTAAGCATGTAAGCAACTGATGACAGAACATTCCGGTTCTTGAACCAACGCTTTTTGGTAGCCATGAAAACAAATCGCATGAAGATGTAATCACGGAACCAGAACGACAAACTGATGTGCCAACGGTTCCAGAATTCCTTGATGTTCTTGGACTTGAATGGTTGCTTAAAGTTCATTGGGGTCTTTACACCCATGAAGTATGAAATTGCAACGGCAAATAAGGAATAACCCGCAAAGTCAAAGAAGAGGTACATCCCATACATGTACATGACACCTAACAAGTTCCACGAAAGGGGACTTGGATCGGCCATTGCAGCCTTTTCAAAGTATGGGTAGAAACGTTGTCCGAAGAAGTAGGCGATAATGAACTTGTATAAGAAACCGAGAAACAGGTAATAAATTCCTGTATTAACTAGTTTCAAGTAGGCAGTCCTTTCTGGAACCGCCTGGTAGTCTTTTTCAAACCGCCGGTAACGATCGATTGGCCCAGAGGTGATGGTCGGCATGAAGACCATGAACCGGATGAACGACCATGGACTAATTTGTTTAACCATGCCATCACGTGTTTCAATAACTGTCCCTACCGCTCGGAAAGTCAGGTAAGAAATCCCGAGAAAGCCAAGTAACGAGTTGTGGCCAACCATTGCTGGCGAAAGCTTAACGATGACAATTGGGAGAATTGATACCGCGCAAGTAAGGTAAAAGATTAATGAAGAATTATTACTTTGTCGGTAATGGTGGTAACCCATGACGATGATTGTTTGGTAAATTACGTAAACAATCAGTGAAATTAATTGTTGCCAACTAGCACCATCAAACATCAGGAAGATGAAGATGAAGCTAACTAATGCTTCATACCAAGCAAACCGCTTGCCAAAGTATAACCCAATACTCAGGGGCAAGATTGCCAGTAAGAGGTAGACAAAGTAAATTGGGGTGCCATAAGCAGTGAAATTAGGTAAACTAGCGATCCAATTAATCATTATTTGTTGGCCTCACTAATTAATTGTTTAACCGCAATTTTACCGTTGGCAGACATTGGAAATGAATCCCGATAAATGAACTGGGTTGGCATCATGTATGGCATGATGAGTCCTTTCAGGTCTTCCCGGATTGCGGCCGTCAATTTTTTATCATCGCTGAAGTCATTGTCAGCTGGAATAACGTAAGCAATCAAGTGACTGACTTGATGGTTAGCGTTATACTTTGGCACTGCCACAGCTTGCTTGATGTACTTGCTCTTTTCCAGACTCGTGCGCACTTCAGCTAGTTCAACTCGGAAACCATGAATCTTGATTTGGAAGTCCATCCGGCCTTTGTGATGGAGGAGACCATCTGCATCAAGAATTCCTGCATCTCCCGTCCGGTAAGCTGGTTGACCATCTAATTCAAAGAAAGCTTTCTTAGTCTTTTCGGGATTATTCATATAACCATTGGCAACACTGTCACCAGCGATGATAATTTCGCCCTGCTTACCTGGTTCAGTGATTTGTTGATCACCATTCCAAATAGAAAGGGTAACACCCTGTTTAGCATAACCAACCGGGAGACGGTCATTATTAGCAACAATTTCTGGTGTAATTTCAACTTGCGTAACGGCCACAGTCGTTTCAGTTGGACCGTAAGTGTTAAAGATACGTGCGTGTGGGAAACGTTGCTGAAGAGTTTTAGCCGTCCGCACAGTTAACTCTTCCCCACAGAAGAGGAAGACTTGCAGGCCGGGCATTTGCTGTTCATTAAATGCTGGACTTAAAGTCAGCATGTCAGCAAACGACGGCGTTCCGACAAAGACGTTTAAGTCTAACTTTGGCAAAGCAGTAAAGAGTTGGCCAAAGTTTTCAACGACGGCGTGTGGAATGGCCTTGATAGTACTGCCGCTTAGTAAGGCAGGAAGCCAGTACATGTTTGATAAATCAAACGAATAAGGTGGCTGCCCTAAGAAGTTAACGTGGTGAGGTAGTTTGAAATCATCACTCAGCATCCAGTCAACAAAGGTCCGGAAATTATCTTGGGTAACTTCGACACCCTTTGGCGAACCGGTTGTCCCTGAAGTAAAGAGGACATATGCTAAATCATGCTCCTTAACCATTTGATCACCAGTAAAGTCATGAATATCAGCCAAGATCTTGTCTAGTTGATCCCGTTTAAGTACATTAGCATTGAACTTAAGTTGATCAGCTGGAAAGTCATCTACGCCAATAATCAAAGATGGTTGAGCAGTATCTAAGATTGATTGCATTCGTGGCAATGCAGAATCAGATGAAACTGGAATATATGGATGACCAGTCTTTAGAATACCGACAAACGAAACGATCATTTCAAACTGGTGGTCACCAAATACCAAAATTGGTGATTTAGCTGGTAAGTCTTGCTGGTCAAGCCAAGCAGCAAGAGTGTTTGATTGATCAAGTAATTCTTGATAAGTATGGGTTGTCCCCATCTCATCATATGCAATGCGGCTTGAATTCTCTTTAGCGGATTCATTCAAGGCCGTAATAATATTTTTAATCATATTCTCCTCCGAATTAGAATTCGTTATAGATAAATGGTTCTTGACCTGCACCATAGTATCCATACAGGTAGATTAGAAGAAGCATTACAAGAAAGTAGAAAATAGTTTTTACAATAAATCCGGCAACCGGATGATTCTTAATCGCTTTAATCATAAAAACCCGCTTGAACCTCCTTCCGGCGAATTATGAAATGCCATCTAGAATTTTACCACTGTCGGTTAAAAAGTGACGATAAATTCACCGATTTGTTTTATATAACATTAAATAATGTAACATGCCTATTTTAAGGACAATAGGAAGATAAATCAATTTACTTTTCATTAAAATATACAAATTATAATAATTGCCAGAGACTGATCAAATGTTATATGATTATTTTTTAAAAAGAAAGGCGAGGTGGATAATTGTGATTGCGGGATTAGGTGTTGATATTACTGAGATTCAACGTACTGCTGAAGCTGCCAAGAAACATCCTCGCTTTGTTCAGCATGTGTTGACGGCCAAAGAGCAAAAGCAGTATCAGCAATTTAAGGGCCAGCGAGCTGCCGAATATTTAGCTGGCCGTTGGTCATTGAAGGAATCTTTTGCCAAGGCAATGGGGACGGGAATCGGTAAGACGGTTAATTTCCAATCTGTGGAAGTGTTGGATAACCACTTAGGAGCTCCAATTGTCACTAAGTCACCATTTAATGGACGGGCCTTCGCCTCAGTAAGTCATACAAGAAATCTTGTTATGACTGAAATCATTTTAGAAAGTGAGCAGGAAATTAATGATTAGTGGACGTCTTCGGAAAACATATTTAAAGGTAAACTTGAATGCTTTACAGAATAATATTATTGCCCAGAAAGCAGCTTTGCCAGCTGGCAGCAAGATTTTAGCAGTCGTGAAGGCCAATGCTTATGGCAATGGTCTGGTTCCGGTTGCCCAGGCAGCGTTACGGGCTGGTGCAACGGGTACCTGTGTTGCCATCTTAGATGAGGGCCTTGAGTTACGTGATCAAGGAGTAACGTCCCTAATTTTGGTATTAGGGATTACCCCCGTGGAATATGCTCATGTTGCTGCCGAGAATAATATTTCATTAACGGTTGGTGATCTTGACTGGTTGCAGCAGTATCACCATTTGGCACAAGTTAACAACTGGACAGTGCCATTGAAAGTACACCTGGGATTAGATACGGGGATGGGGCGGATCGGCTTTACCTCGGTTGACCAATTGCACCAAGCGGTTGAGCTTTTAAAACAGCCTGAGTTTGAATTTGAGGGGATTTTTACGCATTTTGCTACGGCTGACAGTGAGGACCATACATACTTTCAAAAACAAGTTGCTCGTTGGAACAAGATGATTGATAGCTTGAAGGTCAAGCCGCCATATGTCCATATGGCTAATTCTGCTACTGGTTTGTGGCATCAGGACACCATTACGGCGAACACTGTTAGAATGGGAATTTCAATGTATGGCCTAAACCCATCCGGTCGTGAATTACCACTCTCATTGCCGATTAAGCCGGTTAGTTCATTGATTACTTCGATTAGTTTTGTTAAGCAGTTAAGAGCTGGTGAATCTGTTAGCTATGGGGCAACATATACTGCTCAAGAAGATGAATGGCTAGCAACGTTGCCGGTTGGTTATGCAGATGGATACGAACGTCGGATGACGGGGTTCCATGTCCTTGTGGATGGTCAAATTTGTCCAATTGCTGGTCGGGTCTGTATGGATCAGATGATGGTTCGTCTTCCCCAAAAGTACCCAGTTGGGACACCAGTGGTCCTCTTTGGCCGTTCGGGTGACAAAGAAATTACTGCGACTGACGTTGCTGACTATGCCGGAACAATTAATTACGAAATCTTGACGAATATTAGTCGACGCGTTCGACGTATTTACGTTGATAAATAAATGTTGACATTCGATATTAACCTGATATAATAATCTCAATTTAATTAGTGCTTTTAATGTAGCCCTGTGAGACTACGAAGGACTTTCGTCAAATATTCCAGTATACCCAGAGTGGGTAACCTGTCATGCGACCAACAGCCTGGAGTCTCAAACGGGACTTCAGGCTGTTTTTCGTAGAGGAGGAATAATTGTGAAGACAAATCACCACACACCCATTTTGAGTATTCCAATGAAAAGTCGGAAAACAACACGATGGGATATGTTTGCTACTTGGGTTGGGGCCAACGCTAACAACGGAACTTGGTTTGTTGGCGGTGTACTAGCAGCTTGTGGTTTTGGTTTAGCAATGAAGGTGTTGGTATTATCATCAGCATTATCGTATGTCTTTCTTAGCCTAATTGGGTACATTGGTTACCAGACTGGTGTTTCAACAATGGCAATTTCACGGGCTTCGTTTGGTGAGCGTGGTTCTTATTTGCCATCGTTAGTTAACATCACTCAGTTTATCGGGTGGACAGCAGCCAATACTTTTATTGCCGCGCAGTCAGTGAGCTTACTATTTCACCAACTACTAGGCTGGCCAGTTTGGGGTCAACCGGGCGGTAATAAAGGAATCGTTGTCGGCATTCTTATCATGAGTATTCTTCACATCATTAGTGTCTCGTCTGGTTCACGTTCAGTGCAAATGATTGAACGGGTCGGAATTATTCTGGTCTTCATTTTTGTAATTTGGGAATCTGTCGCCGTCTTTAGAACGGTGTCAATGAGTCAAATTGCTAATTGGCATGTACCAGTTCATTCTCGGATGGCCACTGGTGCAGCAATTGACTATGTTGCGGCCTTCAACCTTGCCTGGGTCACTGCTGGTGCTGACTTTACCCGTTTTACTGCGAATAAGAACAATGCAATTGTGACGCCATTCGGTGGCGCCCTGCTAGGGGTGGTTTGGTTCGCATTTATTGGATTAATTTCGACGATTAGTATCGCGATTACGAGTGGCGTTTATGATGCTAATAATTCGGACCCATCGACGATTGCCAGCAAGTTAGGTCTTGGTGTTGTGGCTCTCTTAGTAATTATTCTAACTTCGATGACTGCCAACGCGGTGAACCTGTTAGCTGCAGGATCAGCATTATCAAATATCTTTACTAAGTTACGCCTTAAATACTCCCTGTGGATTGTCGTGTTGTTAGCTACTATCGTGACATTCATTCCAATGTTTGTTGGTTCCTTCCTGGATACCTTCGAACAGTTCTTGGATTACGTCGGGATGGTGTTGGGACCAACAATTGCGATTATCTGTACTGATTATTACTTACGTGCTCACCGTCAATATGACCTGGAACAGCTTGGTGTTCCTCATGGTAAGTACTGGTACCACGGTGGAATTAATTGGGTGGCTTTCCTGGTCTTTGTCCTGGGAGTAGCTTTCTTCGTTGGTGTTCACCAGTTACCATTATTTGCCAATACGATCGGTGCCACCTTTGTTGATATGGTACTGAGTGCGGTTGTTTATTACGTCTTAATGTGGTTTGTAGATCAAAGGAGTAGTCATAATGCTAATTAAAGAAGTTCACGTTGATAATCAAAAAGACTTGGTTAACGTCCGGATTGAAGATGGCAAATTTACTGAAATTGCCAAGAATCTTACACCCCATGATGGTGAAAAAGTAATTGAAGGTCACCAGCATTTAATGTTGCCACCATTTGTTGATTCGCATGTTCACCTGGACGCCACACTGACTGCAGGCCAGCCTGAATGGAATGAAAGTGGCACCCTGTTTGATGGCATCCGGATTTGGAGTGAGCGGAAACAAGACCTCACCATTAAGGATGTTAAGACGCGGGCTAAAAAGACCATTTTGAATATGGTTGCCCATGGTATCCAGCATGTTCGGAGTCACGTTGACGTTACTGATCCCCATCTGATTGCTGCCCAAGCACTCTTGGAACTGCGGGAAGAATTAAAGGATCAAATTGACCTTCAACTGGTGGCCTTTCCCCAAGAAGGAATCCTTTCATATCCTCACGGTCGGGAACTAATGGAACAATCCGTTAAGGAAGGACTGGACGTAGTGGGGGGAATCCCTCACTTTGAATTCACTACTGAATATGGTTGGCAATCTGTTCACTTCTTGATGAAACTAGCTGACCAATATGACCGCTTAGTCGATGTTCACTGTGATGAAATTGATGACCCTGCTTCACGCAACCTTGAAGTATTAGCAACTGAAGCATTGGAACGGGGGATGAAGGACCGGGTAACCGCCAGTCATACCACCGCGATGGGCTCTTATAATGATGCCTACACTTATAAACTATTCCGGCTCCTTAAGATGAGTCATATTAACTTTGTTTCTAATCCGCTGGTTAACGTTCACTTGGGTGGCCGGTTTGACTCTTACCCAAAGCGGCGTGGTGTGACCCGGATTAAGGAACTTACGGCTGCGGGAATGAACGTTTCCTTCGGTGAAGATGACGTGCAGGACCCATGGAACCCACTGGGCAATGGCAACATGCTGGATGCCACCACAATGGGTGTTTATATTGCGCACTTGATGGGCTACCATCAACTGCAAGATGCTTATAAGTTTGTTACTTATAATGGTGCCAATACATTACATATTAGTGACCAGTACGGGATTGAGGCCGGTAAGCCAGCCAACTTTATCTTGTTGAATGCCGCTGATTTCTATAATGCATTGAACCAACACGTTGAAGTGATCGCTAATGTTCGTCATGGTAAATTCCTTGCGAAGACGAAGCCAGCAGAAACCACTTTATATATGAAATAAGTTTAAAATAAGAGGATGAGAAAAAGCATGTTGCTTTTTCCCATCCTCTTCCTGCTGTTATTAATAGTTTTGAACTGACCGAGTCTAATTACGGGAATTAACCAGGGCCTTCGAGGCTAACTATGAACGATTCTGATGATTCCATCATCATTCGTCGTCCTAGGTTAGCCCACCAGGCCCTTGAGAAGGTTAATTCCCAGCTTTGCTTTTTTAATAACCTTGATGAAGGTCTTCAATTTCGGGAACTTCAAACCCGCGCTTTTCTAGTCGGCGAACGATCTTTTCCATTCGTTCATGGTCAACATCGGTCGGTAGAGTAAAGAGAATTCGCTTCATTGAAGAATGATCTGGGTCTAATGAAATGACATTGACGATCTGACAGAAACGGGTAATTTCTTTGGCAGCGTTCATTAATGCACCCCGTTCATCCTTCGCAACAACAGTTAGAACGTAACTGCCATTATTCACGTTCCAACCAGCCGCTAGCATCCGTAATAAGCGGTTGTGTGTTAAGATTCCGTAAAATTGATTGTGCTCATCCAATACAGCAATGTATGGTAAGTCCCGGATGGAGAAGAACACTGAGAAAAATGAATCTTTAATGGAAACAAATTTCGTGGAATTCTTTAGTAAGGCCGTTACAGGTAAGGACATATCTCCGTTACGAGACTTATGACGATAGATATGCATTTTATAAATGTTGCCCCGGAATATGTGGCCGCTTTTATCGAGCACAGGGACACAACGGTAGCCGGTGTTTTCTAAAACAGTTAATGCTTCTTGAAGAGTCGCGGTTTCTGGAAGAGTAGTTAATTCTTCTTTCTTTTTAATAAGTGATGAGAAAATCATGGTGAGCTTCCTTTACTTAATTAACGTGATTTATTGCATCCATTATCATAACACAATTCTGCGATAATAATGAGAAATGGATTAGAAAAACAGTTGTCCCAGTAATGGTCGTCGCCTACCGAAAGGGGCACTTTAGTTCAGTTTTTAAGAGGGCTAGGTTATAATAAGAGCATCGTTGAGCTGGACGGGATTATTTCCCGTGCGGCCTTTTCGCATGTATAAATAGAAAGGAAATCAGCATAATGAAGATGATTGTTGGACTGGGTAATATTGGTACCCGTTATGATGAAACGCGGCATAATACTGGCTTTATGGTTGTTGATCAACTAGCCCGTGATTATCACTTAGGAGCATTTACGCATTTAAAGCAGGAAGCGGTTGCGGTATCAGGCGTTATTGATGGACAAAAGGTGATGCTGGTCAAGCCCACGACTTTTATGAATGATTCTGGTCGGGCAGTGGGTCCCCTGGTTGATTATTACAACTTATCTTTGGAAGATCTCGTAGTGGTTAATGATGACCTAGACATGCCAGTCGGCAAAGTTCGTCTTAAGACCCATGGTGCGTCTGGTGGTCACAATGGTTTAAAGAGTATTATTCATGCACTCGGAACCAATAAATTCAACCGGATCAAAGTCGGAATTGACCATCCAAAGCATGGGACCGTTGTTAGTCATGTCCTTGGTAAATTTACTGCCGAGGAACGGCCAGTCTTTGACGATGCAGTTGAAACTGCTGAACACGCTTTAGAAGATTGGATCAAAGGTGAAGATTTTGCCAAGCTAATGAACGACTATAATTAATCGTTGCCAAATTTGTCGAAAGGAGGAGAATCAATGCACTTAGTTGACTTTTTAACCCGAACTAAGGAGTACCAGCAAATTCAACGGGCAGCAACACCACGTCAGAATCAATTGGTAACTGGTATTTCCGGGTCAGCGAAGACACTGCTATTAACGGCGGTTCAACGGCATGAACAACGACCACAGTTAGTGATTACCGATAGCCTCTTTCACTTACAAGAAGTGGCAACTGATTTAGAAAACTTACTGCCAGAGGGCACTGTTTATCAGTTTCCAGTGGAAGAAGTTTTAGCTGCTGAAATGGCCACTAGTTCGCCCAATTATCGGTTGCAACGCGTTTTAGCCCTTCATGCTCTTCAATCGAAACAGCCGGTGATTGTAGTGGCTTCGACTGCTGGGTTACGGCGGCCGTTACTCTCACCAGAACACTTCCAGCAAGCGATGCTGGATTTAACAGTTGGTGGTGAGTGTGATCCGGAAACCGCAGCTGACCAGCTGAGTTCAATGGGGTACCGGCGGCAAAAAATGGTTTTACGGCCGGGCGATTTTGCAATTCGAGGATCGATCATTGATGTTTATGCTTTAAATACCGATGACCCGGTCCGGATTGACCTCTTTGACACCGAAATTGATTCCCTTCGTTACTTTGACGCTAGCACTCAACGAAGCTTGAAAAATGTCCAAGCAGTTAGTATCTTGCCGGCAACTGACTTTATCCTGCCAACGACTGAGTTTAATCGACTCACAGAACAGATGACTAATTATTATCACCAGTTGCAATCAGCAGTAACGAGTGATGATGAAAAGGAACAGCTTGATCATCGCTACCAACCGTTGTTAACGGACCTTAGTCAACACCAGCTGCCGAATGCAATGCTTGAATACACCGATATGGTTTACCCCCAAGCATCATCATTGCTTGATTACTTACCAGCAAACGGGATACTATACCTTGATGACTGGACACGGATTAAGCAAACAACGGACCAAATGACAAAGGAAGATCATGGCTGGCTTCATGACCAGGTTGACCATCACCAGCTATTGACCATTCCACATTTGAGTCATGACATTGACAAGCTGGTGAAGAACGATTCACATGCCCATGAGTTCTGGGCCCTGTTCAAAAAGGGAATGGGCCAAGTTCGCTTTGCGGCGATGACCGAATTGACAACGCGGACGATGCAACGGTTCTTTGGCCAGATGCCATTACTAAAAACCGAGATGCAACGTTGGATTGACCAGGGACGCACGGTTCTCCTCATGGCTGATAGTAAACAGCGCCGGGATTCAATTGCGCAAACGATGGCTGACTTTGGTATCCAGGTAACGGCAACCACGATTGATAGTTTGCAACAGAATGTTGTTCAACTGGTTCCCACTAATTTAGCAACCGGTTTTGAACTGCCGGTGACTGGCTTAGTAATCATCACTGAGGGTGAGATGTTTAAGCAGGTTAAGAAAAGAAGAATCCGTCCCCAGAAACTTGCCAATGCAGAACGCTTGAAGTCGTATACGGATCTTAAGCCTGGCGACTATGTTGTTCACGTTAATCATGGGATTGGAATTTTTAGTGGCATTCGAACGATGAAAGTTGATGGTGTCCATCAAGATTACATGGTCATCAACTACCGCAATAATGCCCAGATCTTTGTGCCAGTTACTCAGCTTAATTTGGTTCAAAAGTATGTTTCTTCAGAATCGAAGACTCCACATATTAATCGTCTGGGTGGCAATGAGTGGGCCAAAACTAAAAGACGAGTTGCTTCGAAAGTTGAAGATATCGCTGATGAGTTAGTTGACCTGTATGCCAAGCGGGAAACGGAAAAGGGTTTTGCCTTTCCTCATGACGACTACTTGCAAGAACAGTTTGATGCGAACTTCCCGTATACAGAAACCCGGGACCAGTTGCGGAGCATTAAAGAAGTTAAGGCTGATATGGAGAAGGATAAGCCTATGGACCGACTATTGGTCGGGGATGTTGGCTACGGTAAAACTGAAGTGGCATTGCGTGCCATCTTTAAGGCTGTCGAGGGTGGTAAACAGGTAGCCTTTCTTGTTCCTACGACGGTGTTAGCTCAACAACACTATGACACAATGAAGAAACGCTTTGAAGGCTTCCCAATTGAGATTGCTCTGATGTCGCGCTTCAGGACTCCTAAGCAATTGAAGGAAACTGATGCCGGATTAGCAGATGGCTCAATTGACGTGGTTGTTGGGACCCACCGGATTTTATCTAAGGATGTCCATTTTAAAGACCTTGGTCTCCTGATTGTCGATGAAGAGCAACGCTTTGGGGTAAAACATAAAGAGAAACTGAAACAACTTAAAAGCAACGTGGATGTATTGACCTTGACAGCGACTCCCATTCCGCGGACTCTCCATATGTCCATGCTGGGTGTGCGGGATCTCTCTGTATTGGAAACTCCTCCTGCTGGGCGGTACCCTATTCAGACTTACGTGATGGAACAAAACAGTGGGGCAATCCGTGATGGAATTATCCGTGAAATGCAACGGGGTGGGCAGATTTATTACTTGCACAACCGAGTTTCAGATATCGAAGAGACGGTTGCCAAATTGCAACAGCTTGTTCCTGAAGCCCGAATTGGGTTCATCAATGGTCAAATGAGTGAAAATGAGCTCGAAACGGTTCTTTATGAGTTCATTCAGGGGGACTACGATGTTCTCGTTACTACTTCGATCATTGAAACCGGAGTTGACATTCCGAACGTTAACACTCTATTCGTTGAAAATGCCGACCGGATGGGACTTTCACAGTTGTACCAAATCCGGGGACGGATAGGCCGGAGCAATCGGATTGCATATGCTTACTTCATGTATCAGCCCAATAAAGTACTAACCGAACTCGGTGAAAAACGGCTAGCAGCAATTCGTGACTTTACCGAATTAGGCTCTGGGTTCAAAATTGCAATGCGCGACTTGTCAATCCGTGGTGCGGGTAATCTGCTAGGCAAACAGCAGCATGGCTTTATTAATTCTGTAGGGTACGACTTATATTCCTCCATGCTTTCTGAAGCCGTTGCGGAAAAACAGGGTAAGCATAAACAAACTAAGTCCGATACAGAAGTTGAACTCGGTGTTGAAGCATACTTGCCGGATGACTACGTTAATGACCAGCGACAAAAAATTGAATTGTATAAGACGATTCATAGTGCTGCGAGCGATGATGAATTGCTCGATATTCAGGGTGATTTGATTGATCGCTTTGGCGAGTACCCGCGGGCAGTGGGTAATTTACTGTTAATTAGCCAGTTGAAACTGCATGCTGACTTAGGCTTAGTCAAAGAAATCAAACGGCAACGGGATCAAATTACAATTACTTGGACCATGACAGGTAGTCAGCGATTAACGGCCCGCGATATTATTAAGGCCCTTGCTAACACAAAATTTAAAGCCACTTTAGGTGAACAGGATCAACTATTGAGTGTTCGATTAGTGATCCAGCCAAAAATGACTGAGGATGATTGGCTTCATCAGCTCTTGAAGCTTATGACTTCCTTAGGGGATACTGTGCAATCAGTCAAGCAGAAATAACAAAAGGAGAAGAAACAAATGATGCGGTTAGATAAATTTTTAAAGGTTTCACGGATTATTAAGCGGCGCTCAGTCGCCAAAGAGATTGCTGATCAAGGTCGAATTTTGGTCAACGATCGCCCAGCCAAATCGTCGAGCAAAGTCAAGGCCGGCGATACTTTAACTATTAAGTTCGGCAATAAGACTGAAACAGTCAAAATCAACAAAATTGTGGAGACAACGAAAAAAAGTGACGCAGAAGATATGTATAAAATTATTGATGAAACTTATGCCGAGAATTTTGACAAATGATTTAGTTGAGCTGTTATAAAATAAAATAACTATTTTTATAGTATCAGGTAGACAAATCTTTATTCTTGCTGGTATACTTAATCAGTGATAAGTAAATTTACTAGGAGGAGGGGACATGATGCATTCTAATAAGATTTCACCAATTGATACGCCATATGCCCGTCAGGCCCTCCAAAGCCAACACTATGTTCGTGAGGCCCGCATCAAGCGCACTAAGCGGATCTTATTGGTTTTCCTGGTAATTTTTCTTGTGTTAGGCTTCCAAATTTTGCAAAGTAAGCGTTCATTAGCCAAGATTAACGGGAATATCCGGACTTCTAAGCAACAATTAACGCGGCAAAAGGAAATTGGGGCCGACTTAAAACAACAAAAAAAGCAACTGCACGATCCCGAGTATTTACAGCAAGTTATCCGTTCAAAGTATAACTACTCTAAGAAGGGTGAAACAGTTTATAACTTAAATGACTAACTTTAAGACGCGGACGTCTCAGTGTTGAGATTTCCGCGTCCTTGTTGTATGCAGAATGATTTTGAGACTGAATTTAAACTAAACGGTTTGTCAGTCAATCAATTGTGGTATACTCAACTTACATATTTAAATTCAGATAAATGATTCGAGGAGGATCTAATAGTTTCATGTCAATTGAAGTGGGAGCAAAGGTTTCAGGTAAAGTTTCAGGAATCACGAATTTTGGTGCTTTCGTTGATTTAGCCGACCATCAAACCGGTTTAGTTCACATTAGCCAAATTTCTGATAATTACGTCAAGGATATCCACGACGTCCTGAGTGTTGGTGATACGGTAACTGTTAAGGTTACTAAAATTGGTGATGACGGTAAGATCGCCTTGTCAATGAAGGATGCTGAAGAGCACCACGATCGACATGAACATGGTCATCATGAGGGACACAAGAATTTCCATCATGGTAACAACAATCACCGTTCATTCCATGAACACCATAATCACGATTCATTCCGCGGTGGTTTCCATAATGGTCATCAGTCGCATCGCCATGAGAACTTTGATGAAATGCTTGCTGGTTATATGAAAGAAAGTGAATCACGTCTATCCACTTTGAAGCGGCAAACTGATGGTAAACGTGGTGGCCGCGGTGGCCGGCGTAGCTAACAAATGAATTTATTGAATGAATTTAAGCGGCACCTTTCAGAGGGTCGCTTTTTTGATAGCCGGAATCGTATCCTGGTTGCCGTTTCTACCGGAGTCGATTCAATGACGTTGGTTGATTTAATCCAACGGTTACCGAGAAAGCAGCGGCCGTTTATCATGGTAGCCCATGTGAATCATCATTTACGAAAGCAGAGCAGCCAAGAAGAACACTTTTTACGCCAGTATTGTCAGCAACACGAATTACCGTTGGCAGTTCATCAATGGCAACCTGCAGAACATCCGCAAACTGGTATTGAAACAGCAGCTCGTGACATGCGTTATCGTTTCTTTGCTGAGGTCATGGGTGATAATAAGCTAGATACCCTAGTGACTGCTCACCACGGGGATGATTTAGCGGAGACGATGTTAATGAAGCTTACTCGTGGGGGCCAGTTAAACCAGTTAATTGGGATTGCTGACCAGCGCGCCTTCCACAATGGGCGGTTGGTACGGCCCCTTTTGCCATTTAGTAAGGACACACTAGTAAATTACGCCCGTCATCGTAATCTTCATTGGTATGAGGATGTGACCAACCTCGATTTAGGTATTCAAAGAAATCGTTATCGTCACGAAATTATTCCTCTATTAAAGAAAGAAAATCCACAATTCTTGCGGCACCTTTATCGTTACCACCAACAATTGCTGGATGCAGTAGATTTGAATGAGCACTTAATAACAGAACGACTAACCACGATGGTGAACCGTGCGGGCCAGTTAGAATTGAATAATTTTGCCACTGAATCACCACATTTTCAAAAATGGATTCTCCGGCGGTGGCTCGAACAGTTCCCGGTTCGTGATTTAAAGCAAGCACAAATAGGTGAAATCGTTACTAGCTTAGCAAATCCTCAAAAGCCCCATTTAGTAATTGACTTACCACATCATTTCCAATTAATAAAAGACTATACCACCGTATCTGTTCAAAAGAAGAACAAAGTTAGTGGTCAACCGCATTCCCTTTCGGATTCTGTGGTAAAATTTGAGCATTGGTATTCGCTTAATGCTGATCACCAACTAGCAGTAGCAATGGAGCTAGGTTTCTTTGCCAATGAACAGGACAAAGTAATGGAAATGTGGCTGCCTAAGAAGCAGTTTCCTCTTCGTCTTCGTCAATGGCGCCCTGGTGATGAGTTACGATTAAGGGGCGGTAATCATCAAGCTGTTCGACGAATTTTAATTGATCAAAAGGTCCCGGTAGCGATCCGGTCACAGCAAAAGGTCTTAACACTTGCTGATGGTCAGATTCTAACTCTTGTGGGTTATAAATGGTCATGGTTTGATCGCCCAGCGGATTATCTTCAGCAGTGGGTTCACTTTTACGTTGGACAACGGCACCAAAAAGGAGAGAAGAATGAATAACGATATTGAACGGGTTTTATATAGTCGAGAAATGATTGTCGAGCGGATGAACAAATTGGCTGCTCAATTGAGTACTGATTATCAGGATAAGCGGCCATTGGTGATTTCTGTTCTGACCGGGGCTGTGTTGTTCACGGTCGACATGATTGAACGAATGGATATTAAACTTCAGCTGGATTTTATCGATGTTTCTAGCTATTATGGTGGGACCCATTCGACCGGTGAAGTTAAGCTGGTGCAAGACCTGAACTCTGAAGTGCAGGGCCGGCATGTCTTAATTATGGAAGATATTGTTGATATGGGACGAACACTGAAGTTCTTGGTGGACTTATTGAAGGAACGCGGTGCTGCTAGCATCAAAGTCTGCTCCCTATTGGATAAGCCGGAAGGACGCAAAGTGGACATCAAGGCTGACTATGTTGGCTTCAATGTGCCAAATGAGTTTCTCGTGGGCTATGGATTAGACTACAAAGGGTTTTACCGAAACCTACCTTACGTGGGTATTTTAAAGCCAGCCATTTATGAAAACTAGGTAATCAAGTCACTAGTAAAATTCAGTGATTTAATTAATGGTCAATGTTTGTCAGGTATGCTATGATTATCACTACAATTAAAAATTATCACTAGCTGGTAGATAGGAGGTTGTTATGAATAACAATCGTAGAAACAATTTTACTCATAACGTTCTCTTCTACGCAGTGATTTTCTTGTGCATTATGGGAATTGCTTACTTTTTCTTTGGTGGGAACCAATCAAATGGACAAAGCAAAACAGTCTCACAAAGCGAGTTTATCTCTGAGTTAAAGAGTAACAAAGTGAAGAATGTCCAGCTACAACCAAACGGTGGAGTCTACAAGATTACTGGGACTTACCGGAAGCCTCAAAAGGCTGATAATGACTCTGCTAACGGTTTCGGATTTGCTGCACAACGCAACACTGAGGTTAAGCATTTTCAAAGCTCTGTTCTGCAAAGCGACGTGACCGTCAGTCAACTGCAAAAGTACGCTGATAAGGATAACGTTAAAATCAGTACGCGGGCGGAGGAATCTAACAGTGTTTGGATGAACTTGTTACTGACTGTGCTTCCTCTTGTCATCATGATTTTCTTCTTCTACATGATGATGGGACAAGCTGGTCAGGGTGGTGCCGGTCGTGGTGTGATGAGCTTTGGTAAGACCAAGGCCAAACCAGCCGATGCCAAGAAGAACAAAGTTCGTTTTTCTGACGTTGCCGGTGAAGAAGAAGAAAAACAAGAACTGGTTGAAGTTGTTGAATTCTTGAAGAATCCAAAGAAATTTACCCGTTTAGGTGCTAAGATTCCATCTGGTGTTCTTCTCGAGGGCCCTCCAGGTACTGGTAAGACCTTGCTTGCCAAGGCCGTTGCCGGTGAATCAGGAGTACCATTCTTCTCTATTTCTGGTTCTGATTTCGTTGAAATGTTTGTCGGTGTTGGTGCCAGCCGTGTTCGTGACTTATTCGATCAGGCTAAGAAGGCTGCTCCAGCAATCATTTTCATTGATGAAATTGATGCCGTTGGTCGGCGTCGTGGTGCCGGAATGGGTGGCGGCCATGATGAACGTGAACAGACCTTGAACCAATTACTGGTTGAAATGGACGGGTTCCAAGGTGATGAAGGGGTCATTGTTATGGCCGCTACTAACCGTTCTGATGTCCTTGACCCTGCCCTGTTACGGCCGGGTCGATTTGACCGGAAAATTTTGGTTGGGCGTCCAGATGTTAAGGGCCGTGAAGCTATTTTGCGTGTTCATGCGAAGAATAAGCCACTGTCATCTGATGTTGACTTAAAGGAAATCGCTAAACAAACCCCTGGTTTTGTTGGTGCCGATCTTGCTAACTTGCTGAATGAAGCGGCCTTACTTGCTGCACGGCGCAACAAGAATGAGATTGACGCGGCAGACCTGTATGAAGCTGAAGATCGGGTTATCGCTGGTCCAGCTAAGCGTGATCGGGTGGAATCTAAGCAAGAACGCCGGACGGTGGCGTTCCACGAAGCCGGACACACAATTGTTGGGTTAGTCCTGAACGATGCTCGGGTAGTTCACAAGGTAACGATTGTTCCTCGTGGGCGTGCTGGCGGTTATGCAATCATGTTACCGCGTGAAGATCAGATGCTGATGTCCAAGAAGAATGCTGAAGAGCAAATTGCAGGACTGATGGGTGGTCGAGCCGCCGAAGAATTAATCTTCAAGTCACAATCATCTGGAGCATCAAATGACTTTGAGCAGGCTACACAAATTGCGCGGGCAATGGTTACCCAGTATGGAATGAGTGATAAGATTGGTCCGGTTGAACTGCAAAGCTCCGGTCAAGTCTTCACAGGTCAGGGTTATGACCAATCACCATACTCTGAGAAGACCGCAGCCTTGGTTGATGAAGAAGTTCGGCGGATCTTACGTGAAGGTCACGAACGTGCATTACACATCATTGAAACGCACCGTGAACAACATAAGATTATTGCTGAAGCCTTGCTCAAGTATGAGACTTTGGATGAAAAGCAAATCTTATCATTGTACAAGACCGGCAAGATGCCTGAAAAGGACATTGCGGCGGCAGATGAAGAGGTTCGTGCCCAAACTTTTGAAGAATCTAAGCGGGCTCTTGAACGGATCGAAGATGAGAAGCACTCAGCTACTGAAGAACATCATGATCAAATTGCTGACCAGGAAAGTGCCAGTGACACTAGTGATACTCCTAGTTCCGCTGCACATCCAAACGATGATTCGCCAGCTACTAGTGACAGCTCAGCTTCTAACAGTAACTCTGATAATTCAGACTATTAATTACAGAAAACGGGAGAAACCTAGTTATTGCTGGTCCTCCCGTTTTTTTCGGAAGGAGAATAATAATGAAATCAACAGACTATTTAGTAAAGGCCATTAGTAAGGATGGCAAATTCCGTGCATATGCGGTAAACGCCACCCAAATGGTAGAAAAGGCGCATGAAATTCATGATACCTGGAGTGCTTCATCAGCTGCGCTAGGTCGGACCTTGATTGGAACGTGTTTGCTGGCAACGGCTGGTTTACAAGGTGAAGCGGGGATGACGGTGAAAATCAAGGGAAATGGGCCAGTCGGCTTCATCATTGCTGATGGAACTGCCCACGGTACGGTGAAGGGCTATATGGGGAACCCACATGTCTCCCTTCCTTCAAAGAAAGAAGGAAAGATCGACGTTGCTGGTGCGGTTGGTCATCAGGGGGTTCTTTCCGTTACCAAGGTGGCCCCAGGTGATAAGACACCTTATACTGGTGAAGTAAACTTAGTTTCTGGTGAATTAGGCGAAGACTTTACTTATTACCTGGCCCAGTCTGAACAAATTCCATCGGCGGTGGGCTTGTCGGTATTTGTTCAACCTGATGAGAGTATTCAGGTTGCTGGTGGTTTCTTAGTCCAAGTACTGCCAGGCGCAAGTGATGACAAGATTAGTCAGCTTGAAAGCAAGATCAAGGATATGCCATTAGTTTCCGAGATGCTGCGTGACGGCGATACACCAGAAGATATTTTGAAGCGGATGTTTGGTGATGAACTGAAGGTTCTGGAAACGATGCCAGTTGCTTACCGATGTGATTGTTCCAAGGAACGGTTTGCGCACGCTTTAGCCACTGTTTCCAAGAAGGATCTCAAGAAGTTAATTGAAGAAGACCACCATGCGGAAGCAGTTTGCCAGTTCTGTGGTAAAAAGTACGAGTTTAACGAAGAAGAATTGCAAAAGATTTACGACAGCATTGATGACCAACCTGCAGCTGATCAGGAGTAACAATTGGTTTCTCGATAATTGATGTGCTATTATGATTGGGTTATTTATGATGGATTGTTGCCAGCACAGTCCAAAATTAAAATTGAGGTGAAAATATGGAATGGCAAATTGGCAACGTCACGATTCCTAATCAGGTGGTTGTTGCCCCAATGGCCGGAGTCACCAATTCGGCCTTTCGGGTAATTTGTAAGGAATTTGGTGCCGGATACGTAGTTTGTGAGATGATTTCTGACCGGGGGATCATGTATCACAATAAAAAGACCCTGAACATGATGAATGTTGACCCTAGTGAACATCCAATGGGCATTCAGATTTTTGGTGGGACTAAGGAGACCCTCGTTCAAGCAGCTAAGTATGTTGATGAACACACTGCTGCCGACGTTATTGATATCAATATGGGCTGCCCGGTAAATAAGGTTGTCAAAACAGATGCGGGTGCTCGCTGGTTACTAGACCCAAACAAAGTTTACGAAATGGTTTCTTATGTTACTGATGCGGTGAAGAAACCAGTCACGGTCAAGATGCGGACTGGTTGGGACGATAAGCATATTTATGCAGTAGAAAATGCATTAGCTGCGGAAAAGGCCGGGGCGGCTGCTATCGCTATGCACGGACGAACTCGAAAACAGATGTATACGGGAAAGGCTAATTGGCATATACTAAAAGACGTAGCAGACCAGTTAACAATTCCGTTTATGGCCAATGGCGATGTCCGGACACCTGAGGATGCTAAACGGATCTTAGAGGAAACGGGAGCCACTGCAGCAATGATTGGACGGGCCGCAATGGGTAACCCGTGGATGTTACGGCGGACGGAACACTATTTAGCAACTGGTGAATTATTACCAGAAGCAACGCCAACGCAAAAAATCAAGATGGCTAAGGAGCACCTGAACCGACTGATTGATTTGAAAGGTGAATATATTGGTGTTCGTGAATTCCGTGGCTTATCAACTTATTACCTCAAAGGGATTCCAAGGTCAGCACGGACCAAGGCAGCGTTAGTTGAAGCTGAAACACGTCAAGAAATGAATGATATTTTTGATCGTTTTGCCGAACAGACAGCTGAGCGTGAATTAAAGCGGGCTGCACGATAGTCTCATTACTTAGAGGAGGAATATTCAGTGTCACAAGAACTAGATCAGATGAGAGTTCGTCGCGAAAAGATGGAAGAACTGAAGTCACTTGGGATTGAACCTTTTGGTCGGCGCTTTAAGCGTGATCACCTAGCCAAGGACTTACATGACAAGTTTGATCAATACGATAAAGAAGAACTAAACGAAAAGGGCGAAATGGTTACCATTGCTGGACGAATGACGCGGAAGCGGAGCAGTGGTAAAGCCGGTTTTGCCGATTTTGTTGATCGGACGGGCAAGATCCAAGTTTATGCGCGGAAGGACATGGTTGGGGATGAACCATATCATATCTTTAAGCGTGCTGATATTGGTGACTTCTTGGGTATCAAGGGTGACGTTATCAAGACCAATACTGGTGAATTAACGGTTCGGGCGCATGAAATTACATTCTTAGCTAAGGCTTTGCGGCCACTTCCTAACAAGTGGGAAGGGGTTACCGATCCTGAGACTATTTATCGGCAACGGTACCTAGATTTGATTTCTAACCCAGAAAGTTTCAAGCGTTTCCACCAACGGACAGCGATTATTAAGGCTGTGCGGAAGTACATGGATGACAATGGGTTTACTGAAGTTGAAACACCAATTCTAAACACCAAAGCCGGTGGGGCGAATGCACGTCCATTTATTACACACCACAATGCCCTTGATATCGATATGTACTTACGGATTGCAACCGAATTATACCTTAAGCGGTTGATCGTTGGGGGCTTCGAACGTGTATATGAATTAGGTCGTATTTTCCGGAATGAAGGGATGGACCCTCACCATAACCCTGAATTTACGACAATGGAAACTTATGCCGCCTACTGGGACTTCCATGACGTTATGGATGAAACAGAAGGAATTGTAAAGGCCGCTGCTAAGGTTGTTTCGGATAATGGTAAGGTAACTTATCAAGGTGATGAAATTGACCTGGGTGGGGACTTTAAACGCATCACGATGGTTGATGCCATCAAGGAGAAGACTGGCATTGACTTTAGTAAAGACATGACTGACGAAGAAGCAAAGAAGCTTGCTGACGAACATCATGTTGCTTATGAAAAGTACTGGACTAAGGGTCACATTATCAACGCCTTCTTCGAAGAATTTGTTGAAAAGACCTTAATTCAGCCAACATTTATTTACGAATACCCAGTGGAAGTGTCACCATTGGCTAAGCGGAACAAGGAAAACCCAGAAATGACTGATCGGTTTGAATTGTACGTTGATGGTAGTGAATTAGCGAACGCCTTCAGTGAATTAAACGATCCAATTGATCAGAAGCATCGGTTCGAGATGCAGGCTGAAGAAAAGGCTCATGGTAATGAAGAAGCTGAACCAGTGGACTTGGATTATGTCCAGGCACTTGAATACGGTATGCCGCCAACGGGTGGACTGGGTATTGGTATCGATCGGTTAGTAATGCTGTTGACAGATGCTAAGTCTATTCGTGACGTTATCCTCTTCCCAACTATGCGTCCGGAAAAGGATCAACAAAATGGCTCAAAAAAGAAGAAAAAGTAGTCATTAAAGAGTATTAGGTTTACCATTCTTTTTGGCGTAATTGTTATTAAATTCCTCACTTTGTATCGGAATTTCTTTTGATATAAGGTGAGGGATTTTTTAGTTTAAATAAGCGAATAAATACTAGTTGTGCTGACGGTTGATGATGAATTTTTGCTGTGGCGGTGTGGTGTTCGTTTGGGGAGGGAACATGTACATAAAATTATTGAGGAAGAATGTTTTTAAGCGAATAGTGCGTTGGTCCGTTCTCATGGTTTTGTTCGGTATATTTAGCAGCAAGAAGAAGTAACTGAATGCTAAGGGGATGATGATTAAATGAGATGGATAATTTTATCCGTTAATTTTCAATTCCAAATAGATTATATTTTTGTTCTTTAACAATATCATTTTGCAATTTTTCAGAACATTTTTTGCATGTAATGATAGTTTGTTCATGTTTGAAAATTTAATGCAAAAAAATCGAAATTTGGTTGACTTGCGCAGGGTGAGCATGTATAGTAGTTAACGTTGTCACGAGGTAACGATTTGTTACTTCTGGTCATTAGTTTTTGTAAAAAAGTAGTTGACATATCGATGACAACTTGATATATTATAAAAGTTGCTTGTCAGAGCACATTACGAATGGCAGTTAAAACAAATTAAAATTTGTTCTTGACTTTGATGATAAGTATCTGATACAATATTGAACGTCAGTGAGCACTTAACGCTAACTGAGGTAGACCTTTGAAAACTGAACAAAGTTTTGACGAACTAAATGTGTAGGGT
>NZ_AZER01000004.1 GCF_001436045.1 Limosilactobacillus frumenti DSM 13145
GAACTTGAATAGCTCTAATTCAAATTAATTAAGCGAATTGACTTCGCAAATGTTTTTGCTTCAAATCTTACGATTGAAGACCCTACACATTTAGTTCGTCAAAACTTTGTTCAGTTTTCAAAGGTCTACCTCAGTCAGCGTTAAGTGCTAACTGACGTTTAATATTATATCAGATACTTATCATCAAAGTCAAGAACAAATTTTAATTTGTTTTAACTGTCATTTGTAATGCGCTCTGACAAGCAACTTTTATAATATATCAAGTTGTCATCGATATGTCAACTACTTTTTTACAAAAGCTAATGACCAGAAGTAACAAATCGTTACCTCGTGACAACGTTAATTACTATACCTTGTTCACATGGTGCTGTCAATGAAAATCTCAAACAAAAAAATAAAATATGTTAAGTATGAACTTTAAATCAATCATTTAATATTTTGTTCGACTTTACAATGCTAATATCAAAATAGTAATTTAATTTGCATTCGAATTAGTCATCCATACCAGCGGCCTTCACAAAAACTCCCACTGCTGATAAACTATCATCTATGAATTGAATTACTTTAAGGAGAAAAATATGATCACATCATTAATTGACTTCGTATTACATATCGATGTCCATTTAATTCAGATCGTCAACCAATTTGGACCCTCAACATACTTAATATTATTTGCAATAGTATTCATTGAAACAGGAGCAGTTATCTTACCGTTTCTACCAGGTGATTCACTATTGTTTGCGGCGAGTGCACTTGCAGCAGACTCAAGATATCACCTAAGCATATGGTTATTTGTTTTCTTATTCTGGTTGGCCTGCGTAGTCGGTGACTCAGTCAACTTCCTGATTGGCCACAAAATAGGAAAATCTTTATCAAATCACTCGCTATTTGGAAAATTAATTAATAAAGAAAGCTTGGCAAAAGCAGAACATTTTTTTGAAAGGCATGGTGCTCCGGCTATAATCTTAGCCCGGTATATGCCAATTATCAGGACTTTTGCCCCCTTTGCATGTGCAGGATCTGGTTTCCCATACGAAAGATTCATTCGTTACTCGCTTATTGGCTGCACTAGCTGGGTTGCACTTTGTTGTGCCGCCGGCTATTTCTTTGGTAACTTACCATTTGTGCAAGAACACTTTTCACTGATCATCCTTGCCATTATCGTTGTCACGCTTATCCCAGCAGTGGTTGGTTTTGTTAAATCCAAAATAAGCAGTAAATAACAGGTGCCGAATAACCACGTCTAGAATTCCCCAAGTGATCACAACCAATCCTAACCACAATAAGCAACATTGGATAAAAAATGATGTTGGCATTAGCAAGATTGTCTGATCAGTCGCGGGCTTGAAGACCCACCAGTCATTATGAAACAGCCAGTGATGCAACTCGATAAAATGAGTATTAAAATCAATTAGAAATAATAATAAGCACATGATAATTGCAAAAAATGTCATCCGTAGAGCACTAAGTTGATTCAATAATTGCTTAGTGCTTTTTTTGATCCTCATTATTTCAGCAAAAGCCATCAGACTCGACAAAACAGCAATGACCTCAACAATTATAAAAAGGGACTTTACCTGCTGATAATGAGCTAAGCCATGCGTAGAGATTCGCAAAGACGACAAAACGAGGTGCTCCGCAAAGGGGTTAAGCAAGTATGATTGAATTTGATGGTAATCATGATTAATGGCCATAACACTTACACTAGTCAGGTCACGAGGATAGTGAATCAATAAGCTAGATAGAACACTAGTTAATAAAAAAGCAGTACTGACAACAGCCACTGTAATCCAGGTCGTTGTCAATACCACCGTTAATGCTTCCCCTTTAGTTAACTTGCCATTCATCTAAACTATCTACCTCATGTGTTGGCTTAATTTGTTCTGCTGCAATATCTTTCTTCGTCGACAAACCAGTATAAACTAACAGGCTATCGATGCCAAAATTGATTGCAGCTTCTATGTCCGTATGGTAATTATCACCAACCATCACAACATCCTTTTTCTGCAGGCCACTCTTTTTAAGGGCCATTTCCATAATGATCGGACTTGGTTTACCAATCATAATTGGCTTTGTCTGCGTAGCATATTCAACGAGCTTAACAAATGAACCTGCTCCAGGAACCATCCCCCGTTCATTAGGCAGGTTACTATCCGGATTAGTCCCCACAAACTTAGCGCCTGAACGGATCAATAAAACAGCGGTCGCTAATTGATCATATTTGACATGGGAGTCAAGCCCCACAACAACATAATCAGGGTGATCAGTGGTCTCTCGAAAGCCCTTTTTAGCCAATGCTGACTTAAGACCATCTTCACCAACGATATACACAGAACGATGACTAGCATCCGCAAGCTGGTCAAGGTAATCAGCCGTGGCAAGCGCACTCGTATACACATTATAACTGTTAACGTTAATGTCATGATTATTCTGCAAATTTGTTGCAACATCATGCGGACTACGTGTACTGTTATTAGTTACAAATAAGACTTGTTTGCCAGCAGACTGTAACCGTAGAATAAAACGCGCCGCTGCTGGAATACGTTCTTTTCCACGATACATTGTCCCATCAAGGTCAATAAAATATCCCTGATAACTATTTTTTGTCATAAGTTGATCTCCCTTTACCAGAACGACGTTGGTGAATCACAAATTTATGCTTTTTACCTTCTCCAACACTCGTTGCTACCTGATTACGACGGTGCCTGATACTTTCTTTATGTAATGGTTTACGACGTTCACGAAATCCATGATGATTACGTCTTGACCGGCGCTTTGGCAATTGGACATCTTCATTTTGGACAATAAAATATGGACAGCCAAAATTACAATCTTCAAACAAGTAATCCTCAATACGTTCTGCGCTTCGTTCAGGGCGAAAGAGCTGACTTTGTGGATCAAAAAACCCCCGTAGTCTAAGTTGACCATACCCCCAATCACCAACAATATAGTCATACTTACTTAAAATATTAGAAAAACGTTTGGCAAATTCCTCACCGTTGAAGCCATTACGATAATTAACTAACAGTTGATAGTCATGACCATTTAACGTGAATTTATCATGACTAGTCTTTTCATAGTGGTACAGATCCGCTCGTTGATCCTCACGCTGATCAATATAATCCTGAATTTTGGCACGATTCACAATATTCACTCCTGTTTAAACAATCATAGCTTAATAGTACCACAAAGGTTCCGTAATTCGTTTATTGTCGCTTTTCAAAGTCAATAAATTTACCATTAACCATCTGTTCTACTTCTGCAAAACTAAGCGGGGTTCCAAATGGCACAGGCCGATCAAGATAATCCAGTTCTGGAGAATCAATCCCCACATTAATATTCCTTTTAGCCGGAACGGAATAATGATGGATATGCCCGTGCAGATTGATTATTTGCGGTGCAATCCCCAACATCAGTGGATAGTGAGTTAAATAATACTGACGATGATCATACTTCATTAATACACCAACATCATAAAAGGCAAACTTAGGCTGGTTGCCTAAATCATAGTTATGCTTAGCAATATATTTGAATAGTCCTCGACTATCGTGATTTCCTTTAATTAAAATGAGGTGTCCATTTAATTGATTTAGCAAGCGAAAAATAGTCGCATATGCGTCTTTCTGGGGCTTAGCAAAGTAAACTGCAATATCACCTAAGTGGTAAACAGTATCTTGATCACTTACTCGCGCATTCCAGTGTTCAATAATTGTCTGATCCATTACGTCAACAGAAGTAAATGGCCGTGGTGCAAATCGATCGATTCCTAGTAAATGTTCATCTAAAAAATGCGTATCCGCAGTGACAAATTTCACTGGTGATCCTCCCTTCTCGATATTTACACCAAAGAAGAGACTGAGTAGTTGGCCCAGTCTCTTCTTTTGCTTTTATTTTTAATAAGTATTTTTTAGGCTTGCTTACGTAAGCGTTCAATATCACGGACAATCATTAATTCTTCGTTGGTTGGAATTAACAAAGTCTTAATCTTAGCATCGGCAGCCGAAAGATCACGCTCGACACCATGGCATTGGTTCTTGTCTTGGTCAATTTTAATACCAAAGTAACTAAGCTGATCAGTAACCATCTTTCGAATAGGGGCACTGTTTTCGCCAACACCAGCTGTGAAGACAATTGCATCGGCACCGCCCATTTCAGCAATGTATGCCCCTACATAACGAACAATCCGGTTAACATAAATATCAATTGTCAGTTGAGCAAGCTTATTACCCTTATTTGCAGCCGCCAGAATATCACGCATATCTGGAGAAATACCAGAAAGGCCCTTAATACCGGAGTCGTGGTTCAGGATACTAATCATCTTTTGTGATGAAACGCCCAGTTTTTCTTGCATGAAGGCAACTAAGGATGGGTCAACATCCCCAGACCGAGTAGCCATCGTAATACCAGCCAATGGGGAGAATCCCATGGAAGTATCATATGATTGACCATCCTTGATAGCAGTAATTGAAGCACCCGCCCCAATATGCATAGTGATTAACTTAAGGTCTTTCAAAGGCTTACCAAGCATTTCAGCAGCCCGACCAGCAACATAACGGTGACTAGTACCATGGGCACCATACTTCCGGGCACCATACTTTTCATACCATTCGTAAGGAACACTGTAAAGAGCATTCTTCTTTGGCATATTAACGTGGAAAGAAGTATCAAAAACAGCCACTGCAAATGCGTTTGGTAATACTTTCCGGAATGCCTTAATACCAACCAATTCAGCTGGATCATGCAGTGGTGCATATTCAGACAATTCGTCAATCTTCTTAATAACATCATCATTAATAATTGCTGAATCCTTAAAGAATTCACCACCAGCAACAACCCGGTGACCAACAGCAGTAATTTCATCATAATTCTGGACAATCTTGAGATCAATCAATTGATCTAACAGATATTGAACCGCTGCGCCATGGTCCTTAAAAGGCTTTTCGTCTTCATGCTTTTGGCCATCACCAAACTTAATCTTGGCATGACCCATTTCTTCGCCAATTCGTTCGATAGTCCCTTCAGCAACAACTTTTTCGCTTGGCATATCAAAGAGCTTGAACTTTAACGTTGAACTTCCGGCATTAACAGCAATTGTTTTTGACATTGTAACGTCTCCTTACTTCACTATATTCGTTGCGACCCACTGGTTGATTTCCTGCATAAAGGCGGCAAATTTAGTCCGATCCTTGAATGATGGAAATTCACCTAGTAATACTTTAACGGCTTGTTGACTCTTACCTCCATGACGTTGCAAAAGTAAGATTGACTTTTGCGCATTCTTGTTGGCAAATAATTCACTTGGCAAATTAATTAAGCCTTGAAGATAAGCAACTGACTGAATCCATTTAACAAAGGATTGTGATTCCTTAGTTTGGAACAGATCACTTGGCACTAAGAACACCCCGAAGCCACCTGGCTGAAGGTAGTTCATCGCCTGCTCAATCAACAAATGATGAACATATGAATGACCTTTTTCTGCTCGAGTTTGGTAATTAGCAACATTTTTGTCTAAGGGATAATACCCAATGGGCAGATCTGAAACAACCAAGTCACATTGAGGAATATCCAATGCATTAATAGCATCTTGGTGATAAAGACTAACCTGCAGTTTTTGTAACTCTACGTTTACACTAGCAACCGCCAGCATAGAATCATCATTATCAATTCCAAAGCCAGTCAATTGATGATGATTGGCAAGTGACAATTGGTGCATCACCGTGGTCAACAAATTAGCAGTCCCCACCGCTGGATCAAAAATCGTTTGGATATCCTGATGTGCAGTTACTTTTTCAATAAGAAATGCCATTAAGAGACCGATCGTATCTGGTGTCATTTGGTGATTGGCCTGAATTGCATCTTTGCGAATCACCTTTAAAAAAGACAACTGAACCAGTTGACGCCATGTCTCACCAGTAATCTGATCAATAGGTAACTGACTGTAAATATCTTGCAATTTTTTAACCACATCATCTTTAGGCAGGCCATCTTCAACCTGGACCTGACCATGGTCAATGATATTTTCAAAATTTTCTAACATTGCATCCAAATATGAACTATTAAGAGCTGATTGTAGAATCTCGGTGCCCCGGTCAATAAGCTCAAATAATTGTTGAACAGATTGTTGCGACAGAGCGCATCACCTCCAGTAATTTACAATCATCATCTATTAGTTTAACTATTATGATTCTCAAATTCAAGGTAACGCTTTCTGCACGAACAATCAGTCGCTATTGAAGGGAATAACTGCCGTTTGTTCAGTTTTTGTGAATTATTGATCTAATTCACGAATACTCTGCAAATTTCGTTGACTATCTTTAATCCAGCTTTGTTCTAAACGGTGAAATGTCAATGATTGTTGATAATAATACTGATAATAAGCAACCACCATCCCACTGCATAATAGTAAACAAGCACAAACAGCCACAAGAATGAAACCGTCACGGCGACGTTTAATCATCATTCGATAACCTCACAATTCCTCGTTCTTGGTGCCCATTTTTCCGGCGAATCTCCAGTTCCATTTGGTTATGACCGATTTGCCGACAATGAAAACTGCCTACCTGAAGATCATCGAATAGTGGCAAGTAACCGCCCTTGCCATCAGCCATTGTCAGGTAAACTCTTTCCCGACCTCTCAGTAAATATTGACGATGATTTAGCCGACTGGTTAAGCGCGCTTCAATTTGGTTCACGCGCGTAATCTCAAACTGGTGGTCTGGTGACTCTAATTCAGCTAAACATAAGTACCAATCTAGTGGCTGGTCGGCGTTCATCAATGGCGAATGCCGAGCAGTACTTAGGAATAAAGAAAGCAGAATTACTACGAGAGAAGTCACCAGTAAAGCACAAATACATTCAATTAAAGTAAAAGCCCTGATTTTCATATCAACTCACCCGTAAAACAAGCCGTTGACGATGGTACACCTCAACATATGATGAACAAGCATAGGCATAAAGGCCATTACTCCTAATAATTGCCCGATTCCCCTTGGTCGCTACTAAACGATCTGTGGCTTCTTTCGCTAAACGAGCCGCTATCAACTCCTTAGTCAATCGCTGTCGTTGGTAGCCAATGCCTTGATAACAAGTCGCGAGTAAACTAATTGCAATGCTCAAAATTATTAAACTAACCACACTCTCCGCCAGTACAAAGCCCCTATTTTTCATTGACACTCTCCACATGATAACCTCCCCATGCTAGTTGGATGCGCATTAAATAATGACGTCCAGTTAACGAAGATTTAAATTCTTGTGTCTGTGGTTTCACGTACCCATTTTCATGCATTTGAAATGGTTCAAACCGGATTACTTGAATTGTTCCCGGTAAATGAACAACATCCTGCTTTGAACCAGCTGTAAAAATAATTTGATTCCCGTCCTGTTCATATTCGATTTGGGTCACCTGACGTTCATCCCGGGCACGTAACTGAGCTGCTCGCCAGTTCTGGCGGAGCTCACTCCAAAATAATTGTTCTTTGTGATAAGCACAACTTTGACTAACCCCAGGAACTGAAAACATTACAATAATCGCAACAATTCCTAATACAATTATTGTTTCTACAACAGTGAATCCCGCTTTCATGAATGCTTAACCACTTGGCCGTTAGTAATTACTAACCCCTGGCCACGGGCCCGCTTAACTTGCGAAGACGTCAGATAATGGGCCTGTTCCAATTCCTTATAACTCACTGTTTGTTTATCATGCTCATTGAGATACTCATCCACTTGGGTCTGGACCACCGTTGCCATCGCATCACAGTGAATTTTACTAGCATGTCGCCGCTGGCTAGTTAAGTTCGGTAACACAATCAAAACCAAAAGGCTAATAATAAACAGGACAATTGACATCTCCAATAATGTAAAGCCTTCCTGCTTCTTCATGAAATGTTTCATTGCAAGACCCCCTGCATGGATTGGTAGATTGGCCATAACAATGACAAATACATGCTAATAATGACGACCGCCAAAATACTAAAAAGAATCGGTGGTATTAGAACAAGGAGGCGTTCTACCGAAGTGGAAAATCGTTCAAACAACACTTTACTCAGCGCATTCAAGTCTTGGATTTCCTTTGTCATCATGCTGCCCTTCTTTAGAACCAGAGCAACTTCCTTAGGAATGAAATGGTGACGTTCTAATAAGTTCTCAATCGGTTGTCCATCTTCCAACAAGGGCTGATATTCCTTAGCAATATCAGTCATTAAGGTATCCGCCTCGGAATCAACTAAAACATCACAAATTTCACGGAGCGACAAACCGCTTTCCAACAACATCGTTAAATGGACAGTTAAGTAATAGCCATAGTAACTTTGAAAACTTTTTCCTAATAGTGGGAGACTAGCAAGTATTGATGCCCGTTGCACCCGGTTTGCCCGCAAGAAGCGAATCATCATCCCCAACAAATAGATTAAGGTAATCCCTATTATGGTCCAACCACTAGTAGTCAATAAGTGCATAAATGATGGTAGTTGATCGTCCGCTGACCATTGACTGAGTTCAGGAAGGACAAAGAGCCGTAATAAAACAAACATGACCATCAACAATCCCGCCAACAATAATGGATACATCAGAATTCCCCACAATTTTTGCCGTTGCTTTTCCCTTAATTCCATCATTTTACCGACCTTTAATAAACAGTCGTCTAAATCGCCATGTTGTTCAGCTAAAAGTAGTTGATGATATAGCGTTGGCTTTACAATCGGTTTGATTGCTTCTGCAAATGTTTTTCCGTTGGCCATCTTCTGTGGCACTGATTTTAATTCTGGCCAAGCCGTATAGATATCTTCAATGGTAAAACAAACAGCGTGTTGAAGAGCAAAGCCACTCTGAATCAGCTTGCCTAAAAAGATAAACCAGCTTGCCTGGTGTCGAGCATTAAACTTACCCTTGCCAGAATCGCTTAAGCGTTTCCCGCCCAATTTGTTTTTGCGTTTGAAGTTGCGTAAGTTTTTCTTGCCAATCATTACTAATTCCTCCTATTTCTGGTTTTGCTAATTGCTTAATAAGCTGAGTTCCGTAAAGCATTTCAAATAATACCGCTGATTGACCGTTCATCAAAGGCAGCAATCGTTGGTAACAAATACCCGTCAACGATTCGTCTAGGTAGTAATGATCAATCTTAAGATCCTGTAAACGAGCGATGACTCCCTTGGCATTACGCGCATGAATCGTTGCTAATACCAAGTGGCCACTAAGTGATGCTTGAATGGCCATTTCTGCTGTTTCACGATCACGTATTTCACCAATAATGAACGTATTGGGGTGATGACGAAGGCCTGCTGTTAAAAGCGCTTGGTAATCCATTCCCGCCGCTCGATTAATTTGTAACTGTAAAAAACGGGAATCGCGAATTTCAATTGGATCTTCAATCGTCATCACGAGGTGTCGGTTCGCTTGTTCACCCGCCAAGCGGTACATCGTGGTTGTTTTGCCAGACCCCATTGGGCCCGCAAAAAGGATTAACCCCCGCTGGACTGTTAATTGTTGAAGTTCCGTCCATTGATCAGGAAATGCAACTTGGTATTGGTGAATGTCCAACTGGTAAATAAATCGAATGACCAACGATTCGCGGCTTAAAAAATCGCCGATCGTCGAAAGACGCAGGTCTACTGGTTGATGGTTGCGGCCTTGCCACCGCCAGGAGCCGCCCTGGGGACGACGGTGTTCACTAGTTGTCATGTTGGCACAATATTTAAAAAATGAAATTATTTGTCTGCCTTGTGCCGCATCAACCTGCTTAAGTAATTTCCAGGTCGATTGATTTTTGGGCATGGCCAATAACTGATAACCATTCTCATTCGGCAAAATATATAAATCAGAGTACTGGTCAGCAATTAATTGGTCCATAAGATTTTGAATTAATCGCATATTTTACCTCCTACAGTATATAAACGAAAAAATTCATCTTTTGCACTTTTTAAACCATAAAAATTTGATATTCTTTCACGATGGATTGACCTGCAATGAATATCAAGTGAATTAATTTAAACTAAAAACCTCCATGGCAAATCGCCATGGAGGTATCGATATTTAGATTATTAGATATTATTCTGCGTCGTCTGGTAATTGACCAGCTTCGTAGATATCAGCAACATCGTCATTAGCAGTTAATTCATCAATTAAATGTTGATATTGCTTGACTTTATCTTCAGGAACAGCGGTCCGGTTTTGTGGAATCATAGTTACTTCGGCAGTATCCAATTCGTAGCCCTTGGATTGAAGTGCGTCACGGACAGCAGCCATTTGATTTGGTGCAGTGAAGATTTGGAACTTGTCGTCACTGGCCTTCATATCATCAGCGCCGGCATCAAGAGCATCCATCAACATGTCATCTTCACTCTTATCAAGGCCATCACGAAGGATTTCAATTAAGCCTTTCCGGTCAAACATGTAGGAAACAGAGCCACTGGCACCCAATGAACCACCGGCATGAGTAAAGGCAGAACGAACAGCGGCAGCAGTCCGGTTCTTGTTATCAGTCAATGCAAAGACCATAACAGCAATTCCACCTGGTGCGTAACCTTCGTAGGTAACTTCTTCAAACTTTGCACCACCAGCACCAGAAGCCTTAGCAATGGCCCGATCAATGTTCTTCTTTGGCATGTTGGCAGCATGTGCTTTGTCAATTACCAAACGAAGCTGAGCGTTGTTCGCTGGATCAGGGTCACCTGCTTTAGCTGCTTGGTACAAATCACGTGAGATCTTTTGGAAAATTTTACCACGCTTAGCATCTTGGGCGTTCTTACGTCCTTGAATGTTATGCCATTTTGAATGTCCTGACATTACTTACTCCTCTTTTCTATATAATGTGATAAACAGATAAATCTTAGCAGATCTAGCGCCGTAATTCAAGCTTAGATCCGTCGACCCATCCTACTAGTAATAATTTTAATGACAATTAATAAAATAATAACAACAGCAAGCGCTAGGCAATAATGAAAGCCTACCGCAGCAATATCATTAGCAACTTGAACTAACAGGGCAGAATAATCAGGAAAACTACGTCCCACTGCGACAATCCCCGTTTTAATTAACCAAGTAATAATTGCTAATAAAACAGCAGGGATACCAACTAACCGCATAAAGGAGCCCCAGCTGGCTCGCCCAATAATCAGCACTACCAAAGCCACAACGAGGATAATGGCACTGATAATCATAATAATGTTATTAACGTTTTTCCAGATTTGGAGAATACTGGTAAAGCGTTGAACCTCTGGTGTATTAATTTGCTGGTTTAAAGATGAAGAAATGCCAGCAGTCGCTTCCGATCCAATTGATGATGATAAAAGTCCCTTTGGTATTTGGATACCATCTACGGAAGGACTAACACCATTAGTCGAGTTTTTAATTGCCGATGAAAAATCAAGGTCCAACTGTTTCCCGGCATATATTTGGTCAACCGCTTGTTTTAATAGTTTATTCGTCGTTCCTTCATCCAAAGCGCCATCATTAATACCGTATTTACCAGCCACCTCATTCAGGTTGTTGTTAACAGTTGCGGCCACATTTGAACGCTGAATTTCTTGTTCTGCAAAGTGTCGATTAAGCACTGTTTGATTAAACAGCAGGGCCACTCCTAAGAGTGTCAATGCAATAACACCCCAAAAGACCCGCATCGGCTGACGAAGACGACGAGGCTGATTATTTTCACGAGGCGCAGCAGCTTGCTGCTGACGACGAATCTCCTGTCGAGTAGTCATTATAATTGGTTGTCTCCCTTATCAACGGGTTGATTGACGTTCAACTAAACCGTGATCCAAGATGACATCATCATTGTCATGAACTTCGTCATCCATCATCTTGGTCAATAGACGCATTGAGATAGCGCCAATATCATATAGTGGTTGTGTAATTGAACTCAATGTTGGCCGAGTAATCTTTGAATACTTGGTGTCATTGGAAGTAATAATCTCGAACTGGTCAGGAACTTTAATGCCAGCATCAGTCAAACCATTAAGCAAGCCCGCTGCTAAATCATCATCACTGACATAGGCAGCTTTAATGCCGCGTTTAACCAACTCTGGGCCTTGTTCATATGCCCGGTTGTAATCACCATTAGTTTCAACAACGTACTTTGATTCAAAGGTAACACCATGATCCTTTAATGCTTCCTTATAGCCGGCAAGCCGGTACTTACCATTAATAGAGTAGTCTAACGAACTAGCCATAAAGGCCACCCCATCATGATTATGATCCAATAAGAAGTTTGTTGCTTCCCGAGCAGCCTTTTGGTAATCAATCCGGACAGATGGTAATTCATCATCATTAACAATTGATCCAGCAACAACTACTGGGGTGTTTGAATTCTTGAATTCCGCTTGTAATTCACTGGACATATCATGCCCCATGAAAATAACACCATCAACTTGCTTGGCGAGTAAACTACGAGTTACCTTCAAAATCTTATCATCATCAAAATCTGAATTGGTCAGAATGATGTTGTACTTGTACATACTGGCAATATCATCAATTCCCAGTGCTAGTTCAGCAAAATAAGAATTAGTAACACTTGGAATAATCACCCCAACCGTCGTGGTCTTCTTAGAAGCCAAGCCACGGGCAACGGCATTTGGACGATAATTTAGCTTTTTAATAACTTCTAAAACCCGATCCCGCGTTTCCGGTTTAACATTGGGATTGCCGTTTACAACTCTGGAGACAGTTGCCATAGAAACTTGTGCCTCACGAGCAACGGTATAAATAGTAACTGCTTGCTTTTCCATAAGATAGCCCTTTCTTTGTTAATATACTTGTTTTCACAAATGTTTTCATAACCACCCTAATATATCAGATCGGTCCCTATTTGGCAAACGTTACCATAATTTTTTAACAAAAAAAGCTGAACCAGTCTGCCTGATCCAGTTTGCTAGTAAGTCTAATCTTTATCTGTCTCATCGATGACGATATCGTCATCCTTTTTAGCATCTGCAAGTTCTTTACGAATGTCAGCCGTTTGTTCGTCAAAATCATCATCTGTAAAATGGCTTACTGCTTTGTCAGTGCCACTTTTTACTGCGGTACGAACTTTGTCGAAGTACTCACTAGCTTTTTCATTAGCATCATCTAACGAACTATCGTGTTCAGCTAACTTTTCATCAATAATATCAAGTGCATTTAATGCGTAGTCCGTTACTTGATCAGCAACGTCGTGACTAACATCCTGCAAGTGACTTTGCAATTCTGCTTGCTTTTCTTGTGGCAGCTTCTTCCAAGTGAAATAAGCTGCAGCTCCACCTACGAGTGCTCCTAAAAATAATTTTTTAGTCATGTTGAACCCCTTCTTTCTTCATTTGCCGATGTTGACTATACTTCCGCCAAGAATTTAATGCAACTGTTTGTGCTACCGTCCGTACAAAACGTGGAATCTTGTCTTTCCGTTCTTCGTGCTTATTCACAACTTTTCTAACTGCATCGTTCACATCTGAAACACTTTGTCCAACCTTAGCTACCGCTTGGAAAGCTGGATCAACTTCTCGTGACTTGCTGTTTATATCATCTAATAAAGTTGATGTTTGGTCGAGTAACTCGCTCGTTTGGTGACTTAAACGATCAACGTCATTAGTTAAAGTAGTGATGGTTTTATTAGTTTCCTTCAATGTGTTACTAAGCCGGCTTAATGATAAGCAAGCAAAGATGACCAAAATAACAAAGGCAATCGCAGCAATTAGCCCTGCCAATTCTCCGATACTCATTAACTTTCCTTCCCTTCCATCGATTATTATTCAAAGACAAGAATATCATAACTTACCATGATTCGACAATTAAAGGGCCACCCTGGTACAATGGGTGAAGTATTTAAGGGAGGTTCTTGATGTCTAGTGCAATAAACAAACAAGCACAGCAAGTAACACGTGCTTTTACAGATCTTTCATGGCACCATATTTCACAACAGATTTTAAGCAAATTACTTCTTATAATAGTCACTATTCTATTATTCTTTATCCTGCTGTGGATAGGTAAATTAATCATCGACCATCTGTACCATGAATCCAATAATGTCAAATTTATCAAGAGTAGTAACCGCATCGCAACGATTCACGCCTTAATTCTGAATGTATACCGCTATACCTGCTACTTTTTCTTACTGTATGCCATTCTATCTGAAATTGGCGTTCCCGTTGGCACCTTAATTGCTGGTGCTGGAATTTTCAGTATTGCGCTTGGTCTGGGGGCCCAAGGATTCGTCAGCGACATGGTTAATGGTTTCTTTATCTTGCTTGAACAGCAACTTGACGTTGGCGACCTTGTCCAAATCGATTCTATTAAGGGCACTGTTACCGCAATTGGGCTGCGAACTACTCAACTGACTGGTAGTGATGGCACTCTAACCTTCATCCCCAACCGCAATATTACCACAGTCCAAAATTTCTCCCGCAATAACATGGCAAGTAACGTTGACATTCGGATTAGTCCCGAAACACCATTAGAACAACTAGTAGCGGTTATTAAAGGATCCAATGCGCACTTAGTTGCTAATACACCGGAACTATCTGCTGCTCCAGTAATCGTGGGGCCGCTGACCGTCAACGGTCAATTAATTTTCCGTGTGACGGTTACAACAAAGAATGGTACTCAAGGTGCAGTCGTCAGCAAGTTTCTTGCAGCCTACCTTAAGGCATTACGCCAACAACACATCCCCTTGGCTTGGGAGCAACCAATTAAAAAGTAGTCAATGCCGTTCACTAGCGCCACTTGACTAGTCCAAGGTTTAAGGTAAATAAGTAGCTTGTCAAAAATCTCACAAAATCAACGGAGCTCTAGCATTCGGTGTGCCGAATACTAGAGCTCTTTTATGTACTGTGCTGTTTTTTAATCGATGGTTCGTTAATGACGGGAAAACTCAAAATGAAGTTCTGGAACAGGTTGTAAGTTCCGATTATAATAATCAACTTGCCATTGCCGACGGTTAATATTTACAATTGCAAACGTTCCACCAATATTCGCATATTCACCCCGTGGCAGGCTGATACTGCCAGGATTGATAAATAGAATACCCTCATCCTCACAAACCGCCAGCTGATGAGTGTGTCCATAGCAAACTAGTGATGCACGTTCCGCTTGTGCCTTAAGAAGCAAGGGCGTTAAAGAATAATTGACCCGATCATGGTCACCATGAACCACCAAAATTCGTTCATCGTCAATCGTAAGCAACCGTTGTTGCGGGTAGTTCAAACCATCGTCATTATTACCCCGCACTGCCTGAAATGAATTCATCGGGGACTGCACAGGTGATAACTCGGCGTCACCACAATGGACCATTAAATCAACTTGATTAGCATACTTAGCAACAAGGTCAGTAAGGATTTGCTCATCGCCATGATTGTCAGATACTACTAAAATTTTCATTGTTCTTGCCACCAATCAGGAAATTTATTCATAAACTCCCTCATCGCCCGACCACGATGGGAAATGGCGTTCTTTTCATCCGCAGTAAGTTCTGCCATCCCCTTGTTAATCTCATCGACATAAAACAACGGATCGTAGCCAAAACCATTCTCACCCTGTGGGGCTTTTAGAATATGACCATCAACTCGACCATTAGCCACTAATTTAGGGCCATTAGGTTGCACAGCAACAATCGTGGTATGAAAATGCGCTGTCCGTTGCTCCATTGGTACATTCTTTAATTCGGCGAGTAGTTTACGATTATTGGCATCATCATCATGATCACCAGCGTAACGCGCTGAGTGAATACCAGGCCGACCATCAAGAGCATCGACCACTAGCCCCGAATCATCAGCCATCACCGGTAAATGCAGCTGGTTCATTACTGTTTGGGCCTTGATCGTGGCATTTTCTTCAAAGCTCTTGCCATTTTCGTTAATGTTAAAGTGATCGGCAAAATCAGCCAGCGTCTTGACTTCAATATGGTGCGGAGCTAGCATTTTTCGGTATTCGAGCGCTTTGCCAGCGTTCTTAGTAGCAATTACAATCGTGGACATAATAAAACTCCTTTATAGGTCAATGTGCAAACAGTCATCGTACTGGCCAGCTAGCCACTTATCACCACCAGCAATGAGGTCATGCACATCGCCAGTAGAATATAAGTGAACGTAGCTTTCTTTTTGAGCAGCCAGTAAATCATGGGCAGTAAGGTACTGTCGAGCTTCATGAACGGTCTCCAAAGCCGGATCAACTAATTTAACTTTGTCACCCATTTTACGTTGGATTTCCTTGGATAGAAATGGAAAATGGGTACAGCCAAGAATTAAGGCTTGGACCGGATGATTATCAAACATTGATAGTTGCTGATTAACAGTTACTTGGGCTTTTGCTGTGCCAGTCTGCCCGTGTTCAACAATTGATACTAGTGGTTGTGTTGCTTGAGCAACGACATGAACATTAGGCGATAGTTGATGAATGTCCCGAACATATGCGCCATCCTGGGTCGTTGAATCCGTGGCAATCACGCCTATAGATGCCGCCCCTGTCTTCACAGCAGCTTTAGCCCCCGGCTGGATAACACCAATTACCGGAATTGGTAATTCTTGGGACACGCGATCTAAGGCGGCCGCTGTGGCAGTGTTGCATGCAATGATCATCATTTTAACGTCTTGATGCAACAAGAATTGGCCAATCTGACTAACCAAGCGCCGGATAGTTGCTTGTGGTTTAGTTCCATATGGAAAATGGCCTTCATCGCCAACAAATACTAACGATTCGTTAGGCAATTGCTGACGCAAAACTCGGGCGACGGAAAGCCCCCCTAAGCCAGAATCCATCATACCAATTGGTCGATTGTCCAAAAATATCACCTCATTAGTTCTTTCTCTTGAAACTTAATTATCTTTTTTAATCAAATAAAATGCAAGTTTTATGAAAATTCTTCGCCCGTTAATCAAATTGTTCAGTATAATTAGTGTGATTGTAAAAAAGGAGTAAGTCAATTTATGAGTCAAGAACTTTATAATTCACTATTAGCTGGACATGAAGGGATCACTAATGGTGCCTTGCGTGACGTCATTTTACCAGCCATTCTCGGTAAGGAAGCTGATGAAATGTTATATTGGATTGGCAAAGATGTGGCCCGCGAATTTCCAGTTCAAACTAATGATGAGTTAATCCTCTTAGCCAAACAACTAGGCTTCGGGGACCTATCGTTACAAAAGAAAAGTGCGACAAGCCAAGAGTGGCAACTTGCTGGACCAATTGTTCGTGAACGCATCAACAGACGTAAGGAACAAACATCATTTGGCTTAGAGACAGGATTTTTAGCACAAGAAATCGAATTCCAGGTAAATTCAGTTGCCGAAGCTGAAATCATCGAACGACACAAAGATAACATTACCATTCTTGTTAAAAATGATCCATCTTCTGATGCCGACAGCGAACGAACTGAACTAGTTACCTTTATTCATCCCCAACAAAGTGTTCCCCAACCACAGCCGACTAAGAAACGTCGTCACAATAAGTAGTCGAAACAATAATAACAACAAAATGGACACGAACCCTTGAATTATCAAAGATTCGTGCCCGTTTTGTTTATAAGTATTGTTGAAGAAGTTGTTGAAGTTGTTCTTTAGAGTGGTAACCGATTACCTTATCAACCACTTGACCATCCTTCTTAATGAGTAAAGTTGGAATACTCATAATTTGGAAAGAACGTGGCACCTCTGGGTTTTGGTCCACATCCATCTTGAAGAACTTAACATTAGTCATTTCTTCAGATAGTTTTTCTACGACTGGTGATTGCATTCGACATGGTCCACACCAGGTTGCCCAGAAGTCAGTTAAAGTCACCCCTTGGGCAGTATCTTGTTCAAAATTTTGATCGGTTGTTACTGCAACACTCATGTTGTCGCCCTCCTTTGTTAATTCATGCCTATAGGATACCAGAGCTACCTGATAAAGTCACTAATTTTGCTTACTAATTATAAGTTAACTATGGTAGCCCCATCGCCACCAGCATTCGGTGCCGCATAAGAGAAGGATTTAACCCGCGGATTACTTCGCAAATATTCTTGGGTACCCTTACGCAAAGCACCCGTTCCCTTTCCATGAATAATCGTCACGGTGCCCAGATTATTCAGTAAAGCATGGTCAATAAAATCGCTTAATTCACTCATTGCCTGTTCATAGCGATGTCCCCGCAGGTCTAAACGTGCAGAAGTCCGCCGGGTTTGAGTAGTATGAACAGCCCCGGTATGGCGACGTTCCTTCTGCTCTTTTTCTGCCTTGGATTGGCGAATGGCACTTTTACTAATCTTCTCAAGGTCATTTTCATCAATTTCCATCCGCAAAATGCCAATCTGAACTTCCCATTTATGGTGACCACGTTGCGACAACAGTTCACCCTGTTGCCCATACGACTTCACTAAAACCGGATCACCAACATGAAAGTCATGTTTTTGTTTAGCGCGACGTAAAACAGAATTATTCTTTAACCGTGGATTATCCTGATGCAATGCGTTAAGGGCCCCTTGAGCATCAATCAGTTCATTTTCTTTAATTTGTCCCTGTTTAACCTCCATCTGACGGAGATGGTGGATGATCTGGTTAGCCTTACGCTTAGCTTGTGAAACTTGGTGATTAGCTTGTGAGCGGGCCTGGTCAAGCAAGTGGTCACGTTGTTCATTAAAACGCCCAAGCTTTTGTTCCAACTCTGCCTTCGTCTGCTGATTCTCCCGGACAAGCTTTTGCAACCGTTCATTTTCTTCTCGGGCCTGTTTCCGCTCTTCTACCAGGTCACCAATCATTTTATTAAGATCTTGACTATCATCAGAAACCAGTGAACGTGCTTCGCTAATAATAGCTGAATTCAACCCTAACCGGTGAGCAATTTCAATTCCATTAGACTGACCAGGAATTCCTAACAGCAGATGATAAGTCGGTTGCAAAGTTTCTTGATCAAACTCCATACTGGCATTAATGGTATCAGTCCGATCATAACCATATACTTTGAGTTCTGGGTAGTGTGTGGTAATCACTACATCACTACCCTTTGTACCAATATAATCCAAAATAGCCATTGCCAAAGCAGCCCCTTCTTTTGGATCAGTCCCCGCACCTAATTCATCAAGGAGCACAAGGCTGTGGCTAGTGATCTGGCCAAGGATGGCTTTAACATTATCCATGTGACCAGAGAAAGTACTCAGATTTTGTTCCAGTGACTGCTCATCCCCAATGTCGGTAAAGATATCATCAAAAACGGCAACCTGGCTACCTTCTTGTGCCGTAATGAATAATCCCGCTTGGGCCATTAGTTGCAACAGACCAAGGGTCTTCAAAGTGATGGTTTTACCACCAGTGTTGGGACCTGTAATAATAATGGCCGATTGCTTACCGCCTAATTTGATATCATTGGCAACCACCTTGTTGGCAGGAATTAACGGGTGCTTAGCCTTTCTCAAGATTACTTGATTTTTATCAGACAAAATCGGCAAACTTGCTTTCATTTGTTTCGCAAGCCGTGCTTTAGCATTAATAAAATCCAGGTGTCCTAAAATCTTAGCATTAGCAGCAATGTCCATGCGATAAGGGGTAATTAAACTGGATAGCTCTGCTAACACCTCGAGAACTGCTTGGTGCTCTTCAACTTGGGCCTGACGTAAACGGTTATTATAATCAACAACACTAGCTGGTTCGATATAGAGGGTTTGCCCACTAGCACTTTGGTCATGAACCACTCCGCCAAAGCGATTACGATATTGAACTTGAACAGGGATAACATAGCGGTTATTGCGAACGGTCACAATGGGATCACTTAAGTATTTAGCATTTCGACCATGCGTGAAATGTTGCATTTGTTGGTGGATCTCATTCTCCGTTTTGACAATTAACTGCCGAACACCATGCAAATGACTGGAAGCTTCGTCGTTGACGTGACCATCCGGATCAATCGACTGTACCAATCGTTTAGTAATTGTTGGGATAGTTGTTAACTGGTCGACAACATCCGGGATTGTTCGTAACTGCACCTTCTTTTCTGCCATGCGGGCAAAGAAGTTTTTAATTGCCATACTGGCTTGCAGAACTGCTGTAATTTGTGCTAGTTCAGTTCCATTCAAGTTAGCCTGCACTTTGAGGCGCTTCATCTGCGGCTCAATATTTTTTAATTGTGGCAAAGGGATTCCTCCCTCAAGGCGCAAAATATCGGCACCATCTGTAGTTTCATCCAGCATTTGTTGAATAGTAGCACGGTCATTAACTGGCGTTAATTCTGCTAATTCACGTTTTCCCGCAGCCGATACTAAATAGTGCTGTAATTGATTCTTAATTTGTTGAAATTCAAGTGTTTCGATTGCCTTAGTATTCAAATCTTCCACCTCTTCTATCTGAATAGGTCAATCATCTGTTCACTAATAACTGGTGTTTGTGAAACCATCCACTGAGCTAGTTCCGAGTTAGCAAGCTGCACCTGCCACCAACCATTTGGCCACAGCTGGCCAATTAATAGGACAACCACAATCACCAGGTAACAACAGATTACCGCAACGATACCACCCGCTAACCGATCGATAGTTCCAAGAATCGGTAAATGTTTGATCCAGCCTAGTTTTCTTAAAATAATGTGTAACACGATGATTAGGACAATGAAGATAACCAGTTGCGCTAATCCATGATAAAAAAACTGATTTAAGTCCAAGTGGGCCAATTGGTCACCAGACAACGGTGTCGTTCCATTTGCCTGTGGGAAAATGTTAACTAGCCAATTACCAACAAGTGGGCTAATCATTTGGGCACCAACCCAGGCGATAATATAAACGGCAACAGAAGCAACCATGGTAAAGATTCCCCGTTGATGGCCAAGTCCAAACGAAGCTAGCAACAGTAAAATTATAATGGTCGTTAATATCATTACAATGCTCCTTTTTACGTAACAGCAACAGGAAGGCCAAGTCAATCACCATGTGGAGCTGACTTGGCCTTCATAATTTAAAATCAGATGATTATCCTTGGAAATGTCCATCATTATCAAGAAATGTATTGAGGACCTGTTCAACCATGTCCCATTCTTGATCATCCTCGATTGGTACGAGGTCCTGGCCATCACCGTCTTGATTATCAGCAACAATGTAAGCTTGGATATCAACTGAATCATCATTTTCTTGGTCCGCTGGATAGATAAAAATGTATGATTTACCATAATCATCCGAATCAAACGTAAACAGTTCTTTAAACAACTGTTCATTGCCATCTTCATCGATTAAAGTAATTAATTGATCATCTGACTGTTCTTGTTTACTCATTTATTTTCCTCACTTTAACAGCTGTACTAACTTTCCATGACGGTCTAAATAGCTTTGCAAAATAAAAGTAGCTGCGACTTCATCAATCACCTTTTTTTGCTTTGCCCGCGATATGTCCGCCTCTTCAACCAACATCCGGTGAGCTTCAACGGTGGTCAAACGTTCATCCTGGAAGTCAACAGGAATATCTGGAAAACGCTTCTTAAGTAATTCTCCGTAATGATGGGACGCATCAACCCGTGGTCCCTCAGTGTTATTCATATTCTTAGGAAGCCCAACAACAAAACCGCCAACCTGCTTTTGCTGAACTAATTCAGCAACTCGGTCGATTCCAAATATTTCTTCGTCTTCATTTATGGGAATAATCTCGACTGCCTGTGCTGTCCACCCTAATGGATCACTAACAGAAATACCAACAGTCTTTGAGCCAACATCTAACCCCATTAGTCTCATTTAGTCTCACCATTATTCTTCAGGTAAAAACGGACTAATTCTTCAATAATTTCATCACGTTCATGCTGGCGGATCAAATTCCGAGCATCATTCAACCGCGGAATGTAAGCGGGGTCTCCAGATAAAAGATATCCAACAATTTGATTAATGGGATTGTAGCCCTTCTCTTCCAAAGCTTCATAAACAGTCTTTAAGGTTTGTTTGATGTTTTCTTGGTGGTTTTGACCAAAATCAAAAAACATCGTCTTATCATTATTTGTGGACATTAATGTCACCTCCAGCAACTATTCGTTTGTTAATTTTACTATATTCGCGCCCAAAGCACAATTAATGCCTATTTTCCATACTTATAAAATCACCAAAGTAAACCAAAATAAAATGGTACCGGAAATTATCTCCGATACCATTTTTTAATGGCTAACGCCACTGACCAAATGATTGTTATTTGTTCAGGTAATCAACAGCTTGTTTCAAGGCATCTTGAATCCCTGCCGGATTCTTACCACCGGCCTGGGCCATATTAGGGCGACCACCACCGCCCCCATTAATAGCTGGGGCAATGGACTTAATCAGGTCACCAGCCTTGAGTCCTGCCTTAACCTTATCATCACTTACTGCAACTAAGAGGTTAGCTTTGCCATCGTTAGCTGTGCCCAGAACCAAGACATCAGAGAGCTGCTTAGCCCGCCAACTGTCAGCTAATTGCCGTAATTGGCCCATTCCAGCAACTTTAACTTCAGCAACAATTAAGCTACCTTGGTTAGTCTTTTGAACGTTGTCAAAGACATTATTAGCTTGTTGGGCAGCAATCTTGGATTGAAGAGCTTCACTCTGCTTTTGGGCCTGCTTTAATTCTGATTGCAAAGTTTCTACTTGGTGAGGAACTTCCTTCAATTGAGCAACTTTCAAGTCGGTGGCAACTTGATTTAGCAAATCATCATGAGTTTGCAAGAACTTGAAGGCATCACTAGATGTGACGGCTTCAATCCGCCGAATACCGGCACCAACCCCACCTTCGGAAACAATCTTGAAGAGTCCAAGTTCGTTAGTATTCTTGACATGGTCTCCACCACAGAATTCCGTGTTGTAGTCACCAATCTTAACAACCCGAACTTTATCACCATACTTGTCAGAGAAGAGGGCAATTGCGCCCATTTCCTTAGCAGAATCGATATCCGTTTCAACCGTCTTAACTGGAATTTCCTTCCAAATCTGTTCATTAACCATTTTTTCAACAGCCTTCAGGTCCTTAGCGGTAACTTGACCAAAGTGGTTGAAGTCAAAGCGCAGGTAGTGTTCTTCGACTAATGAACCCGCTTGTTGAGTATGACCACCGAGAACATTCCGCAATGCCTGATCAAGCAAGTGCGTAGCTGTATGGTTCTTTTCAATCTTCAAATGACGGATCCGGTCAACAACCAGCTTATAACGGGCCCCCTTCTTTAGAGGAGCAGTTAATTCTACCCGGTGCAAATTCTGCTGGTTTGGTGCATGTTGAACATCAACAACCCGACCAACCTTCTTACCGTAGTTATCAATAATGTCACCAGTATCAGCAACTTGACCACCCATTTCAGCATAAAATGGAGTTACATCAAAGATTACTTCGACATTCTTATCGCCAGGTTGAGCTTCATCAGCCTGCTTACCATCATGAGCCAAGCCAATTACTTTGGCATTATCAACTGTCAAATCAGTATAGCCAACGTACTTACTGTCTTCTTTGAAGTCTGTCCAGAGATCGGTTTGAACGCCCATCCCATTATCCATGTCACGGGCATTCCGAGCCCGGTTTTGCTGTTCAGTCATCGCAGCTTGGAAGCCCTTCTCATCAACGGTCAAGCCTTCATCACTAGCATATTCCTTCGTTAATTCGATTGGGAAACCATAGGTATCATACAGCTTAAAGGCAGTCCGACCGTCAATTTCGTTGGTTCCATCATGCTTAGCATTGGCAATTACATTGTTGAGGAGATTCAGTCCACCATTCAAGGTTGCACTGAAGCGGTCTTCTTCAGACTTAATAACTGAGGCAATGTAATCAGCATTTTCTAAGACGTCAGGATAGTAATCCTTCATGATTTCACCAACGGTTGGTACCATCTTAGCTAAGAATGGCTTATCAATACCGAGTTTCTTGCCGGCAACTACTGCCCGCCGTAACAACCGACGGATAACATAACCACGACCAACATTGGAAGGTAAAGCACCATCGCCAATGGCAAAGGTAATGGTCCGGATGTGGTCAGCAATGATCTTAAATTGAATATCGTCTTCCTTGTTTTGACCGTACTTCTTGGTCCCGCTGAACTTTTCAGTTTGCTTAATCAGAGGCATGAATAAGTCCGTTTCAAAGTTAGTCGGGGCGTTTTCAAAGATAGAAACAACCCGTTCAAGCCCCATCCCCGTATCAATATTTTTGTGGGGAAGTGGTTCATAGGTGTCTTCAGGGGTGTGGTTAAACTGACTGAAGACGATGTTCCAAATTTCCAGGTAACGTTCATTTTCACCACCAGGATAGTTTTCCGGATCATCTTCAGACAAGTTATTGAATTCTTGACCACGGTCATAGAAGATTTCCGTATCTGGACCAGAAGGACCTTGACCAATATCCCAGAAGTTATCTTCATCAGGGATCAAGTGGTCCTTAGCTACCCCAACTTCACGCCATTTATTATAAGCATCGTGGTCTTTAGGATAATAGGTGATGTAAAGGCGTTCTGGATCGAAGCCAAACCACTTATCGCTGGTCAATAGTTCCCAGGCCCAAGGAATCACTTCATTCTTAAAGTAATCACCAACGGAGAAGTTTCCAAGCATTTCAAACATGGTGTGGTGACGAGCAGTCTTACCGACATTTTCAATATCGTTGGTCCGAATACTCTTTTGTGAACTAGTCATCCGCGGATTTTCTGGGACAACTTTGCCATCAAAGTATTTCTTCATTGTGGCAACCCCAGAATTAATCCACAGTAAAGTTGGGTCGTTTACCGGAATTAGTGAAGCACTAGGCATAATCTTATGGCCGTGTTCTTCAAAGAATTTCAAGTACATCCGCCGAACTTGAGCACTGTTCAGCTTCTTCAGTTTTTTCATTCTTCTCTCCCTTTCCAATCAAAAACAAAATCCATCCCTGCTAACAGAGACGCCGAACTGACGCGGTACCACTCTGATTGCAACGATGGATTTCGTATACCTCTTATTTCTTACTAAAAAGTAAGGTTGATTATTAAATTATATGAATGGGGAGCACCATCCAGTGCAAGTCAACCGTTTCATCAACCCGGTTGTTTCTGCAAACATGCATCTGAATGACATGTCCCAAACGAGTCATATTATAGCGAACAATTAATCCAAAATCAACGACTATTTCGTTCGCGACGATGCTGACGCTGACGAGCACGCTTAGCCTTCCGGATTCGGTGACGAATTTCTAACTTATGCTTCTGCTGTTCGTCCTCCCGAATAGCTCGCTTAATTCGCTTCTTGTAACCAGGCTTGACCTTCCGCTTGGTCTTTTTAACAAAGCCCTTCATATTAGGATCCAAGGACTGCTTACTACGACGATAGTGCTGACGACGGTTACGATCATGAGTAGTAACCAATCGTCCATGCCGTATTTCCTTAGGTACAAACTTGATTCCCCGTTCTTCCAACTTCTGAATCAAATCATCTTCAGCTGGCGCATACAAAGTAATGGCGGTGCCCTTTAAACCATTTCGACCAGTCCGCCCAACACGGTGAACAAAGTATTCCAGATCAGTTGGAATATCATCATTTATAACCAGTGAAACACCGTCAATATCAATTCCCCGTGCAGCTAGGTCAGTAGCAACCACGTACTGATATTCAAGTTCACGAACTTGCCGCATTGTCCGCTTGCGGCGCCGTGCTTCCAAGCCACCATGGATCATGGCCACTTTTAACCCCTGCTGTTCAAGGTAGTGCGTTAATTCTTCTACCCGCTCCTTGGTATTTGCAAACACAAGTGCCAAGTAGGGTTCACCCATCGTTAACAGTTGGTAAATAAGCTGATTTCGGTCGCGCCCTTTCGTGGACATCAGCCAGTTTTGAACGTTAGGGTTAATCACGGTTTCTGTTGGAATCTCTTCCATTACCGGATTTTCCATATATTTTTTCAAAAATGGTCGTAACTTTTGCGGAATAGTTGCCGAAAAGACCATCATCTGCAAATCATCCGGAAAATGACTGGCAATTTTGTCAACCTGGTCTAAGAACCCCATGTCGAGGGTCATGTCGGCTTCATCGACAACAAACTGGTGGGCTTCGTGAATATCAAGCGCTTGACTATTAATGAGATCTAATACCCGTCCGGGCGTTCCAATCACTAATTGTGGCTGATGGCGTTGTAACTGCTCAATTTGGTGTTGTTTGTCGGTTCCACCAACATAATTATGAATAATAAATGGTTGTGGTGCATACTTAGCCAATTGTTTAGCTGCAGCATAAATCTGATAAGCTAATTCACGACTTGGAGTGGTAATAACAGCCTGAACAAAGTTTTTCTGCGGATTCAGCTGTGCAAAAATAGGCAGCAAGAATGCATGGGTCTTGCCACTACCCGTCGCAGATTGGCCAACAACACTTTGCCCCTTCAATACAACCGGAATGACTTTTGCCTGAACAGGAGTTGGCTGACGGAAATTAATCTCTTTAATAGCAGTTAATAAATATTCGGGTAAATCAAACTGTGCAAATGTTGTTTCTTTCGTCATATAACCTTCCTCAATTATTGTGCAAACTTATTAGTAATTTCATCCAATTGGTGGATAACTTCGTTAATTTCCGCCTCATCAACAGCCTTGGCACCACTAGCTAGTGGGTGACCCCCACCGTTATGTTTCTTAGCAAGCCCGTTAATGACCGGTCCCTTGGAGCGAAGTCGGATCCGGTAATGACCATCTTCTTGCTGAACAAAAATAGCCCAAGCCTTGACATCATGAAGACGACCAGGCAAGGAAACTACAGCTGAGGTTCCTGCCTCGGTCAGGCCAAATTGCGCTAACACTTCCTTAGTTAACGTGACATATGCAGCCCCATGATCCAGGATCGTTAAATGTTCATAAACGTATGCTGATAAACGAGCAACAGGTTGTGAAATTTCATTTTCCTTTTGACTAATGGCGGCGGCGTTTGCCCCTGCAGCCATTAAAGCCCCTGCAACTAGCATTGTTTTAGGGGTAGTTGCCGGATAGAGGAAGCGGCCAGTATCACCAATAATCCCAGCATAAAGTGCATGGGCGGCCTTCTTAGGCAGGGTCAATTCCTTCGCAAAATGCTGGTAAAAAGTATAGATCATTTCAGAACAGGAAGATGCATTGTCATCAACCCACATGAGATCACCATATGGTTCATCGTTTGGGTGATGATCAATTTTAATCAGTTTGTCACCATTATCGAAACGCCGATCATCAATCCGTGGTGCATTAGCCGTATCGGTAACAATCACCAATGCATCATCAAAGGTTTGGTTATCGATATCGTCCATTTTACCAATCCAGTCGAACCCGGGAATATGTTTACCAACTACGTAAACCTGCTTATAAGGGAAAGAGGCCTTAATGATTTCAGCTAACCCGACTTGGGAACCAATTGCATCCGGATCAGGCCGTTGATGACGATGAATGATAATTTTATTATATTTCTTGATTTGTTCTAAAATAGCTGCTAATTGATCTGCCATAATTGTTCCTCGTTTCTAAAAATCAGTCTTATTTTTAGTATATCAGGAATTCAAAATCCAACCAAATTAAAAATGCTATTGGCAAGATAAATATGATGCCAACAGCATTAATATGAAACAAAAAAAATGGGGTAAACCCATCTTTTTTATGGTTATTACTTAGCCTTGTCCATAGCATGACCACCAAAGCCGTTCCGCAATGCAGAAACAACCTTACCGTCAAAGCTATCGTCTTCCATAGAACGGAAACGAGCACTCAATGCTTCGTAAATAACTGGAGCTGGAACTTGTTTGTCCATTGCATCCATCAGAGTCCAGTGAGCTTCACCAGAACTGTGCATACGACCAGCAATCTTGTCCAGGTGTGGATCCTTTTCAAAGGCTTCTTGAGCCAATTCCATCAGCCATGAACGAATAACTGAACCGTGGTTCCACATCTTGGCAACAGCAGCATTGTCGTAGTTAAAGTCAGAAGCTTCAAGGATTTCGAATCCTTCACCCATGGCTTCCATCATACCGTATTCAATGGCATTGTGAACCATCTTAAGGTAGTGACCAGAACCAGCCTTACCAGTGTAAAGGTAACCATCCTTTTCAGCAATTCCATCATAAAGTGGAGCAAGACGCTTATCGAAGACATCCTTATCGTCCCCACCGATCATGAAGTTACCGTTCTTAAGGGCACCCTTCCAACCACCGGAGGAACCGCAGTCGAAGTAGTGAATACCCTTTTCAGTGAACATACGGTTGTGACGCATGGAGTCCTTCCAGAAAGTATTACCACCGTCAATAACAACGTCATCAGCGTCAAGTAATTCGTTCAGCTTGTCCATAGTGTCATCAGTAGGCTTGCCAGCTGGAACCATAACCCAAACAGTACGTGGCTTGTCTAGCTTGGAGACCATTTCATCCAAGCTGAATGCCTTAGTAGCACCGTAAGAAGCGGCTTCTTCAACCAGATCCTTGCTTAAATCAAAGGCAACAACATCGTTACCATTGTTCATCATGTTTTGGGCAAGGTGAATACCCATCTTACCTAAACCAATCAATCCAATTTGCATTCTTAAATTCCCTCCTGTTTTACAGTCCAAGTAGAATTTCTACAAGGTTACAACGCTCTGCACGTTGTGAGCCGACAATTAAAATAATTGTCTAAATAGAATGTCCGTTAAAAGTGTCCCACGTTTTCAGAACAGTGTCAATTACTTTTCGGAATTATCGTTATCCTTTTCACTATTGTTGGAATCATTAGTAGCTGAATCACTATCTGAGGCTTCGTCATCAGCAGCTGTTTGATCAGCTGACTTAACAACCCGGGCAATTGCCACCATATCAAAGGTCAGGTAAATGCCTTCACAGTCAAGGGTAACCGTCTTGTCTTCCCGGTTAATTGAATCAATTTTACCATGCATCCGTCCAATGGTTACGACTTCATCACCCTTATGTAATTGGCTCATCATGTCTTGGTGTTGCTTTCGTTGCTTTTGTTGTGGGCGAATCATAAAGAAGTACATTAAAGCAATCATTAAAACGATCAAAATGATACTTGAATAGCTGCTGGCTGCGTTAGCCGCCCCAACATTCATAAAACTTAATCCATTCACTTGAATATCCATCCCTTCAAAAAAGTTCATGTTTAACTTTACCAAAATTTACCTTAAAAAGCTAGCCGAACACTAACCACTATAACGTTCAACCCACGTTGCCCCTTGGTCCGCGCTAACCGCTTGTTGTAAACGTACAATTTTGACATTCTGAAATGCCAAATTATGCTCAAGCAGGAGAATAGTTGCGAGGGGAGCTGACTGCCCTAAAAGATAATGAATGCTTTGCCGTGAATAGTGTCTACTACATACTGGGCACGGACAACTATTGCTAATTGGCCGTCGATCGTCTTTAAAATGAGTCTTAGATAACACTAGGCTGCGATCATCAGTCCAAGCGATTCCCTGGTTGGCAGCAACTAATGCCGCATCACTTTGGACAACGTCGATTCCGACACTAAGTGCTGCCATTACATTGGCTGCAGAATCGCCAACCCGTGCCAACCGTAATTTTGTCGGCTGCAACTGGGGAATAATTTGCTGAAGTATCCGGCGAAGTTCACCATCATTATCAATATCAGCTAGTTGCTGAATGCTGTAACCAATCACCCCTGCTGGCACCATTGTCAGACATTTGGCCCGTAATTCTTTGAGACCACCACCAACAATCGGTGCTAATAATGATGACTGTAGAGGGATTTCCTTTAGCCATTCGACTGTCTGATGAGTAGCAGCAACTAGGTCATCTACTGGTGCATAGTAGTTTTCGTCTCGGGATAGCTGCTCACCTAGAGTTGCCCCTAACTTAACCTGCAGCTGACGGGCACTCGCTGGTGTATAGTGAACCAACTGGTGATTATCTGGCCGATGAAAATTGACGCCGTCTTTTTTACGGCCACGTGGTTTAGCAAAACGGTATGCCGTCTCAGCCCCCGAAGTTGCAATTAGCGCTTGCTGTATAGCCATTATCTGCACGATATTGTGAATATCATTATTCATTGTCATCGCTAACCGCAAGGGGTCAAAAAATAACGTTTGGATACCGATCGATTCGAGCTGTCCAGTTGTCAAATACTTTAACGTTGCTAATGATGGGACGACCGCGGGTGTTTTCAACGTAACTCGATCAAGGTTCAGCTGTCCATTTCGTAAAGGTGCATCTGTAGAAATAATCTTAAAGCTGACCATTTTTACCGCTCCTCTGGATAAGGGATCCCTAAATGCTGGTAACCAGCTGCCGTTACTACTCGTCCCCGTGCTGTCCGGGTCAAATAGCCGATTTGCAACAAGTAAGGTTCGTACATTTCTTCAATCGTGCTTGTTTCCTCACCAATATTGGCCGCAATGGTCTTCAAGCCCACTGGACCCCCATGATAATAATTAATCATAGTGAGCAGAAGTTTTCGATCGACCTCATCTAAACCGCGGTCATCAACAGCTAGCAGTTTTAGTGACCGTTGCACCACTGGTAAGTCAATGGTTGACTGGCCTGCCACCTGGGCAAAATCGCGCACGCGTTTTAATAGCCGGTTAGCAATCCGGGGGGTTCCACGTGAACGCAAAGCTAATTCTTTTGCTCCTTCATCATCGATCTTAGTATTAAAGATTTGGGCTGACCGAAAGATAATTTGTGTTAACTCATCCTGATTGTAATAGTTCATATGTTCAATAATTCCAAAGCGATCTCGCAATGGTGCCGAAAGCATCCCTGCTCTGGTTGTCGCCCCAATTAGCGTAAACGGCGGCAACGGAAAATGGACGGGGTGTGAAGTTGGCCCTTCACCAACCACAATATCAATATAAAAGTCTTCCATGGCTGAATAGAGCATTTCCTCGACCACTTTCGGCAAGCGGTGAATTTCGTCAATAAAGAGGACGTCACCGGGCTTTAGCTCATTTAAAAGGGCCACTAAATCACCCGGCTTTTCAATTGCGGGGCCACTGGTTGTTTTAATATTGACACCCATTTCACGGGCAATCACCATTGCTAACGTCGTTTTACCGAGACCTGGTGGGCCATATAGCAAAACATGATCCAACGCTTCTTCCCGTTTTTTAGCAGCATCGATATAGACTTGCAATTCATGTTTAATTTTTTCCTGACCAATGTATTCACTTAACCACTGCGGTCGAAGAGTTAATTCTAAATTATCCTCTTCGGGGCCATTTGAATGGTTTGACAATACATTATGGTCATTTTGTTCAGGCATTCATCTTCCCCCTAATTTAGGACTCTTAATGCGTTCCGTAAGTATTCCTCAGTTGAGGTTGGTGTGACTTTTTCAAGTTTCTTTTGAACCTTCTTAACATCACGTTCTTTGTAGCCGAGGGCTTTTAATGCTTCTAAGGCGTCTGATAATTCATTATTTATCCCAGAATCGGCTGTTTGTTCAGTCGTTGCTAACAGATCACCAGTCCGACTTAACTTTGCCAACTTATCGCGTAAGTCTAAACAAATCTGTGAGGCGGTCTTCTTGCCAATGCCAGGGAACTTCGTCAGGTACGCAACATCATCATTAGCGATCGCGTCGATTAATCCCTGATGATCAGGATTAGCAAGAATTGCTAAGGCTGATTTGGGACCAATTCCTGAAACATTATTTAACTGCAAAAACAGGTTCTTCTCGTCAAGGTCATTGAAACCAAATAAGGAAATATCATCATCACGAACCGCCTGATAGACAAACATCTTCACCTTTTTCTCTGTGTCCACATGATAACGATATGGGTTCGCAACTTGTAAGCGATATCCCACTCCATTAACATCTAAAACAATGTAGCGTGGTTGGACTAATGTGATCAGTCCAATTAAATATTCATACATAACTATCTCACCTTATCGGTTTAAAATTCATGTTCATCAAAATCGCCAGCGTACGGTGTGTGCGAATCTTGAATCCGTTTAAACATTTTTTCGAGATCAGTATCATTGAAGTGCACAGTCACCGGACGACCATGGGGACAATTAAACGGGTTCTCACACTGTGGTAACCGATGGAGTAACGCTTTGGCTTCCCGATCATCCAGGTGGTGATTAGCCTTAATAGCGCGCTTACAGCTCATCATGATCGCTGTCTTCATTCGAAACTGCTGAACGGTTAAGTGACCATCATTGATCACCCAGGCAATCATTTCCTTAACGGTGTCTTCTTCCTGCCCCTCTTTAAACCACGTTGGGTGAGAACGAAGAATAAAGCTGTTTTGACCAAATGATTCTAAGTGAATACCCACACTATTTAAGATATCCAGGTGCTGAGTAATTTTCAATGCGTCAACCGTGGAATAATTTAAAATCAAGGGTACTAAGAAGGTCTGTTGGTCATCAGAAACTTGACCAATTTCTGCACGATATTTTTCAAAATTGATCCGTTCCTGTGCCGCGTGTTGGTCGATGATATAAAGGCCGTCGCCACCCTGAGCTAGTAAAAAGGTTCCTTGTAACTGGCCAATGTACTGTAATTCTGGAAAACGTTTCTTACCAACATTTAACTTATCATGGACATCTAAATCAACATTTTGAGCTTGCGATTGCGACGCCGGAGCCTGCTCATCTGGTTGTCCAAACGGATATGCCGGTGGTTGATTAGCATAACGATGGTCAAATTCCGTCATCGCCGGACTTGAGAGATCTGCCTGATTGTGAATAATAACCGGTTCCCCAAGTTGACTGTCTGTCATCTCAGCAGCCGCTACCCCAGATCTTGCTGGTTCTTGGTGGTGAGGTTGATCACTAATAACCGGTTCAGCATGATACGGATGACTTTGTTCTGCTAATCGCTGGTTTAACGCAGCCACTTGATCAAACGTTGGCCCAAATTGATCAGCATCCACGTCAGGAATCAAATTCTCTTGGCTAATCCGGCGATTGATAACATCTGCAATTAACTTCGCTAATTGGGGTTCCTTACTCAACCGGACTTCCCGTTTAGCCGGGTGAACATTAACATCCACCAGAACGGGATCCAATTGAATATTAAGAACAGCGATTGGATAACGGCCCACCATTAACTTCGAACGGTAACCATTAATGATTGCTTTAGTCAGTTCAAAATTACGAACATAACGATGATTGATCGTGATTGTAATGTACTGACGAGAAGACCGGGTTAATTCAGGAAGAGAAACCAACCCATCAACTTTAAAATCAGGATCCTCGCCAATAAAAGGCAACATTTTGCGTCCCACCTGGACACCGTAAATAGCTGCTACCACCTGCTGCAATTTACCATTGCCGGCAGTGCGAAATAACTCCTTACCATTATGGGTAAGGCTAAAGGCAACATGTGGATTGGCTAATGCCAGTCGATTGACAATATCTGTGATACGGGCCAATTCAGTATGCGGTGACTTCAAATACTTTAGTCGTGCGGGAGTATTAAAGAATAATTCTGTTACTTTAACATCGGTCCCTTGACGTGCTGATGCAGGTCGTTTGGCGAGTGTTTCACCCCCACGAAGGTGAATCATAACCCCTGCCGTCGTGCCTGCTTGGGCGGTAGTCATCTTGACATCTGCTACAGAAGCGATACTAGGTAAAGCTTCACCACGGAACCCCATTGTCCGAACACGAAACAGATCACGACGATTAGCAATCTTGCTAGTCGCGTGGCGTTTAAACGCAAGTTCAATCTCGTCAGCAGCGATTCCCTGACCATCATCTATGACCCGAATACTGTCTAGTCCAGCATTTTCGACAATGATGTCAATTCGTTGACTAGCGGCATCCAAAGAGTTTTCAACTAATTCTTTAACAATTGAAGCCGGCCGCTCAATCACTTCACCAGCGGCAATTTGGTCAGCGAGGACATTATCTAATTCACGAATCTTTGCCACAACTGTTCACCTTACTTTAATTTTTGCTGCCAGCGGTACAGTTGATTCATAACTTCCATTGGGGTCATCCCCATTAAGTTCAATTCCTTCAACTGTTTAATGATCTGTTGATCAGTACTACTCATCTTATGCCGCTTAGGCGTGGCAAATAGCTCCAACTGACCATTGGATTCGACAACAGGCTGTGTTGGTTGTTGGGGTTCAGAAACCGTTTGCTTAGCGAGTTCGTGTTCTTGAACCGGTTTACTTGACTGATCCCCTTCAACATTCGGCAGTTTAACTTGCTTACCTTCCAGTGACTTCAGAATATTGTCAGCCCGCTTGAGAAGCGGTTCAGGCATTCCCGCCAGTTTAGCTACATGAATCCCATAAGACTTATCAGCGGGTCCGGCACTGACTTTATGGAGGAAGACCAGCTCACCGTTCTTTTCTGTAGCTCCCACGTGAACATTTTTAAGGCGGGGCAGCGTCCCTTCAAGCGCCGTCAATTCATGATAGTGGGTCGAAAAAAGTGTTTTGGCTCGAACATGCTTGTGCACGTACTCAATAATGGCTTGTGCTAATGCCATCCCATCATATGTTGCCGTCCCCCGACCGATTTCATCAAAGAGAATTAAACTGCGGTCAGTCGCGTGCAGGAGAGCGTTGTTAGCTTCCATCATTTCCACCATAAAAGTACTTTCCCCGGAAATCAGGTCATCAGCGGCCCCAATTCGCGTAAAGATTTGGTCAAAGATTGGCAGCTCAGCGCTTTTAGCAGGCACAAAGCATCCCATCTGGGCCATAATTGCTGTTAATGCTAATTGACGCATGTAGGTACTCTTCCCAGACATGTTTGGCCCCGTGATTAACAAGATATCAGTGGATTTATCCATCATCACATCATTAGGAACATATTCCTGGTGCCCCATAAACTTTTCAACAACTGGATGCCGGCCATCCTTGATCTTCAGAACATGCCCATTATTCATCTTTGGACGAACAAAATGGTAATCTTCAGAAACAACAGCGAAACTTTGCAGGACGTCCAGTTCAGATAAGGCACTTGCTAATACCTGGAGGCGTTTAATCTCCTTTTTGACTTGTTCACGAACCTTCACGAACAGGTCATACTCCAGTGCCGTTGACTTTTCTTGGGCACCTAGAATCAACGCTTCTTTTTCCTTTAATTCTGGGGTGGAAAAACGTTCAGCATTGACTAACGTTTGTTTCCGTTCATACCGGTCACGAGGGATCTTATCAAGGTTGACCTTGGTAACTTCGATGTAGTAACCAAAGACGTGATTATAACCAATCTTCAAGTTATTAACCCCGGTAACTTGCCGTTCGTGTGCCTGAAGGTCGGCAATCCATTGTTTCCCGTTATTCATTGCATCGCGGTACTGGTCAAGCTGTTCATTATAGTGATCCTTAATTACCCCGCCCTCGGTAACCGAGATTGGTGGATCGTCAACAATGGCTTGTTCAATAAGACCAGCAATATCATCTAACGGATCTAGCCGTTTCTCGAGATCCGCAAAGACAGGCGAATCAAGGGTGTCTAACACGTAACGAATTTTAGGAACCTGCTGGAGTGATGTTTTTAACTGAATTAGGTCACGTCCATTAACGCTTCCATAAGCAACTCGGCCAGCCAAACGTTCCAGGTCATAAACCTTGATTAATTCTTGCTGAAGAGTATTTCTTTCGAAATAATGGTCTAATAATTCCTGAACTTTATCCTGACGAGCGGTAATTTGATTAGCATCGATCAGCGGCCGATCCAACCACCGCTTCAACAATCGACTACCCATTGCCGTCTTGGTCTCATCAAGCAGCCATGCCAAAGTTCCCTGACGTTTACCACTCCGCATATTAGTGGTCAATTCTAGGTTAGTCTTAGAATAATGATCAATCTTCATAAAAGAGCTTGGTTGGTAGGCAACGGCTTTTTGTAAGTGTGCTAATGAACGCTTTTGGGTAGTTAAAAGATATGATACCAGAAGCGCAACAACAGCTTTTTCCCCATCATTATCTAGATCTTGACTGAGGTATGAAATTTCTGAGTTCTTCAAAATGGTGGGTTGATGCGATTGCAGAATATTACGCTTCGTTAACTGGTTCTTAATATCATCGGAAACCGAATCGTCAACCACAATTTCCTTAGTTTGAAGGTTAATTAATTCATTTAGAACGGCATCATTTGTCGTCAAACTTGTCGTCTTAAGCTCTCCAGTCGAAAGGTCTGTGTACGCTAAGTTATACTGGTTATCGCGTTGTTGCAAAGCGGCCAGATAGTTATTTGAGCGTGCCTGTTCACCATTTAAATCCATCTGCGTTCCGGGGGTGATTAACCTCGTTACTGCACGCTTAACCATTCCCTTTGCCTTTTTGGGATCTTCCATCTGTTCACAGATAGCGACTTTATAACCTTTATCGATTAGAACGTCCACATAATTATCAACTGCCCGGTGAGGCACGCCACACATTGGGATTGGGTTCTTCGCACTATGATTACGCGTTGTGAGTGTTAGTTCGAGTAGCTGAGCTCCCTTGACTGCATCATCATTAAAAAGCTCATAGAAGTCTCCTAAACGATAAAACAAGAAAGCATCTGGATACTGATCCTTAACTTTTTGGTACTGTTCCATCATTGGCGTTAATTTTTTTGCCACTTAGTTCACCCCATTCATTTATCCTATTAATTATAAACGGTCTTCACCATAAATGGTGGTTTCCACAAAAAGAATTTTTCTCACAATAATATCATTGGATTAGAAAGACTCCTAGCATTCATTAAATTTGAACGCTAGGAGTCCTTTTAAAGTGAAGAGCACTTATATTGTAAAAAGTGGTTCACTGGTGATTATGTCTTTACTTAGCATAATCAACTGCACGTACTTCGCGGATAACCGTTACCTTAATATGTCCAGGATACTCAAGTTCCTTTTCAATCTCATTCTTGATGTCATGAGAAAGAACAGTAGCTTGCAAGTCCGAGATCTTCTTTGGCTTAACAATTACCCGTAATTCACGACCAGCTTGAATGGCATAGCTATGGTCGACACCATTATGGTCATTAGCAATACTTTCTAATTTCTTGAGACGTTGAATATATTGTTCAAGTGATTCACTCCGCGCGCCAGGACGGGCCCCGGAAATAGCATCCGCTGCTTGCACTAATGCTGCAATCACTGATTCAGCTGGAACATCACCGTGGTGAGAAGCAATCGTGTTGATAACCACTTTGTTTTCCTTATACTTACGGGTCAACTCAACACCGAGTTCAACGTGTGAACCATCAACTTCATGATCAATGGCTTTGCCAATATCATGAAGGAGACCCGCCCGCTTAGCCAGGGTGACGTCTTCACCAAGTTCAGCAGCCATAATACCAGCTAATTTAGCAACTTCAATCGAGTGGTCAAGGACATTTTGTCCATAACTAGTCCGATATTTCATCCGGCCAACTGTCTTAATTAAATCAGGGTGCATAGAATGAATGCCCAAATCAAACAGCGCCTGTTCACCCGTTTCGCGCAACTGGGTATCCATTTGCGCACGAGCCTTTTCAACAGCATCCTCAATACGCGCTGGATGAATCCGCCCATCCTGAATCAGGTGTTCCAGGGCAATCTTAGCAATCTCCCGCCGAACAGGGTCAAAGCCACTTAGGACAACTGCCTCAGGAGTATCATCAATAATCAAATCGATCCCCGTCAAGGTTTCCAGTGTTCGAATATTACGACCTTCACGACCGATAATCCGGCCCTTCATGTCATCATTAGGCAGATTGACCACCGTGACCGTCGCCTCTGATACGACGTCAGCAGCACTTCGTTGAATAGCTTCGACAATTAACTTCTTTGCTTGCCGGTCAGCCGTTAATTCAGCATTTTGTTCGCTATCACGAATCATCACTGCTCGTTCCGTCTTCAACTCGTCTTTAACCCGATTCAAGACCTCATTTTTGGCATCCTCATGGGATAATTGAGCAACCTTTTCCAGTTCTGCTTGTCGTTTAGCGACTAGCTCTTCTGCATCTGCCTGCCGTTCCTGTAATTTCTTTTTCTGAACGTCTAAGGAATGTTCGCGTTTGCTGGCTGCCGTTTCTCGTTTTTCTAAGGCATCATCTTTATGATCCAGTGATGTTTCCCGCTGAAGAAGGCGATCTTCTTGCTTTTGAATCTCATTTCGCCGTTGTTTCAACTCATCCTCGACACTTTCACGATAACGATGACTTTCGTCCTTAGCTTCTAAGATGGCTTCTTTTTTAGCAGTTGCTGCTTCTTGCTTTGCCGAATGAATAATTTCTTCCGCACTTTGGTGGGCTTCAGCAATTTTCTTTTCATAAGAAAGCTTTCGAATTGCGTAACCGATAACAATACCGACAACAATAGCAAGCGCAGCTAAAATTAAGCTAAAAGCATCCATCATTTCACCTCCGCTTTCACTATTTAGTTGTTGGTTAAATTAATATTGTTTAATCTGATGTCCAGTTTATTAATTAAACCGCACATATTAAATTTTAAGCTTGGACATTTTTAGTGTCAACCATCTGACTACCCGAATCGATATATTAGCATCATAAATCAAAGTTAGGGACTAGCTAACCAGTATGGCCTGCTAGTCCCTAACCTTTTTAAGCTGACACACCTCAGTCGATTAAATTACTTTTTGGAAGCCTCTTCTAACGTTTCCTGCTTGGTAGTACCCTTCTTCTTAGGGTCATCTTCACTATTCTTCAACGGTTCCATTCCGTAAGCGACCCGAACCTTATTCATTAGTTCAGCCATCGCATCTGGATGGTCAGCTAACCATTGTTTAGCATTTTCGCGGCCTTGACCAATCCGTTCATCGCCGTAAGAATACCAGGCACCACTCTTATTAACTAAGTCCTTTTCAACTGCCATATCAAGCAGTTCGCCAGTCTTAGAAATTCCTTCACCGTACATAATATCGACTTCCGCACGTTTGAATGGCGGTGCAACTTTGTTTTTAACAATCTTAATTTTAGTCCGGTTACCAACAACATTTGTACCGTTCTTAATCTGTTCAGCACGCCGAATTTCCATTCGAATGGTTGAATAGAACTTTAGTGCTCGGCCACCAGTGGTTGTTTCTGGATTACCAAACATCACGCCGACCTTTTCACGAATCTGATTAATAAAGATGGCAATGGTTTTTGTCTTATTAATTTCACCCGATAACTTCCGTAAAGCTTGTGACATTAAACGTGCTTGCAAGCCGACATGGGCGTCACCCATTTCACCTTCAATTTCAGCACGAGGAACTAGCGCAGCAACAGAGTCAACAACAACCAGGTCAACCGCTCCACTAGAAATTAACGCATCGGCAATTTCAAGACCTTCTTCACCCGTGTCGGGTTGTGACAATAGCAAGTCATCAACATTAACACCCAACGCTTCAGCATATTGAGGATCAAGAGCATTTTCGGCATCGATGTAGGCAGCAGTCCCACCCTGGCGTTGCACTTCTGCAACTGCTTGCAAAGCCACTGTCGTTTTCCCAGAACTTTCTGGTCCATAAATTTCGACGATCCGGCCACGAGGATAACCTCCGACACCCAATGCCTTGTCAATTGCTAACGAGCCACTGGATATGGTGGCAATTTTCATATCTGCCGCATCACCCATCCGCATGATTGATCCCTTACCAAAGTTCTTTTCAATCTTACGAATAGCAACATCAAGGGCAGCCTTTCGTTGATCAGCCAAATTAATTCCTCCTTTGACACGATTTACACAAACATAATAATAACAGTTTCCGGCAAAAAAACAAGAATTTTAGCGAACAATGGTTCGATTATTTTTGCAAGGCCGTATAGACCATTTGTAAACCATATTGAACAGCTAATTGGCGAATTTGTTGGCGCGAGTAATTGCTTGGCAACCGTAATTGCTTCGTTTGCGTTGGGTGCCCCGCTCGTGACATTCCCAGCCAAACAGTGCCAGCTGGATGGCCTTCTAATGCGTCAGGTCCGGCAACGCCTGTAAAGCCCAAGCCGACCTCAACATTCATTTTGCGACGGCATCCTTCCGCCATTGCTGCAGCGGTTTGGGCACTAACCACGCCGTTTTGATCCACAACGTCAACTGGAACACCAATCAACTTTTCCTTTGCACTAGCTGCGTAGGTAACAAAGCCCCCGTCAAAAACATTAGAAGCACCAGGAACGGAGCAAATCGTACTCTGGAACATTCCACCCGTTAAACTCTCCGCGGCCGTGATTTTATTGCCTCGTTGTTTTAGCAACTTAACAACAGTCGTTGCTAAGTCGAAGTGATCACCGGAACCAAGGTAATAAGGTTGTTCTTTAGCAATAATTTGCGCACACAGTTTATCCATCATCTGCGGATTAGCATGCTCGTCTTTGCTTACTACCCGAATTGTAATATCAGTTGGCTTAACATATGAGGTAACTGAAAACTGTGGAAAGTCATGACAAACAGGGGCCAGATCAGTCATTAATAGTGATTCAGGACGGCCTAAGAAGTGCAAACTTTGCGCTAATAGTGATTGTTGAAGGTGGAAGTAATCCTTTAAGCGGGGACTTACTTCTAAGTCAATCATCGCCTGTAGCTCAACCGGTGGCCCGGGTAAAACGATGACGACCGAGTGCTGATTGTCCAGCCAACTTCCCAAAGCTAAACCATTTGTGTTGGGAACTGGTTGACCAAGGTACTGTGCCTGACGTTTATTTTCTGGTCGTAATTGAATTTGGCGTTGTTGAAAAATTGTCTGAATATGTTTCCACTGCTCCATACTTGTTTGAAGCCGACTATTGGTTCCAGCGGCCACAGCTGTCAACGTAACATCGTCAGCGGTCGGTCCCAAACCGCCAGTAACTAATACCAGGTCATTGTTTTTTATCTCCGCTTTAACTAACTCACTAATAGCTGTTAAGTCATCACCAACTGTGATTACTTTCTGAATATTTAACCCAATCTTCCGTAGTTGCTGACAAATATAAGATGCATTACTGTTTGTAATTTCACCTCGTAACAATTCATCACCAACAGAAATAATTACACTCCTCATTTTTTTGCCTCCACATATTAGTTACGTAAATTATACCGAATTTCATTTTTTTAGTACAAAATCCTGTTTAGCAACGTAAACAACTCGTCCATAAATGACCGAGCTAGTGATAACAAAAAGGAGGCGGGTCATCCCCTCCTCCTTCTAGGATTGCGTATTGATACAACTAACTTTGACTAACTATTAGCGGGTCAGTCTTCCCGTTATTTGTATTTGTACCATTTTCGTTCTATAAAACTAGTTTTCAGCAGCTTCCTTAGCAACCCGGTTTTCATTGATTAAGATGTAAATCAACAGAACCAATGCTAAAGCAGAAGCAGTGTAAAGGACACTGTTACTTGCCACCCAACCGAACTTAGAAACTAAGATCCCGATTAAGGCAGTAGCCAAGGTTTCACCAAAAATGTATTGGAAGAAGCCCATGAATCCGGTTGATGAACCAACGGCGAATTTAGGAACCGCTTCGTTAACCATCAAACCGACCAAAGTCAGTGGAGCATAAATCAAAGTACCCATGATGAAGAGTACAGTAACGATAAATGCGTGGTTACTACTGAAGAAGTAAACCGTTAAGCATAAGATTAACAGGACAACACAAGCGATACATACAAGTGCCCGACGACCCTTCAATGCATCAGAAATTGCCCCCATGATGATAACACCAGGAACAGATGCCAATTCAAAAATCCCAACAAGCCACTTAGCAAAAGCAGGACTGAAGCCCTTAGACTGGACTAGGTATGAAGGAATCCAACTCATGATCCCGTAACGAACCAAGTACAGTGACATTGAAGTCAAAGTAATGGCCCAAACAACCTTGTTAGTCAAGATATACTTAACAAAGATTTGTGGCAAGGTTAACTTAGTCAATTCTAAAGAGGTCTTCTTACCATCTTCAGTGATAACTTCATCACCAGTATATTCGGAAATACTTGGCAAACCAACAGTTGTTGGACGGTCAGAACCAGCCAGTAAAACAAAGGCAGCGATGATCAAAGAAACAACTGATGCTGTGTAGAACACAGCAGGGATAGAACCAGCAAACATGAAGGTTGCTAATTGAACAACCGCAACACAGACAAAGGCACCGGCATTGTGGGCAGATGACCAAATGGAGTAAATTGCTCCACGGTGCTTCTTACACCACCACAGTTGGACGATCCGCTGACATGCCGCAGCACCCATCCCTTGGGCAACTGACATAACCAGCATTAAAATCATCATAACGTACAGGTTCTTGGTTGCACCTAAGCCAAAGTTCAGCAGTGCAGAAAGGATTAACCCGGTTGCCAAATAACGGTTAGGATTACTCTTATCACTCAATGCACCCATGAACAGTTTAGAAATCCCATAACCAATCCCGAAACAGGATAAAACCATTCCGACTTCAGCAGTTGTGAAGCCGTATTGTTTCATGATGTCGTTTTGTTCGGTTGTGAAAATTAAACGAATAACATAATAGCCAATATAGCCGATACAAATCGACAACAGCACACCAGTCTGACGCCACTTATAAACGGAAGAAATCCGTTCTTTTGGTACTTTAACCTTGGCATCAGGAGCTGGTTTCAAGAATGAAAGCATAAATACATCTCCTTAAAAATATGCAATCCCTTTCATAAAGGTACAGCCCAATTATACATGATTCATTAATGAATAACAATTACTGGTCCATAATTGCAAACGAAAAGCAGGTAAACCACGTTTTTTACCACGTTTTACCTGCTTATTTTGATATTTATTTAAATCCGTCTGAGAAGACTCCCCGTCCTTGAATGAAATAATCCACTCCAGAGTAAACGGTAAAGAAAAGACAGATATATAACATAATCTGACCAAACGGAATGTGCCAAATTGCAAAGATAACGTTATTCATTAGTAAGAAGATGATGGCAATAAACTGCGTAGTAGTTTTAATCTTACCAGGCATTTTGGCAGCTAAAACAATGCCATCTTGTTCCACCAACAGGAGCCGCAAACCAGTAACGGATAATTCCCGCCAGATAATAATTGCGGTTACCCATGCGGGAACGACTTGGCTACCTGTCAAAACGATAAAAGCAGTCATTACTAGTAACTTATCTGCCAATGGATCCGTAAACTTACCAAAGTTAGTAACGAGGTGGTTCTTACGGGCAATCCGACCGTCCAAATTATCAGTAATGGTGGCCGCGATAAACAAGATTGCCGCGATCAATTGAGCTAATGGAATCGTTGCACCCCAGAAAGTCACACTACCCCATGATTGAAGTGGGAGCACCATTAACAATAAGAAAAATGGAATAATGATTAACCGCACAACGGTTAATTTATTTGGTAAATTCACTGCTGATTCCTCCGTTATTGACGATTATTAGTTGTGGCTGCTTGTTGGTTACCACCATTTGTTTGCGTGTTCGTTGTTCCGGTAGTTGGCCGGTTAGTGGCTGTGGTGTTCTGATTTGGTGCTGTAGTTGTCCGACTAGTAGCGGTCGTCGTGTTGTTTTGGCGAGTGGTCTGACCATTGCGGTTTGCGGCTGCACTAGTTGCACTGCTGGATGAAGAACGGTTATTGCCAAAGTGGATGGTAATTGTCCGAGTATTATTGTACCGACCGGAGTCCGTAAAGTTGATCGTCTTACCATTCAGCTTCAGTGTCGTCCCTGATGCATTACCGACCGTAATGACAACCGTATTGGCATTCCGTCGAATCGTAACGTTGGCCTTACTATTAGCATCCATCGTCCGACTGAATGCACTTGTTCCATCAGTTGTTACACTATTCCAAGCCCGTTGCTTGGCAGTAATTTGCAGTCGAGCATCTTTCTTCAGTGAGGAGGCGTTGTACACAACACTGTTGTTATTCCGTGAAGATTCAGTTAATTTAACACTTTGTGCGGTTGACTTAGTCTTCTTGTGATGAACAGCTTTCTTATGTGAACTTGCCTTCTTCCGGCTTTCACCCGAAACTGAAACAGAGCTATTATCGATCTTCGTTGATGAATCCTGGTGGCCACGAACAATAGCAGTTACCCAGATAGCGGCCAATACAATAATAATGACACAAGCAATAATGATTGTTGGCAAATGCTTACGCAGCTTGCTGACGCTGCCACTAACAGTCTTTCGTTGACTGGCCCGCGTTTCAACCGCTTGACTAATGTGATCAGAGTATTCTTCTGTCTTAGTCTTTGGTAATTGCTCATCAAATTCCTTTAACAGGTCATTACCGTCAAGACCCACTGTATCAGCATATTGCTTTACAAATGCCCGCACATAGAAGTCACCGGGTAATTCATCAAATTTTTCATCTTCAATGGCAATCAAATACCGTTTTTGAATCTTAGTGAGTTGCTGAAGATCATCTAACGTGTAGCCCTTGCTTTGCCGAGCTGCTTGTAGTTTTTGTCCAATCTTAACTTGAGATTCCTGTTCTTTCTCACTCATTATCTTATCTCCATCTCTGAATCAAATTTTCTGTCACCGTTAATTATATCATGATGACGTAGTTTCAATTATTAAGAAAAGGTTTGAATCTACCGATGCTCGGGAACGATCTGGAATACTGAAATTCCCTCAGATTTAATAAATTGATGGGCCACTTGATACAGGTCCTCAATACTAATTGTCCGGAGCTCAGTGATTTCATCCATCAAAGTGGCATTATCGAATAATTGACCACCAAAATGGTTAGCTTGCGCCTCTGGTGAATCTAACAGGCCAATTAAGCGGCCAATTTCAGCATTCTTAATGCCCACAAACCTAGTCCGCACAGCCTCAATCTGTTGGTCCGCACTTTCCAAAATAGCAATTACTTCATCCGCAAACCGTTCCATCTGCTCTGTATCAGAACTGAAGTAAGCGAAGTAAAAGTCACGCTGCATTTCTAGGTTGTAGGAAAAGGAGTCATCCAATACTTCAGTGTTGTAAAGCCGCAAATAATTATCGGAAGTATCGTCAAACAATACATCTAATAATAAATCAATAGCCAATTTATAGTGCAGTAATTCCCTTCCTGTGTAAGAAACCGGTAATCCACGAATACCTACCATTACTTTGGGACGAGCAACGTCCATTGTCAACGAACGAAATGGAATAACATCGTGACCGGATGGGTCATACAAGTCATTTTTTCGTTCAGGTTTTTGTGCTGAGTCAAATTGCCGACGTTGCTGATTGATGGTCACCCAGTTAAGGGTTTCTTGAGGGTCCATCTTGCCAGTAATCACAAGATTCATATTACTTGGCTGATAAAAGGTCCGGTACGTCTTCATCAAGATATCAGCCGTGATCTGGCTAATTGAGTCAACAGTCCCAGCAATATCAATGTGCATCGGATCATGTGGGTACAAATTACCTAGCATTCCCAAATAAAGGCGCCAACCAGCATCGTCATCGTACATTTGAATTTCCTGACCAATGATGCCCTGTTCCTTTGCAACGGTTTGGGCCGTAAAATAGGGATCCTGAACGAAATCAAGTAAAACATCTAAATTTTCGTGCAGGTGGCTCGTCGTGGAAAATAGGTATGATGTCTGCGTAAAACTAGTAAAAGCATTCGAATCAGCTCCCAATTGACCAAACAAGTCAAATGCATCATGATCTTCCTTTTCAAACATTTTATGTTCAAGAAAGTGGGCCACCCCATCAGGAACACGAATATAGTCTTTTCCACCGTAAGGGATAAATTGATTATCAATGGAGCCAAAGTTAGTGGTGAACATCGCGTAGGTCTTATGAAAGTTTCGCATTGGAATCATGTGAACTGCTAAGCCATTTGCTAATTGCGCTTGATAAACTGGTTGTTCAAATTCTGAATAAACTTTTTTATCCATAGCTACCTCTTTTCACCACTTAATAGATAGGTTGTTTGCAATTTAGCCATTGAAGCTACCTTGACAATTTGTTCATTAGAAACGGCATTTATTTGATCAGCAAAGTTTTTGACTGGTTGTAATCCCAGGAGCTGTTCAACAAGTCGATGCTCCAAGACATTCGTCGCTAAATCCTTACCAGCTTGTTGCTGATTGATAATCGCATCCTTAATTTCTTGAACCGTTGCCTGATCAAATTCTCCATGTTGGATAGCTGTCAATTGTTGGTTAATCATATCAACTACTTGATCATGGTCGGCTGCTTTGATCCCCGTCTGGACTGTCATTAGTCCACTAAAAGGTGATAGACGTGAAGATGCATAATAAGCTAAACTGGCTTTCTCACGAACGTTGGTAAAGAGCTTGGAGTAAGGACTCCCACCGAATAAACCATTAAAAACCACCGCTGGAAAATACGTCGGTTGTCGATAATAAACGGGCAATTGGTAACCGAGATTCAGCTTAGCTTGGGTAATCCGTTGCCGTTCATAAACCTGCAAAATGTCATCGTGCAGCGGCTGATTATAAAAAACCGCTGACTGTTTGGTTTGTAGACGAGCCGTAAATGGCAGTGTCCCAATTTGGTCACGAACTGCTTCTGGTTGAACGTCCCCCATCACAAATATGTCAACCCGGTCATCATTAATCATCTGTTGGTAGGTATTAACTAAACTCGCAGGAGTTAGTCTAGGCAAGTCAGCTAATTGCCCAAAACTGGGCGTCCTCATTACTGAATTACTCTGATAGTACAATGCACATAGTTTTTGGTGAGCATAAAATTGCTTGTCATCATAGAGTGATTTAATGGTGCTGGCAAGGTTATTCACTTGTAAACGGAAAGTAGGACTATCAAATTCACCCTGCTCAACAAGGGGGTGGAATAGCATTTGATTAATTAAATCAATTACCTGAGAAAATAGGGGCTGGTCTGAATAACGGTCATTAACAAAACTTGCTTTTAACCGGACCGTATGCAGACGCCCAACTCTCCCGACCATCATCGTGACATAGGCGCCATACAACTTAGCTAACTGACGAGCAAGTGCCGTTTGCGTTGGGTAAAGGTGGGTACTAGTTTCTAACAAATTAGCTAATAAGTTTCGGGAGGTTGCATTGGTATTCGTTTGTGGAGTAGCAAAGTTAATTAAGACATGGGTTAGCTTGAATTGCTTAGTCGGAATAATATGTAAATTTACTCCGGGCTGTAAACAAAAGTCCACGATTATTTATCTCCTTCGCGATTGACAATTACATTGTCTTCTTCTTTTTCACACACTGAACTATCATACTTGATTGCTAAACGAATTACAAACCGTCACTTAAAATAATTCCTCAAACAAAAAAATTCCCACCAATCACAATTGGCAGGAATCCCTATTTGAACAATTAATTGTTCGGTCCAAGATAATTACTCTTGGTTCCAAACCACTTTTCATTCAACTTTTGCAATTGACCATTTCGTTGCAGACGACCTAAGCCATCATTAATTTTCTTTCGTAATGTGCGGTCACCTTTCCGCATCCCGACAGCATAGTGTTCAGCTGGCATTGCTGGACTAATGTAAGTTGCATAACTCTTACTGTTGCTTTGGTGTTGAATGTAATAGTCAGCATAAACCTGGTCCATCAGGATCCCTTGAATCCGGTTGGCATTCAAATCAATAAATGCGTCTGGGAAGGTGTCGTAGAGGACGGGACTCTTGTGTTTAATTAAGTCCTTTAACAGTTTAGGCTTAGCATCTAATGCAGTTGCCCCAGTCGAACCATTTTGAACACCGAGGGATTTACCCTTCATCCCCTGGAAATTATCGATGTGCTTACTCTTCTTAGTAACCAAAACCTGCTTGTTTTCCAGGTAGTAACGACTAAACGCAACTTTCTTTCGCCGTGCTGGGTTAACCGAATAACCATTCCAGAGAAGATCAATGGTCCCATTCTTCAATTCCGTTTCCTTCATTGACCAATCAATCGGCTGAAAGTCAACTTTAATGCCGTATTGCTTAAAGACTGCTCGGGCTAAATCCACGTCATAACCAACCAACTTACCATTCTTCTGTCGGAAGCCCATTGGCACAAAACTATCATCCAACCCAACGATGACCTTCTTACGTCGTTCAATTCGTTGCCAGGTATCTTGAGTATTAGCACGTTCCGTAACATTTTCACACCCAGCTAATGCAAAGATCGGTACTATGAGAATTAAAATTAATAACCAATTTTTGAGCCGTTTCATTCTATCACTCTCCCGATGAGTAGCTATTCCTAGTCGATTGGCTTAACTTTCAGCAAATTATCAGCAATTTCTTGAGCAAAGTCCAAATCGTGAGTAACTACAAGCTGAGTCATACCACTCTTCTTGAGGTTCAGAATAATTTTCGCCACTTCCTGACGTAAATTGGGATCCAATGCTGAGGTTGGTTCATCATAACACAGGATCTTAGGCTTCATAGCCAATGCCCGCGCAATGGCCACCCGTTGTTTTTGACCACCAGATAGTTGCCAAGGATACAAATCACCCTTCGTTGATAAACCCAGTTCACTCAATAACTGAGCTGCTTGTTTCTCTGCATCCTTCTTCGTTTCTTTCAGGACCATCATCGGCGCTAAGGTAATATTATCCATGACTGACAAATTAGGAAAAAGGTTGAAATCCTGGAAAACAACCCCAATTACCCGGTCAGAATCTTTGGTTCCCTGTGGATCAAATGGTTGGCCATTCATTAAGAAAGTTCCACTATCTGGTGTTTCAAGGCCAGTAATGCAGCGAAGCAAAGTCGTCTTACCAGCACCAGAAGGACCAACAATACAAAGAATTTCGTCATCGTTCACTGTCAGATTAACGCCGTCCAAAATAACACGGTCGCCAAAGCTCTTTTTTAAATTTTTAACTTCTAACATTGGCTAGTCCTCCTTACTTAAAGTATGAGTAACGTTTTTCCACACGCCGTAATACTAATGTGCAAATACCAACTAAAATTAGGTAAATCAAGGCAACTAATAATAATGGTACCAAGGTAACATCCCGTGACGTTGCCACATTTCCGGCCCGCAGAAGATCACCAAGACCGATAACGTAAACTAATGAAGAATCCTTGACTAAGTTAATAACTTCATTACCGATTGACGGGATAACGATCTTAACAACTTGGGGAATGATAATCTTGCGAATTGTTTGCCAGTAGCTCAAACGCAGAACTCGCGCTGCTTCAAACTGACCAACCGAAACTGACTGAAAGCCACCACGGAAGATTTCGGCAAAGTATGCAGCATAGTTCAAAATAAAGGCAACTAATGCGGCGTCATACCGTTGGAAAACAATACCAATAATTGGTAAACCATAAAATACGAAAATTAATTGCAGTAATAATGGTGTCCCCCGCATCAGCCAAACATAGACTTCTAAGATCCATTGTAAGGGGCGAATCTTCGAAGTTAGGCCCAGACTTACAACAATCCCAAGCGGGATCGATACGACCAGCGTCCAGAAGAAGATTTGTAATGTTAGCCAAGCACCTTGGAACAGTGATGGCAAAATCTCAAAAACATAATTTAATGACATCTTAAAGCCTCCCTATCAAAAAATCCCCTTGAGCTTTTATGCTAGCTCAAGAGGACGAATAAACCGTGTTTCCACCTCAATTTACAATTGCCTCACGACAACTGCCTCATCAAGTTTACCTTAACTAAAAAACGCTCTCATAACCATTCCGGCTATGAGGGCGTTTCCGCGGTCCCACCTCATAATGTCATTCCTTCACAAGAATGACCTCAGCAAGTTCATCAAGATAAACTCTGCGCTGTAACGGGCAACCCCGGATTTTCCTACCGTATTCAGAAAACCAACTAACAGATGTGATTCAAGAAAACCACCCTACCTGTTTCCATCAATTCAGGCTCTCTGAAAAAGTGAGAATCTTTACTAGTCTGCTCATCGTTTTTTAATTATTGTTTATGATAATATACTCTCTTTTTTAATCTGTCAATACTTAATTTAAACTCTTTGATCATTTAAAGCGTGTTGATAAAGTACCGATACTGGCCAATAAAAGATGACAAAGTACACTAAATTTAAGGCAAGTGTTGGTGTCAAACTAAATAAGAGAAAGTCACCGATCCCCATACTGGTAATTCCTACTAATGAATAAGCCCAATACGTTAAAGTCATCAAAACAACAATGTCGACAAAGAAGATCATGATAATTGTTAAGAAAGATGGACTAAAGTAACGGGATAAAACTTTTGTTAATTCAACAATTAATGGAAAAAGAAAAATATTTAGCCCCAGAATACCACTACTATACAAGTCAAATACGACCCCCGCAGCAATTGAAAATGGGATCAGGGGAATGGAAATATCCTGTTCGAAGAAATAGGATAATACCAGCCATAAAATTACTAATTCACTGACCATCGAGTATGGGTAAGCAAAGTACAACTTGGCCCAGAGGTTACTGAGGGATCCATCCAAGAACAACGCTAAAAATAGCCCAATCGGAAAAATAAATCTTAATCGTGATAATCGATACATTCTCAGCACCTCGATTAAGCAGGTTCAGCAACGGTTACAATGTTAATATCATTGAAATTAGCTGCTGGTCGAATATAAATTTTTTGAGCAAGTCCATAGTCATCCTTGCCAACTCGGCTCACTTTACCAACGTAAAGGCCTTTTGGTGTCACACCACCCATTCCACTAGTGGAAACTTTGGTACCGGCCTTAATCTTGGCTTTAGATGTGACCTGCCCCATGATTAACTCACCACTAGCAGCATCGTAACCAGTGATAATACCATTCACGGCTTTGCCACTGGCATCCAAAGTGATAGCAAAACGGTTTGCTGCATCGTTAGTATTGCTCAGCAATTCCACTTTACTATTGGTCTTATTCACTTCGGCGATCCGACCAATCAAGCCACTACCACTCATTACGGGCATATTCTTCTTGATACCGTTAGACTCACCCTTATTGATTACCAGTTGCTTTTGCCAAGCAGATGGAGTCCGCATATAAACTGAAGCAGTAACCGTATTATAGTCAGTCAAGCTCTTGTTTAATTTTAATTCTTGCTTTAACTGTTTATTTTCGTGAGCTAGTGTTTGATCCCGAACCTTAGTTTGCGCCAGATCGGTAACTTGTTGCTTCAGCGCCCGGTTTTCCGAATAAGTGTTAAATAGCTGGCCAACTGAGCTCATCCCGTCAGAAACAGCATTTGCCGGAACAGCAACAATGCCGTCAGCAAAGCCAACAATATCATTACCAAACTGTTGAATCAGCGGAGGTGTGGAACGACGGTTTCGTAATGAAACTGAACCCGCCATTAATCCGAAGCATATTACCAGGATAATGACAACCATAACTAATCGTCGATTTGAAAAGAATTTCTGCATACTATTCCTCCACAAATACCTAATAAAAAGAAAGGACCAGACAAAACAAATCGTTTTGCGACCAGCCCCATCTGTTATAGATATGGTTTTAATTGATGCTACTTTTTCTTCATTACGTCGATGCTCTTCAGAGATTCACCAGTACCAATGGCAACACAATCAAGTGGATCATTAGCAATGAATACAGGAACCTTAGTAGCATCAGCAATAACGTCTGGCAAGTGCTTCAATAATGCACCACCACCAGTTAAGACGATTCCGTGGTCAATAACGTCGGCAGCGATTTCTGGAGAGGTTTCTTCCAAAGTACCCTTGATGGCGTCGATAATTGCACTAACAACATCTTGTAATGCTTCAGAAACATCCTTAGCAGAAACTTCCATGGTCTTTGGCAATCCAGTAACAAGATCACGACCTCGGACTTCAGTAGTTCCCATTTCAGCAGCTGCCTCAGGCGAAGCTGAACCGATATCCCACTTCAGTTTTTCAGCTGTCCGTTCACCAATCAATAGGTTCATGTTTGAACGAACGTATTGAGCAATGGCATCATTCATCTTATCTCCAGCCATCCGAATGGAACGACTAGAAACAATCCCACCGAGAGAAATTGTTGCGACATCAGTAGTCCCACCACCAATGTCAACCACCATACTACCAGTTGGGTCCATTACAGGTAACCCGGCCCCAATGGCAGCGGCAAATGGTTCTTCGATAACGTACGCATCACGAGCACCGGCCACGCGGGTAGCATCAATGACGGCCCGTTTTTCAACTTCGGTAATCCCACTTGGTACACAAACCATAACGTAAGGCTTCCCATTAGCTGAACCAATGGCTTTTTCAATGTAGTACTTCATCATCGTAACCGTCGTATCGTAATCCGCAATGACCCCGTCCTTCATTGGCCGAATAGCGGTAATACTACCTGGTGTCCGTCCAATCATGTCACGAGCATCCTTACCGACGGAAATAACTTTATTAGTCTTCGTATTCCGGGCAACAACTGAAGGTTCGCGTAACACAATTCCCTTACCTTCAACGTAAACGATTGTGTTAGCAGTCCCTAAATCGATCCCCAGATTTTTGGCTCCGATTCCTAGCAAATCTGCTTCTTCCCTTCATAATTAATTGTTTAAATAATTGATCGTGCATATTATACCATAGCCATTTCTGACATACGAACATTACTATACAAAATTAGCCATTAAAAGACCAACAAATTTACCAGAAATTTAAGCTTTTTTTAGACTTTCTGCCAATCAGCTCGTATGTCGTTGATTTTCACGCCAGCTGTAATAGCTTTCGTGGCCAATAATCATAAAATCTAAAAACTGGAGGCCTAGAATGTTGCATCCCCGATGCAGTCGTTTCGCCATCACTAAGTCCTGCGCAGAGGGCTCGACGTTACCCGAAGGATGATTATGAACCACTGCCAGTCCTGCCGCTGACTTTTTCAATGCCTGGTTAAAGACTCGTTCAGGATATAATGGACATTCACTTCGCCCACCCCGAAAAAGTTCCTGAATATCGATAATATTATTACGAACATCGGTAACAACTAGCAGTACCGTTTCCTGATCATTGTCGGCTAATAAATCCATCATCTCCGTACTTAAGATAAAGCTAGAAAAGGCATGACCTAACAGTGGACGATGGCTCAATTGTATAAGGCGGCCCAAATGGATAGTATCGAGGAAGCTCTTCATCTGGGGATGCCAAGTGATGCATTCAGCATAATCTTCATCATCCATGTTTTTGACCGCGTTTGCAGTGGGAAATTTTTGAAGAAAATTGGTTGCTAATTTTGTTCTGCCATCGTTATTGCTGTCAAAGATGGTGTGTACTAAGCGCACATACTGCTGCTCGTTTCCTAATTTCATACATTAAAACTCCTTTTAGCTCTCTATGTAATAAGAACGCCAAAAGGAGTTTCTTTGCACTTTTAATCTTTGAATAGATGGCGGACTTCAGAAATGAAGTACAAGGAGCCAGTCACAATTAGAACGTCATCAGCAGACAATTGGGTGGCGATTGATTCCAAACCTCGTTGCCAATGTTTGGCATATTTAATTGGGTATCGACTACGAATATCAGCAGTAATATCATCGAGATCTGCACTTGGTCGATTGGCACTGGGCCCAGCAAAATTCGTGACCATGATATGAACATTACCAAGGCTAGCCAGTTCACCCAGCATTAGATCATATTGCTTATCGGCCAAAATAGCGACTAATAGATAAACATCTCGATCTCCGAGGTCATTATGAATGGTATTAACCAAGGCTTGAATACCAGGAAGGTTATGAGCACCATCTAAGATTACCGTTGGTTCTTCACTAACAATTTCCATCCGTCCTGGCCAAGTAGTTGCTGCTAGAGACTGCTTGAGGTCCGCAGGCGCCAATGGTAAATTTTCCTGGACCATAAACAGTTGAACGATCGTAATCGCGACTGCCGCATTCTCGACTTGATAGTCACCAGGCAATCCTAAACGACTAGCAAAATGGTGAAGGCCTATCCCATCATATATTATTTGGGAAATTAGGCCATGCTGGTTTACCTTCCGAACGTTGAAGTCCACCCCTTCTTCATATACTGGTGCGTTCAGATTAGCAGCCTCATTGACAATCACTCGGTGGGCTTCACTGGGAAGTTTACCAATCACGATGGGGACTTTTTCTTTGATAATTCCGGCCTTCTGATGGGCAATTGCACCTAGGGTATCGCCGAGGTACTTCATATGATCCCAGCCTACTGTCGTAATAACACTAACCTTAGGGACAATGACATTTGTCGAATCATATAAGCCCCCGATGCCAACTTCAAGGATGACAACATCCGGCTTTTTTTCAGCCATATAACAAAACATGATGGCAGTATCAATTTCAAATTCTGTAGGTCCGCCAGTTGGTAAGATTCGGTCTAGCTTTTCCACCACTAGTTGGACCCGGCGTGTAAGCCTAACCAGGTCGTCATCAGCAATTGGTTGCCCCTGATATTGAATTCGTTCATTAAACCGCGTGATAAATGGCGATGTGAATGTACCTACCGTTAGTCCTTGGCCGATCAACGCATCACGTACCATTGCGACGGTCGATCCCTTCCCATTCGTTCCCGTGACATGAATATAAGTTAAGCCGTCCTGAGGATTGCCTAATTCTGCTAAGAATCGCTTCATCCGGTCTAATGTGGGAATCTTCTTGAACTTAGTTCGACCGTGAATAAAATTAAGTGCTGCTTGATAATCGTCAATCATGATGATGCTCCTTCAACTGAGTCCATTTCGATATTAACGATAATAACACAACCTTACAAAATAAGCTCCTCACATCCAATTAAAGATGGATATCAGGAGCTTACACTTTATTCTAGTGATATAAGTCGAAGCGGCCTTTAGAAAGGAGTTCTTTGACCCCACCGACTTCCATCAAGGAACGGTTCATAATCATTTTCTTCATAAATGAACCGATGTATCCCTTCACAGGGTGACCCATCGCCGTCCCAAATGCTTTGGTATTACCTACAGAAGCCACGGTTCCTAGAGACTTGTAACTGTATCCCTTAGCAAACCGCTGACCATTTTTAATCCGCTCTGTCAAATCTTCAGCAGTGTAATCCGCCATCGATAGAGCAATCTGGGCCGTTGTTGGATATGGACGTTTTTCTCCAGGAGCCATAAAGGCAGCCACATCCCCCAGAATATACAAATCGGGGTGTTCTGGGTCATTCAAGTGATCATTTACCATTACCCGGCCACGACGCGCCTTGAGACCTGATTTGGCAACCACAGGGCTACCACTAACTCCGGTTGTCCAGATAATAGTACCAGCAGTAACGGATTCTTCATCAGCATCCTTTCCCCGCTTATACAGTACCTTTCCTGGTTCAATTCCTGAGATTAAGCAGCCGGTCATCAGATTAACCCCTAACTTCTTAACGAGGTTTACACCGTAATCTGCTAACTTATCATTAAACATTGGCAATAAGCGAGTTGCGGCTTCCACTAAGATAATTTGAATATCACTTGGCTGAACACCAGCGACATCTGCAAAGTGTGTCCGGGCATCAACCAGTGCTCCAGCCAATTCAATCCCCGTGAATCCAGCACCGCAAACTACGATCTTAAGGTTATCAGGGTTTTTACTACTACGGTAATCTTTTAACTGTTTCAAGATATGGTCATGGATATCAATGGCCTCCTTAACGTTGGTCATTGGCAAGGCATTTTCTTCTGCTCCCTTGATGCCAAAAGTTTCGGAAACAAACCCTAGGCCCAGGACACAATAATCATAAGTTAATGGTTCGTCCTGGTGAGCTAATTGGACGTTCTTAGCAGCCGGATCAAGCTTAACGACTTCGTCCTGAATGAACGTCGTAATGTCCGGATCGATCAAATCCGCGACTTTATAAGAAATCTTGGATGGCGTTTGTGTACCAGCCGCCACTTCATGAAGGTCGGTTGCTTCATAGTGATATGGATTACGGTCAACTAACGTAATCTTAACCGCACCTTTAAGTTTCTTTTGTAGCAATACAACCGTCTTTAAGCCAGCATATCCGGCTCCTAAAACAACAACATGTTTCATTTCTTATACCCCCTATTTTATTCAATTAATCCTTCATCCGCCGCTCGTAGCATTCGATAACGTTTACTGTTCTTTGCCAATTGAGCTGGTGATCCGGCAAGGTCCACCTGACCATTTTCCAGGAAAATTACTTGATCCATCTGATCAATTCCCTGTAAGTGGTGGGTAACCCAAATCAATGTTTTATCTTTCAATTCTTTCATGAATGTATCAATGACCTGTTGTTCGGTAATGGGATCCAAACCGACAGTAGGTTCATCTAAAATTACAATTGGAACATTTTTTAACAATATCCGGGCTAATGATAAACGGTGTTGTTCACCACCAGAAAAGCCCAGGCCTGCTTCACCAACTTTGGTGTTCAGACCATCAGGCAGTTGATGAATCTTCTCTGCTAAGCCAACCCGTTGGAGAACGGACCAAACCTGTCCTTCTGTTGCCTGTTCATTACCGATTCGGACGTTATTCAAGACACTGGTATTAAACAGATATGGTTGCTGGTGAACAATCCCAATGTAATTGGAAATTTGATCCCCAAATTCACTTGTCGGCACATCGTTTAGTAAGACCGACCCAGAGTTAGGTTGTCGGTCGCCACGCAGTAATGACACTAACGTACTTTTCCCGGCACCACTGCGCCCCAGAATAGCTAACTTCTCACCAGAGTGAATAGTCAATGATAAGCCATTCAAAATAACATTCTTAGTATGCGGATAAGCAAATTTGACGTTCGTTAATTGCAACTGAAATGGTGCATGAACGACATCCAGTTGCTCGTTATCCTTCGGCACCGCCGGCAAACTGTTTAAACGCTCTAATGAATCAACATAGGTATTAGTTTGTTGAGCAGCATTGGGCAATCCCGCCAATGCCTCATCAAGTGGGAAAACAGCTAACACAAATGCTGCAATCCAGTTAGCACCCCAGTGATGGCCAAATCGCCATGATGACCAGATCACCAAAGCAATAACAACCAGTAAAATCATCATTTGCAACAAGAAGTCACGAAAATAATTAAAGGAATGCAGTGCATGTTGCGACTTCCGTAATTGTTGTTCATCATTCTTACGTCGCCCGAGATATTCCGCCGAACGTCCGGCAAAGATCCAATCGGTAATCCCAAGAACATTATCAGTCAAGTCCGCATATAAGCGGTTAGTTGCTTGTTTTTCATCATCTTGTCGCTGGCCATTAACAAGAACTGACCAAACAGGAATTCCAATAATAATCAGGCCAAATAGAATTGCCAGTAGTAACCCCATCAAAGGTGTCAAAACACCTAACCCGATAACAATAATGACGTATAATCCAGCAGCTACGAGCATTGGGAAAATCGTCCGCAAGTACAGGTTCTGAATGTGGGCCACATCCTCAGACAAGAGACCCAGAATATCACCAATTCGGTATTTACTGTTGAAGAAGACTGCATCCTGTTCCAGCGAATTATATAGCTTCTTACGAAAGTCTGATGTCATCTTTAATACCCAGTTGTGTGACGTAATCCGTTCACAGTATTTAAACACTGGCCGAAAAATTCCAAATGCCCGTGTTAATACGATCGGCACATAGACCAACAGAATATTAAATGGCATCGTTGCACATTTACTGATAAGGTAACCAGCTGTGAACATTAGGCCGCCGGCACAGACAAAGGTCAAAATTCCCAGACTAATTGCCAATATCAAGGTCCAACGATATTTACGTAGGTAGGGACGGACCCATCGATCATGGTGTAGTGCTTTAAATAAAGGTATTTTATGCATCTAGCCGTCCTCCCCTCATTTGGCGAATTAGTTTCGTTAAGTAGCCATTTTGCTCCAACAACGTTTGATAATCTCCCTGTTCAACCAACCGACCATGATTCAATACGATAACATGATCCATTTGATTCAACCAGTGCAGGCGGTGAGTAGCCAATAGAACTAAGCGATCCTTCATTAGGGGCAACATCCGTTCCTTGAGCTCTAATTCTGTTTCAATATCTAAGTGCGCTGTAGGCTCGTCCAAAATCATGATTTTCCGCTTTTGATCCAGAAAAGCCCGGGCCAAAGCAATCCGTTGCGCTTGACCGCCGCTCAAAGGGCGGTGCCCTTGACCAATCACAGTCGATAACCCCGCTGGTAAAGTGGCCACTAGATTATCTAGCCCAACCACATGAACAGCTTTTTCAACCTGCCGATCACTGACATCTGGCGTATAAAAAGCGATGTTGTTACGCAGTGTATCCTCAAAAATGTAAGGATGTTGCGGAATATACAAGATTTGCTGCTGCCAATCACTAATGTTCATTGAATTAGTCATTGTCCCTTGTACATTAAATTGGCCAGCGGTCGGTGCTAAAAAGCCAGCCAGTAAGTTAATCAGAGTTGTTTTGCCAGCGCCGCTCATACCAATAATTCCCACCTTTTGGTAGCCCGTCAAAGTTAAATTCAACGGTTTCAATTGACTACCAGACGGGTACTGGTAACTGACCCCAGTCAATTTCAACTGGTCGTTCGGTAACCACGAATGTAATTGGACTTGAGGCCGCTGGGGTTCAGCCATTTTCAAAATCCGGTAAACCGCATGAAAAGAATTCTTACCATTTAATGTGGCATGGTAATCGTTCGCAAAATTACGAATTGGCATGAAGTACTCCGGAGCCAAGATCAGAATGGCTAACGCCGGAAACAACAATAAGTGCCCATCAATCAATCGCAGCCCGAGGAAAACCGCTAGGATCGCAATCGCTAACGTAGTGAAAAAATCCAACGCGAAGGTTGACAGCATGGCTACCCGAATAACGCTCATCGTTGAGCGCCGAAACTGCTCACTAGAACGAAAAATGCTTTTTGAATATTGCTTGCTGATGCCAAAATACTTTAAAGTGTCAATTCCTCGTAAGGAATCAATAAAGTGGTTCGATAACATTTGAAAATTGGCATACTGGCGATCCGCCTTTGCCTTGGCCGCGTAACCCAGAATAATCATAAATAGGATGATTAATGGGTAAATGGCTAACATTACTAAACCAGAAACCCAATCCAAATATAAACACACGATCAGGAGCAAAATGGGAATGACCATCATTGACACAAATTTGGAAAACAACAAGTTAATGTAAGTTTCCACTTCCGAAATTCCATCTAATGCTAGCGTCACCATATTCCCGGTCCCTTCCCGATTTATCAGAACGGGGCCCAAGGTAAATAGACGTTTTAACAACTGTTGACGCAATTGGTCGGCACAATGACGAGCATAACTATCAAGTCGCGCCTGTTCGAGCCAATTAGTCAAGTGGCGGGCAGTAAAGCAACCGGCAAATAACAAGAGCCACTGCCACTGACTGGCTAAGGGATGTCCTTGCCAGAGGTTTGTTAAGAGCATCGCAAGCCCTAAAGCTTGACCAAGGATAAGAAAAGCTTGCAGAACGTACAGTCCCACAAGCTTTACCATGATCTTCTTGCTCTCTGGAAGTGTAAAGAGTAATCGATCAATCATTCTATTACTTGTCCTCCGTAATTACTGGCATCGCAATCCGCTTCCGGAAAATCCAGTATGCCCAGATCGTGTAAGCCAGAACGAATGGCAATAGGCAGCAAGTGGCAATTGTCATCACAGTTAAGGTGTAGTGAGTCGATGAAGCGTTCTGAATTAACAGGTCATAACGTGAACTAATGGAACTAATCAGGACACGTGGGAATAGACCAATAAAGATCAATGCAACCAGTGAAACAAGTGTAAGACCACTGGCAATGAAGGCAGTTAATTCCTTCTGCTTCATCGTTGCGGCATGTGCAACAATCGACAGGATAACAATTACTACTAACATCGTTAACGTACCAACTGGATGAACATGAATGAAGTCCGTCATGAAGATCAACATTAGAGCAAAGACGATTAAGCCTAAGTACAGTACCCAGTATAAGAATTGAGCATAGTTGTTTGACCGCTCCTCGACTTCACCAGCTGTCTTCAAGGACAAGTAGTTCAAGCCATGCAAATAAGTTAACAGGGTTAACGCAATTCCACCAACCACTGAGAACCAATTAATGTAGTCAAAGAATGTTGCATGAAAATTACCATTAACATCAATTGGCATTCCTTTGATCATGGAAATAAACATAACCCCAAGGAAGAACGGAACCATTGCGGAACCAATTCCTAACGTCCAGTCCCAAATCTTCTTATGCGGCATTGGGCTCTTTGCCCGAAATTCGAACGAGACACCACGAATAATTAAGCCGACTAAGACCAACATTAAGATCAAGTAGTAACCACTGAACAAGCTGGCGTACCAGAATGGGAACGATGCAAACATCGCACCACCAGCCGTGATCAGCCAAACTTCATTACCGTCCCAAACAGGGCCAATTGTTTGCACCATTTGATCACGTTCTGCTTCGCTATGAGCAACCGTGATTGTTGCCATCCCAACACCGTAATCAAAGCCATCTAGGAAGAAGAAGCCCGCAAACAAAACACCGATCAGGAAAAACCATAATAATTGAAGAGCACTCATTTAGAACGCCTCCTTATCAAATGGATCCAGAACCTTCTTAAATTTAGGTTCAATTGTTTGAGTTGGGTCCTTCTTTAATTCCCGAACAACTAAAGCAATCATTGCGATAGCTAACGTGGTAAATAAGCAGAAGTAAATAATATTGGATGTTAGTAAGGACGCAACCGAAACGTTTGGTGAAACACTTTGTTGAATGGTAAATAAGCCATAAACTGTCCACGGAACACGTCCAAATTCAGTAACAAACCAACCAGCTGTATTACCAAGGAATGGGAAGAATGTCGTAATCGCAATCAACCACATTAACCAACGATGGCGATAAAGCGATTGCGACTTTTCACGACTCATAATTAAGCCGATAAGTGAAATTAGGATAATCCATGCAGCAACACCACACATAATCCGGAAACTATAGAACAAGGTGTTAACGGGTGGATAGTAATCAATGTTCTTGCCATACTTATGTTTGTACTGAGCGTTTAATTCATTCATCCCAGTGACCGCACCAGAGGTTGAATGATATGACAAAATACTCAATGCATACGGTACATCAAGGTTGTATTCTTCCTTATGCTGCTTTGAATTAGCAATCCCAACAACTGTCCATGGAGCATGCTTGCCAGTCGTAGTATAAACAGCTTCGGTGGCTGCAAACTTCATTGGCTGCTCCTTAATCAGGTATTGCATTTGCAAATCACCAAGGACTAAGCCAAAAATAGCGAAGATCAGTGAAATGGATAATCCTAACCGCAACGTCTTCTTATAGATGTGACGAGCAGCATCAGATGCTTGCTTCTTCTTTAACAGTTGAAAAGCAGCTAAGCCAGCGAATATTACACCACCCATCATGATGGCATTCAAAATAACATGGCCAAATTCGTACCATAGTTGAGGATTTTTCAATAAAGCACCAAAATCAACCATTGTGGCCCGTCCATTTTTCTCGACGTAACCAACTGGGTGCTGCATAAAGGAGTTCGCTGTAAGAATCCATAATGCAGATGTTAAAGAGCCAAAGCTGGTCATCCAGATAAAGAATGCGTGTAAGCCCGGCTTAACTTTATCCCAAGTGAATACCCACAATCCAATAAATGTAGATTCGATAAAGAATGATAGCAATGCTTCAAGAGCCAAAGGAGCACCAAAAATGTCCCCCATAAATCGTGAGTAATCAGACCAGTTCATTCCAAACTGGAATTCTTGAATAATTCCAGTAACGACACCGACAGCAAAGCTCAGCAAGAAAATATTTCCCCAGAACTTCGTCATCTTTTTATATGATTCATCCTTAGTATGAACATACATGCTTTCCATAAGTGCAACGACAAAGGCTGTCCCAATTGAAAATGGAACAAAGAAGAAGTGATAGACCGTCGTCATCGCAAATTGGAAACGAGCAAGACTAAGAATAGTCATAAATAAGAACCTCCCTCCAAAGGATATAATTCTGAAACCGTTTCCTGTTTCATTCCACTTTCATCATAATACTTGTGATAAGGAATTACAAATGTATTTGCCAAATATTTTAGAGGTTTAAATACAAATAAACCCTTTAGACCATGCGTATCGCATTTGCTTATCAAATGATATCATTTTATTTAAAAATAGATAATAAAAGAGCAAGCCGATAACACCGACTTGCTCTTCAAATACGTTTTAAGCATTCGCTAATGAAGCTAACCGATCCTTGGCGGCAGCAAGCTTTTGCTGCCAATCCTTAGCCTTAGCACGTTCTTCGTCAACAACTGCCTCAGGGGCATTGTCAACAAACTTTTGATTACTTAACTTCTTTTCAGAACGTTGGACTTCTTTTTCCAGTTTAGTGATTTCTTTTTGCATCCGTGCGCGTTCCTTATCAAGGTCCACCAATTCAGCCATTGGGATATCCACTTCAGCACCGGTAATGATTGAAGACAAAGCTAACTTTGGCGTTGCCACATCAGTACCAATGGTCAATTCTTCAGGATGGCAGAAGCGATCAATATAGTCTTGGTTATCCTTAAAGATATCAGCCAGCTGCTGAGTTTCGACTTTGATCACCATATCAACGGGCTTGGACATCGGGGCATTCGCTTGATTACGAATGTTCCGTACCGCCGTGATTAATTCGATCAAGTGGCTCATTTCTTCAGTAGCATCCGCATCGTTAAATTCAGGGTGGTCAACCGGGTATTTAGCAACCATGATGGATTTACCATCATGAGGCATTGACTGCCATAGTTTTTCGGTAACAAATGGCATGATTGGGTGCATTAACTTCAAGATCTGATCCAGGACATAGCCAAGGATGTTCTTGGTGTCCTGCTTTTCAGCAGCGGTACCATTGTTCAACTTTTCCTTGGTCATTTCAATGTACCAGTCACAGAAATCGTTCCAGATGAAGTTGTAGAGAGCCCGACCAGCTTCACCAAATTCGAACTTATCGAACTGGGCAGTAACCTGAACAACCGTTTCATTCAAACGTGATAAGATCCACCGGTCTGCTAAGTCCCACTTGCTCTTTTCTGGTAATTGTGGAGCTGGCATGTCGCCTAAGTTCATAATAACGTAACGACTAGCGTTCCAAATCTTGTTAATGAAGTTCCAAGCAGCATCCATCTTAGTGTAAGAGAAACGAATGTCTTGTCCAGGAGTAGAACCAGTAATTAGGAACCAACGTAGAGCATCAACCCCATACTTCTTGATCACATCCATTGGATCAATCCCATTACCAAGCGACTTACTCATCTTTCGACCCTGTTCATCGCGAATTAAACCGTGCAATAAGACATTCTTAAATGGTGCCCGACCGGTAAATTCTAGTGACTGGAAGATCATCCGAGAAACCCAGAAGAAAATAATATCATAACCGGTTACCAAAGTATTGGTTGGGAAATACCGCTTATAGTCAGGGGCATCAGTGTTTGGCCAACCCATCGTTGAGAATGGCCATAATGCACTTGAGAACCAGGTATCAAGAACATCTTTATCTTGTTCCCAATTTTCAGCATCTTTAGGTGCTTCCATTCCAACATATACTTTACCGGTTTGCTTGTTATACCAAGCTGGAATCCGGTGTCCCCACCAAAGCTGACGAGAAATAACCCAGTCATGGATATTCTCCATCCACTGTGTAAAGGTATGTTCAAACCGCTTTGGAATGAAGTTAACCCGGTCGTCAGTTTGTTGGTTCTTTAAGGCTGCTTCCGCCAATGGCTTCATCTTAACAAACCATTGAGTAGACAAACGTGCTTCTACTTGAACACCAGTCCGTTCGGAGTGACCAACAGAGTGGACAATTGGAACGACCTTAAGCATGTAACCCTGGTCTTCCAAGTCCTTTACCATCGCTTTACGAGCTTCAAACCGATCCATGCCCTCGTACTTACCAGCATTTTCATTCATTGAAGCGTCTTCGTTCATAGTATTTAATTCTGGCAGATTATGACGCTTACCAACCTTAAAGTCGTTTGGATCGTGGGCTGGGGTAATCTTAACCATCCCGGTACCAAAGTCTGGGGTAACGTAGTCATCAGCGATAATTTCGATTTCACGATCAACTAACGGAACTCGAACTTTCTTGCCGACTAATTCCTTGTACCGGTCATCATGCGGGTTAACCGCCACCGCTTCATCACCAAACATTGTTTCTGGACGAGTGGTGGCAATTTCGATGTAGTCCTTACCATGGAATTTGGTGCCATCAGTAAATGGGTACTTAACATGGTAGAAGGCCCCCTTATCGTCCTTGTGGATAACTTCGATGTCTGATAAAGCAGTCCGCGCTTGTGGGTCCCAATTAATAATATAAGTTCCCCGATAGATCAAGCCCTTATTGTAAAGATCAACAAAGACTTTCCGGACAGCTTTATTTAGACCCTTATCCAAGGTAAAGCGTTCCCGATCATAGTCAACGGAGATTCCCATCTTGGCCCACTGCTTGTGAATAATATCAGCATATTCGTCTTTCCAGTCCCAAACCTGCTGAACAAACTTGTCACGGCCAAGGTCATAACGAGAAATTCCTTGTTTTCTTAACCGCGCTTCAACTTTTGCTTGAGTAGCAATACCAGCATGGTCCATCCCTGGAATCCACAAAACATCATAACCCTGCATCCGCTTTTGGCGAATAATCATGTCTTGTAAAGTTGTATCCCAAGCGTGTCCCAGGTGTAATTTACCGGTAACATTCGGCGGTGGAATAACAATTGAGTAAGGATGTGCTTTCTTATCGCCACTAGGCTTAAATAAGCCCTGGTCAATCCACCATTGGTAACGACCGGCTTCGACAGCTGTCGGATCGTACTTGGTAGACATTTGTGTTTCGTCAGTCATAAATGATCTCCTTTCGAAATAAGCATAAACAAAAAACTCGTCCTATCGATAATAGGACGAGTTCCGCGGTACCACCTAAATTGGATTGTAAAGTTACAACCCCACTTAATCATTTAATAACGGTAAATGAACCGCCCCAGCCTACTTGGTTCAGCCGGGTTGCTCCCGAATTACCTTCAGGCACAGTCAGAAGGGGATTTTTCACCAATCATCCCTCTCTAGACTTCTTTCTGTGTCCTACTCTTTCGGTCAATGCTTTTCAATATGCTTGTATCATAGCCAATTTCTGCAACATCGTCAAGGCTGATTACAGAAGTTCTGCAAAGACGTCTTCATTTTGATTCAAGAAATCTTCACCATTATGAATTTCTGTGATTTTAATTCCGTCTAATGCCCGTTTTATTAAGCCATCAATATCTAGCCGCTGTTCGTACTTCCGTGTCCGTTCCAAATTAGGCTTAGTTTTCGGCGACGGTGGTGTAAAGACAGTACAACAATCTTCATATGGCAAAATTGATAAATCATAGGTATCAATCTGCTTGGCTAGTGCAATGATTTCAGTCTTATCAAATGACAGTACTGGCCGCAGTACTGGGAGGTTTGTCACATCATTGATGACTAGCATACTTTCCATTGTCTGGGAGGCCACTTGACCCAATGATTCACCATTAAAGATCGCCAAACCGTGGCGTTTCATCGTGAGTGCTGCTGCCAATCGCAACATCATCCGTCGCTGAACAGTCATTAGATAACCTTCTGGAACCTTTTCTTTTACTGTTTCTTGAATTTCCGCAAACGGTACCTGAATGAATCGAATGCTACCACTATAACGAGCAAGTTTGGCAGTCAGTTGCTTAGCTTTGGCCAATGCTTGCGGGCTAGTATATGGCGGACTAAAGAAGTGGACCATTTCCATTGAAACGCCCCGTTTCATACCCAAGTATGCGGCAACTGGGGAATCAATACCACCTGACAACATCATCATACCCTTACCCGCAGTGCCAACTGGTAACCCACCAGCACCCTGGATAGTTTCACTTGACAGGAAAATTCCATTCAGTCGAATTTCAACTCGAATCGTCAAGTCTGGATGATGAACATCAACCTTTAATAAGTCAGGAAATTTTTGCAACAGGTAACCACCTAAGCGGTCGTTCATTTCAAAGGTGTCGATCGGGAATTTATGATCAGACCGCCGCGTATTAATTTTAAAGGTAATCGGGTGGTCCACTTGTTCTTGCACCATCTTAACGGCTGCCGCTGCAGTGGCTGCAAATGTCTTATCGACCCGAATAGATGGTGAAAAGTTTTGAATACCAAAGACATCCTTTAAACGATTCATCACCTGGTCATAATTGGCACCGTTTAATTCAACGTGCAGGCGATCACGCTGAGCATGAACTTTAACTTGCTCAAATCGGTGCAGAGCCTTGCGAACATTGGCCCCTAAACGGTCAATAAAGTTTTTCTTATTGTGGCCTTTGGTGGACAGTTCACCATAGCGGACCATAATTTCTGTGTATTCCACTAGTTCATCCCCTTCCAATCCTATTCAATGATTTTCTTGAAACCAGCGTACAGTTGATCAAAGACTTTGTTAAATTGGTCAGCTTCTTCTAACGTATTTTGGTCACCCAAGCTAATCCGGACAGCACTGGTAGCAATGTTATCAGGAACTTTCATAGCAGCTAAGGTACCAGCTTCTGAATGTTTCTTAGATGAGCAGGCACTCGTCGTGGATATAAAGATGTTTTGATCTTCAAATGCGTGGACAATCGTTTCTCCTCGTACGCCTTCGATTGCAAAGCATAAAATGTGGGGGGCGAAACCTTTGTCACGACCGGAAATCATGTGAACATGGTCAAATTTACTAATGTGATCATAGATTCGTTCTTTAATTGCTTGTTCACGCTTAACAGCTGCTGCTTCATTTTCCTTAACTAAACGAATTGCCCGAGCCATTGCAACATCCCCAGGCGTATTTTCAGTACCACTCCGCAGTGTCCGTTCTTGACCACCCCCGGCAACCAAGGGTGCTAGTTTACGTCCTGAACGAACAAAGACAAAACCGGTCCCCCGCGGTGCATGGAACTTATGGCCAGAGAACGTCGCAAAATCAACCCGGTCACTAAATACTAAATCATCAAGACCCTTACCAATAGCTTGAACCGCATCCACATGGTAATGAATATTTGGATAGTCTTTCAGAATCTCGCCGACTTCCTTAATAGGCTGAATCGTACCAATTTCATTATTGACCGCCATGATGGAAACCAGAATCGTATCAGGACGAATGGCAGCCTTAACATCTGCTGGATTGATTCGTCCTTCCTTATCTACCGGCAGATAGGTAATATCGAATCCTAAATCTTTTAATTGTTGCGTTGGGTTCCGCACGGCCGCGTGTTCCACTGAAGTAGTGATGATATGCTTACCAAACCGGTGCTTGGCCATTGCTGTCCCCTTAATAACCCAGTTGTCACCTTCCGAGCCACCAGAAGTGAAAATAATTTCACTTGGCTTAACATGAAATAAGTCAGCAATTTGCTGACGCGCTTGCTCTAATAAATTCCAAGCATTTTCTCCCCAGCTGTGTAAACTACTTGGGTTCCCCCAGATCTTTTGGCTGACGGTATCGTAGGTTTGTAAAACTTCGGGAGCGACTTTGGTAGTCGCACTATTATCAAAATAAATCATTTAGCTATGAACCTTCCCATTGATTAATCTTTAAGCGCATTGGATAGATTATATTGGTTCCTAATTTGATAAATCGATTGTTAATTATAGCAGAACTTGCCATTAAATACAGCGGTAACCCTTGATAAATTAAAGCAATGTGATGTCCGACTCAAAGTAAACGTGTAAGAAACCCTCCAGGGATAAAAGGAGACTCTAGAGTCTCAATTCCAAACTCTAGAGTCTCCTTTTACCTATGAAATTAGTTTTATCATAAGTCTGTTCTTTAAAAAATTACTTTAATTCTGCATAGTAGCTGTCCTCAATGCGTTTGTAGCTGCCTGGTTCAACTTCTTCCAAGGCAGTAGCAATAGTCTCCAAACTAGCAGTGTAGTTATAGTTTTCAAATTGTTGGCGTGATTTAGCAGCAGCAGCGGCAATCTTTTTATTGTCAGCCAAGCGGTTCGCATATTGTTGAAGACGTTCCGTCAGTTCAGCGCTATCGCGAACATCATTGGTCTTGTCGCGAAGAGTTTCCAAATCAGATTCAACAATAATTAATTGCTTCGTCACTTCATCCATATCAACTCGATATTGGTTTAACTCTTCCGCTAGTTTTTTGATTTCATCACTAACCCCAAAGAAGTAATTTAGATAATCCTTTGGAAAGCCTGGCAAGTTCAATTGGTCAACCTGGCGCCGCAAAGCTCGAATCTGAGTAGCGTACTTTTGGAGCATCTGCTTAGCACGTTGTTCATCAGTTTGAAGTTTGGCAACCTCATCATTAATCTTGGCTTGCTGCTCTTCAATCTGATGAAGTGACTTTTCATTAGCTTGCTCACGGTCTAGGACTTGACTATAAATTGCTGTTTGCTTCTCAATCGCCTGAGAATCTTCCTGGTATTCTTTACGGATCGTACTAATTTGCTCATTTAAGGAACGGGTATCCTCAATCTCATGATTGTTCAAACTGTAATTAATACTCAACCGATCAAGTTCGCGAGCGAGTTCATCATTTTGATGTGCCGCATGATCCACAAACTTGCCAATAACACCCATTAAGTGTTTGACCTGTGGCTTAGCATCTAGTTCTTTTTGCATCGTGGCATACAAATCGTCAATCTGGTCCGCCATTTCCTTATTTGATCGTTCAATGTCAGTCAGATCTAACGAATTAATTTGATCGATAGCCTTTTGGCGCCGGTCTTGCAAATCGGCAATCTGGTTAGGAATATCTTCAGTCGTAAAGTGATAGTGCTGCTTTGTTAGTTGGTCATAGCCCTGCTTCAATTCATCTAATTGAGTCGGAAATTCTACTGCTAATGGACGGTATAAATCGGGTATTTGTTCAATTTCATTTGCTAACACGGTGTTGTCATGTTTCAAATCATTTAACAGTTTTTCCGCGCCTTCATAATCACCCTGATCAGTTAGCTCAATAAAATGGGCATACTGCTGTTCCAATTCAGCCAGTTTTCGCTTCAACGGCGTGATACTATCACCAAACTGAAAACTCTTTTCATCCAAGACATGGTGGAAGTGACGATAGCGGGCCTTAATCTGATCGATGGCATGTTGGTGTGATTTTTGCAACTGAGTTAAGCGCTGAATGGTGCCCGTTGCTTGGTGCAATTCCTGTTTTATCCGGCCAATCAGCAACTCCAGATCATTTAATTGCTGGCTTAATGAAAAGACTCTACTGGTGTGGACATTCTTCTCTGCCGCATCCAACTGATTCTTTAATTGCTTAAATAATGGTTGAACGTCATCATGATAATGCTTTTCCAGCTGAGTTAATTCTTTTTGTGAATCACCACTAACCTTTAGGCTTTGCGCATCCTTTAATTGTTGATCCATGTTTTGCTCAACCAGTCGTTGGTACTGTCCCTTCAAGTCAGTAACCCGTTTGACAATATGTTGTTGGTACCAATAAATTCCACCAAGGATGACAACAACAACAATTAAAATACCAATAATAATTTGAAACATATTCAATCCACCTACTAAATTACTAGCCAACGTTGACAGAACTTGCGTTAAGCCATAAAATTCTAACAAAATTATAACATAGTCGTAAAAGCAATATGAAAAGAGGTAATAAATAATGGCAGATTTGTCCTTATTGAATGAACAAGTGACCGCTCTTCTTACCGATGAACACAACCCCATCGCCAATCTGGCCAATGCCAGTGCATTGATCATGGAAAACGTTGAGCAGCTTAACTGGGCAGGCTTTTACTTATTTAATGACGATAGCCAGCAATTAGACTTGGGACCTTTCCAAGGAAAGGTTGCTTGTATGCACATCGCACTCGGTAAGGGTGTTTGTGGGGTGGCAGCCAGCAGTAAAGAAACACAAGTGGTGGATGACGTGACCCAATTCAAGTCCTATATTGCATGTGATAGTGCCGCCCAATCCGAATTAGTTGTCCCCTTATTTAAAAATGATCAGCTGTACGGGGTCCTCGATCTTGATGCCCCTGTCAAAGCCCGCTTCAACCAGGCAATGGCAAAACAAATGGAAGAGTTTGGTCGTCGGCTCATGAAAACCATTGACTAAGCGCTAGTAGTCGTTGTATAGTTGTATTTGTGTAAAATAATGCAGCAGTGAGGGACAAGCTCGTCAACAGACTGGTGCCAGATGGTGTTTTTAGTAACCCAGCTGCAAGGGTGAAAAATTCAAATCAGCCTGCACGAATGTCAAGCTCACAATCGGATTATTTTACTCCAACAAAATTATTGGAGGAATTTATTTATGTCTCGTTATACTGGTCCAAGTTGGCGTGTATCTCGTCGTCTTGGTGTTTCACTTTCAGGTACTGGTAAGGAATTAGCTCGTCGTGCATACGCACCTGGTGATCACGGTCGCGACCGTCATGGTAAGCTTTCTGAATATGGTACTCAACTTCGTGAAAAGCAAAAGCTGCGTTTCATGTATGGTATGACTGAACGTCAATTCTCCAACCTCTTCGTTCGTGCCGGTAAGATCAAGGAAGGTACCCACGGTGCTAACTTCATGGCCTTACTGGAACGTCGTTTGGATAACATGGTTTACCGTCTTGGTTTGGCTACTACTCGTCGTCAAGCTCGTCAATTGGTAAACCACGGTCACATTACCGTTGATGGTAAGCGTGTGGACATCCCTTCATACGAAGTTTCCGTTGGTCAAGTAATTGCTGTTCGTGAAAAGTCCAAGAATCTTGACGTTATCAAGAACGCTGTTGATGCTGTTGTTTCTCGTCCTTCATACGTTGACTTTGATGCCGACAAACTTGAAGGTAAGTTAAACCGGATCCCAGCTCGTGAAGATATGGACGCTGATATTGATGAATCACTTATCGTTGAATTCTACAACAAGTAATCTTTAAGATTGCTAAAAGGTTGATTTATCAACTAAGGGCACCTCATCATGAGGCGCCCTTTTTATATACCTTTATTTAAGGAGGACTGCTCATGCCAAATAAAGATAAATCGGCAGTGGATCAAAGACTGGAAAATGGTATTTATGGGACCCCAAAAATCAAACCAGACGAACAGCGCAAGTACCTTGGAACATTTCGTGAACGAGTTTGTTTAACCATTAGCGTCGCTGAATTGCAACAACGTAATTGGACGGTTGCCGTTACCAAGGAACTGCAACGGGGGATCGGTAATTTGGTATTTATGAATGGCAACCTTCCCCATTCTGAACTACATCCCTATATTAAGGCAGCAGTTGCTGCTAAAAGTCAATTCACAATGAAGACGGATCCTGAATTTAAAACCGATCCAGATTCACTTGCCATTGTCATCGCTGCAAAAAATGCAGTTTATCAATCACCAGTCGATGTGGCCAAACGTTATCCCCGCTTACTAGAAGATCACAATGCTCAACAGCCCCAAAAGGCACCTGCTCATCATAGCTGGTTAAATAAACTTTTTTCAAGGAAAGGTGACTAATAATGCAGCATCCCCTTGCCTATCGCATGCGGCCCCGCAACTTATCTGAAGTCGTGGGTCAACAACACCTTGTTGGCCCCGGTAAAATTATTGCACGGATGGTGAAAGCAAAGACGCTCTCTTCAATGATTCTGTACGGTCCGCCCGGCACTGGTAAAACCAGTATTGCCAGTGCAATTGCTGGATCAACTAAGTATGCTTTTCGTAAGTTAAACGCGGCAACTGATACCAAAAAGGACCTTCAAGTTGTCATTGAAGAAGCCAAAATGAGTGGAACCGTCATTCTACTATTAGATGAAATTCATCGATTAGATAAGGCCAAACAAGATTTCCTACTTCCTCATTTGGAAAGTGGTCGGATTATTTTGATTGGGGCAACAACTGAGAATCCCTATATCAATATTAACCCTGCCATCCGCAGTCGAACCCAAATTTTCCCGGTTCATCCCCTGACAATTGATGATATGAAAACTGCCGTTGAAAGGGCCCTTACGGATAAAGAACGCGGGCTGGGCAAGTTACCTATTCAGCTAGATGCCGACGCTGAGCAGCAATTAGTAACTGCAACCAACGGTGATTTACGTAGTGCCCTGAATGGCCTTGAGTTGGCAGCTAAGTCGACTGACCCGGCTGATGATGGCATGATTCACTTAACATTGCCAATTATTGAAGAGTGCGTTCAAAAAAGGGCACTGAAAGCCGATAAAGATGGTGACGCTCATTATGATGTCATTTCAGCATTTCAAAAGTCCATCCGCGGGTCTGATACTGACGCCGCTCTCCATTACTTGGCACGGCTGATTGCGGCTGGCGATCTAAATAGTATAGCGCGACGGTTAATCGTAATTGCTTACGAAGACGTTGGCTTAGCTAATATGCCAGCAGTTCAACGGGCCGTCACTGCTGTCCAGTCCGCTCAACAAGTCGGTTTACCAGAAGGGCGAATTCCACTAGCTGATGCAGTCATCGAATTGTGTCTTTCGCCCAAGTCAAACTCTGGAATCACAGCAATTGATGATGCACTGGCACAGGTGAAAGCTGGTGGCTATGGTGAAGTTCCTGATCACCTTAAGGATGCCCATTATCAGGGTGCCGCTAAATTAGGTCACGGTACTGATTATGTCTTCCCGCATGATTTCCCAAATGATTGGGTTCCCCAACAATACTTGCCTGACCGTATCAAAAACGCCGAATACTTTCACCCGAAGAAAAATGGCCGTTTTGAAGCCGCATTTAGTCAACGCTACTGGCAATTAAGAAATACTCAACGCCAAGCACTGCGTGGCCATCACCATCCCCAAAGCAGATGATTGCGTAATTGATATAACCATGCTAGGATAATAGGTGAAGATTCTGTGGTGTACGCGTTGTCTAAACGCAGGTTTGCCTTACAGTCTTTTAATTTTGGGACTAGTACATTCGTAACCGGACAACATGCCTTTTCACTTGGTAGTTGGAAAGTTAACAGTCGTGTCCCACCTGTCTTAAACACAGGTCAACACTGAATGACAATTAACGGCACTAACGGAGTTTTCGTACATATTAAAGAGAGGCTGGGTTCCCCAACCTCTTTATTTTTATTTACGAGGTAGAAACAATGCTTTTATCAATCCTAATGACGGTTTTTGGACTGATTGCCCTTTATGAGGGCGTCTTCTTTCTTACCCATACCACTAAACCATTCTTGGTGTTTGAGCCAAACAGGGACCTAGCGCTGGCAAAGGCTATTAAGATTTGGGGAATTATTCTCACGATTGTCGGCCTGCTCGCCTGTTGGTCCGCGTGGGCAAATTCCCTTGCCTTTCTGGTAATTATGGTAATTATTGGCTGCGTTTTAGAAACGCTCATGGCATACTCTTTAATGGGTCATTTTCAAGCGACAAATAGGCAAAAGTAGCTGTTTGCCCCTTTACGGCATTTTTTGATTAAGTGTATAATAGAAGTAAATAAATAAGGAGGCACCGTGATATGGCTCAACAATATAAACACATCTTGGTTCCTGTCGACGGCTCTGAAGAAGCTGAATTAGCCTTCAAGAAGGCAGTCGCAGTTGCTAACCGTAATGGTGAAGATACGGAATTACGTCTACTACACGTTGTTGATACGCGGGCATTTCAAAATATTTCTAGCTTTGACAGTTCAATGGTTGAACAAGTTACCGAAACTGCTAAGAAGACGTTAGATAAGTACATTGAATACGCAAAGAACAATGGTGTTAAGAATGTTAGCTATTCAATCGAATATGGTGCACCAAAGACAATCATTGCTCGTGATGTTCCAAAGGAAATGAACGCTGACCTGATTATGATTGGTGCCACTGGTTTGAATGCCGTTGAACGGATTCTCATTGGTTCAGTTACTGAATTCGTTACCCGGACTGCTATCTGTGATGTCCTAGTCGTTCGGACCGATTTGAAACAAGCCAATTGAGGTTGAACCAAAGAAGAAGTAACATTAATAAATAAGAATTACTAAAAAGAGAACTTAGTTGATCAACTAAGTCCTCTTTTTCATCTGCAATTTAATCTAGTGATATTAATGCTGCTCGAATTTGTTCTCTGACTGCCGATTCTTTCCGGGCAATGCTAATACTTTGGGCAATCTGCAGCGACTGCTTTGCATCATCTTTCTTGCCCAGGTTTTGTGCTGCTAATCCCTGTGCATAATACAGTTCATCAAGAATAAAGAGTGAATCATGTTGGCGACATAGTTCCACTCCCCGAGTAGCCATTTCTTCAGCTTGCGAATATTCACCTAATTCTTGATACAAGTTAGCAAGCTGACAATAAATAGACGCCCACTGATGCAAGCTCCCAATCAGTTTCTTATTATCAATTAACCGTACGGCGCGGTCCGTCAACCGCTTGGCGCGTTGATGATCATGGCGTTCGTAGTAGGCCAACGCCATTCCCGCGGTGGTCATTGCAAGGTAAATATTTGCACTAGTTGTTGCAAACTGGGTTAATACTAATTCAAAGTTAAAAATGGCATCGTCTAACTGCTGACTATGAACTTGAACCATCCCTAATAGGTAGTAGTACCGTTGCTTATCAAAGTCAGAATTTAACTGTTTAACTGACATATGATTTAATAGCTGTTCCGCCTGGTCAAAATGATGCGAAACAAGTTCTTGAACAATGTTATTGAATTGTTCATTAATCTGATTACCTTCGTTCTCGATAATCCGTTCTGGCTGAATACTCAACCGCTTGCAAATAGCTGTTAAAATATCCATTTTAGGTAACCGATTTTGCTTTTCCATTAAGCTGATCGTCGCCTGAGTACAGATTCCATCCGCTAACGCAGTTTGTGATAATCCCCTCTTGCGACGTATTTGTTTTAAGACGTCTCCCCGGAGTTTCATATTTTCCCTTCCTCAAATCAAAATTATCATAGTTTTTATTGAAAAAGACTTTCAATGTGGTTAGTCATTGGAAATACTTTTGATATTATAGCACTATTATTATAAAAATCGAGCGTTAAGCAACTTTAATTATTACAAAAGCACAGCTCACACTCACTTCAACTGAGTATAAGTTGTGCCCTAATTGACGTAGCTTTTAACGCAATTCTAATTAATCCTGATCATTGTAATTCTTCTGACCGACCTTTTCCTTGCCTAACTTTTGGAAGTCATACTTAATCTCACTGTTGCGTTTAAACTCTTCCAATCCCAGCTTAATTAAACGATCAATCAACTCTGAATAACTAATTCCTGAGACTTCCCACATTTGCGGGTACAAACTAATATTTGTAAAGCCTGGTAATGTATTTGGTTCGCCGAGGTATGGCACGTTATTACTGTCAACTAAGAAGTCGATCCGTGACATTCCCTTCATTCCTAATACCTTGTAAGCTTTCAGTGCCATTTCGGTGATCTCATCAGTAAGGTACTGGGGTAACTTTACTGGCAATTCAAAAACCACACCACTAGCATCAACGAACTTATTTTGGTAATCGTAGAAAGCATCCCCCTTAGGAACCCGAATAGCCCCCAGTTTAGAAGCAATTGGGTGTTCATTTCCTAAAATAGAAATTTCTACTTCTTGTGGGTGGTCGATTCCTTGTTCTACTAAAATCTTAAAGTCATACTTAAAAGCATCATCCAGGGCCTTTTCATATTCTTCGGCGTTCGTTACCTTGTGAATACCAACGGATGATCCTTGCTTAGCCGGCTTAACAAATGCCAGATCACCAATTTCTTCTTCAACCCGATCCCATGGATACTCAGACCGGTTTTCAGGAGTGACCAAAACATATGGTGTATTGCGAATACCTGCTTGGGTAAGAATCTTCTTCGTTAAGTCCTTATCGAAAGACATGGCTGAAGCAGCAATGTTAGACCCAACGTATGGTTTATTGAGAAGCTTAAACAACCCTTGGATAGTCCCATCTTCTCCTAAATTACCATGAATAACCGGGAAGAAGAGGTCAACCTTCTTAAGCTCATTGAGAGCCAAAATCGGCGCTAGCACTTGACTAGTATCCATCTTAGCGTATGCTTCCTTAACAACTTGATCCTCATCTTCACCATCAAAGATCCGTTGAGAATCAGCATTCCCCAATAAAATACCATCCTTGGTAAACATGAACAAGCTAACATCATACTTGTTTTTATCAAGGGCATCGTAGATATTGTGAGCAGAGCGTTTGGACACGTCATGTTCAGAGGAGTTACCACCAAACAGTAATGCGATGCTTAATTTATTGGTCATAATATATACCACCTTACTATAAATATTTTTACCGTGTTTTCCGAACCTTTAGTATAACATGATTCATTACTCCATACTAGCAAATTTCACTTCATCATTAGTCCATTATTGCGATATAATAGTACCAATTTTCATTACTGAAAGGAGTCAATATGGCACAAACTAAGGTTCCAATTTGGAAACGTAATTTGCGAGTACTAGCGGTGGCTGTATTTATCGCCGGCATTGCTTTTTCAGAAGTGATGCCCTTCTTACCGCTATATATCAGTGCGTTAGGTCATTTTTCTCGCCAACAGTTGAATATGTGGTCTGGTTTAGTTTTCTCAGGAATCTATTTTGTTTCCGCACTCATCTCACCATGGTGGGGAAAACTCGCCGACAAGAAAGGCCGCAAACTAATGATCTTGCGAGCCTCATTAGGAATGTCAATTGTCTTAGCAGCGATGGGCTTAGTTACTAATGTTTGGCAACTATTCCTCCTCCGAATGACACAGGGTTTCTTTGCTGGCTTTGTCTCTAATTCTAACGCCCTCATCGCTACTGAAACCCCGAAAGAGAAGTCTGGTCAGGCTTTAGGAACAATGACTGCTTCGTTCACTGCTGGTAACCTGCTCGGCCCCTTCGTCGGTGGCGCGCTAGCTTCCATTTTTAATTACCGGGTGACCTTCTTCATTACTGGTCTATTACTGCTAATTGCCTTCCTCCTATCCCTGTTATTTGTTCATGAAGATGACTTTCGTCCTGTTACCCGAAAAGACCTGGCAAGTACTAAGGGAGTGATTAAGGCTTTGCAGTATCCGCAAATGATTTTTGGATTATTGCTAACGACCCTGATCATTCAAGCAGCAACTAACTCAATTAACCCAATTGTTTCCCTCTACGTTAAACAATTGATGCACAATCACGGTAACGTCGTCTTTCTCGCTGGTGTCATTGCGGCCCTTCCCGGGATTGCGACTTTCCTAGCAGCTTCACGATTTGGGGCGATTGGTGACCGTGTTGGGACCCACAAAGTGATCGTGACTGGCTTTATTGGTGCAACCATTCTTTTCTTCCTAACGGCCTTCGTTCGCAATCCTGTTGAACTTGGTATTCTTCGCTTCTTGGTGGGCTTTACCGATGCCTGTTTATTTCCCCAAGTTCAAACTATGCTGACGAAAAATTCCCCTTCGATGGTCACTGGACGAATTTTCTCCTGGAACCAGAGTGCAATGTACATCGGTAACATTATCGGACCCTTGTTGGGTTCAACAATTGCTGGTATTTCAAGCTATAGCATGGTGTTCATTGTTACCGCATTAATCGTGGTCCTTAACTTGATTCTATTTAGAATGAACGTCATTAAATTCATTAAGTAAACAAATAGCCAACAGTGGCGGTGACTCCGCTCGACTGTTGGCTATTGTTATATTTGATTAACTATTATTTACCGTTTGGGTAAACAGCTTCAACCCCACCCTTGTAATGCTTGTTGATCCATTGCTGGGTTGACTTGGATTGCAATGCCTTCATTAACTTCTTAACGGCAGGCTTGTTTTGGTCACCCTTTTTAACAGCAATCAAGTTGGCATATGGGGAAGTATTCTTTTCAAGGGCAATTGCGTCCTTTTGCGGATTCAATCCTGCTTGAACGGCGTAGTTGGCGTTGATAACAACGGCATCCCCTTCACCACGCTTGTAGAATTGGGTCATCAGCTTTGGTTCAAGGTCATGCTTGAACTTCAAATTCTTCTTGTTCGTCTGAATATCATCAAAGGTTGCAGATTCTAACTTCGTCCCTGGTTTTAAGGTGATTAACCCTTCGTCCTGCAAGATCTTCAAAACACGCCCGTAGTCAGCAACATTATTGGAAACTAAGATTGTCGCCCCATCTGGTAAGTCCTTCAAAGACTTGTACTTCTTAGAGTAAAAACCAATTGGTTCCAAGTGCACATTACCAGCACTAACCAGGGTACCATGATTCTTCTTGTTCCAATTATCCAAGAATGGCTTATGTTGGAAGTAGTTAGCATCCAAATCGCCAGATGCTAATTCCTTGTTTGGCAAAACATAATCTTGGAAAGTCTTAACTTGTAGGTTAACCCCTTCCTTCTTCAGTTGTGGTTGAACGTGACGTAAAATTTCAGCATGTGGTGTGGCAGATGCACCAACTGTTAAAGTCGTTTCCTTCTTTTGTCCACAACCAGTTAACAATAAAACTCCGGCAGCAATTGTTGCTAAGCCTGCTAACCATTTCTTCTTCATAATTAATTCCTCCTCAATTAACGTTTATCAATTCTCTTCACGGTGTAATCACCAATGAATTGGAAAACAAAGACAATAATAACGATAATGATTGTTGCCATCATAGTAATGGCATTGTTATTGGCTTGGAACCCATCAAGGTATGCGAGGTTCCCCAGGCCACCTGCACCAATGGCCCCCGCCATAGCAGTATAACCAATCAACGAAATAGCGGTAACCGTTAAACCAGAAACTAACGCTGGTTTACTTTCGGGAATCAAGACCTTGGTAACAATTTGCCAATTCGTAGCCCCCATCGCCTTCGCTGCTTCGATCACACCATGATCCAGGTCATCGAAAGCAATTTGTACCAGTCGGGCATAGAATGGTGCCGCTGAAATAATCAATGACGGCAAGGCAGCCCGTGGACCAATGATTGTTCCCACCATTGCTTGCGTAGCCGGTAAAAGTAAGACAATCAAAATAATAAATGGAATGGAACGAAAGACGTTCACTAACGCGGCGACAATCCAATTAATAATTCTTGCCCAGATCGACGTGCGCTTACGAGTTTCAAAAAGGATTAACCCCAGAATCAACCCTAAGATTGCTACCAGGATCATGGAGACAACGGTCATCCAAATTGTTTCCCACGTGGCTTCCCACATCTTCGGCCAATTAACATTACTAAATTGGAAGAAGGAAGCAAAACTATTGTTGTTCACTGTTAATCACCTCTGTTTCAACCCGCATTGTATTCAGGTAATCCAATGCTCCTTGAATCTGTTTCTGTTGACCTTGTTCAGCCTCCAGCTGAATATAGAGCGAGCCAATTGATCCTTCCGTCGTTTGGTGAATATTCCCTTCAATAATACTCATATCAACTTCAGGGAATTGCCGAAGCATTTCAGAAACAATTGGTAACTTCGCTTGGTCACCATGGAATGTTAACTTAACAATCACGCCATCTGGATGAGAAGCCAACAATTGTTGAACAACCGTCTTCGTATCTTGTGCCGATCCAGTAGACGTTTCTTGATTAACAAACCGTTTCGTGATGGCTTGTTGAGGATGTTTAAAGACATCGAGAACTGGACCTTCTTCAACGATTCGACCAGCATCAAGAACGGCCACGTGATCACAAATCTTACGAATAACATGCATCTCATGAGTAATCACGACAATCGTAATTCCCAAACGATGATTAATGTCCAACAATAATTCCAGAACTTCATCCGTTGTTTGCGGATCCAAAGCACTCGTTGCTTCATCAGACAACAGGATCTTGGGATCATTGGCCAGTGCTCTGGCAATCCCGACCCGTTGCTTTTGTCCACCAGATAATTCCGATGGATAGGCATTTTCACGTCCCTGCAGGCCAACCAGCTTGACAAGCTCCTCAGCCTTCTTTTGACGTTCTTTCTTATTGCCCTTTTTGGCAATTTCTAACGGAAACTCAACATTCTCTAAGACGGTCCGTGACCAGAGAAGATCGAAGTGTTGGAAAATCATCCCAATTTGTAATCGTTCTTCACGAAGACGCTGGCCACTTAATTCACTAACGTTTTGACCGTTAACCGTTACTTTCCCCGTAGTTGGCGTTTCCAACCCATTCAGCATTCGAATCAGGGTACTTTTACCTGCCCCAGAATAACCAACGATTCCATAAATCTTACCATCCGGAATCGTCAGGTTAACATCAGTAATTGCTTTTACTGGCCCTTCCTTGGCCTGGTATGTTTTTGAGACATCCTTAAACTCAATCACTGCTCATTCCTCCTTCTAACAAAAAGCCTTTGCCAATTTGATAATTATTACATTATCAAACGGGCAAAGGCTTTTTTCGCGGTACCACCGTTATTCACAACTATCTCACAATAGTTGCCTCAGTAAGTGCATCATAACACTCTGCTGCGATAATGGGCACCAACCATTACTAACTCGTCTGAACAACTCATCAGTACCTGTTTACCAAAAGACCATCTTCAATATTATTCATTAATTCCATTTCACCAGATAGGAACTCTCTGAGTAACAAATTAATATCTACTCATCTTTCAAATTAGTTTTTAATAATTAAGTTGTTATTATAGTACCGACTTAATTATTTAATGTCAAGAGTTTTTAAAATAAAAATGAGGAATTTCTCATTAAAAATCGAGAACCCCTCATCATTTCTAATTAACTTCGACAATCCAATTATCATCATGACTAGTAGAAGATAACTTACTTGGGTCATCAATTGCTGTTTGGTTACTGGCAACAATTTGACCATTAACTGGACTATCCAGATCAGTAACTGCCTTCTCTGCCTCGACTGAAATGAACTTCCCGCCACTCTTTAACGTGACACCAATCGCTGGAACATCAATAAAAGAGATGGCGCCCAGGTCATCACGCGCTTGATCACTGATACCAACACGCTGGTGACCATTGGCTAATTTTTCAACCCAAAATGCTTGTTGTTCGTCCATTATGACACCTACTATCTAAATTCCTTATTATTACTAAACATGTAGGAATGGTGATGGTACCGCATTGACATAACCATTCCAATCCCAATCAGATTACCGATTAATGATGAACCACCGGCACTGATAAATGGTAACGGGATACCAGTTAATGGCAGCAAACCAATATTCATTCCGATATTTTCGAATACGTGGAACAGGATCATCATAATAACCCCGGTTGAAATATAAGCATAGAACTCATTCCGGGTATCAAATGTGACCCGGATCATTAAATAAATGAGCAATAGGTAGAGTAAAATTAATAACGCACTACCAATAAAGCCAAAATTCTCACCAATAACAGAAAAAATCATATCAGATTCACGAACTGGGACATAAACCTTAGAATTATTAAATCCGGTCCCTGTGATACCACCAGAACCCACGGCCTTGATACTCTGCCACAGTTGATACCCTTGATTAGAAGTATCCTGCTCAGGATGTAACCAGGTATCAACCCGGTCGAACTGGTAAGCCTGGAAACCGATATGTTCCAAGATAGTCCGGCCTAGCGTACTAGTAACCATGGCCAAAGCACTACCACCAATAACGACTAATCCAGCAGCAACTGGAGCAATGATCCGCCAGGTAACACCAGATACCAAAACCATTCCACAAAAGATTGCAAAGAAAACTAGTGAAGTCCCAAAGTCATTCTGAAAGTGCAACGAGATCAAAACTGGTAATAACCACAAGGCCATTTCGCCAATTAATCGCCAGTCTGAATTCACCGTGTGGACACTATAACGATTATTGTGGGTAGTAATGACCCGCCCCATCATCAAGATATAAGCCGGCTTCATTATTTCAGAAGGCTGAAAGGTGAATGGACCGATGGCAAACCAACTCTTGGCACCAGTATTGGCAAAGTACGAACGACTATAGAAGACCAGAATTGCGTACATCAGAAAGATCCCTACCCAGTATACAACTGGCGCCACTTTCCATAATTGTTCTGAGTCAAACTGCATAATCACAACCACCAATATGGTACCAACGGCATACCAAACAAGCTGTGAAATTACTTGGCGGGCTACACTGGTTGCACCACCGGTATCATGACTAGCAGCAACATAAATTGAAGCCAGACCGATTAGGGCTAGCAAGAGAACACAGAAAATAATGCCCCAGTCAATTCGACTTTCTTCATCATTTCTAGATCGTTGCATTAGTTAGCTCCCTTTTTCAATATTTCCAGTAGAGCTATGCCTGATGCAAATGGTACTGCTGGAGAACTGTTTCTAAACCCTCTTCTTGTGAACGGACATAGAATTCACTTTCATCCGCGGTCAGAAGAGCCTTGAAACGATTGCCATCAGCAACAACTTCACCAATCAATTTTTTTCCAATAAAAATTTGTTGGACTGGTTGATGACGGCGTTCAATATCTTTAACACTAACTTCAATTTTTTTATCTCTTTTTGACACGTTTTCACCCTTACTTGTGTTGTGACCGCAGGAGTGTAAAATGGTCCGGCACCGGATCATAACCGCCGCGTGCAAACGGCTGACAGCGTAGAATGCGGGCAATTCCCATTAATACTCCTTTAAGGCCAAATTTTTCAATTGCTTCTAACATGTATTGTGAACATGTCGGTTCAAAACGACAAACCCGGTACGGGCGGCGTGCAGAAATCGTCCGCTGATACAAACGTACCAGGGACGATAACAGCCGTTTCATATTAATCCTTCTTAGAATCAGTTGCTTGCATCCGTTCTAGCATCTCACCAGCACCCTTAGCAACGTTGTCTAATGGGTCTTCGGAGACTACTACAGGAACCTTCAAACGGGATGAGAACAATTGATCAATACCGTGTAACAGGGCCGTCCCACCAGTTAGCATAACTCCACGATCAATAATATCTGAAGCTAATTCAGGCGGAATTGTTTCGAGAACACCAACCGTGGCCTTAACAATCTGATCAAGGGTATCATGGATAGCTTCTTCAATTTCATTTTCATTCGTGGTTACTTGCTTTGGCATCCCAGTGGCGACGTCCCGTCCACGAACATCCATTTCCTTTGGTTCATCTACTTTAAGAGCTGTCCCAATTTCCATCTTAATCTGTTCAGCAGTGTGTTCACCAATAATTAAGCCATGATGGTCCTTAATGTAGGCGGTAATATCGCTGTTCAACTTATCACCAGCCATCCGGATTGATTGACTAGCAACGATGTCACCTAATGACAAGATGGCAATATCACTGGTACCACCACCCATATCAATTACCATGCTTCCACGAGGCTTAAAAATATCCAAACCCGCGCCAATAGCGGCAACCTTTGGTTCGTATTCCAAGTAAACCTTACCACCACCAGATTGTTCAGCAGCCTGAATAATGGCCTTACGTTCAATTTCGGTAATGTTAGTTGGAGCACAAATCATAATGTTTGGTTTCGACATGAACCCCTTAACGCTCAACTTACCGATGAAGTAAGATAGCATTTCTTGAGTCACATCGAAATCAGAAATAACCCCATTTTTGAGAGGACGGATTGCCCGAATATTACTTGGTGTCCGTCCAACCATCCGGTAAGCCTCTGAACCAACAGCTAACACTTTATTAGTCTGTGTATCAATTGCCACTACGGATGGTTCGTTCAATACAATTCCTTTGCCTTGAACATAGATCAGGACATTTGCTGTCCCTAAATCAATACCAATATCCTTTGCCATGTCATTCGTTCTCCTTTGCGTTAATAACGTTGGTAATTATACCACATTCACCACTATTGCCTAGCCCCGTGAGCTATGATCAATCAATTGATCGGGAGTCATTTGAATAGTGTCGTCAATATCAATACGATCGATTTGCGCACCTAGTTGATGCAGCTTCTGGTGAAGGTGGTAATAACCACGATCGAGGTATTTCAAATTGCGGACTTGAGTAATCCCATCAGCGGCTAAGCCCGCAATTACCAGCGCTGCCCCAGCACGGAGATCGGTAGCAGATACTTCAGCACCACTGAACTTTGTAGGTCCATGTAACACAGCCGCAGAGCCAGCAATCTCATAGTTAGCGTTCATTCGCCGTAGTTCTTCCAGATGCATGAAGCGCTTTTCGAAGACTGTCTCATCCATGGTGCTCGTTCCATTAGCTAACAGCTGAAGAACCGTCATTTGCGGCTGTAAATCCGTTGGAAAACCGGGGTAAGGGGCTGTCCGCACATTTGTTGGTAGTAAAACAGAGGTCCCCAGAATACGGATACCATCCGCTTGTTCAACTACCGTTACGCCCATTTCACGCAATTTGGCAATTAACGGTTCATTATACCGCGGATCAGCTCCCTCAACGATCACATCACCGTTAGTCGCGGCTGCTGCAATCATAAATGTACCAGCTTCAATACGATCTTCCATAACGTGAAAATCACAACCATGAAGGAAATTAACCCCTTGAATGCGAATCAATTCTGTTCCGGCACCATGAACACGGGCCCCCATCTTATTCAGAGTATTTGCAAGGTCGACAATTTCTGGTTCACGAGCACAGTTTTCAATAGTGGTAATTCCGTGAGCTAAAGTGGCCGCCATCATAATATTCTGTGTTGCCCCCACGCTTGGAAAATCCAAGTAGATATGAGCACCGGTTAAATGGTCAGCCTGCGCTTCAATAAAGCCATCATGTTGTTCAATCTGTGCTCCTAATTGGCGCAAACCTTTGAGATGCAGATCTACTGGTCGCGAGCCAATCGCACATCCACCGGGCATGGCAATACGGACATGACCAGTACGTGCTAGCAATGGTCCCATGACAACCATTGAAGCCCGCATCTTCGAAACATATTGAAATGGTGCCTTGGAAGATAACTGGTGACTCGCGTCAAATGTTACCGCATGCTCATTGGGATCAAAATTAACCTGGATATTTAAGAATTGGAGAAGCTTGTTCATCATCACAACGTCAGACAGAACCGGAACGTTGGTTAACTTGGTCTGCCCTGTGGAGGCGAGAATGGACGCCGCCTGAATTGGCAGAACCGCGTTTTTTGCACCTTCAACCTTGACACGACCAGTTAAACGATGACCACCTTTAATGACAATCTTTTCCATAATTAATTCTCCTCACTGAACTAATGAAATAAGTTGGCTAGGCTATTAACAGCAGACAAAAACGAAAAGAGAAATTGAGCACAAGTAAAGCCCACACTCGTCGCTAATAACACAATTAACAAAGGCAACGTCCGTGGTGGGCGACGAAACATATGCTCGATATGAATTCCCTGAATTGCAGAAAATGTAATCCAAATCATCATCAGAGTAATAATCATTTCTAATAATGCTTTAAATCCTTGTACTTGCACTCAATTCACCTTCTTTAAACCATTTTGTATCATATCATATTCGTGACGCTGACAATAGGTCAATTAATAAAGCTTAATCATAAGTTAACAAAGCAAATAGAGATAAACAAAAAGCGAATGGCTAATTACCATTCGCTTGGAGTAAATTAATCTTGCTTCTTGTATTGTGAAACCTTCAAACGGTTAATTGCCCGCTTAAGATGTACTTCCGCACGAGCAAGATCATTTTGACGATGTTCTTCCTTTGCATGCCGAATTTCTTCTTCAGCACGAGCTTTGGCTTCTTCAGCACGGTGAACATCAATCTTTTCAGGCATTTCGGCACTATCTGCAGTGATTAAGGCATTTTTACCATCAAACTGCAAAATACCACCATTAACAGCTGCAACTTCGTCAGTTCCCGTATTATGGTGAATCCGCAACTGACTAATCTCAAGAGATGCCAATACCGGGACGTGATTAGCCATGATTCCCATTTGACCACCAGAAGTGTTCATGATAATCATTGTAGCTTTGTCATTATCATATACGGTCCCATCAGGAGTAATAATGGTGACTTGGAAATTTGTATCAGCCAAAATTATCCCTCCTAGTCTTTAGCACTCTCTTCGTCACTGTCTGCCTTCATTTTCTTAGCCTTTTCCACGGCATCATCAATGGTACCAACCAGACGGAATGCTTCTTCTGGAAGGTCATCATACTTACCGTCAAGAATAGCCTTGAAGCCCTTAATGGTATCCTTCAAAGGTACATACTTACCAGGGGTACCAGTAAATTGTTCAGCGACGGAGAAACTCTGTGATAGGAAGTTCTGAATCCGCCGTGCACGAGCAACGATTACCTTTTCTTCATCAGATAATTCATCCATCCCTAAGATAGAAATGATATCTTGCAATTCGTGGTAACGTTGCAAAACATGCTGAACTTGTGTAGCTACTTCATAATGTTCCTTACCAACAATTTCTGGTGTTAAGGCAGTTGAAGTAGAAGCCAGCGGGTCAACGGCTGGGTAAATACCAATTTGCGTTAACCGCCGCTCCAAGTTGGTAGTCGCATCCAGGTGCGCAAAAGTCGTAGCTGGAGCTGGGTCGGTATAGTCATCGGCAGGAACATAAACCGCTTGAATAGAAGTGATTGACCCCTTCTTAGTAGAAGTGATCCGTTCCTGTAACTGACCCATTTCAGTAGCCAAGGTTGGCTGATAACCAACGGCTGAAGGAATCCGCCCCAGCAAGGCAGAAACTTCTGAACCGGCCTGGGTAAACCGGAAAATGTTATCAATGAACAAAAGCACATCTTGGCCCTTGACATCACGGAAGTATTCCGCAATTGTCAAACCTGTCAAAGCCACCCGCATACGAGCACCAGGAGGTTCGTTCATCTGACCATATACCATGGCAGTCTTTTCCAGAACGCCAGAAGCCTTCATTTCATAGTACATATCGTTACCTTCACGGGTTCGTTCACCGACCCCAGTGAAGACAGAGATACCATTGTGACCTTGTGCAATGTTGTGAATTAATTCCTGAATTAAAACAGTCTTACCAACACCGGCACCACCGAATAGACCAATCTTACCACCACGAACGTATGGGGCTAAGAGGTCAATAACTTTGATCCCGGTTTCGAGGATTTCAGTGTTATTGTTTAATTCATCATACTTTGGTGCATCACGGTGAATAGGCATCCGCTTTGCATCAGGACCAAACTTCGGTCCGTTGTCGACAGGTTCACCTAAGACGTTAAAGACACGACCAAGAGTGTCATCACCAACTGGAACACTAATTGGTGCACCAGTGTTTTCGACTTCCATTCCCCGTTGAAGACCATCAGTACCGTCCATGGCAATCGTCCGAACAACACCATCACCCAATTCTAGGGCAACTTCTGTTGTCAAAGTCTTGTCATCACTTTCCTTAATCTTCAGGGCATCGTTAATCTCTGGTAACTTTTCGTCTAAGGGGAATTCAATATCAACAACTGGTCCGATAACTTGGACAACTTTACCAGAACTCATGTTGTGTTTCCTCCTCAGTTAAATTTATTCTTGTGCCGTCATACCACCAGTAATTTCAGTAATTTCAGTGGTAATCGCAGCCTGACGAGCACGGTTATACTGCAATTCTAGCGATGAAATAATATCATCTGCGTTATCAGTTGCTGACCGCATAGCATTGGCACTTGAAGAGTGTTCAGATGTCTTGGCATCCAAAATAGCTCCATAAATCAAGCTTTCTGCGTACTGAGCAACCAAAGCAGCAATAATTTCCGTGTCTGATGGTTCAAATTCATATTCAGCGGTTACTGGCGAATCATCAGTAGATGGATTTTGATTTTCATCTTCCATCAGAGACTGCTCAGTAATCGGCAGAACATCATGAATAATGATCCGTGATGAAATTCGGTTAACATAATGGCTAAAAGCCATGTACATCTCATCGAATACACCATCGTCATACATCTGCACAGCTGTCTTAACAATCTGGTGAACTTCCCGGAATGTTGGGACGTCACTGACACCGGAGTATTCATATACAACGTTCATCCCACGCTTCTTAAAAAACTCGGTTCCAGTCTTACCAATTGTTAAGAATACCGTATTATCAGCGGTTAAATGCTGCTTCTTCATCAAGGCCATGGTTTCTTTAATAATATTATTATTGTAAGACCCCACTAATCCACGATCAGATGTAATAACTAAAATTCCAGTCTTCTTTACTGGACGTTTCTCAAACAACGCAGCATATGCATCATGAATTGAGCTAGCTGCAGATGCGTTGTGAGATTTAACCAGATCGGACAACATGTTTCTTACCTTTTCAGCATAAACATCGTATGTCTTTGTATGGTGTTGAATTTGATTCAATTTTGCAGTTGAAACCATTTGCATAGCAGAGGTAATCTGCCGAGTGCTTTTTGTGGATTCAATTTTGTGTTTAACTGCAGCAAGTGAAGCTGGCACTAAATCTCACCGTCCTTTCGACTAGTCATCACTAATTTTTCTGTGTTGCTTTCTTCTTGTCTTCACTGGTTTGGAATGAAGCAGTAAAGTCAGCAACAGCCTTCTTCAAATCATCGCCTTCTGGCAATTTACCAGTAGACTTGATGCTGTCGTAAAGGTCTTGGTGGTTTGCATGCATGTAAGCAGCCAATTCACTTTCGTAACGAAGAACATCATCAACAGGAATCTTATCAATGAATCCATTAGACAATGCAAACAATGTTACAACTTGTTGTTCAACTGGTTGTGGCTTGTGTAAGCCCTGCTTCAGGACTTCCATCGTGTGACGACCACGTGACAACTTAGCTTGCGTAGCAGCATCCAGGTCAGAACCGAATTGGGCAAATGATGCCAATTCGTTATATGAAGCGATATCCAAACGAAGGGTACCAGCAACCTTCTTCATAGCCTTAACCTGGGCGTCACCACCAACACGAGAAACTGAAGTACCAGCATCAATAGCTGGACGTTGACCGGCATAGAACTCATCAGCATCCAGGAAGATCTGACCATCAGTAATAGAAATAACGTTAGTTGGAATGTAGGCAGAAACGTCCCCAGCCTGGGTCTGAATAATTGGCAAGGCAGTCATTGAACCACCACCAAGGTCATCAGACAACCGTGCAGCACGTTCCAGCAAACGTGAGTGGGTGTAGAAAATATCACCAGGGTAAGCTTCACGACCAGGAGGCCGACGAAGAATTAAGGACAGTTCACGGTAAGCATCGGCCTGCTTTGATAAGTCATCGTAAACGATCAAAACATCCTTGCCGCCATACATGAACTCTTCACCCATCGCAGCACCAGCATAAGGAGCGATGTAAAGCATTGGTGCAGGGTTAGAAGCACTAGCAGAAACAACAATTGTGTAATCTAATGCTCCGTAACGACGCAACGTTTCGACATTAGCCCGGACAGTAGATTCCTTTTGACCAATGGCAACGTAAATACAAATAACGTCCTTATCCTTCTGGTTAATAATTGTATCCAAGGCAATCGCAGTCTTACCAGTCTTACGGTCACCAATAATCAATTCACGCTGACCACGACCAATTGGAACTAAGGCATCAATAACCTTAATACCAGTTTGCAGTGGTTCACTAACGCTCTTCCGCTCCATAACACCTGGAGCCTTCTTTTCGATTGGGCGTGTCTTATCAGTTTTGATTTCACCCAAGCCGTCAATTGGACGACCAAGTGGATCAACAACCCGTCCTAACAATGCATCACCAACGGGTACTTCCATGATTCGACCCGTCCGTTTAACAGTGTCACCTTCACGGATACCAGTAAAGTCCCCTAAAATAACGATACCAACATCGTTGCTTTCGAGGTTTTGTGCCATTCCGTAAACACCGTTACTAAATTCGAGCAACTCACCAGCCATGGCATTTTCCAAGCCATCGGCACGAGCAACACCATCACCAACGTACGTAACAGTACCGGTTTCTTCAACAGAAACTTGGTCTTGGTAATTGGCGAGTTGTTTCTTGATGAGTGAACTGATTTCCTCAGTTTTAATGCTCATAAAGGTCTCACCTCTTTGAAATAAGATAATTATCTAACTAGTAAACGACGAATCTGCTTAATCTTTGAGCTGAGACTACCATCCAATGTCTTATGATCTGCATGGACAATAACCCCACCTAAAATTTCCGGATCAACTTTAGCATGCAAAACAACTTCGTTTGCTTGGAAACGAGTTGCCAAATTAGCCTTCAACTGATCCTGTTGTTGTTTATCGAGTTGGATTGCAGTAACAACATCAGCATGAAGCCGCTTCTGATCGGCATCATAACGATGTTCAAACTCATCAACAATTGCGACCAAGCAATTAATGCGGCCGTAATCAAAAGTCATTTGGATCAGGTTCTGCACTAATGGTGAGAAATCCTTCTTTAATTCCGAAATTAATGACTTTTTCTCATCGAGCGACAACTGAACACCTGCAAGTGCAGATTCCAATCCCGCGTTGTCCTCAAAGATTTGGCGTAATGAGATCAATTCTTGATAAGTTTGATCGAGTGTGTTGTTTTCCTTCACTAACTCGAAAAGTGCCTTTGCATAACGCGTGGCAATTGTTTGCTTATCAAGACTCATGATCTACCAACCCTTCAATGTATGAGTCAATCAATTCTTTTTGATCGGCTTCATTCAATTCTTTGTGGATGAGTTTGGAAGCAATCTCAATAGATAGGTTTGCAACGTCATCCTTAGCACCATTTAGTGCATCGCGCCGGGCTTGTTCAGCATCTTGCTGAGCACGTTGCTTCAAAGCTTGGGCATCGTTTTGTGCACTTTCAATAATCTGGGCACGTTGAGTTTCACCAGACTTCTTTGCATTGTTAACAATGTCAGCAGCTTCTTGCTGAGAATTCTTCAGTTCAGCTTGACGTTGAGCAGCCATCTTTTCAGCGCTTTCGCGTGACTTAGCAGCATTGTCGATATCATTAGCGATCTTATCTGCACGTTTCTTCATCATGTCCGTGATTGGTTTCCAAGCAAAATGCTTAACCAATAACATCAGGATGATAAAGGTAACAATGTAGAAGACCAAGTCTCCAATGTATAAACTATTAGATTCAGCTAAAACACTATTCACAAACATCTATTGACACCTCCTTGCTTTGAATATTATCAAAAGCAACCAATTACTTGTTCATAACAAGGAAGCCGATAACAATAGCGATGATAGGCATGGCTTCAATCAAACCAACACCAATGAACATCGTAGCTTGTAATCTACTTTGTAATTCTGGTTGACGTGCGATACTGTCGACAGTGTGACCAATTAAGATACCATCACCAATACCACCACCGATAGCGGCACCTAATGCAGCGAGTCCTGCAGCAATTGCTCCTAATGCCATGTTAAAATTCCTCCTTAGAGATGATTATTATTCGGAAACCTTCCGAGAAATATAAACCGTCGTTAATGTTACAAATACATATGCCTGGATTGAACCAATAAAGACTGAGAATCCTTGCCAAAGTAATTCAAGCAGGAACCCTGGAACAATTGTCAGAGCACCGTGAGAGAATGCAACTCCAGCAACGAGCTTTAATAGCAATTCACCAGCAAAAATGTTACCAAATATCCGGAGACCCAGAGTTAAGAAGTTAGCTAGTTCCTCAATGATGTTAACAGGTAACATCAAAGCAAACGGCTTAACATACCCCTTCAAATAGCCGCCAAAACCTTTGTGGGCAATACCAGCAAAGTGTGCCAAAGTAATGACCATCAAAGAAAATGTCAACGTTACAACGGGATCTGCGGTTGGACTTCTAAGTACTTCAGCGTTATTCCAGCTGAGATTGAAAATCAGACCAAACTGGTTTGCAAAGAAAATAAAAACAAAGAGTACAAAAGCAAAGAAACTATAGTGCCCTGTTTCTTCAGCTGGCATTTGACTTCTCACAATCCCGTTTGTGAAATCAATCAACCATTCCAGAACGTTTTGCGCACCGGTAGGCTTCATTTGAATCTTACGGGACATCCCAAACAAGACAAAGAAGACAATTGCGTAGATAACTAGTCCAGAGATGATGTTGGTTGCGTTGAAAGTCAGGCCGAATAGCTTAAAAGTTAAAGCATCACCGCCCATTCATATTTCACCTCTTTCCTTATAACAATAATTTGGCTGTAAATTGGATGAACGTTGTATATATGAACGAACTAGCCCAAATTACAAATATTAATATATCATCATTTTAGGTAACATTCAAAAATTTTCATAAAAAGCTGAAGATGATTAAATCCCGTACCAACAATAAGTAAGAGCTTTCTCTCCTAATGAGAAAAATTTAAGAATATGGCGGATAAATGTCCTTTAAACAAGTAAAAGAGACCAGAATAAATCCAATCCCTTCCATACTTTATTTATTTTTTGCTTGATTTGCTAAGTCGCGTTCACTCCGCGCTTCTTGCGGTAATACCAGGTTCAGGATAATCCCTAAGACAGCTGCAACCGCCAATCCAGAGAACTGGTATTGTCCCAACTTCAAGTAGGCGTTCCCAATTCCAATAACTAGAATAGCCGAAGCAATCATCAGATTTCGTTTTTTATTAAAGTCAATTTGATCTTCAATCATTACCCGCAACCCACTTGAGGCAATTACCCCAAACAGCAGGAACGAAATTCCCCCGATAACAGGCATTGGAATAGTTTCAATCAGAGCACTTAGTTTACCGACAAAACTAAAGAAGATAGCGAACAATGCCGCTCCGGCGATAACATACACGGATTGGACCTTGGTAATCGCGATAACACCGATATTTTCACCGTATGAGGTAACTGGAGGGCCACCAACAAAACCAGCAATGATGGATGCCGTCCCATCACCTGCTAAAGTATGGTTCAACCCAGGATCCTTGAAAAAGTTCCGTTCGGTCAATTCGTTTAACACCATGATGTGGCCCAAGTGTTCCGTCATGGTAACAAACGCGATGGGCGCCATACTTAATATTGCACCCCAGTAGAATGAAGGATGGTAAGTTACAAATGGTACTTGGAATGCTGGTAGGCTAAACCAATGGGCCTTTTCCACTGGAGTAAAGTCCACGATGCCAAAGAGGCACGCAATAATATAGCCAAAAACAATGCCCATTAGAATCGGAATTAATCCCATAAAGCCTTTAAAGTACATATTAAAGGCAATGGTCAATAGCATCGTAATCATCGCTACTGCAAAGAACTTCAGATCATACTTGCCAGTAACGGAATTAATTGTGGCATCCTTAGCAGCAGTACTAGCTAATGAAAGACCAATAACAACCACAACCGGCCCAACGATAATTGGTGGCAGCACCTTATCAATCCAATCGGAACCAATCATGCTAACGATTAAGGAAACAATCAGGTAAACACAACCAACTGCAACGGTCCCTTGTGCAATCCCTGGATAACCGGTTGATTTCATCAGTGCCATCATTGGTACAACAAAAGAAAAACTAGATCCCATGTAAGCAGGAATCTTATGCTTAGTAATCAACAGGTACATTAACGTACCAACACCTGAAGAGAACAAAGCAATTCCTGGGTTTAATCCAACCAGAATTGGGACCAGTACGGTTGAACCAAACATGGAAAACATATGTTGAAGTGACAGGCCAAACCATTGACCGGCTTTTGGCCGTTCATCAACATCAAGGACAACATCATCACGATGAGCCATTTATCTTCCCTCCTAAAAATAAAAGCAACCTTTGCCCAGTGGACCAAAGTTGCTGTATCTCTTATATGGGAATATTAGACCGCACCTTTGAAGCCTCACTGGACCTTCATTAAAGGTTTAATTCAAATTATGAGTATACTACTTCTGTTTCGCCTGATTGTCAACTATTGCTCCTCGTCGCTTGGTCATTACCCAAGCGGTTATGGGCACCGTCAGTAACACCCCAATGAATGAAATCAGGACTTCAATTGCCTCCGCAACCAGAATTTTATTATTCATAATCATCCCAAATGAATAGTGTAGCCCCAAGAACCAAATAAAAAGGGAGAGAAATCCGCCAAAGAAACCGAAAAATAGGGTATTCAAAGTGGTCCCAATAATCTGTCGACCAATTGACATCCCTGAAGCCATTAAGCGGTGGTTATCAACGTCCGGGTAATTAATTAGAACTTCCGATAATCCAGCTGATACGGCCATTGCCGCCTCAGCAATGGCTCCCAAAATTGAAATGATGGTGGCCGTCACAGACACCTTCAAATAAGAAATACCAATTAAAATGGACATTCCCTCTAGGTCATCGCTATCCTCTTGACCAAACCCTTGAGCCATTGCCCAATGAGTAACAATCAGAATCAAGGCTAGCACTAGCATCATAACAATTAACGAAGCATAAAAGGCCGTCACGGTGGTCCGTAAATCGTCCTCACCCATAAAGATGGTGATCGCTAAAATAATAATACTCGTGGTTAGGGTAACAAACATGGGTGGTACATGAAAGTCAATTAGCACAATGGCAAAAAAGAGGAACCCAAAGTTCAACAGAAGACTCAGAAATGAACGCCATCCCTGCTTGCCACCGACTGCAACCATACAAACCATTAAGGTTAATCCTAAGGCAATTATCGAACTCATGCTGATTTCCTCCTTCCCAGTAATAATGCCCCTAGTGCAGAAACAACTGGCACCACAATCACAATCCCGATGCCACTAATTAAACTCTGAACCATGCCCAGACTCATGTTCATATCAAAAGTGTATCCCCACGAATTACCATTTTTCAGGAATAACAAGCTAGAAGTAAATGTGTCCGCCATAAAGATCAAGAACAGGACATTAACCAGCGGCCCCATAATTGATTTACCAACATTACGCCCGGACATGAAAAGCTGCCAACGACCAATCGCGGGGTTCAGCTGCTTCAATTCAAACAGAGTCGCAATAATATCACTAGATTCATCCATCACTGCTCCTAAGGAACCCAAGAGGATCTCCGCAATAAATAACGGACGCGGTACCTGAGTCACATATTGCATTGATTCGTAATATACACCCCGATGGTGGGTTAGTTCGAGAATAAAAAGTCCCACCATTATGGAAATAACAGTTCCGACAATAGTTGCCAGCAAGGTCGCCAACATTTTCTTATTGGGACCGAGTACTAACAGTAATGAAATAGCAGCAAAGGCTAACGCCAGGCTCCCAAACGTAAGTAATACATGGGCTCCCTGGTTGTCGAGGTCGATCACAATCGCTAGGATAAAGAGGATCCCATTGATAACAACAGAGAGTAAGGCAAACGCCCCTGAGGTTCCCATCAATACCAGCAAAAGGAGGACCACCATCCATAGGAGAAAGACAATCACGGTGTCACGCTTATATCCACTAGCGTTGGCCATTAATTGTCCCCGCTTATTGGCATGTAATTGTGAAAGAAAAATTTGATTGCCATGGTAAAATCGTTGGTCCATCGGCTGAGAATCGCTATAAGTGTTGCTAACTTTAGCCGTTTGTCCTTGATAATGACCATTCATTATCCGAACCGTCAATCGTTGGCTAGTTTGGTGGTCGATATTTTTAAACTGATCAGTCGTCCGATGTGATTGCCCATTATGAACTGTTATGACTTGCCCAATGGGTTGCCGGTAGAAGCGTTGATTGTTCATCGTAAAAATCATTGCTCCTATGCCCACAACCACAATAATAATTAACACCCACCATTTAGTGCGGGTCCATTTCCAGGACATTCATGGCACCTTCTTTAACAAAGTCTGTTTTCCATTCTACATTTAACCAGCAAAAATAAAAGGAAGCTTGCAAGATTTTTAAAAAATTGCAAGCTTCTCTAATTATTGTTGCTTAAGCCATTGGTCAACCAACTGTTCCACTTCAGGAGCTGTTTCACATTCCGTCACTGCACGCTGGTACAGTTGATGACAGGCTTCACTATCTAAATTACTCATCATTGAGCGCGTTCGTAAAATGGAAGATGCACTCATCGAATATTCGTCTAATCCCATGCCAATTAATAATGGCAAGGCACGACGATCACCAGCCATTTCTCCACACATTGCTACGCTTGTTTGATGATGGTGACCAGAAACGATAATATGATGGATTAACTTCAAAAATGGTGGATTCAATGGCTGATATAAGTATGATACTGACGTATTCCCCCGGTCAGCTGCAAAGCAGTACTGAATAAGGTCATTAGTTCCAATACTAAAGAAGTCCACTTCTTCGGCCAACCGTTCTGCATACAATGCTGCTAAGGGGACCTCTATCATAATTCCAATCTTAATCTGGTTCCCTAAGCCGGGCTGTTGCTTCTGAAGGTGTGATAACTCACTATGGTAGATCCGCTTTGCCTGTCGTAACTCATCTAAGGTAGTAATCATAGGGAACATGATGTTAATGGGCCCGTAAGCGGAAGCACGAATCAACGCCCGGAGTTGTTCCTTAAACATTTTTGGCCGGTTCAACGAGATCCGAATAGCCCGATAGCCCAAGAACGGATTCATTTCATGGGGGAGCGGCATGAATGTTAATGGCTTGTCACCACCAATATCAAGTGTCCGCACTGTCAAGGTCTTTCCTTGCAAGCCAGTAACGGCTGTCTTGTAGGCATTAAACTGTTCCTCTTCCGTTGGTAAATGTTCACTCTTCATATAAAGAAATTCGGTCCTGAAGAGGCCCACTTCATCCGCGCCATTTTGTAATACCGCTGGTAAGTCATTTGACGATCCAATATTAGCAGAAATCACAAATTGACGGCCGTCTTTGGTGACTGAGGGGGCGTTAACCAACTGTTGCCATTGGAGACGTTCAGCGGCAAAACGGTTGGCAATTGCCTGGTAATGATCAACTTCAGTGGTTGTCGGATTAGCAATGACCTCTCCAGTAAAGCCATTCATAATGACATCCTCATCATTGTGAACACGCTTGGTAATTCCAGGGCATCCGACGATGGCGGGAATACGCAGAGAGCGCGCCATGATGGCAGCATGGCTAGTCTTACCGCCAACTTCAGTGACAATTCCCTTAACATACTTAGCGTTCATCTGAGAAGTGTCGGAAGGACCAATCATGTGGGCTACTACAATCACAGGGTGATCCAAAGCTTGAAGGTTTGGTAGGGCCTTACCCTCCAGTTTTGCTAATACTTGATCGCGAATATTTGCAAAATCAGTCGCCCGCTCTTGCATATACTTGTTACCAGTCATGGCGGTAAATTCTCTAATTACTCGAGAAATGACTTCTTCAAAGGCAGTTTCTGCATTTATTCGTTGACTTCGTACCCGGGTTACTACTTGGTTAAACATTTCCGGATCATTAAGAATTTCAATATGCACGTCAAAAATTGCCAAGTCTTCCTTACCCATTCGTGACGATGCCTGTTTCTTTAAGCGGCTTAAATCATCCTGAACAGCTGCTAAAGCATCTTTAAACCGCTTAATCTCTGCCAAGGGATCACTGATCCGTTGCTTAGCAAAGCTTAAGTCCGGCTTGGTCATTAAATATACAGGGGCAATCCCAATTCCATCACTTGCCGCGGTTCCTTTTAAGTGCTTTGTCATAATCAAATTCCTTCCCGCTTAAATCTCATATAATACCTTATTCATTATAGTTGAACCGCTTCCAGATAACCAGTTTCACCCAAACAAAAAAGACCGAGGAATCCTCGATCTTTGAAATACTCAAAATAGATTAAATTACTTGGTACCAAAAAGTCGGTCCCCAGCATCGCCAAGGCCTGGCACAATGTAACCATCCTTGTTCAGGTGATCATCTAAGCCTGCGGCATAAAGATCAACATCTGGATATGCTTCACGAACGGCCTTCACACCCTCTGGAGCAGCAACCAGACAAGCAAACTTCATGTTCTTTTCAGAGCAGCCACGCTTCTTCAATGCTTCGATTGCCATCATTGCCGAGCCACCAGTAGCTAACATTGGGTCAACAATAAACAATTGCCGTTCTGTAATATCATTTGGCAACTTGACGAAGTATTCGTGAGGCTTTAGCGTTTCTTCGTCACGGTACATTCCAATAAAGCCAATCTTTGCGGCAGGAATCAAGTCAGTCATTCCGTCAACCATTCCCAGGCCCGCACGAAGAATTGGAATAATGGCAACTTTCTTACCAGCCAATTCTTTCTTCGTAGTCTTAGCAATTGGCGTTTCAATTTCAACATCCTTTAATGGCATATCACGCGCAACTTCATAAGCCATTAACGTTGAAATTTCCTTAACAGTTTCACGGAAAAACTTAGTACCAACATTCTTATCACGAATCATTGTTAATTTATGTTGAATCAGCGGATGATCAATAACTTCAAATTTACCCATGCCAAATACACTCCTTTGAATTTCTTATCCATTCTACCATATTACTAGGTACTAACAAGACTGTTTTTGCTAATTAATTGGATGCGCTTTAGTTAAGACTGTAGCTCGTTTAGAAACTGGTTGCTTAGCTTACCATCATTGTCCTCCATGACTCATCATCGGCCAAAACTCTGGTGATTCGTTTATCTCCCTTTTGCGGCACATGAAACTGTAAAAAAAGCGATTATTTCCCTAACAAATGTGCAAATAACCGCTTCCAACAATTTTCGATTTTATTTTACCATTCTACTATTTATTTTGCGCACCAAAATGTACCCCACCGGCTGATTTGTTCAACCGGTTCATATATGCGCGTCCAAGGTCCTTTGCCGGAAAAGCCTGAGCAACAATGGCTTTAACATTAGGCTGGTCATCAAACTGTCGCAAGCCATCAAATAACCGTGCGCTCGCATCCTGAACATTTTTACCTAATGAGAACTGAATCGCGTTCATCGGTAAACTGGCATGTTGAAGGATCCGTTCCTCAGCCATCATTCCCACGTCAAATGGTTGCTTACTAATCCAATCTACCACTCGTTGCCAATCAGTATCCTGGTCCACAATGTAAACTTGGGCATTAGGAGCGTAGTGTTTATATTTCATCCCTGGAGCTTTAGGAATTTCATTCTTACCAACATGGTGGTGATTAAGATCAATTGATCCAATCACATCTTCAATTTGGGCCTTAGTAACGGCACCTGGACGTAGAATCACTGGCTGGTCAGTCGACATATCCAGAACTGTTGATTCAACCCCAACCCGTGTTGGGCCATTATCAATAATTCCAGCGATTTTACCGTGAAGGTCATGGTAAACATGCTGGGCAGTGGTTGGACTTGGCTTCCCTGAAGTATTAGCAGATGGTCCAACAATTGGCACACCAGCCTTTTTAATTAAATCCAAGGTTGGTTGACAATCAGGGAAGCGAAAAGCAACCGTAGATAAACCACCAGTCACCGTCTTTGATAAAACATGGCGTTTGATTGGCAAAATAATGGTCAATGAGCCTGGCCAAAACTTTTTCATCAACTTTCGTGCATTATCAGGAATATTGGCTGCATACTTTTCCACCATTTCAACAGAGGCAACATGAACAATCAATGGATTATCACTTGGCCGCCCCTTGGCTAAATATACATTTTTAACAGCGGCCTCATTAGTTGCATCGGCTCCCAATCCATACACTGTTTCGGTCGGAAAAGCAACGAGGTGTCCTGCTTGGATTTCCTTCGCCGCTTGATCGATTTCATCTAAATGAAAAATCCGCGTATTCATTTTTTCTGGTTTCCTCCTGTGTTTAAAAAGTCCCATCCATGAATCATCCTCATCTTATTCGCCACATCGTGTCGTGGCACTATTTTTGCTCCAGGGTTCAATCTGTGAAAAAGAGCTTGAATCCTTTTTTCTTGGTCAAAACCCGTTTCACCAAATAACTCACCTTTTGGAGTAAGGTGACCTGCAATTTGCTCAAATAACCGCTGGTAAAAGCCGAGGCCATGCTCATCAGCATATAAGGCCAAGGCTGGTTCGTATTTCACCACTGCTGGATCCATTAATCCCTGGTCCGCCCGGTCAACGTAAGGGGGATTAGTCACAACTAGGTCAAACCTTCGATTAACTAAACCATCAAAAAGGTCGCTTTGCACGAGTTCCACTTGAGCTGATAATCGTTGTGCATTAAATTTTGCAACGTCCAATGCCGTATTAGAAATATCTGATAGGGTCACCTGCCATTGGGGACGTTCTAAAGCCAATGTAATTCCAATAACTCCACTACCAGTCCCAAGATCTAAAACCTGGAGTGGTCGGTCATCCTTTTGATCCAGCACCCACTCAACTAAATCTGCCGTTTCCGGTTCAGGAATCAAAACATGCGAATTGACTTGGAAAGTCCGTCCATAAAATGGTGCTTTACCAACAATATACTGTGCTGGTTCATTATTATTCAAACGGACCACTGCCTGCTGAAACCAATTCCATGCTTGCTCACTCATCTGTTCCCGTTGGTGAAGCAGAAAATGGGTATCATCCCAACCATACTTCATTTGAAGTAGGAAGTGCGGAGCATTGTAATCCAAATGCTGTGATCGCATTTGCTGTTCTGCCCACTTCAACGCAGCAAAAAATGTTGGTGGCTGATGATTATTCATTGCGCAGTTGTTCCAGTTTCTTGGTTTGGTCGGCCACGATCAACGCTTCAATGATTTCATCGAGGTCGCCGTCCATAATTTTGTCCAGTTTATTTAAGGTTAAGCCAATGCGGTGATCAGTTACCCGATTTTGTGGATAATTATATGTCCGAATCCGTTCAGAGCGGTCACCCGTCCCAATAGCATCCTTACGTTTCTTGTCATAGGCACTCTGTTCTTTTTGCTGGTAATAATCATAAACCCGTGATTTTAAAATCCGCATTGCTTTGGCACGGTTCTGTTGCTGTGACCGCTCATCCTGCATAGCCACTACAATTCCTGTTGGCAAGTGGGTCATCCGCACGGCTGAAGACGTTTTGTTAACGTGCTGACCACCAGCACCGCTAGACCGATAGACATCAACCCGGATATCCTTGGGGTCAATATCTACATCAACGTCTTCTGCTTCAGGCATCACTCCAACCGTTGCTGTCGACGTGTGCACCCGTCCTTGTGATTCAGTAACCGGCACCCGTTGAACACGGTGCGCACCATTTTCAAACTTCAGCTTAGAGTACACCTTATCACCGGTAATCATCAATGCAATTTCCTTAAAGCCACCAACTTCGGTTTCGTTTTTATCAACAACTTCCACCTTCCAACCTTGCTTTTCTGCATAGTGCAGATACATGTTGTACAAGTCAGCAGCGAACAGACTCGCTTCATCCCCGCCGGCGGCTCCACGGATTTCCATGATGATGTTCTTATCATCATTCGGGTCCTTAGGGATTAACAGAATCTCTAATTCTTTTTCGAGCTTGGCCTGCTGGTCCTTCATCGATGATAATTCGTCCTTCGTCAAGGCCGTCATATCAGGATCATCCGTTTCACGAAGAAGTTCCTCATCATCACTGATTGTCTGAGTCACTTTTTTGTACTGGTTATACTTTTCAACGGTCTCCCGCAAGCTACCTTCTTCTTTGGAAAGTTTAGTAAACCGCTGTGAGTCAGCGATGACTGCTGGATCTGAAATTAACTCATTTAACTCATCATAACGGTCGGCAACTGCTTGAAGTTTATCAAAAATTTCTTGCATTTCCATGGTATTGCTTACTCCTCTGTATGATTTAATTTTGGATGAAAATAATGATAACGACAAACGGGGTAGTACATTTCATTTCCCCCAATTTGCACTTGTTCGCCCTCATAAACTGGTTTGCCATTGTGGATGCGCAAGTTCATCGTTGCTTTACGGGCACAAAACCAACAAATAGTTTTCATCTCTTCAATCTTATCGGCGTAAATTAGTAAATATTTAGAACCTTCAAAGAGCTCATTCTTAAAGTCATTCTTGAGGCCAAAAGTCATCACCGGAATATGAAGTTCATCTACAATTTTAATAAGCTCAAGAACATGATGGCGTTCCAAGAATTGCGCCTCATCAATCAGCACACAGTAAATTTTTTTATGCATCTGACGAACATAGTCATAAATATTGGTTTCCGACATTACTGGCTGTACTCGTCGTTTTAATCCAATCCGACTAGCAATAATCCCGCGCCCAGAACGATCATCGACGGCACTGGTCATTAACACTACTGGTTTCCCCTGTTCTTCGTAGTTATGAGCGACTTTTAAAATATCAATCGATTTTCCAGAATTCATGGCGCCATATTTAAAAAATAACTGTGCCAACGTTGATACGCTCCTTTTTTATCCAATATCTTTACTATTATAGCCAATAATAAGGGGCATTTAAATAGTAACCCAAACTGACTACTTGCTAAAATCAGGTCAAATACTTTTCTTTTCAGACCATAAAGCTTAAAATTAACGGGTACTAAATTAGGAAAGGATTCTGCCAATATGTCATTACGCAGTGCGTTTGCAGAAGCTGCCGGACGATCGTCTTACTGGTTCCTGCATACTTTTAGAAATGGTGGTAGCTCTTTACCAGGCAAGTTAACACTGAAACTCGATCCTAACATTCTCCAGGCATTCAGCAAAAAGTATGACCTGGTAATTGTCACTGGTACTAATGGGAAAACCCTAACCACAGCTTTAAGTGTGCGGGTTTTACGTGAAAAATATGATCAGGTACTGACTAACCCCACCGGTTCCAACATGGAACAAGGGATCGTCACTACCTTCATTACAGCACCACGACCAAAGAAGAAGGGCCTAGCGGTTCTTGAAGTTGATGAGGCAAATGTGGTCAAGGTTACAAAATATATCACCCCGATTGCATTTATCTTCACTAACATTTTCCGTGATCAGATGGATCGCTATGGTGAAATTTACACAACTTATCAGAAAATTCTTAATGGAGTTAAACTGGCACCTAAAGCAACTATTATTGCCAATGGTGATGAACAACTATTCAATGGGCATCATCTACCCAACCCAATTATTTATTACGGATTCAATCACGAACATAAGGAAGCCTTTGATGCACCAGCTAACACTGATGGTCTCCTCTGTCCGAAGTGTCAACACATTTTACGTTACCACATGCGGACATACGCTAATTTAGGGGATTACTTCTGTCCAAACTGTGGTTTCAAGCGACCAAAGCTCACCTATGCTGTTACCAAAATTGATAACTTAACGCCAACTAGTTCCACCTTTGAAATGGATGGTGAAACCTACCGGATCGGTATTGGCGGCTTGTACAACATTTATAACGCTTTAGCAGCTTACGCACTCGGCCGCTTTCTGGGTGTAAGTCAGGCGCAGATTAAAGATGCCTTTGAATCAGATGAACGGGTCTTCGGTCGCCAAGAAGTTATCCACATTGGCGATAAAGAAGTGACCCTTATCCTGGTCAAAAACCCAGTAGGGCTGAACCAAGTTTTGGACATGATCGAAACCGACCCCCAGCCATTCAGTTTCACCTTCTTATTAAATGCTAATTACGCTGATGGGATTGACACGTCGTGGATCTGGGATGGCAATTTTGAGAAACTTGTTCAGCATCAAATTCCCCAGTACATGACTGGTGGCGAACGGTACAAAGATATTACAACTCGCCTAACAATGGCTGGCGTTCAAAAAATGTGGCATGAGCCTGATCTGACGAAGGTCATTGCCAAAATTAAGCAGATGCCGACTAAACATGTTTATATTTTGGCAACCTATACCGCAGTGCTCCAATTACGTAAGCAACTTGCTGAGGGCGGCTATATCAAAGGAGGGATGGACTAATGGCAAAATACCATTTACGATTGGCACACCTCTATGGCAACCTGTTAAACACCTATAGCGACCTAGGCAATATCATTGCGTTACGGTACTATGGCAAACAAATGGATGCCGATATCGCCGTTGATGTCATTAGCATTAATGAACAGTTTGATCCTGATAAATATGACATTGCATTATTCGGTGGGGGTCAAGACTATGAACAACTGGTTGTTTCTAAGGATCTTCCAAACAAGAAGGCTGCTTTCCAGAAGTTTATCGATGATGGCAAGCCCCTCCTAGCCATTTGTGGTGGCTACCAGCTCCTTGGTAAATACTACATTGGTGCACAGGGTGAAAAGATTCCCGGGCTGGGGATCTTACCCCACTACACACTGAGCCAAGACCATAATCGCTTCATCGGCAACATCACCATTAAAAACGAAAGTAATGGCCAACTTTATCACGGCTTTGAAAACCATAACGGAATGACCTTTTTAGGAAAAGGGGAACGGCCGTTGGGTAAAGTTGTATCTGGTCATGGTAATAATGGTCAAGATCAAACGGAAGGGGCTATTTGGAAGGAAACATACTGCTCATACTTCCATGGACCGATCCTGACCCGCAATGGTGAAATTGCCAAGCACTTACTACTGACTGCACTTCACCATAAATACCTTGAAGCTGACCTTTCACAGGCCGAGAATTTAGTAATCAAACCAACTTTCTAGATATTACAAAAGGCTGAACGGAAATTCCGTTCAGCCTTTTTTGAATAGCTGTTGATTGATGAACTCGATTTTACAACTTAATTAGCTAATAGTAATAGTACCGTTAGCAACTAACCAAATAGCTACGATACTCAAAACAAGAATCAAAACCATTACGCACTTTTCAGCAGTCGTCATCTTGTGGTTGTTTTCCCGACAAGCAAGGTAGTAAATGATGAATCCAGGGATGAAACTGATGGAAACAAGCAATACTTCTTGCCAACCAGCTAAGAACATGCATGCGAACATGAATGCAGCGGAAAGCAGACCAATTGTGAATTGACCCCATTCCTTGTTTTCTGAACTGTACTTCATTTGGTAAAGACCAACGAACAAGTATGAGAACAAGATAGCAGCAGAACAAAGTGAGTAAGCAAATTCATATGCTTTTTCAGTGAATAACAGTGAGAACAGGAAGATCGTTTGGAGAACAGCAGTAATCATTAAGGATGCCGTAGGAGCGTTCTTAGCGTTTACCCGACCCCAAATTTCAGGCATTGCCTTGTCCTCAGCAACTAACATTGTGGTTTCAGCTGGCAGCATCGTCCATGATAACCAAGAAACAATGGTTGAAATAATTAAACCAACGTTGATTAAGACAGAACCCCAGGTACCAACAGTAGCCTTAAGAACATGACCAATAGCAGGTTGCCCCATGGAAGCCAATTGAGCCCGGTCAAGTGTACCGTAAGGCAGGATGGAAATCAGGACATAGATAACAACCAAGATTACGAAGGCTAAGATGGAAGCTTCTTGAGCAGCAGAACGTGACTTAGCACGGTGAGCCATAACAGAAGCCCCTTCAACACCGATAAAGACCCAAATCAGAGTCATCAAAGTACCTTGCATTTGTGACCAAACAGAACCAGTCGTGGTTCCCTTAGAAGCATTGTTAGCTACCCGGCCCCAGAAGTCAGCAGTAAACATACCGGCCTTGAAGCAAACAATCATAATAACGATGAAGATAATCAAAGGTAAGACCTTGCAGATCGTCCCAATCATGTTAACAAAGGAAGCAGATTCCACACCATTGTTAACTAAGATGGTCAGCAACCAGCAGAAAATAATTGCTACGATGATTGATGGTAAGTTCTGACCACCCTTAAAGGTTGGGAAGAAAGTCCCGATTGAACTCATTAACATGGTAGCAAAAGCAATGTTACCAAGCCATGCAGATAACCAGTAGGACCAACCAGAAATAAATTCACCCATTGGTCCAAAACCGGCACCAGCATAAGAGAAAATGCCGGCAGTTAAGTCTGGTCGTTTTTCAGACAAATTGTTCAATGAAAGAACAAGCATTAAGAATCCGATACCAACGAAGACCCATGCTAACAGAGCTGGACCTGGAGCGGCAGCGGCTGAAACATCACTGGTAATTCCAAAAATACCAGTACCAATACAGGAACTAACGATGAGGGCAATTAATTCGCCCTTACCAATTCCCTTCTTTTCGTTTTCCATTTATACCCCTCATTTCTATTAAAGATGTGAGTTCATGTGCTCAACAATTAAATTGTAAATCACCTGTGCATCATCATTGCTCTTGCTAATAATGATTAGAGTATCATTGCCCGCTAAAGTCCCTACAACCTCTGGAATATCCAGTTCATCGAACATTCCCCCAAGGATCGTTGCGTAACTAGAGTTCAATGCTGTTTTGACCACGTTCATAAATTGAACGGTTTCGATGGTCCGCACATTGTCACGAATTCCAGCATACAGGCGACTAAAATCATGCTCAGGAGTTAATTGTAACTGAACATAGTAGGTTCGCCCCTCACCATCATTAGCTTTCACAATATTGAGTGCGTGAATATCTCGCGAAATTGTCGCCTGCGTGGTTTCAACGCCATGTTGGTTAAGTAATGCCAGCAGCTCATCTTGAGTTTCAATTTTATGATCACTAACCAACTGTTCGATCATTTTTCGCCGCGCTGTTCGATTCATTCACTTCATCCCCAATCAACAACTTAACAGCCTAATTATACAATAAAAGCAGCAGATTAACGTAAAGTGAATTAAAATTCACCTGGTACGAATAATTTGCTGCTTCTATTTAGAAAATATTATTTAGTCAGATCTTCACGTACAATTGGGCAAGACATGCAACGTGGACCACCACGACCACGTGATAATTCGCTTGAACGAACCTCATGAACGAGAATTCCGTGCTTCCGCAGCAAGTCATTTGATACATAGTTCCGGTCGTAAGTTACAACCTCACCTGGAGCAATTGTCAAAGTGTTGGAACCATCATTCCATTGTTCACGTGGAGCAACGATTGGGTCACCGTTACCAGTTGGAATCAAGTCAATTTCAGGCTTGTCCAATACTTCTTCCAGAACCTTTTGAAGGTCAGTACGGTGTTGAATTTCGATTTCGCCATCCTTACCTGGGTGGAGAATGTAGGTATCAATCTTACCGCCATCTAAGATTTGTGGATGAACAGTGAATTGATCGTAGTTGATCATTGTGAAGACAGTATCCAAGTGCATCATAGCATGGTTGTGTGGAATATGAATAGCAACAACCGTGTCGTAATTTGAATCCTTGAACAGGTTCCGAGCAATGTCCATAATAGCATCGGCGGAAGTCCGCTGAGAGATACCAATAGCAAAGACATGGTCAGAAAGTACTAATTCGTCCCCACCTTCGATACGAGTATCGTGGTAACGATCACGCCATACATGAACACCCTTGTTAGCAAAACGTGGGTTGTGCTTAATGATGTATTCAGTAAATAGTGATTCACGTTGACGAGCCTTGAAAGTCATGTGGTTAATCGTGATACCTTCACCGATTGAAGCTTGTGGGTCACGAGTAAAGTAGGCGTTTGGCATTGGATCCATAAAGAATGGGTAATCAGCATCTTCAGCCATTTCAGCAAGTGAAACGAACTTAGTCTGAATTTCATCTTTACGAACACCAGCAATAATCTTATCAACCATTGCTTGGGTATCCATACTCAGTAAGTATTCCTTCAAAGCGTCGTGAACAGCACCAGCAGCGTGGCCGGATTCTGCCAACATCTTTTCAAGGAATTCATTCTTTACTTGGTCATCTGCTAATGCTTCAGCAGCCAACTTAGCAAAGTAAAGGACTTCAACCCCGTTGTCCCGTAATGTCTTAGCAAAGAAATCATGTTCTTCTTGTGCAATTGGCAGGTATGGGATGTCATCAACCAGCATACGGTGAAGAATGTCAGGGTAGACATTTTCGATTTCGTGTCCTGGACGGTGCAGCATAACTGTCTTAAGCTTTCCAATTTCAGATGTTACGTGAATTGGGCTTTGCATATACACTCACTCCTTTGTGTGCTTTCATTTGATTACAAGTACATCATACAGATTTATGAAAACGTTGTCAAACACTTTATTAACGGGAGTTTGTGTACTTTAGACCAGTTATGAATGAACGGTCAATTTATTCAATCTAATATACATTATTCACCAGCTTTGGGTATATTATTCGTTACTAATTGAATAAAAATTGAACAAATTTTTCACAATCTTTTTTGCTGATTTTCACGCAAATAAGTAGCAAAAATATGGTCACGGGCATCTAAGAATGCTTGATTCTTCGCACTCGGATGAACACGATTTGTAAGAACAACCATCCCCGTATCTTGCTGCCGATCCAGAATTATCCAGGTCCCAGTGAAGCCAGTATGAGAGATCAAAATATGTCCATCCACCGGTGAATGCAATAATTTCCAGCCCAAAGAACGACTGTGGTGACCAGGAATTAATGTTTGGTCAGTAAACAACATATCAATTAGCGAAGCACTTAGTTGCCCATTCATTTGTCGCTCAATCAAGCTTCGGCCGAATGTTTCAAGATCAGCTAATGTCGAAAACAAGCCAGCACAACCACAATCATCGCCTAGAATATACCCCTTCGGATCATGGGATTGTCCACGAATGACCCCACGGACCGCTTGCTTTTCTGTTGGTACGGCATTCACAGCTGATGGATGATAGCTAGTATCTGCCATTCCCAGTGGTTGGGTGACTAATTCCCGGATAGCATGAGCAACCGATTCTCCCGTTACCTGTTCAATGATCCAACCCAACAATAAAAAGTTGACATCCGCATATCGAATCTGCCGGTTAAAACTATCGTCAACCCGCTGGGTAGTAATGAAAGCCCGTTTTAGTTCTTGAGGACCTAATTGATTGCGATGAGGAATATAACCATGAAGACCTGATGTATGCGTTAATAGGTTGCGAACGGTTGGCCGAGAATCAGTAAACTCAGGCAAAAAACGAGTGACCGGATCATCAAGGCTGACCAATCGCCGTTGCATTAATTGTTGGATTACCGGTACCGTACCCACAACCTTTGTCAGTGATGCCAGATCATACTGCATTCCTGAACGGAGAGGTTCTTCTTCCGGCAACCACGCCGCCTCTCCCATCACTTTGCGAATGGTCTGCTCTCCATCAAATAAGCAATATGAAATTCCCGGAACAATGTGTTGATGAACTAAATTAACTAATAATTGTTGTGTTTTGGGATACTGATTCATATTCACCTTTCCTTTACGAATTAACTGCTAATATTGTATACACAAAGACAGCGGAGAACGCAATTATTCTTCGCTGTCTTGTTATTTTATAAGTTATTACCAACAAACTGACTGTTGTAGAGGTCAGCATAAAAACCATGTTGGGCCATTAATGACTCATGATTACCAGTTTCGATAATGTGCCCATGGTTAACAACGATGATTTGTTCAGCATTCCGAATAGTCGAAAGCCGGTGAGCAACAACAAAGCTTGTCCGGTTAGCTTGCAGTTCCGTCATCGCCCGCTGAATTAAGGATTCAGTTCGGGTATCAACGGAACTGGTGGCCTCATCCAAAATCAAAATTTCTGGATTAGCCAAGAAAGCCCGGGCAATGGTCAAAAGCTGCCGCTGGCCTTGTGAAATGTTCGAGGCACTCTCGTTTAATACCGTTTGATACCCATCAGGTAATTCACGAATAAAGCCATCAGCATGCGCCATTCGAGCAGCCTGATAAACCTCTTCTTCAGTCGCGTCTTCACGCCCATACTTGATATTATCAAAGATTGTCCCGGTGAATAGCCAGGTATCCTGCAAGACCATTGCAATGTGCTTCCGCAGTTCTGGCCGCGTCATTGAACGTGTATCACGACCGTCCAAGTAAATGTGACCATCCTTGACATCATAAAACCGTTCCAAAAGGTTAATAATGGTCGTTTTCCCGGCCCCGGTTGGACCAACAATAGCGACCGTTTGGTTAACTGGCGCCTTTAAATTAAAGTTTTCAATCAGTGGCCCATCACCATAGGAGAACTTAACATCCTTAAATTCCACCTTTGGTAAGGGCTCCTCTTGAATTTGCGTTGGATCAGCATCAGATGGTGTCATTTCCTCCGCATCCAGAACAGCAAAGATCCGTTCCGCCGAAGCAATCGTTTGTTGAATGGTACTACTCAAGTTAGCAATCTGCGTAATTGGCTGAGAAAATTGGTTGGTATACTGCAAAAATGCCTGAACATTACCAAGCGTAATTTGTCCATGAATCACTTGAATAGCACCGACGACAGCCACCAAAACGTATCCTAAATTCCGAATGAAGTTCATTAGTGGATAAATTAAGATGGAGAAAAACTGGGCTTTCCAAGCAGCTCGATAATAATTGTGGTTTGCCTTGGCAAAGTTTGCTTCTTCAGTAGCTTCCTTATTGAAAGTCTTAACAATAGTATGACCAGCATAGTTTTCTTCGACCTGCCCATTAATTTTCCCGAGCTCTGCCTGTTGACGACCAAAGAGCCGTTGCGCAGTTGGGGCAACAAAAGCAACTAATAATCCACTCAGCGGTAACATAACCATCGCTACCAGTGTCAACTGCCAGCTAATGGTCAACATTAACACGAGGACCCCAACGAAGGTAATGGCACTGGTAATTAATTGGATCAAACTTTGCTGGAGAGTTCCGGCAATGTTATCCATATCATTAACCATCCGGCTCATAATATCCCCGTTGCTGTGGTTATCGTAAAACTTCACTGGGACCCGGGCCATCTTGGCCTTTAAATCTTGTCGCAAGTTATACACAACCCGTTGCGAGATCCTGGTCATGATAATCTGTTGAATAAAGGAGAACAGTCCTGAAAAGACATACAATAGAACGACCGTAACACCAATAATAAAGATCCGGTGAAAATCAATTGGGAAACTAGTAATATGGTGACCATTTTTGATCAGTGCGGCGCCCTTTATTACCCCGTTATAGATAATGGTCGTTGCCTCACCTAAGATCTTTGGAGCAAGGATAGAAAGAATAACCGAGGCAATCGCGAGCAAAATGGAAATTACCACGCCCGCTGCCCAGGGACGAAGATATGCAATCAGCCGTTTCGACGTCGGCCAGAAGTGTTGAGGCTTATTTCTCCGTCGTGGTGCGTTATGCATTCTCGTCATCCCCTTTCTGAATTTGCGAGTAAACAATCTGGCGGTAAGTTTCATTATTCGCCATTAACTCTTGATGACTTCCCTGACCAACTACTTTTCCATCATCTAACACAATAATGAGGTCAGCATCCGCCACAGTGGAAACCCGTTGGGCAACAATCACGCTTACCGCCTGCTTGATCATTGAATCTTTGTGCAGAGCTTGCCGCAACTCAGCATCCGTCTTAAAGTCCAATGCTGAGAATGAGTCATCAAAAATATAAATCGACGCGTGCCGAATAATCGTCCGGGCAATTGCTAACCGCTGACGTTGGCCACCAGAGAAGTTATCCCCATTTTGTTCAACTTCGGCATCTAGTCCGCCAGCTTCTTTAACGAAATCGGCTGCTTTAGCAACTTCTAACGCATGCCACATTTCTTTATCGGTCGCATCAGGATTACCAAACTCAAGATTTGAGCGAATCGTTCCACTAAATAGAACGGCCTTTTGCTGAGTAATTGATATATGGGAGTGCAACTCGTGCTGGTTCAGTCGGTCGATTGGTGCCCCATCAACCTTAATTTCACCACTTTCAATATTAAACAAGCGGGGAATAAGGTTCACAAGAGTCGATTTTCCTGAACCGGTCCCACCAATAATTGCTAAGGTCTGTCCGGCACCAACATGGAAGTTCAGATTCTGCAATGCTAGTTTTTCAGCACCGGCATAGCGGAAGTTAACGTTCGTAAAGTCTAGTGAAGCCGGCGCGTCTTTGGCAATATGGGTTTGCTGATCGACTGGAAGGTCGGCAACACTTGGCTTATGGTCCAGCACTTTATTGATCCGTGCTGCTGATGCAGAAGCCCGGGGAATAAACACGAAGATCATTCCGAGCATCATAAAACTAATCATGATTTGGGTAGCATACGTTAAGAACGCAATCAAATTCCCTACTTGCATGGTCATATTGGCAATGAGGTGTGAACCCATCATGATGATTCCCACGTTAGTTAAGCTGAGGATTAAAGTCATTACTGGAAACAAAAATGACACCAGTGTAAATGCCTTAATTCCCGTCGTCGTGTAATCATTATTGGCTTTTTGGAAACGGTCTTGTTCCCGTTGGTCCTGACGAAAGGCCCGAATCACCCGAACTCCGGTTAGTCCTTCACGAAAGATCAAGTTAATCCGGTCCGTTTTTGCCTGGATGCTCTTGAATAACGGCACTGCCAACGCCATCACAATGATCACAACGATTGCCAAGATTGGTAATGAAATCAAGAAGACAACCGTTAACCGTGGTTCCCGGTAGTAGGCCAATACACAGGCAGCCACTAACATAATTGGTGATTGGAGCATCATCCGTAAGACCTGCATCATCACGTTTTGTACTTGGACAACATCGTTGGTTGACCGGGTAATTAATGAAGAGTCACCAAATTCACTCATATCACGACTAGAAAAAAGTAAAACATGATGAAAGATCTGCTTACGAAGCTTTTCACCCACTTGCATCGATTGTGTAGCTGCAAAGTACACGTTACCAGCGGCTGCCAGGAGGCCCAAAGCAGCTACCAATAACATCATGCCTCCCTGGTGCCAGACATATGACAGGTTCTGTTGCATAATTCCGCGATCGACCAGGTCGGAGGTAATGGTTGGGAGGTACAGATCACAAGCGACTTGAATCAAAAGAAAGAAGACTGCTAATGTGGTCGCCCACCCGACTAAGTTCTTGCGTGCAATTTTAATCATGGTGTTTGTTCATCCCCTTCTCTAACTGATCACCATAGTAATGCTGTAAACTGTGTTCCATCCGATCTAACACCTGACAAAAATGTTGTCGTTCCCCATCCGTCAAGTCTTTAGTTAAATTCTGTTCAAATTCGACCCGTTGTTGGTTAATTTGATCGTACATCGACTGTCCCTTAGCTGTTAAAGACACTTTCACTACTCGTCGATCGTTTGAGCAGCGATGACGAGCAATAATTTTCTGCCGGTCCATCCGCTCCAGAAGCTGGCTTAACGAACCGGGCTTGATGTGGGCTCGTTCTGCTAATTCTCTTTGTGTCAGTGGTTCCCCTTCTTGCGCTAACAAGTGGATAATACGCCCCTGACCACGGAACCCACTCGATTGGACTTTGTGGGCAATCTCATTAATATTCGTCACAAAACGGAATAGTTTAATAAAAAGAATGTCATCCTGATTAATATTCATAACTCGTCTCCAAAATTAATTAGGTACATAATGATTAGGTGCGTAACTATTTTATCATCATTTATTTTGATTGCAAACAAAGCAACTAGTTTTCTTGTTAGCAAATTAATTACAATAAACATTACATAAATGTTACAAATTGATTGCTAATGAGTTACAATAGAAGTGAGGAAACAATGAGTGGAGTCCAAAGGGGGGTCTTGTTCATGAAGATGAATAAAATATTAACGAGTTCAATTGCAATTCTGATGGCTTGTGGTTTGGCTGGCTGTGCTGCCAACAGTAGTGCACCTGCTTCACATGTTCACCACGCTACGAGCGCTAAAGTTGTTAAGAACAATAATAAGACGGCCCAAACCAGCAATAGTAGTCAAAAAGTGGCCACAACGGGTGAAAGCCACGCTGCCATTAATAATAGCGTTGCAATTCAGTCTCCTGTCCAAACACAACAACAACCGGTTGCTACGCAAGCAAGTCAATCAAGTTCTAACGTAATAACTAGTCAACAGGTAACTACACAACAACCACAATCTGAGGAAAATGTATTAAATGGTTTCTTCAAAGCCAGTGGTGTTCAACAACAAACTAATGATCAATACATTGTTACGAAGAAAAATAACGAAAACTACCAAATCGAGATTCGGAATAATAACGATGATAATACCGTTTCTCATTTGAGTGGCTTGTACCAATACAATCCAACTTCTGGCAATGTTCAACACATGAACATCACCAGTGGTCAATTTGAATAGTTAACAACCGGGTGTATGATCCATTAATTATTTAGTCATACACCCTATTTGTTATGTGAAAAAGCAGGTTGGTGGAAATCCACCAACCTGCTTTTATTGTTATATCAACACTATTGTCAACTAATAAATCACCCGCACGGGGATAATAACCCCTTAATATACCGGGCTTTGTGGCGGGTTTTTCCGCAGTTTTTCCGCACAATTTACAATTCCGCTAATTTCTCGATAATTACAGTATCATTTTTGGCCTTAAATTCATCAATCAAATACGAATAAGTGTTTAGCGTTACGGTGATATTAGAGTGGCCTAATCGCTTGCTAATTGCGTATATATCTACGCCCTTGCCTAATAAGTAAGCTACATGGACATGGCGCAATGAGTGAAAATGAAACCCTTGCTTTTCGATACCAGCCGTACTCATAATAGAGCGTAGACATTTATTCAAAGCGTTGCTTGTGGGAATCGTTCCTAAAACGTTTTGAAACACCATAACACTACTATTAGCCTTTAAGTCTGCTAAATGGTTTAGCAACGACCGGTTAACCTTAATTACCCGGTTACTGCTTGCCGTCTTAGTGGATTTAAAGGCTTTTGTTTTTTCATTCCATGACTTATTGACTGAGATAGTGGAATGTAAGAAATCAATATTTTTCCAGGTTAGCGCCTGGACTTCTGATTTACGCATACCCGTATAAATGGCGGTTAGAATCATGTAACGACTGGTGTTCAATGGATTCAGGCCCTTAACAACCGCCTGCTTTAGCTTCGTCAATTCATCATTGGTAAGATACTGAACTTTTACCTTTTTATCGTGATTATAGGTAACCGTAACATTATGCGTAAAGTCCTTGCGGATAATATCATCATCAATCGCATAATTTACAGCCGTCCTGATTGCGCCGTTTAGCTTGCTAACAGACTTGTAAGCATGATCAGCACCATACCAGTTAATAAATTCCTGGTACTCAGAACGGCGAATATCACGCATTTTGGTATCTTGCCAGTATTCACGAATGTATTTCTTCATAATGCTGTACTGATTGCGAGCGCTAAAACTTTTGGCCTTGCTTTTCTTATAAAGATCAAACCAGCGGTCAAAATAATCTACTAAAGTAATATCGTGAAGATCAGTATTAACCTTATCCAGTTCTCTTTGTAAATTGTCCGCTTCAGCCAGCGCTTGCCGTTTCAGTTTGAAACAGCCGGCGCTTTTTTGGTGACGTTTGCCGTCTTTAGTCTGGTACTCAGCGATACCGTAGTATCCGTTTTTCGCTTTCTTTGCGTAACTCATAGATAAAACCTCTTTCCATCACGCTTACCGGCGGGGATGAATGAGGATAGCTGATAAGGGAGCAACCCCATAGGCTTACACAGGTGGTGAGGTGGTTAAGTAGACCATCCCCTGAATTGCCCCACCGTGAGAGCCTATAAAGCTAGTTTATTAACGTTTGATATGGATTTGGCCTAATTTGAGCTGGGTTTCTTTAAGAATATCAACAATCTGTTTGTAGGCTTGTTCATCCATATCTTTCCGAACATGAGTATCACCAGCATTGGTTACCATAAGCGATGAATCTGGGGAAACTGGTGTTGACTTTTGAACCAGAAAAGCATTATCAACATCGTTTAACAACTCATGTATCTTTTCTTGAATACAATTGATAGTTCCCGTAGTTGTTGTAGGAACATGACCATCTAGACTTTGAACAGCATAACCAATTTGACGCTGAATATCTTCATCTTGATCAATTCGACCAGTCTTAATCAAACGCTGAACCTCAGTTTTAAGCTGGTCAACAGAATATCCAGTAGCTTCCGCCCATTCTTGCCACCCTATTTTGTCGTTTGAGTGGCCAGACAAGTAGAATTGAGGAACATTTAACGACCAGGCCAACAGTTCCCATTCATGTTTAGAGGGCTGATAATTGCCATTCTCAATGTTCTCAATGGTTTGGGCGCTGATATGCTTTTCTTTATGATCAAATACTGATAGCTTATCGGCTTCCTGATTGTAAGCGTCCGCTACTTGCTGAATCGACAAGTGTTTAGCATTGCGAATACTTCGTAAACGGCTACTATCTTTGCCGGGTTCATCAGAAACACCAGTAATATAGGAAACAGATACATTAAATATATCGGCTAATTTCTCCCAGGTGCTGAGTTTGGGTTCTCTAGAGCCTTGTTCATAACGGCTAATTGTTCCATTAGCAACGCCTAATTCATCGGCTAGTTGCTGAATGGTCAAATGTTTTTCTTTTCTGAGTTCCGCAATTCGATTGCGGGGCTTTTTTTGTTTAGTAGACATATTTCGCACCCCTTTAGCAACTTCATTATAACTAAAGAGTTTCCTTTTTGGAAGAAAATAATTGATATTTCCGTTTTGGAAGAATATAATCATTCCAGAATGGAAGAAAAAGGGGGGGTGATGAAATGGAAATTTTTACGGTAAAGCAACAACGTAAATTATTAACAGTTAAAGGGTTGAATCATTTAACCCGTGATAATTTAGCTAAAGAAATCGGCGTTTCCTTACCAACCATGAGCAAGCTAATTAATGATTCCACACCGTTAGCGGTACAAAATTCAATTTACCAACGTGTAAATCATTGGTTAAACAACGTAGAAACCGTAACAGACGAATAAGGGGGATGGATTCAATGGACGTTTCTGTAAATCTACCGCCAGAGTTGCAACAGGCCACACAAGAAATGGTTCAGAATGCAATCGAAACGGCGGTAGCGCAAGCACTGAAGAAAAATGCTTACCGGCCTTATATGACGCAACAAGAAGCTTGTAAGTATCTTCACGTAGCGCCTAGCACCTTTAACCGATGGATTAGGAATTACAAAATTCCAGTCGTTCAGATTGAGGGCGTTAAGCGTTACAAGCGAGATAGTCTAGATCGCTTCATGGAACAGATTGAACAATAAACTAGCTTACCGGCGGGGAGTTCCATGATTGATCGCAGTTTATACAAGAAATTAATCCTGAATGACATTCAAGAGAAATTAGACTATCTCAAAGAACATATTGATGATGACCTCAAGGGCCGGGAACTAACTAAGTTTGAGAAACGTACTTCCAAAATGTTCAACGACATACACGAATTGAACAGCGTTCTTTATTGGGAAGCGCTGGATAGGAACAATCAGACCGATACCCGGGAGCTTTAGTTTGCTTGGTGTAAAAGAAAAAGGCTTATATCAAACCCGCTTTGCACACAGTAGTTTGACATAGCCCTATTACACAGCCGTTTACGGCCTATTTCTATTATACCAAGTCCTATCAATAAAAAAGGACTGAAATAAATGAAGATTGAACAGATTAATTTAACAAAGAAAGACCGGCAAGGACTGCTTGCCATGCTGAATCAGTTGCCACCAACTACGGACAAGCAACAACTGTTTGCCCGCCAATTCATCAAAGACCTATGCAAGGTTAAGAATCACCCGGTAGCGACCGTATCAGCGCAACAGTTTCTTGCCTTGCTGTGAGGTGATTCAATGGATTTTCCAGAAGAGATGAAGAAAGATCGGCGCTGGGTTGCCTGGTTCTATGAGAAGAATCCAAAGCACCCTAACAGTATTCACGCCCTTAAGAAAGTTCCATATAACTTAAATGATAATTGCCATTCAACCGCCCAAACGAACCAACCGGCAACCTGGGGAACGTTTCAACAAGCAAACGCTACCCTACAATGTGCCAATAAGCGCCCTGATTATGCTAAACAACGGCAATACGGCGGTGTTGGTTTCGTTGTTGGGGATGGATGGGCGTTATTAGATCTAGACAATATCCCCACTGTGATAGCTGATTATACATTAGGCGTACAGAATAAGATCAGTAAGATCTTGCAACTGCTTCATCATACTTATTGTGAAATCAGTCAATCAGAAGCGGGATTACACTTTGTTTTTAAAGTGAATGATTCTGTTGAGAAGTTCTCTAAACCAGAACATGACAAGGAACTTTACACTAACGCCCGTTTGATTGCTTTAACTGGTAAAATTTTGGAACGGGAAGCGCCACTAAAGATTACTACCATCAATCAAGATACCTGGAAACAGCTTAATGAGTTGGTTTATGGGCGCTATGAACCCCTTACCATCCCCTCACAATCAGTTACGCCGGTAGAGCTTTCACAGGGTGGTGAGTTGAGTGATACAGCAAAAGCAATTATCCAGGATATTAAGAATAGTTCTGATGGTGATCGTTTTAATTGGTGGTGTAATGCTGAATTGCCTGATATTAGCGGTTCAGAAGTCGCAGATGAAAACGGAGAGCTTATTCAATATGACCCATCTAGGCAAGATATGGCCTGTTGCTGTGTTCTTGCCTATTGGGTTCGCCAATGTACCGGTAAATACGATAGTAAGCTGATTGACGAAATATTTAAGCAAACCAACCTCTACCGCCCTAAATGGGAGCGTTCTGATGGTGGAATGACTTACGGCCAGCGAACTATCAGCAAGGCCATAGCTTACAAACAAGCGCAGCGAGAAAATCGAATCCATAAGTATAAGGGGATGGTAATTAATGGCGCAGAGTGAGAATTTTAAAAAGGACGTTGCGAAGTTACGGAAGCTTCAAAATGAGGAAGAACAAGAACGGATTGATGAACTTAAAGATAAGTATGGTATTGGTGAAGAATGTACCAAGGAACTAACTACCATCATTTCAGAAGCCTACCACGTGAAAAATATCATTGAGTTATTCTCAAGTGATCAGCTAGAAGTTCGCTCGTTTAATCTTTCTTATGCTTTAACTACGCAACCTGTTTTTCAAGCAAAGCCTGGCTTACATGACGGTAAAAATCATTCCGATGATCGTAAAGAATATGAACACCAGCTTAATTGCTGGGTTAACATGATTAATTATTTCTTGCCTAGCTGGTTCTATTTGACAATCTCAAAGAAAACTAAAAAATACGTTATCGGCGTAGACTGGTTTAAATACATGAAGTTATTCTTCAAAAAGCGACCGTTTGAAACTTTTCCGCTTCTCCCGCAAGGTATCGAATACAAGGAAAATTTTGGTGCTTGGAAGATCTTGGAAAAGAATGAGTTAGACAAGACCTACAATAAATATCTTATCAAGATGATGGAAAAATGGGGTTTAGCCCGTTCCAATGCTATGAACAACGGTATAGGACAAACCAGGAAACTTTCAGACGCATTAATTTTAAATCGCAGTGCTAATGAACCAGAAGATTTATTAAATCAAAACCTGGTTGCCTTTAAAAACGGTACTTATAATTTTAAGACCGGTGAATTGCAACCACATAATAAAAGGGATTATTTATTAAATTTACATGATTACAGCATTGATCTAGATCACCCGCACGCACCTAATACAGACAAGTTATTAAGGGACATGATGGGAAACGCTTCAACCTTTTTTAAAGAGTTTATCGGATATTGTTATTATCCTAGCCACTCAATGTTTCAAGATTTCATCATTCTTAATGGTGATGGTGGCGAGGGGAAATCAACCCTACTGAATTACATTTCTCAAGATCTTTTTAGCAAGAAAAACTTTTCCGCCCTAGATCCGCAGACCATCGCAGACCGAAACAATCGGTTCGCCACGTCTGATTTATATGGAAAAGAAATTAATATCGTTCCTGATATTTCAGACAAAATGTTGAAAGATGTTGCCCCACTCAAGGGGCTGGTTGGTGGTGACCCTATCAGAGCAGAAGAAAAAGGGCAACCATCGTTTAATTTCATTAGTAGAGCTAAAAATATCTGGTCTGCTAACAAGTTGCCAGCTTTGCGGTCAAGCGATGTTAACAGGGCGCTAGAAGATCGGGCGAACATTTTAAAGCTGGTCAACGGCGATACCCGTTCTAAGAACAATGACTTTTGGCAAAAGCATGACATGGACAAAGTCAGATCAGAGCGCCCACAGTTCGTTGCTGAGTGCTTGAATCTCTTTCATGAGGTTATGAAGCGCCACCAGCAAGGACTGGGACGTAGTAGCTGGACAAGGCCAGCTAGTATCAATCAAGATACCAGCGAATGGTTTAAACACAATAACCCGGTTCAACTGTGGCTGGATAGTGTTAAGGAAGAAAACCCGCAGTTATTACAAGATGGTTATTTCATCAAAGACCAGGCGTTTGCCGATTACCGGTATTGGTGTTCTCATGAAGAACGGTCAAAACTCAACAAGGGTAATTTTGGCAAGGCGCTTTGTTCTAACCTTGGTTTTGAGAATAAAAGAGTTCATTTAGATGATGGTTCGTTCCGCTACTGTTGGGTAAACCATGGCCTCAAAAAGCAATGGGACAAAGATATTTCTGATTGGAACAAAAAGTGCAAGGATGATTACTACAAAACTAATCTTCAAGATTGAAAATGGTACAATGTACCACTCATGTACCACGCTTGTACCATGCTAATCCCTTGGGGCTGTAAGCTACTTACCACATTTACCACTTTTCATTTATACGATTGCAATTGAGAAAAAAAAGAATGTTAGTTAATTAGTTTATATATAGGGGTAGTAGCTTTTCTATTCTGGTAAAAATGGTAAGACGATTAGAGCGAGTAAGGAAAAGCCTGGCACATTAACGGTACAACACCGGTACAATGTACCATTTTCACCCCTGTGAGAGCTACTAGAGCTTTCACGGGTTGGTATTGATGATAAGACATAATGAAAGTGAGATAACAATATGAAAAGAAAGAAAGCACTTAAAGCCATCGCTAAATTGGTGGCGAGAACATCTAAAGAAACCGAATGGTTTTTTGGATTAAACCAATCTTGGATTAAATCTTCATTAAATGAGACCAATGTTTCTGAAGTATCGCTGTTATCACTTTTAATTTTAGCTAATTTAGCCTGGTGTTGCTTATGTAGCGGCTCATCATGAACAACGGTCCTACTCAAATTAAGACCATATTTCTTCCAAGCATCTTTGCCAAGCTTGGTTATCTCATACTCGCCTCGTCTTGGTGAACGTAAATAACCCGCAATTTTTAAATCACTAAGTGCAAAGCCAGCACGATTTTTGGCAACATTACCAGTAGATTTTGAGTTATACTCCCTATTCCTTAGTTCGTCAGGAAGGTTTAATTCGTCTACAGCTGCTGTTTTTATTGCATCAGCTGTCCACAACTGTTTATTCATGGCAAGCTTTAAGAGGATACCTAAATAAGCATCCCAAGTTGGCATACCATCAGAGCTATGTTTTAGTGTAGTATAATCAATCATTTCTTATCCTTATTTGCGTTGTACTTACGCCAACCAGATCTAACTAGTTCTTTAACAATGTGTGTATCTGATGTTCTAACCTTATTACCAAGGTCCGTCAAAGCCATTATCCCGTGTTGGGGATGATATATTAGTCCGGCGTGCTCCAAAGAAGTTAACGCAAAACTAAACCTTGGTTTAATTTTTAGATCAGTCCCATTCGAATTAGGCTCAAATTCTTCATGTGGTAGAAAGATATCATGTTCGCTTAAGTACGCGAGGACCTGTGCCCGTTCAACTGGCTCTTGAACTATTTGAAGATACTTTAAGATTGCTAATTCAAGATAATCTTCCTTTTTATCACGAGGTAAGTTTTCGTATTCGAACACTTTGAACCACTTCTTCTCATTATATTTTACTTATTATTAAGTATAGTCTTAATCGATCCAGTTAGACAAATCGAGTAGGAGGTAATTGATTAGTTCAATTACCGACCTCTCACACCACCGTACGTACGGTTCCGTATACGGCGGTTCGACAACTTAATCACTTTGAATTGACTGGAGCGTCTTGGACATATTTATTAGTCCAAGGTGCTCCAGTTTTCTATTTGTTAGAGAATAACCCAAAGTCTTACTGTGTGCGGTTCGCCAGTAGCCCTTACGGGTACTAGCGAAGACATATGCATCACGATAAGACAATCCGAGCCTTTGTAAGTTAGTAATCTTAGTTTTGAATTTCTTCCATTGCTTCCAGATATATTGCCTTATTCGCGCCCTTAACCACTGGTCAAGTCGTTGAATAAAGCCAGTCAGTTTCCCAATTGAGTAATATTGAAGCCAACCCCGCATTTTGCGATGAATTTCCTCAAACATTTGCTCAATGGATACTCCCCGATTGCGCTTTGTTAACAGCTTTAGTGCTTGCTTAACTCGCTTTTGTGATTGCTTGGCCGGTCGGGCATAGGCACCGTTACGGTCTACACCTAGTGAAAAGCCAAGAAACTTCAATCTTAGGGGACTACCAACTTTAGTTTTATCTGGATTAACTTTAACCTTCAATTGCTTTTCGAGAAAATGGGTAATACTGCGCATTACTCGTTCTCCCGCCCGTTGACTTTTAACATAAATATTACAATCATCCGCATAGCGTACAAAGTGATGGCCACGTCTGGTCAACTCTTTATCCAACTCATTTAGGTAAATATTCGCCAGTAATGGTGATAATGGTCCACCTTGCGGCGTTCCTTTGTCACTCCTAGCGGAAAAGCCCATGATCTAAGACCCCGCTAGTCAAAAACTTGCGGATAAGTCTTAGCGTCCATGGGTCATTAATATATTGTTGGAGGTACTTAATCATCAAATCATGGTTGACGTTATCGAAATAGGCCTTCAGGTCTAAGTCGACTACTCTTCGATATCCCTGATTATATAGTTTAACTACCTTTGCGATTGCGTCTTGGGCTCCACGATGAGGGCGAAAGCCAAAACTATTATCCGAGAAAATACGCTCAAAGATTGGCGTGAGCACTTGGGCAACTGCTTGTTGGACCATGCGGTCCACTACCGTTGGTATCCCTAGTTTTCTCACTCCACCGTTGGGCTTGGGAATTTCCACTCGTTTAACCGGTACTGGCTTATAATTGCCTTCACGTAGGTTGGTGATTAACTCCGTTTTATTTTCTCTAAGATATTGCAGGAGGTCATCGACAGTCATATTATCAATGCCCGCTGCTCCTTTATTTCTCTTAACTCGCAAATAAGCCTGGTTCAGGTTATTGCGGTCCAAAACTTGGTCTTGGATAGTGACACTCATACCTTTTTACCTTCACCATAATCGGTACTACGCGCCCTTGTGTACTTTCGGTTTTCCAAACCTATCCTCGACAAGCGGTCAGCTTGTTGTTCTGTTTTCTGCGATTGTCGCACCTGATTACACCTCCGATATAAGTTACAAGTTATTGTCGTTCAGTCCTTCATCTGATTATTCAAACTACTATGACCTCGGCTGACTTCTGGCTTACTCAACACAACATCACTGCTATGCTTGCTTCTGTGGAATTTCATTCATTCCTCTTGTCGGAAACGTGTAGGTCAGATCTCCCCGGGTAAGAATATTAACTTTCGTACCATGTCACCGTTAGCTTTACTGAAAGCAACTTCGAGTAGTATTGGTCTTTAGTTTGTCTAGCAACCTTATCCAGTTACTCTCAGCCTTATAGCTACTTCTTGTTCATCGATGCAGCGCTTTGCCTTAGACTTCCTTCAGATTCCACCTCACAGCGGACACCCTTGTCCTCGGCTCATGGTTCCGACTACTACGGCCCATAGTGGACTTTCACCACCTAGCTAATACCCATGCCGGGCGCACTAGTAAAAGCCCCTCACTACGGTTATAGTGAGGGGTCTCTTTCCTATTTGTCTATTTCATAAAAGTTCAGTTTTACATAGCAGGGAACTTGGCTTCATAAGTCTTAGTTATCAAGTAAAGGCTCGATATGATTAATATACAAGTCATTTAATTGAGAACGTACTTGCTTCTTCCAATCCATCATTCGCTTCAGCTCTGAATCTGCATTGGCTTCTTTGAAACGCTTAAATGCATCACGAGTCAGCATTTGGTTAACACCTGCTTGCTTAGAAGCATGGACATCGTAGTTTTTAATGACAAACTTCAAATCATCCAAACTAACATGATATTTATCAGCGAATGCAATTAACTCTTGATTGTATGCCTGATCAATCATCTTATTCAGTAATTGATCTACCTGCTGACCAGCATAGTTCTCCGGGTGCTGTTTAATCTTATCCCATAACTGACTAACAATTGTTGCTAGTGGCTTATTTGTCTTGCTTAAATCAGAGATATAACCTTCAATTTCAGCAGTTTCCTTTTGACCAACTGAAGGCAGTAATTCACCTTCGTCAGGAACATACGCTTGAATCAACCCCAAGATATATTGGTAATTAACCGACTTATCAATAACTGATTCAAGCTCATATTCGGTATCTACTGGTTCACTTGAGTCATCATCATCGTCTTTAGCATCCTTTAATTGTTCAACCAGCGTCTCGTAAGTTCCCTGCATTTCATCAAGATTCTCTTGAGATAGTTGATAGTCTTTAACTGGATCTACTTCATCAAACTCATCATAGGTTTGTACAGCCGCAAATGCCTTGTCAAAGCGTTGGTATTGCTTAACAAAGTCCTTCTTTTGCTCGATTGGCGTACTTGGATCGGCCAAAAAGTTAGGACTATCGGAAAACAGATAATTACTGATCTCATGGTACGCGTCATTAAACTTCTGCTTGGATTCATGCCAGCTCGGTGCTAAGACGTCGCCAATACCGCCTTGGGAATATAAGGTTAATGCATCGTCGATCTTTTGGCTAAAAGTTTTAGGAAATTGGAAAGTAATAATATTCCCATATTTCTTATCCTGATCAAAGATCCGATTTGTCCGTGAAAAGGATTGAATGATATTTTGTGGATTCATTGGTGGACGATCAACAAATAGCGTTGAAAGGTATTGAGAATCAAAGCCGGTCAGAAGTCGATCGACTACAATAACGAGGTCTAATCGCTCACTCTGAGGCTTGAATGCGTCATTCTTTCGCGCCAGGCGATCATTGATATTCTTATTGTAGGCTCCAACTTCGTCTAAGCTAAAACTCGTTCCATACTCCTCGTTGTAGTCACGAATAGCTTCCTTCATGAACTCCTGATCATCAACAGAATCATCATCATTCTGTGTTACAGAGAAAGTAATAGCTATCTTAGGAAAATCAGGCAGGATTTCCTTAATTCGTTGAGGAACTTCAACTGATGAACTTCCATCTTTAATTGACTTAAACAGCTTGTAGTAACGCTTTGCTTGGTCGATTGGACGCATATTCGCCGGACTGGTAGTAAGGATTGCTGAGTAAGTATATCCTCGATTGTTAATGTTACGAATACCTAACGTACGATATGATGATTTAAGAATACTCTTCGCTACCGCATTCATATGGGCATCCGTAATATATTGAGCATTTAACTTATCCTTATGGTCTTCAACGTCACTGTCCTGATAGATATTCCGCATATCATTTATCTGAAAGCCCAGGACGGCATGGTCACGGATGGCGTCCTTTATAGTGTAACTGTGAAGACACGGCCCATATTGCTGTTCCGTGGTTCGAGCAGCTTTACCGTTTTCATCTCGACTGTTCTGTGGAAAGATCGGGGTCCCCGTAAAGCCATACCAAAGTGGTTGGATGTTGAAGAACTTATCAATTTCCATTTTACTTACTGGTGAAATGGTACGATGGCATTCATCAACAATAAAAGCTAATTTAAGATTCTTAAGCCGCTTAAACATAGCCTCATTACGCTCATCTGCTTGCCACTTAAATAAATGTTGCAACTTTTGCCGCGTTGTTACTAAAACAGTACGTTCACCACTAGTTAGCTTCTTAGCAAGATTAATGGTACTCTCGGTTTCATTAACGTCAATCGAGTCATTGTTAGCATAGGACTGAAAGGCTTGAGTAGTTTGATTATCCAAGTCCTTTCGATCAATAAGGAAAATCACTTTATCGAGTGAAGGGATGCTCAAGAGATTATGGGCTACCCGATAAGAGGTCAGCGTCTTACCTGAACCAGTTGTGTGCCAAATAAAACCAGACTGCTGTCTCTTCGATGCTTCAAAGATCGCCTCAATCGCATGAACCTGGTATGGGCGAAGCAAAATGATGTGCTTCTGTTTACTATCCAATACAGAATAATCAGCGACCATATGGTGGGCTGCAGGAATTGATAATACATCCTTGGCAAAGTCCAAGTAGTTTCGTACAGGGTTATTATCCTTATCAACCCACCCACTCAGGAACTTTTCTCGCAAGTGTTGGTCAGCAGCCACATATTTGGTATCTGTGCCATTAGTAACCACAAACATTTGAATATTAGAAAAGATTCCATTGAACTTCTGTTCAGTAATGTATTTCTGAATTTGGTTAAAAGCCTGCAAATAGGAACGTTTAGGCGTCTTTAGCTCAATATGAATGACCGGCAACCCATTAATCAAAAGAGTAACATCACCTCGCCGGTCATTATCCATCTCTTGACGGCGGTCCAGCTGTATCTGATGGACCACCTCGTAGACTGAGGTACCCCCAGCAATATTGGTGTGATCAATTACCATCAGGTTGATCGTGCCAACCGTCGTATCGTCACGCTGAATTGTGATTCGATATTGTCCATTAGCACCTGTAAAGTCTTGTGCAGCCTTAAAGAAGGTGGAGTGGTTAATCTGAGCTTTAATACTGGCCTTTTCATTATCGGTTAAAGGGACATCATCCAGTACTTGGCGGTTGTTATTCTGTAAAATTGTAAAGAAGTTATTCCAAAGATCATCCTCATTTTTTAAGTCTTCGCGCAATGTCCACTGCGATTCGTCGCGGGTTAGTTGCTGGATGAGTTTGGCTTCCATTTGTAGTTCTTGTTGCATGTGTTTAGACCTCTTGATTAATACCATGTACGAAAAGCGTGATGTCCGAGGTTAAATTATAACTATCTCCTGGCCCTGAAAATTTGATTGTATTAATACTTTTCCCATCTATAAATATAGTAGGAACAAATGTTGCCTTAATACAGAGTTCACCAACGTCGTCTGCGAAGTACGTATCAATTTCAACCTGGCCCAGATTTTCTAAGTTGTAAGTGTGTAAACCCGATTTCAATTCAATTTTCATGTTAACAAGACCCTTCTTTACATAAACATTTTTTGCAATAATCCCCGTTTAAGTTGTTTAAGATATTGGATTTTCTTGTCATGCAAAGTGATAGTTTTGTCGAGAGATTGAAAGAGTTGTCCAATTTTTTCTTGTTCTTCTAGTTTTGGAAGTAATATCTCCCATTTAGTAAACATAGTGAAGGAACTGTACCTTGTGCATTCAATCTTAATGCATGCCTTCTGAAGCTATATCTAAATAAACTTAGTAAGAATAACACATCAATTCCATTAAAATTGTCAACCTTGTATACTCGTTGATGTAAGGCAAATTTTCCATCGTAATAATGAAAGATTTCCCCAATACGGCCATCACCAGGAATTAATATTGCTGTTGTATCAAAATCATACTCATCAAGTCGTTCTATTTTTTCCGAACGAACAAAAAAAGGATATTTTCCATTTTCAACAGAGTCTTGGTGATTTCTAGAACCAGTTTTTATGTCAGTTACATCTCCCAACTTACGCTCTTCCCAATCATCAGTGAAACCATTAAAACGTAAAATAGGCCTTTTACTATCTTTATCAGCAAACATTTTCTGCAACAAACCTTTTTTCAGCTGGTTTAGGAGATCTAACTTCCGTTGCTGAAGGGTAATCTGATTCGTAATCAATTTAAATATTTTTGAAATCAGATTCTGTTCTTTTAAACCGATAACAGGAATATATATAGAAGAGAGTTGTTTTATAGGTAATTGTTTTAATGCTGTTCCAGTGATCCTAGAATTAATAGCCTTCAATCCTTCGTTAGTTATTAAATAGCAAAAAATAAAATACCCATTTAGTTCATCTTTGTTGGTTCGGATAATTGCAAGTTGAGAGTTTATATTCCAACCTTCATTATTCTTACTTGCATACCCTATATTTCCAAGAGATCCACGAACCGCAATGACAACATCATCAAAAGCAACATGACCAGACGTTAGTTTTTTATTCTTCTCATGTGTAATATACTTGCAATTTTTATTATTTAACTTTCCATCATAAATATCACTTCCTGTTAAAAATGGCACACCATTTTGAGCTGTTGTGAAATCCTCTTTTTGGGGATAAAGACTACTGTAGTTTCCATCCGTAAAGGTTGTCTGTGTCTCCAGTAACTTACGCTGTTCCCAATCGTCAGTGAAGCCCTTAAAACGAAGATCAGGGACTTTTTTCTTTTGTTCCTTCATTACTTAAGGTCCTCCTCAAAATTCTGAATGATATCATTGATACCTTCCATAATGTCATCATCTTTGGACGTCAGTTGCTTCAGCATTCCCACCAATTCTTTTTCGTTGTCCTTAATCTGCTTATTTACTGCAGTTAAGTCTTTAGATACTTGCTTTAAGTCCACTTCTGGCTCTGGTTCAAAAGTATCAACATAACGAGGAATATTGAGATTAAAGTCATTCTCCTTAATCTCATCAAAGGTTGCTAGATGAGCATACTTATCAACGTCCTTACGCTCTTCATAGGTCTTGATAATCTTATCAAGGTCTTCTTCACGAAGTTGATTCTGGTTCTTACCCTTTTCAAACTCCTTAGAAGCATCAATAAACATTACACTGCGGTCTTGCTTATTCTTCTTCAATACAACTATTGTTGTTGGAATTGACGTACTGTAAAACAGGTTAGCAGGTAAACCAATCACCGCATCAATTGATCCATCTTCCAATAACTTTTGACGGATCTTACCTTCCTTAGTACCCCGGAATAATACCCCGTGTGGTAGAACAATGGCCATTGTCCCAGTATTCTTCAGGTGATAGAAACCATGAAGCAAGAATGCGTAATCAGCCTTGGACTTCGGTGCTAAAACTCCATATTTGCTAAACCGTGGGTCTTCTAGAAAACCTTTAGCTGATGACCAATGTAGTGAGTACGGTGGATTCATTACTACCGCATCAAAGTTGGTTTTAGCAGAAGGTGGCCAGTCAGCATCCAGCGTATCTCCATTGCGCAAGTGCTGGTTAGCTGTATCAACATGGTGCAAAATCATGTTCATCCGAGCCAGATTATAGGTTGAGGTATTAATTTCCTGGCCATAGTAGATGATTTCATCCTTTTGACTTTCACCAATGTACTTTTTGAAATTCAATAGTAAAGATCCAGAACCCATCGTTGGGTCATAAACAGTCATACCCTCAGGATATTGCTTACCTACTAATGTTAGACGCGTCAATAGTTCAGATACCTTTTGTGGGGTATAAAATTCACCGGCCTTTTTCCCTGATTCAGATGCAAATTGACTAATCAAATATTCATATGCATCACCTAAGGTATCGCCAGGGGATTGAACTAATTCCAAATCACTAATTGCTGATAGGACTGCACTAATGGTGTCGGCCTGCTTTTGCGCATTATTACCTAATCTCCTAGAGAAAAGGTCAACATCGTCGAACAAGCCTTCAAATGTTTCATTAGTTCCTTCAATCTCCTTAAAAGCATCTGCCAAATTAACAATCTGGAATGAGTGATCATTAACGTGATCCATTACCTTTGTAAAGGTATGTTCTGGAGTAATTACGTATGAGAAAGTATCCATTAATTCATCTTGAAGATCCTCATCGTCCGCATTTTCTTCATACAGTTTCTGTGCCTCAGCAAGTGTTGTATTCTCACGACCATCACCAATTTCATCAGCGATTTCGTAAAGCATACTATCAGAAAGGTACTTGTAGAAAATGATTCCTAATAAGTAATTCTTATATTCATTAGCATCCATCTTGGAGCGGAGAGCATCTGCCGCACTAAATAATGCGGTTTCTAGGCTCTTAGTTTCAGTTGATTCAGTCATTGTCATTACCTCCGTTAATTGTTATTATCTTCCTTTTTTAGGACTTCTAGGATTGCGGCACTTTCTTTTCGAATGTACTCTTCCCTGATTCGATTCGTTACCAGCATTGTTGAGTAAATACTACCTATTTGCTTCTGCAATTCAATATCAGGAAGATCAATATGTAAGTTCTTGATAGTCGTAGGAGTTATTAGTTTAGTAACCGTTCCTTCTTTCATATTATGCAGTTGGTGCTTGATCGATTGTGCTTCATTCAGTACATAGCAGAAGTACCAGGCATCAATCTTACTCCGATCAAATTGAAACTTAAGAATGTTTTGTGACATTAGCTTTCCAGCATTGGCATTGGAAACAACTGCCGAAGTTGCTGACATAAGATGGAAGACAACATCACCAGCATCTACCCTTTCCTTATCGCTAAGAATGTACTTTCCACGATACCCTGCAGATAAGTCATTGGTTAAATCATTGGCGGTATAGACAATATTATCCTTAGCTGCTGCTTTTAACCGCTGACTATTTAGTCCTACAGTAATATTTGAAATCTCTTTTAGTTTCATCTCGGCCTCCTTATAATATTTGGACCCAAGTATTTGTTCGAACAACTGTATTATCTATCTAGACATCTAAATTGTCAATACTTGGGCCAAAGTATTTTGAAAATTAGCTAAATTAAAGGCAGTAGCATAAGAGAATCTATTACAAATGGTTTCTTATGCTACTACCTCTGTTTGTAAAATACTCGTTTTAAAAGGGGTAGATTGTAAAATTTAAGTTGAACATTTAAGTGGACAGAAAAAACCATCAAGGTCTTTAATGGTGTTACCACACAATCCATTAGAAAGAAGGACCTTGATGAGCACCACTATTTTATCATTCCAGAACCGTGTTGTCATTGAAACGCTTCATAATGAAGGACGTTCCTTGCAATACATCGCTAACTACTTAGGCTTTAGTAAGACCACCATCTTTAACGAACTTCACCGGCTAAATAGTGGGTATCAAGCTGAACTAGCGCAAACTGACTTTGAACACAAGGTTAGTCAACGGGGGCGAAAGTCTTCGCTTACTAAAACCCTTAAGCACTTGATCGAGGAAAAGATTCAAGTCCAGAAGTGGTCCCCTGAACAAGTTGCCCATGTGGTGGGGATTGCCTACAAGACGGTCTATAACTGGATTGATCAAGGATGGCTTGATGTACAGCTACCCAATTTGCCTGATCATGGAATTCGTCGTCATCGTGCTAAAGAAAAGCGTGGTACGTTCAGTCACGGCCGCTCAATTGAGAAGCGTCCTCATAAAGTCGAAACTCGCCAGGAATTTGGCCACTTTGAAGCTGATACCGTACTTTCTGGCAAACGTAAAGGCCAAGCTGTGGCTACTTTTGTGGAGCGTAAGAGTCGCCTGACAATTGTTAAACGGCTCCATGGCCGCGACAGTCAGTCCATGACTCAAGCCGTACTTGAACTAGCTAGTCAACTTCAAGACAAGCTCAAGACGCTTACTGTGGATCATGGGAAAGAGTTCGCTAACTATCAGGCAATTGAACAGCTAACGGGTACTCAGGTTTACTTTGCCCATGCCTATTCACCGCACGAACGCGGTAGTAATGAGAACCGTAATCGAGTTTTGCGACGGTTTATTCCCAAGGGACAAGCCATTGAAGAGTTAAGCGATCACAAGCTGATTCAAATTAATTGGTATTTGAATTCCCGACCACTTAAATGTCTTAACTGGCACACACCAATCGAGATCTTCCTGCTTAATCTACGTCACTAAATTCGTTCAAGTTATTTCTTGCAATCTGCCAAATAATAAAAAAATGCCGAGTCTCCTTAAAAGAGGCTCAGCGTTTTTTTAAATCTGTGACCAGACGTCCGCTCCCAAAGTAGGGAAGAGAGGTACGATGCGGCCTAGTTGTTCAGCTGTATATTGAAACTCAATTGCTGGTAATAAAACGTTAATTGCATCGGCAGCATGTTCACTAACTTCAGCTGCTCCTACAAGATGATGGTCTTGATCGTAAATCAAGGTGTTATCACCAATTGTTTCCTTATCAACTTGGCGGAACCATCCGTCAGGAAGATGATTAGTTTTAATGGTGTAATCAGGATTTTGCTGAGCTTCTTCGACGCTCATACCAACCTGTGCGATTTGTGGTGAGGTAAAGACAATGGTTGGGATGGGCGGATAGTTGATTGCGTCAGTAGTCTTTCCTGTGAAAAGTTGGGTTAAATAACTAGATTCAAAGATCGCAGTCGGGGTGAGCTTAGGCTGTTCTTTATCAAGCACATCACCAGAAGCATAGATGTTATCAATATTAGTTTGAAGATGATCGTTAACTTCGATCCCGTTAGCATTGTAACTAACGCCTACTTCGTCTAATCCGATGTTTTCGATGTTAGGAATTCGTCCGGTAGCATCCAAAATCCAGTCGGTGGTGAGGGTTTCGTAATCGTTATAAGACACGGTAAAATGAGAACCGTCTTCCTCAAAACGATCCACCTGAGCGTTGTAAATGAACTTCACCCCTCGTTTTTCGAGGTCGGCAATGACTTGTTTTACGTAATCTTGATTAAATTTGCGCAACGCCCGATTATGGCGTAAAAGTACAGTGACGTTCGCGCCGGCAGCATTGGCAATCGTGGCAAATTCCATGCCGATATAGCCCGCGCCAATAATTACGATATTTTCAGGAAGCTGTTTGAGGTCCATAAAATCGGTACTGTCATGCGTAAGTTCTGAGCCCATAACATCTAGATGGTGGGGACGTAGCCCCGTTGCAATCACGATTTTATCAGCGGTGTAGCGCTGTTGATCCACTTCGATGGTGTGAGCATCAACAAATTTTCCACGACCGTGAATAATTTCGATGTCAACAGAGTCGAGTAAACCAGTAATCATGTCCGGCAAGCCGTCGATGACTTCGTGTTCATGTTCTACATTGGCAGTCCAATCCAGCTTTAAGTCACCATTTACAATGCCATCAAGGCGTTCTTGGTGGCGTAAAAGTTGAACCGGGTTGTCCAGCGTAACTTTCGCGTTGCATCCACGGTTTGGACAAGTTCCCCCGATTTTGTCCGCTTCGATAATGGCGACTTTTTTACCACTATTAGCTAGTGGAACCGCCCCGTCGAAGGCACCATGCCCCGCGCCTAAGTACAAAACATCAAATTGATAACTTTCAGTCATTTAATTACCTCCATCCTAAATTTAGGTGAATAAACAATTACCATTGTTGGCACGAGCATAGCAGAGGATAGGTGCGAGTTGCAAGCGATTGCAACTGAAGAGAACAAAAAGCAATCCTTAACTTTAAATAAGGTAATAACTAAATCGATTATTCTTTAACGCCTTTAATTGAGAAAAAGGTTATGTCCGTATAATTGGTGTAAATTCTAAATAGGACTTTGTGAAATCTGA